>NZ_MUNS01000034.1 GCF_002002705.1 Polaromonas sp. C04 | reverse complement strand
GAAGGTCGCCCTGGTGGCTTGCATGCACAAGCTGCTGGTCATCCTCAATGCCATCGCTCGCACCAAGTCGCCTTGGAACAACGCTATCGCAGTGACAAATTAAGGTCTTCATTCAAGATGGTTGCTGAAGGATCAAACGGTGTGGGTGCCGAGCCAGGCACCCTCTAACTCCAGACGGGACTGCAACGCTTTGGTGTCCACCGCGGCGGCCGTGCAGCCGGCTGTCAAGGCCAGATCCGCCGCGCTGCCTGCCGCCTGGCCCATCACAAAACAGGCGCCGGTGACGCGCGCGGCCGACTGGGCTTCGTGGGTCATGGACGCGCAGCGCCCCGCGACCCACAGGTTGTCCAGCGTTGCGAGAGCCCCCACGCGCTTCGCGCTGCCCCCCGAGGGGGCGTCGCCGGCTTGAGGCGGCTCGGCGCCGGCGAGCGGCACGAGCATGCGGTAGGGCAGCTGGTTGAAGCCGCGGCTTTCGGGAATCGGGGGCCAGCGGAATTCCACATCGCCCTTCAGGTGCAGCTCCAGCGGCCAGCCGTTGACGCCGATGCTGTCGTCGAAACTGGCGCAGCCCAGCACGTCGGATTCGGTGAGCTGGTACTGGCCGCGCACGCGCCGGGTTTCGCGAATGCCGACCTGCGGCGCGATATCCACGATGTACGAGTCCTCGAACCCGGGGACTTCCTTGAGGAAACCGGCCACGCTGGCGATCTGCCGGCGGCCCAGAATCTCGGCGTCGCTGAGTTCCTGCGCGTTGGTGCCGTCCGTGGCGTTGCCCTGCGCATTGGCCAGCTGGGTCAGGTTCACGCGCCACTCGATCGGGTTTTTCTGCGGCCGCACGATCGGCGTCTTGCGCGGAAAGGTGTAGCGCCCGGCGGCTTCGGCCTGCTGCATCAGGCGCGGGATCACGCTCCAGTCCGAGCCCGCGCGCTGCGGGTCGATGCCGTTCAGGCGGAACATGGCGGACGGGTACAGCAGATTGCCCTGGCCGTCGCCTTTCTCGAAAGGCGCGCCGGCCCAGGCGGCGAGATCGCCGTCGCCCGAGGCGTCGATGAAGCAGCGCCCGAGCACTGCGCGCCGGCCGGACTTGGTCTCGATCAGCAGCGCGTGCACGCGCACCGGGGAGGCCATCACCACGCCCACCGCGAGCGCGTGGAACAGCAACTGCACGCCCGCGGACAGCAGCAGATCGTCCGCAGCGATCTTGTAGGCCGCGGTGTCGTAGGCCTGCGCCCAGGTTTTGCCGAACACCGTGTGCGGCGCGTTGAGCCCGCCGAGTCGGGCTATGCGCGCCAGCAGGTCGTCGGCCACGCCGTGCACCACCTGGCGGATGTCGCCATGCACATTGGCATGCAGGCCGCAGAAGTTGGTCACGCCCGCCGCCGTGCCCATGCCACCGAGAAAGCCGTAGCGCTCGATCAGCAAAGTGGAGCGGCCGGCGCGCGCGGCCGCCACGGCCGCCGCGATGCCGGCCGGCCCGCCGCCCAGCACCACGACGTCGTATTCGCCGTGGATGGGGGTCTGGCGACCAGGTTCGCCCAGGCTGGCGGGAGTCGTTTGAGTGTTGCTCATGCGGATCAGTGGAACAGGTTTTTCGGGTTGATGCTGCCGCCAGGCACCAAAATGGGAAGCGCTTGCGTCATGGGATGTGTCTCGAAAGAGCTTTGCGCGAGGCGTCTATATGTTAAGTGAACATATTGATTGTAAAAGCGCAATCCCTCTTTATTTGCATCAATCTGGGTACACTTGAAACATGGCAAAAAGCTTCGATTTCGAGCATTCGCCGGGCTATCTGATCCGGCGCGCGCACCAGCGCTCGGTGGCGATCTTCATGGAAGAAACGTCCGATTTCGATATCACGCCGGTCCAGTTTTCCATCCTGAATGCGCTGATCGACCAGCCCGGCGAGGACCAGATCACGCTCGCGGGACGGGTGGCGTTCGATGCCGCCACCTCCGGCTCGGTGATCGGCCGGCTCGAGAGCAAGGGCTGGATCCGGCGCGAGCCCGACGCCGACGACAAGCGCCGCAAGCTGTTGTGGGTCACACCGCAAGGCGAGCGGGCCGTGCAGCAAATGACGCGTGCGGTGCGCAAGGTGCAGGCGCGCATCGTCGACCGCCTCGATGCGCAGGAGCACCAGCAACTGATCGCGCTGCTGCGCAAGCTGGTGGCCGATTCCGACGCTTCGCCATAGCCCTGGCGCGCGCCCTGCGCAAGCCTGCGGACGCGGCGGACCGGACGGACCCGCCTCGCTGGGGGGTTCAGTCGGATTTGGCCAGCAGCTCGAAATGCTCGACCACGGGCGGCGCGGCGAAGAATGGCCCCACGATCGCGCGCCACTCGGCAAACAGCGGCGACTGGCGAAACGCCACGGTGTGGTCTTCCAGCGTGTCCCAGAAAATCTGCAGGATGTAGCGCTCGGGCGATTCGATGCACTTGTTGACCTTGAAGCCCTGAAAGCCCCTGGCGCGTGCGATCACGGTGGACAGGCCGCGCTGGATCGCTTCGTCGAAGGCGGCCTGCTGGCCGGGCTGGATGCGGATGTCGGCGAGTTCAAGAATCATGGGAATCTCCTGGGAATGGGGTGGTTACTTTCGCACGAAACGCACGATCATCTCGACGATGCTGTCGCGCCGTGCCCGCAGCGCCGCGGATGATGCGAGCTCGCGCTTGAAGATCAGCGAGAACGTGTGCCGGTTCGCCACGTTGAAGAAGCACAGCGCCGAGATCGACATGTGCAGGTCGGTGGGGTCGAGCCCCTGGCGAAACACACCTGCCTGCACGCCGCGCTCGTACACCCGCTGCACCGCGTTGATGGCCGGCACGTTCAGTTGCTGGATCGTTTTGCTCTGGGCCAGGTACTCGCCCCGGTGCATGTTCTCGTTCATCACCAGGCGGATGAAGTCCTCGTTGTCGTGCTGGTAGTCGAAGGTGAAGGCCACCAGTTTGCGCAGCGCATCCTCGGGCGCGAGGTCTTCGAGGTGCAGGCCGGTCTCGATGTCGCGGATGCGCTGGTACGAGGCTTCGAGCACGGCCAGGTACAGGCCCTCCTTGCTGCCGAAGTGGTAATAAATCATTCGCTTGCTGGTGCGCGTGGCGGCCGCGATCTCGTCGATGCGCGCGCCGCTCAGGCCTTTGTCGGCGAACTCCGCGGTCGCGACTTTGAGGATGTCCGCCATCGAGCGTCCGGCATCGTAGGTCCGGATTGGAGTCGTGCGCGCCGCCCCCATGGCAAGGCTGTTTGGTTGTACCAGTTCGTTCATTTATAGAGCCTATCACGAAGTTCCCGCAGGTAACTTTACAAAACCCTAGGGTTTTTACTAATGAATGAAAGCGAACTAGTTAGTACATTTACGTCAACCGGCTACTTCGAGGCCGCACCATGGAGACATCAATGAACCCAGGATCCCAGGCCACTGCCGCCCAGCCGAAAGCCGTGCACGCCCCCAAAAAAGCCGCCCTTGCGAGCTGGATCGGCAGTGCGGTCGAGTACTACGACTTTTTCATCTACGGAACGGCCGCCGCGCTGGTTTTCGGCAAGATATTCTTCCCGTCGATCGACCCCAAGCTCGCCAGCATCGCGGCGTTCGCGACCTTTGGCGTGGCCTACATCGCGCGCCCGTTCGGTGCCTTCATCCTCGGCCACGTTGGCGACAAGTTCGGGCGCAAGAAGGTGCTCACGTTCACGCTGCTGCTGATGGGCATATCGACCTTCCTGGTCGGCGCGCTGCCCACCTACGATCAAATCGGCATCGCCTCGCCGATCATGCTGGTCGTGCTGCGCCTGCTGCAAGGCATCTCGGCCTCGGGCGAGCAGGCGGGCGCGAACTCGATGACGCTGGAGCATGCACCGGCGCACCGGCGCGCCTTCTTCACCAGCTTCACGCTGTCGGGCACGCAGGCCGGGCTGATCCTGGCCACGCTGGTCTATATCCCGGTCTCGGCATTGCCCGAAGACCAACTGCTGGCATGGGGCTGGCGCATCCCGTTCTTCCTCAGCGCCGTGGTCGTCGCGGTCGGCGTCTGGGTGCGGCGCTCGCTGCCGGAGACGCCGGTGTTCGAGCAGGAGGAGAAGCAGCACGTCACGCCCAAGCTGCCGGTGGTCGAACTGTTCAGCCACCACGCCGCCGCCGTGCTGCGCGTGATCTTTGCCGCGCTGGTCTCGGTGGTCAGCACCATCTTCGCGGTGTTCACGCTGTCGTATGCGGTGAACACCATGCACCTGCCGCGCGCCACCATGCTCACCATGCTGGTGCTGGCCAACGTGGTGGCGCTGGCGGCGATTCCGCTGTGGGCGATTCTGTCGGACCGCATCGGCCGCCGCCCGGTGTTCATCATCGGCGCGCTCGGCTCGGCCGCGCTGATCTGGCCCTACATGTGGGCCATCGCAAGTGCCGACATGACGCTGATCTTCACCTTCGGCCTGTTGCTGTCGGGGGTCGTCTACAGCGCGGCCAACGGCGTCTGGCCGGCACTCTATGGCGAAATGTTCGACACCCGTGTGCGCCTGTCGGGCATGGCCATCGGCACGCAGATCGGCTTTGCGCTCGGCGGCTTCGCGCCCGCCATCAGCGCGGCCCTGCTCGGCGACGGCCCGACCGGCTGGATGCCTGTGGCGCTGTTCACCACCGCTACCAGCGTGGTCGCCGCAGTGTCGGCCTGGTCGGCGCGCGAGACCTACAACGTGCCGATGGAGCAGCTCGGCAAGAAGCTGCGCGCCGTCGCCGCCTGAGACCCCAACGCAAGGAAAGACTGCCATGATCAGCGGCAAAACCACGCTCATCACCCACCTCGGCTATCCGACCGAGGCGTTCAAGGCGCCGATGATTTACAACCCCTGGTTCGACCAGCAGGGCATCGATGCGGTCGTGGTCCCGATGGGTGTCAAGCCCGAGGACTACCCGGCGGCGCTGGCCGCACTGGCACGGCTGACCAACCTGCGCGGCGCGCTGGTGACCATGCCGCACAAGATCACGACGCTCTCGCTGGCCGACGAGGTCACGCCCACTGCACGCATCGCGGGCGCCTGCAACGCGCTGCTCAAACGCCCCGACGGCACGCTGCTGGGCGACCAGTTCGACGGCGCGGGCTTCGTGCGCGGCGCCGAGCGCAAGGGGCGGCAGATCCGTGGCACGCGCGTGCTGGTGGCGGGCTGCGGCGGTGTCGGCTCCGCCATCGCGGCCTCGCTGGCGGCGGCCGGCGCAGCCTCGATCAGCCTGTTCGACGCGCACGCCGCCTCGGCCGACGCGCTGCGCGAGCGGCTGCTGCAGCACTACCCGAAGCTGGTGGTGCAGACCGGCTGGAACGACCCCGCTGGCCACGACATCGTGGTCAACGCCACGCCGCTGGGCATGAAGGACGGCGACCCGCTGCCCTTCGACATCGACCGCATCGACCCCCAAACCTTCGTCGGCGAGGTGGTGATGAAGGCCGAGTACACGCCGCTGTTGCGCGCCGCCAGGGCCAAGGGTTGCGCGGTCCAGGTCGGCACCGATATGCTGTTCGAAATGATCCCCGCCTACCTCGAGTTCTTCGGCTTCGGCACGGCGACCTCGGACGAGCTGCGCGCGGTGTCGCAGATCAAATACTGAGGCCAGCGACCATGCGCCGATCCATCGCCACCGTCTCCATGAGCGGCACCTTGCGCCAGAAGCTCGAGGCGATCGCTGCCGCGCGCTTCGACGCGATCGAACTGTTCGAGAACGACTTCATCAACTTCAACGGCAGCGCGCCAGAACTGCGCGCCATGGCCACCGACCTGGGCCTGGGCATCGACCTGTACCAGCCGCTGCGCGACTTCGAGGGCATGCCGGACGAGCTGTTCCGGCGCAACCTCGACCGGGCCGAGCGCAAGTTCGACGTGATGCAGGCGCTCGGCGCGCCACTGATGCTGGTGTGCTCCAACACCTCGCCGCAGTCGCTCAACGATCCCGAACGCGCAGCCGCGCAACTGCACGAGCTGGCCGAGCGCGCGGCACGGCGCAACCTGCGCATCGGCTTCGAGGCGCTGGCCTGGGGCCGCTGGGTCAAGCTGTACGCGCAGGCCTGGCGCATCGTGGAGCGCGCCAACCATCCGCACCTCGGGCTGATCCTGGACAGCTTTCACACGCTGTCGCTGGGCGATGATCCGGCCGGCATCCAGGACATTCCCGGCGAGCGGATCTTTTTCGTGCAGATGGCCGATGCGCCGCTGCTCGCGATGGACGTGCTGCAATGGGCGCGGCATCACCGCAACTTCCCCGGCCAGGGCCAGTTCGACCTCGAGAATTTTTTTGAGAAGACGCTCTTGTCGGGCTACGACGGCAACTTGTCGCTGGAGATATTCAACGACGTGTTCCGCGAGACGCCCAACCGGCGCACCGCGGTCGATGCGATGCGCTCGCTCCTGTACCTGGAAAGCCAGGTGCGGCGCCGGCTCGAGCACCTGCGCGACGGGGCGGATCAGGGCGTAGCCGGCGACGCTTTGCGCGGCCTGGCCAAGAGCACTTTGAACCGCATCGAATTGTTCGATCCGCCGGATTCGCTGCCGCTCGATGGCATCGCGTTCCTGGAATTCGGCGTCGATGACGCGGCCGCCGTGGCGCTGGGCGCGCTGCTCGAACAGCTCGGCTTTGCACGCGCCGGCCGGCACCGCTCCAAGGCCGTGACGCTGTACCGGCAGGGCGGCATCCACCTGATCGTGAACGCCCAGCCGGGCTCGGACGCGCGGGCCCGCTTCGACCAGCAAGGGCCCTCGGTGTGTGCGCTGGGCCTGGGCACGAGCGACCCGGCGCGCGCCGCGAACCGGGCCAGCGCGCTGCTGTCGGCGCGCTACGACAGCCCGCGCGGGCCAAACGAGCTGCGGCTGCCCGCGATCGTGGCACCCGGCGGCACCGTGGTGCATTTCGTGCCCGGCGCAGCCGGTGATGTGGGGGGGCTGCAGGCCGACTTCGTGCCCGAAGTGCCCGGGGCATCGCGCCCCGATGCCCCGGCGGCCTGCGGGCTGCAGGCCATCGACCATATCGCCATGGGTCTGGCCAATGACCAGTTCGACACCTGGATGCTGTTTTGCCGCGCCGTGCTCGGCCTGCAGCCGGGCGAGAGCCTGGAGCTGGCCGATCCATTCGGCCTGATCCGCAGTTGCGGCCTGGCCAATGCCGGGCGCAGCGTGCGCGTGGTGCTCAACGTGTCGCTGAGCCAGCGCACGCGCACCGCGCGCCAGGTCAGCGCCACCGGCCGCTCGGGCGCCAGCGTGCACCATATCGCACTGCGCTGCGACGACATCTTCGCCGCGATGACCCGGCTGCGCGCCAATGGCGTGCGCTTCGTGCCGATCTCGGGCAACTATTACGACGACCTGCTGGCGCGCCTGGATCTGGACGAACCGCTGGTGCGGCGCATGCAGGCGCTGGACATCCTGTACGACCGCTCGGCCACCGGCGAGTATTTCCACGCCTACACCGAAGCGTTCGCCGACCGCTTTTTCTTCGAGATCGTGCAGCGCAGCGACTACGACGGCTACGGCGCCGTGAATGCGCCGGCGCGCATGGCGTCGCAGGAGCAGGGCGCCCGGCCTTGATGCCATGCCATCAAGGGTGCGACTGGCCTGCGGGATGGCGAATTTATGATGATTTCTGCCGCTAGCCCATACACCGCCTGCGCTGGGTGCTATGAATACGATAGTGAAGCAGCTGACTGCAAGAGTTGGCCCACGGCACGCGGGGACGCATCCGGTTTATCCTTGCATCCATGAAGCTCTACAACTACTTTCGCTCCTCAGCCTCGTTCCGCGTGCGCATTGCGCTGCAGCTCAAGGGGCTGGCCTATGAGTACATTCCCGTGCACATTGCCAGGGGCGAGCACAAGCAGCCCGGCTATGCCGCGATATCGCCCGACCTGCTGGTGCCCACGCTGGAGATCGACGGTCAGCGCCTGGGCCAGTCGATGGCGATCATCGAGTACCTGGACGAAACCCATCCCGAGCCGGCCCTGTTGCCCAGGGACGCGCTGGGCCGCGCGCGCGTGCGTGCACTGGCGCAGACCGTGGCCTGCGAAATCCATCCGCTGAACAACCTGCGCGTGCTCAAGTACCTGGTCCGGGACATGGGCGTGAGCGACGATGCCAAGAACAGTTGGTACCGGCACTGGGTGCGCACCGGGCTGGAGGCGTTCGAGCGCGAACTGGCCCTGCTGCCCGCGTCCACCCACTGCTATGGCGAGACGCCGACGTTGGCCGACTGCTGCCTGGTGCCGCAGATATTCAATGGCCAGCGCTTCAAGGTCAGCTTTGACGGCCTGCCGCGCACCATGGCCGCGTTCGACGCGTGCATGGCGCTCGATGCCTTCCAGAAGGCGCAGCCGTCCGCCTGCCCCGACAACGAGCCCTGAGCCGTTTGCGCATGCCGCACGACTGGCTGATGCCCGACTGGCCCGCGCCGGCCACGGTGCGCGCGCTGTGCACCACGCGCAGCGGCGGCGTCAGCACGGGTCCCTATGAGAGCCTGAACCTGGGCGATCACGTGGGCGATGCGCCGGCGGCCGTGCAGGCCAATCGCCAGGTGCTGCAACAGGCTCTTGGTGTGCGACCGGTGTTCCTGCAGCAGCTCCATGGCCGGCAGGTGGCAACGCTTGACGCGCAAACGCCCGATGGCACACCGGCCGATGGCTGCATGACCCAGAGTCCCGGCGTGGCCTGCACCATCATGGTGGCGGACTGCCTGCCTGTGTTGTTCAGCAATCGGCAGGGCAGTGCGGTGGCCGCCGCGCACGCGGGCTGGCGCGGGCTGGCGGGCGAGGGCGGGCGCGGCGTTCTGGAGTCGACCGTTGAATCTTTTCGGGTTCTAGCCCATGCCGGTACTGGGGATGGTGCTACAGAAATAGTAGCGTGGCTGGGTCCGTGCATCGGCCCCGAGCAGTTCGAGGTGGGGCCGGAGGTCAAGGCCGCCTTCGAGGCGCACGACCCGCAGGCGGCCGCTTGCTTCAGGCCGCACCCCGGCGGCAAATGGCTGGCCGATCTCGCAGGCCTGGCGCGCCGGCGGTTGCAGGCATCAGGCATCACCAGCATTCATGGCAACGACGGCAGCGCACCGTGGTGCACGGTCAGCAATCCGTCAAGGTTCTTTTCGCACCGGCGCGACACCCTCGCCCTCGGCGGCAGCGGGCGGCTGGCCGCCTGCATCTGGCTCGCTTGAGGCGGCTTCGGCCTGCCCGGCCGCTGCCTCGCGGGCCTTGATGGCGCGGCGCCGCGCGGGCGAGCCCATCAGGTACACCAGCAAGGCCATCGGCGCCAATCCATAGAAGACAAAGGTGGCGATGCCACCCAGAAGGGTGCCGGTGCTGCTGGCGGCTTCGGCCACCGCCATCATGAGGGTCACATATATCCACCCAATGACAATGAGATACATCTAAAAGCGCGCGTAGAGTGTTAAATTAAAGCTTATAAACAACAGTATCACGAGGAGACGGCATGAATCAGGAATCTCCGGAGTTCTGGGCCCAGGCGGCCGAGCAATTTCAGCAAGCCTTCAGCGATAACTGGAACAAGACGATGCAGTCTTTTCAGGGCGTGGATGTGGGTGCCGCCGGCACGATGGCTTCCGCTCCCCCCGTGACCCTGTCTCCCGACCGGTTAATGGAGCTGCAGCAGCAGTACGTCACGGACGCCATGCAGCTGTGGAACGAGAGCGTGCACGCCGTCCCGACGAGCGACGACAAGCGCTTCAAGGCGGAGGCCTGGAGCCACAACCCCGTCTCGGCCTTCTCCGCCTCCACGTATCTCCTGAACGCCCGCACGCTGATGGCCATGGCGGAATCCGTCGAGGGCGACGAAAAGGCCAAGGCGCGCATCCGCTTTGCGGTCGAGCAGTGGATGGCCGCCTCGGCCCCGAGCAACTTCCTGGCGTTCAATGCCGACGCGCAGCAAAAGGCCATCGAGACCCAGGGCGAGAGCATCGCCGCCGGGCTCGCCAACCTGCTGCACGACATGCGCCAGGGCCATGTATCGATGACGGACGAGAGCGTGTTCGAGGTCGGCAAGAACGTCGCCACCACCGAAGGCGCCGTGGTGTTCGAGAACGAGCTGTTCCAGCTGATCGAGTACAAGCCGCTCACGGCCAAGGTGTACGAGCGCCCGTTCCTGCTGGTGCCGCCCTGCATCAACAAGTTCTACATTCTCGACCTGCAGCCTGACAACTCGCTGATCCGCTACGCGGTGGCGCAGGGCCATCGCACGTTCGTGGTGAGCTGGCGCAATCCGGATGCGTCGCTCGGGAACAAGACCTGGGACGACTACATCGAAGACGCCGCTATCAAGGCGATAGCAGTCACGCAAGAGATCACGGGAGCCAAGAGCATTAATGCCCTGGGCTTTTGCGTCGGCGGCACGATTCTGACGACCGCGCTGGCGGTGCTGGCGGCGCGCGGCGAGAAGCCCGTGGCCAGCCTTACCCTGCTCACCACGCTGCTGGATTTCAGCGATACAGGCATCCTCGACATCTTTATCGACGAGGGCATGGTCAAGTACCGCGAAATGGAGATGGGCAAGGGCGGCCTGCTCAAGGGCCAGGACCTGGCCTCGACCTTCAGCGCGCTGCGCCCGAACGAGCTGGTCTGGAACTATGTGGTGGGCAACTACCTCAAGGGCGAGACCCCGCCGGCGTTCGACCTGCTCTACTGGAACGGCGACTCGACCAACCTGCCGGGCCCCTTCTACGCCTGGTACCTGCGCAACACCTACCTGGAAAACAACCTGATCAAGCCGGGCAAGGCCATCGTGTGCGGCGAGGCCGTGGACCTGCGCAAGCTGGACCTGCCGGTGTATATCTACGGCTCGCGGGAAGATCACATCGTGCCGATCGGCGGCGCGTATGCGTCCACGCAGTGGCTGCCGGGCAAGAAGCGTTTTGTGATGGGCGCGTCCGGCCATATCGCGGGTGTCATCAACCCGCCCGCCAAAAACAAGCGCAGCCACTGGATTGCCAACCACAACAAATTTCCGCCCACGGCGCAGGCGTGGATCGCCAGCGCCAAGGAGTATCCGGGCAGCTGGTGGGCCGACTGGTCCGACTGGCTCGCGGGTCACGCGGGCAAACAGATTGCCGCCCCCAAGGCCTATGGCAAGGGCAAGTACAAAGTCATCGAAGCGGCGCCCGGCCGCTACGTCAAGGCAAAAGCTTAATCACTGGAGGTCAAAATGGAAGATATCGTTATCGTTGCAGCCACACGCACTGCGGTTGGCAAGTTTGGCGGAACCCTCGCCAAAACCCCGGCCGCCGAACTCGGTGCGGTCGTCATCAAGGACATCCTCAAGCGCAGTGGCCTGGCCGCCGACCAGATTGGCGAAGTCATCATGGGCCAGGTGCTGGCGGCGGGAGCGGGCCAGAACCCGGCGCGCCAGGCGCTCATCAAAAGCGGACTGAACCAGGGCACGCCCGGCCTGACCATCAACGCGGTGTGCGGCTCCGGCCTGAAGGCCGTGATGCTGGCGGCGCAGGCGGTGGCCTGGGGCGACAGCGAGATTGTGATTGCCGGCGGCCAGGAGAACATGAGCGCCGCACCGCACGTGCTGATGGGTTCGCGCGAAGGCCAGCGCATGGGCGACTGGAAGTTGACCGATTCCATGATCGTCGACGGCCTGTGGGACGTGTACAACCAGTACCACATGGGCATCACGGCCGAGAACGTGGCCAAGAAATACGGCATCAGCCGCGAGGCGCAGGACGCACTGGCGCTGGCCAGCCAGCAAAAGGCGGCGGCCGCGCAGGATGCCGGCAAGTTCAAGGATGAAATCGTGCCGCTCAGCATCGCGCAGAAAAAGGGCGACCCCCTCGTTTTTGCGGCCGACGAATTCATCAACCGCAAATCGACCGCCGAGGGACTGGCGGGCCTGCGCCCCGCGTTCGACAAGGCCGGCGGCGTGACCGCGGGCAATGCCTCGGGCATCAATGACGGCGCCGCCGCCGTGATGGTCATGACGGCCAAGAAGGCGGCCGCGCTGGGCCTCAAGCCCCTGGGCCGCATCGCCAGCTTCGGCACCAGCGGGCTCGACCCGGCTTACATGGGCATGGGCCCGGTGCCTGCGTCCACCAAGGCCCTGGCGCGCGCCGGCTGGAAGGCCGCCGACCTCGACTTGCTGGAAATCAACGAAGCCTTTGCCGCGCAGGCCTGCGCCGTGAACAAGGAAATGGGCTGGGACACGTCCAAGGTCAACGTCAATGGCGGCGCCATTGCCATTGGCCACCCGATTGGCGCGTCCGGTTGCCGCATTCTGGTGACGCTGCTGTACGAGATGCAAAAGCGCGACGCCAAAAAAGGCATTGTATCGCTGTGCATCGGTGGCGGCATGGGGGTTGCCCTAACTATCGAGCGCTGATTTTGTAGCTGACAATGACCATGGGTTGGAGTATTCAACACTTTCAACCCATAGTCCCCGTGCAATGGTCGTAACATGCTATTAAATTTATAGCGAACAGGGTGAAAAAGGAGCAAATCATGAGCAAGAAAGTAGCGTACGTCACCGGTGGTATGGGCGGCATCGGAACCGCCATTTGCCAGCGTTTGCACAAGGAAGGCTTCACGGTCATCGCGGGCTGCGGCCCGACCCGTGATCACGCCAAGTGGCTGGGTGAGCAAAAGGCACTGGGCTTTACGTTCCACGCCTCGGTCGGCAACGTGGGGGATTGGGATTCCACGGTGGCCGCATTTGAAAAAGTCAAGGCGGAACATGACCCGGTGGCGGTGCTGGTGAACAACGCCGGCATCACGCGCGACGGGCAATTTCGCAAGATGAGCAAGGCCGATTGGGATGCCGTGATCTCGACCAACCTGAACAGCATGTTCAACGTGACCAAGCAGGTCATCGACGGCATGATCGAAGCCAACTGGGGGCGCGTCATCAACATCAGTTCGGTCAACGGCCAGAAAGGCCAGTTTGGCCAGGTCAACTACTCCACGGCCAAGGCGGGCCTGCACGGCTTCACCATGGCGCTGGCGCAGGAAGTGGCGGCCAAGGGGGTGACGGTCAACACCGTGAGCCCGGGCTACATCGGCACCGACATGGTCAAGGCCATCCGCCAGGACGTGCTCGACAAGATTGTTGCGACCATTCCCGTCAGGCGCCTGGGGGGGCCGGAAGAAATCGCATCCATCATCGCGTGGCTGGCGTCCGAGGAAGGTGGTTACTCCACCGGCGCGGATTTCTCGGTCAACGGTGGCTTGCACATGGGGTGAGCCTTATTGCATATTCCCCATTTTTTGAAAACCCGCTTCGGCGGGTTTTTTTGTCATCGCGGAATCGTTCAAACCAAAAGAGGTCTGCCAAATGAGTGAAACACTGGTTGCGGCAAAACGTCCGCTTTATAAATCCCTTTACGTGCAGGTGCTGGTGGCCGTGGTCATCGGTGTCGTCCTGGGCCACTTCTACCCGCAGTTCGCGGCGCAGATGAAGCCACTCGGAGATGGTTTCATCAAGCTGATCAAGATGATCATCGCCCCCATTATTTTCTGTACTGTGGTGGTGGGGATTGCGGGTATGGAGGATATGAAGAAAGTGGGCAAGACCGGCGGCCTGGCCTTGCTCTACTTCGAGGTCATGAGCACCGTCGCGCTGATCGTGGGCCTGGTCATCGTCAATCTGCTGCGGCCGGGCTCGGGCATGAATGTGGACGCCTCCACGCTCGACACGAAAAGCATCGCCGCGTACACCGAGCCCGGCAAGATGCAGGGCACGGTCGATTTTTTGCTCAACGTGATCCCGAACACTGTGGTCGATGCATTTGCCAAGGGTGAAATTTTGCAGGTGCTGCTGTTTGCGATGATGTTCGGCTTTGCGCTGCACAAGTTTGGCGGGCGTGGCACGCTGGTGTTCGATGTCATCGAAAAAACCTCGCACGTGCTGTTCTCCGTCGTTGGCATCATCATGAAGGTGGCCCCCATTGGCGCCTTTGGCGCGATGGCTTTCACGATCGGCAAATACGGCATCGGCTCGCTGTTCTCCCTGGGCAAACTGATGGGCACGTTCTACCTGACCTGTCTGATTTTCGTCTTCGTGGTGCTTGGCATCGTTGCGCGCCTGAACGGCTTCAGCATCTGGAAGTTCGTCAAGTACATCAAGGAAGAACTGCTGATCGTGCTGGGGACTTCGTCGTCCGAGTCGGTGCTGCCGCGCATGATGGAAAAAATGGAGAACCTCGGCGCCAACAAGACAACGGTCGGCCTGGTGATTCCGACCGGTTATTCGTTCAATCTGGACGGCACATCAATCTACCTGACCATGGCCGCCGTCTTCATTGCGCAGGCCACCAACACCCCCATGACGCTGATGCAGGAGATTACCCTGCTGATGGTGTTGCTGCTCACCTCCAAGGGCGCGGCCGGCGTCACCGGCAGCGGCTTCATCGTGCTGGCGGCCACGCTGTCGGCCGTGGGCCACGTGCCGGTGGCCGGCCTGGCGCTGATCCTGGGCATCGACCGCTTCATGTCGGAGGCGCGCGCGCTGACGAATCTGGTGGGCAATGGCGTGGCCACCATCGTGGTGGCCCGGTGGACGGGCGAACTCGATACCGGGCGGCTGCACGCGGGGCTGAACAACGAAACCTGGGTCGAAGCCGAGATGCCTGAAGTCATGCTCGACCGCAAAGTCGAGCACATGGCGGTGACGAGCCGGTAGCCGGGCGCCGGCGCGAGCCAGGCTGCGTGCTACTTCTTTGCCCGCAGCACGGCGGCGCGCAGCAGCACCAGCCGGTCGTTGCCGAAGTACATGTCGTCGCCGACAAAAATAGTGGGTGAGCCGAAGCCGCCGCGCCGGATCAACTCCTCCGTATTGGCCTTGAGCTGTTCCTTTACCGCGGGCTGCGCAATACCGGCAAAAAAGTCGTCAGGCGCGACCCCTGCCTGCTGGCAGGCCTGTGCCAGCACGGCGTCCTGCGAGATGTCTTCGTCGCGCTGCCAGTAGGCTTCAAACACGGCCGTGGCAAACGGCACCAGCTTGTCCTGCGGCGCCAGCCACAGGCAGCCGCGCATGGCCTTGACGCTGTTGACCGGAAAGACGCTGGGCGGCATCACGATCGTCAAGCCGGCCGCGCGCGCCCAGTCCTGCAGGTCTTTGAGCATGTAGTCGCGCTTGGCGGGCACCGGGTTGTCGCGCTGCGCGTACACGCTCGGGTTGACGCTGTTGAACACGCCACCCACGAGGATCGGCCGCCAGCGGATGGGCACGTCCAGCTCGCGGGCGAGCGGCTGGATGTTGTGGAACGCGAGATAGGTCCAGGGGCTGGAACAGTCGAAGAAAAATTCAATCATGAACGGGCTCCACGATGAGGTCGAACGAGGTTCAGATGAGCTTGTGCGCACCACCGCGCACGCTTTGCGCGGTCTGCCCGAACAGCGCCTTGCGTGCTTCCTCGGTCAGGCCCGGCGCGCGCAAGTCCTTGCCCAGATCGAGGCCGCGCTTGACGGCGGGGCGCTGGAACAGCGCGTCGTACCAGCGCTGGATATTCGGGAAATCTTCCAGCGCGACTTGCTGTGCCTTGTGTGTGCGCACCCACGGGAAGATGGCCATGTCGGCAATCGAGTAGGCCGCACCCGCCACAAAGGCGCCTGTGCGCGCGAGTTGCGTGTCGAGCACGCCGTACAGGCGATTCACCTCGTTGCCGTAGCGCTCGATGGCGTAGGGGATTTTCTCGGGCGCGTACAGCCGGAAGTGGCCGTTTTGCCCGGCCATCGGGCCCAGGCCCCCCATTTGCCACATGACCCACTGCAGAACCTGATAGCGGCCGCGCAGGTCGGCGGGCAGATAGAGGCCCGTCTTTTCGGCCAGATAGATCAGGATGGCGCCGCTCTCGAACACCGACACCGGCGCGCCGCCGCCCGCAGGGGCGTGATCCACGATGGCGGGCATGCGGTTGTTCGGGCTGAGAGCCAGAAATTCCGGCGTGAACTGCTCGCCCTTGCCGATGTTCACCGGGACCAGCCGGTAGGGCAGCGCGCATTCCTCCAGCATGATGGAAATTTTCCAGCCATTCGGGGTGGGCCAATAATGCAGGTCGATCATCCAGGTTCCTTAAGGTGCATCTTGCAGCGTGAGCGATGGTGCCGTCATCACGCGCACGGTGCTTTGCAGGCTGTCCAGCAGGTGGTTGGCGAAGTAGCTGCTTTGGGTGTCGGGCTCCAGCGCTGCGAGCACCAGGCTGCCCAGCGGCTGGTTTACCGGAACGTAGTAGCTGCCGCGCGGTGCATCGACCACCCCGCGCACCAGGTCAACGGCGACTCGGGTGACCGGTTGACTGTCGGCGATGGCGCCGCGCGCGTCCTGCCGTGCGCCCGTGGACCGTGCCGTTTCCCGGTAGCTCTCGCCCAGGACGGTTCCGGGCTCGGTGACCTGCATGACCGGGACGCCCAGCAGGCGCAGGCGGTCTACGGCTACGGTAGAGGCGGCCGACAACAGGTAGCCGCAGGGGCGCATGCGGCTTTTCAGGGCGCGCAATTGCAGGGCGGAGTTCCAGTCGACCGTGATCGTGTGGTCCAACCCGGTTTGGGGGTCGAGCATGATCAGGTCGCGCCGGGTAGGAGTGGGTGCTGCCTCGATCACCGCCTCTTCATTGCAGGCCTTGGCGCTGACCTCGCGCTCCACATACGAGCGCAGTTGCACCAGGTCGTTGGCACGACGCGCCGTGCTGTTGAGTACGCTGGTGATGGCGGTCACGTCGGTGTGGACCCGGCGCTGAATGTGCAGCCGTCCGATGCCGACACCGCGGGTTTCGATCAGCAGGCTGACGGCGTTTTCCAGCCCTCCGACGTTGCGCTCCGTGTCCGGCAGGGTGCCGCCCATGGAGATGCGCTTGTCGTCGGGGTCCGTGGAGGTGGTGTAGTACCACTCGCTGCTCAAGGACTGCTCCTTAAGTGCTGCCACGACCGGCTGGCGAAACCACTCCTCGGAGGCCTTGGTCACGAAATCCGGCAGATTGGCCGTGGTGGCGTACTGCAGCAGGGCGTCGAAGCGCTGGACGGCATCGAACTTTTGCAGATAGCGGCCAGCCACGGTGTATTCGTGCGCATCGACGATCACCATCGGGCGGTAGTCGCGCGCGAGTTTGGCCAGTGCACGTGCCTCCGGCGTCTTCAGCAGCAGGTGGTCGCGGTTCATGTCGATCCCGTTCGCCGTCACGCGCTGGTTCGCGGCGGCACCGTCGGGGTTGGCGCGCGGCACGATGATCACGTTGATTTGATCCAGCAAGGGCTGCAGCAGGCCCTGCACCAGTTCGCGTGCGATGACAAGCAACGCCTCACTGCCGGCGGGCTCGTTGCCATGCTGCTGGCCGATGAGCAGCACGGTGGGGCGTGCGGCTGCCAGCACCGTCGCGGCATCCGTGCTCGAAGCCCGGGTCACGATCAGCGCCTCGAGCGGCTCGCCGCGCTGCGACGGGCCCAGTGACAACACGGCCGCCTTCGGGCCGGCGGTCTGGGCCGACTGCCGCGCGAGATCGCGCAGCCAGGTCTGGACTTCGGCGTTCGAGGTGAAGCTGGTGCGTCCGGGCGCCAGTCCCGGCGTGCTGTAAACAATGGCGGGGTCGGGAAAGCGCGCCGCCACGGCGGCGCCATAGGGCACCGCGGCGGGTCCATTCGGTGCTGCCCCGATGGGCGTGACCTGCACCGGCACTGGCGTGGCCGGGGAGGGGGCCCGTGGCGCCGTGGCGGGCACCGCGGGGACGGCAGTCGCGGGCTGGGTCGTGTCGGGCCACTGTGGCAAGGGAACGGAGGTGCAAGCCGCCAGCAGCAGCGCTGCTGCCGCCATCCACCACGAGCGCCGCCGGAGCGCGCACAGGCCTTCGGCGGGGCCAGCGGAGCTCGTATTTGGTGCTGTCTGTCGTGTCATCGTCCAGGTCCCTTTGGCCATCACTTTGCGTTTGTCGGTTACCGGGCCGTGCACCGGGTGAGGGCGCAGCCGCGTCGCCGGATATTACCCGCCCCGGCGCTGGCACCCGACCGCTGGGATAATTGAGGCCATGCCGACTTTGCCGATGTCTGTTGCCTTGCCACCTTCAACGCTGTCCGTGGCCCCCATGATGGCGTGGACGGACAGGCATTGCCGCTATTTCCACCGCCTTCTCTCCAGCCAGGCCCTGTTGTACACCGAGATGGTCACCACCGGGGCACTCGTGCATGGCGACGTGGCGCGGCACCTGCAGCATGACGCGCGCGAGCACCCCGTGGCGCTGCAACTGGGTGGCAGTGAACCTGCGGACCTGGCGTACAGCGCCCGGCTCGGTGAGCAATGGGGCTACGATGAAATCAATCTCAATTGCGGCTGCCCGTCGGAGCGCGTGCAGCGCGGCGCTTTCGGCGCCTGCCTCATGGCCGAGCCGCAACTGGTGGCAGATTGTGTCCGGGCGATGATGGACGTGGTGTCCGTGCCGGTCACGGTGAAACACCGCATTGGCGTCGACCGGACCGAGAGCTACGACTTTGTCCGTGACTTTGTGGGGGCGGTCAGCGAGGCAGGTTGCCGCACCTTCATCGTCCACGCCCGCAACGCCTGGCTAAAAGGCCTGTCACCCAAGGAGAACCGTGAATTGCCGCCGCTGCGTTACGAGCTGGTGCATCGCCTGAAGCGCGAGTTCCCAAGGCTCACGATCTGCATCAATGGCGGCATCACCGGCAGCGAGCAGGTGGCGCAGCAACTGCAGACTCTCGATGGCGTGATGATCGGGCGCGAGGCCTATCACAACCCCTGGTGGCTGGCGCAATGGGACGAGCAGTTCTTCCATCGTCCGGCGCGCGCAGCGCTCACGCGCGAGGCGGTTGAGGAGCAGATGACCGACTACATGGCGCGTGAGGCGAAGTTGCACGGCACGCCGTGGAGCGCCATCGCGCGCCACATGCTGGGCCTGCGCCACGGCCTGCCGGGGTCCAGGCACTGGCGACAGGTTTGGAGTGATCACCGGCTCAAGGCGTTGCCTGCGCGCGACGTGATGGCGCTGGCGCATGAGACGGTGCAAAACAGCCCGTCCGAGTGCGCCACAGCTTGATCTCCGGCCCATCACCCCCAAAGACGATGCCGGAAAGAGGGCGTTTCCCGAACTTTTTTCACGTTTCATGGTCTATTCATCAGTCGCACGGGGGTATACATTGAGGGGGTGTGCGGTAGGGCAGAGTGGGCCGTCACCACTGCAGTGAGGGTGCCGTTCGACCGCCGCTTATGAAGGAGGTCTCTTATGGATGTCGTCCGCAACTTTCTGGCACGTTACGAGCAGTCTCGCGAGGAGGAACTGTCGCTCGAAGACTATCTGGAGCTGTGCAAGAAAGATCCCCTTGTCTATGCCACCTCGGCCGAGCGCATTCTGGCGGCCATTGGCGAGCCCGAGATGTTCGATACGCGCCATGACCAGCGGATGTCGCGCATCTTCGGCAACAAGGTTGTCAAGATTTACCCGGCCTTTCGGGACTTCTACGGGCTGGAAGACCCGATCGAGCAGGTCGTGTCGTACTTCCGCCATGGCGCCCAGGGGCTGGAAGAGAAGAAGCAGATCCTGTACCTGCTCGGCCCCGTCGGCGGCGGCAAGTCCTCGATCGCCGAGCGGCTCAAACAGCTGATGGAGCAGGTGCCGTTCTACGCGCTCAAGGGTTCCCCCGTCAACGAATCTCCGCTGGGCCTGTTCAGCAATACCGAAGACGCGCCGGTGCTGGAATCCCAGTACGGCATCGCACCGCGCTACCTGCAGCGCGTCATGTCGCCCTGGGCCGTCAAGCGCCTGGAAGAATACGGCGGTGACATTCGCAAGTTCCGCGTGGTCAAGCGCTTTCCGTCGATCCTCAAGCAGTGCGCCATTGCCAAGACCGAACCGGGCGACGAGAACAACCAGGACATCTCCTCGCTGGTCGGCAAGATCGACATCCGCAAGCTGGAAACCTTTGCCCAGGACGACCCGGACGCCTACAGTTATTCCGGCGGGCTGTGCCTGGCGAACCAGGGCTTGCTGGAGTTCGTCGAAATGTTCAAGGCGCCGATCAAGGTGCTGCACCCGCTGCTGACTGCGACGCAGGAGGGCAACTTCAAGGGCACCGAGGGCTTCGGCGCGATTCCGTTCGACGGCATCGTGATGGCGCACTCCAACGAGAGCGAGTGGAAGGCCTTCAAGAACAACAAGAACAACGAGGCTTTTCTGGACCGGATCTATATCGTCAAGGTGCCGTATTGCCTGCGTGCCTCGGATGAGGTCAAGATCTACGAAAAACTGATTCGCAACTCATCGCTGTCACACGCCGTCTGCGCGCCCGGCACGCTGAAGATGATGGCGCAGTTCGCCGTGCTGACCCGGCTCAAAGAGCCCGAGAACTCCAGCATCTTCAGCAAGCTCATGGTCTACGACGGCGAGAATCTGAAGGACACCGACCCGAAAGCCAAGAGCTACCAGGAGTACCGCGATTACGCGGGCGTGGACGAAGGCATGAGCGGCATCTCGACCCGCTTCGCGTTCAAGATCGTCTCCAAGGTGTTCAACTTCGATTCGACCGAAATCGCGGCCAACCCGGTGCACCTGATGTACGTGCTGGAGCAGCAGATCGAGCGCGAGCAGTTTCCGCCGGAAACCGAGCAGAAATACCTGGGCTTCATTAAGGAACAGCTGGCCGTGCGCTATGCCGAATTCATCGGCAAGGAAATACAAACGGCGTACCTGGAGTCCTATTCGGAATACGGCCAGAACATCTTCGACCGCTATGTGACGTATGCAGACTTCTGGATCCAGGATCAGGAGTTCCGCGATACCGACACCGGCGAGCTGTTCGACCGGGCGGCGCTCAACGCAGAGCTCGAGAAGATCGAAAAGCCGGCCGGCATCAGCAACCCGAAGGACTTCCGCAACGAGATCGTCAATTTCGTGCTGCGCGCGCGCGCCAGCAACGCCGGCAAGAATCCGGTCTGGACCAGTTACGAGAAGCTGCGCAGTGTGATCGAGAAGAAGATGTTCTCGAACACCGAGGATCTGTTGCCGGTGATTTCGTTCAACGCCAAGGCGAGCGCCGACGAGCAGCAAAAGCACGAGGACTTCGTCAACCGCATGGTGGCCAAGGGCTACACCCCGCGGCAGGTGCGCCTGCTGTGCGACTGGTACCTGCGGGTGCGCAAGAGCTCGTGAGGCCGACCTGAGGCCACCATGCTCTACCAAATCATCGATCGGCGTCTGTCAGGCAAGAACAAGTCGATCGGCAATCGCGAGCGCTTTCTGCACCGCTACCGCGGGCAGATCCGCGAGGCTGTGCGCCGCGCCGTGAGCGGGCGCAGCATCCGGGACATGGAGCAGGGCGAAGACATCACGCTGCCAAGGCATGACGTGTCCGAGCCGGTGTTCGGGCATGGCCCGGGCGGCACGCGCGAGAGCGTGCACCCCGGTAACCAGGAATATGTGCGCGGCGACCGCATCGAGCGCCCGGCCGGCGGTGGCGCGGGTGGGGCCGGCAGCGGGGCGAGTCCGGACGGCATGGGCGAGGACGATTTCGTGTTCCGCATCACGCGCGAAGAGTTCATGCAGTACTTTTTCGACGACCTCGCGCTGCCGCACCTGGTGCGCACGCAGTTGCTGCCCGATGCGCCGGAGTGGCAGTCGCGGCGCGCGGGTTTCATCTCGGAGGGAACGCCGACCAATCTGCATGTGGTGCGCTCGATGCGCATGGCGCTGGGCCGCCGCATTGCCATGGGAGGCGATGTACGCCGGCGCCTGCGCGAGCTGGAGGCGCGGCTGGCGACGGCCTTGCGCCACGCGCAAACGCCGCATACCGAAATCCTCGCCCTGAAAGCGCAAATCGAGGCACTGCGGCGCCGGCTCGGCCAGATTCCGTTTCTCGACCCGTTCGACCTGCGTTACCGCAACCGGGTCCGGGTGCCACTGCCCACCGCCAAGGCCGCGATGTTCTGCCTGATGGACGTGTCCGGTTCGATGGACGAGGCGCGCAAGGACATTGCCAAGCGCTTCTTCATCCTGCTGTACCTGTTTTTGACGCGGCATTACGAGCGCACCGATGTGATCTTCATCCGCCATCACACGCAGGCCTCGGAAGTCTCCGAGGAGGAGTTCTTCCAGTCCACCGAAAGCGGCGGCACCGTGGTGTCCAGCGCCCTGACGCTGATGCACGAGATCATTCAGGCGCGTTACCCGTCGAACCAGTGGAATATCTACGGCGCGCAGGCCTCGGACGGCGACAACTGGCACCAGGACTCGGCCAAATGCCGGGAACTGCTGTCCGACAAGCTGCTGCCGCTGACCCGTTATTTCGCCTACGTGCAGGTGGCCGATGAGGACCAGAACCTGTGGCAGGAATACAGCCTGGTGCAGGAGGCGCATCCCAACTTCGCCATGCAGAAAATCTCCGGGCCGTCCGAGATCTACCCGGTGTTCCGCGAGCTGTTCAAGAAAACGACCACGCCATGACCGTGCCCACCTTCCAGGTACCCTCAGACGAGCCGGCCGGGCCGCCCACCGCGCCGCGAGTCGTGGGCCGGCGCACGCCGCTGCCGTGCCCGTCCGACTGGTCGTTCGAGCTGATCGAGACGTACCACGCCGAGATTGCGCGCATGGCCCGGCGCTTCGGGCTGGACACCTACCCATTGCAGCTGGAGGTCATCAGCGCCGAGCAGATGATAGACGCCTACGCTTCGGTCGGCATGCCGGTGAACTATCGGCACTGGTCATATGGCAAGCAGTTCATCGCGACGGAAAAAAGCTATCGCCGCGGCCAGATGGGGCTGGCCTATGAGATTGTCATCAACTCCAATCCCTGCATTGCCTACCTGATGGAGGAGAACACAATGCCGATGCAGGCGCTGGTGATGGCGCATGCCTGCTATGGCCACAATTCCTTCTTCAAGGGCAACGACCTGTTTCGCATGTGGACCGACGCCACCTCGATCATCGACTACCTGGTGTACGGACGGGCCTACATCGCCGAGTGCGAGGAGCGCTACGGGCTGGACGCGGTGGAGGAACTGCTGGATTCCTGTCACGCCCTGATGAGCCACGGCGTGGACCGCTACCGGCGCTCGCAAAAGCGCTCGCTGGCCGAAGAGGAAGCACTGCGCAAGGACCGCGAAGCCTACCTGCAGCAGCAGGTGAACGACCTGTGGCGCACCCTGCCGAAGGCGGCCGAAAAGCAGGTCGAGAAAAAGAGCCGGCGTTTTCCGGCCGAGCCGCAGGAAAACATCCTGTACTTCATCGAGAAAAACGCGCCCTTGCTCGAGCCCTGGCAGCGCGAGGTGATTCGCATCGTGCGCAAGATTGCGCAGTATTTCTACCCGCAGCGCCAGACCCAGATCATGAACGAGGGCTGGGCCACGTTCTGGCACTACACGCTGCTCAACGCCATGTACGACGAGGGCCAGTTGACCGACGGCTTCATGATCGAGGTGCTGCGTTCCCACACCAATGTGATCTACCAGCCCCCGGTCACACACCCGGCATACAGCGGCATCAATCCCTATGCGCTGGGCTTTGCCATGTTCAGCGACCTGCGCCGCATCTGCGAGAACCCGACCGAGGAGGACCGGACCTGGTTTCCCGACATTGCGGGATCCCCCTGGCTGCAGACGCTCGACTACGCGATGCGCCACTTCAGGGACGAGAGCTTCATCGGGCAGTATCTGTCGCCCCATCTGATGCGCGAGATGCGGCTGTTCTCCATCGTCGATGACGCGTCGCAAAACGAGCTCGAAGTTGCCGCCATCCACGACGAGCGCGGCTACCGTCATGTGCGCGAAGCGCTGGCGCGTCAGAACGACCTGAGCTACCGCGAGCCCAACATCCAGGTCTGGAACGTCGATTTGCGCGGTGACCGCTCCCTGACCCTGCGCCATACGCGCCACAATGACCGCCCGCTCAACGAGGAGGCGCAGGAAGTCCTCAAGCACGTGGGTCGGCTGTGGGGGTTTCGCGTGCGGCTG
This sequence comes from Polaromonas sp. C04, assembly GCF_002002705.1. GTDB lineage: Bacteria > Pseudomonadota > Gammaproteobacteria > Burkholderiales > Burkholderiaceae_C > Rhodoferax_A. The sequence continues at coordinate 143,227 of NZ_MUNS01000034.1, read as the reverse complement.
GAGAGCGTGGACAAGCACGGCAAGGTGATGCAGCAATGGGAGGTCACGCCAACCCTGCCGCCCGTGTCCTGACGGCCGCGCGGTGCCCGTGCCGGCTCAGGCCATGTCTTCGATGATCAGCGGGCGGTATTTCTGCGCATAGGAAAACGGCACGCTGCGCACCGTTTCCATGATCCGCGGGGTGTCCTTTTCGGACGGCACATGGATCATGACCGCGCAATGCCCCTGCCGCGCGAATTTTTCGTATTCGCGCACCGTGTTGCTCTCGGAACCTACCGAAGGCAGCGGGTTGGTGTCGTCGCGCACGGTCTTGCGGATCTGCCCGAGGATGACCTCGGGCGTGAGCAGCATGAGTTCGCGGTCGCTGTAGCCGCTTGCACGCAGATTGCGGTCGAGCGTTTCAGCATCCTCGAGTTTGGGCAGCATCACGAACAGGTAACCGGTGGGGTAGAACACCCCGCGCATCGTCAGCATGCTCGATTCCAGTGAAAACGGCTTCATGGCATTCCTTTCGGCTGCGTTGCACGCCGTCAAGCGCTACCCGTTCAATTTAGTTGCTGGGCAGATGGAATTCAAACTTCACGCTCTTTTCGGCAAGGGCAATGGCAGCCCACGCCTGAGCATCGGCTTCTTCGGCCAGCCGGAAAAATTCACCAGAAAAATTCAACTTGACAGTTCTGTTTTTTGCCGCGACATTTCAGCCATCAAAAATGCACCTTTACGAAGGAACTGCCATGGTCATACAGGACGAAGTCTGGTTGTTGACGTTGACGGGGATCTCAGTGGTCGCGCTGGCGTTCATTTACGTGATCGCCCAGGCGGGCAAGCCGGCCGATCCGGCGCAGGTGCAAAAGAGGGCCCATGCGATCCGACGATGGTGGTTCCTCGCGTTGGTTCTGCTCGGTGTCGGCGTCGCGTATGCGACCCTGAGCCCGTTTCCGATTGCTGACCAGCGCGTGCAGGCGCCAGCCGCACAGATCGTCAACGTGATCGGGCGCCAGTGGAACTGGGAATTGAGCCAGAGCCAGGTCCGGGCGGGCACGCCGGTGGAATTCAACGTCACCAGCGCCGATGTCAACCATGGCTTCGCGATCTACGGCCCGAGCGGCCGGATCGTCACGCAGACCCAAGCGATGCCCGGCTTCAGCAACCGGCTGCTCTACACCTTCACCGAGCCCGGCAAGTACCGGGTCATGTGTCTGGAATATTGCGGTTTGGCGCACCACGGAATGGTCACCGAGTTCGAAGTCGTCGCGGCCGATAAAGGAGCGCAATCATGAGCACCATGCAACTGTACCCGGCCGACGAGGCCCTGACGCGCAACGAGCGCATCGTCTTCAATTTGTATGTGGTCTCGGTGCTGCTCGTCTTTGTGCTGATGATGCTCTTCGGCTTGACGATGCGCCTGGCCCAGAGTACCTGGCTCGGCGTTCCGCTCGACGTTTTCTATCGGGTAATGACGGCGCACGGTGCCGGCATGGTGGGCACGATCGGGTTGGCGTCCAGCGTGGTGATGTGGTTTTTTCTGCGCAAGTATGTCAAGTTGACACTCGCGATCTTCGCTGCCAACTACGTGCTCTTTATGCTCGGCGCGGTCGCTCTCCTGGCGGCGGTATTCATGGGTGGCTACGCCGGAGCGTGGACCTTTCTTTATCCGCTGCCGGTGCATTCGATGAACGTGTGGAGTCCGCACGCTGCCGCGCTGTTCATGTTCGGCTACCTGCTCATCGGCGTCGGCTTCCTGCTGTTCTACCTGGATGCGATGTGGGCCATCATCCGGGTTTACGGCAACCTCGGCCGCGCGCTGGGACTGCAGTGGCTGTTTGGCGGCGAGATCGACAAGTCGCATCCGAAGGCCGTGGTTGCGAGCACCATGGTGGCCATCACCAATTCGATCGGTGTGCTGGCCGGCGCGGTCGTGCTGGTGATGTGCCTGATCAACATCTATTTTCCGTCGGTCGGACTCAACGCACTGCTGGTGAAGAACCTGACCTATCTGTTCGGCCACATGTTCATCAACGCCAGCATCTACATGGGCGTGATCGCCGTCTACGAGATGTTGCCGCGCTACAGCGGCAGGCCGTACCCGATCTCGCGGCCGTTCCTGTGGTCATGGGCGTCGAGCCTGGTGATGGTGCTGATCGTCTATCCACACCACCTGATGATGGATTACGCCATGCCATTCTGGATGCTGGTGATGGGCCAGATCATTTCCTACTGCGCCGGCCTGCCGGTGTTTACCGTGACGGTCTATGGTGCGTTGACCAATGTTTACCGCTCCGGCATGCGTTGGCGCATGCCGTCCAGTCTGCTGATGTTGTCCATGTTCGGGTGGGCGGCGGGCATCATCCCCGCCATCATCGATGGCACCATTTCTGTCAACAGGGTGATGCACAACACCCAGTGGGTGCCGGGTCACTTTCATTTCTATCTGCTGCTCGGTGTGCTGCCGATGGTGCTTGCGTTGATGTTTCACGTGATTGGCCAGCGTACGCCCGCTCGCGCAAGCGACAAGCTTGGTTTTCCGCTCTATGTTTTGGGGGGCCTGGTGTTCGTCTTCGCATTTCTCGCGGCCGGCCATGAAAGTACGCCGCGGCGTTTCGCGGTCCATTTGCCGCAGTGGCTGCCGTACGACCAGGCCGGGGCCATCGGTGCAGCCTTGCTGATTACAGCGATGCTGGTGTTCGCTGTTCAAATCCTTGTCGGGCTGCTCAGGTCGCCTGGCCATGCCGACCCTGCGCGCGTTACTGGCTAGCCTGGTGTTCCTGCTGGTCGGCGGCGCAGTGTTCAGCGCGGCCACCGACGGGTTCCAGTCCTTTACCACCGAAGCCGCGCGGCGGCTTGCAGTGCAGCGGCATCCGGCCCGGATTCCTGCGGCGGCCTTGCAAACGCAGTCGGGCGCGCACATCCAGTTGAGCGATTTTCGTGGCAAGTGGCTTGTGATCGATTTCATCTACACGCGCTGCCCGAGCTATTGCATCGCGCTCGGGGGCGAATTCGCGCAATTGCAGGACCGTCTTGCCGGGCCAATCGCTCAGGGCAAGGTGCAGTTGCTGAGCATCAGTTTCGACCCGGATCACGACACCCCCTCGCAACTTGCGGCCTACCTGGCGCACTCACGCGACCGCGGCCATGGCTGGCTCGCCGCCAGGCCGATCGACCCTGACGGCCTGGCGCAGATCAAGCGTGTGTTCGGCGTCACCGTCATCGCCGACGGCCAAGGCGGCTACACCCACAACGCGGCAGTCCATCTCGTCGATCCGCGTGGCCGGCTGGTCGGGATCTTCGACCTCGGCGACCCGGGGTCGGTCGAGCGCGCGGTGCTGCAGCGTCTCGGCCAATGACCATGCACCTGCGTCACCCCGGCCGCCTCGCCGCGCTGGCGCTGGTGGTGCTGCTGGCGCCACCGCTCAGGCACGCGCTCGAGTCGAGCATGACCGCGCAGATGCTGCTGCAACTGCCATTGTTGATCGGCGTCGGCGGCCTGTTGGCGCAGGCGCTGCCGGCGCCGCTGCTGGCGCGAATCGCGCGCTGGAATCACCTCGGCATCAGCGGGCTGGTGCTCGCCAGCGTTGCCAGTGCGTTCTGGATGCTGCCGCGCGCGCTCGACGCCTCGGTGACCGAGCCACTGGTCGCCGCGGCCAAATATCTCTCGCTGCCGTTGCTCGTCGGGCTGCCGTTCGCGCTCAGCTGGCCGCGCATGAACTTCATCGTACGCGGCATGTTCCTGCTCGAATTCATTGCCACGTTCTTCCGCCTCGGCTGGCTTTACCTGATCTCGCCCGAACGCCTGTGCAACCTCTATCTGCTCGACGACCAGCAGCAGCTCGGCAAGTACATGCTGGTGATTGGCTCGGCGCTGTTTCTCGGCGTCGCCGGCAAGCTCGTCTGGGGGCGCTTTGAGTCGCCCCCGCAGACGCGGCCGACTTTCCCGCCGCCCGAGGGTTGAACCGCATGGGGCGCAGAGGCGCCAGTCCGATCAGGCCGCCGCCTCCAGCCCGTTCTTGAAGTGCTCGTGCATGCGCTGCACGGCCGCCGCGCTGTCGCGCGCGAGCAGTGCGGCCATGATGGCGCGGTGCTCGCGCAGGGACTCCTCGATCCGGCCCGACTTCAGCAGCGAGTTGTGGCGGTTCAGCTTCATGACCTTGCGCAGGTCGGCCACCATCTGGTCGCGCCAGCGGTTGTTGGCCACCGCCAGCAGTTGCATGTGAAAGCGCTCGTTGACGGCAAAGAACCGCTGGCGGTCCTCGCTGCCGGGCACGGCGGCGGCCTCCAGTTCCTGGTGCAAGGCCTGCAGTTCGCGCAGCTGCGCGTCGGTGGCCTCGGTCGCCACGACGCCGGCCGCGTCGGATTCCAGCAGGCCGAGCAGGTGGTACACATCGGTCAGGTCGCGCTCGGACACCTCGGTCACGTAGGCCCCGCGCCGCACCTTCATGGTCACCAGGCCCTCCGTGGCCAGCACCTTGAGCGCCTCGCGCAGCGGCGTGCGGCTGATGCCGTATTGCTCGGCCAGCTTGAGTTCGTCGATCCAGCTGCCGGGCTCCAGCTCACGGTTGAAAATGCGCTGGCGCAGCAGTTCGGCCACTTCTTCGTAGAGTGCGCGGGGGGACAGGGAGGCAGCGACCATGCGGTGAATTGTAGGCTCAAATGGATATTCTGAATGAATAATTATAAATGATGTAAACTCGCTGCCGTACAAAAACCGACAATAGAACGACCACCGAGCGAGCCATGCCATGAGCCCAAAGTCCCCTGAATTCAAATCCGCCAATCTCGACGATTGGGCCAAGGCCGCCGCCAGATCCGCCCCCGGCGGCGACGTGGATGCCCTGAGCTGGCACACGCCGGACGGCATCAGCGTCAAGCCGCTGTACACCGCGCAGGACATCAAGGATCTGCCCTACACCGACACGCTGCCCGGCTTCGAGCCCTATATCCGCGGCCCGCAGGCCACGATGTACGCGGTGCGGCCCTGGACCATCCGCCAGTACGCGGGCTTCTCCACGGCCGAAGAATCGAATGCGTTCTACCGCAAGGCGCTGGCGGCAGGCGCTCAAGGCGTGTCGGTCGCGTTCGACCTGGCGACGCACCGCGGCTACGACTCCGACCATCCGCGCGTGACCGGCGACGTCGGCAAGGCCGGCGTGGCGATCGACAGCGTGGAGGACATGAAAATCCTGTTCGACCAGATCCCGCTGGACAAGGTATCGGTCTCCATGACCATGAACGGTGCCGTGCTGCCGGTGCTGGCCGGGTATGTGGTGGCAGCCGAAGAGCAGGGCGTGAGCCAGGACAAGCTCAGCGGCACCATCCAGAACGACATCCTCAAGGAGTTCATGGTCCGCAACACCTACATCTACCCGCCCGAACCGTCGATGCGCATCATCGGCGACATCATCGAGTACACGGCGCAGCACATGCCGAAGTTCAACTCGATTTCGATTTCGGGCTATCACATGCAGGAAGCCGGCGCGAACCAGGCGCTGGAGCTGGCCTTCACGCTGGCCGACGGCAAGGAGTATGTGAAGACCGCCATTGCCAAGGGCATGGACGTCGATGGCTTTGCCGGGCGCCTGTCCTTCTTCTGGGCCATCGGCATGAACTTCTATTTGGAAGTGGCCAAGATGCGTGCCGCGCGGCTCTTGTGGTGCCGCATCATGAAGGAATTCAACGCGAAGAGCCCCAAGAGCCTGATGCTGCGCACGCACTGCCAGACCAGCGGCTGGTCGCTCACCGAGCAGGACCCGTACAACAACGTGGTGCGCACCACCATCGAGGCGATGGCGGCCGTGTTCGGCGGCACGCAAAGCCTGCACACCAACAGTTTCGACGAGGCCATTGCGCTGCCGACCGAATTCAGCTCACGTATCGCGCGCAACACCCAGCTCATCATCCAGGAAGAGACGCACATCACCAACGTGGTGGACCCGTGGGCGGGCAGCTACATGATGGAAAAGCTCACGCAGGACATGGCCGATGCGGCCTGGAGCATCATCGAAGAGGTCGATGCCATGGGCGGCATGACGAAGGCCGTGGACAGCGGCTGGGCCAAGCTCAAGATCGAGGCCGCCGCGGCCGAGAAGCAGGCCCGCATCGATTCGGGCAAGGACGTGATCGTCGGCGTCAACAAGTACAGGCTCAAGACGGAAGACGCGATTGAGACCCGCGACATCGACAACGTGGCGGTGCGTGACGGGCAGATCACACGTTTGAAGAATGTCAAGCAAAATCGCGATGAAGCCCTTGTGCAGTCTGCACTGTCTGCTATCACTTCTGCAGCAGAGTCGGGCGCCGGCAATCTACTGGACCTGACGATCCGCGCGATGCGCCTGCGCGCCACGGTGGGCGAGGTCAGTGATGCGATGGAGAAAGTTTACGGGCGCCACCGCGCCGATACGCAAAAGGTGACCGGTGTGTATGCAGCCGCTTATGACTCGGCCGAAGGCTGGGACAAACTCAAGGCCGAAATTGATCAATTCGCCCAGGATCAGGGCCGGCGCCCGCGCGTGATGATCTCCAAACTGGGCCAGGACGGCCATGACCGCGGCGCCAAGGTCGTGGCCACGGCCTTTGCCGACCTCGGCTTCGACGTGGACATCGGCCCGCTGTTCCAGACGCCCGAAGAGTGCGCGCGCCAGGCGATCGAGAACGACGTGCATGCGGTGGGCGTCTCCACGCTGGCGGCCGGCCACAAGACGCTGGTGCCGGCCATCCTCGCCGAGCTCAAAAAGCAGGGCGCCGACGACATCATCGTGTTCGTCGGCGGCGTGATTCCGCGCCAGGATTACGAAATGCTGTACGAGGCGGGCGTCAAGGGCATCTACGGCCCCGGCACGCCGATTCCGGCCAGTGCCAAGGACGTGCTGGAGCAGATCAAGGCTGCATTGAAGTGAGCCAGAGCGCACTGGCGGATGCAGTGCTGCATGGCGGTGCCAGCGTGCAGCGCCGCGCCATCGCCAAGGCCATCACGCTGCTGGAATCCACCCGCGCCGACCACCGCGCGCAGGCCGACGAACTGCTCACGGCGCTGCTGCCGCACACCGGCAAGGCGTTCCGCCTGGGCATCAGCGGCGTGCCGGGCGTCGGCAAATCCACCTTCATCGAAGTGCTCGGCCTGTACCTGATCGAGCAAGGGCACCGCGTCGCCGTGCTCACCATCGACCCGTCGTCCACGGTGTCGGGCGGCTCCATCCTGGGCGACAAGACCCGCATGGAAAAGCTCTCGGTGCACGAGCGCGCCTACATCCGTCCGAGCCCGTCCAGCGGCACGCTGGGCGGCGTGGCCGAGAAAACGCGCGAGGCCATGCTGGTGTGCGAGGCCGCGGGCTACGACGTCGTCATCGTCGAGACCGTGGGCGTCGGACAAAGCGAGACGGCGGTGGCCAGCATGACCGACATGTTCGTGTTGATGCAGTTACCCAACGCCGGCGACGATCTGCAGGCCATCAAGAAGGGCGTGATGGAACTGGCCGACCTGGTGGTCATCAACAAGGCCGATCTGGATGCCGACGCCGCGCGCCGCGCGCAGGCGCAAATCATGTCGGCGATGCGCCTGTTTGGCCTGGTGAACCATGCGATGGGGCACGCCCAGGCGCAGGATCCCGACAAGCGGTGGCATCCCCAGGTGATCCAGCTCAGCGCGCTGCACGGCAAGGGCGTGGCCGAATTCTGGGCGGCGGTCACGCAGTACCAGGTGTTGCAGGGCGCCAACGGACGGCTGGCGGCGCGCCGGCAACAGCAGGCGCTGGCGTGGATGTGGGAGCGCATCGATGCGGGCCTGAAGCAGGCGTTCCGCCAGCATCCGCAGGTGCGCGAGCTGCTGCCGCAGCTGACCCGCGACGTCGCCGAAGGCCGGCTGGCGGCCTCCACTGCGGCGCGAAATCTGCTCGCAGCTCAGGACAGACGGGCGTGACCCACTATCAATATTGAAGCAACGACGAAAACTGACCATGCAAAACATCCTCGAACAACTCGAAGCCAAGCGCGAACTCGCGCGCCTGGGCGGTGGACAAAAGCGCATTGATTCTCAGCACAAAAAGGGCAAGCTCACGGCCCGCGAGCGGCTGGAACTGCTGCTCGATGAGGGCACGTTCGAGGAATGGGACATGTTCGTGGAGCACCGCTGCAGCGACTTCGGCATGGCCGACAACAAGATTCCGGGCGACGGCGTGGTCACCGGCTACGGCATGATCAACGGCCGCCTGGTGTTCGTGTTCAGCCAGGACTTCACCGTGTTCGGCGGTGCGCTGTCCGAGGCGCATGCCGAGAAGATCTGCAAGGTGATGGACCAGGCCATGAAGGTCGGCGCGCCCGTGATCGGCCTGAACGATTCGGGCGGCGCGCGCATCCAGGAAGGCGTGGCCTCGCTGGGCGGCTACGCCGACGTGTTCCAGCGCAACGTGATGGCCAGCGGCGTGGTGCCGCAAATCAGCATGATCATGGGGCCGTGCGCGGGCGGCGCCGTGTATTCGCCGGCCATGACCGATTTCATTTTCATGGTCAAGGACAGCTCGTACATGTTCGTCACGGGCCCCGAGGTGGTCAAGACCGTGACGCACGAGGAGGTTACCGCCGAAGAGCTGGGCGGTGCGATTTCGCACACCACCAAGAGCGGCGTGGCCGACCTGGCGTTCGAGAACGACGTGGAGGCGCTGCTGATGTTGCGGCGCCTGTACAACTACCTGCCACTCAGCAACCGCGAAAAAGCCCCGGTGCGCCTGAGCGGTGATCCGGCGGACCGTATGGAGGCTTCGCTCGACACGCTGGTGCCTGACAACCCCAACCAGCCCTACGACATGAAGGAGCTGATCACCAAGACCGTGGACGATGGCGACTTCTTCGAGCTGCAGCCCGAGTACGCGAAAAACATCCTCATCGGCTTCGGCCGCATGGAAGGGCAGACGGTGGGCATCGTGGCGAATCAGCCGCTGGTGCTGGCGGGCTGCCTGGACATCAAGAGTTCGATCAAGGCCGCGCGCTTCGTGCGCTTTTGTGATGCCTTCAACATTCCCGTGGTCACGTTTGTCGACGTGCCGGGCTTCATGCCGGGCACCGCGCAGGAGTACGGCGGCATCATCAAGCATGGCGCCAAGCTGCTGTTCGCCTACGCCGAATGCACGGTCCCGAAGATCACGGTGATCACGCGCAAGGCCTACGGCGGCGCCTACGATGTGATGAGCTCCAAGCACTTGCGCGGCGATGTCAACTTCGCCTGGCCCAACGCCGAAATTGCGGTGATGGGCGCGAAGGGTGCGGTGGAAATCATCTTCCGCGAGGACAAGAACGATCCTGTGAAACTCGCTGCACGCGAGGCGGAATACAAGGCGCGCTTTGCCAACCCGTTCGTGGCCGGCGCACGCGGCTTCATCGACGACGTGATCCTGCCGCACGAGACGCGCAAGCGCATCTGCCGTAGCCTGGTGATGCTGCGCGAGAAGAAGATCGAGAACCCGTGGCGCAAGCACGGCAACATTCCTTTGTGACCATGGACATGAAGAGCTTTCCTCTGCACAGCGTGTGTGCGAGCGGGCTGCCCGGGCACTTTGCTTCGTGTCCCCCGGCCTTCGGCCTCCTCCTTTACCTACGCAAAGCACCCAGGCAGCCCACTTTTGAAGCGACGACGGGGTCGGCTGGCCTGTGCAGGACTCCCTTCGCAGCAACGGGCGCGGTGTGTCTGCCGCAGCGAAGTAAAGGAGGAGCCCGCAGGGCGGGGGACATGAGCGAAGGCGGATACGCCGTGCACGTTGCGGGTTCAGACATCCGCCGTTGGAGGTCCGGCGCCGCCTTGGTGAGACTTCAAGCCACTGCGCAAAGCACACAAACTGATTCCCGAACAGGAGACTGCGAATGTTTACCAAAATACTGATTGCCAACCGCGGTGAAATTGCCTGCCGCGTGATCAAGACGGCCCGCAAGATGGGTATCAAAACGGTGGCGGTGTATTCCGACGCCGATGCGGGCGCGCGCCACGTGGCGCTGGCCGACGAGGCCGTCAACATCGGCCCGGCACCCAGCCGCGAGAGTTACCTGGTGGCGGACAGGATCATTGCCGCGTGCAAGCAGACCGGCGCGCAGGCGGTGCACCCGGGCTACGGGTTTTTGAGCGAGAACGCGGACTTTGCCAAACGGGTGGAGGAAGAGGGCATTGTTTTCATCGGCCCCAAGCACTATTCCATTGCCGCGATGGGCGACAAGATTGCGTCCAAGAAGCTGGCCAAGGAAGCCGGCGTGAACTGCATCCCCGGCGTCAACGAAGCGATTGAGACGGCAGAGCAGGCGGTCGGGATCGCCAAGGGCATTGGCTATCCCGTCATGATCAAGGCGTCGGCTGGCGGCGGCGGCAAGGGGCTGCGCGTGGCGTTCAACGACAAGGAGGCGTTCGAGGGCTTTACCAGTTGCCGCAACGAGGCACGCAACAGCTTTGGCGACGACCGCGTGTTCATCGAGAAGTTTGTCGAGGAGCCGCGCCACATCGAAATTCAGCTCATGGGCGATAGCCACGGCAACTGCGTCTACCTGAACGAGCGCGAATGCTCGATCCAGCGCCGGCATCAGAAGGTGATCGAGGAGGCGCCGTCGCCCTTCATCTCCGAGGCCACGCGCAAGGCCATGGGCGAGCAGGCGGTGGCATTGGCCCGCGCGGTCAAGTACCAGAGCGCCGGCACGGTGGAGTTCGTGGTTGGCAAGGACCAGAGCTTTTATTTCCTGGAGATGAACACGCGGCTGCAGGTCGAGCATCCGGTGACCGAGTGCATCACCGGGCTGGACCTGGTCGAGCTGATGATCCGCGTGGCGGCCGGCGAGACGCTGCCGCTGGCGCAAAAGGACGTGCAGCGCAACGGCTGGGCCATCGAGTGCCGCATCAACGCCGAAGACCCGTTCCGCGGCTTTCTGCCGAGCACGGGCCGGCTCGTGCGTTTCCAGCCGCCGAAGGAGACGATGTTTGCGGCCGACACGTCGCAGCTGTATGGCGTACGCGTCGACACTGGGGTGCGGGACGGCGGCGAGATCCCGATGTTCTACGACTCGATGATCGCCAAGCTCATCGTGCACGGCAAGGATCGCCTCGACGCCATTGCCAAGATGCGCGAGGCGCTGAACGGCTTTGTGATTCGCGGCGTCAGCAGCAACATCCCGTTCCAGGCGGCGCTGCTGGCGCATCCCAAGTTTGTCGCGGGTGATTTCAACACCGGCTTCATCGCCGAGCACTATGCCAGCGGTTTCCGGGCGGAAGAGGTGCCGCGCGACGACCCGAACTTCCTGGTGGCGCTGGCCGCGTTTGTGAACCGCCGCTATCGCGACCGCGCCAGCGGCATCAGCGGCCAGATGCAGGGCCATGAAGTGGCGGTGGGTGAGGAGTTTGTGGTGGTCACGCTGGGCCAGCAGGGGCACAACCTCACGAGTCCGGTGCAGGTCACGGACTTTGAAGGAAAAACAGGCTCCAGCCATGTCCAGGTGGGCGCAAGCAGCTATAGATTCTGTAGCAACTTCCGGCTCGGTTCGGTCCGCATTCGCGGCACCTGCAACGACCAGCCGTTCACGGCGCAGGTCGAGCGCGGCACGGGCAAGAACCCTCTGTCCATTCGCGTGGCGCACAGCGGCAGCCGCATCGACGCGCTGGTGCTGTCGCCGCGCGCGGCCGCGTTGTATGCGCTGATGCCTTACAAGGCGCCGCCCGACATGAGCCGCTACGTGCTCTCGCCCATGCCTGGGCTGCTGGTGGACGTGGCCGTGCAGCCGGGGCAGAAGGTGCAGGCGGGCGAGCGCGTGGCCGTGATCGAGGCCATGAAGATGGAAAACGTGCTGTTTGCGGTGGCCGACGGCGTGGTGGGCAAGGTGCTGGCGGCCAAGGGCGAAAGCCTGGCGGTGGACCAGCCGATCATCGAGTTTTCATGAGCGCATGCATGAACGCAAATTGGGAGTTCACATGAGTCAGCGTCCCTTCAAAGTCCTGGGCATCCAGCAAATCGCCATCGGCGGCCCCAGCAAGGAGCGCCTGCGCACCTTGTGGGTGGACATGTTCGGCCTGGAAATCACGGGCAATTTTGTCTCGGAGCGTGAGAACGTGGATGAAGATATCTGCGCCATGGGCACCGGCCCGTTCAAGGTCGAAGTGGATCTGATGCAGCCGCTGGACCCCGACAGGAAGCCGGCCGTCCACACTACACCGCTCAACCATGTCGGGCTCTGGATCGACGACCTGCCCGGCGCGGTGCAATGGCTCTCCAGCAAGGGCGTGCGCTTCGCGCCCGGCGGCATCCGCAAGGGCGCGGCGGGGTTCGACATCTGCTTCGTCCACCCCAAGGGCAACGACGAGTTGCCGATTGGCGGCGAGGGGGTTCTGATCGAACTGGTGCAGGCACCGCCCGAGGTGATCAGCGCCTTTTCCCGGCTGGCGCTCTCGAAGCCTGGAGCGTTTGACGTGTAAAGACCACGCTGCGGGATTCACCCGAGAACACTTTCAGGGCTGCGAGGCTTAGACTGTTATTACTAGTCACCATTTGTGCAGTGCACACCAGGGCAAGGAGACAGTTTTGCAGCCTACCGATATCGCGAATCCGTCCTATTTCCACAAGGTCGTCGATTGCCAGTGGGCCTGTCCGGCCCACACCCCCGTCCCTGAATACATCCGGCTGATCGGCCAGGGTCGCTACAGCGACGCCTACATGGTCAACTGGGTCTCCAACGTGTTTCCCGGCATCCTGGGGCGCACCTGCGACCGGCCCTGCGAGCCTGCCTGCCGGCGCGGCCGGGTCGAGGAAAGCAATGGCGAGCATCCGCAGCCGGTGGCGATCTGCCGGCTCAAGCGCGTGGCCGCCGACCACAAGGACGACGTGCGCGACCGCATGCCGATTCCGGTGGCGCCCGAGCTGCGCCGCAAGGGCAAGCGCATCGCCTGCATCGGCGCGGGACCGGCCTCGCTCACCGTGGCGCGCGACCTCGCGCCGCAGGGTTATCAGGTGACGGTGTTCGATACTGAGGCCAAGGCCGGTGGCTTCATGCGCACGCAGATTCCGCACTTTCGCCTGCCCGAGTCGGTGATCGACGAGGAGACCGGTTATGTGTTGAACCTGGGGGTGGACTTTCGCGGCGGCCAGCGCGTGGACTCCATGAACGAGCTGCTGGCGCAGGGCTTCGATGCGCTGTTCGTGGGCTGTGGCGCACCGCGCGGGCGCGATCTGCAACTGCCTGGCCGAACTGAGGCCGCCGCACAGATTCACATCGGCATCGACTGGCTGGCCTCGGTCTCGTTCGGTCACGTCACCCGCATCGGCAAGCGGGTGATCGTGCTGGGCGGCGGCAACACCGCGATGGACTGCTGCCGTTCGGCGCGCCGCCTCGGCGGCGAAGACGTGAAGGTGATCGTGCGCAGCGGCTTCGAGGAAATGAAGGCCTCGCCCTGGGAAAAGGAAGACGCGATGCACGAGGGCATCCCGATCATCAACTTCCACGTGCCCAAGGCCTTCGTGCACGAAGGCGGCAAGCTCACGGGCATGACATTCGAAGTGGTCAAGGCGGTGCGCGACGACAAGGGCCGGCGCCAGCTGGTGGCCACCGGCGAGCCCGACGTCGTCGTTGCCTGCGACGAGGTGCTGATCGCCGTAGGGCAGGAAAATTCGTTTCCGTGGATCGAGCGCGACTGTGGCATCGCCTTCGATGAGTGGGGCCTGCCGGTGCTCGACAAAAAAACCTTCCAGTCCAGCCTTGCGCAAGTGTTCTTCGGTGGCGACGCGGCGTTTGGTCCCAAGAACATCATCACCGCGGTGGCCCACGGGCACGAGGCGGCGGTGTCCATCGATCGGTTGCTGCATGGCGAGGACATCCGCCAGCGGCCTGCGCCGCACGTGAACCTGCTGTCACAGAAAATGGGCATCCACGAATGGAGCTACGACAACGCGATCTCGGGCGATGCGCGCTTCAAGGTGCCCTGGGCCAAGGCCGAGAAGGCGCTGGCCAACATCCGCGTGGAGGTGGAACTGGGCTTTGACGCCGCCACCGCCTTCAAGGAGGCCGAGCGCTGCCTGAACTGCGACGTGCAGACCGTGTTCACCGACGCCAGCTGCATCGAGTGCGACGCCTGCGTGGACATCTGCCCCATGGACTGCATCACCTTCACCGACAACGGCGAGGAGCACGATCTGCGCACGCGGCTCAAGGCGCCGGCACGCAACTCCACGCAGGACCTGTATGTGTCGGGACTGCTGAAAACCGGCCGGGTCATGATCAAGGACGAGGACGTCTGCCTGCACTGCGGCCTGTGCGCCGAGCGCTGTCCCACGGGCGCCTGGGACATGCAGAAGTATCTGCTCATGGAAACTTACGCGGGCGAACGAGCGCGTGATCGCAAGAGCACCAGAGTCGGGGCACAGCGCATGGAGGCCAGGGCATGAAGCGCATCGAATCGGTGAACGACTTTGTCGTCAAGTTCGCCAACGTCAACGGCTCGGGATCGGCCTCGGCCAACGAGCTGTTCGCCAAGGCCATTTTGCGCATGGGCGTGCCGGTCAGCCCGCGCAACATCTTCCCGAGCAACATCCAGGGCCTGCCCACCTGGTACGAGGCGCGCGTGTGCGAAAAAGGCTACCTCGGCCGGCGCGGCGGCGTGGACATGATGGTGGCGATGAACCCGCAAACCTGGGACGCCGATGTGGCCGAGGTCGACCCCGGCGGCTACCTGTTCTACGACAGCACGCGGCAATTGCCGCCCTCGAGCTTTCGCGAAGACCTGCATGTGATCGGCATGCCGCTCACCGCCATCTGCAACGCCACCTACGAGGACGCGCGCCAGCGCCAGCTGTTCAAGAACATCCTGTACGTGGGCGCGCTGTCGATGTTGCTGGGCATGGACGCGCAGGTCATCGAGACACTGTTTTCCGAGCAGTACCGCGGCAAGGAACGACTGCTCGAGTCCAACGTGCGCGCGCTGAATGCGGGCCGCGAGTTTGCGCGCGACCATCTGGACCCGATCGGATTGCAGGTGCGCGCTTCCAAGAAAGTCGGCGAACGCATCTTCGTGGACGGCAACAGCGCTGCGGCCCTGGGCTGCGTATACGGCGGCGCCACGGTGGCGGCCTGGTACCCGATCACGCCGTCGTCCTCTGTGGCCGAGGCGTTCCAGAAGTACTGCAGCAAGCTGCGCGTGGAGCCCTCCACCGGCATGAACAAATTCGCCATCGTCCAGGCCGAGGACGAGATTGCCTCCATCGGCATGGTGGTGGGGGCCGGGTGGAATGGGGCGCGCGCCTTCACCGCGACCTCGGGGCCGGGCGTGTCGCTGATGACCGAGTTCATCGGCCTGGCCTACTTTGCCGAGATCCCGGTCACCATCATCAACGTGCAGCGCGGCGGGCCGTCCACCGGCATGCCCACGCGCACGCAGCAGGCCGACCTGCTGTCGTGCGCCTATGCCTCGCACGGCGACACCAAGCACGTGCTGCTGTTTCCCGAAGACCCGCACGAATGCTTTGAACACGCGGCCGCCGCGCTGGACCTGGCCGACCGGCTGCAGACGCCGGTGTTCCTGATGACCGACCTGGACATCGGCATGAACCAGCGCCTGTGCGAGCCGCTTCAATGGGACGATGCGCGCCAGTACGACCGCGGCAAGGTGATGACGGCCGAAGAACTGGAAGCAGGCAAGGATTTTGGCCGCTACAAGGACGTGGACGGCGACGGTATTCCCTGGCGCACGCTGCCCGGTACGCATCCGACCCGGGGCAGCTACTTCACGCGCGGTACCACACGCGATCCGTACGCCCGCTACTCCGAGCGTGGGCCGGACTACATTTACAACGTGCAGCGCCTGCTCAAGAAGTTCGAGACCGCCGCCACGCTGGTGCCACAGCCGGTGCTGCGCAAGGCGGCGCGCAAGACGCGGCTTGGCGTCATTTACTTCGGCTCCACCTCGCCCGCGATGAACGAGGCGCTGGATTCATTGACGGAGGTGGGCATCCACCTGGACGCACTGCGCCTGCGCGCCTTCCCGTTCCCCGAGAGCGTGGCGCAGTTCCTGGCCGAGCACGAGTCCGTGTTCGTGGTCGAGCAGAACCGCGACGCCCAGATGCGCAGCCTGCTGGTGAATGAGCTGGAGGTGGATCCATCGCGCCTGGTGCGCGTGCTGCACTACGACGGCACGCCGATCACGGCGCGCTTCATCACCGAAGCCATCACCGACCACGTGCACGCCGAGGCGAGCACGCCCAAGCGCAAGGCGCGAAGCACCGTCCAGGAGCAAGCCGTATGACTTACCTCGCCAAACCCCGCATGCACCATCCCGCGTTGCAGACCAACAAGGTCGGCTACACCCGGCGCGACTACGAAGGCAAGGTTTCCACGCTGTGCGCGGGCTGCGGCCACGACTCGATCTCGGCGGCCATCATCCAGGCCTGCTGGGAGCTCGACATCGAGCCGCACCGCGTGGCCAAGCTCTCGGGCATCGGCTGCAGCTCCAAGACGCCGGATTATTTTCTGGGTGCCTCGCACGGCTTCAACACCGTGCACGGGCGCATGCCCTCGGTGCTGACCGGCGCCAACCTGGCCAACCGCGACCTGCTGTACCTGGGTGTCTCGGGCGACGGCGACTCGGCCTCGATCGGCCTGGGGCAGTTCGCCCATGCCATGCGGCGCGGCGTGAACATGGTCTACATCGTGGAAAACAACGGTGTGTATGGGCTGACCAAGGGGCAATTTTCCGCCACGGCCGACCGCGGCTCCAAAAGCAAGAAGGGCGCGATCAACCGCGACAGCCCCGTCGACTTGATCGGCATGGCACTGCAGCTCGGCGCCACCTACGTGGCGCGCAGCTTTTCGGGCGACAAGGCGCAACTGGTGCCGCTGATCAAGGGCGCCATCGGCCACGGCGGCGCGGCCTTCATCGACGTCATCAGCCCCTGCGTGGCGTTCAACAACCACGCGGGCAGCACCAAGAGCTACGACTATGTGCGCGAGCACAACGAGGCCGTGAACCGCATCGACTTCATCACGCCGCGCAACGAAATCACCACCGACTACGCGCCGGGCGAGGTGGTGGAGGTGCTGCAGCATGACGGATTGACGCTGCGCCTGCGCAAGCTGCACGAGGGTTACGATCCGACCGACCGGCTGGCTGCGATGAACCATGTGCAGATACACCAGGCGCGCGGCGAGGTGGTCACGGGCCTGCTCTACGTGGACCCGGATGCCAGCGACCTGCACGCGGCGCTCAACACCGGTGCCGCGCCACTCAACGCGCTGGGGCGCGAGGACCTTTGCCCGGGCGCCCAGGCGCTGGCAGGCCTGAACGCGGCGCTGCGTTAGTTTCTACCGGATGCGTCGCCGCGGCGCGCGCGTGCACGGGCCAGCGCCGCTTCAATCACGGTGCGCTTTGGGGCGAGTGCCTCCGGGTCGGTGATCTGCGAGTGGGCGGGCAGGTCGGCCAGTTTGGCCTGGGCTTTTTCTTCGAGCCTTTTATCGTTCTCGCCCTGGTCCCTGCTTCTCCTGACGCCATGAAACTCGTAGCGTTCGCGGGCTTCGTCGGCCTGGGCTTGTGACCACGCGTCCCAGCCGGTGCGCTCTTGCGTGACGTTCTCCAGGCTGATGCAGTCCACCGGGCAGACCGGAACGCACAGCTCGCAGCCGGTGCAGTAAGGCTCGATCACGGTATGCATCAGCTTGTTGCTGCCGATGATGGCGTCGGTCGGGCAGGCGGCAATGCACAGGGTGCAGCCGATGCACCAGTCCTCGTCGATGACGGCGACCGTGCGCGGGGCCTCGAGCCCATTCGCGGGATTCAGCGGCCGCACGGGCCGTCCGGTCAGGCGGGCGAGCCGGGCAACGCCCTCGGCGCCGCCGGGCGGGCACTGGTTGATTTCTGCTTTGCCGCTGGCAATGGCCTGGGCATAGCCAGCGCAATCCGGGTAACCGCAGCGCGTGCACTGGGTTTGGGGCAGGACGGCATTGATGCGGGCGGCCAGCGCATCCACGGACGAACCTACTTCTTGCGCGCGACTTTTGTGGTCGTTGTTTTGGCGACCGGTTTGCTGAGCGCTTTGACGGACTTGCTGGCACTCGTTTTGAGGTGGGCCGCCGCGTGCGTTGCAGCGTGTACTACTGGCTTTGTAGCAGCTTCTTCAGCTTTGATAACGGCTTTGGCGGCATGGTGCTCAAGAATAAAGCGCTTGACCTCGGGGTACACCACCTCGCGCCAGCGCCGGCCGCTGAAAATGCCGTAGTGGCCTGCGCCCTTGGCCTCCAGATGGCGTTGCTGCGATGCGGGCACGCCAGTGCACAGCTCATGCACGGCCCGGGTTTGGCCCAAACCGGAAATATCGTCGAGCTCGCCCTCGACGGAAAGCAGGGCGGTGGTCTTGATGTCCTGGGGCCGAACACGCTCGGTCTTGCCGTCCACGCCCTTCACGTCCCAGGTTCCGTTGACGAGGCAGAAATCCTGAAACACCACCCGGATGGTCTCGAGGTAGTAGTCGGCGTCCATGTCGAGCACGGCGTTGTATTCGTCGTAGAACTTGCGGTGCGCTTCCGTGCTGACGTCATCGCCCTTGAGCAGGTCGTTGAAATAGTCGTAATGGCTGCGGGCGTGGTTGCTCGGGTTCATGGCAACAAAGCCGGTGTGCTGCAAAAAGCCCGGGTAAACGCGCCGCCCGGCGCCAGGATAGTTGCTGGGCACGCGGTAAATCACGTTGTTCTTGAACCAGTCGTGGCTCTTGTTGGTCGCCAGGTTGTTGACCGAGGTGGGCATCTTGCGCGCGTCGATCGGCCCGCCCATCATGGTCATGGTCAGGGGCGTGGTCTCGCCGCGGCTGGCCATCAGCGAGACGGCTGCCAGCACCGGCACGGTGGGCTGGCACACGCTCACGACGTGGCAGTTGCCGTAGCGCGCCTGCAGATGACGGATGAATTCCTGCACATAGTTGACATAGTCGTCGAGGTGGAATTCACCTTCGGACAGGGGCACCAGCCGGGCATTTTTCCAGTCGGTGATGTAGACCTTGTGGTCCTTGAGCATGGTCTTGACGGTGTCGCGCAGGAGCGTGGCATGGTGACCCGACAGCGGGGCCACGATCAGCACCGCAGGCTGGCCCTTGAGCTTGGTCAGCGTCTCTGGGTCGTCGGTGAAGCGCTTGAAGCGGCGCAGTTCGCAAAACGGCTTGTCGATTTCGACGCGCTCGTGGATGGCCACATCAATGCCGTCCACCGGGACGGTTTGCAGGCCAAACACCGGTTTTTCGTAATCCTTGCCCAGGCGGTAGAGCAGGCCGAATCCGGCCGAGACGCGTTGTGCGAAGGGATTCTGGCCCAGCGGCGACAGCGGGTTGCCGTACATCTTGGCGGCAGCCTGCGCAAAGTCGGCGAAAGGCTCCATCAGTGAGCGCTGGGTTTCGTAGATTTGGTACATCATGCTGAACATCTACTTTCGTTATATGTTGCAACGCAATATACCAGTTGTCCGACAAGCTGTCGTGGAGAGCAACCCCCAATTTCCACCCGACGTTGCCGATTTTGTGGAGAATTGGCAGGGAAAATGGCATGAACGCAACGGTGCGGCCCGGCAGGCCGCGCAGGGCCAAAGCCTGGCGACGACTTTGGCGTTTCTGGCTCTGCGGGGGCCTCAGGTTTCGGCAGGTGCTTCGATGAGAAGGGCGCGAAAGTCGTTCACATTGGTCAGCGTCGGCCCGGTGATCACCGAATCCCCCAGCGCCCCGAAAAAGCCATGACCGTCATTGTTCGCCAAGGCGTCTCTGGGCCTGATGCCCCGCGCCCAGGCACGCGCCAGCGAGTCGGGTGCGAGACAGGCGCCGGCAATCTCCTCCTGGCCATCCACGCCGTCGGTATCGCCCGCCAGCCCATGGATGCGCGGGTGGCCGTTGAGTGCGATGCCGATGGAGAGCAGGCATTCCACGTTGCGCCCGCCGCGCCCGCTGCCGCGCACGGTGACGGTCGTCTCGCCGCCCGAGAGCAGCACGCAGGGCGGTGGCACCGGCTGGCCGCGTGCGGCCACCTGCAGCGCGATGCCCGCCAGCACCTTGCCGACGTCGCGCGCCTCGCCTTCGAGTGCGTCACCGAGGATGTACGGGGTGTAACCGGCTTGCTGCGCCACGCTGGCGGCGGCCTCCAGCGCCATTTGCGGCGTGGCGATCATGCGAATGGCGGCGCGCGCCAGCCGCGGGTCGCCAGGCTTGATGGACTCGCCACGGCCGCTTTCCAGCACGCCCTGCACCGCCGCCGGCACCTCGATGCCGTAGCGCCGGATGATGGCGAGTGCGTCTTCGCAGGTCGTCGGATCGGCGACCGTGGGGCCGGAGGCGATGTCGATCGGATCATCGCCCGGCACGTCGGAAATCAACAGGGTGAGCACCCGCGCCGGATGACAGGCTGCGGCAAGGCGCCCGCCCTTGATGCCCGAGAGGTGGCGCCGCACGCAGTTCATCTCGCTGATGGTGGCGCCCGACTTCAGCAGGGCGCGGTTTACGTCCTGCTTGTGCTCCAGCGTCAGACCTGCCGCCGGCAGCGGCAGCAGCGACGAGCCGCCGCCCGAGATCAGGCACAGCACGAGGTCATCCGGGCGCAAGCCCTGCACGAGTTCGAGCAGGCGTTCGGCGGCGGCCAGGCCGGCGGCGTCGGGCACAGGATGCGCCGCTTCAACGATCTCGATGCGCTCGCACGGCACCGCGTAGCCGTAGCGGGTGACCACCAGCCCCGACAGGGGCCCCGGCCAATGGTCTTCAACGGCGCGTGCCATCGCGGCCGAGGCCTTGCCCGCGCCAATCACGATCAGGCGGCCCGTTCCAAGCTCCTTCGGTGACGGCATATGCGGCGGGATGCACAGCGCCGGCTGGGCGCTGGCGATGGCGGCGTCGAACAGGCGCCGCAGCAGGGCCTGCGGAGTTTCTTGGGGCATGGTCGGGTGTCTCGGGGAGGGTCTCGCGTATGCGCTTCAGGGGGCCTTCTGGCCGATTTCAAAGTTCGACAACTTTTCCAGTGCCCGCACCATACCCGAATGGTCCCAGGCGGCCCCGCCATGCGAGACACAGGCGCTGAACAGCTGCTGGGCATTCGAGGTGGCGGGCAGCGCCAGGCCCAGCGATTTGGCCGCGCCCAGCGCCAGGTTCAGGTCCTTCTGGTGCAGCGCGATGCGAAAGCCCGGATCGACGCTGCGCTTGATCATGCGATCGCCCAGGATGTCCAGGATGCGCGAGGTGGCCAAGCCGCCCATCAGCGCCTGGCGTACCTTGCCGGCATCGGCGCCGGCGCGCGCCGCGAACAGCAGCCCCTCGGCGACCGCGTTGATGGTCAGGGCCACGACGATCTGGTTCGCGACCTTGCAGGTCTGGCCGTCGCCGATGCCACCCACCAGCGTGATGTTCTTGCCCATGAGTTCGAACACGGGTTTGACGCGATCGAACACGGCCTGTTCGCCGCCGACCATGATGGACAGGGTCGCATTCTTCGCGCCGACATCGCCGCCGCTGACCGGCGCGTCGAGGTAGTCGCAGCCCAGGGCCAGGATCTTCTTCGCGAATTCCTTCGTCTCGACCGGCGAGATCGAGCTCATGTCCACCACCACCTTGCCCTGGCTCAATCCCGCGGCAACGCCGTTCTCGCCAAACAGCACGGCTTCGACATCGGGTGTGTCGGGCACCATCGTGATGATGATGTCGGCGCGCTCGGCCACGCCGCGGGCGTGGGTGCACTGTGTTGCGCTGCTGGTGGCGATCGCCTCGGGCGTCTTGCCGCGTGTGTAGACGAACAGTTGGTGGCCCGCCTTGAGCAGGTGGCCGGCCATCGGGGTGCCCATGATGCCCAGGCCGATGAAGCCGATCTTGAGAGGTTGTGAAGTCATGATGTGGGTCGTTGTTGGAGGGGAGTTTATTTCAGGAGTTGCTGGCGCCAGCCCAGGCCAGCCTCGGTGGTGGTGGCGGGCTTGTATTCACAACCGATCCAGCCGGTATAGCCGATGCGATCGAGGTGCACGAACAGGAACGCGTAGTTGATTTCGCCAGTGCCCGGCTCGTTGCGGCCCGGATTGTCGGCCAGCTGGATGTGGCCGATGCGCGGCAGGTACTTTTGCATGGTCGACGCCAGCTCGCCTTCCATGCGCTGGGCGTGGTAGATGTCGTACTGAACGAAGGCATTGTCGGCACCGACCTCGACCAGGATGGAGACGGCCTGCGTCGTTCGGTTGAGGTAGAAGCCCGGGATGTCGAAGGTATTGATCGGCTCGATCAGCAGCCTGAGTCCGGCCTTCTTCAATTGCGCGGCGGCATAGCGCAGGTTCTCAATCAACGTCTCGCGCAGCATCTTGTCGGGGACGCCTTCCGGCGCCTTGCCCGCCAGGCAGTTGAGCTGGCCCACGCCCAGCGTTTTGGCGTAGCTGATGGCCGTTGCCACACCATCGCGGAACTCCGCCACACGGTCAGGGTGGCAGGCGATGCCGCGCTCGCCCGCGTCCCAATCGCCAGCGGGCAGGTTGTGCAGCACCAGCGTCAAGCCGTGGGCGTCAAGCCGCTGCTTGATGTCGCCCGCGCTGTAGGCATACGGAAACAGGAACTCCACGGCCGTGAAGCCGGCTTTGGCGGCGCGCTCGAAGCGGTCGAGAAACGGAACCTCGGTGAACAGCATCGTGAGGTTGGCGGCAAGTTTTGGCATTTCAGTCCCCCTTAGTCGAGCATGGATACGGCGGTGGCGGTGGGCACGTCGGCCTTGCCCGTGGCCAGCTCCTCGAATTCCACCACGTTATCGATCTCGGTGCCCATGGCGATGTTGGTGACACGCTCCAGGATGACCTCGATCACCACCGGTACCTGATACTGCGCCATCCACGCTTCGGCCTGCTGGATGGCCGGCGCGATCTCTTCCTGCCGGTGCACGCGGATCGCCTTGCAGCCCAGGCCTTCGACCACCTTGACATGATCGACGCCATAGCCCTGCGCCGCAACCTCGTCGCGGCCGGCATTGATATTTTCAAAACCCAACTGCACGCAGTAGTCCATATTGAAACCGCGCTGACTCTGCCGGATCAGGCCGAGGTAGCTGTTGTTGACGACGACGTGAATGTACGGCAGCTTGAACTGCGCGCCCGCGGCCAGCTCCTCGAGCATGAACTGGAAGTCGTAGTCGCCCGACAGCGCCACGATCTTGCGCGAGGGGTCGGCGGCGCGCACGCCGAGCGCTGCGGGAATCGTCCAGCCCAGCGGACCCGCCTGGCCGCAGTTGATCCAGTGGCGCGGCTTGTACACATGCAGGAACTGCGCACCGGCGATCTGCGACAGGCCGATGGTGGAGACGTAGGTCACGTCTTTACCGAAGGCATTGTTCATGCACTGGTAGACGCGCTGCGGCTTCATCGGCACGGTGTCGAAGTTGGTCTTGCGCAGGTACTCGAGGGACGACTTGCGGGCCTGGCATTCGCCCGCCCAACCGGACCAGTTGCGCAGCTTGCCGGCTGCCTTCCATTCCCGGGCCACCCCGACGAACAGCGCCAGCGCCGCCCTGGCATCCGACACGATGCCGTAGTCGGGCGCGAACACGCGCCCGATCTGGGTCGGTTCGATGTCCACGTGGACAAACTTGCGGCCCTTGCAATACACCTCGGGCGAGCCCGTGTGGCGATTCGCCCAGCGGTTGCCGATGCCCAGCACGAAGTCTGCTGCCAGCATGTTGGCGTTGCCATAGCGCTGCGAGGTCTGCAGCCCGCACATGCCCGCCATCAAGGGGTGGTCGTCGGGGATCGTGCCCCAGCCCATCAGCGTCGGGATGACCGGAATGCCGGCAATTTCGGCGAACTGGGTCAGCAGATCGGCGGCGTCCGCGTTGATGATGCCGCCGCCTGCGACGATCAGCGGCTTGTCGGCCTGGTTCAGCATCTCGAGCGCCTTTTCGATCTGCTTGCGGCTCGCGCGGGGCTTGTAGACCGGCAGCGGCTCGTAGGTCTCGATGTCGAACTCGATCTCGGCCATCTGCACGTCGAACGGCAGATCGATCAGCACCGGCCCCGGACGGCCCGAGCGCATCAGGTGAAACGCCTGCTGGAAGGCGCGCGGTACCTGGGCCGGCTCCATCACGGTGGTGGCCCACTTGGTAACGGGCTTGGCGATGCTGGCGATGTCCACCGCCTGGAAATCCTCCTTGTGCATTCGCGCGCGCGGCGCCTGGCCGGTGACGCACAGGATGGGGATCGAATCGGCCTGGGCGGAGTACAGGCCCGTGATCATGTCCGTCCCGGCTGGCCCGGAGGTGCCCAGGCACACGCCGATATTCCCCGCCTTGGCGCGGGTGTAGCCCTCGGCCATGTGCGAGGCACCCTCGACGTGGCGGGCGAGCACGTGGCCAATGGTCTGGCGCTCGGCCAGTTGGGCGTACAGCGGATTGATCGCCGCGCCGGGCACACCAAAAGCCTGCGTGACGCCTTCCTTTTCCATCACCAGCACCGCGGCCATGGCGGCCTTCATCTTTGCCATCGAAGTCTCCTTGAGAGTGTGTAAACGTTGACGGGCAGTGTTGCGGCATCGGCTCCTGCCGGCAAGACGCCCCCGCGCATTACGGTTATTCAAAATTGGAATGACAGGCGCCGATGGCTGTGGTCCACTTGCAAGCCATGGACCGCATCCAGGCCGTTCGGCTCTTTATTCGCGTGGTGGACCTCGGCTCGTTCAGCAAGGCCGCGGCCGACATGGGCATGGGCCAGCCGTCCGCCACCAAACTCGTGGCGCAGCTGGAGCAACAGCTCGGCTCGCGCTTGCTGCATCGCTCGACGCATGGCGTGACGCCGACCGAGATCGGCGCGCTGTATTACGAAAAGTGCAAGCTGATTGCGCATCACGTGGAGGAGGCCGAGACCGTCGCCAGCCTGCTGCAGTCGCAGGTGCAGGGTGGCCTGCGCATCTCGACCTCGGTAGCCTTCGGCCGGCGCGTGCTGGTGCCGCTGGTGATGCGCTTCATGCAGCTCAACCCCAAGCTGCAGATCGAGCTGAATTTCGAGGACCGCTATGTGAATCTGGTCGAGCAGGGCATCGACGTGGCCATCCGCATGGGCCGGCTGGCAGATTCCACGCTGGGCGCCCGCTACCTGGGCATCAACCCCTGGGTGCTGGTGGCCGCGCCCGGCTACCTGGAGCGGCGCGGCACGCCGCTGAGTCCGGCCGATCTGGCGGCGCACGATGCGCTCATCTACAGCACGGTGCAAGGCGATGCCCGCTGGCACTTCATCGGTGCCGATGGCCAGCTGCTGCCCGTGCCGGTCAAGGGGCCGCTGCGTTCGAACAACCTGTCGGCGCTGCTCGCGGCGGCGCGCGGCGGCATGGGTGTGGCGGCCCTGCCCTGGTATGTGGCGTACGAATCGGTCAACAGCGGCGTCGTGCGGCCCTTGCTGGGCGACTGGGCGTTGCCGTCCCAGGAGATCCATGCCGTCTATCCGTCACCGCGGCTGGTTCCCGCCAAGGTCAGCGGCTTTGTGGCCTGGCTTCAGGGACAATTTGGGGAAGCCTGGTGGACCGACCAGAAGTAACGATGTTGACAGGAACCCATATGACCAATATTGCACAAGCCCTCCCACTCGACCAGATCCCCTCGCTCAAAAAATCGGAGCGGATGCCGGTGCTGTTTGTCGGCCACGGCAGCCCGATGAATGCGATCGAAGACAACGAGTACCGGCGCAGCTGGCAGAAGCTGGGCGCCGAGTTCGGCTCCAAACTGCCGCGGCCCCAATTGATTTTGTGCATTTCCGCGCACTGGCTCACCGAGGGCTGGTGGCTGACCGGCATGGCGCAGCCCAAAACCATTCACGACTTTGGCGGTTTTCCGCAGGAACTCTTCGAGCAGCAATACCCCGCGCCCGGCGATTCGGTGGCGGCGCAGGCGATCAGCCTATTGGTCCGGCAGCGGCACTCGGCACCGCTGGGGCTGGATAAGGGCGAGTGGGGGCTGGACCATGGGACCTGGTCGGTGCTTCATCCCATGTTTCCCGATGCAGACATTCCGGTGATCCAGCTCAGCATGGATTACAGCCGCGCGCCCGAAGAGCACTACGCGCTCGCGCAGCAGCTCAAGACCTTGCGCGAGCGCGGCGTGCTGATCGTGGGCAGCGGCAACATCGTGCACAACCTGCGCGCCGCGCGCTGGTCGGGCGCCGGCAACCAGACGTATGACTGGGCGCTCGAGTTCGACGCCGTCACTGGTGAGCACATCGCGCAAGGCCGGCTGGGCGCACTGCAGGATTTCCAGAAACTGGGGGCCTTGGCGCAACAGGCTCACCCGACCTGGGAGCACTATCTGCCGCTGCTGTATGCCGCTGGCGCGGTGGACGCAAAGGAGCCGCCGCGCTTTTTCAACACCAGCTTCCAGTTGGCCTCGATCTCGATGCGCTCGGTGCTTTGGGGCTAGCCGCGAAACTTCTATTTGCTATGGAAAGAATAGCTGGGTGCGCATAGCCCGTATGGGCTACAGCCTTAAATGACCTTGGCAATCGAGGCGCAGACGTAGTCGATGTTCTTGCTGTTGAGCGCGGCCACGCACATGCGCCCGGTGTCGGTGCCGTACACGCCGAACTCGTTGCGCAGGCGCACCATCTGGTCTTTGGTCAGGCCGCTATAGCTGAACATGCCGATCTGGGACGTGATGAAGCTCATGTCCTGCTTGACGCCCGCGGCCTTGAGTTTTTCGACCAGCAGGGTGCGCATCTGCTTGATGCGCACGCGCATCTCGCCCAGCTCCTTCTCCCACAGGGCGCGCAACTCGGGGTTGCCGAGCACGGCAGCCACCACCGCGCCGCCGTGGATCGGCGGGTTGCTGTAGTTGGTGCGGATCACGATCTTGAGCTGGGACAGCACGCGGTCGGCTTCTTCCTTGTTCTCGCACAGGACGGACAACGCGCCGACGCGCTCGCCATACAGGCTGAAACTCTTGCTGAAGCTGGTGGAGACAAAGAACGACAGGCCGGCCGCGACGAACTTGCCGATCGCCGCGCCGTCCTCGCGGATGCCGTGGCCAAAGCCCTGGTACGCCATGTCGAGGAAGGCGGTCAGCCCCCTGGCCTTGACGGCAGCCACCACCTGATCCCATTGCGCGGCGGTGATGTCGTAACCCGTGGGGTTATGGCAGCAGGCGTGCAGCACGACGATGGTGCCGGCGGCGGCGGCGTTCAGGGCGGCCAGCATGCCTTCAAAGTTCACACCGCGTTGGGCGGCGTCGTAGTAGGGATAGGTCTCGACCAGGAAGCCGGCGTTGGTGAACAGTGCGCGGTGGTTTTCCCAGCTCGGATCGCTGATCAGGACCTTGGCATCGGGGTTGAGGTGCTTGAGAAAATCAGCGCCCACCTTGAGGCCGCCGGTGCCGCCAATGGCTTGCACGGTGGCCACACGGCCCGACTTGACGGGTTCGGAGTCGGCCCCGAACACCAGGCCCTTGACGGCGGCGTCGTAGGCGGCGATACCGTCGATCGGCAGGTAGCCGCGCGCCGTGGGCGCTTCCATCATTGCGTGCTCGGCGGCCCGTACGCAGGCCAGCAGGGGCAGCTTGCCGTTGTCGTCGAAGTACACGCCGACGCCGAGGTTGACTTTGGCCGGGTTGGGATCGGCGTTGAACTGTTCGTTGAGGCCCAGAATCGGGTCGCGGGGGGCCATTTCGACGGCGGTAAACAATGACATGGAAGGGGTCCTGTTCAGGGGGTTGGAATTTCTGTGCTCTGGCGCGCCGGCTGGCGCTGCGGCTGAGGCGGTCAGGCTGAATTTTAACCGCCTGCCCGACATTGCCGGGCAAGGGCCCGGCTGTTTCGCGCTGCAACCGCCCCCGGCGCGATGCCCGGCCTGACTTGTCAATGAAATCAGGCTATAGCCCTTGTTGGGTATGCACTGTTTGCTATTAATAATGTAGTTTTCAGTGGGCGCCAATGCCCGAGCCGGCACCGCTTGAGGGATTGCAAATCCACCATCCGGCCCGACCTGACGTTCTATAAACTGTCGCCATCCCCGCCACTTCAGGTGGCGGCGCACCCCCGTTCACTTTGACCCGCACATTCATGTCCGAACCCCTGTCCATTCTTCACGGAAAATCTGACCCTCAAGGTGCTGGCACCGACGGCGGGGGCGCCGGGACAGCCGCAACGCCGGCCCAACCAGACGGTGCCACTGCGGGCGTCGGCGAGTTCATCCAGTTCCCCGGCTCGCCGTTCGAGCTGTTTTTGCCCTATCCGCCCGCCGGCGACCAGCCGGTCGCGATCGACAAGCTGGTCGAGGGCGTGAACGACGGCGAAGTGTTCCAGACGCTGCTCGGCGTGACCGGCTCGGGCAAGACCTTCACCATGGCCAATGTGATCGCGCGGCTGGGCCGCCCGGCCATCGTGTTCGCGCCCAACAAGACGCTGGCGGCGCAGCTGTACAGCGAGTTCCGCGAGTTTTTCCCGAGGAACGCGGTCGAGTACTTCGTCAGCTACTACGACTACTACCAGCCCGAAGCTTACGTGCCGCAGCGCGACCTGTTCATCGAGAAGGACTCGGCCATCAACGAGCACATCGAGCAGATGCGCCTGTCGTGCACCAAGAGCATCCTGGAGCGGCGCGACGTGGTGATCGTGGCGACCGTCTCGGCGATCTACGGCATTGGCCAGCCCGAGGCGTACCACAAGATGGTGATGACCCTGCGCGCCGGCGACAAGATGGGCCAGCGCGACGTGATCGCGCAGCTGATCCGCATGCAGTACCAGCGCAACGATGTGGATTTTTCACGCGGCAAGTTCCGCGTGCGCGGCGATACGATCGACGTGTTTCCGGCCGAGCATTCCGAGTTGGCGATCCGCATCGAACTGTTTGACGACGAGATCGAGAGCCTGCAGCTGTTCGACCCCCTGACGGGCCGCATCCGCCAGAAGATCCCGCGCTTCACGGTGTACCCGTCCAGCCACTACGTCACGCCGCGCGACCAGGTGCTGATGGCGGTGGAGACGATCAAGATCGAGCTGGCCGGGCGGCTGAAGGAACTGGTCGGTATGGGCAAGCTGGTCGAGGCCCAGCGGCTGGAGCAGCGCACCCGGTTCGACCTGGAAATGCTCAGCGAGGTCGGGCACTGCAAGGGTATCGAGAACTACACGCGGCACCTGTCGGGCGCGGCGCCGGGCGATCCGCCGTCCACCCTGACCGACTACCTGCCCAAGGATTCGGTCATGTTTCTGGACGAGTCGCACGTGCTGATCGGCCAGTTCGGCGCCATGTACAACGGCGACCGCTCGCGCAAGACCACGCTGGTCGAATATGGCTTCCGGCTGCCCAGCGCGCTGGACAACCGGCCGTTGAAATTCGAAGAATTCGAGACGCGGATGCGCCAGGCCATCTTTGTCTCGGCCACGCCGGCGGCCTACGAGCAGCAGCACGCGGGCCAGGTGGTGGAGCAACTGGTGCGGCCCACGGGCCTGGTGGACCCCGAAGTGGAGGTGCGGCCGGCCGCGACCCAGGTGGACGATGTGCTGCAGGAAATCCGCATCCGCGCCGAGAAAAACGAGCGGGTGCTGATCACCACGCTGACCAAGCGCATGGCCGAGCAGCTGACCGACTACCTCAGCGACAACGGCGTGAAGGTGCGCTACCTGCACAGCGACATCGACACCGTGGAGCGTGTGGAAATCCTGCGCGATTTGCGGCTCGGCACGTTCGATGTGCTGGTCGGCATCAACCTGCTGCGCGAGGGACTGGACATTCCGGAGGTCAGCCTGGTGGCGATTCTGGACGCCGACAAGGAAGGTTTTTTGCGCTCCGAGCGCTCGCTGATCCAGACCATTGGCCGCGCCGCCCGCAATCTCAACGGCCGCGCGATTTTGTACGCCGACAACATCACCGAGTCGATGCGCAAGGCCATGGGCGAGACCGAGCGCCGGCGTACCCGGCAGGTCGCGCACAACCTGGCGCAAGGCATCACGCCACGCAGTATCGTCAAGCAGGTGCGCGACCTGATCGACGGCGTCTACAGCGAAAAAGCGGGCCGGGAGGCCGAGCGGCTGGAGCAGGACGCAATGCAAAGGGCGCGCTTCGAGGACATGAGCGAGAAGGACATCGCGCGCGAGATCAAGCGGCTGGAAAAGCTGATGCTGGAACACGCCCGCAACCTCGAGTTCGAAAAGGCGGCGCGCGTTCGCGATCAACTCGGATTGCTCAAGCAACAGGTATTCGGGGCGCCGGGCACGGACAACGTGGCATCCATCGCTGCGGGGGGCAGCCGCGCAGGATAAAACGTATCAGGTCAAGTTGTGACCGCCAAGTTATATTACTTGAGTGTTTTGATCGGGCTTTGTGGTATACTTGACTTCAATAGTCAACAACCCGGTATGCAAGGCCCGGCCGCGCGAGAAGTGCGGCGCTGGTAGGGGTGGGGACGGGACCCCGCAGCCCACAAGGCGGCGGTGGTGATTTTACAGCGATCAACCCTAAAGAAGGAGCTTGCGATGCGTCTCACAACCAAAGGCCGTTTTGCGGTCACAGCCATGATCGATCTGGCCCTGCGCCAGAACAATGGCCCCGTCACTTTGGCCGCCATCAGCCAGCGCCAGCAGATCTCCTTGTCCTATCTCGAGCAGCTGTTCGGCAAACTGCGCCGCCATGAGCTGGTGGAATCCACCCGTGGCCCCGGCGGCGGCTACACACTGGGCCGCAAGGCCGGGGACATCACGGTGGCGGACATCATTGTGTCGGTGGATGAGCCCATTGACGCGACGCAGTGCGGCGGCAAGGAAAATTGCCTGGGCGAGGCCGGCCGCTGCATGACGCACGAACTGTGGGCTTCCCTGAATGCCCGCATGGTAGAGTTTCTGGATTCCGTCACGCTGCAAAAACTGGTGGACGACCAGCTCGCCAAAGGCGTCCAGATCGAGGACAAGCCAGCCGTCAAGCGCGCGATCTCCAGCATGCCGGTGGTCAAGCCGATTCGCGTGAATGCGCCTAATTCGGTGTTCGCCCTTGGCAACGTGTTTGCCAAGTCGTAGGTCGAACGCCACCTTTTGTATCTATCCGCCAGAACTATTGAATCAGCCATGGACATGACCCCGCACTTTCCGATTTACATGGACTACAGCGCCACCAGCCCGTGCGACGAGCGCGTGGTGGACGCCATGGTCCCGTGGCTGCGCGAGCACTTCGGCAATCCGGCCTCGCGCAGTCACGCCTGGGGCTGGGAGGCGGAAGCGGCCGTTGAAAAGGCGCGCGAGCAGGTCGCTGCGCTGATTGGTGCGGATCCGCGCGAGATCGTCTGGACTTCGGGCGCAACCGAGTCGAACAACCTGGCCCTCAAGGGCGCTGCCGGCTTCTACAAGACCCGGGGCAAACACATCATTACGGTCAAGACCGAGCACAAAGCCGTGCTCGACACCTGCCGCGAACTCGAGCGCCAGGGCTTCGAGGTGACGTATCTGGACGTCCAGTCCGACGGCCTGCTGGACCTGGAGGTTTTCAGGGCGGCCATCCGGCCCGACACGATCCTGGCCAGCGTCATGTTCGTCAACAACGAAATCGGCGTGATTCAGGACATTGCGGCCATCGGCGCGATTTGCCGCGAAAAGGGCGTGATCTTTCACGTCGATGCGGCGCAGGCCACGGGCCGGGTCGATATCGACCTGAGCCAGCTGCCCGTCGATTTGATGAGCCTGACCGCCCACAAGGTCTATGGCCCCAAGGGCATCGGCGCCCTGTTTGTGCGCCGCAAGCCCCGCGTGCGCATCGAGGCGCAAATGCACGGTGGTGGCCATGAGCGCGGCATGCGCTCGGGCACCTTGCCCACACACCAGATTGTCGGCATGGGCGAGGCCTACCGCATTGCCAAAGCTGAAATGGCGGCCGAGAACGTGCGCATCCGCGCCCTGCACGATCGCATGCTGGCGGGCCTGAAGGATGTGGAGCAGGTGTTCATCAACGGCCACCTTGAAAAACGCGTGCCGCACAACCTCAACATGAGCTTCAACTATGTCGAGGGCGAGTCGTTGATCATGGGCATCAAGGGGCTGGCGGTATCGTCCGGCTCGGCCTGCACCTCGGCCAGCCTGGAGCCCAGCTACGTGCTGCGCGCGCTGGGCCGAAGCGACGAGCTGGCCCACAGCAGTTTGCGCATGACGATTGGCCGCTGGACCACCGAGGCCGAGATTGATTACGCCGTGCAGACCATCAAGCAGAATGTCGCCAAACTGCGCGACTTGAGCCCGTTGTGGGAGATGTACCAGGACGGCGTTGACATCAGCACGATCCAGTGGTCCGCCCATTAATTAATTTAAAATATCCAAGAGGTCAATGCCATGGCTTACTCAGAAAAAGTGGTTGAACACTACGAAAACCCGCGCAACGTCGGCTCTTTCGACAAGGGCGATGAATCCGTTGGCACCGGCATGGTGGGCGCACCGGCCTGTGGCGACGTGATGAAGCTGCAGATCAAGGTGAATCCGCAAACCGGCGTGATCGAAGACGCGCGCTTCAAGACCTACGGTTGCGGCTCCGCCATCGCATCGAGCTCGCTCGTGACCGAATGGGTCAAGGGCAAGACGCTGGACCAGGCGGCCGCGCTCAAGAACAGCCAGATTGCGGAAGAACTGGCGCTGCCGCCCGTGAAGATTCACTGCTCCATCCTGGCCGAAGACGCGATCAAGGCCGCGGTGAACGATTACAAGCAAAAACACACCGCCCTGCAAACCCACTGACATTGAGAAGGTGCACTGAAATGGCTGTTACCTTGACTGAAGCTGCGGCGCAGCACGTCTCCCGCTACATGGAAAAGCGCGGCAAGGGCGTGGGCGTGCGCCTCGGCGTTAAAACCACGGGCTGCTCGGGCCTGGCCTACAAGCTCGAATATGTCGATGATGTCGCGCCCGAAGACATCGTCTTCGAAGGGCATGGCGTGAAGGTCCTGATCGACCCCAAGAGCCTGGCCTACATCGATGGGACCGAACTCGATTTTGTGCGCGAAGGGCTGAACGAAGGCTTCAAGTTCAACAACCCGAAAGAGCGCGATCGCTGTGGCTGTGGAGAGAGCTTTCGCGTCTGACTCCGTGCGTTCCCAGCAGACCGCCTTCACGCTCCGTGATGGCGGTTTTTTATTGACATGAACCTCCAATCCAGCGATTTCGAGCTATTTGACATTCCGGCGCGGTTTGCGCAGGAGCGTGCGACCCTGGATGCGCGCTGGAAGGCGCTGCAGCGCGAAGCCCATCCCGACAAGTTCTCCGGGCACGGCGCGGCCGCCCAGCGCGTGGCGATGCAGTGGTCGGTGCGCATCAACGAGGCCTACCAGCGCCTGAAGGATCCGCTCAGGCGAGCGGCCTACCTGTGCGAGCTGAACGGCGCGCCCGTCAATGCCGAAAACAACACGGCCATGCCGGCGGATTTCCTGATGCAGCAAATGGCATGGCGCGAGTCGCTCGATGATGCCGTCAGCCCCGCCGAACTGGATCAAATCAGCTTTGAGGTGGCCAGCGCACGGCGCCAGGCGCTACAAAAATGTGAGCAATTGCTGGATGTGGAGCACCACTACGCACAGGCCGTGCAGCAGGTCAGGGCCCTGATGTTCATCGAGCGTTTTGCCCGCGACATCGAAGACCGTCTGGACGCCGACGCTCAATCCAGTAGCCAGGCCGGCAGCGCCCCACCGGGCACTGCCGGCAAGGGACAATAGAGCCCGTCAATCCGAACAAATTACATGGCGCTTCTTCAGATTTCAGAGCCCGGCCAGTCGCCCGATCCGCACCAGCGGCGTATCGCGGTGGGCATTGACCTGGGCACCACCCATTCGCTGGTCGCTGCGGTGCGCAGCGGTGTGGCCGAATGCCTGCCCGATGCGCAGGGCAGGGTGATACTTCCCTCCGTGGTGCGTTATTTGGCCGACGGTGGGCGAAAAATTGGTTTTGATGCGCTGGCGGCGCAGGCCGAGGATCCGGAAAACACCATTGCATCGGTCAAGCGCTTCATGGGGCGGGGCCTCCAGGACATTGCCAATCACGACAAGTTGCCGTACCGGTTTGTCGATGCCGGCGCGTCGGAGCCTTCCGGCATGCTGTGGATCAACACCGTGGCGGGCGACAAATCGCCGGTAGAGCTGAGCGCCGAGATACTCGCCGCGCTGCGGCACCGGGCCGAGGACACGTTCAAAGACGACCTCTACGGCGCCGTGATCACCGTGCCGGCGTATTTTGACGAGGCGCAGCGCCAGGCCACCAAGGATGCGGCCCAACTGGCGGGCATCAATGTGCTGCGCTTGATCAGCGAACCCACGGCCGCCGCTCTGGCGTACGGGCTGGACAATGCCAGCGAAGGCATTTATGCGGTCTATGACCTGGGCGGCGGCACCTTCGACATTTCCATCCTGCGCCTGACGCAAGGCGTGTTCGAGGTCATCGCGACCGGCGGCGACTCGGCGCTGGGCGGCGACGACTATGACCGTGCACTGGCCGACTGGGTGCTGGCGCAAGCTGGCCTGCAAGCCGTCACCGCATCGGACAAATCGGCGCTGAAGGTGGCCGCGCGGGCCTGCAAGGAGGCGCTCTCTTCAGTTGCGTCTGCTACGGATTCGGTAGCGTTCAGTGCTGAACTGGCGGGGGCTAAGGTCAGTTTTCATGTAACCGCCGCACAATTCGAGGCCGCCACGGCCGGCCTGACGGATCGCACCCTGGCTGCTGCGCGCAAGGCCCTGCGCGATGCCAAACTCGGCCGGGACGACGTCAAGGGTGTGGTGATGGTGGGTGGCTCGACGCGCATGCCGCAAATCCAGCGCGCCGTCGGCAATTTTTTTGGCCATGCGCCGTTGAACAACCTCAATCCGGACGAAGTGGTGGCTTTGGGCGCGGCCATCCAGGCCAACCAGTTGGCAGGCCACAACATGGCGGGTGATCTGCTGCTGCTGGACGTGATTCCGCTGTCGCTCGGGATTGAGACCATGGGCGGCCTGGTCGAGCGCATCGTGCCGCGCAATCAGACCATCCCGACCGCGATGGCGCAGGACTTCACCACCTTTCAGGATGGCCAGACCGCGCTGGCGCTGCATGTGGTGCAGGGCGAGCGCGATCTGGTGGCCGATTGCCGCAGCCTGGCGCGTTTTGAGCTGCGCGGCATTCCGCCCATGGTGGCGGGCGCCGCGCGTATTCGCGTCATGTTCACGGTCGACGCGGATGGCCTGCTGACCGTGCAGGCCAGGGAGCAGACCAGCGGTGTCGAAGCCAGCATTGACGTAAAGCCTTCCTACGGCCTGAGCGACGAGCAGATCGCCAGAATGCTGCAGGACAGTTTCTCGACCGCGGGGCAGGACGTGCAGGCGCGCGCACTGGTGCAGGCGCGCGTCGATGCCGAGCGCATGATGGCGGCCACCCGCAGCGCGCTGGCGGCCGATGGCGATCTGCTGTCCGCCAGCGAGCGCGCCGGCATCGATGCGCTGCTGGACGCCAGCGTGCAGGCCCTGTTGCTGGAAGACCCCAAGGCGGTCGAGGCGACAACACAGCGCCTGGCCGCGGGGACGGAAGCGTTCGCGGCCCTGCGCATGAACCGCGGCATCCGGCAAGCCCTGGCCGGCAAAAACGTGAAAACCTTATAAAAGACAACATCGCATGCCCGTTATCAAAATACTGCCGCACCCCGAATACTGTCCGCAGGGGGCAGAAGTCAGCGCACCGGCGGGCACCTCGATCTGCGAGGCGCTGCTCGACAATCACATCAACATCGAGCACGCCTGCGACCTGAGCTGCGCCTGCACCACCTGCCATGTGGTGGTGCGCGAGGGCTTCCAGTCGCTCAACGAAATGGACGAAAACGAAGAGGACCTGCTGGACCGCGCCTGGGGGCTGGAGCCAAACTCGCGCCTGAGCTGCCAGGCAATCCTGGCGCAGTCGAATGTGACGGTGGAAATTCCCAAATATTCGATCAACCACGCCAAGGAGAATCACTGATGTCACGCCAGATCGTTCTCGACACCGAAACCACGGGCCTGTCGGCCGAAGGCGGTGACCGCATCATTGAAATTGGCTGTGTGGAACTGCTGGCGCGCAAACTCACCGGCAACAACAAGCACTTCTATCTGAACCCGGGGCGTGACAGCCACGAGGACGCGCTCAAGGTGCATGGCATCAGCAGCGAATTTTTGCGCGACAAGCCCAGGTTCGAAGCCGTGGCAGACGAGTTGCTCGACTACCTGCGGGATGCCGAAATCATCATCCACAACGCCCAGTTCGATGTCAGCTTCCTGAACAAGGAGCTGGAGCTGATCGGCCGGCCGGCCCTCGGACAGTTCGTGGGCAGCGTGACCGATACGCTGGCCATGGCGAAGGAAATGTTTCCGGGCAAGCGAAATTCGCTCAACGCCCTGTGCGACCGGCTGGGCGTCGACAACTCGACCCGCACGCTGCATGGCGCGTTGCTCGATGCCGAGCTGCTGGCCGATGTGTACATCAACCTCACGCGCGGCCAGGACGCGCTGTTGATGGATCTGGAGCCCGGTGACAACCAGGGGACCGTCACCACGCGCATGGACCTGCGCGGTTTTGATTTGCCCGTGCTGCCGGCCAGTGAGCAGGAGGCGGCGGCGCATGAAGACGTCCTCAAGCAACTCGACAAGTCCAGCGACGGCAAGACGGTGTGGCGGACCCTGGCGCCAGCGGCGGCACCATTTATGGCATAATTTAAGGTATTCTGAACAACAGATTTGGGCGGTTAGCTCAGGGGTAGAGCACTGCATTCACACTGCAGGGGTCGCAAGTTCGAAACTTGCACTGCCCACCAATATCATTGGTGATGAAAATCAAGGACCAGGCAGAAATGCCGGGTCCTTTTTTCTTGCCTGTCCCCACCCGCCACGCACGAACCCCGCAGCGGTCCCGCCGACGCATTACGTGTCTTTACGATATATTCACTTTGTAGACATTGAGAGGCATCGCCCCTGCCTGACAGTTGCACCATGCAATACAAAGGGCAGGCCTGCAACAGGCCACTTCCGGCCGCCGGGATCAAGGTGGGCAAAAAATGGCGTTGATCCAACACTGCCGCATCGATGGCGGAAATTTTGGCGACGACATCAATTTACAGCTATGGTCGCGGCTGTTTCCCGATTTATCGAAATTGACGGGGCAGATTCTCTTCTATGGCGTCGGAACGCTGCTGGACGGCCGGCACGATGCGGCGGCCCGAAAAGTGGTGCTGGGAACCGGACTCGGTGGAAATCTTGCCGGCCCACCCGATGCCAACTGGGATTTTCGTTGGGTGCGAGGCCCGGGCACGGCGAGAGAATTCGGGATCCCCGGTGAGCTGGCGCTGGGCGATTCGGCCATCCTGTGGCCCGAACTCCTGCCCGGGCATGATAGTAGGGGCCCTGTCGGGCTGATTCCGCACCATGCGACCTGGGACAGTTTTGACTGGGCCAGCGTCGCCAGCAAGGCAGGGATGTTGGCCATCAGCCCCAGGCAGTCGCCCGGCGCGGTCATTGCGCAGATGCGCACCTGCTCGCGCATTCTGGCCGAGTCCCTGCATGGAGCCATTTGTGCCGACGCGATGGGCATTCCATGGGCGGCGTGTATTCTGGCGCATCGCTTCAATGAGTTCAAATGGAGGGACTGGCTCGCCACGGTGAATCGACCCTATGCGCCCCTGGCGATGAATGTGCCCCTGGTCAGGTCGATCACGCGTACCAAGTCGATGGCGAACAGGCTGGCCCGGTTGATCAGGTATCAACGCAGCACGAGGCGTCCGGCACTGCGGCCCGTTGCCGCTGCGACGGCGCAGGATGTGGCGCGGGTCGCTGCTGCGCTTGACGCCTATGGAAGATGTACACGCAACTTCTTCTGCAGCGATTCATCGGACGTGGCACGGCAAAAGCAGCGGATGCTGTTGCGATGCGAGGAATTTGCCAGGGACTACAAGCTGCAGTTCACGCCCTGATGACAGGCGCGGCCTTGACCTTGATCAGACTCTTGGTAGTATTCATTGGGTAGCATCAAACTGTTTCAACCAACGAAAGCCTGCCATGTCCGAATTCACCGGTGCCAACAAAGATAAATTGATCAGCGACGTGCGTGTCGTCATCTCTGACGCGGAAGAGCTGCTGCGCATGACCGCCAACCAGGCCGGTGAGGGCGCGGCTGCACTGCGCGGACGCATCGAGTCCGGCCTCAAGAAGGCGCGCATCGACCTCGCGCACTTGCAGGATGCCGCCGTGGTGAAGGCCAAGGCCGCCGGGCGGGCCACCGATGACTTTGTCAATGAGCACCCCTGGAAGGCGGTTGGCATGGCGGCCGGTATCGGCGTGGTGGTGGGGCTGCTGATCGGCCGCCGCTGATGCGGCGCACTCCGACACGGCGCCTCCATGAATGAACCGCTCAGGCCCGGGCAGGGCGGCGGCCTGTTCGCTTCCTTGCGCCAGCTGCTGGCGACCGCCCTGGAGATGGCGCAGGTTCGCCTTGACTTGTTTCTGACCGAGATAGAGCAGGAGAAACTCCGCGTTTTCGATGGCCTGCTGTGGGCCGGACTGGCGCTGATGCTGCTGGGGGTCGGCGTGATCCTCCTGTGCGGCTTTATCGTGGTGCTGTTGTGGGAGGGCTATCGCCTTGCCACGCTGGGTATTTTGACCCTTCTGTTTCTGGGCACCGGCGCACTGCTGATGCATGCCGCGCGCAACCGGCTGCGCAACCCCTCGGGCGCGCTCGGCGCCACGGTCCAAGAGCTCCGGCAGGACCTGGCCGGGCTCAAGCCGCACAACACCGGTGAGTGAAGGCATGAGCAGCGATCGCGATGTCCAGCTCGCACTGCGGCGCCAGCGCCTGGTGATGCGCAGTGCGCAGTTGCGCCAGACGCTGGCCGGTCAGGCCGAGGTGCTGCGTGCGCCGCTGGCCCTGGCCGATACGGCCCGGGCCGGGGTGCAATGGCTGCGCCAGCACCCGTATGCGTTGATCGGCCCGGTGATGTTGCTGGCGGCCCTGCGCCCCGCACGTGCCATGCGCTGGGCCGGGCGCCTGTGGCGGGGCTGGCGCACCTTCAGGCAAACCGGGCGCTGGCTGGCGGCAATGCAGACACAACGCCGCTGAACGAGAGCGTCCCTGCGTGCCTGTGCCCGATGCCCGCACGCCCCTGGCCAGAGCGCCCAAATTTTGGTTACTACTCTTGCACATGAAGTGCATCTTTCACGCAGTGCAACCGCTACCATGGACTCTTCATTTTTTGGAGGAAGTTACGTGGCTCTACAGTCTCCCTTTTTCGGCAACAAGCGTGAATCCGACGGATTCAGTCCACGTCCCACCCCAACCAGCGGCGGCACCGCCGGGTTGAGTGGTTTGAATACTTTGCAGACAGCCACGCCCGTAGCAAACCCGGTCCCAAATAGCAACGCCGCAACTGCCGCAACGGCAAGCGTGCAGGAAGGCGGCAGCAAGCTCACGGTGGGGCCGAACATCAAACTCAAGGGTGTTGAGATCACCGATTGCGACACGCTCGTGGTCGAAGGCCTGGTGGAAGCCACGATGGACTCGCGCGTGATGCAGATCTCGCAGCAGGGCGCATTCAAGGGCTCGGCCGAAATTGATATCGCAGAGATTCGTGGCCAGTTCGATGGCAGCCTGACGGTGCGCGACAAGCTGGTGATCTACGCTACCGGCAAAGTCACCGGCAAGATCCGCTACGGCAAGCTCGTGGTCGAAGAAGGCGCCCAGTTATCGGGTGAGATCGAGTTCGGTGCCGGCAGCGGCACAAAATCCGCAGCGGCCAAATCGGCGGCGCTGCACGTCGCTGCCGCCGCCTGATACGCCGGGCCACCCGCCGCACGATGGGGTTGCCAGGCCCGGTCGTGCGGTTTTTCGCGTAGGCGCAGCGCCTGCCCTTGCGGCAAAATGGCCTGATGCATTACGTCACCTACCGCCCCGGCACCACGCCGCTGGTGCTCGACTCGCCCCATAGCGGCGTCCATTACCCCGACGATTTTGCCTATGCCTGTGCGCTGGAGACGCTGCGTACGGCCGAAGACACGCACGTCGAAAAGTTGTACGACTTTGCGCCCGCGCTCGGTGTCGCCTGGATCGAGGCGCACTTCCCGCGCAGCTATCTCGATGCCAACCGCAATACCACCGAGGTGGATGTGACGCTGTTCGATGAGCCCTGGCCCGAGCCGGTGGCCAGCGATCCGGCCACGCTGTCGAAGGTGCGTCTGGGCAAGGGCCTGATCTGGCGCGCCACCGACGACGGCGTGCCCATCTACAACCGCAAGCTCGGTGTGGCGGAGGTGCGCGCGCGCATTGCCAACTGCTGGCAGCCGTATCACTTTGCGGTGGCGCAGGCGATCGACGCGGCGCATGAGCGGCACGGCTACAGCATCCATATCAACTGCCACTCCATGCCGGCGGTCGGCGCCAGCCAGGCAACCGACTTCCCGGGGCTGGTCCATGCGGATTTCGTGATCGGGGACCGCGACCAGTCCACCACCAGCGCGCCTTTGGTGCGATTGGTTTGTGAGCATCTCAAGGGCTTGGGCTACAGCGTGGCCTACAACCATCCGTACAAGGGCGTGGAACTGGTGCGCCGCTACGGCGACCCGGCGCGCCAGCGCCACAGCATCCAGGTCGAGGTCAACCGCAAGCTGTACATGAACGAGCAGACGCTGCAGATGACCGACGGGTTTGCATCGCTGCAGGCGAGCCTGCGCTCGTTGGTGCAGCGACTGCTGCAGACCGATCCGCGGACGCTCTGACCGCTCAGGCGCACTGGACTGCCGGGTGGACAAGGTCGATTGCGTGGTGATTGGCGCGGGGGTGGTCGGGCTGGCCGTGGCGCGGGCGCTGGCCCTGCAGGGGCGCGAGGTGATGGTGCTGGAGGCGTTGGACGCGATCGGCACCGGCACCAGCTCGCGCAACAGCGAAGTCATTCATGCGGGGATTTACTACGCCACCGGCTCGCTCAAGGCGCAGCTGTGCGTGCAGGGCAAACAGCTGCTGTACGCCTACTGCGCCGCGCGCGGCCTTGCGCACCGGCGCTGCGGCAAGCTGATTTTGGCCACGTCAAAGGCGCAGGTGGCGCAGCTCTCCGCCGTCATCGATCAGGCGCGCGCCAACGGCGTGCACGACCTGCAACTGCTCACGCGCGAGCAGGCCAGGGCGCTGGAGCCGCAGCTCGAATGCGTGGCGGCGCTGCACTCGCCCGGCACCGGCATCCTGGACAGCCATGCGCTGATGCTGGCCTTGCAGGGCGATCTCGAGCATGCGGGCGGGCTGGTCGCCCTGAATTCGCCGCTGATCCGCGCCGAATGTTCGCAAGACGCTATTACTTTGATAGCATGCGACGGCACGGAATTGCGGGCGACGACGGTGGTGAACGCGGCCGGACTGCACGCGCCGGCACTGGCGTCAAAGTTTGCCGGCCTCGATGCGCGCCATGTGCCGCCAAGCTACTACGCCAAGGGCAACTACTTCACGCTCTCCGGCCGCTCGCCGTTCGGCCGCCTGATCTACCCGGTGCCAGAAACCGCCGGCCTGGGCGTGCACCTGACCATCGACCTCGGTGGCCAGGCCAAATTCGGCCCCGACGTGCAGTGGGTGGAATCGCCCGACGACCTGGTGGTGGACCCCGCGCGCGGTGATGCGTTCTATGCCGAGGTGCGCAAGTACTGGCCGGGCCTGCCGGACGGCGCCTTGATTCCCGGCTATGCGGGGATTCGTCCCAAGATCGCACCGCCACACGCGGCGGCCCGGGACTTCCTGATT
The DNA here is from genome assembly GCF_002002705.1 of Polaromonas sp. C04. Classification (GTDB taxonomy): domain Bacteria; phylum Pseudomonadota; class Gammaproteobacteria; order Burkholderiales; family Burkholderiaceae_C; genus Rhodoferax_A. The sequence continues at coordinate 101,559 of NZ_MUNS01000034.1, read as the reverse complement.
CAAGGGCCGGCCGAACATGGTGTGCCGGGACTGGTCAACCTGTTCGGCATCGAGTCGCCAGGGCTCACCAGTTCGCTGGCGATCGGCGAGCATGTGGCCCGCTTGCTATCGAAATAGAAGCTATCAGCGCTCGCCCGGTATGGGCTACCGGCCTTTTTTTATCGCAAGTGCAGCTTGCCGAACCAGTTCCGGCCCCTTGTAGATCAGGCCGGTGTAGATCTGCACCACGTCGGCGCCCGCGCGGATTTTGCCCAGCGCGTCCTGCGCGCTCAGGATGCCGCCGACCCCGATGATGGGGAATTTTTTCCCCAGGGCCGCGCGCAGCTGGCCAATGACGCGGTTGCTGGCCTCAAACACCGGCGCGCCGGACAGGCCACCCGTTTCCTCGGCATGCGGCAGGCCCTGGACGGCCTCGCGGCTGATGGTGGTGTTGGTGGCCACCACGCCGTCCATGCCGTGGCGCTGGAGCGCGGCGGCAATCACCGCCACCTGCGCTTCAATCAGGTCGGGCGCGATTTTCACGAACAGGGGCACGCGCTTCTGGTGCTGCTGCGCCAGTGCCTCGCGACGCGCGGCGAGGGCGCCCAGCAGGCCATCGAGCGCCTCGTCGCCCTGCAGCGCGCGCAGGTTCTTCGTGTTGGGGCTGGAGATATTGACCGTGACGTAGTCGGCATGCGGGTACACGCCGTCCAGGCAGGTCACATAGTCGTCGGTCGCGCGCTCGATCGGCGTAGCGGCGTTCTTGCCGATGTTCAGGCCCAGCAGCATCGAATTCTTTCGCCCGCTGGCGCGCAGCGACGAGCGCTGCACATTGGCAATGAAGGCGTCCAGCCCGTCGTTGTTGAAGCCCAGCCGGTTGATCAGGGCGTTGGCCTGCGGCAGGCGGAACATGCGCGGCTTGGGGTTGCCGGGCTGGGCCTTCGGCGTGACGGTGCCGACCTCCACAAAGCCGAAGCCCATGGCGCCCAGGCCGTCGATGCAGCGCGCGTTCTTGTCCAGGCCCGCCGCCAGCCCGACGCGGTTCGGGAAGGTCAGGCCCGCCAGCTCGATCGGGTCTTCCACCCGGCCATTGCAATACGCCCACTCAAGCGGCGTGCCCTGCGCGCGCGCCAGGGTGTTCAGGGTCAGTTCGTGGGCAGTTTCGGCGTCGAGGCCAAACAAAAAGGGGCGGGCGAGCGCGTAGGGGAGTAGGGACATTGGATAATTCGTGGCAACTGTCTCCAATTGTCTCAAAAGCGAACTATGACCCAAGACGAACTCAAAACCCTGGTCGGCCAGGCGGCCCTGCAATATGTGGTGCCGGGCGAAATCGTCGGCGTGGGGACCGGATCCACCGTGAACAAATTCATCGACGCGCTGGCCACGATGAAAGGCCAAATCAGGGGCGCGGTGTCCAGTTCCGAGGCGTCCACAAAGCGGCTCAAGGCTTTGGGCATCGCGGTGTTCGACAGCAACGACGTGGCCGAACTGTCGGTCTATATCGACGGTGCGGACGAGATCGACGCCCGCGGCTACATGATCAAGGGCGGCGGCGCGGCGCTGACGCGCGAGAAAATCGTGGCTGCCCAGTCGCGCCAGTTCGTCTGCATTGCCGATGAATCGAAACTGGTGCCTACGCTGGGCAAATTCCCGCTGCCGGTGGAGGTGATCCCGATGGCCACGCAGCGCCTCATCCGGCAATTCGCAACGCTGGGCGGCCGCGCGACCGTGCGCCTGTCGGACGGCCAGCCGCTGGTGACCGACAACGGCCAGCAACTCCTCGATGTCACCGGCTTGCAGATCAGCGATCCACTGGCGTTCGAATCGCAGGTCAACCAGTGGCCGGGCGTGGTGACGGTGGGTGTCTTCGCGCACCAGAAGGCGCATGTGTGCCTGCTGGGCACGGCCGGCGGTGTGAAAACCCTGAAGTTTTAAGAGAAATCAGGCTATGTCTGCATTAGCTGTTGAAAGAGAGTAGGCCTCTGCCTAAAGTGAATATGAGGTCACCAGACGTGGAGGTGCAATATGGGCCACAGCGACTTTGTTAAATTGCTCGGACAACTGGCATTTCTGACCAAACGGCAGCGGGCGCAGATGCGAAGTGCCTTGGCTGAGTTGCCCAATACATCCACCAGTGCAGTTGCCAGCGTACTGCCAGGCCCCAACGTGTGCCCCCACTGCCAGGCCCCGGCCGCACAACTACGACCTTGGGGTCACAGCCATGGGCTGGCACGCATGCGCTGCCACGCTTGCGGCAAGACCAGCAATGCGCTCACGGGGACACCTCTGGCGCACTTGCGCAAACGTGAGCGATGGTTGCGCTATGGTCAGGCATTGATTGAGGGGGTGAGCGTGCGCCAGGCGGCTCAATGCTGCGGTGTCGATAAAAACACCGCATTTCGCTGGCGCCATCGCTTTCTTGAGGCTGCGGCCGCGCACCGCGCTGAGCACGAGGGTGGGATTGTCGAGGCCGATGAAACCTTCTTTTTGGAGTCCTTCAAGGGCCAGCGTAAGTTGCCACGGCCCGCACGCAAACGCGCAGGGGTGGGCACCCATTGGGAGCGCATTGCGGTGCTCGTAGTGCGTGACCGCGGCGGACAAACCGCCGACTTCAGGTTGGACAAGATCGACGCGCCCCATGTCGCCGCCGTGCTGCGCCCCTTGGTGGACCGGGACGCCATTCTGTGCACGGATGGCGCTCGGGTCTATCAAACGGTTGCCCGTGACATGGGCCTGACCCATCGGGCCATCAATGTCCAACAGGGCGTTCGGGTCATCGACGGAGCCTTCCATATCCAAAATGTCAACGCCTACGATAGTCGCCTCAAGGAGTGGATTCGCCGCTTTCACGGCGTGGCCACCAAGTACCTGGAAAACTACCTCGGCTGGCGCCGCATGATGGAGCGCTACCGCCAAAACATCTCACCTACCGCTTGTTTGTGCGAAGCGCTCGGGAGATTCCCATCTCAATAGCTAATGCAGACATAGCCAGAAATCAGGCACCAGCCCTTGAGGGAAGGGCGCAGTCAGCTATAAAAAATATAGCAATCCGGTTTTAGAAGCGAATTCCCGCCGGGTTGTCCACCCCGCTGCGATCCGGTGCCGGGCGTGGTGCCGGCACCCCCGACGGCTCCTGGGCCGCGTTGCCCATCGCGGACGTCGCCGGTGCCGGCTTTTGCACGGCGACCAGCGGCGCGGCCGGTGGATTGCGGTAACTCGCGGGCAATTGCGAGGTCCTGGGATAACCGGCGGCATCGAGGAACTGGTTCCACTCGGTGTCCGAGTACCCCTTGAGTTGCTGGGCGCCAATGGTCAGGAATGGCAGGGTGTTGTCGCCGCTGAGGCGTTGCAGGGCATCGGCATCTTGCGCCGTGTTGACCGTGCGCTCGGTAAACGGCACGCCGCGGCTGCTCAGCATGGCCCGGCCCGATCCACATGGGCCGCAATTGCTGCCGGTGTAGAGCGTGACCGGATATTTGCCGGCGACCTGTCTGAGCTCGAACGGCAGCGCCGGACCGCTGGCGGCCGGGCCCGAGGTGCCGGCATCGATGGTCGTAGCCTTGCCCGCCGTGGCGGGCGGCGGCTTGTCCGAGAAAGTGACCCGGCCGTCCGGCCCCACGATGCGGTAGACCGCTTGCGCGTGCACATGCATGCTGCCGAAGGCGAGCGGTAGGGCCAGCACGGTGAGAGCCGCCAGATGCGTGGTGATGTTTCGTGTCATTGCAATCTCCCGGCTGCCATTATCGTCAAGCCATGCCCTGGTGCCGCATCAGCGCATCCAGGTTCGGCTCGCGACCCCGGAAGGCCTTGAAGGATTCCATCGCGGGGCGGCTGCCGCCCACCTCCAGTATGGTCTCGCGGTATTTTCTGCCGGTTTGCGGGTTCGCCACGCCGTCCTTGCCGGCCGTCTCTTCAAAGGCCGCGTAGGCATCGGCGCTCAGCACCTCGGCCCATTTGTAGCTGTAATAGCCGGCCGCATAACCGCCCGCAAAGATGTGGCTGAAGGTGTGCATCGAGCGGCTCCAGGCCGGCGGCTGCAGCACCGCCACTTCCTCGCGCACCCGTTGCAGCAGCGGCATGAAATCCTGCTCGGGGTCGTGCTCGGTGTGCAGCAGCATGTCGAACAGGGAGTACTCGATCTGGCGCAGCGTCTGCAGACCGCTCTGGAAGTTTTTCGCGGTCAGCATCTTGTCGAACAGCGCGCGCGGCAGCGGCTCGCCGCTGTCCACATGCGCCGTCATGTGGCTGAGCACGTCCCACTCCCAGCAGAAGTTTTCCATGAACTGGCTGGGCAGCTCGACCGCGTCCCACTCGACGCCGCTGATGCCCGACACGTCGTGCTCGTTGACCTGCGTGAGCATGTGGTGCAGGCCGTGGCCGAACTCGTGGAACAGCGTGGTCACCTCGTCGTGCGTGAGCAGCGGCGGCTTGCCGTCCACGCCTTGGGAAAAATTGCACACCAGCTGCGCCACCGGGGTCTGCAGCGTGCCGGTGTCGGGGCGCAGCCAGCGCGCGCGCACGTCGTCCATCCAGGCGCCGCCGCGTTTGCCGGTGCGGGCCGCGGCATCGAGGTAGAACTGACCGACCAATGTTCCGTCGCGCTCGATGCGGTAGAACTCGACGCCGGGGTCCCACACCGGCGCGCTGTCCTTGCGGATCGCCACCTCGAACAGTGTCTCCACGATCTTGAACAGGCCGGCCAGCACCTTGGGCGCCGGGAAGTACTGCTTGACCTCCTGCTCGCTGAAGGCGTAGCGCGCTTCCTTGAGTTTTTCGCCGATGTAGGGCCAGTCCCAGGGCTGGGGGTCATCGAGGCCGAGCTGCTCGTGCGCGAACGCGCGCAGGTCGGCCACGTCTTTTTCGGCATAGGGCCGGGCGCGGTGGCCCAGGTCGCGCAGGAAAGTGATGACCTGCGCGGGCGACTCGGCCATTTTGGGAACCAGCGAGACTTCGCCGAAATTGGCGTAGCCCAGCAACTGCGCCTCTTCGCGCCGCAGCGCCAGCGTCTCAACGATCAGCGCGGAGTTGTCGAATTGGCGTGCGTCCTCGCTCGCCTGGTCGGAGGCGCGGGTCACATAGGCCCGGTACAGCGTCTCGCGCAGCGCGCTGCTGCGCGCAAACTGCATCACCGGCAGGTAGCAGGGCATCTTCAGCGTGAGCTTGTAGCCTGCCTTGTTCTCGGCCTGGGCCGCGGCGAGCGCCGTCTGCTTGACGTCATCGGGCACGCCGTCGAGTTCATCCTCGCGCGCGTAGTAGGCAAACGCGTCGGTGGCGTCGAGCGCGTTCTCGCTGAACTTCTGGCTGATCTCGGCTTGCCGCTCCTGGAGCCTGGCAAAGCGTTCCTTGGCAGCGCCCGTGAGTTCGGCGCCCGAGAGCACGAAGTTGCGCATCGCATTCTTGTGCGCCTGGCGCTGCTCGGCGTTTAGCGTGGCGACATCGATGGATTTGTACTTCGCATACAGGCGCTCGTCGGCGCCGAGCCGGGTCGAGAATTCGGTCACCTGGGGCAGTGCTGCGTTGTAGGCGGCGCGCAGCTCGGGCGTGTCGGCCACGGCGTTGAGGTGGCTGACGGCGCCCCAGGCCCGGCCCAGCTTTTCGGTCGCGACATCCAGAATCAGCGACATGGTGATCCAGGTCGCCGGAAAATCCGGGTGCGTGACGGTCTCCAGCGCCCGGTTGGCCTGCTCCAGCAAACTGTCGACGGCCGGGGCAACGTGCTCCGGCCGGATCTGGTCAAACAGCGGAAGGTCGGTGAAGTCGAGCAGGGGATTGGTCATACAGCTTAGTTGGTGGCCGGGGGCCGCAAGTTCAAGGGCGTTTGCGCAGGGGCAACATCAGCTGCGCTCGGCGGCTTCCAGCGTGTTGACGAGCAGCATGGTCACGGTCATCGGGCCCACGCCGCCGGGTACCGGGGTGATCCAGCCGGCGACTTCGCGCACACCGGCGAAATCCACGTCGCCGCACAGCTTGCCCTGCGCGTTGCGGTTCATGCCCACGTCGATCACCACGGCGCCGGGCTTGACCATGTCGGCTCTCAAGGTGTTGGGTTTGCCGACGGCGGCGACGATCACGTCGGCCTGCAGCGTGTGCGCCTTGAGGTCGCGCGTGGCGCTGTGGCAGATGGTGACGGTGGCGTTCTTTTGCAGCAGCATCAACGCCATCGGCTTGCCCACGTTGTTGCTGCGGCCGATGACGACGGCGTGCTTGCCGCGCAGCTCGATGCCGGTGCTCTCGATCAGCTTGATGCAGCCATACGGTGTGCAGGACCAGAAGCCCGGCATGCCGGTCATCAGCGCGCCGGCGCTGGCGATGTGAAAGCCGTCCACGTCCTTGGCCGGCGCGATGGTCTCGATCACCTTGTGCGCGTCGATATGGGCCGGCAAGGGCAGTTGCACCAGGATGCCGTGGATGGCCGGGTCGACGTTGAGCGCCTGCACGCGTGCCAGCAAGTTGGCTTCGCTCAGCGTTGCGTCATATTTTTCCAGCACGGAGTGCAACCCCGCCTGCGCGCAGGCCTCGACCTTTTTCCCCACATAGACCTGGCTGGCCGGATCCTCGCCCACGAGAATGACGGCCAGGCCGGGCGTGATGCCCCGGGCTTTGAGTGCGGCCGTGCGCCGGGCCACGTCGGCGCGCAATTGTCTGGCAATCGCGTTGCCGTCGATGAGTTGAGCGGTCATGTATCAGTTCTCAAGTAAAAACGCCCGCTGGTCCTTAGCGGGCGGGCGCTGGTAGCTATAAATACCGTAGCGTCAGGCTTTCACTGCAGTCTGTCCCAAGGCAATCTTCAGCAGATCGGCCACCGTGTTGGCGCCCAGCTTTTCCATGATGTTGGCACGGTGCGCCTCCACGGTCTTGATGCTGATGCCCAGGTCGTCGGCAATCTGCTTGTTCAGGCGCCCCGCCACGATGCGCTCGAGCACCTGGGCTTCGCGCGAGGTCAGCTTGGACAGCAGCGCGTCGCGGCTGGCCGCCTGCTGGTGATCGGTGAAGGCGCTGCGCGCGGATTCCAGCATGCGCTCGACCAGACCCAGCAGTTCGTCTTCCTTGAACGGCTTCTGGATGAAATCCATCGCGCCCTTCTTCATGGTGTTCACGGCCATCGGCACGTCGCCATGGCCGGTGATGAAGACCACGGGCAGCGGCGACTGGCGCTCCACCAGCCGGTCCTGCAGCTCCAGTCCGGTCATGCCGCCCATGCGGATGTCGACGATCAGGCAGGCGACTTCGCGCGCGTCGTAGCGGCTCAAAAACGATTCGGCCGACTCGAAACAACGCACCCGGTAATCCTTGCCTTCGAGCAGCCATTGCAGCGAATCGCGCACGGCCTCATCGTCGTCCACCACGTAGACGGTTCCTTTTTTAGGAATCAAACTCATGCAGTTACCCCAGCGTTTTTTGTCGTTGCTACCGAATTCGTAGTGTCGTTGACAGGGCCGGCGAGCGGTAGCCAGAAGGAGAAACGGCAGCCTGTCACTTCGCCGCCATTGTAGAGGTTCTCGGCATGCATCCGGCCCTGGTGCGACTCGACGATGCTGCGGCACAAATTCAGCCCGATGCCCATGCCTTCCGCCTTGGTGGAGAAGAACGCCTCGAACAGCCGCTCCATGGCTTCGGGCGCCAGCCCCTTGCCGGAGTCGAGCACGGAGAATTCCACCACCGGCTGCTCGTCGAGCTGGCGCGGGACCACCTGCAACTCCACCGTGCGTTGCGTCGGCGAGCGCTCTGAGGACTCGATCGATTCGGCCGCGTTCTTGAGCAGGTTCACCAGTACCTGCTCGATCAGGATCGGGTCCACCATGACTTGGGGCAGGCGCGCGGCCACGTAGGGGTTCAGGCGCACGTTGCGCCGGCGCAGCTCGATGCCGGCCAGCTCGACCGCTTCGTTGACCATGGCTGGAATGTCGGACAGCGTGCGGTTCGGCTCGCTGCGCTTCACGAACGAGCGGATGCGCTGGATGATGTGGCCGGCGCGCTGCGCCTGCCGCGCGGTTTTGTCGAGCGCCGCGAGCAGCTCTTCCTCCGAGATCTGTTTGCCCTTGATGCGCGAGACCATGCCGTTGCAGTAGTTGTTGATGGCGGTCAGGGGCTGGTTCAATTCATGCGCCACGCTGGACGCCATCTCGCCCATGGTGATGAGCCGGCTGGCCGATTGCGCGCGCTCGGCCTGCGAGGCGGACAGCTCCTCGGCGTGGCGCCGCGGCGTGATGTCGGTGGCAATCACCATCTGGGCCAGGCGCCCGTCCACCCAGGTCAGGTAGCGCGAGCGCACCTCGAGCCATTTGCCCAGCGCCGGCACAAAAACCTCGGAGTGGCCCGCATGCGCCTGTGTCAGCGTATCGGTCGGCAGACCCATGAAGGCGTCGACGTCGTCCTGTGCGTCGTCGCTGCCGGGGTGGCTGCTGGAGACCACGCCCGCCTGCGCCACCAGTTGCAGGTGGCCCACCGTGTGCGAACCAAACCAGAGCCGGTACAGCTTGTTGGCAAACAGCAGCTCCTTGCTGCCCAGCGGCGCCACCGACACCGAGGCGTCGAGCGCCTCCAGCACGGTGGTGAAGCGCTCGTACGAGGCCGACAGCTGCTCGCGAATGCGGTTCGGCTCGGTGATGTCGGTCATCGAGGTCATCCAGCCGGTCTGCTGGCCGCGGGCGTCGATCAGCGGCGAGGTGTACATGCGGGCATCGAACAACGAATTGCTCTTGCGCTTGACGCGCACCTGAAAGCCGCCGGGGATGGTGCGCCCGTGCAGTTCATCCTCGAGCCGCGCGGACAGCGATTCGAGGTCGTCTTCGGGCCAGTAGGGGAAGGGCGCGGTGCGCCCCACCAGCTCGCGCTCGCTCCAGCCCGTCATCTGGCAGAAGGCCGCGTTGACGTAGGTGATGCGTCCCTGCAGGTCCAGTGCGCGCATGCCGGTCAGCATGGAGTTCTCCATGGCACGGCGGAAGTTGGTTTCCGACACCAGCGCCTGCTGCACCTGCACGCGGCGCCGGGTGTGGCGCCAGGTGGCAATCAGCATCCAGGCCGTGAGCATGCTCAGCGCGCTGACCAGCCAGAACAGGCCGCTGCCGATCACCCCCATCGACGTCCGGTAGGCCTGGGCCCGGATGATCAGGCCGTTGCCCACGGGCGAGACCGGCACTTCGTACTCGTTGGGCGGCGTGGTCCACGGCAGCAGGCTGGCCGCGGGGTTGCGTGCCGGCACCGTATTGCCGGCAAGCAGTTTGCCTTTGTCGTCGAGCAGCGCCACGGAGTACTTGGCAGACACCTCTGTCGGCACGCCGTAGCGCAGCAGGCCGTCGAGCGAGTATTCGCCCAGTACCACGCCGGCGAACTTGCCGCCGTCGGCCAGCGGCACGTGCAACTGCAGCAGGGCGACCTGGTCGGCGCGCGCCGGCGGCTGGGCATACACGGGCTGTTGCAGCTCACGCGTGAGGCTGTAGCTGTTTTCGGTCTCGCCGATCTTCAGGATGTCGCCCGCGATGCGCTGCTGGGCCGTGGGCACGCTGGGCGCGGCCCGGCTGGCGATGATGCGGCGCCTGGCATTGATCCACGTGATGGCCAGCATTTCGGGGTATTGCGCCTCCAGCGATTCGGAGCGGGCCATGAATTCTTCGGGGTCGACTTCCTTATTGGACACATCGCGCGCCAGCCGCATGAGTTGTTCCTGGCGCTCCAGCAGGCGCAGGCGCACGCGCTGCTGCGCGTACTCGACATCGCGCTTGACGGCTTCCTGCTCCCGGTCGATCTCTTCCACCTGCAGGTACCAGAAGGCCACGACGATGGCGGCCAGGAACAGCAGCACGGAGGCCATCGGCGCCAGCAAGGCCAGCCGATCCTGATGGGTCGGGCTCTGGCGGCGCCACCAGTTGCGCCACGAAGTGAGCGGTGCGGCGGCCGCTGGTTTGACCGCGCCTGGCGGGGGACGATTCTGCATGACTGAAGTGTAGGTGACTGGCTTCGAAAGGGTGGGTGCACCCATGGATTTCAAATTTCATATCATGACATTTAAATCTACTATTTGAAATTTAAGAAAAATATGAGAAACTAGGGAAGTCGTACTAAATTACGACTTAAACACGAGGAGATAAAAATGTCAGCATTGCCCGAAAACGCGTTTGGCGCACCAGCGAATGACGCAGATTCCCAGGAAACCCGCGAATGGATGGATGCCCTGTCGGCCGTGATCGAAAGCGAAGGCCCGGAGCGGGCGCACGCCCTGCTGGAACAGTTGCTCGAGCATGCGCGGCAGAACAGCATCGACATGCCGTTTTCGGCGAATACCGGCTATGTGAACACCATCGAACCCGACCAGGAGGAGCGCAGTCCCGGCAACCTGCACATGGAGGGCCGTCTGCGCGCCTATATGCGCTGGAATGCGATGGCCATGGTGGTCAAGGCGAACCGTCACCACCCCGAGGATGGCGGCGACCTGGGTGGCCACATCGGCTCGTTTGCCTCGGTGGCCAGCATGTTCGGTGCGGGCTTCAACCACTTCTGGCATGCCGAGAGCGAAAACCATGGCGGTGACTGCCTCTACATCCAGGGTCACAGCTCGCCTGGCGTCTATGCACGCGCCTACCTGGAGGGTCGGCTCACCGAGGAGCAGTTGCTCAATTTCCGCCAGGAGGTCAACGGCCGGGGCCTGTCCAGCTACCCGCACCCCAAGCTGATGCCGGACTTCTGGCAGTTCTCCACCGTCTCCATGGGCCTGGGGCCGCTGATGGCGATCTACCAGGCGCGCTTCCTCAAGTACCTGCATGCGCGCGGCATCGCCAACACCGAGAACCGCAAGGTCTGGGTGTTCTGCGGCGACGGTGAGATGGACGAGGTGGAAAGCCTTGGGGCGATCGGCCTGGCCGCGCGCGAGAATCTCGACAACCTGATCTTCGTGATCAACTGCAACCTGCAGCGCCTGGACGGCCCGGTGCGCGGCAACGGCAAGATCATCCAGGAGCTGGAGGGCACGTTCCGCGGTGCCGGCTGGAACGTCATCAAGCTCTTGTGGGGCACGGACTGGGACCCGCTGCTGGCGCGCGACAAGGACGGCGCGCTGCGCAGGATCATGATGGACACGCTGGACGGCGACTACCAGGCGTTCAAGGCCAACGACGGCGCCTATGTGCGCAAGGAATTCTTCGGTCGCGACCCGAAGGCGCTGGAGTTGGTGGCCAAGATGAGCGACGACGACATCTGGGCCCTGCGCCGCGGTGGGCACGACCCGCAAAAGGTCTATGCGGCCTACCACGCGGCCGTGCACCACAAGGACCAGCCCTCGGTGCTGCTGGTCAAGACCGTCAAGGGCTACGGCATGGGCAAGATCGGCGAGGGCAAGATGAACGTGCACCAGACCAAGAAGCTGGCCGACGAGGACATCAAGCTGTTTCGCGACCGCTTCAACATCCCGATCCCGGACAGCCAGCTGGCCGACATCCCGTTTTACAAGCCGGCCGACGACACGCCCGAGATGCAGTACCTGCACGAGCGCCGCAAGGCGCTCGGCGGCTACCTGCCGCACCGCCGCGCCAAGGCCGACGAGCAGTTCACGGTGCCGGCGCTGGACATCTTCAAGTCGGTGCTGGAGCCCACGGCCGAGGGCCGCGAAATCTCGACCACGCAGGCCTTTGTGCGCTTTCTCACGCAACTGCTGCGCGACAAGGCGCTGGGCCCGCGCGTGGTGCCCATCGTGGTGGACGAGGCCCGCACCTTCGGCATGGAAGGCCTGTTCCGCCAGATCGGCATCTACAACCCGGCCGGCCAGCAATACACGCCGGTCGACAAGGGCCAGGTGAGCTACTACAAGGAGGACAAGCAGGGCCAGGTGCTGCAGGAGGGCATCAACGAGGCCGGCGGCATGGCCAGCTGGATCGCGGCGGCCACCTCGTACAGCACCAGCAACCGCATCATGGTGCCGTTCTATGTGTACTACTCGATGTTCGGCTTCCAGCGCGTCGGCGATCTGGCCTGGGCCGCGGGCGACATGCTGGCGCGCGGCTTTCTGCTGGGCGGCACCGCGGGGCGCACCACGCTGAACGGCGAAGGCCTGCAGCACGAGGACGGCCACAGCCACATCCTGGCCGGCACCATCCCGAACTGCGTGAGCTACGACCCGACCTTCGCGCACGAAGTCGGCGTGATCATGCAGCACGGCCTCAAGCGCATGGTGGAAAAGCAGGAGAACGTGTATTACTACATCACGCTGCTGAACGAGAACTACCCCATGCCGGGTCTGAAGGCCGGCACCGAAGAGCAGATCATCAAGGGCATGTACCTGTGCAAGGAAGGCCCCCAGCTCAAGACCACCGTGCAGTTGCTGGGCTCGGGCACGATCCTGCGCGAATCCATTGCCGCCCAGGCGCTGCTGGAGCAGGACTGGGGCATTGCCGCCAACGTGTGGAGCTGCCCGAGCTTCAACGAGCTGGCGCGCGAGGGGCAGGATTGCGAGCGCTGGAACCTGCTGCATCCGACCGAAGGTCCACGTGTTTCCTTCGTGAGCCAGCAGCTCGAACCGTACAGCGGCCCCGTGGTGGCGTCCACCGATTACATCAAGGCCTTTGCCGATCAGATCCGTCCCTTTATCCCGAAAGGGCGCACCTACAAGGTGCTGGGCACCGACGGTTTTGGCCGCAGCGACTTCCGCAGCAAACTGCGCGAGCACTTCGAAGTCAATCGCCACTACATCGTGGTCGCCGCACTCAAGGCCTTGTCCGAGGAGGGCACCGTGCCGGCCACGAAGGTGGCCGAGGCGATCAAGAAATACGGGATCCAGGCCGATAAAGTCAATCCACTGCACGCCTGACCCATTGTCGATACGAGCGCAGCGTGGCAACCCCGGCGGACTGCCACGCTGTGCGCGCAATAAGAACCCGAATCACTGGAGACGAAGAATATGTCCGTCATAGAAATCAAAGTTCCCGACATTGGCGATTTCGACGAGGTTGCCGTCATCGAGTTGCTGGTCAAGCCGGGCGACTCCGTCAGCGCCGAGCAGTCGCTGATCACGGTGGAATCCGACAAGGCCTCGATGGAAATTCCGTCCTCGGCCGCCGGTGTGGTCAAGGAGCTCAAGGTCAAGCTGGGCGACAAGGTCAAGGAAGGTTCGGTGCTGCTGCTGCTGGAAGCCACTTCCGTTCAGGCTGAGCCTGTCGAAGCCCCTGCAAGCCCTTCGACAAGCTCAGGGCGAACGGATTCACAGTCAAAACCTGCTGCAGCCCCGGCCCCTCAAGCGCAAGCTGCTACAAATGTTGAAGCACCCGCCGCTCCGGCGGGTGCGAGCCTGATCGAAGTGCGCGTGCCCGATATCGGCGACTTCAAGGATGTGGCTGTGATCGAAGTCATGGTCAAGGCGGGCGACAGCGTGAAGGTGGAGCAGTCGCTGATCACGGTCGAATCCGACAAGGCCTCGATGGAGATTCCTTCCTCCGCAGCCGGCGTGATCAAGGACCTGAAGGTCAAGCTGGGCGACAAACTCAACGTCGGCGACTTGCTGGCCATTGTGCAGGGTGCGGCTCCAGCGGCCGGCGCGGCCGCGCCAGCGGCACCCGCCGCGCCGGCATCCGCTCCTGCAGCTGCCGCACCCGCTGCGCCTGTAGCCACTTCATCTGTTGCGGCCATCGCCGCGCCGGCCGTTGCCGTGCCGCCTCACGATCCGACGGCGCCGCAGGGCCATTTGCCGCATGCCTCGCCGTCGGTGCGCAAGTTCGCGCGGGAACTTGGTGTGCCTCTGGCCGAGGTCAAGGGCAGCGGCCCCAAGGGCCGCATCACGCAGGACGACGTGCAGGGCTTCACCCGGGCCGTGATGGCCGGTGCGGCGCAGACCCAGGCGCAGGCCGCCAGGGCACCGGCGGGCGGCGGCGATGGCGCGGCGCTGGGTCTGATCCCGTGGCCGAAGGTCGACTTCACCAAGTTCGGGCCAGTCGAGCGCCGCGATCTCTCGCGCATCAAGAAGCTCAGCGGCGCCAACCTGCACCGCAACTGGGTGATGATCCCGCACGTCACGAACAACGACGAGGCCGACATCACCGAGCTCGAAGCCTTCCGCGTCGCCACCAACAAGGAAAACGAGAAGTCGGGCGTGAAGGTCACGATGCTGGCCTTCGTCATCAAGGCGGTGGTGGCGGGGCTGAAGAAATTTCCCGAGTTCAACACCAGCCTGGACGGCGACCAGCTCGTCTACAAGCAGTACTACAACATCGGCTTCGCGGCGGACACGCCGAACGGCCTGGTGGTGCCGGTGCTCAAGGACGCCGACAGGAAGGGCATCCTGCAGATCAGCGCGGAGATGGGCGAGCTGGCGAAGAAGGCGCGCGACGGCAAGCTGGGCTCGGCCGACATGCAGGGCGGGTGCCTGTCGATCAGCTCGCTCGGCGGCATCGGCGGCACGCATTTCACGCCGATCATCAATGCCCCCGAAGTTGCCATCCTGGGGCTGTCCAGGGGCCAGATGAAGCCGGTGTGGGATGGCAAGCAGTTCGTGCCACGCCTGGTGCTGCCGCTGTCGCTGTCGTACGACCACCGCGTGATCGACGGCGCCTCCGCCGCGCGCTTCAATGCCTACCTCGGCCAGGTGCTGGCCGACTTCCGGCGCGTCCTTCTGTGACGACAGTGGTCGTGGCCAAGAAGGCGGGCCAGGTGGCGATTGCCGCCGATACGCTGGTGACCTTTGGCGATACGCGCCTGGGTCATCGTTTCGAGGCCAACAGCAAACTCTTCAAGGTGGACACGGTGGCCGGGGTCAGTTATGTGGGGATTGCGGGGACGGTGGCGCACTTTCCTGTGCTGCGCAAGGCGATGACGGCGCTGCCGCAGGACCAGCTCAAACTGGGCAGCAGGGACGAGGTGTTTGACACCTTCACCAAGCTGCACCCGCTCCTGAAAGAGACGTTCTTCCTGCAAACCAAGGAAGACGACAACGACCCCTACGAATCGAGCCAGTTCAGCGTCGTGATTGCCAACGCCAGCGGCATTTATGGCCTGTACAGCTACCGCGAAGTGTTCGAGTTCAAGGAGTTCTGGGGCATCGGCTCAGGGCGCAGCTTTGCGCTCGGCGCCATGCACGCCAGCTGGGACAGGGCCAAAACGGCCCGCGAGGTCGCCACCGTCGGCGTGCATGCGGGTTGCGAATTCGACAAGAACTCCGCCGGCCCGGTGGAAGTTTTCACCATCAAGTTGAAGCAATAAGACAAGAGAGACAAACATGGCACTCCTGGAAATCAAGGTTCCCGACATTGGCGATTTCGATGAAGTCGCGGTCATCGAGCTGCTGGTCAAGCCCGGCGACACGGTGCAGGCCGAGCAGAGCCTGATCACGGTGGAGAGCGACAAGGCCTCCATGGAGATTCCGTCAAGCCACGCCGGCGTGGTGAAGGAACTCAAGGTCAAGCTGGGCGACAAGGTGAAGGAAGGTTCGGTGCTGCTGCTGCTGGAAGCCGCTTCCGCTCAAGCTGGGTCCGTCCAAGCCCCTGCGAGTCCTTCGACAGGCTCCGGGCGGACGGAATCACAGCCAAAACAGGCCGTAGCCCCCGCTGCGCCTGCGCCAGCCGCTACACAAAACGTAGCGGCGCCAGCGCCCACCGCCGCCAGTTTTGCCGGCACGGCCGATCTGGACTGCGACGTGCTGGTGCTCGGGGCCGGCCCCGGCGGCTATTCGGCCGCGTTCCGCGCCGCCGACCTGGGTCTCAAGGTGGTGCTGGTGGAGCGTTACGCCACGCTGGGCGGCGTCTGCCTCAACGTGGGCTGCATCCCGTCCAAGGCCTTGCTGCACGTGGCCTTCGTGATGGACGAGGTCAGCCACTTCGAGGCGCTGGGCGTGAGCTTCGGCAAGCCGGTGGTGAACATCGAGAAGCTGCGCGCCCACAAGGACAAGGTCGTCGGCAAGCTGACCGGCGGCCTGGCGGCCATGGCCAAGATGCGCAAGGTCACTACGGTGCGCGGCTACGGCGCCTTTGTGGGTGCCAACCACGTGCAGGTCGAGGAGACCACGGGCGACGGCCAGGAGAAGACCGGCAAGACGCAGACCATCGCGTTCAAGAACTGCATCATCGCGGCCGGCTCGCAGGCGGTGCGCCTGCCGTTTATGCCGCAGGACCCGCGCGTGGTCGATTCGACGGGCGCGCTGAACCTGCAGAGTGTTCCCAAGCGCATGCTGGTCCTGGGCGGCGGCATCATCGGCCTGGAGATGGGCACGGTCTACAGCACGCTGGGCGCGCGCCTGGATGTGGTCGAAATGCTGGACGGCCTGATGCTGGGTGCGGACCGCGATCTGGTCAAGGTCTGGCAGAAACTGAACGCGCCGCGCTTTGACAACATCATGCTCAAAACCAAGACCGTGGGCGCCAAGGCCACGGCGGCCGGCATCGAGGTGACGTTCGCCTCGGCCGAAGAGGGCGGCAGCGCGCCCGCGCCGCAGACTTACGACGTGGTGCTGCAGGCCGTGGGGCGCTCACCCAACGGCAAGAAGATTGGCGCGGAGAAGGCCGGCGTGGCCGTGTCCGAGCGCGGCTTCATCCCGGTCGACATCCAGATGCGCACCAACGTGCCGCACATCTTCGCTATCGGCGACATCGTGGGCCAGCCCATGCTGGCGCACAAGGCGGTGCACGAGGCGCACGTGGCGGCCGAGGTGATTGCCGGTGAACTGCAGGGCAACAAGGAGCTTGCCAGCACCGCCTTCAACGCGCGCGTGATCCCGAGCGTGGCCTACACCGACCCCGAAGTGGCGTGGGTCGGCCTGACGGAAGACCAGGCCCGGGCCGAAGGCATCAAGGTCAGGAAGGGCCTGTTCCCCTGGACTGCGTCCGGCCGCGCCATCGCCAACGGGCGCGACGAAGGCTTTACCAAGCTGCTGTTCGACGACAGCCCGGAGGCGCACGGCCACGGCCGGATCCTGGGCGGCGGCATCGTCGGCACCCACGCGGGCGACATGATCGGCGAGATTGCGCTGGCCATTGAAATGGGCGCCGATGCGGTCGATATCGGCAAGACGATCCACCCGCACCCCACGCTGGGCGAGAGCATCGGCATGGCGGCGGAGGTGGCGCACGGTAGTTGCACCGACTTGCCGCCGGCGCGAAAATAGTCCAGCGACGCGCCTCAAGCCTCAATACAGGTTCGCAAGCAAAGCCCGACCCGTCAACGGCTCGGGCTTTGCTTTTTTGCGTGTGGCCGGCAGTTCGCCCGGCTCATCGGGACAGGCCAATCCCAAGGCGAACGGCTGCCGCGGGCCATCAAGCAAGACGTGACATTCGACCTCTTGAAACCATTTTGGCAGACCCTATTTCCAGAAACGAGCCGGCAGGAACGGGTCTCCAGCCGGTGCCTTTGAACCATCGGAGGACATACCATGTATGCAACGTTGTTGAATCAGCCGACCAGCCTGTTCGGTCAATTTGAGCTCTTGCGCCGGGAGCTGGACCAAGCGTTTGGCGTGTTGGATCTGCCCAGCAGCATCCGCTCGGTCACGCCGGGTACCTTGCCCGCCGTGAACGTGGGGCGCACGCCCACCAGCGTGGAGGTCTACGCCTTCGCGCCGGGCCTGGATGCCTCGAAAATCGACGTGAGTCTGGAACGTGGCTTGCTGCGCATTGCTGGCGAGCGCGCTCCCGGCATCCCGGAGGAAGACGCCAACGTACACGTTTATGCCCGCGAGCGTGGTGCTGGCAGCTTCAGCCGCGCGATCTCGTTGCCAGATGACGTAAATCCGGACGCAGTGAAAGCGAGCTACCGCGACGGCGTATTGCAGATCAGCATCGCCCGACTGGAATCGGTCCAACCCAAGCGCATTGCCGTGCAGTGACGCGCAACGCATTCAAGGAGAAACCACCATGAGCGACAACAAGCAAGTGACGAACCCGGCATCGGGCTCTGCAACCGCAGTGCAGGAGCAACAGCGCGCCATGCTGCCGCCGGTCGACGTGTTCGAGGATGACAGTGGCATCACGCTGCTGGCCGACATGCCGGGTGTTCCGAAAGAGCAGCTGGAGCTGAAGGTTGAAGGAGATGCCCTGTTGATTGAAGGCGGGGTTCAGTCGCACACCCCGGACGGTCTGGAGGCCATCTATGCGGAGTTGCGGGTGCCGCGCTATCGGCGCAGCTTCACCCTGAGCCGTGAGCTCGATACAACCCGCATTGAGGCCAACCTGAAAGACGGCGTGCTGAAACTGCGTATTCCCAAACAGGCGCATGCGCAGCCGCGGCGGATTGCCGTGACGGCGGGTTGACATGCGCCATGATTGGAACCTGATACGAACTTTCGAAAGGATGAACCATGACCAAGCTTGCAGAGCAACTGAAGCACGGCGCGGATCAGGCCTGGGAGTCGTTGTCCGAAGGCTGGCGTGAGCTCAGTGCCCGCGCCAGCGGCGCACTGACGCGCTTCTGGCCCACAAGCGCCGAGCCATCGCCGACCAGCCAGCCCACGGCGGCGGAGGCTTCCATGCCCCCGCAGTCGGGCTGGGCCTTCATGGCGGCCGACGTATTTGATGATGCCGACAACGTGATCGTGCGCATTGAAGCACCCGGCATGCGGCGTGAGGACTTGCGTGTCGAGATCAACGGCGACCTGCTGACGGTTTGGGGCGAGAAACGCATCGATCGCGAAGCGACCGAAGGCCGCTGGCGCGTCGTGCAATGCGCGTACGGCAGTTTCCGCCGCGACGTGGCCTTGCCTGTGTCGGTCAAGGCCGACAAGACGCAGGCCAGCTACCGCGACGGCGTGCTGCGCATTGAACTGCCCAAGTCCGATGCGGCGCGTGCACGGCGTATCGCGGTGCAGACCGCCTGAAGTCCTGGTTCGGCATGCACGCCAGCACCGGCCCATCGGGTCGATACCGCCCGGCAACGTCCGGGCGGTCTTGTTTGTGGGGATCAAACCCACCATCCATGCAGGCGATGTCCGGCGCGCCGAACAACGGGTCAACCATGGGCGGGAACGCGCAGCACAAGGGTTTGCGCGCGTCGAACGACCGCTGCGGGCCGGCGCTGCGAGCAAAGGGCCTCAGTGGCTGCGCCGGCAGTCGCCCTGTGTCCGGTTGACGTTGCCAGTCGTGCGTTGCGAAATCGCAGCACCGACAAGCGATGCGGTGCGCTGCACACGCCGCACCGCATCCCGCGCCAGGAGGTAGGCCTGCGTTTGCCGCTCCGAAATATACGCAGTAGCGCCAGACCGGGTTGCCGAATTTCGGGCGGCAAGATTTTTCCCCGAAGTGGGAGTTGCGGAATGCAAATTCATCATCAAACTCCTTTCGTCGATCGGTACACGCTGGTTGCTCATAGAGAGCGAAGAAAAATCCGTTGCTAAGAATAAAGCTGGACGTGCAAATTTCAAGGGCGAGTTGGGGACCAAGACCGTGGCCTGGCCGTGGCCGAGCGCGGCTTCATCCCGGTCGATATCCAGATGCGCACCAACGTGCCGCACATCTTCGCGATCGGCGACATCGTGGGCCACCCGCACCCCACGCTGGGCTAGAGCATCGGCATGGCGGCGGAGGTGGCGCACGGCAGCTGCACTGATTTGCCGTTGGCGCGCAAGTAGCCCGCACTGCAAGCGTTCCTGTTGAGCCCGGACCCTCACAGGTCCGGGCTTTTTGCTGTCTGGCCAGTCCAGATGAGTACCGGCGGGCTGTCAATCCAGCGGTTCGGCAGCCCAAGAGCCCGGTTTTGCGGCGACGGCGTCAGGCGGAGCCTGGCGGCAGCCTGGCGCGCAGATAGGCCAGCAGATCCATGAGCGTGACGAGTTTTGCGTAGTCCGACTCGGCAATCTCGACCTTCAGTTGCTGGCTCAGCCCGATCAGGAAATTGAGCCAGTCCATCGAGTCCAGGTCCACCTGCAGGCGCAAGGGCCGGTCGTCGCGCAGCAGTGCCACATCGACCTCGGGCGCAATCGACAGCAGCGTGGCGAGTACGGTGGCGCGCAACTGGGAATCGTTCATGCGGGGTTCTCCGGTGAAATATTGCATGCCGGACAGTGCTTCTACAAGGCCTCGGGCTGCTGCAGCAAGTCGCGCAGCTCGGCCAGAAAGAGCGCTCCGCGGTGGCCGTCCGACACCCGGTGGTCCGCGGCCAGGCTCGCGATGACGGTGGGCAGGGCGCCCAGCCTGCCTTCGGCGTCCACCCAGGGCCGCCTGGCCACGCTGCCAAAGCCCACCAGCGCCACCTGCGGGGGGTAGATGACACCCATGACAGCCTGCACGCCCTGATCGCCCAGGTTGGTGACGGTTATGCAGGCGTCGCTCATTTCAGAGCTGCGCAGCGAGCCGGCGCGGCATCGTTTGACCAGGTCGGCCAGCTCTTGCATCAGCGGCGCCAGCGGCTTGCTGTCAACGTTGTGCAGTGCCGGGGCGATCAGGCCGCCCTGGCGCAGCGAGATGGCCACGCCCAGGTGGATGGCGACAGCAGGCTTGAACTGGTCGTCCTGGTACACGCCGTTGAACTCGGGGTATTTTTTCAGCGCCAGCGCGACCGCCTTGAGCTGCAGCACGGCCATCAGCAGCCGCCCGGTGATGGGGCGGCCGGCGTTTTCCCGCTCCAGCCATTGCTGCGAGCGCGCCATCGGGATGGTTTCCAGCAGGTAGTAGTGCGGAATCTCGCGGTTGGAGCGGCTCATGGCGGCGGCGATGGCGCGGCGGGTTTCCAGTTGACGGTCTGCTGGGCGGGTGGTGGGTTGGGGCGCGGCGGGTTTTGGCGCGCCCGCCGATGTCGCGGCCCGTTCGACGTCGGCGAGCGTGACGGCGCCGTCCGCGCCGCTTCCCGAGAGGGTGCTGATGTCGAGCTTCAGCGCCTGGGCTTTCTGGCGTGCCGCCGGGGAAATGCGCTGGCGGCGCGTGGCTGCCGGTGGAGTCGCCGGCGGGGCCGTTTCGCCGGGCGCCGTCAGGCGGGCCAGCACCGTATCCACCGGCACCTTGTCGCCGGGCTCGACCAGCAACTCCCGCACCGTGCCGTCCTGCCAGATCTCGATGTCGATGGCCGCCTTGGAGGTGTCCACGATGGCCACGACCTGGCCCTTGTGCACGGCCTCGCCGGGCTTGACTTTCCACTGCAGCAGCGTGCCCTCGTCCATGTCGGCGCCCAGCGAAGGCAGCTTGAACTCAAACATTGAGCATCCTCTTCACGGCGGCGATGATTTTCGCGACCTGCGGCAGCGCGGCGTCTTCGAGATGCTTGGCATAGGGAATCGGCACCTCCTCGCTGCACACGCGCGCCACCGGTGCATCCAGTTCGTAAAAGCAGTCTTCCATGAGCCGCGCCATGATCTCGGCCGCCAGGCTGCAGGTTTTCCAGCCCTCGTCGACGATGACGGCGCGGTGCGTCTTGCGCACCGACGCCGCCAGGGTGTCGCTGTCCAGCGGCCGCAGCACGCGCAGGTCGATCACCTCCGCGTCTATGCCTTCGCTGGCCAGTTCGCTGGCCGCCTGCATGGCCTTGGGCAGGCTGCCGCCGTAGCTGATCAGCGTGAGCTGCGCGCCGGAGCGCCGCACGGCGGCGTGCGTGATATCGCACTGCCAGTCATCGGGCAACTCGTCCTCCAGGTTGTAGAGCTGCGCATGCTCGAAGATCACCACCGGGTCCGGGTCGGCCAGGGCGGCGCCAAGCATGCCGCGCGCGTCAGCCACGGTCGCCGGCGCGAGCACGCGAATGCCGGGAATGTGGGCATACCAGTTTTCCAGGCTGTGCGAATGCTGGGCCGCCAGTTGCCGGCCCGCGCCGGTGGCCATGCGCACGACCAGCGGCACCGAAAACTGCCCGCCCGACATGTGGCGCAGCGCCGCAGCCGTGTTCACGATGGGGTCCAGCGCCAGCAGGCTGAAGTTCACTGTCATCACTTCAACAATCGGCCGCATGCCGCCCAGCGCCGCGCCAACGCCAGCGCCGACGAAGCCCAGCTCCGACAGCGGCGTGTCGCGGATGCGTTCCGGGCCGAACTCATCCAGCAAACCTTTGGACACGGCGTAACTGCCGCCATAACGGCCCACATCCTCGCCCATCAAGAAGACGCGCGCATCGGTGCTGAGTGCCTCGCGCAGGGCCAGTCGCAGGGCTTCGCGGTAACTGATTTTCATGAGGTACCCCGTGGCGTGCAGACATCTTTCAGCAGATCGGCTATCGGCTCCAGCCCGGCCGCTTCGGCATAGGCCACCGCATCCGCCACCTCGGCCTCGGCGCTGGCGTCCAGGGCCAGAAACGCCTCCTCGGTCAACTCGCCGGCGGCCTTGAGCTGCACCGTGAAGCTGTGGATGGGGCCGCGCTGCTTCCATTGCTCGATTTCCGCCTTGTCGCGGTACAGATCCGGGTCGAACATGGAATGGGCGCGGAAACGGTAGGTGGCATATTCCATAAAGAAGGGGCCGGCGCCTGTGCGCACCTGCTGCGCGGCCTGGAGAGTGGCCTCGTGAACCGCCCGCACGTCCATGCCATCCACCTTGACGGCCGCCACCTTGTAGCTCGCGGCCTTGGCGCACAGGTCGGTCTGCGACTCGGAACGGGCCAGCGCCGTGCCCATGGCGTACAGGTTGTTCTCACAGCAAAACAGCACCGGCAAGCGCCACAGCGCGGCCAGGTTGATGGCCTCGTGGAAAGCGCCCTCGGCCATGGCGCCTTCGCCGAAAAAGCAGGCGGTGACGCGCGCAATGCCCTTCAGCTTGTCGGCCAGCGCCAGGCCCACGGCCAGCGGCAGGCCGCCGCCCACGATGGCGTTGCCGCCATAAAAGCGCCGGGCGGCGTCGAACAGGTGCATGGAGCCGCCGCGGCCCCGGCAGCAGCCGGCCGCCTTGCCGTACATTTCGGCCATGATGGCGCGCAGGGGCACGCCGCGCAGCAGCGCGTGGGCGTGTTCGCGGTAAGTGGCGACGATGTTGTCCTCAGGCGCCAGGGCGTGCAGGGCGCCTGCCGCGCAGGCCTCCTCGCCGATGTAGAGGTGCAGGAAGCCGCGTATCTTGCCGGCGCCATAGAGCTCGGCGCACTTTTCCTCCATGCGGCGTATGCGCAGCATGTCGGCCAGCAGTTGGAGCGACAGGGTCTGGCCGGTTTCGGGTGGGGCGGTCATGCGCCTGCCTCCAGCGTGGAGGTGTCGCCTTCCGGCAGGCCCAGCTCACGCGCCTTGAGCAGGCGCCGCATGATCTTGCCGCTGCGCGTGCGTGGCAGCGTGGCCAGGAAGTCGATCTCTTTGGGCGCCACGGCGGCGCCCAGCTTTTTGCGGGCGTGGCCCAGCAGCTCCATGCGCAGCGCTTCGCTGGGCTCGAAGCCTTCTTTCAGCGAGACAAAGGCTTTCACCACTTCGCCGACCAGCGCGTCGGGCTTGCCGATGACGCCGGCCTCGGCCACTGCCGGATGTTCCATGAGCGCGCTTTCCACCTCGAACGGGCCGATCAGGTGCCCGGCCGACTTGATCACGTCATCCAGCCGGCCGACGAACCAGTAGTAGCCGTCGGCATCCCGCCGCGCCAGGTCGCCCGTGAGGTACCAGTCGCCGGCAAAGCATTTGCGGTAGCGCTCCTCATTGTTCAGGTAGCCGCGCAGCATCGAGGGCCAGCCGCGCTTGAGGGCCAGTTCTCCCTCCTGGTCGGGCTGATCCAGTACCTCAACCGAGCCATCGGCGCCTTGCCGCACGATGGCGGCCTCGACGCCGGGCAAGGGCAGGCCCATGGAGCCCGGCTTGATGTCGAGCGCCCGCAGGTTGGCGATCATGATGCCGCCGGTCTCGGTCTGCCACCAGTTGTCGTGAATCGGCTTGCCCAGCACGTCAAGACCCCACCAGACGGCTTCTGGATTCAGCGGCTCGCCCACGCTGGCGACAAAGCGCAGCCTGGGGTAGCTGTACTTGTGGGCCAGCTCCGCGCCGGCCTTCATGAGCATGCGGATCGCCGTGGGCGCCGTGTACCAGACGCTGACCTGCTGCTCGTGCAGGATGCGCCACCAGCGCTCGGCGTCGAACTCGGCCTCGTCGACGATGGAGGTCACGCCATGCAGCAGCGGCGCGATGATGCCGTAGGACGTGCCGGTGACCCAGCCGGGATCGGCGGTGCACCAGAAAATGTCGTCAGCGTGCAGGTCGAGCGCGTAGCGCCCCGTGGCCCAGTGCGTCACCACCGCGCCATGCACATGCAGCGCGCCCTTGGGGCTACCGGTGGTGCCGCTGGTGAAGTGCAGCAGGGCAGCGTCTTGCGCCTGCGTGGCGACGATCTCGAAGTCGTCAGACGCCGCAGCCATGAGCCGGGCCAGATCGTGCGTGTCCGGCACGTCGGTCGGCAGCCCTTCGTCGCCCACCAGCAGCACCTGCCGCAGGGCCGGCAGCTGCTGGCGGATTTTCGCCACCTTGCGCTCGTACAGCATGTCGGTGGTGACCAGCACCGCGCCTTCGCCGAGCTTCAGGCGCGTGGCCAGCGGCTCGGGGCCGAAAGCGGAAAACAGCGGTGACACCACGCAGCCGTTCTTGAAGCTTCCCAGCACCGCCGTATACAACTCTGGAATGCGCCCGGTCAGCACGAACACGCGTTCGCCGCGCTGGATGCCTAGTGTCTTGAGCACATTGGCAAAGCGGTTGGTGAGCCGGGACAGTTCGCGGTAGCTGATGTCGCGCTGGCCCTGGCCGCGCAGAAAGCGGAAGGCCACATGGTCGGCGCGCGCGCCCTGCGCATGGCGGTCCACCGCCTCGAAGGCGATGTTCAGGCCGCCGCCGGGCAGGCCCGCCAGTTCACGTCGGGCCGCATCCCAGGAAAACGCACGGCAGGTGGCGGCGTAGTCGACCAAGTTTGGCGGCACCGCCAGGTCGGCGGGAGTCTTGTGAATGATGGCAGGGCGACCCATGGCGCGCTCCTTGAGTTCAGGTCATTGTGGAGACCTGCCTGGCGCGCTGGCTTGATGTGCGTCAAGGCCGGCGTTTGTCCGGCCGCCGTTCAGGCGCAGCCCAGCGCGCGCGCCACGGCGGGATGCGTGACCCGGCCGTTCTGGACATTGAGTCCCATGGCCAGATGTGCATCGTCTGCCAGCGCCTGGCGCCAGCCCCTGTCGGCCAGCGTGAACGCAAACGGCAGCGTGGCGTGGGTGAGCGCGAAGGTCGAGGTGCGTGCCACCGCGCCGGGCATGTTGGCCACGCAATAATGTACGATGCCATCGACGATGAAGGTCGGGTCGGCATGGGTGGTCGGGTGGCTGGTCTCGAAGCAGCCGCCCTGGTCGATGGACACGTCCACCAGCACCGAACCCGGCCGCATGCGCGCCAGCCACTCGCGGCGCACCAGCTTGGGGGCGGTGGCTCCCGCCACCAAGGCCGCGCCTATGACCAGGTCGGCGTCCAGCACCATCGCTTCAATAGCGGCCGTGGTGGCGTACCGGGTCTGGATGCGGTTGCCGAACTGTTCATCAAGACGGCGCAGGCGCTGCGCCGAGCGGTTCAGGACCGCGACCTGGGCTCCGAGTCCCACGGCCATCATGGCGGCGTTGCTGCCCACCACGCCGGCCCCCAGGATCACCACCTTGCCCGGCGCAACGCCGGGCACGCCGCCCAGCAGCACGCCAGCGCCGCCACGGGGCTTTTCCAGGCAGGCCGCGCCTGCCTGGATGGCCATGCGGCCCGCCACCTCGCTCATGGGCGCCAGCGGCGGCAGGCCGCCGTTCGGGCTGGTCACGGTTTCGTAGCCGATGGCGGTGACGCCCGACGCCAGCAGCAGTCGGGTCTGGTCCGGATCGGGGGCCAGGTGCAGGTAGGTGAACAGCACCTGGTCCGGGCGCAGCAGCCGGCATTCATGTGGCTGGGGCTCCTTGACTTTGAGGATCAGGGCGGCCCGGGTGAAGACCTCCTGCGGTGTGTCGGCCAATTCGGCGCCGGCGGCCAGGTACTGGGCGTCGGTCAGGCCGATGGCCGCGCCAGCGCCCTTTTCCAGCAGCACCTGGTGCCCATGCGCGACCAGTTCCCGAACACCGTCAGGCGTGGCGCCCACCCGGTATTCGTGGCTCTTGATTTCCCTGGGTATGCCGACGAGCATGGCGCGACTCCCTGATAAGGCCCCTGGCCAGCGACAGGCTGATCAGGGGCGTGGTCGATGCAAACAGCTAGCTGTTTTCAGGCTATCACAAGCGCTCGAAAATCGCTGCAATGCCCTGGTCGCCGCCTATGCACATTGCCGCCAGCGCACCCAAAGCCGCAGAAGCGCCTCGCACACCCAGTCCGGCTAAACGCCTCCCGCCTCCCTACCCTGTTCAGGGGATGGGCTGCGATGGCGCAGGCGCGTAGTCTGGATAGGTTCGTGATTCTTTGCACCATGGACCGGAGGCAGGCATTGCAGGCTGTTTCCTGTTGGCAATGGCGCGTCAGCGCAACGGGGCCGTCGCTGGCTGTTTTGATGCGTGAGGCCCCTTTGTCCGAAGGAGAACCAATATGGTTACGTACATTGCACTTTCCAACTTTACCGATCAGGGGATTCGCACCATCAAAGACACCACCAAACGCGCCGATGCCGTCAAGGAGGCCGCGAAAAAATTTGGCGCCACCATGACGCAAATTTACTGGACGCTGGGGAAATATGATTTGGTGGCGATCATCGAAGCACCAGACGACGCGTCGGCCACCGCCTTCGCGCTGGCCATTGGTGCGGCGGGCAATGTGCGCATGCAAAGCCTGCGCGCCTACTCCAGGGATGAGATGAACGGGATTCTGGCCAGGATGGCCTAGCGGCCCGGCCGCCCACTCCCTCAGGCGTGTGCGGCATCGCCTTCAAATGCTGCGGCAATATGGAGAACATCCCATGAAAATGCTACTGACGGTCGAGATTCCCCATGAGCCTTTCAACTCCCTTGTCCGAAGTGGCAGGGCGGGCGAGATCATTGGCCGCATCCTCGAAACCATCAAGCCAGAGACCGCCTACTTCACGGAGCAAGACGGCACACGCGGCGCAATCTTCGTGATTGACGTAAAAACCCCGTCGGATGTGCCCAGCTTTTCAGAGCCGTTCTTTCTCAACTTCCAGGCCGATTGCAAATTTCGTATTCTGATGAGTCCCGAGGATTTGCAAAAAGCGGGACTGGAGGCGCTCGGCAAGAAGTGGGCGTGAGATCCGCCTAACTATGTCTTGAACCGCAAATCGCCCGTTTCCGAAAATTCGCACATCGGCGCCCAGGCCACTTCCCAGTAGTGGCCGTCCAGGTCGGTGAAGTAGCCGCTGAAGCCGCCCCAGAAGGTGTCGTGCGGCGGCGTGACGATGGTGGCGCCGGCGGCTTGGGCGGCCTCAAACACGGCGAGCACGTCTTCGCGGCTGCCGACGTTGTGGCCCAGGGTGATGCCGCTGAAGCTGCGCGTGGTGGGCTCCAGCGCGGGGTCCAGTGCTGGCGAGATATCGCGCGCCAGGTCCGCGCGCGGGTACAGCGCGATCCAGACGCCGGGCAGGGTGAAGAAGGCCACGCCCTCGTTGTCGCCGGTGGGCGCGGTGCCGAAGACGCGGGTGTAGAACGCCCTGGCGCGTGCGAGATCGTTCACGCCCAGGGTAATCAGGCTCATGCGGGGGATGGTCATCGCGGGGCCTCGTTGGTTGACAGCCTGTCAGCGTACGACTTCTTTTGCAGCCGGGCAACACGGCGGACCGGCTCGGCTCGGCGGCTACCGGTGCCTGTCAATGCTCAGCGCACTCGGGGTTGCGAACGGGATGTGAAATCAGCGCAGTAGGGCAGCCGCGGCAGAAGCAGAAACCGGCGTTGAAACGGGCGCAGCAGAAGTCACCGCCCTGTCGGCGTCGGCCGTCTCGACCCGGCGGGCGCCGTTGAAGCGCGAACGCCAGTAGCTCCCGCCCATGTCCTCGACCCGAATTTCGGCGCCGGTACGGGGAGCATGGATAAATTTGCCGTTGCCCACGTAGATACCGACGTGGCTGAAGGCGCGCCGCATGGTATTGAAAAACACCAGGTCACCGGGTTGCAGGTCCTTGCGGTCGATGGCCTGGGTGGCTGCGGCTTGCTGGTCCGAGCGGCGCGGCAGCGCCAGGCCCAGCGTTTGCTCATAGATGGCGCGCACGAAGCCGCTGCAGTCAAAGCCGCCGGTATCGACCGAATTACCGCCATATTTGTACGGTACGCCAAGGAACCCCATGGCGTTGACCACCAGGTCGGATGCCTTGCTGCTGACCGTCTGGCGCACCTGCTCGAACTGGCCGCCGATCTGGGTGATCAGGCCCTTGTCGCTGAGAAGTTTGTCCATGTCGTCCGTATTTGGACTGGAGGGAGGAGCGGCTTGTGCACTTGCGCAGAGGAACAGGAAAAGCAGGAGCCATTTGGACATGGGCTGCAGGTTAGTGGCATTTTATTGTGAAGTCAAGTGAGGAAATCGTTGTAAGTTATTGATTCATAATGAGTTCGTTGAACTTTACTTTACTGAACTTCACAAAATGGCCATCTTGGGAGCTTGCCAGCGGCACCGGCCATCCGATAAAAGTGTTTCAATTCAACCCACTCTAACCCCATCTTTCTGGAGACAAACCCATGTTCAAAGCCCTGCTGCTGGAAAAAAACGAGACCTTCTCGGCCACCGTCAAAGAGGTGGATGAAGCAGCGCTGCCGGTCGGCGATGTGACCGTCAAGGTGGATTACTCCACGCTTAACTACAAGGACGGCCTGGCCATCACCAACAAGGGCCCGGTGGTGCGCACCTGGCCGATGGTGGCGGGCATCGACGGTGCGGGCACGGTGCTCGAATCCAGCCACCCGGCGTGGCGCGCGGGCGACGCGTTCATCCACAACGGCTGGGGCGTCGGCGAGACGCATTGGGGCTGTCTGGCCGAAAAGGCGCGGCTCAAGGGCGACTGGCTGGTCAAGCTGCCATCCGTCTTTAGCGCGCGTCAGGCCATGGCCATCGGCACGGCGGGCTACACCGCCATGCTCTGCGTGCTGGCGCTGGAAGATCATGGTGTGAAGCCCGAGTCCGGCGAGGTTCTGGTCACTGGAGCCACCGGCGGCGTTGGCAGCGTGGCGATCGCGCTGCTGGGCAAGCTGGGCTACACCGTGGTGGCGGCCACGGGCAAGGCGAGCCAAGAGGCCTACCTCAAGTCATTGGGCGCGACGTCGGTGATCGACCGCGCCGGGCTGTCCGCCGCCGGCAAGCCGTTCCAGAAGGAGCGCTGGGCCGCGGTGGTGGACCCGGTCGGCTCGCACACGCTGGCCAATGCGCTGGCGCAGACGCGTTATGGCGGCGTGGTGGCGGCCTGCGGGCTGGCGCAGGGGGCGGATCTGCCGACCACGGTAATGCCCTTCATCCTGCGCGGCGTGACGCTGGCCGGTGTGGATTCGGTGATGGCGCCTTTGCCGAAGCGCCAGCGCGCCTGGGACCGGCTGGCGCGTGACCTGAACCCCCAGTTGCTGGAATCGATCACCACGGAAGTAACGCTGGACGCCGCGATTGCCAAGGCCCATGAGCTGATGTCGGGTCAGTTGCGCGGGCGCGTCGTCGTGAAGATCGGCTGACCGGTTCTGTCCTTGATTGTGAGGAAAATATGCCTTCAGCCCTTGTCAGACAAGCGCTTGCAGCTATTGTTTTGATAATCTCCGGCTGGAGCGCGCAAGCCCAAAGCGTGCGCCCCGAGGTGGTGGCGACCCACCTCGAACATCCCTGGGCCGTGGCGTTTTTGCCTGAAGGGCGCTTCCTGGTGACCGAGCGCCCGGGCCGCCTGCGCGTGGTCGAGGCCAACGGGCGTCTGGCTTCGCCCGTGGCGGGCGTGCCGCCAGTGGCCGCGGGCGGGCAGGGCGGCTTGCTCGACCTGGTACTGGACTCGGGCTTTGCGCGCAACCGCACGCTGTACTTCTGCTACTCGGAGCCCGCCGCTACGGGCAACACCAGCGGCACCGCGCTGGCGCGCGCGGAACTCTCGCCGGATCGTGCGCGGCTCGAGAACGTCAGGGTGATTTTTCGTCAGCAGCCCAAGGCCGCCGGCAGCCTGCAGTTCGGCTGCCGGATCGTCGAGCGGCTCAAGGATGGCAAGCCCGATGGCACGCTGTTCCTGACGCTGGGCGAGCGCTACACGCACATGCAGGATGCACAGACGCTGGACAACGACCTCGGCAAGATCTTGCGCATCGCCAAGGACGGCACGGTGCCTCAGGACAACCCGTTCGTGGGACGGCCCGGGGCCCTGCCCGAGATATGGAGCTACGGGCATCGCAACCCGCAGGGCGCCACGCTCGCGCCCGACGGCACGCTGTGGGAGCACGAACACGGCCCGCAGGGCGGCGACGAGATCAACCTGCCGCTGCCCGGGCGCAACTACGGCTGGCCCGTCATCACCTATGGCGAAAACTACGGCGGCGGCAAGATCGGCGAAGGCATCACCGCCAAAGAGGGCATGGAGCAGCCGCTGCACTACTGGACGCCGTCGATCGCGCCGTCCGGCATGGCCTTCCTGAGCAGCGAGCGTTACGGCCGCACCTGGCGGGGCAACCTGTTCGTCGGCTCGCTCAAGTTTCATTACCTCGACCGGATCGAGCTGAGCGAGCCGTTCAAGGGCCGGGTGGTGCATGAGGAGAAGCTGCTGACCGAACTCGATGAGCGCATCCGCGATGTGCGGCAGGGGCCGGATGGCCTGTTGTATGTGCTGACCGATAATCCGGCAGGCCGGCTGATCCGGCTGCTGCCTCAGTGAGCCCGCCGGTCTGAGACCCGGCCCGAATTTCTCAACATCCCCGTCTGCTGCCCATGATTCCCTTTTCCATTCTCGACCTGTCCCCCATCATCGAAGGGGGCGACGCCGCCCTGTCGTTTCGCAACACCCGTGATCTGGCCCAGCATGCGGAGCGCTGGGGCTACCGGCGCTTCTGGCTGGCCGAACACCACGGCATGCCGGGCATCGCGAGCGCGGCGACCTCGATACTGATCGGACACGTGGCCGGCGCGACCTCGACGATTCGCGTGGGCGCCGGCGGCATCATGCTGCCCAACCATTCGCCGCTGGTGATCGCCGAGCAGTTTGGCACGCTGGAGTCGCTGTATCCGGGGCGCATCGACCTCGGGCTGGGCCGTGCGCCCGGCTCGGACCAGGTCACGGCGCGGGCGCTGCGGCGCAACCTCGCCTCGGACGCCGACGAGTTCCCGCAGGACGTGGTCGAATTGATGGCGTACTTCGCGGCCGATCCGCGGCTGCCGGTGCGCGCCGTGCCTGGCTCCGGCGCCAACGTGCCGGTATGGATACTGGGCTCCAGCCTGTTCGGCGCGCAACTGGCGGCGGCGCTCGGCTTGCCGTATGCGTTCGCCTCGCATTTCGCACCCGCCCAGATGATGGAGGCTGTGGCCCTGTACCGTGCCAATTTCCGGCCTTCGAAGCAACTGCAAAAGCCGTACGTGATGCTGGGCTTCAACGTCATCGCGGCCGACACCGACGAGGAGGCCGCGTTTCTTGCCACCTCGAAGCAGCAGGCCTTTGTGAACCTGCGCAGCGGGCGCCCGTCGCGCCTGCCGCCTCCACAGGCCGATTATTTGAGCCGCATCGGCCCGCAGGAGCATGCGCTGCTCGCGCAGGTCCTGTCGTGCTCGGCGATCGGCTCCCCCGCCACGGTGCAGGCAGGGCTCCAGGCCTTCATCGACCGCACTGGCGCGGACGAGTTGATGATTGTGGCGCAGTGCTTCGACCATGCCGCGAGCCTTCGCTCCTTCGAGATCACGGCGCAAGTCCGAAGCGCACTGCACTCATAAATTCAGTTACGATTCACCCGTAATTGGTGCGCGCGGCAACCCCATGGCACCAAGACAGGATCCGGACGGCGAGCGCTACCCGCGCGTGCCGATCCGGCCACAGCGACCAGACGCAAGACATGATCGAGCGAGGAGTGACGCGAATGAGCCAGAACGAACCCCTGCATCTGCACGTGCCGGAGCCGACCGGGCGCCCCGGCCAGGAGACCGATTTTTCCTACCTGCATCTGTCACGCGCCGGCGAGGTGCGACGGCCGCCGGTGGACACTGCGCCGGCCGACACCGGCGATCTGGCGCGCAGCGTGGTGCGGGTGCTCGACGACGACGGACAGGCCGTCGGGCCCTGGGCGCCGCAGGTGGACAAGGAATTGCTGCGCCGTGGGCTGCGCGCCATGATGAAAACGCGTGTCTTCGATGCGCGCATGCTGATCGCGCAGCGCCAGAAAAAGATCTCGTTTTACATGCAATGCCTGGGCGAGGAGGCGATTGCCGTCGCGCACGCCATGGCACTGGCGCCCGGCGACATGTGCTTTCCGACCTACCGGCAGCAGGGCCTGCTGCTCTCGCGCGACGATATTTCCATGGTCGAGATGATCTGCCAGCTCATGTCGAACGAGCACGATCCGCTCAAGGGCCGGCAGCTGCCCGTGATGTACTCGTACAAGCGCGCCGGCTTTTTCTCGATCTCGGGCAACCTGGCGACGCAGTTCATCCAGGCGGTGGGCTGGGGCATGGCCTCGGCGATCAAGGGCGACACCAAGATCGCCTCGGGCTGGATCGGCGATGGCGCCACCGCCGAAGCCGATTTCCATACCGCGCTCACGTTTGCCCACGTGTACCGCGCGCCGGTCATTCTTAATGTGGTCAACAACCAGTGGGCAATCTCGACCTTCCAGGCGATTGCCGGCGGCGAGGGCACGACGTTCGCGGGACGCGGTGTCGGCTGCGGCATCGCCTCGCTGCGCGTCGACGGCAATGATTTTCTTGCGGTGTACGCCGCCTCCATGTGGGCTGCCGAGCGCGCGCGCAGCAACCTCGGGCCGACGCTGATTGAGTGGGTTACCTATCGGGCCGGCCCGCACTCGACCTCGGACGATCCCAGCAAGTACCGCCCCGCCGATGATCCCGCCCGCTTCCCGCTGGGCGACCCGATCGCGCGTCTGAAGCAGCATCTGATCGGCATCCAAGCCTGGTCGCAGCCCGAGCACGAGCAGGTGCAAAAGGAACTGGAGGCCGAGGTGGGCGCCGCGCAGAAAGAGGCGGAGCGCTATGGAACGCTGACCGACGGCCGCATGCCCAGTGCCGCGACCATGTTCGAGGGCGTTTACAAAGACATGCCCGAGCACCTGCGCCGGCAGCGTCAACAGCTCGGAGTCTGACCATGGCCGATGAAAACAACAACCTGAAAACGACGCCGATGTCCATGATCCAGGCGCTGCGCTCGGCGATGGATGTGATGCTGGCGCGCGACAGCAACGTCGTGGTGTTCGGCCAGGACGTGGGTTATTTTGGCGGTGTGTTCCGCTGCACCGAAGGGCTGCAGGCGAAGTACGGCACTTCGCGTGTGTTCGACACGCCCATCTCCGAGGGCGGCATCGTCGGCGTGGCGGTCGGCATGGGCGCATACGGCCTGCGCCCAGTGGCCGAAATCCAGTTTGCCGACTACTTCTATCCGGCCTCCGACCAGATCGTTTCGGAGGCGGCACGCCTGCGCCATCGCTCCGCCGGTGACTTCACCGCACCCTTGACGATCCGCATGCCCTGCGGCGGCGGCATCTACGGCGGGCAGACGCACAGCCAGAGTCCGGAGGCGCTGTTCACGCATGTCAGCGGTCTGCGCACGGTGATACCGTCCAACCCCTACGACGCCAAGGGCCTGCTGATTGCCTCGATCGAGAACGACGACCCTGTCATCTTTCTCGAACCCAAGCGCCTGTACAACGGGCCGTTCGACGGCCACCACGACAAGCCGGTGGTGCCGTGGTCGAAGCACCCGCTGGGCGAGGTGCCCGAGGGCTATTACACGGTGCCGCTGGAGTCGGCCGCCGTCTTCCGCCCCGGCGCAGAATTGACGGTGCTGACCTACGGCACCATGGTGTTCGTGTCGGAAGCCGCGGCCAAGCAGACCGGCATCGATGCCGAGATCATCGACCTGCGCAGCCTGTGGCCGCTGGACCTGGACACCATCGTCGCATCGGTCAAGAAGACCGGGCGCTGCGTGGTGGTGCACGAGGCGACGCGCACCAGCGGCTTTGGCGCCGAACTGACGGCGCTGGTGCAGGAGCACTGCTTCTACCACCTGGAGGCGCCGATCGAGCGTGTGACCGGCTGGGACACGCCGTATCCGCACGCGCAGGAGTGGGCGTATTTCCCCGGGCCGGCGCGGGTCGCGGCGGCGTTCCAACGCGCGATGGAGGCATGATGGGCATTCACGTGATCAAGATGCCGGACATCGGCGAAGGCATTGCCGAAGTGGAACTCGTGGCCTGGCGCGTGCAGCCCGGCGAGACGGTGGCCGAGGACCAGATTCTGGCCGACGTCATGACCGACAAGGCGACCGTCGAGATTCCCTCGCCGGTGGTGGGCAAGGTACTGGCGCTCGGCGGCGCGGTCGGTCAGGTGATGGCGGTGGGCAGTGAGTTGATCCGCATCGAAGTGGAGGGCGAGGGCAATGCCAGCGCCGCCAGTGCGTCCACCGCTCCCCCAGCCCCCGCTTCGGCCCCACCTCCTGTGGCGAAGGCTATGGCACCGGTCCCGCCTGCAGTCTCTGTGGCCCCGGCGGCGGCCCAGCCCAAGCCCGCGCCGGGGCGCGCTGCGCCGGCTACTGCTGCACCGTCAACGCGCCAACCCGGCGACAAACCAATTGCCTCACCGGCGGTGCGCCGACGCGCCTGGGAGCTCGGCATCGAGTTGCAATATGTGCACGGCAGCGGTGCCGCGGGCCGCATCATGCACGAAGACCTCGACGCTTACGTCGCGCGCGGCGCGGCCGGGCAGCAACAGCCAGCTGCCGGTGGCGCGCGTTACGCGCTGCGGCATGACGAAGAGGCGATTCCCGTCATCGGGCTGCGCCGCAAGATTGCGCAGAAGATGCAGGAGGCCAAGCGCCGCATTCCGCACTTCACCTACGTCGAAGAAATCGATGTGACCGAACTGGAGGCGCTGCGCAAGCGTCTGAACGAGCGCTGGGGCGCCGAGCGCACGCGTCTGACGGTACTGCCCCTGCTGATCCGCGCCGTGGTGCTGGCGGTGCGCGAGTTTCCGCAGATCAATGCGCGCTTCGACGACGATGCGGGCGTGGTGACGCGCCACGGCGCCGTTCACATCGGCATTGCCACGCAGACCGAAGCCGGCCTGATGGTGCCGGTGTTGCGCCACGCTGAAGGCCACGACCTGTGGGTCAGCGCGGCCGAGATCGCGCGCCTGGCCGAGGCTGCACGCACAGGCAAGGCCACGCGCGAGGAACTGACGGGTTCGACCATCACCATTACTAGCCTGGGTGCGCTGGGCGGCATTGTGTCCACACCGGTGATCAACCACCCGGAAGTGGCGATCGTCGGCGTCAACCGCATGGTCGAGCGCCCGATGATGCGCGCTAACGTGGTGGTGCCGCGGCTGATGATGAACCTGTCGTCGTCGTTTGATCATCGCGTCGTCGACGGCCTGCATGCCGCCGAATTTATCCAGGTGCTGCGCGGCTTGCTCGAGTGCCCGGCCACCCTGTTTGTGGAGTAAGCCATGGCTACGCAATCAACCAAGCTGCTGGTCATCGGTGGCGGCCCGGGCGGTTATGTTGCCGCTATCCGCGCCGCGCAACTGGGCGTCGCTACCACGCTGGTGGAGGGTGAGCAACTGGGCGGCACCTGCCTGAACATCGGCTGCATCCCGTCCAAGGCACTGATCCACGCCGCCGAGGAGTTCGAGAAGACATGCCACTATGCGCAGGATTCGGCGCTGGGCATTCATGTCGCAGCGCCACGCATCGATCTGGCGCAAACGGTGCGCTGGAAGGATGGCATTGTCCACAAGCTGACCAGCGGCGTGGCCGCGCTGCTGAAGAAAAACGGCGTGCAGGTGGTGCGGGGCTGGGCCAGGATCATCGACGGCAAGACGGTCGAGGTACAGGAGCATGGCACCAGTGCAGATGCCGCGCCGCGGCGCATCGTCTGCGAGCAGCTGCTGCTGGCGCCGGGCTCGCTGGCGGTGGCGCTGCCGTTCATGCCGTTTGGCGGGCGCGTCATCTCGTCCACGCAGGCGCTGGCGCCGCAAACACTGCCCAAGCGTCTGGTCGTCGTCGGTGCCGGTTACATCGGTCTGGAACTGGGCATGGCCTACCGCAAGCTCGGGGCCGAGGTCGCGGTGGTCGAGGCGCTGGACCGTGTGTTGCCCGCCTACGATGAAGAACTTACCAAGCCGGTGCTGGCGTCGCTGCGTCGCCAGGGCGTGCAACTGCTGCTCGGTCACACCGTGCAGGGCTTGAATGCCAATGGTGATGCGGTGCGGGTGCGCGATGCGAAGGGTGAAGAATCGGAGTTGCCGGCTGACCAGGTGCTGGTGGCGGTTGGCCGGCGCCCGCGCACGCAAGGCTGGGGTCTGGAAACCCTGATGCTCGACATGAAAGGGCCGGCGGTGCAGATCGACGACCAGTGCCGCACCTCGATGCGCGGCGTCTGGGCGATCGGCGACCTGACGGGCGAGCCCATGCTGGCGCACCGCGCCATGGCGCAGGGCGAGATGGTGGCCGAGATCATCGCAGGCACGCGCCGGCACTTTGCGCCGGCAGCGATCCCCGCCGTGTGTTTCACCGATCCCGAGGTGGTGGTGGCCGGCCAGACGCCGCAGGATGCGGCCCAGGCTGGCCTGGACTTCATCGCTGCATCGTTTCCCTTCGCCGCCAACGGCCGGGCCATGACGATCGAGTCCACCGACGGTTTCGTGCGCGTCGTGGCGCGGCGCGACAACCACCTGATCGTGGGCTGGCAGGCCGTGGGGCGTGGCGTGTCCGAGTTGAGCGCCGCGTTCTCGCAATCCATCGAGATGGGCGCGCGGCTTGAGGATGTGGCCGGCACCATTCACGCACACCCTACGCTCGGCGAGGCCGTGCAGGAAGCCGCATTGCGCGCGCTGGGCCACGCGCTGCATATCTGAGGTGTCGTCAGAGAATGGTCGGGCCCTGATCGACCCGACCGCCTCCAGTTGCGCCTGTATTTGACGGCGCTACTCGCGCACCCGCTTCGACGGCAGCGTCGCCTGCACGCTGGGCAAATCCACCATCACCGGCTGGCCCGGCGTGGTGCATCCCGTGTCACAGCATCGGCCCGGTTGCCGATTCTTCGTGATGGCGCGGCCGGGGTCGTGCGCCACGCCGCGGTCCAGCAGCCGCTCGACCAGCTCCACCTTGGAGCCTACGGGATAATTGCGGTAAATCTCCTGCTTCATCGCGGCGGGCGAGCCACCGCCGTGCAGGCTGATCACGCTATACCAGCCGCCCTGGTAGCCGGCCGTCAGGTCTTCGATGAAGCGCGCCGTCTCGATACGCTGCTCATACGGCACGTCGGGGTTGGCGCGCAGCACCTCCGATAGCCGCGCCGCGGTCTCGGGGTTGTGGTCTTCGTCGGGGCCGGGCAGGGTGACGATCAGGCCGCCACTCACGTAGTGGGCAATGCGGTGCATGTCGTAGATTTTGGTGGCCAGCAGCAGCTTGCCGATGTTGCTGAACACCGGGTCGGGCATGAAGCTGCGGCTGTGTTCGTCGGTCTTGCCATACACGCTGGCGGCGACGCCACAGGCGAAGAAGCTCTCAACAATGGTGATGAGTTCGACCATTTGCTCGCGCAGGTGCGATTCCTTGCCCGGATCGAAGCCGTTGGCCTCGCACATCAGCGCGCCGGCGCCGATCAGCAGGTCGCCAAAACCGGCGCGCGCGCCGATGCAGGTGTGGCGGTGGTGCGTGGCGTAGCTGTAGGTCAGGTGGCGCGAGTGTTCCCACTCGCCGGCGTAGAACACATGCTCCATCGGCACAAACACCTTGTCGAACATCACCACACCGGTGCTCTGGCCGTATTTGCGGCTGAACAGCGCGGCGCCGTGCTCGACCTTTTCGCCCGGGCGGCCTGCGGGCCGGGCCACGATGATGAGGCCCGGTGCGTCGATGGGCACCGCGCAGCAGACGGCGAAGTCCGCGTCTTCGCGGCCCATGTTGCGACACGGCATGACCAGCAGCTCGTGCATATAGGGCGCGCCGGTCACGATGGCCTTGGTGCCGCTGATGACGATGCCGCGCCGGCCATTGCGGAGCGCGCTGCGCTCGACGACGTGAACATACGTGTCGATGTTGGCCTGCTCGTGCGGGCGCCGGCTGCGGTCGCCCTTGGCGTCGGTCATGGCCACGCCCAGCGTCAGGTCCTGGTCCTGCACGCGGTGCAGGTACTCGGTGAAGCGTGCGGTGTTCTCGGTCGTGCCGCGGGCGTCGTCAATGCGCGCGCTGACCTGGCCGATGGCGTTGAGCGCGTCGTGCGTCAGGTAGCGCTGGGCGCAGCCGGTTTCCTGGCAGACCAGGCGCACGGCCTCGAGCTTGTTGAGCAGGTCGCCCGAACTGGTGTTGATATGGCTCAGCCGGTTTACCAGTTTGCCGCTGGTGTGCTGCACCGCTGTCAAGAGGGGCGCGTACTGGGGTTTCAGGGCGTAGTCATAGGTGAGCGCGATGGCGTTGATGCCGGGCTGGAACGCCGGCTCGTCGGCCACGCCGTCGATCTTGCGGCCATCGACGTAGATGGTGGGCTGGTAGCGGCGCAGCGACTCGCGGTAGTCGGCGCCAGACATCATCAGAGCTGTGGGGGCGGGCGTGTTCATGGCTGAGCTTCCTTGTATTCAGGAAAAGGGTTGCAGGTGACAAAAGCCGCTGGGTAAGTCATTTAATTGGTGAATGTACAATAATTTAAACGTTGTTTAAATTAACTTATTTGCGTTCATGAAATTGATGAACGGGTCAAGTGGGCCGCTATAGTTAACCCATGCAAGCCAAGCACCAGCGCCAGCAAACCATGACCGATGCACGCCGCGCCCTGGTGCTCGACGCCGCTCGCGCGGTATTCTCCGAGGCCGGCATCGAAGGCGCCAGCATCCGCGAGATTGCCAAAAAAGCCGGCTACACGCCCGGCGCGATTTATTCCTATTTCGACAGCAAGGAAGCTATTTACGGCGCGCTGCTGGGGGAGTCGCTGGAGCGTCTGAACGGTGCCGTCGAGGCGGCGCGGGTGGTGAAGAACCGGCCGGACAAAACCCTGCAATCCAAGGCGCAGGCCTGGTTTGGCTTTTACGCGGCCAACCCGCGCGATCTGGATCTCGGGTTTTACCTGGTGCAGGGCCTGCGCCCGCGCGGCCTGACCAGCGAACTCAACACCCGGCTCAACGAGCGCCTGCATGACGCGCTGCGTCCCTGCGAGGCGGCGCTGCGGGCGATGGGCTTGTCGGCGGGCGACGCGCTGCGCGAAGCCACGGCGCTGTTCGCCCATGGCGTGGGCCTGCTGCTGCTCCAGCACACCGGTCGCATCCGCATGTTCGGGCAATCGGCGCCGGCGCTGTTCAAACGCTACGTGGAACAACTGGGCGCGCGGTATGGCCAACCGGATGCGTTGCTGAATGCGGGCGGCGCGGAGTCAGACCCGGCCGCCTCGCCGCAGGCTGATCTTTTTTAAGCGACGGTGCGCGCTGCGGTTAAAGTTGAATCGCAACCCCCTGCGCACTCTTTAGATCTTTAGAAACTGCTAACTCCTACCGGATGCCATCATGCTGCTCGACGCCGCCGAATCCCAACTCGTGCTGGTGGACTACCAGATCCGCCTGCTGCCTGCGATTTTTGAGGGCGCAGCGGTCGTCGCCAATGCCGCGCGCCTGGGGCAGCTGGCCCGCCTGATGGGGGTGCCCGTGTGGGGCACCGAGCAAAACCCGTCCCGGCTTGGCGAAAATGCGCCCGAGCTGCGCGCCCTGTGCGACAAGACGCTGAGCAAAATGCACTTCAGCGCAGTGGAGGAGGGCCTGGGCGAATGGCTGCGCCCGCCCGTCAAAGCGCCGCAGGGCAATGCGCGCAGCCTGCCCAAACACCTGCAAAAACCGGCTGGCGGGAGCGAGCGCGACATGATTGTGATCGCCGGTTGCGAGGCCCACGTCTGCCTGCTGCAGACGGCGCTCGATTTGCTCGAAGACGAGTTCGACGTGTGGGTCGTGACCGACGCCTGCGGTTCGCGTACCGAGCGCAACCGCGACGCGGCCTTTGACCGGCTGGCCGGTGCGGGGGCCGAGCTGGTGACTACCGAAATGGTCGCGTTCGAGTGGCTGCGCACGGCCGAGCACCCGGACTTCAAGGCGGCGCACGCGTTGATCAAGTGAAATTGAAGTGAAGTAAAGTGGAGTGCAACAAGATTCGAAGGAGACATGGATGACGAAGTACGCCGACTTTTACCGCCGTTCGCTGCACGATCGCGACGCATTCTGGTCCGAGCAGGCCGGGTTGATCGACTGGAAAACACCGCCGCAGCAGATCTGCGACTACAGCCGCCCGCCGTTCGTGCGCTGGTACGTCGGTGGCACCACCAACCTGTGCCACAACGCGGTGGACCGGCACCTCAAGGACCGGCCCGACCAGGCCGCCCTGATCTACGTATCGACCGAAACCGGCACCGAGAAGACCTACTCGTTCCGCGAGCTGCACGCGGAGGTGCAGCGCACTGCCGCCGTCTTGAGGGAGCTCGGGGTGCAAAAGGGCGACCGC
Source organism: Polaromonas sp. C04 (assembly GCF_002002705.1). Taxonomy (GTDB): domain Bacteria; phylum Pseudomonadota; class Gammaproteobacteria; order Burkholderiales; family Burkholderiaceae_C; genus Rhodoferax_A. The sequence goes on along the minus strand of NZ_MUNS01000034.1, from coordinate 61,159 downwards.
GTGTTGATTTACATGCCCATGATTGCCGAAGCCGCCTTTGCCATGCTGGCGTGCGCGCGCATCGGCGCCATTCATTCCGTGGTGTTCGGCGGCTTTGCCAGCGTCAGCGTGGCCAGCCGCATCGAGGATGCCAGCCCCAAGCTCATCATCAGCGCCGATGCGGGCTCGCGTGGCGGCAAGGTGGTGGAGTACAAGCCGCTGCTCGATGAGGCGATCCGTCTGTCCAGCCACAAACCCGACGCCGTGCTGCTGGTGGATCGCGGCCTGTCTGCCATGACGTTGGTCGCTGGCCGCGACCATCTGTGGGCGCCTTTGCGGGAAAAACACATGGATGCGACGGTGCCCTGTGAGTGGCTCGAATCCAACGAGATCAGCTACACCATCTACACCAGCGGCACCACGGGCAACCCCAAGGGCGTGCAGCGCGACACCGGCGGCTACGCGGTCGCGCTGGCCGCCAGCATGAAATACATCTTTGGTGGCAAGGCGGGGGAAACCTACTTTTCCACCAGCGACATCGGCTGGGTGGTGGGACACAGCTACATCGTCTATGGCCCCTTGATTGCGGGCATGGCCACGATCATGTACGAAGGTTTGCCGACCCGCGGGATCGATGGTGAACCCAACCCGGGCATCTGGTGGCAACTGGTCGAGAAGTACAAGGTCACGCAGCTGTTCTCGGCGCCCACGGCGGTGCGTGTGCTCAAGAAGCACGACCCCGCCTACCTCAAGAAGTACGACATTTCCAGCCTGAAAACCCTGTACCTCGCCGGCGAGCCGCTGGACGAACCCACTGCGCAATGGATCAGCGATGCGCTGGGCGTGCCGGTCATCGACAACTACTGGCAGACCGAGACCGGCTGGCCGATCCTGACGATTGCCAACGGCGTCGAAAAAGCGCCCAGCAAATTCGGCAGCCCGGGGGTTGCAATGTATGGCTTCGACGTGAAACTGCTCAACGAGATCACCGGTGAGGAACTGGTCGGCGCAGGCGAGAAGGGGGTGGTGGCGATCGAAGGGCCGTTGCCACCGGGCTGCATGCAAACGGTGTGGCGCGATGACGCGCGGTTTGTCAAGACCTACTGGGAAACGGTGCCCGGAAAAATGGTTTACAGCACGTTCGACTGGGGCATTCGCGACAAGGACGGCTACTTCTTTATCCTGGGCCGCACCGACGACGTGATCAACGTCGCCGGCCACCGGCTGGGCACACGCGAAATTGAAGAGAGCATCTCCAGCCATCCCAACGTCGCCGAGGTGGCCGTGGTGGGGGTGGCGGACAAACTCAAGGGGCAGGTGGCCATGGCGTTCGTTGTGGCCAAGGATGCCAGCACCGTGAATGATGAGCGGGCCCGCCTGCAGCTGGAGGGCGAAGTAATGAAGCTGGTCGAGGGGCAACTGGGGGCCTTCGCCCGGCCGTCACGCGTGCGGTTTGTGACGCTGCTGCCAAAAACACGCAGCGGCAAATTGTTGCGCCGCGCCATCCAGGCGGTGTGTGAAGGCCGCGACACGGGGGATTTGAGCAGCATGGACGACCCCTCGGCGCTGCGCCAGATCAGGGATCTGGTCGCCAGCGCCTAGCTGCCTTGCCGGTGCGGACGCGGCAGGGCGGTGTGCCCTGCGGCCGGTTCAGTGGCACAATTGCGGCTGCACCCGGGCCCTTCCAGCCACTGTCGCATCCGCCAATCGGTCTAGCCGTGTCGCGGGAGGTAATTTAACCAGCTTATGTTTCCCGCAGGGGAACGGAGGTCAGCGCAATATGAGCGAGCAATCGTCGACGCCGCCAGTGTCGGCATACCAGGCCTATCAAGGCAACACCTATCTCTTCGGCGGCAACGCGCCTTATGTCGAAGAGTTGTACGAAAACTACTTGGGCAATCCGGGCAGCGTGCCCGACAACTGGCGCGATTACTTCGATGCCTTGCAGCATGTGCCCGCCGTCGATGGCAGCAACGCGAAGGACGTACCGCATTTGCCGGTTGTCAACGCCTTCGCCGACCGCGCCAAACAGGGGCAGACGCGAGTGGTCGTGGCCAGCGTCGACGCAGAGATGGGGCGCAAGCGCACCGCGGTCCAGCAATTGATTGCCGCCTATCGCAACGTCGGTGCCCGCTGGGCCGACCTCGACCCCCTGAAGCGGACCGAGCGCGAGAAGATTCCGGAGTTGGAGCCGTCGTTTTACGGCTTCACCGATGCCGACCAGGAAACGGTGTTTGACACCGGCAACACGTTCTTCGGCAAGGACACCATGTCCCTGCGCGATCTGCTCAATGCGCTGCGCGAAACCTATTGCGGCACGATCGGCGCCGAGTACATGTACGCCACCGACCAGATCAAAAAGCGCTGGTGGCAGCAAAAACTCGAGAGCATCCGCAGCAAGCCCAATTTCACCCCGGAGAAGAAGCTGCATATCCTGGACCGGCTGACCGCGGCCGAAGGCCTGGAGCGCTTTCTGCACACCAAGTACGTCGGCCAGAAGCGCTTCTCGCTGGAAGGCGGGGAGAGCTTTATTGCCAGCATGGACGAGTTGATCCAGCGTGGCGGAGAGATGGGCCTGCAGGAAATCGTGATTGGCATGGCGCACCGCGGCCGCCTCAATGTGCTGGTGAATTCGCTGGGCAAGGTGCCGGCCAATCTGTTTGCCGAGTTCGATCACACGGCCCCCGAAGAGCTGTCCAGCGGCGACGTGAAATACCACCAGGGTTTCAGCTCCGATGTGACGACTCCTGGCGGACCGGTGCATTTGTCGCTGGCTTTCAACCCGTCGCACCTCGAAATTGTCAACCCTGTGGTCGAGGGCTCGGTACGCGCGCGCATGGACCGCCGCGACGACCCGCACGGCAAGCAGGTGCTGCCGGTGATCGTGCACGGCGACGCGGCCTTCGCCGGCCAGGGCGTGGTGATGGAAACGCTTGCGCTGGCCGAAACACGCGGCTATTTCACGGGCGGTACTGTGCACCTCGTGATCAACAACCAGATCGGCTTCACCACCAGCGACCCGCGCGACACACGCTCCTCGCTGTACTGCACGGATGTGGTCAAGATGATCGAAGCGCCGGTGCTGCATGTGAACGGCGACGATCCCGAGGCCGTGGTGCTGGCGACCCAGATTGCGCTCGACTACCGTATGGAGTTCCAGAAGGACGTGGTGGTCGACATCGTGTGTTTCCGCAAGCTCGGCCACAACGAACAGGACACCCCGGCGCTGACGCAGCCGCTGATGTACAAGAAAATTGCCGCTCACCCCGGCACGCGCAAACTCTACGCCGACAAACTGTCGGCACAAGGCATGGGCGCGACGCTGGGGGACGACATGGTGAAGGCGATGCGCGTCGCGCTGGATGCGGGCAAGAGCACTTTTGATCCGGTGCTGACCAATTTCAAGAGCAAATACGCGGTCGACTGGGCGCCCTATCTCGGCAAAAAATGGACCGACGCCGGCGACACCGCCATTCCCATGGCGGAATGGAAGCGACTGGCTGAAAAAATCACCACCATCCCCGCCACGGTGACGCCGCACATGCTGGTGAAAAAGGTCTACGACGACCGCGCCGCGATGGGCCGCGGCGACATTCCGGTGGATTGGGGCATGGGCGAGCACATGGCCTTTGCGTCGCTCGTGGCCAGCGGCTACCCCATCCGGTTGTCGGGAGAAGACTCCGGGCGCGGCACCTTTTCGCACCGCCACTCCGTGATTCACGACCAGAACCGCGAAAAATGGGATATCGGTACCTACACGCCGCTGCAGAACGTGGCCGAAAACCAGGCCTCGTTTACCGTCATCGACTCGATCCTGTCGGAAGAAGCGGTGCTGGCCTTCGAGTACGGCTATGCCTCCAACGATCCCAACACGCTGGTGATCTGGGAAGCCCAGTTTGGCGACTTCGCCAACGGTGCCCAGGTGGTGATCGACCAGTTCATTGCGAGCGGTGAAGTCAAATGGGGCCGCGTCAATGGCATCACGCTGATGCTGCCGCACGGCTATGAGGGACAGGGTCCGGAGCACAGTTCGGCGCGGCTCGAGCGCTTCATGCAGCTGTCGGCCGACACCAACATGCAGGTGGTACAGCCCACCACGGCGAGCCAGATCTTCCACGTGCTGCGCCGCCAGATGGTGCGCAACCTGCGCAAGCCGCTGATCATCCTGACGCCGAAGTCGCTGCTGCGCGCCAAGGACGCGGCCTCGCCGCTGTCGGAATTCACCAAAGGCAGCTTCCAGACCGTGATTCCGGAGCACAAGGAAGAAATCAACAAAAGGGCCGACAAGGTCAGGCGCGTCATTGCGTGCTCGGGCAAGGTGTACTACGACCTGGTCAAGAAGCGTGTGGAAAAAGAGGCGGACGATGTCGTCATCCTGCGCGTGGAGCAGCTCTATCCCTTCCCGCACAAGGCGTTTGCGGCGGAGTTGAAGAGGTATCCGAACGTGGTCGACATCGTGTGGTGTCAGGACGAGCCGCAGAATCAGGGCGCCTGGTTCTTTGTCCAGCACTACCTTCACGAAAACATGCGCGAAGGACAGAAGCTGGGCTACTCGGGCCGCGCCGCCTCCGCATCGCCGGCGGCGGGCTATTCGCATCTGCACCAGGAGCAGCAAAAAGCCCTGGTGGACGGTGCGTTTGGCAAACTCAAGGGCTTTGTGCTGACCAAATAACTTCGGTCTGTCATTCCAGAGAGCGGGAATCCGCGTCGTGCGTCGTGGGTACCGGCGCTTGCGGGAATGGCAGCCTAAAAACCAACAGAAAGAATTCAAATGGCACTCGTAGAAGTCAAAGTTCCGCAACTGTCCGAATCGGTTGCCGAAGCAACCATGCTGCAATGGAAAAAGAAGGTCGGCGACCCGGTCGCGATCGATGAAATTCTGATCGAGATCGAAACCGACAAGGTCGTGCTGGAAGTCCCTGCGCCTGCGGCCGGCGTGATTGCCGAGTTGACGGTTGGCGACGGCGCCACGGTCGCCGCCGAGCAGCTGATCGCCAGAATCGACACTGAAGGCAAAGCGGTTGCTGCCGCGCCGGCACCTATTGCCGCAGCTGCGGCAGCGGTGGCCGTGCCTGCGCCGGTCGCCACCGCAACGGGGGGCGCCATGGCGGGTGTCGCCATGCCGGCGGCTGCCAAGCTCATGGCCGACAACCAGCTGGCGGCCGGCTCCGTGCCCGGCAGCGGCAGGGACGGCCGCGTCACCAAGGGCGACGTGCTCGGCGCGGTGGCCGCAGGTGCTACAAAACCTGTAGCTGCTATCCCAATACCCACGGGGGCTCCGGTCAAATTATTGCCTCAAGTGGCGGCGCCGGCCGTGAAACTGGGAGATCGCCCCGAGCAGCGTGTGCCGATGAGCCGCCTGCGCGCGCGCGTGGCCGAGCGGCTGCTGCAGTCGCAAGCGACCAATGCCATCCTGACCACCTTCAATGAAGTCAACATGGCGCCGGTGATGGAAATGCGCAAGCGCTTCCAGGAGAAGTTCGAGAAGGAGCATGGCGTGAAGATCGGCTTCATGAGTTTCTTCGTGAAGGCGGCGGTGCACGCACTCAAGAAGTACCCCGCGATCAATGCCTCGGTCGATGGCACCGACATTGTGTACCACGGCTACTTCGATATCGGCATTGCGGTCGGTTCGCCACGTGGCCTGGTGGTGCCGATCCTGCGCGACGCCGACCAGATGAGCTTTGCCGACATCGAGAAGAAAATTGCCGAGTACGGCGCCAAGGCGCGTGACGGCAAGCTGTCGATGGAAGAGCTCACCGGCGGCACCTTCTCGATCTCCAACGGCGGCGTGTTCGGCTCCATGCTGTCCACCCCCATCATCAACCCGCCGCAATCGGCCATCCTGGGCGTGCACGCGACCAAGGACCGCGCCGTGGTCGAGAACGGCCAGGTGGTGGTGCGCCCCATGAATTACCTGGCCCTGAGCTACGACCACCGCATCATCGACGGCCGCGAGGCCGTGCTCGGTCTGGTGGCCATGAAGGAGGCGCTGGAAGATCCGGCGCGCCTGCTGTTTGACATTTGACACTCACCCCTAGGCTGCGCGCACTTCGTGTCGCTTCGCCACCCCCTGCAAGGGGGCAACACCAGCGGCCCGGCTGAGCCGGTTCCGCTGTGTTCCGCGAAGGGGTTCGTGGATATCGCACGGCGTGGCAGAAAAATGAAACGGGAAATCTCATGAGTAAACAATTTGATGTGATCGTCATCGGTGGCGGTCCCGGCGGTTATATAGCGGCGATTCGGGCTGCCCAGCTGGGCTTTAACGTGGCCTGCGTTGACGAGTGGAAGAACGCCAGGGGCGGCCCGGCACTGGGGGGCACCTGCACCAATGTGGGCTGCATCCCCAGCAAGGCGCTGCTGCAGTCTTCCGAAAACTTTGATCAGGCCGGGCATCATTTTGCCGACCACGGCATCGAGATCAAAGGCCTCGCCATGGACGTGGCGAAGATGCTGGGCCGCAAGGACGCGGTGGTCAAGCAGAACAACGACGGCATCCTGTACCTGTTCAAGAAAAACAAGGTCACGTTCTTCCACGGCCGTGGTACTTTCGTCAAAGCCTCGGATGCTGGCTACGAGATCAACGTCGCGGGCAGTACGCCGGACACGCTGGTGGGCAAGCACATCATCGTCGCCACCGGCTCCAATGCGCGCGCCTTGCCGGGCGCACCATTTGATGAAGAGATGATCCTGTCGAACGACGGCGCCTTGCGCGTCGGTGCCGTTCCCCAGAAGCTGGGCCTGATCGGCTCGGGTGTGATCGGCCTGGAAATGGGCTCGGTCTGGCGCCGGCTGGGCTCGGAGGTCACGGTGCTCGAGGCGCTGCCAACCTTCCTCGGCGCGGTGGACGAGCAGATTGCCCGGGAAGCGAAGAAGGCCTTCGACAAACAGGGCCTGAAGATCGAACTCGGCGTCAAGGTCGGCGAGATCAAAACCGGCAAGAAGGGCGTGAGCGTGGCCTGGACCAACGCTAGGGGCGAGGCGCAACTACTGGAAGTGGACAAGCTGATCGTCTCGATCGGCCGCGTGCCGAACACGATCGGCCTGGGTGCCGAGGCCGTGGGTCTGAAGCTCGACGAGCGCGGCGCCATCGTGGTCGATGACGACTGCAAGACCAGTTTGCCCAACGTCTGGGCCGTCGGTGACGTGGTGCGCGGCCCCATGCTCGCGCACAAGGCCGAGGAAGAGGGCGTCGCCGTGGCCGAGCGCATCGCGGGCCAGCACGGGCACGTCAACTTCAACACCGTGCCCTGGGTGATTTACACCAGCCCGGAGATTGCCTGGGTCGGCCAGACCGAGCAGCAACTCAAGAGCGCAGGGCGCGCCTACAAGGCCGGCACCTTCCCGTTCCTGGCGAACGGCCGCGCGCGTGCACTGGGCGATACCACCGGCATGGTGAAATTTCTGGCCGACGCCGCCACCGACGAAATCCTGGGGGTGCACATCGTCGGCCCGCAAGCCAGCGAACTGATTTCCGAAGCGGTGGTGGCCATGGAGTTCCGTGCCAGCAGCGAGGACATCGCGCGCATCTGCCACGCCCATCCGTCCTTGAGCGAGGCAACCAAGGAAGCGGCGCTGGCCGTTGACAAGCGCACCCTGAACTTCTGAGGTGGCGCCGGGTATGTCGGTGACGCATTCAGTCAGACTGGCTTACGAGACCGAACTCACGGCGCGGGGTTACAGCAGCGATCCGGCGCAGTTGCGCGCGGTCGAAGCGCTGGAGCGCTGTGCCAGCGAATGGGCCGCCTACAAGGACAAACGCTCGAACGCGCTGAAGAAACTGATCAACCATCCGGACATTCCGCGCGGTGTCTACATGTACGGCGGTGTTGGGCGCGGCAAGAGCTTCCTGATGGATTGCTTCTACAACGCCGTGCCGCTGAATCGCAAGACCCGGCTGCACTTTCACGAGTTCATGCGCGAAGTGCACCGGGAGCTGACCGAGCTGCAGGGCACGGCCAACCCGCTCGATGAGCTGGGCCGGCGCATTGCCCGGCGCTACCGGCTGATCTGTTTCGACGAATTCCATGTCTCTGACATCACCGACGCCCTGATCCTGCACCGGCTGCTCGCGGCGCTGTTCGAAAACGGTGTGGGATTCGTGACCACCTCGAACTTTCGTCCCGATGACCTTTACCCGGGAGGGCTGCACCGCGACCGCATCCTGCCCGCGATTGCGCTGCTCAATGAAAAGCTCGAAGTCATCAACGTCGACAACGGTCTTGACTACCGCCAGAGCACGTTCGGGCAGCTCAAGATGTACCACACGCCGCTCGGCGCCCAGGCCGACAAGGCGATGCGGGATGCCTTCAACCGGCTGGCCGAAACGCGCGATGAAGATCCCGTGCTGCACATCGAGGCCCGGGAAATTCGCGCCCGGCGCAAGGCCGGCGGCGTGGTCTGGTTCGACTTCAAGACGCTGTGCGGCGGCCCGCGTTCGCAGAACGATTACCTGGAGATCGCGAGCCAGTTCCATACCGTTTTGCTCAGCGACGTGCCGCACATGCCGGTTCGCATGGCCTCGGAGGCGCGTCGCTTCACCTGGCTGGTGGATGTGCTGTACGACCGGCGTGTCAAACTCATCATGTCGGCGCAGGTGCCACCCGAGGCGTTGTACACGGAGGGGCCGCTGGTGCACGAATTTCCGCGCACGGTGTCGCGCCTGACCGAGATGCAGTCCGCCGAGTTTCTTGCGCTGGAGCGCCGCAACGTGGACACCAGCCTGACATGAATCGTTTTCTAGTTACTATGATTTTTATAGCTTCCTGCGCAGCAGCGGCGGGGCAAACAGCCACTATTTCTGAGGATCAGGCGGCCGATACCGAACGCGCCGCGATCAGCGCCGAGCGCAGCCGCAGCGAGGCCGCCTACCTGCAGGAGCAAAAGGCCTGCTACCAGAAGTTTGCGGTGAACGACTGTCTGCGCGATGCCGGGGCGCGTCAGCGCAAGATCCAGGCCGATTTGCGGCGCAGGGAGATTGCCCTCAACGATGCCCAGCGCAGGCGCCAGGCGGCGCAGCAGGCGCGCAGCCGGCAGGAAAAGGCCGCGGCCGAACAGCAAAAGCAGGCCGACCAGCAATCCGAGGATCGGCGTGCCAAGGCGGCGCAGAATGTTCAACAGCGTCAGGACCGCGCCGCCAGCAGTGCGAGCGATCGCGCGAAAGCCGCGGCCGGCGAGAGCAAGAACGTGCAGGACGCCAAGGCTCGGCAGCAGCGGCACCTTGACGAGACCGCCTCTCAGGCGGCCAAGGCCGCTGCGGCCACGAAGCAGCGGGCCGAGTACGACGAAAAAATCAAGGCCGCTGCCGAGCGCAAGGCCGACCTGGAGCGGCGGCGCCAGGAAAACCCGAAACCCCCTGCCAATCCCTTGCCGATGCCGCCCTGAAGAGGGGGGGCCTGATCCGAAACGGCCCGGCGCTACGGCGCCAGCGGTTCCAGCTTGACAATCACCAGCGACATGTTGTCGCCGGCGCCGCGTGCACGGGCCCGTGCCTTGTCCACCATGAACTCAGTGGCTTCGCGCGGCGACAGGGCGGACAGCAGCGAGCCCATTTCTTCCGGACTGAAGTAATGCCAGACGCCGTCGCTGCAGGCCAGCAGCACATCGCCCGGACGCAGCTGGGGAATGAAATGCGTGCTTATCGGCGGCTCGGCTTCCGTGCCCAGGCAACCCATCAGGATGTTGGATTGGGGGTGTGAGTCGGCCTCGGCCTCGGTGATCTCGCCGCGATCGACCATCGCCTGAACCAGCGAGTGATCGATGGTTCGCTGAATCATTTTGTCGCCGCGGAAGTGGTACACGCGCGAGTCGCCCGCGTGAATCCAGTGGCAGTCGCCGCGCGGGTTGATCAGGAACGCCGCAATCGTGCTGTGCGGTTCCTGCTCGGCAGAAATGGCGGTCAGCTTGATGACAATGTGGGCCTCCTCCACCAACTGCTGGAGCATGGCAACGGCATCATCGCTCTCGGGCGCATAGCGCTCGAACAGCTGCCTGGCGGTCATCACCACCTGGTCGGAGGCTTTGCGCCCGCCGCTGCGCCCGCCCATGCCATCGGCGATCACACCCAGCAGGCAACCGGCCGCGCGCGGATGGTTCAGCAGGACGACCTGGTCCTGCTGGTATTCGCGGTCGCCCTTGTGCAGGCCTGTCGAGGCGGTAAGCCGGTAACCTTTAGCCATATTGAGTTTTTCAGGCGCGTGGGCGCTCGATTAATCGACGTTAAACACGTATTATCAGGTGAACCCGAACACAGCCCGCACGGGCTGGTATTGATTGAATTTTTGGACTCAAACCTGCATTCCCCGGAACGACGCCTGATCGAGTTGCGCATGGAGCACGCCGACCTGGACGCGCTGATCGACCGCACCAGCCACGAGACGCCGCTCGATGAACTCATGATACGCCGGCTGAAAAAGCGCCGGCTGGCGCTGCGCGACCAGATCTACCGGCTGGAGCTGGCGCTGGACCCCAAAGAGCCGGCATGAGTTTAGAAGCTATGGTTGGTGAGGCATTCGCGCCCGACGGCGTGCTGTCGCGCGCGGCCGAGCATTTCAAACCGCGCGAGGAGCAGGTGGCGATGGCGCTGGCCGTGTCGCGCACCATTGAAAATGGCGGCGCGCTGGTGGTCGAGGCGGGTACCGGCGTTGGCAAAACGTTTTCCTACCTGGTGCCTTCCCTGCTCAGCGGCGAACGCGTCCTGCTGTCCACCGCCACCAAGACACTGCAGGACCAGCTGTTCGGCCGCGATCTGCCGCGCCTGGTGCAGGCACTGGGGTTGCCCGTGCGCAGCGCCCTGCTCAAGGGCCGGGGCAGTTATCTGTGCCTGCACCGGCTGGAGCTTGCGCGCCGCGACGCGCAGTTGCCGGATCGCGGCTCGCTGCGCACCCTGGCCAAGATCGAACAATGGGCGCAGGTGACGCGCACCGGCGATTTGGCGGAATTGCCGGGGCTGGACGAGCGCTCGCCGCTGATCCCGCTGGTCACCTCGACCCGCGAAAATTGCCTGGGCGCGCAATGCCCCCAGTTCCGCGCCTGCCACGTCAACCTGGCGCGGCGCGAGGCACTGGCGGCCGACGTGGTGGTCATCAACCATCACCTGTTTTTTGCCGACCTGGCGGTGCGCGAGTCGGGCATGGCCGAGCTGCTGCCGACCGTGCGGGTGGCGATTTTCGACGAGGCGCATCAGCTCAACGAGACCGGCGTGCAGTTTCTCGGCACGCGCCTGACCACCGGGCAATTGCTCGACTTTGCGCGCGACTTGCTGGCCGCCGGCCTGCAGCACGCGCGCGGGCTGGTCGACTGGCAACACGTGGTGTCGGCGATCGAGCGGGCGGCGCGGGAACTGCGCCTGGCGGTGGGCAAGGTCTATCCGGGCAGCAAATTGCGCTGGACGGGGGCCGCGCCGGAGAACGTCTCTGCGGATGCCTGGGCCCAGGCGCTGCAGGAGTTGCATGCGGCCTGCAGCCAGGCCATGGCGGCGCTGGACACGGTCAGCGAGATGGCGCCCGATTTCGTGCGGCTGCACGAGCGTGCCTGCCAGTTCGCCGAGCGAGTGGCATGTTTTTCCGGCCAATGCGCGCTGGAATCGGTGCGCTGGGTCGACGTGGGCACGCAGCTGCGGCTGGTGGAGTCGCCGCTGGATATCGCCAAAACGGTGCAAACCAGGTTGCTGCAGGAAGACCCCGAGGCGCAGGCGCTCAAGGCCTGGATCTTCACCTCCGCCACGCTGGGCGACGATCCGCAACTGCGCTGGTTTACCGAGCCCTGCGGGCTGACCGGGGCTGAAGTTCTGCGGGTCGGCAGCCCGTTCGACTACGCGCGCCAGGCGGCCGTCTATGTGCCGCGGCATTTGCCCAAGCCGAGCGATCCTGCGCACAGCGCGCAGGTCGCCGATCTGGTGGAGGCGGCGCTGCGCCGGCTCGGTGGCCGCACCCTGGTACTGACCACCACGCTGCGCGCGCTGCGCAGCATCGGCGAGGCCTTGCAAAACCGCTTTGAAGGCGAGGGCCTCGTCGATGTTCTGGTGCAGGGCCAGATGCCCAAGCGCCGCCTGATGGAGCGATTCCGCGAGGGCGATGCCAACGGCTCACCGGGCTGTGTGCTGGTGGCCTCGGCCTCCTTCTGGGAGGGCATCGACGTGCCGGGCGACGCCTTGCAACTGGTCATCATCGACAAGCTGCCATTCCCGCCGCCCAACGACCCGCTGGTGGAAGCGCGTGCGCAGCGCCTGGAGGCGGCGGGGCGCAGTCCCTTCAATGATTATTTTGTACCCGAGGCGGCCGTGGCGCTCAAGCAGGGTGCCGGCCGGCTGATCCGGCGCGAGTCGGACCAGGGCGTGCTGGTGGTGTGCGATACGCGACTCGCCAGCATGGGTTATGGCCGGCGCCTGCTGGCGGCGCTGCCGCCGATGCGGCAACTGCAGTCCGAAGATGAATTCCTGGAGGCGCTGGAGGCCCTGAATGCCGGGCGAGTGGCGGCGGACGCTACCAGATCTTCCACCATGGATCCGAGCTGGACTTGAAGCCGCGGCTCAGGTACTCGCTTTTCGGGTAGCTTTTTTCCATCACGCGTTTGGTATCGTCGCGCAGCTGCGTCATACCCAGTGCGTCATAGGATTTCACCATGATATACAAGGCCTCTTCGAGCGCCGGAACATCGCGGTAGTCGCGCAAGGCCACCTCGGCGCGGTTGATGGCGGCCACATATGCGCCGCGCGTGTAGTAGTAGCGGGCCACATGCACTTCATAGGCGGCCAGCGAGTTGACGATATAGGTCATGCGCTGGCGGGCGTCCGGGGTGTAGCGCGAATCGGGGAAACGGGTTGCCAGTTCCTTGAACGACTCGAACGAATCCTTCGCCGCCTTCTGGTCGCGCTCCGACAGATCCTGGCGCGTCAGGAACGAGAACAGGCCCAGATCGTCGTTGAAGTTGACCAGGCCCTTGAGGTACAGCGCGTAGTCCATGGCCGGGCTGGCGGGATGCAGCTTCATGAAGCGGTCCAGCGTGGCAATCGCCTGCGCCTGCTCGCCGCCCTTGTATTGCGCGTACGCCTTGTCGATTTGCGCCTGCTGCGCCAGAGGCGTGCCGGCAGCGCGGCCTTCGAGCTTTTCAAACAGGGGAACGGCCTTGTCGTAGCCGCCCGAGTCCATATTGTCCTTGGCTTCGGCGTAAATCTTGTTCGGACTCCAGCCAGCGGTCTCGTCCTTGGTCGTGGTGGAGCAGCCCGATACGAGCGCGCCCAAGCTCACCAGCAGCAAGACGGGGACAACCGATAATTTGGCACGAAGCGTCACAGGCAACTTTCTTGAAACAAAGCCAATTGATTATATCGAGCGCCCCTGCGGGCGATGAATCGTCGCAAGCTCTGGAAGACGCCGCGGAAGCCGGGCCCGAGGTCGAACTGCGCAGCCTCGTCATGGGCCCGGCGCAGCATGGCGAGCGGCTGGACCGGGCGCTGGCGGCGCTGGTGCACGAGTTCTCGCGCAGCTACCTGCAGCAGTTGATCGAGGCGGGGGCGGTCAGCGTCAATGACAAGCTGTGCCGCAAGCCCTCCATCCGGGTCAAGGCCGGCGACCGGGGCCTGATCGAACTGCGACCCACGCCGCAAAGCCAGGCATTCAAACCCGAGGCCATCCCGATGGACGTGGTGTTCGAGGATGAACACCTGCTGGTGGTCAACAAACCCGCGGGGCTGGTGGTGCATCCGGCGCCCGGCAACTGGAGTGGCACGCTGCTCAACGGCTTGCTGGCACGCGACGAGGCGGCCCGGCTGCTGCCGCGCGCCGGCATCGTGCACCGGCTGGACAAGGACACCAGCGGCCTGATGGTCGTGGCGCGCACCCGGCCGGTGATGGATGCGCTGGTGCAGTTGATCGCGGCGCGCGAGGTGAGCCGGCAATACCTGGCACTGGCGCACCGCCGCTGGAGCGGGCCGGCCACGCGGCTGGTGGAGGCGCCCGTGGGGCGCGATCCGCGCAACCGCCTGCGCATGGCGGTCGTGGATCTGAATCAAAACGCCGGAAAGTCCGCCAGCACCATGGTGGAGCTGCTACAAAATTGTGAGTCTGGCTGCTGCGTGCGTTGTACTTTGCAAACCGGCCGCACGCACCAGATTCGGGTCCATATGGCCTCCATTGGCCATCCGCTGGTGGCGGACGAGGTGTATGGCGGCGCGCCCGCGGCGGGCCTGCAGCGCCAGGCCCTGCACGCCTTCCGGCTGGCGTTTTTGCATCCGGTGACGGGGCAGGCGCTCGAGTTCCACGCGCCCCTGCCGCCCGATATGGAACAGGCCTTGATGGCCTGGGGCCTAAGTTACAATGCTGCGTCAAGAGCCTAGTGCTCGCGCCTCGCTGACCAGCTTGAGGTGCGCGTTGCCTGAACTGCAGGTTGCCGGCAACGCTCCGAATTGAATCGTCCCTGATTTTTGCGTTTCAAGAAGCGCCTTTTCCCGGAAATTGCAATACATGAATACGGCGGATGCCAAACGCGTCCTCGAAACGGCCTTGATCTGCTCGCAGCAACCGCTGCCGGTGCGCGAGCTGCGCGTCCTGTTCAACGACGAACTGGGCGCCGACACCATCAAGTCGCTGTTACAGGATCTGCAAAACGACTGGACCCCACGCGGCGTCGAACTGGTCAGCGTGGCCACGGGCTGGCGCTTCCAGAGCCGCCCCGAACTGCGCGAGTACCTGGACCGGCTGCACCCCGAAAAGCCGCCGCGCTACAGCCGCGCCACGCTGGAGACGCTGGCCATCATTGCGTACCGGCAGCCGGTGACCCGGGGCGACATGGAAGACATTCGCGGCGTCACCATCAACTCGCTGATCCTCAAGCAGTTGGAAGACCGCGGTTGGGTGGAGGTGATCGGCCACCGCGAGACCGTTGGCCGCCCGGCACTGTTCGCCACCACCAAACAGTTTCTCGACGACCTGGGCATCGAATCGCTGGACCAGCTGCCCGTGTCGGATAACGGATCGGGGCAGGCCGGCATGCTGGACGCCTTGAACACGCTGGACGACGCATCACAGCCGGCGCTGCCGATGGCCGAGCCGCTGGCAGACGCTGTCTTGGTACCCGGTGATGCGCTCGACGCGCACGACACCGCCCACGAATCGGCGCCAGCAACCCTGCTGGCCGACACCCCAGTCGGGGATGAAACCACCCCACTCAACGGGACTCACGCATGAACGATCACAACGCCCCTGAACCGACCTCTCCAGCGGAACTGGATGATGAGGAAAAGAAGGTTCCAGCCCATACTGTGTCTTCGCAGGATGCTACTGATTTGGTAGTGCACGAGAAATGGGACGACGACGAGGACTCCGACGGGACCGATGACGGCTTGCCGGCCCAGCGCAGCAAGCCGCCAGTGAATGCCCCGCCTGTGCCGATCCGCTTCGCCGATGTGGTCTCGGGGCAGTTCGATGCCGACGAAGAGAGCGAAGAGCTGCCCAGCCTGAAGCGCGTGCTGGCCCCGCAGGCCGAGAGTCCCAAGCTGCACAAGGTGCTGGCGCAGACCGGCCTGGGTTCGCGGCTCGAGATGGAGCAGCTCATCGTGGAGGGGCGCATCTCGGTCAACAACGAGCCGGCGCACATTGGCCAGCGCATCCAGTTCGGCGACCAGGTCAAGGTCAATGGCAAGCCGATCCGCTTTCGCGTCGACCCGCCGCCGGCGCGCGTGATCGCGTACCACAAGCCCGTGGGCGAGGTGGTCACGAATGACGATCCGCAGAACCGCCCCACGGTGTTTCGCCGCCTGCCCAAGCTGGTGCAGGGCAAGTGGCAATCGGTCGGGCGACTCGACCTGAACACCGAAGGCCTGCTGCTGTTCACCAGCTCGGGCGAGCTGGCCAACAAGCTGATGCATCCGCGCTTCGGGCTGGAGCGCGAGTACGCCGTGCGCGTGCTCGGCGCGCTGAGCAATGACGAAAAGCAGCGCCTGCTGGAGGGTGTGAAGCTGGACGACGGGATGGCGCAGTTCGGCTCGATTGAAGACGGCGGCGGCGAAGGTTCCAACTGCTGGTACCGGGTGACGATTTCCGAAGGCCGCAACCGCGAAGTGCGCCGCATGCTGGAAGCGGTCGGTCACGCGGTCAGCCGCCTGATCCGCATCCGCTACGGCGCCATGGTGCTGCCGCGCGGCCTCAAGCGCGGCGCCTGGCTGGAACTGGACGAGCGTGACATCCGCGCGCTGGTGCAGGCCGCAGGCTCCGCCAACGGGCAGGGCCGTGGCGAGGCGCGCGGCCCGGGCGCCGGCGAATCGCAGGGGCGTGACGGCGCCGGCCGCGCGGGCGGGCGCAACCGGCGCCGCGGCGGACGCGGTGCGGGCCCGCGCGGCTCCGGCGAGGGGCAGCGCAATGCGGCGCCTGCCGGCGCGCCTGGAAACAACCAGGGTAAAGGTCAGGGCCAGGGCCAGCGGCGCAAGGGCGGCGAGCGCGATGACCGGCAAGGCGGCAGCGCGCAGCCCGATCCGATGAAGACCGCGTTTGGCTACATTGGCGCCGACAGCTTCACCCGCCAGCGCCAGGGACAAGGGCAGGGCCAGGGCCAACGCCGCAGCGGCGGTGGCGGAGGAGGCGGCCAGCGCCGTGGTGGGGGTGGCCGCGGCCGATAACAGGCGCCAGCCGCCGCCCGGACAGGGCGGGGCCACCGGCCCCTTGCATTGATCCTCCCTGACGCAATGCCGAAGGCGAATTCATGGTACCGGTTAAAATGCAAGGCTTTGCCCGTGGGGCGAAAATTAACATACAAGCTCAGGAAAAATACATATGGCTATCGAACGCACCCTCTCCATCATCAAACCCGATGCCGTTGCCAAAAACGTGATCGGCCAGATTTACGCCCGCTTCGAGGCCGCCGGCCTGAAAGTGATCGCCGCCCGCATGGCGCACCTGTCGCGCGCCGAGGCCGAGGCCTTCTACGCCGTGCACAAGGCACGGCCCTTCTTCAAGGACCTGGTGGACTTCATGATCTCCGGCCCGGTGATGATCCAGGTGCTGGAGGGCAAGAACGCCATCCTGAAAAATCGCGACCTGATGGGCGCCACCGACCCCAAGAAGGCCGACGCCGGCACCATCCGCGCCGACTTTGCCGACAGCATCGACGCGAATGCCGTGCATGGCTCCGACGCCGCCGAGACGGCGAAAGAAGAAATCAGCTTCTTCTTCGCGGGCATGAACGTTTACTCGCGCTGATCCATCGATTGATCATGCGATGACGGCCAACCTGCTCGACTACGACCTTGAGGGCCTGGCCGCCTTTTGCGAGCGGCACGGAGAAAAACGCTTCCGTGCCACCCAGTTGTTCCGCTGGATTCACCAAAAAGGCGCTTCCGATTTCGACCAGATGACCGATCTGGCCAAGTCGCTGCGCGAAAAACTCAAGGTGGCGGCCCATATCCAGGGCCTGCAGGTCATCTCGCAGCACGAATCATCGGACGGCACCATCAAATGGCTGTTCGATGTGGGCGCCGGCAACGCGGTCGAGGCGGTGTTTATCCCCGAAGAGGATCGCGGCACCTTGTGCGTGTCGTCCCAGGCGGGCTGCGCGGTCGGCTGCCGATTCTGCTCGACCGGGCACCAAGGCTTCAGCCGCAACCTGACCAGCGGCGAGATCACCGCGCAGCTGTGGTTTGCCGAACATTTTCTGCGCAAGCACCTGGCGCGCGACGAGCGCGTCATCTCCAACGTGGTGATGATGGGCATGGGCGAGCCGCTGCAGAACTATGCGGCGCTGATCCCCGCCCTGCGCACCATGCTCGACGACCACGGCTACGGCCTGTCGCGCCGGCGCGTGACGGTGTCGACCTCCGGCGTGGTGCCCATGATCGACCGTTTGGGGCTCGACTGCCCGGTGGCGCTCGCGGTCTCGCTGCACGCCCCGACCGACGCCTTGCGCGACAACCTGGTGCCGCTGAACCGCAAGTACCCCTTGAGCGAATTGCTCGATGCCTGCAACCGCTATCTGGCCCATGCGCCGCGCGACTTCATCACCTTCGAGTACTGCATGCTCGACGGGGTGAACGACCAGATCGAGCAGGCGCGGCAACTGGTCAGCCTGGTGCGCCAGCATCAGGGGCAGGGCATCTGGTGCAAGTTCAACCTGATTCCCTTCAACCCCTTTCCCGAATCCGGATTGCTGTGCTCGCCGCCGGAGCAGGTGGCCGCGTTTGGCAAAATTCTGAGCGATGCGGGGATCGTGACCACGGTGCGCAAGACGCGCGGGGACGACATCGATGCCGCCTGCGGCCAGCTCGCGGGCGATGTCCGGGACCGAACCGGCGTGGGCAAGCGCATCGCGCGCCAGCGCATCGTGATGTTGAAACCGGTCAAGGCAACCGCTGTTGCCACCAAGGAGATTTGAGGCATGAAGAACCCCGGTGTAGGCAAGCGGCAGGTTGTCCTGTGGCTGGCGCAGGCCTGTTTCGTGGTATCGGCGCTGGCCGGCCTGGCGGGTTGCGCGGCAAATTCAGGCACGACGGGCGCGTCTGACGCCGGTACCGACATCGCCACCGAATCGGATGCAACGCCGGCCCGCAAACGGGCGCAAATCCGGCTGGACCTCGCGGTGGACTACTTCAACCGGGGCCAGACGACGATAGCGCTCGACGAGCTCAAGCGGGCCATCGTGACGGACCCCAGCTATGGCGAGGCCTACAACCTGCGCGGCCTGGTCTACATGCGGCTGGACGACCCCAAATTGGCCGAAGACAGTTTTCGCCGCGCCATGGCCTTGAAGCCGCGCGACGGCGGCATCCTGCACAACTACGGCTGGATGCTGTGCCAGCAGCGCCGCTACCCGGAAGCGGACCAGGCCTTCAAGCAGGCGCTGGCCATCCCGCTCTATGGCGAAAAAGCCAAGACCCTGATGACGGAAGGCTTGTGCCAGATGCAAGCCGGCCACAAGGCGCAGGCGGAAGCCACGCTGTCCCAGTCGTACCAGCTCGATGCCGGCAATCCCATCACAGGCTACAACCTGGCCAGCCTGCTGTTTCAGCGCAACGAGCTCACGCGCGCCCAGTTCTACATCCGGCGCATCAACAACACCGATCTGGCCAACGCGGAATCGCTGTGGCTGGGCATCAAGGTCGAGCGCCGCATGAACAATCGCGAGGCCATGCTGCAACTGGCCGACCAGCTGCAGCGGCGTTTTCCCCAGTCGCCCGAGCTGGTGGCGTATCAGAAGGGGGCTTTTGATGAGTGAGCCCATGCAATCCACCACGGGCGGCTCGTTTTCCGCTGAGGCGGCGGCGGCGCCGGAGCTGAGCGCGGGAACGCTGCTGCGGCAGGCGCGTGAGGCCGCCGGGCTGCATATTGCCGTACTCGCGGTCTCGTTGAAGGTGCCTGTGAGGAAACTGGAGGCGCTCGAAGGGGATCAGTGGGGCGAACTTCCCGATGCAGTGTTTGCGCGGGCCCTGGCGGCGACCGTGTGCCGCATGCTCAAGATCGATCCGGCCCCGGTGCTCGCCAGGCTGCCGCAATCAACGGCGCCGCGCCTGACGCCGGACGACGAGACCATCAACGCGCCGTTTCATGCGCCGGGCGAAAACCTCCGCTCCGGGTTCTGGAACCAGCTCTCGCGCCCCGTGGTGATGGCGGTGCTCGCGCTTTTGCTGGGCGCACTGGTGCTGATCCTGCTGCCCAGCTTCACGCGTGACGCCAGTGTCGCGGACGCCGCACCCGTGACGGCCGCGCCGGTGCCTGCAGTGGCTGCGGCTGCGGCGCCCGGGCTCGCCGCCGATAAGGTGGCCGACCCGCCGGTGACGACCACGGCGGCGCCCCTGCCCATGGCGGCGCCCGGGACTGGCGCCGCGCCCACAACGGCGCCGCCGCAGCCGGCGGTAGCGGCAGCAGTGCCCACCCCGGTGGATGGAGCCCCCGGTGCCGTTGTTGTGTTCAATGCGCGGGCCGCGTCCTGGGTGCAGGTGACCGATGCAAAAGGCAAGGTGGCCTTGCGCAAGACGCTGGCGCCCGCAGAAGTGTCTGAAGTCTCCGGTGCGCTGCCCTTGTCGGTGGTGGTCGGCCGCGCCGATGCCATCCAGGTGCAGGTCAGGGGCAAGCCCCTTGATCTGGCGTCTTCGACCAAAAACAATGTTGCACGTTTTGAGGTGAAGTAATGGCCTGCGATCTCCCTATCGAATTTGCGACGCCCCGGCCGCGTCATTCCCGCCAGGCCCGTGTGGTTTGGGGTTCGCGCAGCGTGACGGTGGGCGGCGACGCGCCGGTGCGCGTCCAGTCCATGACCAACACCGACACGGCCGACGCCATCGGCACCGCGATCCAGGTCAAGGAACTGGCGCTGGCCGGCTCGGAGATGGTGCGCATCACCGTCAACACGCCCGAAGCCGCGCAGGCGGTGCCGCACATCCGCGAGCAGCTCGACCGCATGGGCATCGATGTGCCGCTGATCGGCGACTTTCACTACAACGGCCACCGGCTGCTGACCGATTTCCCGGACTGCGCGCAGACCTTGTCCAAGTACCGCATCAACCCGGGCAACGTGGGCAAGGGCAGCAAGCACGACAAGCAGTTCGGCCAGATGATCGAAGCGGCGATGCGCTGGAACAAGCCGGTGCGCATCGGCGTGAACTGGGGCAGCCTCGACCAGGAACTGCTGGCCAGCCTGATGGACCAGAACAGCCTGCGCAGCGAGCCCTGGGATGCGAGGCAGGTGATGTACGAGGCGCTCGTGAGTTCGGCCATCGACTCGGCGCGCCGGGCCGAGGAAATGGGCATGCCGGGCCACCAGATCATTCCGTCGTGCAAGGTCAGCGGTGTGCAGGATCTGATCGCGGTGTACCGTGAGCTGGCCAGGCGCTGCGACTACGCGCTGCACCTGGGCCTGACCGAGGCCGGCATGGGCGCCAAGGGCACGGTGGCGTCCAGCGTGGCCCTGTCGATCCTGCTGCAGGAAGGCATCGGCGACACGATTCGGGTCTCGCTCACACCGCAACCCGGCGAAGCACGCACCCAGGAGGTCGTCGTGGCGTCGGAGATCCTGCAGGCGCTCGGACTGCGCAGCTTCAATCCCAGCGTGACCGCCTGCCCGGGTTGCGGGCGCACCACCAGCAGCACCTTTCAGGAGCTCACCAAGCAGATCGACGACTTCCTGCGGGCGCAAATGCCGGTGTGGCGCGAGCGCTATCCGGGCGTGGAGAAACTCAAGGTGGCGGTGATGGGCTGCATCGTCAACGGTCCGGGCGAGAGCAAGCACGCCGACATCGGCATCAGCCTGCCGGGCACCGGCGAGGCGCCGGCGGCGCCGGTCTACATCGACGGCGAAAAGAACGTGACCCTGCGCGGCGAACACATCGCGCAGGAGTTCCAGGCCATCGTGGAAAACTACATCGAAAAACGCTTTGGCACCCGGCACACGGCCGAGACGGTCTGAGTCAGGTTTTCAGTTTTTGAATAAAAACAGGCTGTAGCCTGTATCAGTGCTGCGCAGGCAGCTATCACTTAAGTAGCAGACAAAAAATTCAATGGCCGAGAAGTTAACCGCCGTCAAGGGCATGAACGACATCCTGCCGCCCGAGTCGGCGCGCTGGGAGTGGTTCGAAGACAAGGTACGCGCGCTGATGCGGCGCTATGCCTACGCCAATGTGCGCACCCCCGTCGTCGAGCCGACGGCCTTGTTCGTGCGCGGCCTGGGCGAGGTCACCGATATCGTCGAGAAGGAGATGTATTCCTTCACCGACTCGATGAACGGCGACCAGCTCACGCTGCGCCCCGAGGCCACCGCCGGCATCGTGCGCGCGATGGTCGAGCACAATGCGCTGTACAACGGCCCGCTGCGCGTGTGGACCATGGGCGCCGTGTTCCGCCACGAGCGCCCGCAAAAGGGTCGCTATCGCCAGTTCCACCAGATCGACGTCGAGGCCCTGGGCTATTGCGGACCCGACGTGGACGCCGAGCAGATCCTGATGTGCCGCACGCTGTGGCACGAACTGGGCCTGGTCGAAGGCGAGGACGTGCGACTCGAGATCAACAGCCTGGGCCAGGCCGAGGAGCGCCGGCAGCACCGCGAGGCATTGATCGCCCACTTCGAGGCCCATGCGTCGGTGCTCGACGAAGACGCCAGGCGCCGCCTGCACAGCAACCCGCTGCGCATCCTCGACAGCAAGAACCCGGCGATGCAGGCGATCGTCGAATCGGCGCCGCAGCTCATGAGCTTTCTGGGCGAGGCCTCGCTGGCGCACCTGAACGCGGTGCGCGCCATCCTCGATGCCGCGGGCCTGGCCTACCGCGTGAATCCGCGCCTGGTGCGCGGCATGGACTACTACAACCTGACCGTCTTCGAATGGGTCACCGACAAGCTCGGCTCGCAAGGCACGGTCTGCGGCGGCGGCCGCTACGACGGTCTGTTCGAGCAGCTCGGCGGCAAGCCGACGCCGGCCGTCGGCTGGGGTCTGGGCGTGGAGCGCCTGCTGCTGTTGCTGGAGGCCGTGGGCCCTGTCATCGCGCCGCCCGTGCCTGACGCCTACGCCGTGATTCCCGATGCGGCGGCGCTGCCCGTGGCGATGTGCACGCTGCAGGCCCTGCGCGCGGCAGGCGTCAACGTGCAGATGCATGCCGGCACCGGCGAGGGCCGGGGCAGCATGAAGTCGCAGCTCAAGAAGGCCGATGCCAGCGGCGCCCGCCATGCCCTGATCTTCGGCGCCGACGAGCTGGCGCAAAAGCTGGTGGCCGTCAAATCCCTGCGCGACGGCAGCGGCCAGCAGGTGATGCAGCCGCTGGCCGACGTGTCCGGCTGGGCCGCCACCCTAAAACCTGCGCATGCGGATTTCAGTGAAAGCTAACAATTGCCCGTAGGGCTTGTTAGCTGTAACTACAATCGCTGACTTAAACGAATCACACACCATGGCCACACCTCTCGATCTTCAAGAACAGGAACAGCTCGATGAACTCAAGCATTACTGGAAAAAATACGGCGACCTGATCACCTGGACATTGCTGCTGGTGTTTGGTGCGCTGGCCGCCTGGAACGGCTACCAGTACTGGCAGCGCGAGCAGGCCACCAAGGCCTCGGCGCTGTACGACGAGGTCGAGCGTGCCGCGCAGGCGGGTGATACGGCCATGCTGGAGCGCGCCTTCAGTGACATGAAGGACCGATACGGCCGCACCACTTACGCACAGCAGTCGGGCCTGCTGGTGGCCAAGGTGATGGATGAAAAGGGCAATATCGACGGGGCCAAGGCGGCGCTGGCCTGGGTGGCCGACAAGGCCTCCGACGAGGGTTACCAGTCCATCGCCAAATTGCGCCTGGCGGCCGTGTTGATGCAGGCCAAGGCCTACGACGAGGCGCGCAAGCAGCTCGCCGGCTCGTTCCCGTCCGAGTTCGCGCCGCTGGTGGCGGACCGCCTGGGCGATATCGATGTGCTGCAGGGCAAGAAGGCTGATGCCGTGACGCAGTACAGCCGGGCCTACAAGGGCTTCGAGGCGCAGTCGCAATACCGGCGCGTGGTTGAAGTCAAGCTGAACGCCCTGGGCGTGGACCCGCAGGCCGGGGCTGTCTCTGCGGCGCAGGCTGGCGCATCCGCCACTGGGGAGTCCAAGTGAGTTTGAGACGTTTTGTGCCCGCAGCCCTTGCACCTCGGGCGCTGATAGCTATTGTTTTCGTAGCGTCCCTGGCGGCGTGCTCGAGCGGCTCGCCGCCGCCGAAGCCGACGCCCCTGGCCCCCAACGAGGCACTGATCGGCGTGCGCCAGGTCTGGACCGCGCATGTGGGCCCCGTCGACTTTCCGCTCGATGTCAACGTGAATGGCAACACGGTGACGCTGGCCGGCGCAGGCGGCACCGTGGCGGCGATCGATGCGCGCACCGGGCGCGACCTGTGGCGTACCTCGGTGCGCACGCCGATCGCCGCCGGTGTCGGCAGCGACGGCAAGCTGGCCGCAGTGGTGACGACGGGCAACGAGCTGGTCGCGCTGCAGGGCGGGCGCGAGCTGTGGCGCCAGAAGCTGCAGGCGCAGGCCTATACCGCACCCCTGGTGGCTGGCGCGCGCGTCTTCGTACTCGCGGCGGACCGCTCGGTGAGCGCCTACGATGGCCAGTCCGGGCGCCGCCTGTGGCTGCAAAAGCCGCCCAGTGAGCCGCTGATCCTGCGCCAGGGCGGCGTCCTGCTGGCGGTCGGCGACACGCTGGTGGTGGGCTTGTCGGGCCGCATGGTGGGGCTCAATCCCCTGAACGGCAGCCTGCGCTGGGAGGCGCCGATCGCGTCCCCGCGCGGCACCAACGATATCGAGCGGCTGGCCGATCTGGTGAGTCCAGTGAGTCGGGTGGGCAATGAAGTCTGCGCGCGGGCATTCCAGACGGCGGTCGGCTGCGTCGATGCCGTGCGCGGCGCCGTGCTGTGGACCCGGCCGGCGAATGGCGCGCAGGGGCTGCAGGGCGATGACCGGCTCCTGTTCGGCACCGAGATGGACGGCAAGGTTGTGGCCTGGCGACGCGCCAATGGCGAGCAGGCCTGGAGCACCGACAGCCTGAAATACCGCGGCCTGAGCGCGCCCTTGGCGCTGGGGCGCTCGGTGGTGGTTGGCGACAGCGCCGGCTTCGTTCACTTGCTGTCGCGCGAAGACGGCTCCTTGCTGACCCGGCTGACGACCGACGGCTCGGCTGTGGTGGCGGCACCCGTGGCGGCCGGCAATACCCTCGTCGTGGTGACACGCAACGGGGGTGTGTATGGCTTCCAGCCGGAATGACCCGCTAGGCGGCCGCGCGTGAAGCCTGTCCTGGCCCTGGTCGGCCGACCCAATGTCGGCAAGTCCACCCTGTTCAACCGGCTCACCAGGTCGCGCGATGCCATCGTGGCCGACTTTGCGGGCCTGACGCGCGACCGGCACTACGGCAACGGGCGCCAGGGCCCGCACGAATTCATCGCGATCGACACCGGCGGCTTCGAGCCGGATGCGGCCAGCGGCATTTACAAGGAAATGGCGAAACAGACGCGCCAGGCGGTGGCCGAGGCGGATGTGGTCATTTTCGTGGTGGACGCGCGCGCCGGCCTGTCGGCCCAGGATCACGACATTGCCAACTACCTGAGGCGTCTGGGCAAACCCACGGTGCTGGCCGCGAACAAGGCCGAAGGCATGCAGGCGGGCGCGCAGCTGTCCGAGTTTTATGAGCTGGGCCTGGGCGAGGTGTACCCGATCTCGGCCTCGCACGGCCAGGGCATCCGCGGCCTGGTGGAGCTGGCGCTGGAGCCGCTGCATCTGCCGGAGCCGGACGACAGCGCCGCGGAAGTCGACAGCGGCGTCATCAAGCTGGCAGTCGCGGGTCGCCCCAATGTGGGCAAATCGACCCTGATCAACACCTGGCTGGGCGAGGAGCGGCTGGTGGCATTCGACCTGCCCGGCACCACGCGCGACGCGATCACCGTGCCGTTCGAGCGCAACGGCCAGCGCTTCGAGCTGATCGACACCGCGGGCCTGCGCCGCAAGGGCAAGGTGTTTGAAGCCATCGAGAAATTCTCGGTGGTGAAGACGCTGCAGGCCATTGAAACCGCCAACGTGGTGCTGCTGCTGCTCGATGCGACGCAGGGCGTGACCGACCAGGACGCGCACATCGCGGGCTACATCCTGGAGAGCGGCCGCGCCGTGGTGCTGGCGGTCAACAAGTGGGATGCGATCGATGCCTACCAGCGCGAGCTGGTGCAGCGTTCCATCGAGACGCGCCTGCCGTTTCTCAAATTTGCCGCGGTGCACTTCATCTCCGCCCAGAAGCGCCAGGGTTTGGGGCCGGTCTGGCTGTCCATCATTCAGGCCCACAAGGCGGCCAACTGCAAGATGTCCACGCCGGTGCTGACGCGCCTGCTGCTGGAGGCGGTGCAGTTCCAGAGTCCCAAGCGTGCCGGCATGTTCCGGCCCAAGCTGCGCTACGCACACCAGGGCGGCATGAATCCACCGGTCATCGTGATCCACGGCAACTCGCTGGAACACATCACCGACGCCTACAAACGCTTCCTGGAAGGGCGCTTCCGCAAGGAATTCAACCTGGTTGGCACGCCGCTGCGCATCGAGATGAAAACCTCGCACAACCCGTACGCCGACAAGGAGTAGGCCGGCGCCCGGTCACTGCCCCATTTTTTCTTGTGGAATTGCGCTTTGGGGCCGTCGCACCGGTGCGGCGCTGTGGTAAGGTTCCAGTTCCTACAACAACTTCTGAACACGGAGAATATCGTGAGCAATAAAGGGCAGCTACTTCAGGACCCCTTCCTCAACGCCTTGCGCCGCGAGCATGTACCGGTGTCCATCTATCTGGTGAACGGCATCAAGCTGCAGGGCCAGGTGGAGTCATTCGATCAATACGTTGTGCTGCTTCGCAACACCGTGACGCAAATGGTGTACAAGCACGCCATTTCGACCATCGTGCCGGGGCGCGCCGTCAACTTCTCGGCCGTCGAGAGCGCAGCCGCAACCGCCGCGGACGCACCCTGATTCCGCAGGCCAGCATCCGGTCAACGTTGTGCCGACACTGCAACAACCCCTGATCCGCTGATCCAGATTTGTCCGATTCACCCGACCGCCAATTTGCCCCGACCGTCCTGGTCGGGGTGGACTTTGGCTTGCCTCATTTCGACGGCGAGCTGGAAGAGCTCGGGCTGCTGGCCGAGACCGCGGGCTTGAGGCCCGTGGCGCGCATCACCTGCAAGCGCAAGGCGCCCGATGCGGCGCTGTTTGTGGGCAGCGGCAAGGCCGATGAAATCAAGTTCATGGCGGAACAGCTCGGGGCCACCGAGGTGTTGTTCGACCAGAGCCTGAGCCCGGCGCAGCAGCGCAACCTGGAGCGGCATCTGGGCTTGCCCGTGAACGACCGCACCTTGCTGATCCTGGAAATCTTCGGCCAGCGCGCACGCAGCCACGAGGGCAAGCTGCAGGTCGAACTGGCGCGCCTGCAGTACCTGAGCACGCGTCTGGTGCGGCGCTGGTCGCACCTGGAGCGCCAGCGCGGCGGCATCGGCGCGCGCGGCGGCCCCGGCGAGGCCCAGATCGAGCTGGACCGGCGCATGATCGGCGAATCCATCAAGCGCACCTCGGCCCGGCTGGAAAAGGTCAAGCGACAGCGTCACACGCAGCGCCGCCAGCGCGAACGGCGCGACGCCTTCAATATCTCGCTGGTGGGCTATACCAACGCGGGCAAATCGACGCTGTTCAATGCGCTGGTGAAGGCGCGTGCCTACACCGCCGACCAGTTGTTCGCCACGCTGGACACCACCACACGGCAGCTTTATCTCGGCGAAGCGGGGCGCTCCGTCTCGCTGTCGGATACGGTCGGCTTCATCCGCGACCTGCCGCACGGGCTGGTCGACGCCTTTCAGGCAACCTTGCAGGAGGCCGTGGATGCCGACCTGCTGCTGCATGTGGTGGATGCTGCGCGGCCGGATTTTCCCGAGCAAATGGCCGAGGTGCAGCGCGTGCTGGCGGAGATCGGCGCGGCGCGCGTGCCGCAGCTTCTCGTCTTCAACAAGCTCGATGCCCTTGAAAAAGAGCAATGGCCGCTGCAGCTGAGCGATACGTTCGAAGTCGACGGCAGCCGTGTCCCGCGTTTGTTCGTCAGCGCACGCACGGGCGAAGGACTGCCGGGGCTGCGTCAGCAATTGGCCAGCATGGTGGCGGGCAGGGCGGGAGCCGATGCGGCCTGTGCGCAAGCCCCCGAATTTCATGAGGCTGCTCCCTGATTGGGCACAATCGGGGACAACACAAGAAGAGAATTTGCGCATGAATCTGAAATTACGAGTCCCAGGGTGGACTGCACTGCAAGGCCGCATCAGGGGCATGTTCAATCTGAACGACCCGCGCTGGGGGCGTGGCGACGACAAGCCGTCCGACAACACCCGGGCGGATGCACCCCGGCCCGAGGGCGAGCCGCCAGCGCCGCCGCCGCAATCCGGCAACGGCCGCGGACAAGGCCCGAACCAGGGCCCGCCCGATCTCGATGAGCTGTGGCGTGACTTCAACCGCAAGCTGGGCGGGCTGTTCGGTGGCCGCAAGAACGGCGGTTCCGGCAACAACAGCGGCGGCTTCGGTGGCCGCGGGCCGGGCGGCGGTGGCTTTCAGCCGGATGGCAAAAGTGCCGGGATCGGTGCGGGGCTGATTGCCGGTGTCATTGTCCTGATCTGGCTCGGCTCGGGATTTTTCATCGTGCAGGAAGGCCAGCAGGCCGTGATCACGCAATTCGGCAAGTACCGCGCCACGGTCGGGGCCGGTTTCAACTGGCGCCTGCCGTACCCGATCCAGCGCGATGAGCGGGTGTTCGTGACGCAGATCCGCTCGGTCGATATCGGCCGCGACAACATCATCAAGGCCACCGGTCTGCGCGACTCGGGCATGCTGACCGCCGACGAGAACATTGTCGAGATCAAGTTCGCGGTGCAATACCGCCTGAAGGACGCGCGCGCCTATCTGTTTGCCAGCCGGGACCCGGCCGGCGCCGTGGTGCAGGCGGCCGAGTCGGCGGTGCGTGAAGTCGTGGGCAAGATGCCCATGGACGCCGCCCTGGGCGAAGACCGCGACAAGATTTCGCCGCAGGTTCGCACGCTGATGCAAACCATTCTGGACCGCTACGACGTCGGCATCGAAGTCGTCAACATCAACCTGCAGCAGGGCGGGGTGCGCCCGCCCGAGCAGGTGCAGGCCGCGTTCGACGATGTGCTCAAGGCCGGGCAGGAGCGCGAGCGCACCAAGAACGAAGCCCAGGCCTATGCCAACGACGTGATTCCGCGTGCCGTGGGGACGGCCTCGCGCCTGAAGGAAGAGTCCGACGGCTACAAGGCCCGCATCGTGGCGCAGGCCGAAGGGGATGCACAGCGCTTCAGCTCGGTGCTGACCGAGTACCAGAAGGCGCCGCAGGTCACGCGCGACCGCATGTACCTCGACTCCATGCAGCAGATCTACAGCAACGTTACCAAGGTGCTGGTGGATTCGCGCCAGAACTCGAATCTGCTGTACCTGCCGCTCGACAAGATCATGCAGATGACCGGCCAGAGCGCACCTGCGGCGGCAGCAGACACGTCCACGCCACCGGCGCCTGCCGGCGCGGTGGTGCCTGCGGTGCCGTCCGGTTTGTCCAATGATGATGCGCGCGGCCGTGACGGCGCGCGCTCGCGCGACCGCGAAACACGCTAGGAGCACCCTGTGAACAGAGTCGGTTTTATTGTTTCTTCACTGCTGGTGGTGCTTGCGGTGCTCAGCTCCATGCTGTTCGTGGTCGATCAGCGCCAGTTCGGCATTGTCTATGCGCTCGGGCAGATCAAGGAAGTCATCACCCAGCCGGGGCTCAACTTCAAGCTGCCGCCGCCATTCCAGAACGTGTCCTATCTGGACAAGCGCCTGCTCACGCTCGACAGCACCGACGCGGAGCCGGTCTACACCGCGGAAAAGCAGCGCGTCGTGATCGACTGGTACGTGCGCTGGCGTGTGACCGATCCAACCGAATACATCCGCAACGTCGGGCTGGACGAAAACGCGGGCGCGAACCAGCTCAACCGCGTGGTGCGCAACGCGTTCCAGGGCGAGATCAACAAGTACACGGTCAAGGAACTGCTGTCTGCCAAGCGCGAAGCCTTGATGTCGGCCGTCAAGAGCCAGGTGCTGGCCACGGTGCGCGGCGCCAAGCCGTGGGGTGTGGATGTGGTGGACGTGCGCATCACGCGCGTCGACTATGTGAGCGACATCACCGATTCCGTGTACCGGCGCATGGAGGCCGAGCGCAAGCGCGTGGCCAACGAGTTGCGCTCCACCGGCGTGGCCGAGGGCGAAAAAATCCGCGCCGATGCCGATCGCCAGCGCGAGGTGACGGTGGCCAACGCCTACCGCGAGGCCCAGAAAATCAAGGGTGCCGGCGACGCGCAGGCCACCCGCATCTACGCCGAATCGTTCGGCCGCGATCCCCAGTTTGCGCAGTTTTACCGCAGCCTGGACGCCTACAAGTCCAGCTTCAACAAGAAGAGCGACGTGATGGTGATCGACGAATCGTCGGAGTTCTTCAAGGCGATGCGCGGCTCCGGTGGCAGCACCAGCGCAGCTCCTGCCGCCAGGCCGGCCAAGAAGTAAGCCGCGGACGCCCGGGCCTTGGACAGCGGTACGTTCTGGGTGGCGCTTGCCCTGGTGCTGGTCATCGAGGGCTTGCTGCCGTTGACGTCGCCCGCGGCGTGGCGGCGCATGTTCACGCAAATCCTGCAACTGCGCGATGGGCAGCTGCGTTTTTTCGGCCTGTGCAGCATCGTCGCGGGACTTTTCATGCTCTGGCTGCTGACATGAAGCGGGACTGGCCGGCAAGCCCGGTAAAATCCCTGTTTTAACAGCCTCCCAAAATATTCATGTCCGCTTGGGTCCTGCCGGATTACATCGCCGATGTTCTGCCTTCCGAGGCCCGGCACATCGAAGAGCTGCGCCGCTCTCTGCTCGACACGGCTCGCGGCTACGGCTACGAGCTGGTGATGCCGCCGCTCCTGGAGCATCTCGAATCACTGCTCACCGGCACCGGCGAAGCACTCGATCTGCAAACCTTCAAGCTGGTGGACCAGCTGTCGGGGCGCATGATGGGGCTGCGCGCCGACACCACATCGCAGGTGGCGCGCATCGACGCGCATCTGCTGAACCGCAGCGGCGTGACCCGTCTGTGCTATTGCGGTCCGGTGCTGCACACCCGGCCCGACCGGCCGCATGCCACGCGCGAACCGCTGCAGTTCGGCGCCGAAATCTACGGCCACGCGGGCCTGGAAGCGGACCTGGAAATTTTGCTGCTGTCGCTGGACTGCCTGAAGGCGGCGCAGGTGCAGGGCGTCAGCGTTGACATGGCCGACGCCCGGATCGTGCGTTCGCTGCTCGCGGACGTGCCGCTCGACGCCGCCGGCTCGGCCCGGGTGCATGCGGCGCTGGCGGCCAAGGACGCCAGCGAACTGGCGGCGCTGACCAAAACCTTTCCGGCCGCGTCGCGCGAAGGCCTGCTGGCGCTGGTGCAGCTGTATGGCGATGAACGCGTGCTGATTGAAGCTGAAAAGACCCTCAAGCCCTCGCCGGCTCTACGCGAGGCGCTATCAAATCTGAAATGGCTTGCGAGCCACCTGGCGGGCACGCACGTCACGTTCGATCTCGCCGACCTGCGCGGCTACGCCTATTACAGCGGCGCGCGCTTTGCCATCTATGCGCAGCATGCCAGCGACGCGCTGGTGCGCGGCGGTCGCTATGACGAGGTCGGCGCCGTGTTCGGCCGCAACCGGCCGGCCGTGGGCTTCAGCCTGGATGTGAAGCAACTGGTGGCGGCCGTGGCCCCGCGCGCGCTGCGTGCGGCCATCCGCGCCCCATGGGGTGATGCGCCCGAGTTGCGCGCGGCCATCGCGGCCCTGCGCGGTCGGGGCGAAACCGTGGTCTGCGTGTTGCCGGGCCATGAGAGCGGCGTCGATGAATTCCACTGCGACCGCGAACTGGTCCAGGCCGCGGGGCAGTGGATTGTGCAAGCTATTTGAGAAACATCCGAGATGAATACAAGCAAAGTACAGGCGCCAGGACGCAACGTGGTCGTGGTCGGCACCCAATGGGGCGACGAAGGCAAGGGCAAGCTGGTCGACTGGCTGACCGAGAGCGCCCAGGGCGTGGTGCGCTTCCAGGGCGGCCACAACGCCGGCCACACGCTGGTGATCAATGGCGTGAAGACCGCGCTGAACCTGATCCCGAGCGGCATCATGCGACCCGGCGTGAAGTGCTACATCGGCAACGGCGTGGTGCTCTCGACCGATCATTTGTTCAAGGAGATCGAGCGGCTCGAGGCGGTGGGCGTGGAGGTGCGTTCGCGCCTGCGCATCAGCGAAGCCTGCCCGCTGATCCTGCCGTTCCATGCGGCGCTCGATGTGGCGCGCGAAGCCGTGCGCGAGCAGGGCGGCAGCGAGAAGATCGGCACCACGGGCAAGGGCATCGGTCCGGCCTACGAAGACAAGATTGCGCGCCGTGCGCTGCGTGTGCAGGACCTGAAATACCCCGAGCGCTTTGCCGCCAAGCTGCGCGAATTGCTGGCGCTGCACAACTTCGTATTGACGCAATACCTGCATGCGCCCGCGATCGAGTTCGACGCGGTTTATGAGCAGGCCATGAGTCATGCCGAAATGTTGAAGCCGATGATGGCCGACGTTTCGCGCGAGCTCAACGACGCGCACCGTGATGGCGCCAATTTGCTGTTCGAGGGTGCGCAGGGCACGCTGCTCGACGTCGACCACGGCACCTACCCGTACGTCACGTCCAGCAACTGCGTGGCCGGCAATGCCGCGGCCGGTTCGGGCGTGGGCCCCGGCCTGCTGCACTACATCCTGGGCATCACCAAGGCCTATTGCACCCGCGTGGGAGGTGGCCCGTTCCCGACCGAGCTCGACTGGCAAACGCCCGGCACGCCGGGCTACCACATGAGCACCGTGGGCGCCGAAAAGGGTGTGGTCACGGGGCGCAGCCGGCGCTGCGGCTGGTTCGACGCGGCGCTGCTCAAGCGCTCGGCGCAGGTCAATGGCCTGTCCGGCCTGTGCATCACCAAGCTCGACGTGCTCGACGGCCTGGACCAGCTGGAGTTGTGCACCGGCTACACGCTCGACGGCGAACTGATCGACATCCTGCCCATGGCGGCCGAAGAAATCGCGCGCTGCGTGCCGGTGTACGAGACCATCGCCGGCTGGAGCGACTCCACCGTGGGTGTCACGCAATACGACCAGTTGCCGGCCAATGCGCGCCTGTATCTGAAGCGGATTGAGGAGGTGACCGGCGTGCCGATCGCCATGATTTCCACCAGCCCGGATCGTGACCACACCATCCTGCTGCGCCACCCGTATGCACCGGCTTGAGTCCTTCGACCTGGAATGAAAATGGCTTCAAACCCTTATGTGAAGTTCGCCTCTAGCTATTAATTCAGGAGCAGATCCCCATGTTGACGGAAGACGGCAAACACCTGTACGTGAGCTACGACGAGTACCACAACCTGATCGAAAAACTGGCCATCAAGGTGCACCAGTCGGGCTGGCAGTTCGACACCATCCTGTGCCTGGCGCGCGGCGGCATGCGCCCCGGCGACATCCTCTCGCGCATCTTCGACAAGCCGCTGGCCATCATGTCCACCAGCTCGTACCGCGCCGAAGCGGGCACACAGCAGGGCAAGCTCGACATCGCGCACTACATCACCACGCCCCGGGGCGAGATTGCCGGCAAGGTGTTGCTGGTGGACGATCTGGCGGACACCGGCCATACGCTGAACGTTGTGATCCACCAGCTCAAAAACAATTACAAACCGATCACCGAGCTGCGCAGCGCGGTGATTTGGGCCAAAGGCGTGTCGAGCTTCACGCCCGACTACGCGGTCGAATTCTTGCCGACCAATCCGTGGATTCACCAGCCGTTTGAAAGCTACGACACCATGAGCCCCGAGCAGCTCCAGGCCAAGTGGATTGTTTAGCCTGGCTCCCGTTTTTGTTTCGGCACTACCATTTGCAGATGAGCGAAATTTCCACCCGGCTGATTCATCATCCCTATTCCCCCCCAGCAGGCTTTGCCGCGCCGCAGCCGGGCATCCACAAGGCCTCCACGGTGTTTTTCGCGAATGTCGCGGCCATGCGCACGCGCGAGTGGAAAGACAAGTCGGGCTACACCTACGGCCTGCACGGAACGCCCACCACGTTTTTGCTGGAAGAGCGCCTGTGCACGCTCGAAGGCGGCCTGCAATGCCTGCTCGTGCCCAGCGGCCTGGCGGCGATTGCCAACGTGGCGCTGGCGCTGCTCAAAACCGGCGACGAGGTGCTGATCCCCGACAACGCCTATGGCCCCAACAAGACACTGGCCGAAGGCGAGCTGATGGCCTGGGGCATCACGCACCAGTTTTATGACGCGATGAACCCGGCCGACCTGGCGCAAAAAATCAGCGACAAGACCAAACTCGTCTGGCTGGAGGCCGCCGGGTCGGTAACCCTGGAATTCCCGGATCTGAAGGAGCAGGTGCGCATCTGCCGCCAGCACAAGGTGACGGCGGCGCTGGACAACACCTGGGGCGCGGGCCTGGCGTTTCGGCCCTTCGATCTGGGCGGCGACGGGAGCGGCCGCCTGGCGGTCGACATCTCGGTGCAGGCGCTGACCAAATACCCCAGCGGCGGCGGGGACGTGCTGATGGGCAGCATCGTCACGCGCGAGCCCACGCTGCACATGAAAATCAAGCTGACCCACATGCGGCTGGGGCTGGGTGTGGCGGCCAACGACACCGAGACGGTGCTGCGCTCGCTGCCCAGCATCGAGTTGCGCTACGGGGCGCAGGACGCGGCGGCGCGCGAACTGGCACTCTGGTGCCAGGCCCGCCCCGAGTTCGCACAGGTGCTTCACCCGGCGCTGCCGGGCAGTCCGGGGCACGAGCACTGGCGTGCGCTGTGCCGCCATGAAGCTGGCGGCGCCGCCAGCCTGTTCAGCGTGCTGTTCGACGCGCGCTACGGCAGCGCCCAGGTGGACGCCTTTTGCGATGCGCTCCAGCTGTTCAAGCTGGGCTACAGCTGGGGCGGACCGATCAGCCTGGTGGTGCCTTACGAGCTGGAGAGCATGCGCACCGCGTGGCCGGCCCATCTGGCGCGCGGCACGCTGGTGCGTTTTGCCATCGGACTGGAGGCCGTGGCCGATCTGCGGGCCGATCTGGCGCAGGCCCTGCAGGCGATGGCTTGAAATATCCGGCCCGTGCGTTCATGCTTGCACTTCAAGCTGTTAAAGTGACACCCACCTATTGAAAGAGAACCTTGGCTACACCTAATTACGGATACGAAAAGCGCCAGAAAGAGCTGGCCAAAAAGCGCAAGAAAGAAGACAAGCTCAAGGCCAAGGCTGGCCGCAAGGCCGGCGACCCTGCGCAAGGCGATGCGCAGCAGGATGATTCAACTTCGTCCAGCGACGCGACCGGCCAAACGCCGGGCACGCCGGCCCGGTCCTGAGTCTTTTCTGCGTCTTGACGAGCCCCTGTTTGAGCGACTGGCTCAAGCCGCTCGTTCATGTGCTCTCCGCCAGGATCTTGCGAGCCAATTGACCCATGGCCCCCGCAGAGCGGTCGCTGGCCGCTATCTTTTTTGAAGTTCCGTACTGGCTGAAGTTGCGCTGTATCGAGCGCGCATAGCCCGGGTCGTAATGCGTCGTGAGTAGTTCACGCACCACGGCTTCGATCTGGCCGGTGTGCACTTTGCCCTTCCAGGCCTGCACCAGGGCCTTGCCGCGCAGCTCGACCAGGGCGTCCAGCCGGTCGCAAAACAGGGCCGTGTCCTGCACGAAGAAATCGTAGTCTTCCAGCAGCAGCGCGACGCGCTCGTCGTCGGACAGCTGCAGGTCCAGGCAGGGGCTGGCGCGCATGGCCAGCATCAGGCTGTCGGGGATGGCCAGGTTGCCGACCTTCTTGCTTTCGCTCTCGACAAACACCGGGCGTGCCGCCTCAAAACGGCGCAGCGCATCCCATACCAGGTTGTCAAAGCGCTTTTGCGATGGCTGGGGCTGGCCCGGAATCTGTCCCAGCACCGAGCTGCGGTGGCTGGCCAGCGCTTCGAGGTCCAGCACCTGCGCACCGGCCTGGGCCAGCGCCTGCAGCAACCGCGTCTTGCCGGATCCCGTGGGGCCACAAATCACGCGATACGACAGGTTGGCAGCCAGACCGGGCAGACTGGCCAGCACGGCACCGCGAAAGGCCTTGTAGCCGCCTTCGATCACCGCCACGCGCAGGCCGATCTCGCCCAGCACCAGCGCCAGGGCGTTGCTGCGCTTGCCGCCGCGCCAGCAATAGATCAGCGGCTGCCAGGTCTTGGGCTTGTCCAGCAGCTCGCGCTCGATATGGCGCGCGATATTCGCCGCCACCAGCGCCGCACCGCGCTTTTTTGCCTCGAACGGATTGACCTGCGTGTAAATGGTGCCGATCAGCCGGCGCTCTTCGTTGTTGAGCGAAGGCCAGTTCACGGCGCCGGGCAAATGGTCCTCCAGGTATTCGTCTTCGCTGCGCGCATCGATCACGGCGCTGTAGGCGTTGAGCTGGGCGATGGCGTCAGTCGCCGATACGTGTTTGACGTTCACTTGAGCAACTTCTTCAGTTCGGGCCAAACGTTGTTCAGCAGGGTCGGGTGGGCCGCGGCGATGGGGTGGATGCGGTCGCTCTGGAACAGCTGCGCGGCATTGGGCGCGTCGGCAACGCCCTTGAGCAAAAACGGCACCAGCGCCGCCTTGTTGGCCCGGGCGACCTGGCCAAAGGTCGCGGCAAAGTGGTTGGCGTAGTCGCTGCCGTAGTTCGGCGGCACCTGCATGCCGAGCAGCAGCACCTTCGCACCGGCCTTTTGCGCGGCCTGCGTCATCTGGTTCAGGTTGTCCTGCGTCATGGCCAGCGGCAGGCCACGCAGCGCATCGTTGGCGCCGAGCTCCAGAATCACGACGGCGGGCTTGTCGGCGGCGAGCAGCGCGGCCAGCCGCGAGCGCCCGCCCGAGGTGGTCTCGCCGCTGATGCTGGCGTTTTGCACGGTTGCCGGGATTTTTTCAGCCGCCAGGCGCTTTTGCAGCAGGGCGACCCAGCCGCTGCCGCGCGGCAGGCCATACTCGGCGCTCAGGCTGTCGCCCAGCACCAGAATGGTCTTGGGTGTGGCACCATGTGCGGCCGGCCCGCGCGGCTTGTTCTGGGCGGCCCAAGCCCCCATGGCCCAGAGCCCGCCGGCCGCCGCGATAAAGTGTCTTCGAATCAAAACTTCAAATCCTTCATGTCCACCTTGTCCGGCTCCGCCATTATTTCCGTCGAGCATCTCTTCAAATCAGTGACTGACTCGACCGGCACACTCGACATTTTGCGCGATATTGATTTCTCGCTGGCACCGCGCGAGACCGCAGCAATTGTCGGCGCCTCGGGCTCGGGCAAGAGCACGCTTCTGTCCATCATCGCCGGCCTGGATACGCCCACGCGCGGCACCGTGCGGCTGGACGGGCAGGACCTGTTTGCGCTGGACGAGGACGAGCGCGCCGCGCTGCGTGCGCAAAAGGCCGGCTTT
Source organism: Polaromonas sp. C04 (assembly GCF_002002705.1). Lineage (GTDB taxonomy): Bacteria > Pseudomonadota > Gammaproteobacteria > Burkholderiales > Burkholderiaceae_C > Rhodoferax_A. Next base: position 24,178 of record NZ_MUNS01000034.1, on the reverse strand, counting down.
GTATTCCAGAGCTTTCAGTTGATGGGCAACCTGTCGGCGCTGGAAAACGTGATGCTGCCGCTGGAACTGGCCGGGCGCAGAGACTCGCGCCGTGCCGCCACCGAGATGCTGGCGCGCGTGGGCCTGTCGCAGCGCCTGGGCCACTATCCCAAGGTCCTGAGCGGCGGCGAGCAGCAGCGCGTGGCGCTGGCCCGTGCCTTCGTGGTGCAGCCCGCGGTGCTGCTGGCCGACGAGCCCACCGGCAGCCTGGACTTCGCCACCGGCGAGACCATCATGGCGTTGATGTTCGACCTGAACCGTGAATTGGGCACGACGCTGGTGCTGGTCACGCACGACCGCGCCATTGCCGAGCGCTGCGAGCGGCGCATCAATATTGAAGCCGGGCGGATGGTGCCCGCAGAGGAGGAGGTCCGGTCGCTGGCCGGCTGATCCTGAGGGACTGTTGTGCCGCAGGCCCGCGGCGTGTCCCGTGTCGAGGCTTGTGCGGTGTGTGCTCACGCAAAATGGCGGCGGGATGGGATGGATGTTTGCAATCGTGCGATGTTGATGTCGATCAAGCAATGTGCGAGGGTTGTTGACCAGGATCAGACCGGCAACGGGACCGCCAGGGGAGAATTTTGTCTCATGAGATACCGTCCCCTCTTCCTCCCGCTTTCCTGCGCGGCGCTTTGTGCCTGTTCCTCGCTGTTGCCGCGAGCCAGCACCGATACACCCGCGGGTTTCGCCAGTTTCGAAGAAGCTGCAGCGGCGGCACAGCGGATCATGGCTCTGCAGACGCGCACCTCTGAACTCAAGAACATCGGGTTCGACCCGGTCGACGGGCGCAATGTCACGCTGATTCCCTACCCCGAGATTGTCGGGCGGCTGGTGCCCAATCCGGGCGTACCCCTCGCCAAACTCGACCCCGGCATCCGCCAGTGCATCGAGGCGCAAACCACCTGCCGTGGCTACCAGTTTCATTTTGAGCGGCAACATCGCCAGCGCGAAGGCAGTTTCTGGCTGGACTTTTTGAACGTGCGCCGTACCACGAAGGTGACCGGGTGGTGGTTTGACGCATTGATTGTGATCAGCGGCGATACCGTGCTGTTTCGCAACTTTGCGGGGCAAGCCTATACCGACCGGATCGAGCAACAGAACAATCCGCTCGGCCCGTTGCAGTCGGGTGCGGATGCCGCCGCTGTCGCGGTGCATTAAGGCTATTCATGGGACTCGCCCAGTGGCGCGCTCGCAACGCGCACTGCCGCGGTTACTGGGCAACTGGGCAACTGGGGGCGAGCTCTCAAATCCCCGCATTCCGGCGAGGGGCAAAAACAACCTTATTGCTTGCGCCGGCGTATTGCGGCAATCCCCAGAATGCCCAAACCCAGCAAAGCCAAAGAGCCCGGTTCGGGGACACTGTTGCCCGCCGGCAAGGTTGCGGTCCAATAGCCGGCAGTAGGATAGCCCGCGTAAGCGCTGCCATTATTGAGTGCGTTGAACTGATCTTTAACAGCGTTCGACACCGGGTTGTCGAATGTGATCGACAGAAAAGTGGTCGCGTCGTTGATGAAAGCACCCGCAAAAGCGATCAGTGCCAGCCCTTGCTGATCGTCGTGGAAAACAAGGGCACCCGTAACCGGATTGACATAGGCACCAAAGTCAAAACCAGTTGTGCTCACCACGGAATTGTTGAATGTCAGTCCAGGATAAAAAAGCTGGATATTTGAAATATCGTTCGCGGTTATTTTTCCGCTCTGCACAGCGCTTAGGCTTGCGTCAAATGTAGCCAACGACGGCTGGCCCACATGTGGTCCATAACCCTGACTCGTCGTCGTCCAGGTGTAAGTAACAACGGGATCCGCCTTTGCCTGCAGAGAAAACAAGCTCCCGGAAAAGGCCAAAACAATTGCTACGACACGGATGCTTTTTAATGAAAACATGGTTCCAATCCAGGGCTAAGTTGTTAGGGCAGTCTTGAAAACTTCATGCTTCAAACTGAACTATTTGTTACAAAGCAACTTTGGTGCCTATTGAATTTATTTAATGAAATCAATGTGCTGAATTCATTTCGTAAAGAATGGCCTCCGCTTTGTAAAAGATTCCGACACTTAAGTCGGCGGCGATCTCGCCTGTACGGGTTTCAATGCCGCTACAGTCGTTCGGCCTCAGTTGGCGAGCGAAGATTGCTATCTATTTGATAGCACCCTCCCAGCATCGATAATCTCGGCATGTCGTCCCCCAAAGTACTCTTCGGCTTCCACGCTGTCGGCGTGCGCCTCAAGACCGCGCCGCAATCCATCATCGAGATTTTTTACGAGCCGACGCGCCGCGACGCGCGCATGCGCCAGTTTCTGGAGCGCGCCACCGAGGCCGGGGCGCGGCTGATCGAGGCCGATGGCCTGCGGCTGGCCAAGCTGGCGGGCAGCCACGGGCATCAGGGCGTGGCGGCGCGGGTGCAGCCGCTGGCGCAGGTGCATTCGCTCGACGACCTGCTCGATCAGATCGAAGGACCGCCGCTGCTGCTGGTGCTCGACGGCGTGACGGATCCGCACAACCTGGGCGCCTGCCTGCGCGTGGCCGACGGCGCCGGCGCGCACGCCGTGATCGCGCCCAAGGACCACGCGGCCGGCATCAACGCCACCGTGGCCAAGGTCGCCAGCGGCGCGGCCGAGACCGTGCCGTACTTCATGGTGACGAATCTCGCGCGCACGCTGGGCGAGCTGAAGGAGCGCAGCATCTGGTGCATCGGCACCAGCGACGACGCGCCCAAGTCCATCTACCAGGTGGACCTCAAGGGCCCGGTAGCGCTGGTATTGGGCGCCGAGGGCGACGGGATGCGCCAGCTCACGCGCAAGACCTGCGACGAGCTGGTGAACATCCCGATGCGCGGGGCGGTGGAGAGCCTGAACGTGTCGGTGGCCAGTGGCGTGTGCCTGTACGAGGCGCTGCGCCAGCGCAGCCTCTAAATCGGGACGGTCAAACCAGCCCCAGCGCGCCCAGCAGCGCGCCGGCGGCCAGCAGCCACAGCAGGTGGATGCGGGTTTTCCAGACCACCAGCGCCGAGACGACCGTCAATAGCCACAGCGGCCAGTCCTGCGCTGGGTGGTTGTGTGCTGCCGTCAGCACCCAGCCGGTGGAAATCAGCAGTGCGATCACGATCGGCGCCACGCCTTGCTTGAAGGCACGCACGGCCCGCAGTTCGCGGTTGCGGTGGCCCCAGCGCGCCGCGAAGAAGGTCAGGGTAGCACTGGGCAGCATGATGCCCAGCATCGCGACAACCATGCCCGCGAGCGCCCAGCCCCAACCGGCCGCACCCGCACCGAGGCCGCCGCCGGCGTTGAGTCCCACATTCCAGCCGACCAGCGCCACGAACAGAACATTGGGGCCGGGCGCGGCCTGCGCCAGCGCGATGGATGAATTGAACTGCGCGTCGGTCAGCCAAAGCCGGTCGACCACTAGGTAGCGTTGCATCTCGGGCGCGGTCGTGATGGCGCCACCGATGGACAGCAGCGACAGGATGAGGAAGTGAGTGAACAAGGCGAGCCAATCGGCTTGCGTCATCACGACGTGCAAGGGCGAATGGCTCATGCCTGCGCTCCGAGCGCCTTGATCGCGCCGAGCTGACGCCAGGCCCACAGGCTGGCCAGGCTGCCCAATACCAGAAGGACCCACAACAGTCGCACACGTAGCAGCGCAATGGCAATGAAGGTTAGCGCGGCGACCGCCCAGCAGGTGCGCATGCCCATCACGTTTTCTTTCAGTGCCGCAATCAGTTTCAGGCCAGTGGCGGTAATCAGGCCCGCCGCGACGGCACCCAGGCCGCGCAGTGCGCCCTGCGCCGCCGGCACGTCGGCGATGCCGGCAAACACGATCGCCATGATCAGCACCACCAGCAATGGCACCGTCAGCATGCCGGCCAGCGCGACCAGTGCGCCACGCAGGCCGAAGTAGCGGTCGCCGATCATCATCGACAGGTTCACCACATTGGGGCCAGGCAGGATCTGCGCCACGGCCCAGTCCTCGACAAACTCCTCGCGCGAGAGCCACTTTTTCTTCTCGACCAGCTCGCGCTGCACCACGGCCAGCACGCCGCCAAAACCCTGCAGAGCCAGCAGGGTAAAGGACATGAACAGGTCGCTCAGGGATTGCGGTTGCGGATGGTCTTTGGCGGGCAGGGGGCTCATGGCCCGATTATCACAGCCGCAGTTCCCAGGTTTCCCCGACCAGGTCGTGCCCGAAGCCATGGTAGGGCTCGCTTTTGACCAGCTTGAAGCCGCGCCGGGCATAGATGTTGCGCGCGGCAGTGAGGCAGCTGTTGGTCCACAGCAGCATTTTTTTGTAGCCCTGGGCGCGTGCAAAAGCCATGCATTCATCCGTGAGCCGGGCGCCCAGGCCCAGGCCACGCGCCTGCGGCGCGAGGATCAGCAGGCGCAACTGGGCCACGGTCTTGCTCTTGCGCATGACAAAGATCGAGCCCACGCGCTCGCCGTCCAACTCGGCGATCCAGCAGCGCTCCCATCCGGGTTGGTAGTCCTTGATGAACCCGGCCACGATGCCGGCGACGAGGCCCTCGAACTCGCTGTTCCACCCATATTCGCGCGCGTAGAGCTCGCCGTGTTGCTGCACCACCCAGCCCATGTCGCCGGGCCGCATATCGCGCAGCAGGACAGTGCGCGTGGGCGGTGTTGCCTGGCTCGTATCGAGCAGCCGCTGCACCGTGGCCATCGCCTCGATCAACTGGCGCTGGCCCGCTGCGGGCAGGGCGCCGAGCAATGCGGCCGCCTGGTCGCGCGACTTCTGCTGCAGCGGGGCAAAAGCATGGTGGCCGGCGTCGGTGAGCTTGAGCAGGCTTTGCCGCGCGTCGGCCGGCGACGCGACCCGCGCCAGCCAGCCCCTGGTCTCGAAGCTGCGCAGAATGCGGCTCAGATAGCCCGCGTCCAGCGCCAGGTCGCGGCCCAGCTCGGCGGCGGTGGGTTGGTCGCGGTGCGCCAGCTCGTAGAGCACGCGCACCTGTGTCAAGGCAAACTCGCTGCCCAGGTAAGGGTCGAGTACGCCGATGCGCTGGGTATAGAAGCGGTTGAAGGCGCGGACGGCCTTGACGTCTTCCTTCGAAGCGGTGGTGGTAGGGATGTTCATGGTTGATATAGTCAACCATATAAATGACGAAGTCAAATATCTTCGTTCTTTCAAAAGCATGCGCGAACCGGCTTGACAGTCGCGCCGTGCACGCGCACGCTCGCGTTCCGTGATGATCCACCCGACGCCCGCCCTGCTCCTGGAGCAGATCGCTTTCCCCGAATCGCCGCGCTGGCACGACGGCGCATTCTGGTTTTCGGACTTCTACACGCACCGTGTGCTGCGCGTGGGCTCGGACGGCGTGCCGGAGACCGTGGTGCAAGTGCCGGGTCAACCCTCGGGGCTGGGCTGGCTGCCTGATGGCCGTCTGCTGGTCGTGTCGATGATGGACCGGCGCCTGCTGCGCCTGGACGGGATGCGTCTGAGCGAAGTGGCCGATCTCTCCAGCCTCGCGCCCTTTCATTGCAACGACATGGTGGTGGACGCGCAGGGCCGCGCCTACATCGGCAACTTCGGCTTCGACATGCCGGCGCGCGAGGCGCCCCGGCCCACCGTGCTGATCATGGTCACGCCGGATGGCGCGGCCAGGGTGGTGGCCGATGAGCTGCATTTTCCCAATGGCACGGTGATCACGCCCGATGGCGGCACGCTGATCATTGGCGAGAGCTACAAAGCGCGGCTCACGGCGTTCGACATCGCGGCGGACGGCGCGCTGCGCAACCGGCGCGTCTGGGCGCAGCTTGAGGGCGCCGCGCCCGACGGCATCTGCCTGGACGCGCAGGGCGCGATCTGGGTGGCGTCGCCGATCAGCAGGGAGGTGTTGCGCGTGCTCGAAGGCGGCACGGTCACGCACCGCATTCCCGTGCCGGCAGCGGCCGTGGCGTGCATGCTCGGTGGCGAAGACCGCCGCACGCTCTATATATTGACCGGCAAGGTGATGACGACACCCGAACAATCGCGCGCCGCGATGTCCGGTAAGGTCTACACGCTGCGCGTGGATGTGCCCGGGACGGGATCGCCCTGAGTCGGGGGGCGCTTCAATACACCGGCTGGTGTTTGCGGATCGTGTCCTTGACTTGTGCCGTCAACGCAAAGCCGGGGCCGAACTTGGCCGCCAGCGCATCGGCGCGCTGCACAAAGGCGTCGACCCCCATGCTGTAGATGAACTGCATGGCGCCGCCGGTCCAGGCCGGGAAACCAATGCCGAAGATGGAGCCGATGTTGGCCTCGAACACCGTGGTCAGCACGTTCTCGGACAGGCAGCGTGCGGTCTCGACTGCCTGACGGTATAGCAGGCGGTCCTTGACTTCTTCGATGTCCCAGGCGGTGTCCGGCTTTTCAAACAGGGCTTTGAGCTGCGGCCACAGGCTCTTGCGGGCGCCTTTCTCGGCCGGGTAGTCGTAGAAGCCGCTGCCCGCCGCGCGGCCGTTGCGGTCGAACTCCTTGACCATGCGCTCCACCAGCAGTTCGCCGGGCGTGGCGAGGTAGGTTTTGCCCTCAAAGCGGTAGTCGGCGCGGGTCTGGTCCAGCACGTGAACGGAGAGTGATAGCGCGGTCTCGTCCAGTACCGCCAGCGGTCCCACCGGCATGCCGCACTGGATGCCGGCGTTTTCAATCACGGGCGCGGGGATGCCTTCACCCAGCATGGCCGCGCCTTCCATCACGAAGGTGCCGAAGGTGCGGCTGGTGTAGAAGCCGCGCGAGTCGTTCACCACGATCGGGATCTTGCCGAGCGACTGCACGTAGTCGAAGGCGCGCGCCACGGTTTCCTCGTCGGTCTGCTGGCCGCGGATGATTTCCACCAGCTTCATCTTGTCCACCGGGCTGAAGAAATGGATGCCGATGAATTTGGCCGGGCGCTCGCTGGCCATGGCCAGGCCGCTGATGGGCAGCGTGGAGGTGTTGGAGGCAAAGAAGCCGCCCGCGGCCAACATCGGCTCGGCCTCCTTCGTGACGGCGGCCTTGAGCGCGCGCTGTTCGAACACCGCCTCGATGATCAGGTCGCAACCCTTGAGGTCGGCCGCCTTGTCGGTGGGTGTGATGCGATCCAGCAGGGCCTTCTGGTCGTGCGGGCTCATGCGGCCTTTGTCGACGCGCGGCTGGGTCAGGCGGGCGCTGTAGGCCTTGCCGTGCTCGGCCTTTTCCAGGCTCACGTCTTTCAGCACCGTGGCAATGCCCCGGCTGGCCTGCACATAGGCGATGCCCGCGCCCATCATGCCGGCGCCGAGGACGCCGACCCTGGCCGGTTTGTATTTGGGCACGTCCTTGGGCCGCGACTGCCCGCTCTTGATCGCGTTCAGGTTGAAGAAGAACGTGTTGATCATGTTCTTCGCCACCGGACTCACGATCAGCCGGGCGAGATACCGGCTCTCGATGCGCAGCGCGGTGTCGAAGTCCACCTGCGCGCCCTCGGCCATCGCGGCCAGCGCGTATTCGGGGGCCGGGTACAGGCCGCGCGTGGTCTTCTTGAGCATGGCGGGTGCGACCGTCAGCGCGCCGGCAATTTTTGGGTTGGCTGGTGTGCCGCCGGGAATTTTGTAGTCCTTGGCGTCCCAGGGCTGCTGCGACACCGGGTTGGCGGCGATCCAGGCCAGCGCCTTCTCGCGCAGCTGCGCGGCGTCGCTCACCAGCTCGTGCACCAGGCCCAACTCCAGCGCCTCGCGCGGGCCGAACAATTTGCTTTCCAGGATATAGGGCTGCGCCCCCAGCAGGCCCAGCAGGCGCGTCATCTTGGTGATGCCGCTGGCGCCCGGAATCAGGCCGAGCGTGATCTCGGGCAGACCGAACTGGATCTTTTTGTCGTCCATGGCAACGCGGTGGTGGCCCACCAGCGCCACCTCCCAGCCGCCGCCCAGCGCCGTGCCGTTCAGGCAGGCCACCACCGGCTTGCCGAGGGTCTCCAGCGTGCGGAAGTTCTTTTTGGTTTGCTCGATCTCCGTGAACACCCGGCCCGCGTCCGACGCTTTGAGCCGCATGGTGCCCTTGAGGTCGGCGCCCGCAAAAAACGTGGTCTTGGCGGAGGCCAGGATGATGCCCTTGATCGCGTCCTTGTCCTGGACCACCTGCGCGGTGACCTCGGTCAGGTCGTGCTGCCATTGCTGGCACATGGTGTTGACGGGCGAGCCTGGCTCGTCGAAGGTGAGGGTGGCGATGCCATCGGCGAGTTCGTATCGAATGGTTTTCATGGGTGTCCGTTTACTATGAAATTGGTAGCATCCTGTCATTGCCACATAGGGGCTTCAGGCCGAAATGGCTTAAATCCGCTCGACAATGGTCGCAATCCCCATGCCGCCACCCACGCACAGCGTGGCCAGCCCGTAGCGCAGTTGGCGCCGGTGCAACTCGTCGATCAACGTGTTCAGGATCATCGCGCCGGTGGCCCCCAGCGGGTGGCCCATGGAGATGGCGCCGCCGTTGACGTTGACCTTGTCGTGCGGCACGTTCATTTCCTGCATGAATTTCATGGGCACCGCGGCAAACGCCTCGTTCACCTCGAACAGATCGATCTGGTCAATGGTCATGCCGGCCTTGGCCAGCGCCTTGCGTGCGGCGGGCATCGGGCCGGTCAGCATGATGGTCGGGTCGGCGCCGCTGAGCGCGGCCGCCACGATGCGTGCGCGCGGCGTGAAGCCATGCGTCTTGCCGGCCGCCTCGGAGCCGATCAGCACCGCCGCCGCGCCGTCCACGATGCCGGATGAATTGCCGGCATGGTGCACGTGGTGAATGCGCGCTACCTGCGGGTAGCGCGTGAGCGCGACTTGATCGAACCCCATGGCGCCGAGCTGCTCGAAGGCGGGGCGCAGCCCGGCCAGGCCTTCCATCGTCGTGCGCGGCTTGATGAATTCGTCCTCGCCCAGAATGATCTGGTCCAGCGCGTCCTTCACCGGGACGACCGAGCGCGCGAACAGGCCGCTATCGCGTGCCCTGGCGGCGCGCTGCTGGCTCTCCATGGCGAAGGCATCCACGTCGTCGCGCGTGAAGCCCGAGAGCGTGGCGATCAGGTCGGCGCCGATGCCTTGCGGCACGAAGGCGGTGGCGCTGTTGGTTTCGGGGTCCTGCGCCCAGGCACCGCCGTCGGAGCCGATCGGCACGCGGCTCATGCTCTCGACGCCGCCAGCCACCACCAGGTCTTCCCAGCCCGAGCGCACTTTCTGCGCCGCCAGGTTCACGGCCTCCAGGCCCGAGGCGCAAAAGCGGTTGATCTGCACGCCCGAGCAGCGAAAGTCCCAGCCCGCCTTGAGCGCGGCCACCTTGGCAATCACCGAGCCCTGCTCGCCGATGGGCGAGACCACGCCCATCACCACGTCGTCCACCTGCGCGGTGTCGAAGTCGTTGCGGCGCTGCAATTCTGATAGCACACCGGCCAGTAAATTCACCGGCTTGACCTCGTAGAGGCTTCCATCCTTCTTGCCCTTGCCGCGCGGGGTGCGAATGGCGTCATACACAAATGCTTCAGTCATGGCCTATCCTCAAAGTAGTCCTTGCAGTATATTCATTTCACCAAGCAATTGCTCTGCAAAAATAGCGGTGCCCAGTCCAACCCGCGACACCCTCCAAGGCCCACCATGATTGAGCGCACCCTGTTTACTCCCGACCACGAAGCCTTTCGCGACAGTTTCCGCCGCTTCTGCGACAAGGAAATCGCGCCCCACCATGAAGCCTGGGAGGAGCAGGGCTATGTCGATCGCGAGGTCTGGCGCAAGGCCGGCGCCAACGGCTTCCTGTGCATGACCATGCCCGAAGAATATGGTGGCTCGGGTGCCGACAAGCTGTACTCCGTGGTGCAGATGGAAGAGCTGTGGCGCGGCGGCTTCAGCGGCATAGGCTTCGGGCTGCACAGCGAAATCGTGGCACCGTACATCCTGCACTACGGCACCGAAGCGCAAACGAAAAAGTACCTGCCACGGCTGGCCAGCGGCGAGATGGTGGGCGCCATCGCCATGAGCGAGCCCGCCGCGGGAAGCGACCTGCAGGGCATCAAGTCCACGGCCCTCAAGCAACCCGACGGCAGCTACCTGCTGAGCGGCAGCAAGACCTTCATCACCAACGGCTGGCATGCGGACCTGGTGATCGTGGTGGCCAAGACCAACCCCGCGGCGGGGGCCAAGGGCACCAGCCTGCTGCTGGTCGAGCGCGGCATGCCGGGCTTCGAGACAGGCAAGCGCCTCAAGAAGCTGGGCCTGAAGGCCCAGGACACGAGCGAGCTGTTCTTCGACAACGTGCGCGTGCCGGCCGACAACCTGCTGGGCGGCGCCGCGTTTGAAAACAGGGGCTTCATCTGCCTGATGGAGCAACTGCCCTGGGAGCGCATGCAAATTGCCATCACCGCCGTGGCCGCGGCGCAGGCGGCGATCGACGGCACCGTGGCCTATGTGAAAGAGCGCAAGGTGTTCGGCCAGCCCGTGGCCGCGTTCCAGAACACGCGCTACCGCCTGGCCGAGTTGCAGACCGAGGTGCAGATCGCTCAGGTGTTCGTGGACAAATGCACCGAACTGGTGTGCCAGGACAAACTTGACACCGCCACCGCCAGCATGGCCAAGTACTGGTGCTCGGACCTGCAGTGCAAGGTGATGGACGAGTGCGTGCAGCTGTTCGGCGGCTACGGCTACATGTGGGAGTACCCGATCACCCGTGCCTACGCAGATGCGCGCGTGCAGCGCATTTATGGCGGAACCAACGAGATCATGAAAGAGGTGATTACGCGGGCCATGGGGCTGGGGGGAAAGTAGCGCTCATTGGGCAGGCGGATCCCTTGCGGTTGTGCTGTCCTCCGCGTAGGTGGGCAGGTGCCAGTGATATTGCAGCGAGAAGTAGCGCAGGCCGAAGCACACCGCCATGGCGAGCCAGGGGCTCCAGTCGGTGGCCCAGCCGATAGTCTCTGCGCCCACCTCGATCACCGCGCCCGCCAGTGCCGCAGACGCATAGATTTCCCGTTGCAGGATGACGGGAACCCGGGTCAGCAGCACGTCGCGAATCACGCCGCCGCCGACCGCGGTGGTCGTCCCGAGCAGGATGGCGACCTCGGCGTTGTGGCCATACAGCAGCGCCTTTTGCGCGCCGGACACGGCAAACAGGCCCAGCCCCACGGCGTCGAACAGCAGCACGGGCTGGTTCAGGCGCTGCACCTGCGAGTAGGCGCCAAGCGTGACCAATACGGCCGCGAGGGCCACCACCAGATAGCGCCAGTTGGCCAATCCTGCCGGTGGAATGGCGCCAATGCACAGGTCGCGCACGATGCCGCCGCCGCACGCCACGCTGTAGGCAATGACGACGATGCCGAACAGGTCCAGGTTGCGCTGCTTGGCGGCAACGGCGCCGCTGAGGGCAAAGGCAAAGGTGCCGGTCAGATCGAGCAGGGTAAACAGTGTGTGTCCGTTCATGCTGCTGTTATGGATTCATCCTTCAAGGGGTCGGCCATCATAAACTCCGGATTTATCGATCGCATGCCGGAGGAGGACATGATGTCCTATGAACTGTATTACTGGCCCACGATCCAGGGCCGCGGCGAATTCGTGCGGCTGGCGCTCGAAGCGGCAGGGGCGGACTACGTGGACGTGGCGCGCGGCAGCGCGGCTGAAGGACAGGGCGTGCCGGCACTGCTGCGCTTTCTGGCTGACGGCGGGCAAAACGCCGGCCTCGTACGGCCACCGTTCGCGCCGCCGTTTCTCAAGCACGGCAGGCTTGTCATCGGGCAGACCGCCGCGATCCTGCTCTACCTCGGACCGCGTCTGGGCCTGGTCGGCAAGGGCGAGGCCGCTCGCCTGTGGACGCACCAGCTCCAGCTCACCATGGCCGATATGCTGACGGAGGCGCATGACACGCATCACCCGATCGCCAGTTCGCTTTATTACGAAGACCAGAAGCCCGAGGCGTTGCGGCGCGCGCAAGACTTTCGCAAGACGCGGCTACCCAAATTCCTGGCCTGGTTCGAGGGGGTGCTGGAAAGCAACCCCGCGGGCGGTGCGCGTGGCGGGCCGTACCTGGTGGGCGGGCGCCTGAGCTATGCCGATTTGTCGCTGTTTCAGCTGGTGCAAGGTTTGCGGTACGCGTTCCCCAAGGCGATGAAGCGGGCCCTCAAAAACGCCCCCCGCGTGGCCGCGCTGCACGATGGTGTGGCACGGCGGCCGCGCATTGCCGCCTACCTGGACAGCGAGCGGCGCATCGCCTTCAACGAGGACGGTATCTTCCGGCGTTATCCGGAGCTGGACGGCTGAGCCTTTGCATCGAAGGTGCGTGGACTCAGTCGGGCATGTTGATGACGCGCTCGTGGTCCTCGTCAAACTCTATGCCTTCGGGCGGCACCAGGCCTTCGTCGGGCTCTACCGGCAACTCGTCGGGTTCCTGGTCCGGTGGCAGGGTCGGAACTGAATCGGGTTTTGATCTTGGCATGAGGGAACTCCTGGTTAGCCGTGATCTTCGTGTGGCTGCCCTCACTGGCGGGACAGGTGAAACGCAGTTTCTTTGTGGGAGCCCGCTGACAGGCGCTGCCTGCCCGGACTCGCCCTACACTCCATGTGTGAAGGTGTCTTTTTGAATTCTAGTCCGCTCCAGGCTCCCATGGAACCGCTTCTGATCAGCTGGACCGAGGCGGGCCAAACCCGCTGTGCCCGCTGGCGTTCCGAAAGCGGTTCGCCCGCGCCACGCCGCGTGGTGCTGGCCGACGATACGCTAACGGCCGACGCCGCCTACCGGCTGGCCTGCGAAGGCACGGCCATGCTGTGGCGCGGCGATTTCCAGAACGCACGCCAGTTGTTGCAGGCGCTGGCGCGCCGGGTCGACCGCAAGCCGCGCAAGCATCGCCAAGCGCCCGCATCGCCGCCGGCGCCGGTGTCGCCCGCGCATGCCTTCAACCTGTACCGGCTGGCACGCTCGCAACGCGCCCGCACGCTGGGCATGCTGCTGCTGCCGTTCGACGCGGGTCACAACCTGCCTTTGCGGCGCGCGCCCGATGTGCGCCGCGCCTGCACCGAGGCATATGGCCCGGCACCCGAGCCGTACGTGACTTCGTTGCGGGAGTTGCTGGGCCTGATCGGTGCGCACGAGTGGCGCAAGAAGGGTGTCGAGATTGCGGCGCTGGCCGACCCCACGCCCCAGCGTATCTATCCGCACTACGGCGTGTATTCGCCGGTGCGTGGCGAGTACGTGGGTCTGGTGGCGAGCGCACCATTGCCGGCCTTGATGGATGAGAACAGTCTTGCTTTCGACATCGGCACCGGCACCGGTGTGCTCGCGGCGGTGCTGGCCCGTCGCGGCGTGGCGCGCATCGTCGCCACCGACCAGGACCCGCGCGCGCTGGCCTGTGCCCGCGAGAACCTGGCGCAACTGGGACTTGCTGCCCGGGTGGACGTGGTGCAGGCCGACCTGTTTCCGCCGGGGCGCGCAGCATTGATCGTTTGCAACCCGCCATGGGTTCCGGCGCGGCCCAGTTCGCCCATTGAACATGCGGTGTACGACCCCGAGAGCCGCATGCTGCGCGGATTCTTGGGCGGACTGGCGGCGCACCTGGAGCCCGGCGGCGAAGGCTGGCTGATCCTGTCCGATCTGGCCGAACATCTCGGCCTGCGCTCGCGCGATGAACTGTCGGCGTGGATCGGGGCGGCGAACCTGCAAGTGCTGGGGCGCATGGATGTGCGCCCCGTGCATCCCAAGGCCTTGGATGACACCGACCCGTTGCACGCTGCGCGCGCGGCCGAGGTGACTTCGCTGTGGCGGCTGGCGCCGAAGTAGCAAACAGACCGGGAGGCTATTACCATTGCGCCACCCCTTGTTTAACCAGGAGCCATTGATCATGAACTACCGCCCTTCGATTCGCACGGTTTTCGCAGCCGCGGCAGTCGTATTTGCCGTTGCCGGTTGCAGCGTGCTGCGGCCCAATGCCAACCTCGCCGCCTTCAGCACCACCATGACGGGCGCCAACGAGGTGCCGCCGGTCATGACGAATGCGACCGGGACAGTCTACGCACAGCTCAACACCGATACCCGGTTGCTGAAGTGGAAGGTGTCTTACACCGGCCTGAGCGGCCCCGCGACCATGGCGCACTTTCATGGGCCCGCCGCGATTGGCGCGAACGCGAAAGTCACGCTGCCGTTCCGGCCCCCGGTCACGAGTCCGTTCGAAGGCCAGGCCATACTGACGCCCGAGCAGGTTGCGGATTTGATGGCCGGCAAGTGGTATGCGAATGTCCACTCGGCCGCCCACCCCGGCGGTGAAATCCGCGGGCAGATGATTTTGCGCCAATAGCGCGCGTCACCCGGCTCCGAGCAGCCGCGCGCGCCGCAGGCGCCACTCGCCGTCGCGCTCACCGTCGTACACGTCTTCCAGCGTCGTACCGGTCTCCTGCAGATGGGTATCGAGGGCGATGCGGTTGTCGAATACAAAGCATTCGCCTTCCCAGTCCTTGTCGGCGTCCGGCATCTCGATGAAGTAGTTGAGGATGCCGCCTTCCAGCTGGTACACCGGCAAGCCCAGATCCAGCATCCATGCGCTGGTCTTCTCGCAGCGGATGCCGCCGGTGCAGTACATCGCCACTCGTTTACCCTCCATCTTCCAGTCTTGGATGTGGTCCTTCACGTAGTTGGGAAAGTCTCGGAAGTTGGCCACCTGCGGGTTGATGGAGTTCTTGAAGCGGCCCAGCCGGTGTTCAAAACTGTTGCGGTTGTCGATCACGACCACATCGTCTTCGTGAATCAGTTTTTGCCAGTCGGCCGGGCTCACGTTGATGCCGGTGCGGCAGGTGGCATCGATTCCCTCAATGCCCAGCGGTACGATTTCGGCTTTGCGGTGGATCTTGAGCTTGTTGAAGGGCTTGGTGATGCACGGGCTGCGTTTGAAATGCATGCCGGCGAATTTGCCCTGAAAGCGGAGGTCTTGTGTGAGCGTTGCCCGAAACGTGTTCAGGGCTTGCTCGGACCCTGCCAGCATGCCGTTGATACCCTCGCTGGCGACCAGCACGCTACCCAGCAGATTCTGGGTGATACCCCGCAAATGGGTGACCAGGGCGTCCGGGTCCTCAATGGTCACGAACTTGTAAAAAGCGTCGTGACAGGTGTCCAAAGCGGCGGGCACGGCGGCGTGGGAAGGCAGGTCAGGGTTCATGGCCTTGACTTTATCAGCTGATTCCCGCTACGCAGGCAATTTAGGGTGCGCAGACCAGAAGGAACCCTTACACTGGCCGGTTATCCGCAAACCTATGAACGCCCCGATCGACGTCTCCTTTTTCGCGCGCGCCGCCAAGCCGCTGACCAGCTACCGCAAGTACTGGGCGGCCCGCTTTGGCACGGCCAAGTTCCTGCCCATGAGCCGCGCCGAGATGGACGTGCTGGGCTGGGACAGCTGCGACATCATCATCGTTACCGGCGACGCGTACGTGGACCACCCGAGCTTCGGCATGGCGGTGATCGGCCGCATGCTCGAAGCGCAGGGTTTTCGCGTCGGCATCATCGCCCAGCCCGACTGGCAAAGCGCCGATCCGTTCAAGGTACTGGGCAAGCCGAACCTGTTCTTCGGCGTGACCGCCGGCAACATGGACTCGATGATCAACCGCTACACGGCCGATCGCAAGATCCGCAGCGACGACGCCTACACCCCCGGCGACGTGGGCGGCAAGCGGCCCGACCGCGCTGCGATCGTGTACAGCCAGCGCTGCCGCGAAGCCTACAAGGACGTGCCCATCGTGCTCGGCGGCATCGAAGGCTCGCTGCGCCGCATCGCGCATTACGACTACTGGTCCGACAAGGTGCGCCGCTCGATCCTGGTGGACGCCAAGTGCGATCTGCTGCTGTACGGCAATGCCGAGCGCGCGATTGTCGAGATCGCGCACCGCCTCGCCGCCAGGGAGCCGGTGGCGGACATCACCGACGTGCGCGGCACCTCGTTCATCCGCCGCGGCACGCCGCCCGGCTGGTTCGAGATCGACTCGACCTCGGTGGACACGCCGGGCCGTGTCGAGTCGCACATCAACCCGTACCAGAACACCTCGGAGCAGGCGGCCGGGCAGGGCGCCACCTGTGCGAAGGAAGATGCCGATGCGGCCGCAGCGAGGCGTGGCGCTTTACTCCCTCTCCCTCTGGGAGAGAGAGGAAAACCAGGGGACGAGGCAGCGAAACGACGGCCGCCGCCACGCGATCACACCGTCATTCGCCTGCCGTCGTACGAACAGGTCAAGAGCGATCCGGTGCTGTACGCCCATGCCAACCGCGTGCTGCACCTCGAAACCAACCCCGGCAACGCGCGCGCGCTGGTGCAGGCGCATGGCGAGGGCGCGACGGCGCGCGAGGTGTGGCTGACACCGCCGCCGATTCCTCTGACCACCGCGGAGATGGACTTTGTGTTCGACCTGCCGTACGCGCGCTCGCCACACCCGGCCTACGCGGACGAGCGCGGCAGCCATGACGGCGCGACCAAGATCCCGGCGTGGGAGATGATCCGCTTTTCCGTCAACATCATGCGCGGCTGCTTTGGTGGCTGCACCTTCTGCTCCATTACCGAGCACGAGGGCCGCGTGATCCAGAGCCGCTCGGAAGACTCGGTGATCCGCGAAATCGAAGACATCCGCGACAAGGTGGCGGGCTTTACCGGCACCATTTCCGACCTGGGCGGGCCGACCGCCAACATGTACCGCATCGGCTGCAAGTCGCCCGAGATCGAGGCCGCCTGCCGCAAGCCGTCGTGCGTGTACCCCGACGTGTGCCAGAACCTCAACACCGACCATGCGCCGCTGATCAGGATGTACCGGCGCGCGCGCTCCCTCAAGGGCGTCAAGAAGATTTTGATCAGCTCCGGGCTGCGCTATGACCTGGCGATCAAATCGCCCGAGTACGTGAAGGAGCTGGTGACGCACCACGTGGGCGGCTACCTCAAGATCGCGCCCGAGCACACCGAACAGGGGCCCTTGTCGAAGATGATGAAGCCCGGCATCGGCAACTACGACAAGTTCAAGACGCTGTTCGAGAAATACAGCCTCGAGGCCGGCAAAAAGCAGTACCTGATTCCCTACTTCATCGCGGCGCATCCCGGCACCAGCGACGAAGACATGATGAACCTGGCCGTGTGGCTGAAGAAAAACGGCTTTCGCGCCGACCAGGTGCAGACCTTCTATCCGTCTCCGATGGCCACGGCCACGGCGATGTACCACACCAGCAAGAATCCGCTGCGCAAGATCACGCGTGACAGCGAGACGGTGGACATCGTGCGCGGCGAGCGGCGCCGGCGCCTGCACAAGGCGTTTTTGCGCTACCACGACCCGAACAACTGGCCGCTTCTGCGTGAAGCGCTCAAAGCCATGGGCCGCGCCGATTTGATCGGCAACGGCAAGCAGCACCTGATCCCGACCTTCCAGCCTTTGAGCGACGGTGGCTATACGAGCGCGCGGCGCAAGAATTCGACGGTTGCCCCGAACCAGGTGGCGCTGGGCCGGGTCCAGCCCGGCCGCGGCAAGCTGCTGACGCAGCACACCGGCCTGCCGCCGCGCGCCACGGGCGCGGTGAAGTCCGCCGGAAATCTAAACAAAAAGACCCGCTAGCCCTTGATGGGTATTGGCAGTTTGCTATTGAACAAATAGCAACCGACGGTATCGTGCGGCGCGCTTCGGGGGGAATCTCTTTGTGCCATCGCGGGCCACGCCGGGGCCGCTCGCCCTTGCGCGCGCGGTCTCTCGCGAACGCGATTGATGGTAATGAATATAATTGGCATATCATCTATTGATATGCCATGCATATGAGTGATCCAGACCCGGCACGTATCGACCACGTCCACAAGGGCTTCATGTCCCTGATGGCGCACATCAATCGGCAATGGCGGCGCGTCATCGATCGTCGGCTCCAGCCTCTAGGGTTGACGCAGGCGACCTGGCTGCCACTGCTGCATCTGGCGCGTGCTGCGCAAGCGATGCGCCAGAAAGACCTGGCCGCGTCCCTGTCGCTGGACAGCTCCTCGGTGGTGCGCCTGCTGGACGGGCTGGAGTCCGCCGGCCTGGTCGAGCGCTGCGAGGGCACGGACCGGCGCGCCAAAACAATCCACCTGACCGCTCTCGGCCTGAGCACGGTCAAACGCGTCGAGGAACTGGTGGGCGAAAGCCGGGAGGACATTCTTGCCGGTGTGCCGGCGCACGACCTGGAGAAGGCGTTTGGTGTGCTCGAACAAGTCGCCGAGGCACTTGCGCTGGCGCAGGAGGAAACCCCCGCGTGAAGCCGCCGGACACCGCCGGCCAAAGAGCCCCGCTGTGGCTGCTGGTCCTGATCACCATCAGCGGCACCCTGGCGATGCACATGTTCGTTCCGGCATTGCCGACCGTCGCGCACGATTTTGGCGCCAGCATTGCCGCGATGCAGATGACCATCAGCGTGTACATCCTGGGGCTCGCCGGCGGACAACTGGTCTATGGCCCGCTGTCCGACAGTTTTGGGCGCCGGCCGCTGCTGATCGTGGGGCTGGCCCTCTACGTCGTGGCGGGGCTGGCGGCGGCGCTGGCGACCGGCGTGCATACGCTGGTCGCGGCCCGGCTGTTCCAGGCGCTGGGCGGCTGTGCCGGCCTGGTGCTCGGGCGCGCCATCGTGCGCGATACGGCGGCGGCCGGCGAGGCCGTCCGGGATCTGGCCCTGCTCAACCTCGTCATGATGATCGGGCCCGGCCTGGCGCCCTTGCTCGGGTCGGCATTGGCGGTGAGCTTTGGCTGGCGTTCCATCTTCGTGGTGCTGGCCTTGCTCGGCGCCGTCACCTTCGTTTTCACCTGGCGCCTTCTGCCGGAGACCGGGCGCCCGACGGGAAGCGTCGGGGCGGCCTCGCTGCTGCGCGACTACCGGCTGCTGCTGCGCTCGCCGTCCTTCGCGGGCTTTGCCATGGGCGGCGGTTGCTCGACGACGTCCATCTTTGCCTTCATCACCGCGGCGCCGTTTATCGTGGCCTCGGAGCTGCATCGCCCCCTGCATGAAGTCGGGTTCTATCTCGCCCTGCTGATGCTGGGCATGGCGCTGGGCAATGCCATCACACGTTTTCTTGTTCGCAGGGTAGCGCTGGAGCGCCTGTTGATCGGCGCCAACGCCGTGAGTGTCCTGAGTGCCGTGTCGCTGCTGGGGGTTGTCCTGCTGGGGCAACTGACGGTCGCCAGCGCGGTGGGGCTCATGTTTTTGTTTGCGGTCGGCGCGGGGGCGACGAGCCCGGCCGCACTGACAAAAGCCTTGAGCGTCGACGCAAGGCTGGTTGGCTCGGCCGCGGGCCTGTACGGATTCACGCAGATGGCGGTGGGCGCGCTTTGTACCTCGCTGGTGGGGATCGGCCACAGTGCCGCGCTGGCGTCTGCCGTCGTCTTGAGCGTGGCGGCGGCTCTGGGGCAAGCCGGTTTCTGGGTCGGCTTGCGCTGGGAGCGTGCTGTGGCCGGTTCACTGGGGCACGGCGGCCTCATACCTGATGAAGTTTCGTGAGAGTGCAGCGCGTGATCCGGTGAGGGCGGGGCTCTCGACGTTCTGAACAACCCCTCAAGAGGGCGACCCGGGTTTTAGATGGAAAACAGGCTGTAGCCCTTACCTGTTCTTCGCAAACAGCTATTAAAACAGGAGTGATCGGGTCGGTGCTAGAAAATTGGGGGATACATCCTGCTACTGGATGGTCACCTGCGCATCCTTGACGAGCTTGGCGAACTTCTCGGTGTCGGCTTTGATCTGCAGTGCCATCTGGTCGGCGCTGTTGCCGATCGGCTCAGCACCGAGTTCGCCCATGCGCTTGCGGAACTCCGGCGATCGGATGACCTTGACCATCTCGACATTGAGCCGGGCCACGATGTCCTTGGGCGTGGCCGCTGGGGCGAGCACGCCGAACCAGGTTCCGATGTCGAAGCCTTTGAGTCCGGCTTCGTCCAGCGTCGGCACGTCCGGCAGCGCGGACGAGCGTTTGCCCGTGGTGACCGCGAGGGCCCGCATCTTGCCGCTCCTGATGAACGGAAGGACGGGCGTCACGGTGTCGAATGCCAGCGTGATCTGGCCGCCCAGCAGATCGATGTCCATCGGGCCGCTGCCCTTGTACGGGACGTGGACCAGCGTGGTACCGGTGAGATTCTGGAACTCTGTGCCAATGAGATGCTGCGCCGTGCCGTTCCCATTGGAGCCGTAGGTCAACTTGCCCGGTTGCGCCTTGGCCAGCGCGACCAACTCGGCGACGTTCCTGGCCGGCGTACTGGCATTCACGACCAGCACGTTTGGCACCAGCGCGATGGTGGTGATCGGCGCGAAGTCCTTCTGAAAGTCGTAGGGCAGGTTCTTGTAGACGCTGGTGGCGATCGTGTGGTGAATGGCCCCGATGAGCAGGGTGTAGCCGTCCGGCCTGGACTTGGCCACATAGTCTGCGCCCAGCGTGGCGCCGGCGCCGGGCCTGCTTTCCACGACCACAGCCTGGCCGAGACTCTGCGACAGCTTGTCGCCGAGCGTGCGGGCCAGCACGTCGGTGGTACCTCCTGGGGGGAATGGCACGATCAGGCGGATCGGCTTGCTCGGCCAGGCTTGTGCCATGGCACTGCCGCCCGATATCGCAACGGCCAGCGTGATGGCCTGCACCAGGCGGCGACGGGTGATGGTGTGAATGTTTTTCATGTTTGTCTCCAGGTTGCGCTCATTGAGCGCAGGCTGCCCGAACTGTACGAGCCGGGCATGCATCCGAATCATCTTCAAAGTGAATCCGGTATTAACTTCATTTCAACAATTTCGCGGTCGTCAGGCGGCTTTGCGCTGGGAGTCGGCGAGCAGCTGGCCGCACACGGCCTGCGTGACGTCTGCCGTGGTGGCTTTTCCGCCCAGGTCGCGGGTGTGCAACGCCGGGTTGGCAGTGACCTGCTCGATGGCGCGCATCACGCGCCCGGCAGCCTCGGTCTCGCCCAAGTGTTCAAGCAGCATCACGACGGACCAGAAGGTGCCAACCGGATTGGCCAGGCCTTTGCCCATGATGTCGAAGGCCGAACCGTGGATCGGCTCGAACATCGACGGGTAACGATGCTCGGGGTCGATGTTGCCGGTGGGCGCGATGCCCAGACTGCCCGCAAGGGCCGCGGCCAGATCGCTCAGGATGTCGGCATGCAGATTGGTCGCGACGATGGTGTCGAGCGAGACCGGGTTGTTGATCATGCGTGCCGTCGAAGCATCGACGAGTTCCTTGTCCCAGGTGACGTCCGGGAACTCCTTGCTGATCTGCAGCGCGATTTCGTCCCACATCACCATCGCGTGGCGCTGGGCGTTGCTCTTGGTGATGACGGTCAGCAGCTTGCGCGGTCGCGACTGCGCCAGCTTGAAGGCGAACCGCATGATGCGCTCGACACCCACGCGGGTCATTATCGAGACGTCGGTGGCGGCCTCGATCGGATGGCCCTGATGGACGCGACCGCCTACGCCCGAATACTCGCCTTCAGAGTTTTCGCGCACGATGACCCAGTCCAGGTCTTCGGTCTTGCAGCGCTTGAGCGGGCCGTCGATGCCAGGCAGGATGCGGGTGGGGCGCACGTTGGCGTACTGGTCGAAGCCCTGGCAGATCTTCAGACGCAGGCCCCACAGCGTGATGTGGTCGGGGATGTGCGGGTCGCCGGCCGAGCCGAACAGGATGGCGTCCTTGTCGCGCAGCGCGTCCAGGCCATCCTCCGGCATCATCACACCGTGCTCGCGGAAGTAGTCGCCGCCCCAGTCGAAGTTTTCAAATTCGAAGCGAAAAGAGTTGCTGGCCTCAGCGAGCGCTTCCAGCACTTGCTGGCCGGCAGGTACGACTTCCTTGCCGATCCCGTCTCCGGGAATCGTGGCGATGCGATAGGTCTTCATGGGGTGTCTCCGTGGGTGGGGGGTGAAGAATATCGATACTCTAGGCGCTGGACAGGCCTCCCACACGCCGCTAAAGTGAATCCATCGTTAACTTGAATTCACTAGTGGAGTGAACATGGCGGGTGATATTCAGCCGGCAGATCTTGGTTTTTTTTCCACGCTCGCCAGTGCCGGCAGCCTGAGTGCTGCAGCGCGGGAGCTTGGCGTCACGACGCCCGCCGTGAGCAAACATCTGGCGCTGATGGAGTCACGCGTCGGTGTATCGCTG
Organism: Polaromonas sp. C04; assembly: GCF_002002705.1. GTDB lineage: Bacteria > Pseudomonadota > Gammaproteobacteria > Burkholderiales > Burkholderiaceae_C > Rhodoferax_A. The sequence goes on along the minus strand of NZ_MUNS01000034.1, from coordinate 2,067 downwards.
ATCAACAGGACGACGCGACGCATGGGCCTGACGCCCGAAGGCGAGCTGTACCTGGAGCATGCGCGCCGTATCCTGGGTGAGATTAACGACATGGAAGAGTTGATTGGTGTGGCCAAGGCTGTGCCGAAAGGCCTGCTCAGGGTGAATGCGACGCTTGGGTTCGGGCGCAGTCACGTGGCGCCGCTCATCTCCAGGTTCGTCCGCAAGCACCCACAGGTCGAGGTGCAGTTGCAGCTGTCGGTCAATCCACCCCCTCTGACGGACGACTCGTTCGATGTCTGCATTCGGTTTGGCGCCCCGCCGGACGCGCGCGTGATCGCGAGGCATATCGCACCGAACCGCAGGCTGCTCTGTGCCTCGCCGGCCTATCTTGCCAAACATGGAACACCCAAAGTTCCAAACGACCTGACCCGGCACAACTGCATCGGCATCCGGCAGGGCGAGGAGGCGTATGGTGTGTGGCGCTTGACAAGCGGTCGTGGCAAAACCGTGGCCACCGAGGCGATCAAAACCCGAGGAAACCTGACAACCAACGATGGCGAGATCGCCGTCAACTGGGCGCTCGACGGCCACGGCATCCTGATGCGCGCCGAATGGGATGTCGAGCGCTACTTGCGCAATGGGCGCCTTGTGCAGGTGCTGCCTCAGTACCACACGCCCGATGCGGACATCTACGCGGTCTATCCGCAGCGTCACCAGCTTGCCGCACGGGTCCGGACATTTGTCGACCTTGTTGCGTTGTCTTTTGCGCAGCAGGCGGCATCTGGCAAATCGTGACCATGACAGTGACTCCTTAGGCGCGATGCGCTTTGTAGATAGAAAAGAGGCTGTAGCCTATACGGGCTCTTCACGAGCAGCTATTAAAACAGGAGCGATCGGGTTGCTGCATCTGCTGCGGCCCGCCCCGCTTATAGTGGGAGCGACAAGAGCGGCACCACGCAGACCCGATGCAGCAAGACGAGCAAATCACCCTGATCCGGCGCGCGCTGTCGCTGATCGATACCCATGGCAGCGAGCGCGGCGAGCCGGCGTGCTTTTGTGTGCCCGTACCACAGCTCGGCCTATGGCCTGGACGGCGCGCTGCGTGGGCGCCCGCATGGTGAAGATTTTCCACACGCACCTGCCAGGGACTGCGCCCTGGCGCGCGTCCCCACGGCCGAGGCGCTGGGCCTGGTCTGGGCCATCCCGCGTGTGGTGAAGGAGGGCGAAGATCCGCAACTGGACCTCACCGCCTGGCTCGGCCGCTTTGGCGCCGACCTGCGCCACTGGGGTTACGACGGCTGGGTGCCGGTTCATCAGCGCGAGTTTGCCAACGCCGCCAACTGGAAGATTCCGTTCGAAGGCAATCTGGAAACCTATCACTTCCAGTACGCGCACCGCAACACCATTGCCGGATTGTTCTACGACAACCTGTTGATGGCCGACCACGACCGTCAGCACCAGCGCATCTTTCTGCCCAAGCGCAGCATCGAAATCCTGCGCGAGCGGCCGCCAGGTGAATGGCCGGTGGGCTCGCACGCGAACATCATTTACTTCTTCTTTCCGGGCACCCTCATCCTGCACGAGGGCGACCACGCCAACGCCTTCACCGTGCTGCCCGAGGCCGTGGACAAAAGCCGCGTGCTCGCCACCACGCTGGTCCCCGAAATGCCGAAGACGGAGAAGTCCATCAACTACTGGAAGAAGAATGTCGAGTCGTTCTGGGGCGCGCTCGACGAGGACTTCGCGCTGGGCGTCTCGGCCCAGTCAACCTTCGCCAGCGGCGCCAACCGTGTGCTGCACTTTGGCGCGACGGAGTGGTGTGCGGCAAAGTTTCATGAGGATGTGGAGGGAATGATTCGATGAAGGGGGGCGGCTACCGACCCATACCGGCCCCCCCAGAGTGACTATTCATTGCACCGCGAAGCTGCCACTTGCCGAATTGCACCGAGGCTCAAAGTGCCTTCACCAACTCCGGCACGGCAGTAAACAGATCGGCCACCAGCCCATAGTCGGCCACCGAGAAGATCGGCGCCTCCTCATCCTTGTTGATCGCCACGATCACCTTGGAATCCTTCATGCCCGCCA
>NZ_MUNS01000030.1 GCF_002002705.1 Polaromonas sp. C04 | reverse complement strand
CCCTAACCCTCCCCCAGCGGGGGAGGGAACTGTGTCACTTATTCGCTGGTGAAAATCGAGCCCAGCCGGTCCATGCGCTCGAGCGCAATGCCGCAGCCGCGCACCACGCAGGTCAGCGGGTCTTCGGCCACCAGCACCGGCAGGCCGGTTTCTTCGGCCAGCAGGCGATCCAGATCGCGCAGCAGCGCGCCGCCGCCGGTCAGCATCATGCCGCGCTCGGCAATGTCGGCGCCCAGCTCGGGCGGGGTCTGCTCCAGCGCGTTCTTCACGGCGCTCACGATGTTGTTGAGCGGGTCGGTCAGCGCTTCGAGAATCTCGTTGCTGGAAATGGTGAAGCTGCGCGGCACGCCCTCGGACAGGTTGCGGCCCTTGACCTCGATTTCCTTGACTTCCGAGCCGGGGAACGCCGAACCGATGTTCTTCTTGATCGCTTCCGCGGTAGGCTCGCCGATCAGCATGCCGTAGTTGCGACGGATGTAGTTGATGATGGCGTCGTCGAAGCGGTCGCCGCCGACCCGCACGCTGCCCTTGTAGACCATGCCGCCGAGCGAGATCACGCCCACCTCGGTGGTGCCGCCGCCGATGTCCACCACCATGGAGCCGGACGCTTCGGACACCGGCAGGCCGGCGCCGATGGCCGCCGCCATGGGCTCCTCGATCAGATACACCTCGGACGCGCCCGCGCCGAGCGCCGATTCGCGAATCGCGCGGCGCTCCACCTGGGTCGAGCCGCAGGGCACGCAGATGATGATGCGCGGCGACGGCTTGAACATGCCGCGCGGATGCACCATCTTGATGAACTGCTTGAGCATCTGCTCGGTCACGGTGAAGTCGGCGATCACGCCATCCTTCATCGGGCGGATGGCCTCGATGTTGCCGGGCACCTTGCCGAGCATGGCCTTGGCTTCCTTGCCCACGGCCTGAATCGTCTTCTTGCCCTGGGGGCCGCCTTCGTGGCGGATCGCGACGACAGAGGGCTCGTCCAGCACGATGCCCTTGTCGCGCACGTAGATCAGGGTGTTGGCGGTACCAAGGTCAATCGCCAGGTCGGTGGAGAAATACCGACGGAATGCTCCAAACATGAAGAGTCCTCTCGGGCATGGTTCGCACGTCGGCGCACCATCGCCACGTCAAAATGGGTCGCTGGGGATCGGAATTTGTCTATTTCGGCGCGCTCACCGGCGGGTTTGAAGGTGTTGCGGCAAAGGCGGGATAATACCGCATCCCCTGTGCACAACCCGGCCGCACCAAGCCGGGGCGGCATATTTACATCTGGTTTCGGAAGCGTTTTCCCCATGGCTTTGACTCCCCAGGACATCGGCCGGATCGCCAATTTGGCACGGCTTGAACTTCAACCGCTTGAGAGTGAGCGCCTGCTGACACAACTCAACGGGTTTTTCGAGATCGTGGAAAAGATGCGCGCGGTAGATACCACGGGCCTGGAGCCGATGGCCCACCCCATGGCCGTCAGCCAGGACGTGGTCTTGCGCCTGCGCGACGATGTGGTGAGCGAGCCGAACCAGCGCGAAGCCAACCAGCGCAGCGCGCCGGCGGTGGAGCGCGGCCTGTTTCTCGTACCCAAGGTGATCGAATGAGCGCCCACGGCGAGGGGCCCCGCATCGCGGGGATCGACGCAGCGCGAATTCGATCCGCGGCCGACACCCATCCCATGACAATGACCCACCCTGCCACGGAGGCCGCAGAATGAGCGCCCACGGCGAGGGCCGCCAAATGAGCGAGCTGCATGATTTGACGCTGGCAGAGCTCGCCACCAAGCTGCGGGGCAAAGAGGTCTCCGCAGTCGAGGTGGCCCGGCACTTTTTGGCGCGCGGCGCCCGCCACGAGTCGCTCGGCGCCTACCTCGCGACCAGCGAAGAAGTCACCTTGGCACAGGCCCGCTGCGCCGATGCGCGCCTGGCGGGCGGCGATACGGCGCCGCTGCTCGGCGTGCCGATCGCGCACAAGGACATCTTCGTCACCACGGACTTCCCGAGCACCGCTGGCTCCCGCATGCTGGAGGGTTATCGCTCTCCATTTGATAGCACAGTTGTATTGAAGTTCAAGGGCGCAGGGGCTGTTTCACTTGGAAAACTCAATTGCGACGAGTTCGCCATGGGGTCGTCCAACGAAAACTCGGCGTTCAAGCCGGTGCTGAACCCGTGGGACACCACACGCGTTCCGGGCGGCTCCTCGGGCGGCAGCGCGGTCGCCGTGGCGGCGCGCTTGGCCCCGGCCGCGACCGGCACCGACACCGGCGGCTCGATCCGCCAGCCAGCCTCGTTTTGCGGCATCACCGGCATCAAGCCGACCTACGGCCGCGCCTCGCGTTACGGCATGATTGCCTTCGCCTCCAGCCTGGATCAGGCCGGCCCGATGGCACGCACCGCCGAAGATTGCGCGCTGCTGCTGTCCGCCATGTGCGGCCCCGACCCGGATCGCGATTCGACCTCGCTCGATGTGCCGGCCGAAGACTTCACGCGCACCCTGAATGACTCGCTGCAGGGTTTGCGCATCGGCGTGCCGAAGGAATTCTTCGGTGAAGGTTTGTCGGCCGACGTGCGCGCCGCGGTGGATGCGGCCCTGAAGGAATACGGGAAGCTCGGTGCCGTGCTGGTGCCGATTTCGCTGCCGCGCACCGAACTCTCCATTCCCGTCTACTACATCATCGCGCCGGCCGAAGCGTCCAGCAACCTGAGCCGGTTTGATGGCGTCAAGTTCGGCCATCGCGCCGAAAAATACACCGACCTGACCGACATGTACAAGAAGACCCGCTCGGAGGGTTTCGGCGATGAGGTCAAGCGCCGCATCATGATCGGCACCTATGTCCTCTCGCACGGCTATTACGACGCCTACTACCTGCAGGCGCAAAAAATCCGCCGCATGATCGCCGACGATTTCCAGCAGGCATTCAAAACCTGCGACCTGATCGCCGGCCCGGTCGCGCCCACCGTGGCGTGGAAGCTGGGCGAAAAATCCAGCGACCCGGTCGCCAGCTACCTCGCCGACATCTTCACGCTGCCGGCCTCGCTCGCGGGCCTGCCGTGCATGAGCGTGCCGGCGGGTTTTGGCGCGGGCGGCATGCCGGTCGGCCTGCAACTGATCGCCAACCACCTGCAGGAAGCCAGGCTGCTGAACGCCGCGCACCGGCTGCAGCAGGCCACGGACTGGCACCAGAAGACGCCCGGGGGGCTTTTGAGATGAGTGAGCTCGTGAACACTTTCGAGGCCTTGCAACAAGGCCGCCCCACCGGTCCGCTGGTGCGGGGCTACGAGGTCATCATCGGCTTCGAAACCCACACCCAGCTGTCCACACGCAGCAAGATTTTCAGCCGCGCCGCCACGGCCTTCGGCGCCGAGCCCAACACGCAGGCCTGCGCGGTCGACCTGGCGCTGCCGGGCACGCTGCCGGTGATGAACAAGGGCGCGGTGGAGCGCGCGATCCAGTTCGGCCTGGCGATCGGGGCGCACATCGCGCCGCGCAGCATCTTTGCGCGCAAGAATTACTTCTACCCCGATCTGCCCAAGGGCTACCAGATCAGCCAGTACGAGATCCCGGTCGTGCAGGGTGGTTCGGTCTCGTTCTTCCTCGGCGAGGAATCCAGGACCGTGCGACTGGTGCGCGCTCACCTCGAAGAGGACGCCGGCAAGTCGCTGCACGAAGACTTCGTGGGCATGAGCGGCATCGACCTGAACCGCGCCGGCACGCCGCTGCTGGAGATCGTGACCGAGCCCGACATGCGCTCCTCTGCCGAGGCGGTGGCCTACGCGAAAGAGCTGCACAAGATTGTCACGTGGATCGGCATCTGCGACGGCAACATGCAGGAGGGCTCGTTCCGCTGCGATGCCAACGTGTCGGTGCGCAAGCCCGGTGACCGACTCGGCACGCGGCGCGAGATCAAGAATCTGAACAGCTTCAAGTTCATGCAGCAGGCGGTCGACTATGAGATCCGCTGGCAGATCGAGCAGCTTGAAGACGGCCATGCGATCGAGCAGGCCACCGTGCTGTTCGACCCCGACACCGGCGAGACCCGCGCCATGCGCACCAAGGAAGACGCAGCGGATTACCGCTACTTCCCCGACCCGGATCTGCCGCCACTGGTGATTGCGCCCGAATGGGTGGAGCGCGTGCGCGCGCAGATGACCGAACTTCCACGCGTGATGGCGGCGCGCTTCTGTGCGGACTATGGCCTGTCCGACTACGACGCGACGGCACTGACGCAAAGCCGCGAGATGGCGGCTTATTTCGAAGCCACCGCCAAGGCCTGCAACCAGCCCAAGCTGGCCAGCAACTGGATCATGGGCGAAGTCTCGCGCCGGCTCAATGCTGGCGAGATCGGCATCGGGCAGGCGCCTGTCTCAGTGGCCCAGCTCGCGCAGCTGGTCACGCGCATTGCCGATGAGACGATTTCCAACAGCGCCGCGCGGCAGGTGTTCGATGCACTGTGGAATGCGGGGGGCAGCGACGTGGACGGCCTGATCGAAGCCAAGGGCTTGAGGCAAATGAACGACACCGGCGCCCTCGACAAGATCATCGACGACGTACTGGCCGCCAATGCCAAATCGGTGGAGGAGTTCCGCGCCGGCAAGGACAAGGCGTTCAACGCGCTGGTCGGCCAGGTCATGAAGGCCAGCAAAGGCAAGGCCAACCCGTCACAGGTTAACGACTCGCTGCGGAAAAAGCTCGGCTAGCTATCCCCCGTGGATTCCCGGTCAAGCCGGGAATGACAGGCGAGAACAATTCGCTCAGCCTTGTCATTCCCGCGTAGGCGGGAATCCACTTTTCGCCAGCGGCTCGTCTCTCTCAACGCGGGGCCGGCGCCTGCAACGCCCACAGCTGCTTGAGCTTGACGAGTTCGTCGTCGAAACGCGCGTTGATGCGTTTTTTCTCGGCATCCTGCTCGGCGATGAAGCGGCTTTGCACCGCGGTGCTGCGCGCGTTGTCATCCGCCTGGCGCTGCAGCGAAGAGGGCACCCGGGTCGGGTCCTTTTTGTAGAACTCGAATTCGGCATCGATGTTCTGGCGCTCGGCCTGCAGTTCGCCCACGCGCTTTTGCGCGGCGCGGATCACGTCGTCGACCTGGCTCAGCGCTTGCGCCCGCTCCTGGTCGTGCACCGCCCTGTTGGGGTAACGAATCAGCAACGCGCGGTCGCGCCGCTTTTCTTCGCGCTGGCGCGCCTGCTCTTCCTGCACGAGCTTTTGCTGCGCCTCCTGGGCCGCGCGCTCCTGCGCCGTGAGCGACGGACCCACCGTACGGCGCACCGTGCCGCTGGGATTGAGCTCTTTTTGCGTGCGGTCGATGCAGTCGGCAATCGGCCGGTCGGCGTTCAGCACGCGCCCCTTGGCGTCGGTGCAGGTGTAGATGCCTTGCGCTGCAGCAGATCCCATGGAGCCGGCCAACAGCAGCAGCGCCGCGAGCGCTCCCCGAGTCAAATTCAGCACGTTTATCCTTCGATTCAATCCACGCCGTAGCGCCGCCGGTAAGCCAGCACCTGTTCGTGGTGTGCGCCCACCCCATCGTGGCCGCTGTGGGACAGATACTGCAATAAATCAGCCAGCGTCGCAATCGCACAAACCTGCAGGCCAAGCTGATCGCGCACATATTGCACGGCACTGTGGTTCACATCCAGCCCGCCCTCGGTCGCCTTCTCCTGCCGGTCCAGCGCAATCGCCACGGCATGCGCCGTAGCCCCGGCCGCGCGGATGATGGCGATCGACTCACGCACCGCGGTGCCGGCCGACATCACGTCATCGACGATCAGCACCCGGCCCTTGAGCGGCGCACCGACCAGCGTGCCGCCCTCGCCGTGGTCCTTGGCCTCCTTGCGGTTGTAGGCAAAGGGCACGTTGCGTCCGAGCCGCGCCAGCTCGATGGCCACCGCCGCACCGAGCGGAATGCCCTTGTAGGCCGGGCCGAAAATCATGTCGAACCCGATGCCGCTGGCGAGCAGGGCTTTTGCATAGAATTGCGCGAGCCGGCCCAGCTTGGCGCCGTCGTCGAACAGGCCGGCGTTGAAGAAGTAGGGGCTCAGGCGGCCCGCCTTGGTTTTGAATTCGCCAAAGCGCAGCACACCGGAATCGACAGAAAATTGCACGAACTCCTGAGCCAGCCGGTCATGTTCGGCCTGCTGTTCAGCGGTTCGCGCGCTTGCAACCATCATGGGGAAATCCTTGTTCAAACTCACCAGCCTCAATCTCAACGGCATCCGCTCCGCCACCACCAAGGGGGTGGAAGCCTGGCTGACCCGGCACCAGCCCGATTGTATTTGCGTGCAGGAGGTCAAGGCCCAGGCCGCGGACATCGAAGGCCGCTTCGAGGCGCTGGCCGGGCTCAAGGGCCATTTCCACTTCGCCGAAAAAAAGGGTTACGCGGGCGTGGCGGTGTACAGCCGGCATGAGCCGAGCGAGGTGGTGATCGGCTACGGCTCGCCTGAATTCGACACCGAGGGCCGCTACGTGGAGCTGCGCTTCGACACACCGCAGCGCAAGCTCTCCATCATCAGCGCCTATTTTCCCAGCGGCTCCTCGGGCGAAGAGCGGCAGCAGGCCAAGTTCCGCTTCCTGGCCGAGTTTTACCCGCACCTGGTGGGTCTCAAGCAGAAGCGCGAGTTCATCCTGTGCGGCGACGTGAACATGGCGCACAAGGAAATGGACCTGAAGAACTGGCGCAGCAACCAGAAGAACAGCGGCTTCCTGCCCGAAGAACGCGCCTGGATGACGCGCCTGCTGGACGAAGCCAGGCTGGTCGACGTGTACCGCCAGCTCCAGCCCACCGCCACCGACACCGCCTATACTTGGTGGAGCAATCGCGGCCGGGCCTATGCGAACAACGTGGGGTGGCGGCTCGACTACCATTTGGCGACACCGGCGCAGGCGGCCCTGGCACGCACCGAGAACATCTACAAGGGCGAGAAGTTCTCGGACCACGCCCCCATCACGATCGAGTACGACTTCAAAATTTGACGCACTTCGACCGTCATGCGCATAATATGCGCATTCACCCGTTCGGAGTCTCTTGAAATGCAAACCAGTACCGGGTCGCCCCGCAAGCGGCCTGTCAACCTCACCATCAACGAGGCTCTGGTAGCGCAGGCCAAGGCCTACACCAACAACCTGTCGGCCACCATGGAATCGCTTCTGGCCGAGTTTGTAGCCGCCCAGCAAAGCGCACAGCGCGATCACCAGCGAGCGGCCGATGCCTGTGCCGCCGACTGGAATGCGGTGCATGCGTCGGTCGGCTCGTTTGCAGACGAGCACTCCACTTTGTAATGGCGCAATTCGACGTCCATCGCAACAAGGGAGGCTTGCGCGATTCGATCCCTTTTGTGGTGGTGGTCCAGTCGGCGCAGTTTGACCGCTACCGCAGACGCGTGGTCGTTCCGCTGGTACGTCAGACCCTCCTTCCACGAAGCACGCCCACTGTGGGTGCCAGGATGAACCCGGTCTTTGTGATTAAAGGGATCCGCGTTGTCCTTCATCCACTGGACATGGTCTCCGTGGCTCTCGATCAGTTGGGCGAAGCCGTCGGGTCACTGGAGAAACAGGGACAAGTCATTGCCGATGCGCTGGACGAGTTGCTGACCCGATCCTGGGACTGATGGAATGCAGGTTTTTTTGTTGCATTGACTACCATCTGGCGACACCGGCCATGGCGACCCATGCGCGGCGCGAGGCCATCTACAAGACCGAGAAGTTTTCGGACCACGCGCCGACCACGGTGGAGTACGAATTCGGGCTCTGAGCTCAACCGACGACACCGGCAAGCCTGCGTACTTTTACACGAAATACTTTGCGCATCCGATAAACGGTAGCGCGGAGATGACGGGTGGTTTTGCGTTGCGCCGGTTGTTGTGACAATCTGTGACCACAGTTGACATCGGCGCAAAGCCTGTAACGTATTTGTACGCGATGCAACCGCTCGAAAGGCCATTATCTTGAAAACAGCGCCGTCATTTCTGCCTCCCGCGATCCGTCGTGCGGCCGGCTTCACACTGATCGAAGTGATGATCGTGGTCGCTATCGTGGCGATCTTGGCCGCGGTCGCACTACCGTCCTACAAAAACTATGTCATGCGAGGCCGCATACCCGAAGCGACCTCCACGCTTGCGGCGCAGCAAGTCAAGATGGAGCAGTGGTACCAAGACAACCAGACTTACGCCACTGGAGGGGCTTGCGGTGTTGCTGCCCCCGCAACTGGCAAATACTTCAGCTTTACCTGCACCAATGCGTCGGCAACAACGTATCTGCTCACGGCAACCGGTATCGGCTCCATGACCGGTTTTAGCTACTCTATAGCACAAGATGGCACCAAGACTTCGGCTGTTACAGGCGTCTCAGGCTGGTCGGGTCCTACGCCCAACAATTGCTGGGTCACCACCACGGGTGGCATGTGCTGATGCAGTACCTAGTCCACATGACAAGAGCACGCGGCATGAGCTTGATCGAATTGCTGATCGGCATCAGCATCGTCGCGATCCTCCTGACACTCGGCGCTCCATCATTCGGCGAGTGGATAAAAAATACGCGGATTCGAAGCACCGCCGAGTCACTGCAGAACGGAATCCAGTTTGCCCGGGCCGAAGCGGTGCGGCGCAATAGCCCGACCCAATTCCAACTTGTCACCACACCCGACAGTTCGTGCTTGCTGTCCACTGCGGGTCCCTATTGGGTGGTCAACCTTCCCACGGCAACAGCCACCTCCCCGGCCGGTGCATGCGGTGCCGCGATCAGCGACACCACCTCGCCTTACATCCTGCAACTGAGCCCGGTGGTATCGAGTACGGCGCAGGCCTCGATTGCGCTATCGGCGTCGCAAAGCGTCATCAGTTTTGACGGACTTGGACGCCAGACAGCGTCAGTCAACCCTCTCACGCCAGCAGCCCCGCTGACCATCAACGTTACGCCATCCGACACGACCACCTGCCTAGCCAATGGCGGCACGCTTCGCTGCCTTCAACTAACCGTCACCACCATGGGCCAGATACGCATGTGCGATCCCAGCCTGGCCAGTGGCTCAACTCTGACCGCATGCTGAAAGAGCCTCGATGAACCGCCAACTGTTCCCCGTGCGTCGCGCCATTTCGTCACAAGCAGGCTTCATGCTGCTGGAAGTGCTTTGCGCACTGCTGATTTTTGCCGTCGGCGTGCTGGCGCTGGTCGGACTGCAGACGGTTTCAATCCAGCAGGCGTCGGCTGCCGAATATCGCTCGATGGCCCAACTCGCAGCCAACGACCTCGTGAGCCGCATGTGGGTCAGCGACCGCACCGCCGCCACATTGCAGACCAATTTCGCTACCGGCGCAGCCACCGGCTATGCCGCCTGGTGGAACGCGTGGCAGCCGCATATGCCAGGCACATCTGCCACCGTCCTGGCACCGACCGTTCAATTCACGACGGTGGCTGGAGGCGGCAGCGCGCCGATTCCAAGCAGTCTCGTGACCATCACCATGCAGTGGAAAGCACCGACAGACATCGTGGCGCATCAATACAAACTCGAAGCGGAACTCAAGTAAATGGAGCCGCACCAAGTCATGGCGCCCCGTCACCGCATCGGCAATTCGCGCCACCGCGGGTTCTCATTGATCGAAATCATGGTCGGTCTGGTGATCGGCATGCTCGCGGTCATCATCATCATGCAAATGTTCGCGACCTCGGAAGCCAACAAGCGAATCACAACGGGCGGAGGTGACGCCCAGATCAATGGCACCATCGCCCTCTATGGCATGGAGCGGGACATCCGGGCAGCAGGCTACGGCGTCAGTGCGTTCAACCTGCTGGGTTGCAGCCTGACCTATACCACCATCAACGACGGCGCCGTCACACTCAATGGCAGCGGGCTGGGTCCCGTCACCATCAATCCGGCCACCGGCCTGGTACCAGCCGGCGACCCCAATACCGACACGCTGCTTGTCATGTATGGCAGTTCGAACAGTCCGTCGGAGGGGGATACCACCATCACCGCCGCTTCGGGTACGGGCTCCTACCAAGTCACAACGCCATCATCCTTCGCTGCCAACGACTACATCATTGCCGAAGCGTTGACGCGTCCCGTACCTTGCAACCTGACGCGCGACAAAATCACCTCGGTGAAAGCCGCAACGTCCACTCTTAACGCGGCGCCCGGCGCTACCGTCTTGCCCACCAACAGCGTGGTCTACAACCTCGGCCAGACTTTCACGGTGCGTGCCTATGCCGTGCGCAACGGCAACCTCACGGTGTGCGACTACAACGCCTACAACTGCGGCAAGACGGCGTATACGGCGCCACTCAATTCGGCCGTGTGGGTGCCAACCGCCAGCAACATTGTGAGTCTGCGTGCGCAGTATGGCCGCGACACCTCGGGCATCGCGTCTTCGACCATGTCCGGCATCGTCGACACCTATGACCAGACGACGCCCTTCAGCGCCGCCGACACGAGCGGGTTGAGCGCTTACTGCAGTTGGGCGCGCGCACTCGCCGTACGTCTCGTGCTGGTGGCCCGCAGCACGCAATACGACAAGGCAGCCCCGACCACCACCGCACCGACGTGGGCCGGCAGCACCGTCAACGCCACTGCCGCCGCTGGCAACCCGGCCAATCCGACCGCCCTCACCATTGATCTGAGCAACAACGGCAGTTGGCAGAACTACAGGTACAAGACGCTCCAGACCGCCGTACCGTTGCGAAATATCGTCTGGCAAGGCTCGCAAAGCGGATGCTGAACTTTAAAACCCCCACCCCACCGCGCTTGGCCGGCCCTTGCCGAGAACGCGGCATCGTGATGATCCTGGCATTGATCGTGCTCGTCGCACTGGCGCTGGCGGCCGTCGCGTTAACGCGATCGGTCGCCACGTCAAACACCATCGCCGGCAACCTGGCATTCCAGCAAGCCACCACCCATTCGGCGGATCGGGGGGTGGAGGCGGCCATCGCCTGGCTGGAGACCAACAATGGGCAAGCCAGTTCGCCCAACGGCACCGCCGCCGTTTGCGCCGTGGGTAGCACCGTGCTGGCCTGCGACCAGACGGCGCAGGGCTACATCGCCCATCGTCAGGATCCTGATCTAACGACCTCGCCGCCGACTGCCTGGCCTGCTTTTTGGGCCAGCCTCGCGGCAGCGGGCAATACGTACACGCTACCGGCGGTCGACAACGGCAATACCGTGGCCTACGTCATTCAGCGCATGTGCACCATCGCAGGCGATGCAACGAACGCGGCCAATGCCTGCTCGTCTTCGCCCCAGGCACTGGCGGGCTCCTGTGCCGGCGGCAGCAGCTGCAACGCAGGCGGCACCAACCTCAACTCGGCCAGCCAGGTGTATTACCGCATCACGGTCCAAGTCAGCGGGCCACGCAACACGCAGAGCCTGGTGCAGACGGTTGTGGCGCTGTAAATGTTGCAGATGCGACCCATAGAAACGCCTCGACCGGCACGAAAACTAACAAACAGAAGAGGGATGATCATGAATCGCACCTTTAAAACCGCCCTCCCAGTGTTGCTGTGCGGCTTGGCGCTACTTGCCGCCGTGAGCCAGGCGCCGGCGGCCGTCCCCCTGCTCGCGACCGCGCCGCTGCAGACATCGGCATCGACGCAGGTCTACCCGAACATCTTCTACGTGCTGGACGATTCGGGGAGCATGACCTGGGACTTTCTGCCAGACACGGCGGGCAGCGACACCAACTACAGTGGTACGGCGCAGCTCATTCGCAACAGCCGCTACAACGGCGTCTACTACGACCCCGCCACGACCTATACCCCCCCGTCGACCTACGGCAATAGCTACAGCTACAGCACCAACAGCGGTGGCTACCCGTCCATGAATTCGACCAATTCGTCGGCATGGACCAAAGTGCCTTATGATGGATTCGGCAAGCAGACGGCGAACACCGGAAACCCGGGCGGCCTCGCCAATCTATTTACCACTTCCAGTTCAGGAACAACGCAGAATCTGACAACCGGGCAGGCGGTCTACTACACTTTTGTCCCGGGCGAGTACTGTAGCGAACCCGCCCGACGCAATTGCGTCGCGCAAACGACCGCCTCGGGTGTCTATCAATTTCCCGCCTATGTTCGATGGTGCTCCGACAGCGCACTGACCAACTGCCAGGCGACACGCTTTGATACCGCCATCAACGGGAAGAAGTACATCTACGCCCGCTATCCCGGCCAATCAGGAGTACCCGGGCAGAACATCAAGGTAACCATCCAGTCTTCGAACAACAGCTACCCGTACCCCAACACCACCACCAAAGCCTCCACTCGTATTGACTGCGCGGCAGCCACCTGCACTTACAACGAGGAGATGACCAACTTCGCGAACTGGTGGGCCTATTACCGCACCCGGATGCAGATGACCAAGAGCGCCGTCAGTATTGCTTTTGCGGGTCTGTCCTCCAGTTATCGCTTGGGCTACATGAGCCTCAACAACAATACGACCAAGGACTTCCTGGATGTCGGCGATCCCAACAACACCGGCAGTTTCTCCAGCAAGATGACCGATTGGTACAACAAGTTCCTGGCGGCTACGCCGGCCGGTGGCACGCCACTGCGGGGCGCGCTGTCTATCGCAGGGCGCTACTACGCCAACAAAATGACGAAGATCAACGGTCAATCGACCACCGATCCCATGCAGTACGCATGTCAGCGCAACTACACCATTGCCTCAACCGATGGTTACTGGAACGCCGGCACCGATAGCAACAACGTGCAAATCAACGGGAGCACGCAGATCGGCGACCAGGATGGCACCAGCAGCAGTGAAGTGCGGCCCTATCTCGATGGAAACTCCACAGCGAATACCCTCGCCGACGTGACCGAGTACTACTACAAGACCGACCTGCGTACGCCTGCCCTGAGCAATAACAACGGCGTTCTCGGCACTGACGTGGCCTCCAACAACATAGCGGATTTGCAGCAGCGCATGTACACATCGACCATCGGCCTGGGGGTTTCGGGCTACATGCAATATCAGTCGAACTACGCGACCGCCACCAGCGGCGACTACTACAACGTGGCCCAAGGCAACCTGGCCACCAGCACGTCCTGCCTCTGGCAAGCGACAGGGACCGCCTGCAACTGGCCGACGCCGGTCGGTGATACGCAAACCGCCGTCGATGACCTCTGGCACGCGGCCGTCAACGGGCGTGGCACTTACTATAGCGCCGGTAATCCAACGGCCTTGAAGACGGGGCTAGCCAATTTCATCCAGAGCGTCAATGCCGCCACCTCCAGTGGCGCCGCGGTTTCGACGAGTAGCCCCAATCTGACCCAGGGATCCAACTACGTATTCGCGTCAACCTTCCGCTCCGGCCAATGGTTCGGTGAACTGGCACGCTACAGCATCAATGGCGCAACCGGAGCGATCTCAGCCAACGCCGACTGGTCGGAATCTGGAACGGCTTACTCGAACGCGACAACGCAGGCCTTCACGCCCGCCTTACTGGACACAACTTCACCTGGCGCCCGCAACATCCTGACCTACGACCCTACCAATCCAAGTGCCACGGCCGGCCTGATCCCGTTTAAGTGGGGGTCGATGACAACCGCCATGCAGAAGTATTTCCAGATGGCATCCATCGGCTCGGCCTCAGCCAGCCCGCTGTCCCAAATGTGCCCTTCAGGCGCCACCTGCCTCGACCCCACGTTGCAGATCGACAGCAGCGCCTCGTCTGCCACAGGCGCAGGCGGCCTGAACCTCGTCAACTTTTTGCGGGGCGATCGCAGCAACGAGGGGCCGGACGCCACCACCTATTATTTTCAGCGCACACATGTGCTCGGCGACATCGTCGACTCGCAGGCCGCGTACGTGCAGGCGCCGAGTTTCGGCTATGCCGACATCGGCTATGCCGCTTTCAGGAGCAGCAATGCGTCGCGCCAAGGCATGGTGTATGTGGGTGCCAACGACGGCATGCTGCATGCTTTTGATGCCAGCACTGGCGCCGAGAAGTGGGCATATGTCCCCTCAATGCTGCTGCCGAACCTGTACAAACTGGCCGACAAGAACTATGCATCCAAGCACCAGTTCTTCGTCGATGGTTCACCACAAGTGGCCGACGTGCAGTTCAGTGACGGCTGGCACACCATCCTGTTGGGCGGCCTGGCCAACGGCGGGCGCGGTTACTACGCGCTCGACGTGACCACTCCCGCCGCGCCCACCGTGCTGTGGGAGTTCACCAACGACACGACAAAAGCGAGCCCCTATATCAGTGACACGGACCTTGGCTACAGCTACGGCCCGCCCGTCGTAACCAAGTTGTCGGATGGCACCTGGGTGGCACTCGTTACTTCGGGATACAACAACGTAACCGACCCGACTTCGGGTGCCGGTGCCGGCTCGGGCCATGGCATCTTATGGGTACTCAACGCGCAGACCGGTGCCATCATCAAGAAGATCGATACGGGCATCGGCAGTACAACCAGTCCGAGCGGCCTGGCCAAGATCGCCGCTTTCCAGGCGAATGTGCAGAACAACACTGCGCCGCGTGTTTATGGTGGCGACCTGAACGGCAATCTCTGGCGTTTCGACATCAGTGCGCTCACCGCCAGCGGCGGCACCGCGAAAGTGCAACTGCTGGCCACGTTGGTAGATGCCGTCGGCAACCCGCAGCCAATCACCGCCACGCCGCAACTGGGCATGAGCGGAAGCAATGCGCTGGTCTTCGTGGGAACCGGCAGCTACCTGAGCGTGAGCGACATTGCCACAACCCAGGTGCAGTCCATTTACGGCATCAAGGATCCGCTGACAACGAGTGCGGCTACGGGCGGCATTTACGGGAGCCCGCGCGCCAAGACCTGCACCAGCACCGTCACCACCAACTGCTTCGCAAAGCAGACCCTGACCGACAGCGCCAATAGCCGAACCGCGGTTCCAACGACAAGCGCCGCTGTGAATCTGAACACCATGTATGGCTGGTTTGAAGATCTGCCAGAGAGCGGCGAGCGCGTCGACACCGATCCCCAGCTTCAGCTCGGTACGCTGGTGTTCACCTCCAACATTCCCAACGGCGCCAGCGCGTGCAGCGTTGGGGGTTCGAGCTACCTCAACTATGTGAACTACGCTACCGGCTTGGCGGTGCCAGGATCGACCGTCGTCGGCGTGTTGCTGTCAAACGGCACGACAACCGCACTGGCTAGCGCTCCGACGCTGGTTCGCACAACGACCGGAAAAATTGTCGCCATCACCAACCTTTCCAATGGAACAACGTTGACGTCCAGCGTGCCAACGGGCGGCGGCGGCCTTGGCACGCGGCGCATTTCGTGGCGAGAACTGATCACGGGGCAATGAGGCAATGTGCGCTGCACCGTTTAGTACGATGCCGCAAGGTGCGTTGGCAAGGGAACTGTAACGGCCCTGTGCGCGTAAAAGCGTTGATCCGTGACAGATCGGCCACTGCCTGCACTGTCACGTAATCGCAAACGCCAGCGCCACCGCGACCAGCGCCAACAGCCCCAGGCCCGCGATGAACACCACCTCGGCGCGGCTCTCCAGCCGCCCGTTCGCGTGGCCGCCGCGAATCGACATGAACGAGAGCAGCGCGCTGGCCAGAAACACCACGGCGTCGCAGGCCAGCAGCTTGTCAATGACAACGCGCGCATCGCCGCCGTGGCCCAGATGGCCGATGGAGAGCACGGTCATGCACACGCCCACCATCGTCGCCGAGGTGGGCAGGATGTGCGTGGAGAGTCCGCCCAGCGGGGAGCGCAGCAGGCGCTGCGGGTGTTGCGCGTGCGGGGCTTCGTCGAGGTCAGACGCTTGCGGTGGCGTCACGAAGCCGACTCATCCGTCCCGGCGGGCCACAAGAAAAGGTGCCGGGCCGGTCGATGGCCGACCATGACCTTTTGTTGCAGGGTTTTGCCATCCAGGCTGGCCTGGACCGTGTACTGGCCGGGGTTCAGCCGGGCCAGCAGGAAGGGGCCTTGCGCGGTGGTTTGCAGCACGGTATGGCCATGGGTATCGCGCACAAGGACGTTGACGTCGGCCGCGTAGTCGGACCTGGCCTTGTCTTTGATGGCGAACTCAAGCGTCAGCGGCCAGTGCCGAGCCTCGGACTGCATGGCAGCGGCCTCGCCGACGCCGATGCCGCCGCTCATGGTCTCGATCCCGTCGACCTTTTGCATGGGGGGAACGACGCCGGCCTGGGCCGATGCCATGCCGAACACGGCCGCCCCCAACGCGGCCACCGCCGCGGCTTGGCGAATGCTTGCTTTCATCTCATTTCTCCTTGAAAGACGGTGCAGGCGGAAAAATGGACCCGGCCACCTGCGATCACCGGGACGTCATCGCCTGGTCTGCGCTTTTGCGCAGCCGGTTTGCAAAGAATGACGCCCGCGGCTTAAATGAGACTTAAGGTCGAGGGCGTGCCCGACAAACGGCCGCGTATTATTCGCCGCATGAGTTCCGACTTGACCCGCGCCAGCGCAGCGCCCGCCACCGCCGCCAAACCCTCCTGGATCGACACGCTCAAGGTGTACCGCGAGCCCCCCACGCTGCGCATGCTGCTGCTGGGGTTTTCCGCGGGCCTGCCGCTGCTGCTGGTGCTGGGTACGCTGAGTTTCTGGCTGCGCGAGGCGGGCATCGACCGCACCACCATCGGCTACCTGAGCTGGGTCGGGCTGGCCTACGGCTTCAAATGGGTCTGGGCGCCGCTGGTGGACCGCCTGCCGATTCCGCTGCTCACGCGCTGGCTGGGTCGCCGGCGCAGCTGGCTGCTGCTGGCCCAAGGCGTGGTGATGGCGGGCCTGGTGGGCATGTCGCTGAACGACCCGCGGGCGGGGCTGGAGCCGGTGGTGTGGTGCGCGCTGATGGTGGCGTTCGGCTCGGCCACGCAGGACATTGCGCTGGACGCCTTTCGCATCGAGTCGGCCAGCATGGAGCGCCAGGCCGCGCTGGCCGCCACCTACCAGACCGGCTACCGGCTGGCCATGATCTGGGCCGGTGCCGGCGTGCTGTGGGTGGCGGCCCGCGCCGAGGTGGCGGGCACCGTGGGCTACCAGCAGGGCGCCTGGCACACGGCTTATCTGGTGATGGCCGCGTCGATGGCGCTGGGCATGGCGACCGTGCTGTTCTCGCCCGAGCCGCTGCCGCGCGTGCTGCCGCCCGCCAGGAACGCCGCCGAGTGGCTGCGCGGCGCGCTGGTGGAGCCGTTTGCCGACTTCGTGCGGCGCTACCGCTGGCAGGCCGCGCTGATCCTGGCCCTGATCGCCATCTACCGCATCAGCGACGTGGTGATGGGCATCATGGCGAACCCGTTCTACGTGGACATGGGCTACACCAAGGACGAGGTGGCGGCGGTCACCAAGATCTTCGGCGTGATCATGACCCTGGCGGGCGCCTTCGTGGGCGGCGCCATGTCGGTGCGCTGGGGCGTGATGCGCGTGCTGATGCTGGGCGCGATTTTGAGCGCTGCCAGCAACCTGCTGTTTGCCTGGCTCGGCTCGCGCGGGCACGACCTGACGGCGCTGATCGCCGTGATCTCGGCCGACAACCTGTCCAGCGGCATCGCCTCGGCGGCCTTCATCGCCTACCTGTCATCGCTCACGAACGTGAACTACTCGGCCACGCAGTACGCGCTGTTCAGCTCCATGATGCTGCTGCTACCCAAGTTTTTGGCGGGCTACTCGGGACGCTATGTGGATGCCTTTGGCTACCCGCAGTTTTTCACGATGACCGCGATGCTGGGCGTGCCGGTGCTGCTGCTGGTGTGGCTCGCTTCAAGAGTCAAAATGGTGCCTGGCCCTTGATTTGCTTGCACGGTGCGCTATATATCCGATAGCAACTGCTTCACCAGCAATTGTTTTTGCACCTTGCCCAGCGCGGTCTTGGGCAAGGCCGGCAGCGCCAGCCAGCGCCGCGGCTGCTTGTAGCGGGCGATGCGGGGGTGCAGGAAGTCGCGCAGGGTTTGCTCCCAGTTTGATAGCTCATTGTTCATATCCGGCAAGGGCCGCGGCCGCAAAACAATCACGGCCACGGCAATTTCGCCCCACTGCGCGTCGGGCTGCCCGAGCACCGCGCACTCGGCCACCAGCGGGTGGCCGGCCAGCAGGTGCTCGATCTCGGCGGGGTAGATGTTTTCTCCGCCCGAAATGATCAGGTCCCTGGCGCGGCCGACGATGCTGTAGCTGCCGTCCGGCGCCTGGCGCGCGAGGTCGCCGCTGTGGAACCAGCCGTCATCGTCCAGCGCACGCTGCTGCGGCCAGTAGTGCGCAACCACATGGGGCGCACGCAGCAGTACCTCGCCCACCTCTGCCGTCTCAGTCGGCAGCGCAAGACGCACCTCGACGCCGGGCGCGGGCCAGCCACAGGAGCCCACATGGCTGAAGGCGTGTTCCGGCGGCAGCGCGATGGAAAACGGCCCGGTCTCGGTCGCGCCGTACACATTGCACACCGGCACGCCGCGCGCATGGAAGGCGGCCACCAGCGCCTCGGGCAGCGTGCTCGAGCCAGCCCAGACGGCGCGCAGGCACGACAGGTCGGTGGTGGCCCAGTCGGGGTGCTCGATCAGCGCCTTCATCGTGGCGGGCACCTGCAGGGTCAAGCTGGGCCGGTCCTGCGCCAGACAGGCCAGTGTTGCGCCGGCATCGAAGCGGGCGTTCAGGATCACGGCGGCGCCCGCACACAGCGCCGGCAGGGTCTGGATGCACAGGCCTCCTACGTGGAATAGTGGCAGCACGGTTGCTATCAAATCTGAAGCTGTCAGCACTTGCACATCAATGGCTGCAGCCATATTTGCCATCAAATTGGCCTGCGTGTGCAGCGCGCCCCTGGGCTGTCCGGTGGTGCCCGAGGTGTAGACCAGCAGGGCCGGCGCGGCGGGGTCCGCATGCACGGGCGCGGCCGGCAACGCGCCGGGGGCGGCCAGCGTCTGCAGCGCGTGGGCCGGCAGGCCATGCTGCTGCGCCAGCGTGGCGGCGGCCGCGGCCCATGTGGCGTCATGCAGCAGGCAGCGCGGGGTGCAGTCGGCCAGCAGGGCCGACCACTCGGGCGGCGCCAGCCGGTAGTTGAGCGGCACCAGGATGGCGCCCAGGCGTGCCAGCGCGAACAGCAGCACGATCTGGTCGGCCTGGTTCAGTCCCAGGTACGCCACGCGGTCGCCCGGGCGCACGCCCCACGCATGCCACAGCCGGGATGCCGCGTGCGCGGTGCGGCGCGCCAAATCCTCATAGCTGAAGTCGTGCCGGGAATCGGCCCCGATGGCGCGAAGGGCCGGCGCGTGTGGGCGCTCACGCGCGTGGCGGGCCAGGATGTCGTCCAGAACGGAAGTGGTTTGCATTTACTTTACTTTACCGCCGCTTCAACGCGCCGTGATTGAGTGCCTGCACGATGGCCAGAACACTTGGCGCCAACCGGCTCCGGTGAAGACTAAACTGCCACCCATGAGTTCACAACTGTTGATGATTGAAGACGATGCCCGCCTGGCCAGCATGGTGGGCGAGTACCTGGGCCAGTCGGGCTTCGAGGTCTCACACGCGGGCGATGGGCTCGGCGGCCTGACGCGGCTGCAGGAGCTCGCGCCCGATCTGGTCATTCTCGACCTGATGCTGCCCGACATCGATGGCCTGGAGGTCTGCCGGCGCATTCGCTCGCTGCCGGGCGACGTGGCGCAGGTGCCGGTGCTGATGCTGACGGCCAAGGGCGACCCGATGGACCGCATCATCGGGCTGGAGCTGGGCGCCGACGACTACCTGCCCAAGCCGTTCGAGCCGCGCGAGCTGCTGGCGCGCATCCGCGCCATCCTGCGCCGGCGCAGCGACGGCGCGCAGCCCACAGCCAAGGTCATCCGCTTTGGCTCGCTGGAGATCGATCGCGATGCGCGCAGCGTCACGGTGGGCGGCCTGCCCAGCGACCTGACGTCGTACCAGTTCGACCTGCTGGTGGCGCTGGCCGAGCGCGCCGGTCGCGTGCTCAGCCGCGACCAGATCATGGAGGCCGTGCGCGGGCGCGAGCTGGAGGCGTTCGACCGCTCGATCGACGTGCACATGGGGCGCATCCGCGCGGCGATCGAGGTGGACGCGAAAAACCCCCGGCGCATCCTGACGGTGCGCGGCGTCGGCTACGTGTTTGCCAAGCAGCAGGACTGATCGAGCACCGGGAGCGATCCGCTTGCCCCTTTTCAACGCCCTCTCACGCCGCCTGTACCTGCGCATCTGGCTCGCCGTGGTGGGCGGCGTGGCGGTGCTGACGCTGGTGGTGGGCTGGGCCTGGCAGATCTCCGAGGAGCACTACCGGGCGCCGCGCGAGCCGCGCGAAGTGATGGTGCGCAATGCCGCGGGCGTGTTGATCGGCTCGGCCGAGGCCGAGGTGAGCCGCACGCCGGGGCAGGGTCTGGAGTTCATCGTCACGCTGGACAATGGCCAGACCCTGGCGTTGCAAATGCCGCCGCGCGGGCGCCGGCCTGCGGGGCCGCCGCCCGCGTGGACGCGCTCTCCCTTTGGTTTTGCGTGGCTGCTGGCGCTCGTCGGGCTGGCCGTGGCGCTCGGCGTGTACCCCATCGTGCGCCGGCTCACGCAGCGGCTCGAATCGCTGCAGCGCGGTGTGCAGCGCTGGGGCGAGGGCGACCTCTCGGTGCGCGTGCCGGTGCAGGGCCATGACGAGGTGGCGGACCTGGCCGCACGCTTCAACCACGCGGCCGAGCGCGTCGAGACACTGGTGAAATCGCACAAGTCGCTGCTGGCGAATGCCTCACACGAACTGCGCTCGCCGCTGACCCGCATTCGCATGGGGCTGGAGCTGATGGGCAGCACACCGTCAGCGGCTTTCAAGGACGAGATTTCGCGCAATATCGGCGAGCTGGACCAGCTGATCGACGAAATCCTGCTGGCCAGCCGGCTCGATGCCCAGGAGGCCGACATCGGCACCGTCGAACAGATCGACCTGACCGGACTGGCAGCCGAGGAGTGCGCGCGGCTGAACATCGAACTCGACACCGACAGCGATGCTGGAGCCGACGCCAGGGCCGTGACGGTGGACGGCGTGCCCAAGCTGCTGCGCCGCGCCATCCGCAACCTGATCGAAAACGCGCGCCGCTACGGCACCGGCGCCATCACCGTCAGCGTGCAGCGCGAGGACCAGCGCGCGGTGCTGCGCGTGAGTGACCGCGGACCCGGCGTGCCGGCCAACCTGCGCGAGCGCATTTTCGAGCCGTTCTACCGCCTGCCGGGCGCCAGCGAGCGCGAGGGCGGCGTTGGCCTGGGCCTGGCGCTGGTGAAATCGATTGCGCAGCGCCATCACGGCACGGTGCGCTGCGAGGATCGCCCCGGCGGTGGCGCCACGTTTGTGGTGGACTTGCCGTCTTCGGACATGTAACAGCGACTCTCTCGGGGGGAGCTGTGTGGAAAGTCACAACAATAGAGGGCGAACCTGGCCTGTACCGTCGCTTATCCCGCAAACATGGGATGTCCAAATGCAGGAAATTACGTAAAGTTACTGTACTGCTGTCACAGGAACAAGGGCTCGAAACTCGCAAGAGTCGGACACACGCAAAGAATCCCAACGACGTCCTTCCAAGGACTTTTCCAAGCCACCGCGAGGTGGCTTTTTTTTGGCCTGACGACGCCTCGTGCACCCAAGTTCACAATAGCGCCATGAAAACCCGCCTGACCACCCTTTTCGATCTCTCCGTACCGGTTGCACTCGCGCCCATGGCGCTGGCCTGCGGCGGCGCCCTGGCGGCGGCTTGCGCCCGCGCAGGCGCGCTGGGCCTGGTCGGCGGCGGCTACGGCGACCTGGCCTGGACGCAGCGCGAATACACGCTGGCACTGCAGGCGGCCGAAACGGCGCCAACCCGGTCCCGCATCGGTTGCGGCTTCATCACCTGGAAGCTGGACGAAGACGCCTCGGCGCTGGACTGGCTGCTGGACCGGCCAGCCGGTGACAAACCACGCGCCCTGATGCTGTCCTTCGGCGATCCGCGGCCCTACGGGGCGCGTATTGCGGCCGCCGGCACCACGCTGGTGTGCCAGGTACAGCGCATGGAGCAGGTCCCGCAGGCGATCGAAGCCGGTGCCCGGGTCATCGTCGCGCAGGGTGCCGAGGCCGGCGGCCACGGCATGAATTCGCTCAATGGCCGGGCCACCATGACGTTCGTGCCCGAACTCGCGGACTGGCTCGCTGCCCACGCGCCCGACACCCTGCTGCTGGCCGCGGGCGGCATTGCGGATGGGCGCACGCTGGCCGCCGCGCTGGTGCTGGGCGCCGATGGTGCCCTGGTCGGCTCGCGCCTGTGGGCGACGCGCGAGTCCCTGGCCGCACAGGGCGCCAAAGATCAGGCGCTGCGAACCAACGGTGACGGCACTGCCCGAAGCGCGGTGTTCGACATCCTGCGACGCAAGAACTGGCCCGCACCCTACGACTTTCGCGCCATCCGCAACGACCTGCACCGGCAGTGGGAGGACCGCGTGGAGGCGCTGCGCGCCGATCCGGCAGCCGCCCGCGCCCGCTACGATGAGGCAGTCAAGGCGGGGGATTTTTCGGCGGCGCACGCCACCGTCGGCGAGGCGGTTGGGTTGATCAACGATTGCCCTTCGGCCGAAGACGTCTTGCGGCGCATGGCGCGTGATGCGGCGGCGCTGTGGCGTTGAGCGACATCCGGGCAATATCTACTTACAAGCTTCCCTTGCCGGGGTGAGGCGGCGGTGCATGAGGGCTCAATAGCGCCCTGATAATCCAGGACTGCTTTTGAACCGGGAGTGGGCACGACATGCCGCTTGAACCTGCCACGATGACACGCCTTCAGGAACGCTTTGACATTGCGGCGAAATGGGCCCTGGTCGGCGTTTTTTTGAGCTTCCCCGTGGCCCTGGGTCTTGCCAACACCTTGAGCGCCGTGGTGGTCCTGTGCTGGCTCGCCGCAGGCCACTACCGGCAGCGCTGGCAAGCCATCCGCCGCAACCCCATGGTGCTGCCCGCGTTGCTGCTGTTCGGCCTGATCTTGCTGGGCACGCTTTACTCCACGGGCGACATGGCGCACATCCGCCTGCACACGCTGAAATACAGCAAGCTCCTGATCGCCCTGGTCTTTTTATCCCTGCTGGACCAGGCATGCTGGCGCCGGAACTGTCTGGGCGCCTTTGCCGCGGCCATGCTCTTTATTCTGGCATCGGTCTACGCGAGCATCTGGTTTCGCCTGCCCTGGGTCAGTTCGAGGGCCAACCCCGCACAGGCGCTGGGTTGGGGCGTTGACCATACCGTCGTGGGCGACTACATCACCCAGAATGTGATGATGTCTTTCTTTGCCGTGCTCTGCCTCACGCTGTGCATCGCTGCTCAAAAAAATCGCTGGCGGGGGCTGTGGCTCGCGCTGGCGGGGTTGGCCGTGCTCAGCATTACCAATCTGTCCCAGGGGCGAACCGGTTATTTCGTATTGGCCGCCTGCCTGCTGACTTTTGTGCTGAGCGCCATCCCCGGACGCCGCCGCTACGCAACGCTACTGCTACTGGTCGCCGTCCTGGCAGCCGGTTTGCTGAGCTCCAGGACGATGGAGGCGCGTTTTCAAACCGCCTGGGTTGAAATCAAAAACCACAACACCGATATCCACAGCTCCGTCGGCCATCGTCTCTACAACTACAAGACGGTGCTGGAGCTGATCCGGGAGCGACCCGTGCAAGGCTGGGGCACCGGCTCCTACGACCGCGAGTCCTGCCGGATTATCGTGAATCCGGCGGACTGTGTTGAATTTGGCTGGCACCCGCACAACCAGTACCTGTTCTTCTGGCTGGAGAACGGTCTGCCGGGACTTTTAGCCTACCTGTTTCTGATCTTTTGCCTGGTCTCGTATGGCCGCGCTGCAGCCGCCCCGGATCGCTTTTTGATCCTCGGTTTTGCGTGCGCACTGATCGCCGACAGCCTGACCAACTCGCCCTTGTTCAGCGCCCGGGAAAATCATTTCTTCCTGTTCATGATGGCTTTGCTGATGGCGGGTCCGGTGCTTCAAGGCGCCGGCAAGCTCAGCGCCCCACCGCGTCAGTCAGGCTAGCGCTGTCATAGCGTTGCGCCACACAGCGGAAAAAACATTCGAGCGCAATGAAATAGCAAAACAGAAAGCCCGCGCCGCCGCCCAGAAAGCCCAGCTTGAAGACATACAGGCGAATGAAGACGGACACGCCGTACACCATCCCGGCCCCGATCCCGCCCGGCTTGCCGGCCCGCGCGCGCTTGGCGGCGCCCAGCATCGCATACTGGGTCAGCTTCTCCAGGCTGGCACGCACGGAGTCGCGCGAGTAGTGCAGCAGCGGGGTGCGCAGCGCATGACGCGGCAGCGGCTCGCCCGCGAGAACGGCGTGTTCATGCACCGCCCCTTCGAAGCGCTGCAGCCGGTCGCGGGGAAACAGCCGCTCGACCGGCGCCTGCGACCGAAAGTGCCTGAGTTCCCGCCCGAAGGCCACCACGCGCCAGCGGATGCACCCCACCGCGCGCGCGCCGGACTGCACGGCCGCGCACAGCTCCTGCTGCAACGCCGGCGTGATTTCCTCATCAGCATCGAGAAAGAAGATGTAGTCGCCATGCGCATGGGCCAGCAGGTGGTTGCGTTGCACGGCAAAGCCCTGCCAGTCGGCATGCACGAACACCTGCGCGCCCAGGGCGCGCGCCAGCGCCACGGTGTCGTCGCTGCTGCCGCTGTCCACCACGATCAGTTCGTCGGCAAATGCCGCACTGCGCAGGCAGCGCTCGATCCGCTGCGCCTCGTTCTTGGTCAGCACCGCTATCGTCAGGCGGGGAGGATAGGCCATGGCGGCGCGTTCGCTGTGGAGTCAGGTGGCCGCGGTACCGAGCTGCCACACACCGCGCAGCCGGCCCCAGGCCCGCGCCAGGTGTTTGGGCGAGAGCAGCAGGGCGCGCGCCAGCACGTTGAGGCAGGCCGAGCCCATCAGCCGGTGCCGCGCCTGCCGCCCCGCTGCAGCGCCAAAATGCTTGTACACGAACCGGATTTTCGACTGGGCGTGGTGAAAACCGCGCCAGTATTCGGCACGCCACGGCCGCGCGCCCCTGACCGATCCGCGCGAAAAATGCACCACCTCCACCTGAGGCAGCACAAGAATCTGCCCGTGCCGCTGAAACACGCGCAGGCACAGGTCCTCGTCCTCGTAGTACAGGAAGAAGCGCGGGTCGAAGCCGGCGCCATCTGCCAGCGTGGCCTGGAGCCGTGCCAGGTTGATCAGCATCACGGCGGCGCAGGCATAGCCCACGTTGAGCGGGCCGTCGGCCGCGCCACCGCGCGGCTGCCACGCGTGCCGCGGCCAGCTGTAGTTGATCTGCTTGCGGCCCGCGCCATCCACCAGCTGCGGCACCAAAAGGGTCACCCGGTCCCAGGTGTGAGCCGCCGCCACCAGTGCTGCGACCTCGGCCGGCGTGATCAGACAGTCCGGGTTGAGCAAAAGAGCATACGGCGTGCGGACCCAGGCCAGGCCTTCGTTGTTGGCCACGCCGTAGCCGCGATTCGCCGGCAGGCGCAGCAGGGTGGCGGCTGGCAAATGCGTCTGCACGGCTGCGCAGGTGTCGTCCTGGCTCGCGTTATCCACCACGATGACGTGCGGCAACGCGCACAAGCCCTCGGCGAGCGCTGCCAGGCAGTGGCTGCTGTTGTAGGTCACCACCAGCACGGTGACCTGCGCCAGCAGCGCCTGCAAATCCTGCGGGATGGCAGCGGCCGCCGGATCACTCAATGGCCGTGTCCTGCGGCTTCGCCTTCCTTGAGGCGGTATTCGGTACCGCAATACGGGCACTTGACGTACCCGGTCTGGCCCACGTCCAGATAGACCTTGGGGTGGCTGTTCCAGATCTTCATGTCGGCCTTGGGATTGGGGCAGAACACGCCGCCCATGTCGGTCAGGTCCTGAGCCAGCAGTTCAACCGGAGCGTTACCGTTACTCATACTTTGGTCAGCCAGTGGGCGTATTTCGGATTGCGGCCATTGACGATGTCAAAGAACGCGCTCTGGATTTTCTCGGTGATGGGGCCACGACTGCCGCTGCCGATCTCGATGCGATCGAGCTCGCGGATCGGCGTGACTTCGGCCGCCGTGCCGGTGAAAAAGGCTTCGTCAGAGATATACACCTCGTCGCGCGTGATGCGTTTTTGCACTAGCTCCAGGCCCAGGTCCTTGCAGATATGGGACACGGTGTTGCGCGTGATGCCGTTCAGCGCGCCGGCCGACAGGTCGGGCGTGTACACCACGCCGCCCTTGACGACGAAGACGTTTTCGCCCGAGCCTTCGGACACAAAACCCGAGGCATCGAGCAGCAGGGCTTCGTCGTAGCCGTCATCGGTGGCCTCGGTGTTGGCCAGGATGGAGTTGGTGTAGTTGCTCACCGCCTTGGCCTGCGTCATGGTGATATTGACGTGGTGGCGCGTGTAGCTGGAGGTCTTCACGCGGATGCCGCGCGTCATGCCCTCCTCGCCCAGATAGGCGCCCCAGGCCCAGGCCGCGACCATTACATGGATGTCATTGCCCTTGGGCGAGACGCCCAGCTTCTTGTCGCCAATCCAGGTGAGCGGGCGCAGGTAGCAACTCTCGAGCTTGTTCTCGCGCACCACGGCTTTTTGCGCTTCGTTGAGTGCTTCCTTGCTGAAGGGAACCTTCATGCGCAGGATTTTGCAGCTGTTGAGCAGGCGCTCGGTATGCTCTTCAAGCCGGAAGATGGCCGTGCCACCCACCGTGTTGTAAGCGCGCACGCCTTCAAAAGCCCCGCAGCCATAGTGCAGTGTGTGGGTCAGCACATGGATCTTGGCGTCGCGCCAATTGACCATCTCGCCGTCCATCCAGATTTTTCCGTCGCGGTCGGCCATCGAAGAGGGTTGGGGGCTCATGGGTGTTTCCTTTAGAAGGTGCGGTACAAATCTTGCAAAAGCCCGATTTTACGGGGCCTGACCGGCGCCCGTGTCCGCCGGCGCCTCATCCCCCTGCACCGGGCGTACCAGATCCCACTTCTTCAGCTTGCCGTTGTAAAACTCGCAGGTGACGTGCGACTGCGTGCCATCGGTCCAGCGATACAGCTCGGGCTGGCTGTCCTTGGGGCTCTGTAGCGCGCCCAGCGCCCGGGTCATGGCCACCACATGCAGCAGTGTGACGCCCGGCTTGAGCTTGGCATTCAGCATGACCGCACTGCCCACATAGCCGACCGGCTGGTTCGCCGCTCTTTTGAGGACCTGCATCACGCGGTTGAAGTGCAGCAGCAGCCACATGACCAGAGCCCCGGTCGCAATGGCCACGCCGGCCCAGCCATAGAAACGATAGGCGGCCGCGACCAGCACCACGCCACCGACAGGAATCAAAATTCTTTGAAAGTTCATCGCCCCATTTTCTCAGGGTTCCCGATCGCGGGGCGGTGTGGCAAGTGCTTACGCGGGCGGCCCGCTCAGGCCTGCAGGCTGCGCGCCACGTCGATGGCCTGTTCGATGCGCTCGACCGCATGAATGGTCAGCCCTTCGAAGTCTTTCGCGCCCTTCTTCGGCGCGTTGGCCTTGGGCACCACCGCCACGCTGAAGCCCAGCTTGGCCGCTTCCCGCAGCCGCTCCTGGCCGCGCGGCGCGGGGCGCACCTCGCCGGCCAGCCCGACCTCGCCAAACGCGATGAAGCCCTTGGGCAACGCCTTGCCGCGCAGGCTGGAGGTGATGGCGAGCATCACCGCCAGGTCGGCCGCGGGCTCGCTGATGCGCACGCCGCCCACGGCATTCACAAACACGTCCTGGTCCATGCAGGCGATGCCCGCGTGCCGGTGCAGCACCGCCAGCAGCATGGCCAGGCGATCCCGGTCCAGCCCCACCGACAGGCGCCGCGGGCTCGGGCCGCCACTGTCCACCAGCGCCTGGATTTCGACCAGCATCGGGCGCGTGCCCTCCAGCGTGACCATGACGCAGCTGCCGGGCACCGGTTCGCTGTGCTGGGACAGAAAAATCGCGCTCGGGTTGGACACGCCCTTGAGGCCCTTCTCGGTCATGGCGAACACGCCGATCTCGTTGACTGCGCCAAAGCGGTTCTTGATGGCGCGCACCAGGCGAAAGCTGCTGTGCGTGTCGCCCTCGAAATACAGCACCGTATCCACCATGTGCTCCAGCACGCGCGGGCCGGCCAGCGCGCCTTCCTTGGTGACATGGCCCACCAGCACGATGGCGACGCCCGAAGCCTTGGCCGCGCGTGTCAGGTGCGCCGCGCATTCGCGCACCTGCGCCACCGAGCCGGGGGCCGAGGTGAGCTGGTCCGAGTACACGGTTTGAATCGAGTCGATCACCGCGATGTCGGGTTGCGTCGCCTCCAGCGTGGCGAGGATGCGCTCCAGCTGGATCTCGGCCAGCACCTTCACCTGCGAGTGACCGAGCCCGAGGCGACGCGAACGCAGCGCCACCTGGGCGCCACTTTCCTCGCCGGTCACGTACAGCGTGTTTTGCCCGCTGCGCTGCAGCGAATCCAGCGCCTGCAAGAGCAGGGTGGACTTGCCGATGCCCGGGTCACCGCCGATCAGCACCACACCGCCCTCGACCATGCCGCCGCCCAGCACCCGGTCCAGCTCCTCATGGCCGGTCGGCGTGCGCGCCGTATCGACGGCGTCGATCTCGCCCAGGGTGGCGACTTCGGCGGTTTTGGCCAGCGAGGCGAACCTGTTCTTGGCCGGCAGCGCACTCTCGGCCACCGATTCAATCAAGGTATTCCAGGCGTTGCAGTGCGGGCATTTGCCCAGCCACTTGGGCGTGGTGCCGCCGCATTCGTTGCAGGTGTAAACGGTTTTGTCTTTGGCCATGCAGGGAATATAGCTGTACAGGCAGACAGCACGGGTTTACCCGTGGTATCCGTGCAAGGGTTGCGCTTGCGGAAATCCTGAAATCATTTAATATATTAAATAAATCATCACCTTCATGAACACCCCCTTCGTTCACCGCAATCTGCCCCGCCTGCTGCTGCAGGCGCGCGAGTCGGTCATGGCGCACACCCGCCCCAGCCTGCGCGCGCACGCCCTGAGCGACCAGCAGTGGCGCGTGCTGCGCGTGCTGGGCGAGCACGGCGTGGTCGAGACCGGCCGCGTCGCGCGCGAGGCCTTCATCCTCGGCCCCAGCCTGACCGGCGTGCTCGCGCGCATGGAGCGCGACGGGCTGATCCGCCGCGAGCGCGACCCCGAAGACCAGCGCCGCACCGTGGTCGAAGCCACGGCGAAGGGTTTGAGACTGGTGGCCAAACTGTCGCAAACCGTGGAAGCGCATTACGCATGGATGGAGCAATCCCTGGGCAAACAAAAACTGGCGCAGCTGTACAAGCTGCTCGATAGCGTGATCGAACTGGAAAAGCCATGAGCACCACGACCTTTTTCATGCCGTCCGGCACGGTGTACGGCGTGCTGCTGAACTTTCGCGGCGAGGTGCAAGCGCTGGCGCCGCACATGAGCGAGCCGCCCTACAAGGCGCCACCCAAGGCACCGGTTTTGTATATCAAGCCCGCGAACACCTGGAGCGCCCACGGCGCCGCCATTGCGGTTCCCGCAAAGGTGCCGCAGGTCGAGGTCGGCGCCACGGTTGCGATGGTCATGGGGCAGGATGTCCAGGCGGAACGGGTTGATACCGCTCTCAAATCCGTAGCGGGCTACGTGCTGATGAACGATTTGTCGATTCCGCACACGAGCTTCTACCGCCCGCCGGTCAAATACAAATGCCTCGACGGCTTCCTCGGCGTGGGCCCGGCCCTGATGGCCGCGCAGGCCGCTGGCGACCCGTCGCACTTCGCGCTGCAAGTCCACATCAACGGCGTACTCAAGCAGTCGGTGGGCTTTGCCGACCTGGTACGCCATGCCGCGCAACTGCTGACGGAGGTGAGCGAATTCATGACGCTGCGCCGCGGCGACGTGCTGATGCTCGGCTGCGACCTCGGCCGCCCGCTGGCGCAGGCCGGCGATCGCATCGACATCAGTGCGCCGGGCTTCGCCACGCTGTCCAACACCCTGGTGGCGGAGGAACTTGCATGAGCAGAGCCGGACCGCTCCAAGATGCGAAGGCCCCCTCGGGGGGCAGCGCAGTACACGAAGTGACAAGCGTGGGGGCCCTATGAAACACGCACGCATTGTTCTGGACGGCATTACGCACGAAGCCACTGAACGTGACGGCCAGTTGCTGCTGGAAAGCGGCCCCCACAAGGGCCGCCTGGTGGCGCCCGATGCCGTGACCTGGCTGCCGCCGCTGAGCGCCACGCCGCGCCCGCGCACCATCTTCGCGCTGGGCCTGAACTACGCCGACCACGCGAAAGAACTCGCCTTCAAGGCGCCCGAGGAGCCGCTGGTGTTTCTCAAGAGCGAGAGCACCCTGACGGGCCACCGCAGCGTCACACGCCGCCCTGCTGACGTGCAGTTCATGCACTACGAATGCGAGCTCACGGTGGTGGTCGGCCGCACCGCCAGGAAGGTGCGGCGCGACGACGCCTATGACTTCATCGCGGGCTACACGGTCGCGAACGACTACGCGATCCGCGACTACCTCGAAAACTGGTACCGCCCGAATCTGCGCGTGAAAAACCGCGACGCCTGCACGCCGCTGGGCCCGTGGCGCGTCGATGCGGCCGACATCGCCAATCCGATGGCGCTGGCGCTGCAGACCACGGTGAACGGCCGGGTCACGCAGTCGGGCAACACGCAGGGCATGATCTTCGACGTGCCGTTCCTGATCGAGTACTTCAGCAGTTTCATGACGCTGCAGCCCGGCGACCTGATCCTCACGGGCACGCCCGACGGCGTGGTCGACTGCCTCCCGGGCGACGTCATCGTCACGGAAATCGACGGCGTTGGCGCATTGATGAACACCATTGAACAAGGACCCGCATGAGAGTCGAGCATCTGATCAACGGCCAGCCGGTGGCTGGCAAGGATTACTTCGAAACCGTGAATCCGGCCACGCAGGACGTGCTGGCAGAAGTTGCCGCGGGCGGCGAAGCCGAGGTCCATGCGGCCGTGGCCGCGGCCAAGGCCGCCTTCCCGAAATGGGCCGGTCTCCCCGCGCCCGAGCGTGCCCGGCTGGTGCGCCGGCTCGGCGACCTGATCGCCGCGCACGTGCCCGAGATCGCGCAGCTCGAGACCAACGACTGCGGCCAGGTGATTGCACAAACGGGCAAGCAGCTGATCCCGCGCGCGGCCGACAATTTCTACTACTTTGCCGAGATGTGCACGCGCGTCGATGGCCACACCTACCCGACGGCGACGCACCTGAACTACACGCTGTTCCACCCGACCGGCGTGTGTGCGCTGATCTCGCCGTGGAACGTGCCCTTCATGACGGCCACCTGGAAGGTCGCACCCTGCCTGGCCTTCGGCAACACGGCAGTGCTCAAGATGAGCGAGCTGTCGCCGCTCACGGCCGCGCGCCTGGGCGAGCTGGCGCTGCAGGCCGGCATTCCCGCGGGCGTGCTCAACGTTGTGCACGGCACCGGCCGCGAGGCCGGCGAGCCGCTGTGCATGCACCCCGACGTGCGCGCCATCTCGTTCACCGGCTCCACTGTCACCGGCAACCGCATCGTGCAGGCCGCCGGCCTGAAGAAATTCAGCATGGAGCTCGGCGGCAAGTCGCCGTTCGTGATCTTCGACGACGCCGACCTGGCGCGCGCGCTCGATGCCGCCGTGTTCATGATCTTCTCCAACAACGGCGAACGCTGCACGGCCGGCAGCCGCATCCTGGTGCAGCAATCGATCTACGCCGACTTCGTGGCGAAGTTCGTCGAGCGCGCCAAGCGCATTACCGTGGGCGACCCGCTGGATGAGAAGACCATCGTCGGCCCGATGATTTCGCAGGGCCATCTGGCCAAGGTGCGCAGCTACATCGAGCTCGGGTCCAGGGAAGGCGCCACGCTCTTGTGCGGCGGCCTCGGCGCGCCGGAGTTGCCGGAGCGCGTCAAAAAGGGCAACTACGTGCTGCCCACCGTGTTCGCCGATGTCGACAACCGCATGCGCATCGCGCAGGAGGAGATCTTCGGCCCGGTGGCCTGCCTGATTCCGTTCACCGACGAGGCCGACGCGATCGCCAAGGCCAACGACATTCAATACGGCCTGTCCAGCTACGTCTGGACCGAGAATCTGGGCCGCGCGCACCGCGTGGCCGCCAGCATCGAGGCCGGCATGTGCTTCGTCAACAGCCAGAACGTCAGAGACCTGCGCCAGCCCTTCGGCGGCACCAAGGCCTCGGGCACGGGGCGCGAAGGCGGCACCTGGAGCTACGAGGTATTCCTCGAACCGAAGAACGTGGCCGTGTCGCTGGGCTCCCACCACATTCCGCACTGGGGACAGGCTTGAACAAAATGCTTCGACGTAATTTCATCTCATTCACTGCGGCGCTGGCCGCCGCGCCGCAACTGGCGCGCGCGCAGACCTGGCCGGGGCGCCCCTTGCATATCGTCGTGCCGTTCCCGCCCGGCGGCACCACCGACTACGTGACACGCCTGGTCGGCGGCGAGGTCGGCCGCGGCCTGGGTCAGCAGGTCGTCATCGACAACAAGCCGGGGGCCGGCACGGTGATCGGCGTCGATGCCGTGGCCAAGGCGGCGCCTGACGGTTACACGCTGGTGTGCGTGGCCAACAGCTTCGCAGCCAACCAGACGCTGGTGAAGTCGCTGCCCTACGATGGCATGAAGGATCTGCGCCCGGTTGCGCTGATGGGCTTGTCCGAACATGTGCTCGTGGCCACGCCGGGGCTGGGCGTGAAGAATGTCGCGGAACTGGTCGCGTATTCGAAGAACCATCCAGGCAAGCTTAGCTACGCGTCGTTCGGCACCGGCACTTCCGCGCACCTGTCGGGTGAAATGCTGCGCACGCAGCTGGGCCTGGACATCGTGCATGTGCCGTACAAGGGCCAGGCGCCGGCGTTAACAGACCTGCTCGGCGGCCAGGTGTCGATCATGTTCGGCAACTGGCCCGAGTTCCGCAGCCACATCGAAGACGGCAAACTGGCGGCGCTCGGCATGGCGACGCTCAAGCGCTCGGTCTACGCTCCCAACATTCCGACGCTGGCCGAACAGGGCGTGCCGATCGAATCGAACTCATGGAACGGTCTGCTGGCGCCGGCGGCCACGCCCGAGGCGGTCGTGAAGCGCCTGAACGACGAAGTCAACAAGGCGCTGCACGCGCCGAACGTAGCGGCGGCCTTCAAGAAGGGCGGCATCGCCGCGCAAGGCGGCAGCCCCGAAGCCTTCGCGGCGTTCCTGCGCAGCGAGGTGGCAAAGTATGCCAAGGTCATCCACGACTCGAAGATCTCTCTATGAACACGATGCAGGAGGCTCCCCATGGGTAGGCTGGCATTGGCCGCAAAGATCACACACGTGCCCTCGCTCTACTTGAGCGAGATCGACGGGCCGCGCAAGGGCAGCCGGCAGGCCGCCATCGACGGCCACCGGGAGATCGGCCGGCGCTGCCGCGAACTGGGCGTGGACACCATCGTCGTGTTCGATACGCATTGGCTGGTCAACGCCAGCTACCATCTGAACTGCGCCCCACACTTCAAGGGCGTCTATTCGAGCAACGAGTTGCCGCACTTCATCAGCAACATGCCCTACGAAATTCCGGGCAACCCGGAACTGGGCAGGCTGCTGGCACGTGTGTGCAACGAATGGGGCGTGGAAACGCTGGCGCACGACGCCACCACGCTCGGACCGGAATACGGAACGCTGGTGCCCATGCGCTACATGAACGAGGACCTGCACTTCAAGGCGATCTGCGTTTCGGCCCTGTGCACCAGCCATTACCTGAACGACAGCGCGCGCCTGGGCTGGGCCATGCGCCGCGCGGTGGAAGACCACTACGACGGCACCGTGGCCTTCTTCGCCAGCGGATCGCTGTCCCACCGTTTCGCGCAGAACGGGCTGGCGCCGCAGTTCGCCGACCGGATCTGGAGCCCGCTGCTCGAACGCATGGACCACGACGTGGTGAGCATGTGGCAGAACGGCGAGTGGGCCGAGTTCTGCACCATGCTGCCGGAGTACGCGGCCAAGGGCCACGGCGAGGGCTTCATGCACGACACGGCCATGATCCTCGGCGCGCTGGGCTGGTCGGCCTATGACGGGCACGCGGAAGTGGTGACGCCCTACTTCGGCTCTTCGGGCACCGGCCAGATCAACATCGTTTTGCCGGTCACGCCGCAGGATGGCCATGCCATTCCGAAGGCCCAGGCGTCCAGTGCCGAGGGCTTCCAGGCCGTCTCGCGCCTCTGAGGCTGCCATGCCCCATCTGGTCATTCTCTACACCGCCAACCTGGATCGCGACACCGACATGACGGCGCTGTGCCGCGGCCTGGCCGACACCATGCTCGCGCAGCAGGACGAGGATGGCAAGCCCGTGTTCCCGCCTGGTGGCACGCGCGTGCTGGCCTATCCGGCACCCCACTACGCGGTGGCCGACGGCGGCGCGGCGGGGCGTGCCGCGGGCACACACACCCAGGGCGCCAGCGGCGACGCGGGCGACTACGCCTTCGCCTACCTGAACCTGCGCATGGGCCGCGGCCGCTCGGATGCTACAAAAAAGAGAGTGGGTGACGCACTGCTGGCGCGGGCCAAGGCTCATTTTGATCCGATTTTCGGGCGGCGACACCTGGGCGTGACGCTGCAGATCGACGAAGGCGCCGAGGTGTTCGATGCCAAGCACAGCAACCTGCACCCCCTGTTCAAGAAATGAAAACACCCTCATGTTTGATGCCTCGCTGATCCAGAAGCTCGCCGCCGAACTGCACCAGAGCGAGAAAGCGCGCGTGCAGCTCGAGCATTTTTCCAAACGCTACCCCGGCATGACCATCGAAGACGGCTACGCGGTCTCGCGCGCCTGGGTCGAGATCAAGCTGGCCGAGGGCCGCGTGATCAAGGGGCACAAGATCGGCCTGACCTCGCGCGCCATGCAGCTGTCCAGCCAGATCACCGAGCCCGACTACGGCACGCTGCTCGACGACATGTTCTTCCCCGAGGGCAGCGACATTCCGTTCACGCGCTTCATCGCGCCGCGCATCGAGGTCGAGCTCGCCTTCGTCCTCGGCAAACGGCTGCGCGGCCCGTGCGTCACGATTTTCGACGTGCTGGCCGCGACCGACTACGTGGTGCCGGCGATCGAGATCATCGACGCGCGCATCGAGCAGTTCGACCGCCACACCAAGGCGATGCGCAAGGTCTACGACACCATCTCCGACAACGCCGCCAACGCCGGCATCATCACCGGCGGGCGACCCGTCAAGCCCGACGCGCTGGACCTGCGCTGGGTCGGCGCGCTGCTCTACAAAAATGGCGTGATCGAGGAATCGGGTGTGGCCGCCGCCGTGCTGAACCACCCTGCCAACGGCGTGGCCTGGCTGGCCAACAAGCTGGGTGCCTGGGGCGAGTCGCTGGACGCCGGCGAAGTCGTGCTCGGCGGCTCCTTCACGCGGCCGACGCCGGCGCTGCCGGGCGACACCTTCCACGCCGACTATGGTCCACTGGGCGCCATCGCCTTTCGATTTGTCTAACCCCTGCAGGAGTCATCATGCAAACACCTGTGAATCCCTTCAAGAAGGCCCTGGCCGACAAGCGCGCCCAGATCGGCCTGTGGCTGGGCCTGGCCGACCCTTACAGCACCGAGCTGTGCGCCGGTGCCGGCTTCGACTGGCTGCTGGTCGATGGTGAGCATGCACCCAACGACCTGCGCAGCATCCTCGCGCAGCTGCAGGCGATCGCCGCCTATCCGTCGCACCCGATCGCGCGCGTGCCGATGGGTCACGGCCATGTTGGCGAGGCGCTGATCAAGCAGTACCTGGACCTCGGCGTGCAAACCCTGCTGGTGCCCATGGTCGACACGCCCGAGCAGGCCGCCACGCTGGTGCGCGCCACGCGCTACCCGCCGCAGGGCATCCGCGGCATGGGCGGCGCACGCGCCTCGCGCTGGGGCCGCTACCCGGCCTACGCGCACGAGGCCAACGCCCAGACCTGCCTGCTGGTGCAGGCCGAGACCCAAACCGCGCTCAGCCACCTGGACGCGATCGCGGCGACCGAGGGCGTGGACGGCATCTTCATCGGCCCGGCCGACCTCTCGGCCTCGCTCGGCCATGTGGCCAACCCCGGCCATCCCGAGGTTCAGGCGGCGATCGAGGACGCGATCCGGCGCATCACCCGGGCCGGCAAGGCCGCCGGCATCCTGACGCCGGACGAGGCCCAGGCACGCCACTACCTGGCGCTCGGCGCGACGTTCGTGGCCGTGGGGCTGGACACCAACCTGCTGGCCCGCCACACCAGCGCGCTGGCGGCGCGCTTCAAGACCGGAACATCCGCCCCCGCGGCGGGCCAGACCTACTGAACCCTTTTGAGGAGAACCGTCATGAACGCCGTGCTCAAGCCCACCCTGCACCCCGACGAGCGCAAGGCGCGCGTCGAACTGGCCGCCTGCTACCGCGTCTTTGCCATGCTGGGCTGGACCGAGATGATCTACAACCACATCACGGTACGCCTGCCCGACAGCGTCACAGGCGGCCAGAAACAGTTTTTGATCAATCCGTTCGGCCTGCATTACAGCGAAGTCACCGCGAGCAACCTGCTCAAAATCGACCTGAAGGGCAACAAGCTCGACGACAGCCCCTGGCCGGTAAACCCTGCGGGCTTCACCGTGCACGCCGCCATCCACGGCGCCCTGCCCGACGCGCACTGCGTGATGCACACGCACACCACCTCCGGCGTGGCCGTCGCCTGCACCCAGAGCGGCCTGGCGCAGAACAACTTTTATTCGGCGCAGCTCGACAATCTGGTGGCCTACCACGACTTCGAGGGCATCACCATCCACGCCGACGAGACGCCGCGCCTGCTGAAAAACATCGGCGACAAGCCCTTGCTGATCCTGCGCAACCACGGCCTGCTGGCCTGGGCCCCGACCTTGCCGCTGGCCTTCGTGCGGCTGTGGACGCTGCAGCGCGCCTGCGATATCCAGCTGGCGCAGGCTGCGCTCGGCCCCGCGATCGCCGTGCCCGAGGCCGTGGCGCGCAAGACCACGCACGACTCGTTCCAGTTCGACGCCCAGTTCGGCGCCGGCCAGGACGTGTTCGATGCGCTGGTGCGGCAGGTTGACCGGATTGGCAAAGACTATCAAAACTAGAGCACATTGCGCAGGCCTCATAAGGGCCAAGAGCCGAAATGACTGAAAAAGCAATTTCCAAAGCATGCATCTACGGCGCCGGCGCCATCGGCGGCTGGATCGGCGCCGGCCTGGCCGGCGCCGGCTGCCGCGTCAGCGTGGTGGCGCGCGGTGCAACGCTGCAGGCACTCCAGCAGCACGGACTGCGCGTGCAGCGCGGCGACGCCGTGACGGCCACACCGGTGCAGGCGAGCAGCGCCCCGTCTGATCTCGGCGTGCAGGACCTCGTGGTCATCGCCGTCAAGGCGCCGGCGCTGCTCGAAGTGGCGCGCCAGATCGGCCCGCTGATCGGACCCGAGACGATCGTGCTGACCGCGATGAACGGCGTGCCCTGGTGGTTCCTGCAGGGCTTTGGCGGCGCGTATGCCGGCACGCGGCTGCAGGCGGTGGACGCCACCGGCGAGATCGCCCAGGCCATTCCCGCCAGTCACGTGATCGGCTGCGTGGTGCACGCCAGCTGCTCACTGAACGCGCCGGGCTTTGTGAACCACCGCTTCGGCAACACGCTGATCGTGGGCGAGCCCTCCGGTGCGGTGACCGCGCGCGTGCAGCAACTCGCCGCGCTGCTGAAGCGCGCCAGCATCGACACCGTGATCGCCGAGCAGATCCAGAAGGACACCTGGTACAAGCTGTGGGGCAACATGACGGTGAACCCGATCAGCCTGCTTACCGGCGCCACCACCGACCTGATCATGGGCGACGAGCTGGTGCGCAACTTCATCTCCAGTGTCATGCTGGAGGCGCGCGAGATCGGCGCGCGCATCGGCGTGCCGATCGCCGAGCGGCCCGAGGACCGGCACGCGGTGACGATGAAGCTGGGAGCGTTCAAGACCTCGATGCTGCAGGACGTGGAGGCGGGCCGCGCGGTGGAGCTCGATGCACTGGTCACCGTGGTGCGCGAGCTGGGGCAGGTTACCGGCGTCGCCACGCCCTATACCGATGCGCTGCTGGGGTTGGCGCGGCTGCGGGCGCGGGGGCTGGGGTTGTATTGAAACCAGGCCGGGTTTCGCCCCGGCGGACGAGATGTCGGGATGTGCGCCCGACGGCGCAGTAACTTTCTTTTGCGTCGCCAAAAGAAAGTCACCAAAGAAAAGGCGAGCCGGATTCGTCGGCCCGCTATGCGGGCATGCTGCGTTGCTCGATCCGGGCGGGGTGCACAGAAACTCGCCCTTCGGGCTCAAACATCTGCGCCCCTGATCCGCCCGGCTCTGCGCTACTCGCCTCCTCATGACGGCGTGAGGACGGCCAAAACAGCCAATACCAATATGACAAGGACGCGCCCTGCGTTTGGTGCTGAATTTGTCTTGGTACCGGTATTGGTTATCGGTATTCGGCTCCCCGCCGTCCTGGCACGGCTGAGCAGCGCAGGGGCAAGCGGATCAAGAAGCGCGCGCTGTTTGAGCCCGCAGGGCGAGTTTGCGCGCTTCCCGCTGGCCCCGAGCAGCGCAAGGCACCCCGCAGGGGCCGTGTCTGCGGCTGCCCTTTCTTTTGGTGACTTTTCTTTGGGCACTCAAAGAAAAGTTACTGCGCCGTCGGGCGCACATCCCGACTCCCGCCCGTCGGGCAACAACCGGAACCGGGCCGCTCGCAATGATCGTCACCCAACTACCGTGGATTCCCGGTCAAGCCGGGAATGACGAGAGAGGAACCGGGGGAGCCGGTGATCCCCGCTACGCCACCACGACCGGCACTCGGAGCGCCAGCGCGCACATCAACTCATACCCCACCGTGCCCCCCGCCTGCGCCACCTCGTCGATCGACAGCACGGCGCCATTCGCGGCGCGTCCCCACAGCGTGACCTCGGACCCAAACCCCGCCTCGGGCACGGGCGTGAGGTCCACCGTGATCATGTCCATGCTGACGCGCCCGACCATGCGTGTGCGCACGCCGTTCACCAGCACCGGGGTGCCGGTGCTGCAGTGGCGCGGGTAGCCGTCGGCATAGCCGCACGCCACGACGCCGATGCGCAGCGGCGCGTCGGCCACAAAGCTGGAGCCATAGCCGACCGTAGCCCCCGCTGCCAGATCCTGGATCGCTATGATTTTTGCAGCAAGCGTCATGGCCGGCTGCAACTCCCAGTGCGCCGCATCGTGCTCGGGGAAGTCGGGCGCGCTGCCGTACACGGCAATGCCGGGGCGCACCCAGTCCGAGCGCAGCGGCGCGCCGCCGTTGTAGCGCAGCGTGGCGGCACTGTTGCTGAGCGTGCGCTCGCCGGGCAGGTCCTGCGTGGCGGCGTTGAACACCTCGAGTTGCTGCGCAATGCCCTTGGCGCCGTCGGCGTCGCTGAAGTGCGTCATCAGCGAGATCTCGTCCACCTGCGGCAGCGCATTGAGCCGCGTCCACGCGGCGCGGTAGCGCTGCGGCGTGAAGCCCAGGCGGTTCATGCCGGAATTCATCTTGAGGAACACGCGATGCGGCGCCTGCGTCTTGTGCGTGGCGAGCATCTCGATCTGCTCGTCGCAATGCACGGTGTGCCACAGGTTAAGGCGCGAGCACAGCTCCAGGTCGCGCACCTCGAACACGCCCTCCAGCAGCAGGATGGGCCCGCGCCAGCCCAGGGCGCGCACGCGCTCGGCCTCGCCCAGGTCCAGCAGCGCAAAGCCGTCGGCGCCGCGCAGGCCCTCGTACACGCGCTCGATGCCATGGCCATAGGCGTTGGCTTTGACGACCGCCCAGACGCGGGCATCGGGCGCGGCCCGGCGCGCGCGCGCCAGGTTGTGGCGCAGGGCCTGTAGATGGATGGTGGCCTGGATCGGACGGGGCATGGCGGCAGCAGCAAAACGGTAATGGTGGGCATTTTGGCACTGAGGGGGCATGCTATAACCCACTGTTATTTGGAGACCCCACAAATCATCGCGCATCAGATCCACTGATGCCTTGACCAGCAGTTCATGAAACGCGGCTTTTACACCATCATGTCGGCCCAGTTTTTCAGTTCGCTGGCTGACAACGCGTTGTTCGTGGCCGCCGTGGAACTGATCCGCAGCGGCGGTGGCGCCGAATGGCAACGCGCCGCCCTGGTGCCGATGTTCGCGCTGTTCTATGTGATCCTCGCGCCCTTCGTCGGCGCCTTTGCCGACGCGCAGCCCAAGGGCAAGGTCATGTTCATCAGCAACGCCATCAAGATGCTGGGCTGCCTGCTGATGCTGGTGGGCACGCACCCGCTGATGGCTTACGCGGTGGTGGGGCTGGGCGCCGCGTCCTACTCGCCGGCCAAGTATGGCATCCTGACCGAACTGCTGCCGGCCTCGCAACTGGTCAAGGCCAACGGCTGGATCGAGGGGCTGACGATTGCCTCCATCATTTTGGGCGTGCTGCTCGGCGGGCAGCTGGTGGGGCATCAGGTCTCGAGCATGTTGCTGTCGTTCGATTTCCCGTACATCAACACCGGCATCCACACGCCGCCGCAGGCCGCCATCGTGGTGCTGATCTTTGTGTATGCGCTGGCGGCCTGGTTCAATTTGCGCATCCCGCTGACCGGTGTGGAGATGCGCCCCATGTCGCGCACTTATCTGGAACTGGTGCCCGATTTCCTGAGCTGCAACTCGCGCCTGTGGCGTGACAAGCTGGGCCAGATTTCGCTGGCCACCACCACGCTGTTCTGGGGCGTCAGCGGCAACCTGAAATACATCGTGCTGGCCTGGAGCGCGCTGGCGCTGGGCTACAGCACCACGCAGGCGTCCTCGCTGGTCGGCGTGGTCGCGATCGGCACCGCCGTCGGGGCCGTCGTGGCCTCCTTGCGCATGCGGCTCGATACCGCCACCCGCGTGATCCCGATGGGCATTGCCATGGGCGTGCTGGTGATTCTGATGAACTACATCCACAACGTCTGGATTGCCGCGCCGTTCCTGATCCTGCTGGGCGGCCTGGGCGGCTTCCTCGTCGTGCCCATGAACGCGCTCTTGCAGCACCGCGGCCACAACCTGATGGGCGCGGGCCGCTCCATCGCGGTACAGAATTTCAACGAACAGGCCTGCATCCTGATTCTGGGCGCGTTCTACAGCCTCTCGACCGGCCTGGGCCTGTCGGCCTTTGGCGCCATCACCACCTTTGGCGTGGTGGTCGCGTTCATGATGTGGATGATCCGGCGCTGGTACAAGCACAACTGCATCAAATACCGCGACGAGATCGAGCATCTGCTCGCCATCGCGCGCAACGACAACCTGCACGGATGAGCGCTGGTAGTCGCCAAGGCGCGCTGCTGGCCGCCGCCGCCTTGATGGTGAACGCCTTTGTCTGGGGCGTGTCGTGGTGGCCGTTTCGCCAGCTCGAGAGCCACGGCGTGCATCCGCTGTGGGCCACCGCCATCATTTATGTCGTCTCGCTGGGCTGCCTGCTCGCAGTGCGGCCGCGGGCCTGGCGCGGCCTGTTGCAGTACCCCCTGCTGGGGCTGCTGATGATCGCCTCGGGCCTGACCAACGTCGGCTTCAACTGGGCCGTGACCGTGGGCGACGTGGTGCGCGTGGTGCTGCTGTTTTACCTGATGCCGCTGTGGGCAGTGCTGCTGGCGTGGCCGCTGCTGGGCGAAAAGCCCACCGCCACCTCGCTGTCGCGCATGCTGCTGGCGCTGGCCGGCGTGGTGATCGTGCTCAAGACGGGCGACTCGGCCTGGCCGGTGCCCGAGAGCGCGGCCGACTGGCTCGCCCTGATGGGCGGCTTCAGCTTCGCACTCACCAACATCCTGCTGCGCAAACTCCGCCACACACCGGCCGAGTCGCGCGTGCTGGCCATGTTTGGCGGCGGCGCGCTGATGGCCACCTCGGCGGCCGGCCTCGGCCTGGCACGCGGTGTGGTGGCGCTGCCGCCGGCGCCGGCGCTCTCGTGGCTGGTGTATGCGGTGGCGCTGAGCCTGGCATTTTTGAT
Organism: Polaromonas sp. C04; assembly: GCF_002002705.1. Taxonomy (GTDB): domain Bacteria; phylum Pseudomonadota; class Gammaproteobacteria; order Burkholderiales; family Burkholderiaceae_C; genus Rhodoferax_A. Next base: position 138,897 of record NZ_MUNS01000030.1, on the reverse strand, counting down.
CGGCAACCTGGCGCTGCAATATGGCGCCGCACGGCTCAGCTCACACGGCACCGCGCTGATCATGCTCTCGGAAGTGGTGTTTGCCAGTGCCTCATCGGTCGCACTGGGCGCGGCCGAATTGACCGGCCGCACCTTGGCTGGCGGGGGCCTGATTCTGCTCGCGGCCCTGTGGTCGGCCCTGGCCTGCGACAAGCCTGCGCCGTCGGTGCGCCCGCGGACGGGCTAGGCGCCGGGCCGCCCCAAGCCAAGGCAGCCCCCTTGGGGGGCAGCGCAGTACGCGAAGCGACCAGCGTGGGGGCCACACTAGGCTTTGTTTCGGGGCGCGGCAAAGCGCGCCATCACGCCGCCCAGCACGACCTCGTCGAACGGGCGGACCAGGCAGGCATCGCAGCCGGCCAGCCGTGCGCGCAGCCGGTCCCACCATCCGCTGCGGTTCGACAGCACCAGCAAGACCGCGGGCCGGGTGCCGTTGGCGTTTTTTTGCCGGCGCACGGTGCGACAGGCTTGATACACACTCATGTCGGCCACCGGCTCGTTCACGAACACCAGCCGGTACGAACGCGTTGCGAGCTGCCGCACGGCCTCGGCCCCGCTGCGCACCGGATCGGCACGAAAGCCATGCTGCTGCAAATGCCGCTCCAGGGTGCGCCGGGAAAGATCGCCTCCGTCGACCACCAGCACATCGTCGCCCCAGGGTGACGCCGACATGGCAGGGTCGATCCGGTCCGCCGCAGGCTGGTGGACTTCAGAGCGAGCCGGCACTGGCGGGGGCTCGGCAGCGACGGGAGCCGAGGGGGAATTCACGCGCCGGGCTTCACGCCACAGCGCGATGCTCGCGGGATCGATCGCGTCGGCAGGCGCCGCCGCGGCAGGGACGCCGGCTGCGGGCGTGGCCAGCAGTTCGTCGCCCGGCACATAGGGCTGGGTCGGCTGAAAGCCGCTCGAGTCCGGCGCGGCGCGCGGCATCTCCAGCGGCGCAAACGGCTCGGTCGCGGCAAAGGCGGGACGCAGGTCAGAGGTCCGGCCCGGCAGCGGCTCGCCATCGTACGCGGCAGCGGGCCTCGTCGACGGCTCGAACGGCATGGTGGGGGCAAACCCGGCGGGGCGGCTGTGCTGCTCCGGCGCGGGCGCGCCGAGCGAGCGCACCGCCTCGAGCACCGCCAGCAGCTGAATGGGCCGCGGCTGCACGGGCCAGCCCGTGCCGGCATCGGACTGGCCGATCAAGAGCACGCGGGCGCCAGGCTGGCTGCTCCACAACCGGCGTACCGCATCGATATCGTCGGCGTTGACCACGACGATGTGGGCCTGCTGCACATGCTCGACCATGACATAGCCCGGCCCGGAGCGCGCGGCCAGCCGGAACAGCGCATTGAAGGCCGAAACCTCATTGGGCGGAAAACCGACCAGGGCAAGGGGCTGGGGCATGCTCATAGTGATGGTGTAGCCTGATTCAGATAAGGTGCAATTGGGGGGAGGATACTTCCGGGCCGCTCGGGTGCGAACCAGGTGCCGGGGCACCCGGCCCGGTGCAGCCTGCCAGCGTTGGCGCTGATGTTGCGGCAAGATGCACCAAATAGCAACCAACCCACAGGAGCCAACATGCCAACTATTTACGATTTCGAAGCCCAGCAGATGGACGGCAAGCGCGTGCCGCTGAAAAATTTTGCGGGCAAGGCGCTGTTGATCGTGAACACGGCCAGCGCCTGCGGCTTCACCCCGCAGTTCGCCGGGCTGGAGCAGCTGCACGAGACCTATGGCAGCAAGGGACTGGTGGTACTGGGTTTTCCGTGCAACCAGTTCGGCGCGCAAGACCCCGGCAGCAACGAGGAGATTGCGAGCTTTTGCCAGCTCAACTACGGCGTGAGCTTTCCCATGATGGCCAAGATCGACGTGAATGGCGCCAAGGCCGACCCGCTGTACCAGTGGCTCACGGCCGAGGCCCCCGGCCTGCTCGGCCTCAAGGCCATCAAGTGGAACTTCACCAAGTTCCTGATCGGCAAGGATGGCCAGGTGATCAAGCGCTATGCGCCAACCGACACGCCCAAGAGCCTGACGAAGGACATCGAGGCCGCGCTGGCCGCCTGAGTTCAAACAAAATCGGCCTGCAGCCCTTGAAGGTCCTGGGCTGATAGCTACTTATTCAGTAGCAGCCGCGACGCCACTCAGTCCACGAAGAAGTTGACGGGCAGCCCCGGCACCTCGACCCGCATCGAGAACACGCAGCCCGACAGCGGCATCGCCGCGAGTTCGGCGGCCGGACGGCCGTGGCAGGCCGTGGTGAGGTACAGGGTTTGCAGATCGGCGCCGCCAAAGCACGGCATGGTCGGGCACTGCACGGGCACGGGGATGTCGGCCAGCAGCTCGCCGGTGGGGGCGAACTTGAGCAGGCGCCGGCCCTCGAACATGGCGCTGTAGTAGTTGCCCTGCGAATCCACCGCCGCGCCATCGGGCCGCCCGCCGTATCCCGGCAGGCCGGTCTTCCAGCCGTCGGGCTTGCCCGGGAGCTGCCGGAACACGCGCCGGCGCGTCATGGCATTGCTGGCCGCGTCCCAGTCCCAGGCGTAGATGACGTGGCGCGTGGTGTCGCTCCAGTACACCGTGCTGGCATCGGGCGACCAGGCCAGCCCGTTGGCAATCACGGCGCCACCGGCCTTGCGCTCCAGCACGGGCGGGCCGCCGGCCTGCGCATTCCTGCAGTCCAGCGAGAACAGCTCGGCCTCGGCGCGATCGCGCGGCTCGTACATGGTGCCGGCCCAAAAGCGTCCCAGCGGGTCGGCCTTGCCGTCGTTGAAGCGGGTGGTGGCCGTGTCGTGGTCAAAGTGCTGCAGCAGCTTGAGCTCGCCGCCCCACGTGGTGGCGCGGTACATGCCATCGCGCAGCGCAATCACGAGGCCACCGCTGCGCGCCGGCGCAATGCAGCCGGGCTCCGTCGGCATGGTCCAGCGCTCGAGCGTGCCCGTGAACACGTTGGCGCGCAGGATCTGGCGCGCCGGAATATCGACCCAGTACAGCAGCTCCTCCTGCGGGTGCCAGAACGGCGATTCGCCCAGTTGGCTGGGTTCGGTCACAACGGTCTGCCAGGTCATGTTGCACTTTCGGTTTGAATCGTCATTGGGGCCGTCATGGCGCTTGCCTCCGCGACCATTGTGCCCCACGTTGTACCTCGCTCCCACCAATGAAAATGGCCCACCTGGCGGTGGGCCAAAGCTCCCGGCGAGGCGCTCGCCAGACAGCGTCAGGCGCTAGCGGCTGTAGGCGGTTTCACCGTGCGAGGTGATGTCCAGGCCCTCGCGCTCGGCCTCTTCGCTCACGCGCAGCCCGATCACCATGTCGACGATCTTGAAGGCGATGAAGGCCACCACGCCCGACCAGACGATGGTCGTGAGCACGCCCTGCAACTGGATCCAGAGCTGGCCAGTGATCGAATAGTCCGGGGCGACCTTGTTGGCCACGTAGTCCCAGATGCCGGTGCCGCCGAGCGCGGGCGACGCCAGCACGCCCGTCATGAGCGCGCCCAATATGCCGCCGACGCCGTGCACGCCGAACACGTCCAGCGCATCGTCCGCGCCCAGCAGGCGCTTGAGCCCGTTCACGCCCCACAGGCAGGCCATGCCCGCCAGCAGGCCCAGCACCAGCGCGCCCATGACGCCCACGAAACCGGCCGCCGGCGTGATGGCCACCAGACCCGCCACGGCGCCGGACGCAGCACCCAGCATGGAGGCCTTGCCCTTGTGCAGCGCCTCGGCGCCCATCCAGGACAGGGTGGCTGCCGCGGTGGCGACCAGCGTGTTGACGAAGGCCAGCGCGGCCGAGCCATTGGCTTCCAGCGCGGAGCCGGCGTTAAAGCCGAACCAGCCGACCCACAGGAGCGAGGCGCCGACCATGGTCAGGGTCAGGCTGTGCGGCGCCATCGACTCCCGCCCCAGGCCCACGCGCTTGCCCAGCACGAAGGAACCCACCAGACCCGCCATGGCGGCATTGATGTGCACCACGGTGCCGCCCGCAAAGTCCAGCGCGCCCTTGGCCCAGAGCCAGCCGGCGGCCGCCGTCACCTTGTCCAGGCCGGCCTGGTCGACGATGCCGTCCGGGCCGTCCCAGTACCAGACCATGTGGGCGATCGGCAGGTAGCTGAAGGTGAACCAGAGCGCGGCAAACAGCAGCACGGCGGAGAAGCGTGCGCGCTCGGCCAGCGAGCCGATCACCAGCGCCACCGTGATGGCGGCAAAGGTCGCCTGGAAGGCCATGTAGATGAACTCGGGGATCGCCACTCCCTTGCTGAAGGTCGCGGCCATCGAGTCCGGCGTGATGCCCTTCATGAAGATCTTGTCCAGGCTGCCGAAGAACGGATTGCCGGCCGTGAACGCCACGCTGTAGCCGTAGAGGGTCCACAGGATGACGATGAGCGAGAAGATCACGAACACCTGCATCAGGATGCTGAGCATGTTCTTGCTGCGCACCAGGCCGCCGTAGAACAGGGCCAGGCCCGGAATGCTCATCATGATGACGAGCAGCGTGGCCACGATCATCCAGGCGGTGTCGCCCTTGTTGACGGTGTCCGCGGGCGCGGTGGCGGCTGAGGCAGCAGGTGCCGGCGCCGTGGCAGCCGCGGGAACCGGCGCAGCAGCAGCAGCGCTGGCCGACGGCGCGGCAGCATCAACAGGCGTCGCATCGGCCGCGGCCGATGCAGCAGATGCCGCACCAGCCGCCGCAGGCGCCTGCGCCATGGCGAGGCCGCCCGTCAACAGGCTCAGGCCCAGTGCGAGGGAGACAAGTAGTTTTTTCATGTTCTTGACTTTCTGGTTGACGGGGATGTTTAGAGCGCGTCCTTGCCGGTCTCGCCGGTGCGGATGCGCACGACCTGCTCCAGGTCGTAGACGAAGATCTTGCCGTCGCCGATCTTGCCGGTGCGCGCGGCCGCCTCGACGGCCTCGATCACGCGCTCGACCAGCTCGTCGGTCACGGCCGCCTCGATCTTGACCTTGGGCAGGAAGTCGACGACGTATTCAGCCCCGCGGTACAGCTCGGTGTGGCCCTTCTGGCGGCCGAAGCCCTTGACTTCGGTGACGGTGATGCCCTGCACGCCTATCCCGGAGAGGGCTTCGCGCACCTCATCGAGCTTGAACGGTTTGATGACGGCGGTAACGAGTTTCATGATGGTGGCTCCTTGGCGCAAGGCCGGTCAGAAGGTGTACTTGGCGCCCAGCACCAAGGCGGTCCTGCCGGTGAACTTGCCGTCCGGCGTGACGTACAGGGTTTTGCTGGCATCGGTCCCCACCACGGCCAGGGTGGCCGAGAGACCCTTGCCGAAGTCCTTGCCCAGCGTCAGCGCGTAATCCGTATAGGACAGCGCGCCGTTGTTCTTGACCATCTGGTGGCCCACGTGCGGCACGACCGACCAGCCGTTGCCCAGATCGACATTGGCGCTCACGTCGAGGTAGCCGCTGTTCTTGCTGTTCAGCGTGCCGAACAGGTTGGAGACGCTGTCCGAATACTTGACGGTCACGATGCCCCAGGTCAGCGCACCGTACAGCTCGTCGGTGTTGGCGTTGCCAAAGCCGGGCACGTCGCCGAGCGTGTTGTTGACGTACTGGTAGCGCAGGTAGCCGACGTCATAGGTGAAGTCCTTGGCAATCTCGCCCTTGTAGCCGCCATAAAGGTCGAGCTCCACGGAACCGTCGCTCGCACCGGCGTCCTTGATCCACTTGATGGTGGAGGCCCACGCACCCAGGTAAAAGCCGCTCTTGTGGGCGAAGTCCACGCCGCCCTGCAGGGCCGGCTTGAGACGCGACTGCGAAATGCCGCGGTACCGGTAGTCGGTGACGACGCCGATGTTGTAGGCCAGCGTGTAGTCGGGTGTCGGCGCCGCGGCGGCCTGGGCCGGGGCCTGGGCCTCGGCCGGGGTTTCGGATTGGGCGAAAGCGGTGCCCCACCCGGCCAGGGTGGCCAAGACGGCAAGAGTCAGTGCAGATGCGGTCTTCAATGTCATGCGATTCTCCAGTAGGGGTTTACGAGCACTCAGTCAATGCACGGACCGTGCCAGCGCGGGCACCTCCCTCCTTTTTCCCTTCTGCGTGCACCCATGGGGGCGGGTCCGCGTTAAGATGACTGTATGAATAACCAGTTTGCACTGTTGCGGTGCCATGCCGGCCCCCTCAACGGGCGGCCATTGCCCCAAGTTGGGGAGAAATGCGCATGAGCCTGTCTTTGGTGCAAAGCCGTGCCCTGCTGGGCCTGGAGGCGGCGGCCGTCACCGTCGAGGTGCATCTGGCCAACGGATTGCCAAGTTTTACCCTCGTTGGGCTCGCCGATGTGGAGGTGAAAGAGGCGCGCGAGCGCGTGCGCTCGGCAATCCAGAACTCGGGGCTGGAGTTTCCGGGCAACAAGCGCATTACCGTGAACCTGGCGCCCGCCGATCTGCCCAAGGATTCGGGGCGCTTTGATTTGCCGATCGCACTGGGCATCCTGGCCGCCAGCGGCCAGATCGACGCGGCGCGGCTGGCCGGCCACGAGTTTGCCGGCGAGCTGTCGCTGTCGGGCGAGCTGCGCCCGGTACGCGGCGCGCTGGCCATGAGCCTGGCGCTGCATGCCGGCCACGTCGTCACCCAACTGGTGCTGCCGCCCGGCAGCGCCGAAGAAGCCGCGCTGGTGCCCGACGCGCAGGTGTACCGCGCGGCGCATCTGCTCGATGTGGTGCGCCAGTTCCTGCCGCAGGGCGCGGATGCCGCAGAGCCGGCCGAGGGCTGGTCGCGCGTCACGCGCACGGCCATGCCCGCTGCGGCGGCCTACGCCGACCTCGCTGACGTCAAGGGCCAGGTGGCGGCGAAACGCGCGCTGGAAATCGCCGCGGCCGGCGGTCACAGTCTGCTGTTGATGGGCCCGCCAGGCTCCGGCAAATCCATGCTGGCGCAGCGCTTTGCCGGCCTGCTGCCGCCCATGACAACGGAGGAAGCGCTGCAAAGCGCGGCCATCGCCAGCCTGGGCGGGCGCTTCTCGCTGGCGCGCTGGGCCGTGCGTCCCACCTGCAGCCCGCACCACACGGCCAGTGCCGTGGCGCTGGTCGGCGGCGGCTCGCCACCGCGCCCGGGTGAGATCTCTCTGGCACACCACGGCGTGCTCTTTCTGGATGAATTTCCCGAGTTCCCCCGGGCCGCGCTCGAGGCCCTGCGCGAGCCGCTGGAGACCGGCACCATCACGATCTCGCGCGCCGCGCGGCGCTCCGAATTTCCGGCGCGCTTCCAGATGATCGGCGCCATGAACCCCTGCCCCTGCGGTTACCTCGGCTCGTCGCTCAAGGCCTGCCGCTGCACGCCCGACCAGGTCTCGCGCTACCAGGGCAAGCTCAGCGGCCCGCTGCTGGACCGCATCGACCTGCACGTCGAAGTGCCGGCACTGCCGCCGCAGGACCTGGTGCAGGCGCCCGCCGGCGAGTCAAGCCGCGACATCCGCGAGCGCTGCAGCGCGGCCCGCGAGCGCGCCGTGGCGCGCCAGGGCAAGACGAATCAGGCGCTGCAAGGCCAGGAGATCGACGAGCATCTGGCGCTGGACGCCGCGGCCGTCAAGTTCCTCAACACCGCCGCCACCCGGCTCGGCTGGTCGGCGCGCAGCACGCACCGCGCGCTCAAGGTGGCGCGCACCATCGCCGACCTGGCCGGCGCGCACAGCACGCAGATCACGCACGTAGCCGAGGCGATCCAGTACCGGCGCGCCTTGTCCTGACCCGGCAATAATCCGGAGCCAAGGAGGGCTCCTGCCATGCCCCAGCACATCGGAATCGTTGGCTGCTCCGCCGAGGGCGCAGCGCTTTGCTACAAGACCATCTGCGCGGAAGGCGCGGCGCTGCTCGGCCCGCACGCGCACCCCGAGGTCTCGCTGCACACGCACTCGCTCGCCGATTACGTGGACTGCCTGGAGCGCGGCGACTGGCCCGGCGTGGGCGAGTTGATGCTCTCGTCCGCGCACAAGCTCGCAGCCGCAGGCGCCGACTTTTTGATCTGCCCCGACAACACCATCCACCAGGCGCTCCCCTATGTCGAGCCGCGCTCCCCGCGGCCCTGGCTGCACATCGCCAGCGTCGTCGCCTTGGAGGCGGCCGGGCGCGGGTTCCGGCGCGTGGGGATCACCGGCACGCGCTGGCTGGTGGACAGCGAGGTCTATCCCGACAAGCTCACCGCGCGCGGACTAATCTACCTGCGCCCGAACACCTTTGATCGCGACGAGATCCAGCGCATCATCATGGACGAGTTGGTGTGCGGCATCTTCAAACCCGAGGCGGTCGCCAGCTTTCAGCAAGTCATTCAGCGGATGAAAGACCAGGGCTGCGACGCCGTCGTCCTCGGCTGCACCGAGATCCCGCTGATCATGAACGACGCGAATTCGCCGCTGCCGACGCTGGACTCCACGCGCCTGCTGGCGCGGGCGGCCTTGCGGCGGGCGGTGCAGGGTGAAGCACCGGTTATTATGAAAGAAAATGGCCTTTAGCCCATACAGGCTCTGCACAGGCAGCTACCAAAAACGGAGCGCTCTCGTTCAAACCACAAGCGCGCGCCAACACCCTGCGGTGATTGCACTGGCTATTCGCCGCACAATTTGCGGTGAATAGCCGCATAATCGCCGCATGCCCTCCTACGCCGACCCCCTCTACATCTGGCAGCAAGCCGACTGGCCGCACTGGCGCTTCGACGCCGCCGCACTGGCCGAGCCGCTGGCGCAGGTGCACCGCGCGCAGGGCCACCTGCAGGGGCGCATGGCCGAGTTGGGGCTGGCACAGCGCGAGCAGGCCACCTTGCTGGCGCTCACGCAGGAAGTCGTTAAAACCAGTGAGATCGAAGGCGAGCGGCTCAATCTGGAGACCGTGCGCTCGTCCATCGCGCGCAGGCTGGGCGTGGACATTGGGGCGCTGGCGCCCGCGGACCGGTATGTGGACGGCGTGGTGGACATGGTGCTGGACGCCACCGGCCGGTTCGATGCGCCCCTCACCGTCGAGCGCCTGTTTGGCTGGCACGCCGCCCTGTTTCCCACCGGCTACAGCGGCATGGCGCGCATCCGCATTGGTGCGTGGCGAGATGACGCCACCGGGCCCATGCAAGTTGTCTCCGGCCCCATTGGCCGGCAAAAGGTGCACTTCGAAGCACCGCCTGCCCCCACGCTGGCCGCGCAAACCCAGACCTTCCTGCAGTGGTTCAACGCCGAGGCCGTGGGCGACGCACTCATCAAGGCCGGCGTGGCGCACCTGTGGCTGGTGACGCTGCACCCCTTCGACGACGGCAATGGCCGCATCTCACGCGCCGCAGGCGACATGGCGCTGGCGCGCGCCGAGGGGAGCAGCCAGCGCTTTTACAGCCTGAGCGCCCAAATCCAGCGCGAGCGCAAAGACTATTACGACCAGCTGGAGGCCACGCAAAAAGGCACGCTGGACGTGACCCCCTGGCTCGCCTGGTTCCTGGGCTGCCTGCTGCGCGCGGTGCAAGGCGCCAACGACACCCTGACCACCGTGCTGGGCAAGGCCCAGTTCTGGCAGCGCTGGGCCGGCACGCCCCTGAACGAGCGACAAATCAAGCTCATCAACCGGCTGCTCGACGGCTTTGAGGGCAAGCTCACCACGGCCAAATGGGCGGCCATTGCCAAGTGCTCCACCGACACGGCACTGCGCGATATCAACGACCTGCTGGCGCGCGGGGTGCTGCGCAAGCTGGAGGGTGGCGGGCGTAGTACGGGGTATGAATTGCGCTGAATAGCAATCCCGCTAACCTATTGTTTTATATAGATATTCGGCATAAAAAGTATTTTTTGAAAATATACCGAAATCCGGGTTTCCCCAATGAAAGCGCGACGCCCGCAAACGCCGCCGCGACCTGCTGCAGGCCGACGCCGTGCAGGAGCTGCTTGACAAGTACCTGCCGCAACTATGACGGCATGTAGCCGGGTTCAGAAACTGAGCGAGGCCGCCCCGGCCAGCAGTCGCTCATGCATCGCGCTCGCGCCCACGATCTGCACGCCCTCGATGAAGTCCTCCGGCGCGTAGCCGCGCGCCTTGACGCAGGGCGGACAGGCCCAGATCGTGCCGCCACGCTTCAGGAAATCATCGATGAGGGCCTTGAGGGGTTCGAGCGGCGGGACGTGCGTCAGATCGATGGCGCGCTTGCGCACCAGATCGACCGCTGCGCTGGTGAGGAAGGCATAGACCTTCAAGCCCGCGGTGATGCCGCCATTGGCGATGGTGAAGCCGACCGACGACAACTCGTGGTCGGTACCTCGGGTCATCAGGATGACCAATTCCCTGGATGCTTCGGACATGATTGCGCTCCTATGCTGATCGGTTGACATGCTTGCCGGACGCAGGCGCGGTTGTTGTGCGCGTGTGCCGACACTTACAAGATAGCCGTCAACGGCGGCCTTGTCCTGACGCACGTGGCCGAACAAATCGGCTACGAGTCAGAGGCGGCGTTCAGCTGCGCCTTCAGACCCGCGCGGGAATGGCCAAACCCTTCACCACCGCCGGCCGCGCCACGAACGCCGCAAGCACCCGCTGCACATTCGGGTAATCGCCGAACCCCACCAGCTCCCCCGCCTCGTAAAAGCCAATCAGGTTGCGCACCCACGGGAAGACGGCGATGTCGGCAATGGTGTAGGCGTCGCCCATGATCCAGGCGCGGCTTGAGAGGCGCTGGTCCAGCACGGCCAGCAGGCGCTTCGACTCGTCCACGTAGCGGTCGCGCGGGCGCTTGTCCTCGTAGTCCTTGCCGGCGAACTTGTGGAAGAAGCCCAGTTGCCCAAACATCGGGCCGATGCCGCCCATCTGCCACATCAGCCACTGGATCGTCTCGTAGCGGCCGGCGGCATCCTGCGGGAGAAACAAGCCGGTCTTCTCGGCCAGGTAGATCAGGATCGCGCCGGTTTCGAACAGCGCCAGCGGCTTGTCCCCAGGCCCGTTGGGATCGAGGATGGCCGGGATCTTGTTGTTCGGGTTGAGCGAGAGAAATTCCGGCGATATCTGGTCGTGCGTCGCGAAGTTGACCAGATGCGGCTCGTACGGCAGGCCGGTCTCCTCCAGCATGATCGACACCTTGACGCCGTTGGGCGTGGGCAGGGAGTAGAGCTGCAGCCGGTCGGGGTGCTGGGCGGGCCATTTGTGGGTGATGGGGAAGGTGGAGAGATCGGTCATGGGAAATCCTTTGCGCCTATGCCAGTGGTAGATGTTCTGCGTGGTTCATTTTGACCTCACACGGGATTGGCTGCCTCGGTGCACGGGTGACTTGCTGCTGCGTGAATGAGCGGGTGCTGGCCAGGTTCCGCGCGATGACTGCTGAGAATTTAAGCTGTATGGGGCTCTGGCGCCTACAGTTATTGCGCAAGCAGCTATCAAATTGAGAGCTAAATTCACTGCATGGCTTCATGTCTATCCTTGTATTTTGTCTTGAGGTCAGTTGCTGATTTTCACGAACGTCAACTTCAAGAAATCGAAATTCAGCTTGTCCTTCAAAGGAGAAATGCGTAGCATTAAAAGTCATAGATCGCAAGAATCAGGGAGAAACGCGATGGAACGTTACGCAAATCGTGGAGGCGACTCGAATGTTTTCGCCTATGAGATCGAACCGTCTTCGATACAGGTGCAGTTTGGAGATGGGTCGATTTATCTCTATACAGACCAAAGTGCCGGCGCTGCGAATCTTGCACAGATGAAGCAATTGGCCAATGCCGGGCAAGGCCTAAATAGCTTTATTAACAGAGCCGTACGAAAAGGCTGGGCCTCAAAGAACAGGTAACACTTCGAGGGCGCATTCATCGACGCCGTGACACGGTGACTTCAAGCCTATGCGCAACGAACTGGCCAAACGGACGCCAACGGCGTGCGACCGTTCATGCCGTGACCTGAATCATTCTGCATCTAAGGGATCGGGAGTCTTGAGCTCGGCGAACTTGGCTGCCATCGTCGGGTTGCCCCGCGTCAGTTTCTTGATCGTCACATCCTGCGCCTTGTCGTTTGCAAGACGAAGGTTCCGATCAGTACCGAGCAGGGCGTCCTTCGTTTTCTGCAAGTGGTCGATCGACTTGTCGATCTCCTCGATTGCCTTTTTGAAGCTATTGGATGCAAGGTCGTAGTTCCGTGCGAATGCGGTCTTGAATGTCTCGAGGTTGGTTTCAAAGTTCGTGATATCGATGTTCTGCGCCTTAACAAGCGCAAGCTCCGACTTGTACTTGAGCGAGTTCATCGCTGCATTCCGCAGCAGCGTGATGATGGGAAGAAAGAACTGGGGCCGGACGATGTACATCTTGGGGTGGCGGTGGAACATGTCGACAATTCCGGTGTTGTAGAGCTCGCTATCGGGCTCAAGCAGCGATACCAGCACGGCATACTCGCAGCCCTTTTCGGTGCGATCCTTGTCGAGCTCCTTCAGGAAGTCCTCGTTCTTGTTTTTCGTCGCAGTGCGATCGCTCTCGTTCTTCATTTCGAACATGATCGAGACAATCTCGGTGCTCGCCTCATCCGAGTCACGGAAAATGTAGTCCCCCTTGCTGCCCGTCCGAGCGTCATTGTCCTTCTCGAAATAGGCCCTGGGAAACGCGGTTGCTCGAATGCGGTTGAACTCGGTCTCGCAGTGCTGCTCCAGGGTTTCACCAACCATCTTGGTCGACAGACGAGCTTTCAGGTCCCGAAGGCGCTCTATTGTGTCCTCGCGATCCCTGATCTGCGTCTCATACTTGTCTTTGAGCGACTTTTCGGCGAGCTGATTCTCAAGCTCCGCGCGCTCGAGGCCACTCTTCAGTTCCTCGCGCTCCTTCTCGACCGCACCAACTGCCTCGGTCACAGCGAGTTTCTGCGCAACCTCTTTGGCACTGAGCTCGGCCTTTAAGCCCTGGATTTCCGCGTCCTTCATAGCAGCGGCCTTCTGCAGTTCGTTCAAGAGCCTTGCCGCGGCCAGTTCGGAAGCGGCTTGCTTGTCACGTCTCGCCTGCTCAAGTTCGTTCGCGAGTGTGTCACGCTCTTTTTCCACGGCGCTTAGGGCCTCGGTCACAGCGAGCTTCCGCGTGACCTCACCGGCGTCGAGTCTGGCCTTCAGTTCCTGTATCTCGGAGTCCTTGGCCACGGCCGCCTTCTGCATTTCGCTGGCGACCTTCGCCTGGGCAAGCTCGACGGCGTTCTGCTTGTCTCGCTCGGCCAGCTCAAGCCGCTCGTGCAACTGCTGCTCAAACTCGCCGTCGCGAACCTGTTTGATGATGTCCGCATACCCGGCCTCGTCAATTTTGAATGCTTTCCCGCAGTGCGGGCAGATGATTTCATGCATGATTACTTACCCTCCGCCTTGGCCAGAATCTGCATGAGCATATCCGGCACCGTTCCCTCGGCCTTGAGTGTTGCCGTCCGGTACGCAAATTGATTCTTCGCGAGACTGATGCCTGCGGCAGCTTCGACGTTGTTGCAGGCTGTGATCCATTCGGTCCAGTTTGTCGAAAGGAAGGCCTCAAGGTGATCATCAAAGATCGCTACCTCGCCAGCCACGATGGCAGATGGAAAGTCCTCTTCAGGTCGACCAAAGTACTTCAGCAGCGCGCGATTCGCTTTCACGTGACCGCCACGTTCTTCATCAATCTTCTCTTGCGCTTTCCTCTTGGCCATTGCACGCGCTTCAAACCCGCCATCCGCATCGAAGAGTACATAGACCGGGATACCGATTGACGTCAGGATTGCGTGTGCGAGGGGGATCGATGTCTTGCCTCCCACGGGGACGATGGAAACGCCAGCGGCCTCGAGTGATCCGAGTGAAGTCTTGTCGCCAATACCGTAGAACACTGACGACTCTGTTGTGCCTTCCACGAGGAAGGTGCGGTGCGCGAAAAGCGCCACGGCAAGCTGATTCGCCACCATGCCGTCAAGCTGGCGATCAACTGTATCGGCGTTGAGAACCCCGTTCAACTTGGCTTTTACCCCTGCGATCGTGGCAAGGTGGACAGTGACCACAGGTGTCTCGTCAGACGACCTCGTCAGTCGCCTGACTTGGTCGAAATGTCGCGCCTCAAGGAAGTAAGGGCTATGAGTCGCATAGGTTACTTGGATGCGCTTTCCGGTGTTTTCGGCTAGCGATCGGAGCACCTTTGCGAACGCCTGCGCCTGGATCGGGTGCTGAAAGAGCTCCGGCTCCTCGATCGCCAGGCAGATGACGCCCTCTGCTGAAGCCGCGCCCGATTGCGCCAAGAGCTGCAGAGCCGAGATCAGAAGTGTGCGCTGAAAACCATGCCCCTGCCGTTCCACAGCAGTCTCGGTTTTGCCATCTAGCACGGCCACGTCGAATGTCGTGCGAGGAGCCTTGAGTTCCACCTCGGCAGGGGAAACTGTGACAACGCGACCAGGCGAGTAAGACTTAACGACCTCGTTGAGCTGCGTCGTTATGGTCTCAAGCTGCCCCTTAAATTTCTCCTCGTAGACTTTCTGCTGCTTTTCGCGCGACTCTTCGACGATCTTCGCAATCTCCTCATCTGCAGCAGCGCGATCGACTGAACGCTCAAGGATTCGGCCGATGATGCTAGACTTCCCGTCCATCGACTCCTCGCTTGCCCGGAGGTCGGCAGTGACCAGGACGAAGTCGAAAAGGCCACTCATCTTTCCGCCGCTGTTGAAGCCGAAGAAGTTGGTCTGCAGAGACTCAGGCGCTTCGACGAGTTGTTCGGTATGCCCTGCCTCCCACGCCGTCATTGCTTGGTTGGCCGCGTCGGAATTACTCCAGGCCGTGAGACCAATCGATGGATCTGCGGTTCGCAGTTCGTTGTAGGCGGCCTTCTTCTCGGCAGCCGATCCCTTACTGCGGATGCCATTGAACGGTGCATAACTCTTCGAGTTAGCTGATAGGGTTTCAGCCCCGCTCGGGCTGCGAAGCTTCCATGCTGTAAAAGTCGCGACTCCTGCTGGAGCGTATTTCCCAAGCTCATTTCGATCCTTTTCGGTAAGGTCAGCGAATGTGACTTGGACCTCGACGTCTTCGTCAACAGCACCGAAGGAGCAGTCCTTTTCCGTCAGCGAGCCAGGCTTTCCGTTGAAGAACCAGTCGAGTGCACGAAGCACTGTAGATTTGCCGGCGCCGTTCGGACCGATGAATGTGGTGACGGAATCGAAGGGGATCTTCACGTCTTTCAATGTACGAAAGTTCTTGATACGAACGGATTGGATATTCATTGTTGGTTCTCCCTCCCTGTGCATCTCGCCTCAGTGCGAGCGCGCGAGAAGCTGACTACTGTGACGTTAACAGTCAGTGACTGCTTGGTGAAATCTCTTTAGAGATCGTTACAACGGGCGTTGTTTTGCCAGCAGACCTTAACGCAGCAAGGCTGTCTTTAGCCATTTGTGTCACTGATGCGGTGAAATCAGGGACCAATGCAGCAGCTTTTTTGATGAGACCGGATGATGCTAGCTCGTGCCATGGGCTCCCATGAGTCGTTGTCTCTACCAAACGAAGGGGCTGCTCATCAAGCCGGCTCAACGCCGATGAAAACAGCCTTGAAACGAACTCCTCGTCAATGTTTGCGGCCTCACGTCGGTACCCCTCATACGCTCTGGATACTGATGCTTTGAATGCGTAATCTTCAGCAAGTCGAAACCGCTGTCCGATCTGCTTGGTGGCCAGCCATGAGAACCAGACTGTTGCACCTACAGACAAGAGCGCCAGAACAAGGTCTATGAAGGCGCCGGTCGGATTCGAACCGGGCTGTTTTATTATTTCTGAAAAATTACGCAGCTGGGTCGAACCAATCCAAGATCCAAGGCCAAGGGCGACAACAAGACCCGCGACCCAAACCCACATGGATTTTGCCAATGCCCCGGACCGCTCTGTGAATGCTGCAGCCAAGCCATGACTCGTTGATGCGGCATACGCGGAATCGCAACGCGCAACGATATCTTCCGCTTCCTTGACCCGTGCCGATAAGGTGGCTTTGTCGGCATCAGCAGCGGTGGTAAATACGCCGACCTTACCCCTGTCCAGAGTGACGGCTGCCAACGACTCACTAATAGTCTTGCGAGCTTCCCTCAGCGCCTGAAGATCAACGGGTAGCTGGTCCGCCGCCGCGTTCGCTTTTTCAATCCGATCGACCATCTCAGCGAGAGATGTGGATCGAGGCTCCAAATCGGCGATTCGGGCTTCGAGTGCACGCAAACGAGTCGCCGCTGTCTTGGCGTTGGCGCGCTCTTGCGCAATTGCTTCTGTCAGACCCTCGCTTTCTGGCAGCGTTTTTTCGATAGCATCCCTTAAGGCTTGAATTGTGATCATGAAAGCAGGAACGGCCTGTGCCGCATTTCCACTCCATAACTGGGGCACTGTATTTGCCCGTAAGAAATTCAATCTGCGTGGATAGTCGGCAATTAACGCCTCATTCGAAGTTAGTTGATCAGTTCCACGGTCGGCAATTAAGGACAACAAACGGTCAACAGCTTCCACTAGTTCGTCTCGAGTAGTCCCAGGAATATTCCAACCGCCGTGAGCGACGCTGAAGGGTTCATTGCTTCTGATAACTTTTAACGACACAACTAGTTGTGCTAACTCCTCATTAACAAGCATTAGTGTTGGATGCATTTTTCGTTTCCTCTCTTGGTTCCACCAATCAGATTTTCTCTGTCGTTGCAGACTTCCCCGCAATCTCCTCTATCCCTAGATGGCGCGCGCATGAAGCTTGGCGCCAAACCCTCTATCCCCGCTAACCCCAATCACCAGCCGATGCGTAGCCCTTGTCGCCGCTACATAAAACACCCGTGCCGCCTCTTGTTCATCTTCACCCTCCGCAGGCATATGCCCCACACCGGGCAGCGCCACCACGGGGAACTCCAGACCCTTGCTGACCTTCATGGTCATGACCTTGACCGTGTCACTGGCCGGGTCGAAGTCGCCTGTCCCTATGCGCATTTGCACGGGAATCTTGCGCTGGTGCAGCACCTTGGCACATAGGTCGCGCGTGTGGCGATCTGTGCACAGGATGGCCATGTCGCCCCAAGCGTGGCCCTCGCCGTAGGCATTGCTCAGTTGGTCAGCAATGGCTAATGCCTCTTCGCGCAAGCTGGGCAGTTTGATGAGGATGGGCGCTTCGCCATCGCGTCCGCAACTGATCGGCTTGAGCAGCGGAATGCCGTCATCGTCCTTGTCGTCGGCCGTCAGCAAATCAGCCGCAATCAGGCTGGCGGTTTGCAGGATCTGTTTGGTGTTGCGGTAGTTGATCTTCAAGATCGTCGTGCGGCCTTGCGCTTGCACGCCGACACTCTTGAAGCTGAACTGCTTGGAACGCGAGCGTTCGTAAATGCTCTGCGCGTCGTCGTACAGCAGCAGCAAGCTGTTGGTGGTTGGGTCCACCATTTGCGTGACGAGCCGGAGCCACTCGGGCGCGAAGTCGTGGCCTTCGTCGATCAGGATGGCCTGGTACTGGCCTGACGGGATCTGCTTGCGGTCCACGCCGTGAATGACGCGTTGAACCAGCTCGGCAACGTACTGATCGCGCCCGACCTGCCCCGGTAGTGTTTGGCCGTACGTGACCAATTGATCGCGGCACCATTTGTGAAAGTGGCGCGCGTGCACCTTGTCGCCAAGGCCCTTGGCCTGCATCACCGATTCGAGCTTGACCGCCAGCGGCTCGTTGTAGCAAAGGATCAGGATGGGTTTGGACGCGGGCGTGTTGGCCTTGGCCAGGTATTCGGCGCGGTAGCCGAGGATCATGGTCTTGCCCGAGCCGGCCACGCCGTGAATCACGCGGTGGCCGTCGCCCAGGGACCGCGCGAGTTGCTCCTGCTGCAGGTCCATCACGCGCATGATGCTGGGCAGTTCGGCATCGACGTCGCTATCGTCAAACAGCGCGCCTTGCGTTTGCACGCGCACTTCCGGGAACAGAATCCAGCGCACGCGATCAAGCTGCGGCAGCGACATGACGCCGCGCATCAGGTACGGAAACATGTCCCACAGGCGGCTTTGCAGGTCTTCGGCGCCCACCTTCTCCAGCATCTCGTCACTGCAAATCACCTGATGCGGCTCGATGACCTGATCCAGCTGGCCCTCTGTGAACTGCTTGCGCGTCATGTTGGGAAACACGACGCCATAGCTCCAGGGAAATGCGAGATTGCCCTGATGGTCGCCGCCTGGCTGCACCAGTTGCGGGTCGCGCTTGAGGGCATCCACCACGGCATGCGCATACTGCCGTGCCTGCTCCGCCGGGTTCGGCTGGGTCTTGAGCGTGCCGTCAATAAAGACTTGCCAGCTTTGCTTGTTGGCCTGCTGGATGGTTTTGGGGCTCCAGTCCTTGACTTCCAGAATCAGCAGGCCACGGCGCGGGTGCATCACGACAAAGTCGGGATGCAGATGCCGGGGGCCAATCGGCACGTCGTACCAGAGCAGGTAATCGTCGTCGAGCTTTTGTTCAAGGCGCTCGGCAAGCCGTCGCTCGCCGCCGGTCATGCGCGAAACGCAGGTACCGATCGAAGGAATAAGGGTCGCCATCCGGGAGTCACTAACCTGTTAACACTTTGCAACAATCATCCTCGCATTGAATGGTTGGCTCGGCCATTGTGGTTATGCCTGTGCAGTACGCCAAAGGTACTCAATTGCACAGACCATTTATGTGACTTATTCACCAAAGCCGATGGCGGGCTTCCATGGACGTGCCGGTGTTCATTCGCTGGAGCGCTTGGGTTTTCATCATCAAAACACCGTCTGGCCCATACAGGTTATGCGCGAGCAGCTACGAATACTGTAGCGTGACGCGCTGACCTGCCTTGCCGGCGTACCATTGCCCAAACATCAAAAGGAGAAATGGAATGCGCATCGCTATCATGGGTTCTGGAGGAGTCGGCGCCTACGTCGGCGCGCGGCTGCAGGCCGCGGGGGAAGACGTCGCCTTCATCGCGCGCGGCGCCCATCTGCAGGCGCTGCAGAAAAGCGGCTTGCGAATTGAAACCCCTGAGCATGCGCTTCACCTGGAGCGCGTCACGGCCACCGACGATCCCTCCAGCATCGGGCCGGTGGACCTCGTGATCTTTGCCGTCAAGCTGTGGGACACCGAGGCCGCCGCGCGCGCCATGGCGCCGCTGCTCGGGCCGCAAACGCGCGTCGTGACGCTGCAAAACGGCATCGACAGCGTCGGGCTGATCTCGGGCGCGTTGCCCGGCGCGCGGGTGCTGGGCGGGGTGATCTACGTCTCGGCCGTGATCGAGAGCCCCGGCGTCATCCGCAGCCCGGGCGGCATGCACCGCATCGTGGTGGATGCGGCCGGCGGCGACCCGGTGATTGCCGCGTTTTGCGCGGCCTGCGAGCGGGCCACCGCGCTGGAGGCCACGGCCCTTGATGCCATCGGCGTCGCGATCTGGGAGAAGTTCGTCACGCTGGCCGCCATCGCCGGCGCCACGTCGCTGCTGCGCGCACGCATGGGGCAAATCATGGGCCACCCCGAGACGCGCATCTTCCAGCGCCAGCTGATCGACGAAGGCGTTGCGGTGGGGCGCGCCGCGGGCCAGTTGCTGCGCGCCGATCTGGCCGATGACGTCATGAGCCGGCTGACTTCGCTGCCGGGCTCGTTCCGCTCCTCCATGTCTGAGGACCTGGAGCGCGGCAAGCCGCTGGAGTTGCAATGGCTGTCGGGCCGCGTGCATGGCCTGGGGCTGCAGCACGGCGTACCGACGCCGGCGCACAGCGCCGTGTACCGCGCACTGGTGCTGTACGAGCACGGCACGCCGGTGTGACGGCTGGCCCCGAGCGCACACGGTCAGCGCGCTTCAGTCCCGCCTGGCCGGCCCCGGCAACACCACGAACGCCAGCGCGCCCGCGGCCACGATCGCGGCAATGCTGCCCAGCACGGCGGCATAGGGCTCGATGCCATGCGCCGTGGCCAGCGTGGCCACGAAGCCGGTGAACCATTGCATGAGCGCCACGCCCATGAACATGGCCATGGTAAACAGCGCCATGGCGCGCCCGGTCAGCGCGGCGGGGTAGGCAGCGCGCACATCGGCGTACTGCAGCACCATGAAACCCGAAAGCAGGCCGATCACGATCGGATCGATCACATCGATGACGGCGCTGTGCGTCACCACGAAGATCGCGAACAGGCCCGCCATCAGCAGCGTGAAGCCGACGATCCAGCGACGGCGATGCGCCGGGCCGGGGTCGAACCGGCCGAACAGCGGCGGCCCGAACATGGACGAAAACGACATCGCCAGCGCCACATTGCCACTTTGCACCAGCGAGAAGCCATGGCGCTGGATCAGCATCGGCCCCAGCCACAGGCCGCGCAGCGCAATGAACGATGCATAGCCCACGCTGGCCAGCAGCAAGATGCCCCAGGTGTGCGGCAGCATGAAGAGCGCGCCAAATTTCCTGATCGCCTGGCCCACCGTTTCGCGCTGCGGGGCTGCACCGCCCACATGCAGCGCGGGAGTCGACGGCTCATGCACCAGGGCGTAGATCAGCAGCCACGACAGCACGGAAAATGCGCCCAGTGCCCAGTAGCCGCCGCGCCAGGACGTGGCCTGGATCAGCCACGCCAGCGGCGTGCCGGTAATCAGCATGCCGATGCCGCCGAGCCCCAGCACCATGCCGGACACGGCCGCAAAGCGCAGCGGCGGCAGGTGCCGCGCGATGAACACGGTGCAGACCAGGAACGTGGGCGCGCAACCCACGCCGATGAGGATCTGGCCCAGCACCAGCATGGCGTAGTTATGCGCCATGGCCGAGACCACCGCCCCAATAATTGCCAGCGGGAATGCCGCCAGCACGGTGCGGCGCACGCCGTGCAGGTCAATGCCAATCCCCATGAATAACTGCATGCCGGCGAATGCGAAGTGATAGCACGCGGCAAACAGGCCCAGCGCCTCCTCGTCCAGATGAAAGTCGCCCTGCACCGAAACGGCCATCAGCGCGATCACGGTGCGGTAGGCCTGGCTCAGCGCAAACGCCGTGGTCAGCGCCAGCAGCATGGGCCAGATCGGGACGTCGATTGACGCGTGGGGTGGCGCGGTGGCCAAGGGCGAGCGGGGCAGTGGCGCAGCGGTAGGTTTCATGGCGGTGTCAGCGCCCAAGCGTACACCGGCTTGGCCCGCGGCTCACCCTGCGGCTGGCGCCGGCTTGCCCGGCAACCTGTTTCTTAAGCAAAAAGGCCCCGCAGCCCTTGCGTGGCCTGCACAATCAGCTATGAAAACTATAGTCTCTCGCCAGTGCACCGCGTGCACCGGCGTTACGGCCGTTCCTCGCGCCCGCTGTTGGCCAGTTCCAGCGCCGCCGTCATGCGTGAGCCGATTCGATAACCCGGACCCCTAACGGCTCTTCTCCGTGCGCGACGCCCGACCCGGAATCTTTGCCAGCTTCGCCTGGATGTGCTTTGCCGCTGCCAGCACATCTTCGTGTGACCCCGAGAGGTAAAGCCGTCCCGTGGCCCCGATCATCCGGAGATCGATCAGGCGGATGCCAGGCACCGCCTTTTCCGCCTCATTCGCCGCGTACGAAGCAAACAGTGCCGGCACCAGCTCAAGCAGAAGCACGCTCTCGCCGGGCAGCACCATGGATGCCTGCTTGTTGCGATTGATGATGACGGCGTGGCGGTCGGTGATGTCCTCGACGACGTCCATCACCAGGATTTCCGGTTTGAGCTGGTCCTCGGCGCGCACGCCCAGCGATGCCAGGATCGCCTCGCCGGCACGGGCCAGATCTGCGGGCTGGTCGGCGTGGACCTCCAGCACGCCGAACTGCCGTTCGACGACCAGCAGGCCCGGCTCCAGTTCGGGCGCCGCCTTCAGCGCCGTGTCGGTCACGCGCTCGATGGCCAGGCCCGGTGCGATCTCGAGAATCAGCGAGCTCATGCCTTCCAGCGGAACGTAGCCGCGCCCGCCCGTGGGCGAACTCAGGTAGGCGGCAAACTGCCGCTCCAGGCGTTCGAGGATCAGATAAACGCGTAGTTCGTTTTGCATATCGGCTTTCGCAACGCCCCCCGGGCGGCAGGGCGTTTACTTCTTGGCGGCTTCGAAATACTTGAGCACGTCGGCGTGCGGCCGTGGAATCACATGGCAGGACTTGACTTCACCCACATGCCGCGCCGCCTCGGCGCCCGCGTCGGTGGCGGCCTTGACGGCCCCGACGTCGCCGGTCACGGTAATCGCCACCAGCCCCGCCCCCACCTGCTCGCGGCCCACCAGGGTCACGTTCGCCGCCTTCACCATGGCGTCCGCTGCAGCGTAAGCCGCCACGTAGCCAACCGTCTCGATCAATCCAACTGCCTGGGACATGTCATCTCTCCTGTTAAAAAAACTACGATCAAAAATGAGGGGGGCGGCCTAGCGCTCGCCGCTGGGATCGATGATCCCGACCACCATGGCGTCCACCGGACTACCGCAGTAATGCGCCGCCACCGAACCCTGGATCACGAGGGCTTCGTCACCGATGCCCACACCGAATCCGTCGAGCGCGACCAGAGAGCCGCCGCCATCCATCTCCAGGCGCACCAGGGCGCCCGGCGGCAGCAGTTCATGTCGTTTGGTGGCCCAGATGCGACCGGTCACAGTACCTGTTTTCATTCGCTGCGCTCCATTCGTATACCCGCCGTCCTGGCGTAATCGCGCGCCGCCGGCGTGATGACGGCGCCGCGCCTCAAGCTCACAACCTGGCCGCGGGCGTGCTGGCGCCGCAAGACAGCCTCGGTAATCACCGATTCATCGATCGTCATGGGCAAGCCGGCTTGCGGCGCGCCATTTCCGGGCGCGGCCATGGCCACAGGCATGGGCGCAGCCGCAGGCTCGGGCGCCAGCAATTTCAGGTCCAGCGCAATCGCCCCACTCACGAAACGTTCGCGCAAGGCATCGCTCGTACACAGCAACTTGAACCAGCGAACAAGTTCGGCCAGGTCCGCATCGCTGCGAATGGTGAGCGGCAACCGCACCGATGGCGCCGGCGCCGGGGGAGCGCGGCGTGTCTGCATAAAGCCGCGCACCGCTTCGCCGACGAGGCTTTCGAACTCTGGGGAGCGCGGCGTGCTCATCATCGCGCCTCCGGCGTCAGCGCCGCGATCGCGGCCTCGCTGGCCGCGCGCACGGCGGACTCGGTTCCGCTCACGTACAGGCGCCCGCTCGCTCCCATGAAGCGGCAGTCCACCAGCGTGATGTCAGCCGCCTTCTCGGCCTCGTTCGCGGCCAGCAGCGCGCCGGCCGCGGGCGTGGTTTCCAGCAGAAAGAGCGACTGTCCCGGCAGCAGCATCGAGCCAGACTTGTTGCGGTTGACCAGGAAGGAATGCAGGCTGTCGACACGATCGATCTGCCGCGAGGCCAGGATCTGCCGCTGCGGGAGCTCGGGCGATGACAGCCCCAGGGCCTGAAGAACCGCCGCCCCCGCCGCTTTCACCGAAGCTGCGTGGCGCGCATGGAACTCGAGGTAGCCGAACTGCCGCTCCACCATGAGCACGCCGGGCTTCACGTCGATCTCTTTGAGCACGATATCGGTCAGCCATTCGACGTCCAACCCGGGCGCGATCTCGATGATCATTGCCGCATCGTTGGCACGTGGCAGGAAACCGCGCACCATGCTGCCGAGATAGCACATGGTCTGGGGCTGCAGGCGGTCCAGGAAGTCGAAAGAGCGCAATGTGGTCATGGGGTAGTCCGGGATTCGAGGGCCAAGGCCAGGATGGCCCGGACGGTGTCGCGAATGTGCTCGTCGTGCGCATCGCCGGTGCGCTGCGACGGCGATGCTTCGCTGCGAGGCGCGGCCGCGCCGGTGGGGAAGGCGATCTTTTTCCAGTTGATGAGATGCTCGGGACCCACGTTCTCGGCGATGGAGCTGCGGCCCGCGAAGCCCGTGCCGATGGTGAAAGTGGGAGCCAGACCGGTGCCGGCGCCGATCACGCCCATGGACGTGCCCTTGTTCACGACCGTGCGGTTCACGTCCAGCGTGCCACCCCACAAGGCGATGGTTTCGAGGTCTTCCGCGAAGATGCCCGATGTGTGCCCCGCACCCGAGACGGCCAGCATGGCGCGCGCCTCGCGGATTGCGTGCTCGCGATCGTCCACGCGCTTGAACCCAAGAATGGGAGAGAGCTTTTCCTTGGCCATTGACGAGGCGCGCGAGACTTCGTTCAGCGTGCCGACCAGCACCGTCGCGTGGCCCGCACCGGACAGACCCGCCTGCTGCGCAATCCACGCGGCCGCGCGCCCCACGATCTTCGGATTCAGGCGACCCTCTGGGAAGGCGAATGCCTCCAGGCGCTGCTGCTGCTCGGCGTTGCAATAAAAGGCGCCCGCGCGCTTCATCTTGTCGGTGAAGTCAGCCTCGACATTGCGGTGCACGAACACCGCCGAGGGGGTAGAGCAGGCCGAGCCGTAGTCGAAGGTCTTGGCGGCCATCGTCTCGTCCACAGCGAGTCCAAGGTCGGCGCTCGCGTCCACGTACACCGGGACGTTGCCTGGCCCCACGCCCAGTGAAGGCGTGCCAGAGCTGTAGGCGGCCCGCACCATGGGGGTGCCACCAGTGGCGAGGATCAGGTTCACGCCACGGTTGCGCATCATCGCGTGCGTGGCGTCCAGCGTCGGCGTCTTCTGGATCTGGATGGCGTCAGCAGGGGCGCCGGCCTCGCGCGCCACCTCGCGCAGGTACTCCGCCGCGTCGATGGAGCAATGCAGCGCCAGCGGATGCGGGCTCAGGATGATGGCGTTGCGCGACATCAGGCAGGACAGCACCTTGAAATACAGGGTAGCGATCGGGCTGGTCGACGCAACCAGGCCCATCACCACCCCCGCAGGCCGGCCGACCAGCAGCATCTTGCGTTCTTCATCCACGCGCATGCCGCCCAGCACGGTGTTTTGGTAAAAGGCCATGAGATCGCGGCTGGCGAGCAGGTTCTTGAACACCTTGTCCTGCACGCGGCCAATGCCCGTCTCTTCGACGGCCAGGCGCGCATAGTGCTCGGCGCGGTCTTCGCAAGCGCGGCAGACCCGCTCGGCGATGCGCCAGGCCTCGGCTGGCTCAAGGCGCGCCAGGGCCTGCGCGGCAGGCAGCGCGCGGGCCACCAGGGTGCGCGTCTCCTGCAGGGCGGCCAGGTCGTCGTCAAAGGTTTCGTTCACGAGGCGGCCCTCTTCAGACGTTTGCGCTGCGGCGAGCGATGTCGGCCAGGTCGAGCGAGCTGATCGCCTCGAAGACGGCCTTCACGGCTCGGCGCTCGGTGTCCGACAGGCGCTGCATGCGCGAATCGTCCAGCATGCCCATGCCTGGTTGCGGTTGCGGGCGTGCGCCGTTGCCTTGCATGGACTCCTGCAGCGTGGGCCGCATCGCAGTCATCATCGACGCCTCGCCGAAATCGGCGATCGGTGCGGGGCGCGAGGCCTCTGGGCGTGCATTCAGGCGAACCTTCGTCGGCTCACAAGTCACCCGGTGCATGCGCCGGTTGTGCCCCGCATAGTCGAACACCGCGTAATGCTGCGTCGCCATGTTGTCCCAGATCGCGATGGAGTCCTGCTCCCAGCGGAAACGCACCTGGAAGTCGGGCTTCATCACCCACTCATGCAGCAACTTGAGCAGGTTCTCGCCATACCGGTCGATGAGATTGGTGAAGCGCTTGGTCCAGATCGAATTCACGAACAGGCACAGCTTGCCCGTCACTGGATGATTGATCACAGCAGGATGGATATAGGGCGGGTTGCTCGCATCGAGCCGGCGCGCCTCGCCGGTGTAGCCCATCCTGCGAAAGGCGTAGGAGATGTCGTGCTCCGCATCGAGCTCCAGCAGCATCTTCTTCATCGGCTCGTCCAGCGCCTCGTAGGCCGTGTTCATGCACGCCCACAGTGTGTCGCCGCCCTCGGGAGGAATCTCCACGGCGCGCAGGATGGACACTGCATTGGGCTTTTCCCGGAACGTGCAATCCGCGTGCCAGCGGTCGGTATCGGGAGACTTCTTGCCGGTGTTGGCGATGGTCTGGATCTCGGGGTGGCCATCCACGTGCGGAAAAAACTCGTGCCTCTCCATCTCGCCGAACGCGCGGCCCAGCGCCAGGTGTGCTTGCGGCGTCAGCGGCTGCTTGCGAAAGAAGATCGCCTTGTTTTCCCAGAGAGCGTTGCGGATCTCGTCATAGACCGCGGGGTTCTTCACCGCATTCAGGTCCACGCCGGAGATGAGCGCGCCGATGGTGGGCGTCATCCGTGTCACTTCAATGTGTCGAAACTTCATTGCATTGCTTCCTTTTGCTGTGCCTCGCATCGCAGCGAAGCGCCTTGGATTGAAACAATTCTGCGCGGAGCAGGGCAAGCGGCGTTAGTGGCTATTGCGACACCGTGTTGCGTTCTCCCGAGAGAGACGCGGCGCGATGAGGGCATGGCGAAAGGGATGCATGCACAGGGGCATTTGCGCCATGGCGCAGGGCCGACCCGTGCCGCGCGAGCCTTCGGTCTGCGAGAGTCGATGCATCCCTTTACACCACCAAGGCATTTCCCATGCAACGCACTCCGCTGCCCTCGATCGAAACCGCCTATGGCTGGTGGCTCGCGGCCCTGACGTTGCTGATCGCCTCCATCGGATTCGGCGCGGCGACCTGCGTGCCCATCCTGCTCAAGCCTCTGTCGCGGGAGTTGGGCGCGAGCACGGCGGCGCTGGCCCTGGCCCACACCTTCATGCTGATAGGTGCGGGGTTCGGCGGCCTGGTGTTCGGCCGCATGCATGATCGCTTCGGCTTTTTCCCGCTGGCAGTGGTCGGCTCGCTGGCCACGGCCTCGGGTCTTGTTGCCGCATCGTTCTCGCAAAGCATTGGCGGCTTGTATCTGGCCTTCGGTCTGTTGGTGGGTGCGTGCGGCCAGGGCATCTTTTTTGGCCCTCTGACGGCGGCGCTCAGTCAGTGGTTCGATCGCCGTCGGCCACTGGCCATCGCCATCGCGGCCACCGGCCAAAGCGTGGGCGGTCTGCTGTTTCCGCCCCTGCTGCGCATCGCCGCGCGCGACCATGGCTGGCGCGCTACGCTGCTCGGCTTCGGTGTCGTAGGCGGGGTGCTGCTGCTTGCCTGCGCCTTCGCGTTCCGCAGGGCGCCGCCAGCCAGCGCGCAACGGCACCAATCCAGCACGCAGGAGTGCGAGTCCATTGGCGGCCAGACACGCGGTCACCGCGGGCCGAACGGCCTGTTGGCGAATCTGGGCATTTGTCTGGGCCTGTCCAGCGTGGCCACCTTTCTGGTGATGGGCCACATCACCGCCGCCGGCGAAGAATTGGGTGCCACGCCGGCTGCCGCAGCGGCGCTGCTTTCCGTCATGCTGGGCGCCAGCCTTGCCACGCGCCTGGGCGTGGCGCAACTGAGCCTGCGACTGGGCCGCTATCGCGTGCTGGTCGCCGCATCAATGCTGCATGTGCTTGGCCTGCTCTGGCTGTCATTCAGCGGCGGCTATGCGGCCACGGCAATCGGCGTCGCACTGATCGGACTGGGCTTCGGCGCCTACCTGCCCGGCTATGCCGTGCTCGCACGCGAACTGTTTCCCGTGAGCCAGGCCGGCAGGCGTATCGCCGAGATTTATTTCCTGGCCTTCATCGCCGCCGGCGCCGGCACCTGGGCCGGCGGAGTTCTGCGCGATCACTCGGGAGACTATGGCCTCGCCTTTTGCGCCGCCGCGCTGGCAGGTGCAGCCGGCCTGGCGGGCTTGCTCGCGCAATGGCGCACACTGAAGAAGGTGTGAGCGGCCGTCAGCCGAGGCGACCCTTTGCCCGTACCGCGCCGAAACGCTCGCTCACCAGTTCAATCAACAGGTTGCCCGCCGGCCCCAGCGTGCGCCCTTTTGTATGCATGATGCAGGGGTGGGCATAGCGGTCGAACGGCATCGGCATGCGCAGCGCCACCAGCGCATCACGATCGCCCAGATCGTCGACCACCAGCTGCGGCACCAGCGCGATCAACTGCGTGTTTTCCGCCAGCTCCAGCAAGACCCGCATGTCGTCGCAAGTGACCGTGGGGAACTCCGCCAAACCCTGGCCCCTGATCATCTGCAGCAGTTCGCCGGGCAGCGTCGGCGATCCGGTCGAGCGGTCTTTCAGGTCGGCCAGCGACAGCCGCCCCGGCCGCCGCGCGAGCTCATTGTCGCGGCTGGCGACCACCGCGATCAGCTGTTTGGGCAACTTGATGATGGCCACATTTTCCAGCTCGGTCTGGTAGCGCGAATCGCCGACCACGAGGTCCAGCCGGTCCTGCTTGAGCAACTCGAGCAACAGGCCCGAGTTGGCGATCTCGATGCGCACACGCAGCTTCGGGTAGCGCGACACCATGTCGCGCATCACAGGCCCCAGGGCTGTCACTGCCGCGAAGGGGCCGAAGCCGATGCCGATCTCGCCTTCCTCCAGGCCCTTGATGCGCCGCACCGACTCTTCCAGCGCGCGGGCCTCGGCTGTCATCCGGCGGATATGGTCGACGATGGGCTTGCTGTAGGCGGTGGGCACGATGCGGCCGTAGGCGCGGTCCAGCAGCGGAATTCCCAGCTCGTCTTCCAGGGATTTCAGGCTGCGGCTCAAGGCTGGCTGCGACAGGTGCACCGCCTCGGATGCCTTGCGAAAGCTGCGGTTTTCCACCACGGCCAGGAAGTGGGCAAACTTGCGCAGGTTCATGGTGAAACATTCGTAGTTGACCTGTGCCTAATTTTGCAGACATTGCATATAAATGCAAGAAAAAATGCAATAGACGCATAAATAATCCATCCATACACTGGCGCCACGCCGGTCGAGCATTTGAACCAGCGATATATATAGGAGACATTGATGACGCGTTCACTTCCACGCTGGCTGCTGGCCACCGCAATCACCCTCGCCACCTGCACCGCCGCACAGGCCCAGGCACCCACCATTCGCATCCAGGACTACCCCGGCGTCATCGGCACGCTGGCGCGCGTGGCTGTCGAAAAGGGCTACTGCGCGAAGAACGGCATCCAGTGCACGCTCACCACCATCCCCGCCGCGCCGCTCGGCGTGCAGACGTTGATGGCCGGCGGCATCGAAGTCGCGCTGGCGCCTTCGGAAGTGGCGATCCAGTCGGTGGCCAGGGGTGCGGATCTCAAGATCGTGGGCGGCACGTTCAATGTCAACCCCTTCATGCTGATCGTCGGCCCGGGTCTGCTCGCCAGCGCCGACAAGGGCTACCCCGCGATCATGCAGGACCTCAAGGGCAAGAAGATTGGTGTCACGTCGCGCGGCGCCGGGCCGGAATTCCAAATCAAGACCATGCTGCGGTCGGCCGGACTGAAGGAGGATGACGTCACCTTCGTCGCGGTCGGTTCGCCCAATACCGGTTACCCCGCGCTGCTGAACAAGCAGGTGGATGCCGTGATGAGCTTCGTGCCCTTCGATGGCTTTTGCGACGTGCTCAAGACTTGCCGCATTTCCGTCTTTCCCGCCAAGGGCGAGGGGCCCAAGGTGCTGACCGACCTGAACGGTGCGGGCGGCCTTTACGTGATGCGGCGCGACTACACGGAAAAGAGCCCAGTCGCCGTTGCGGCCTTCGTCAAGGCGCTGCACGAGGCCGAGCGATTCACCGCGGACCCGGCCAACGGAGCCGAGCTGCTGCAGATCACGCTGAAGCACTACCGCATCGACATGCCCAAGGGCGACGAAATTCTCAAGAGTTCGCTCGAGCGCTTCCGCCCCAACATGGTCGTGGCCGTGAAGAAGGAGGCCGTGCAGGCCGCAGCCGACTACCTGCAGCAGACGGGGCAGCTTGAAAAGACCTTCGACGCCGCCCGCCTGTTCTGAGCGCAGCAGGAATCCCCTTATGGCTAAAGTCCATCCCATTTCGCGTTTCCCCGCCGCCTACGGCTCCGCGGCGCCCGCAGCAGGCGCGGAGTCACCCGTGCCAAGAACCGCCATCGCAGTGCACAAGCTCGAACTCGCCTTCGGCGAGCGCAAGGTGATCGACGGCGTGTCCCTCGACATTCCCGAAGGCCAATTCCTGTCCATCGTCGGTCCGAGCGGCTGCGGCAAGACCACCCTCCTCAACCTGCTGGCTGGCCTGATCGACGCGCCTTACCTGGGCACGCTGCGGCTGGGCGGCGCGGCGCCGCGGCTGGGCGACGAGCGCATTGCCTACATGCTGGCGCGCGACTCGCTGCTGCCCTGGCGCACCGCACTGGAGAACGCCAGCTACGGCATGCAAATCCGCGGCGTGCCGCCCCAGGCGCGCGAAGCCCGCGCACGCGATTTGCTCAAGCGCGTGGGTCTGGCCGGATTCGAGAACACTTACCCCAAGCACCTCTCGCACGGCATGCGCCAGCGCTGTGCCCTGGCCCGCACTTTCGCGCTCGACGCGCCTTTCCTGCTGATGGACGAACCCTTTGGCGCGTTGGACGCACAGACCAAGCTGCAATTGGAGGAACTGCTGGTCGAGTTGTGGCAGCAGGAGCGGCGAACCGTCGTCTTCATCACCCACGACCTGGCCGAGGCCATCGCCATCTCTGACCGTGTGGTCGTGATGGGCGCGCGCCCCGGCCGCATCGTGGCCGACCTGCCGATCGATCTGCCGCGCCCGCGCAGCGTGCGCGAGCTGCAGAAGGAACCGCATTTCCACGAGCTCTACGCCAAGATCTGGCAAACCCTGGAACAAGGATGGAGGCACTCCGATGACGAATGAAATCAAACGGTCGGCTGGCCCGAGAATGCTCACCGGT
Source organism: Polaromonas sp. C04 (assembly GCF_002002705.1). GTDB lineage: Bacteria > Pseudomonadota > Gammaproteobacteria > Burkholderiales > Burkholderiaceae_C > Rhodoferax_A. The sequence continues at coordinate 108,290 of NZ_MUNS01000030.1, read as the reverse complement.
GTGGTCCAGCACGGTTGCCTGCTGGCCGTGCTGCTCGGGCTGTGGGAATACGCTGCGCGCAACGGCAAGGTCGACCCCTCCTTCTTCGGCCAGCCCTCCGGCATCGCGCAGTTCCTGTGGTCCAACGTGGTGGTGTCGCCCAAGCTCTGGATAGAACTCGGCTGGACTTTGCTGGGCACCTTCGCGTCCTTCGTGCTGGGCAGCATCGCGGCCTTGTTGACGGGGCTGCTGTTCGTCTCGATGCCGCGCGTGGAGCGCTTCGTCGATCCCTACCTGTCGGCCATCAACGCCATGCCACGCATTGCGCTGGCGCCGCTGTTCATCCTGTGGTTCGGGCTGGGCGTGTCCTCCAAGATTGCGATCGGCTTCTCGCTGGTCTTTTTCATCGTGCTGTCCAGCACGGTGGCCGGCATGCGGGGTCTGAACCAGGACCACCTGACCCTCACGCGCACGCTGGGCGCGAAGCCGTTCCAGATGTTCGTCTTTGTCACCCTGCCGGGGGCGGTGCCGGTGATCTTCTCCGGCCTGCGATTGGGGCTGATCTACGCGATGCTGGGCGTGGTCGGCGGCGAGATCATCGCCGCCGAACACGGGTTGGGCCAGACCTTGGCCTATCTCGGCTCCACCTTCAACATGAATGGCGTGATGGGTGTGCTGCTGGTGCTGTCGCTGCTGGGCATGGGCGTGATCTGGTTGATGACCGCCCTCGAGAGGCGCCTGCTGCGCTGGCAATGAAGTCGGCCGTTGCACCCGCGGGCCGCCGCGTCCGGGTGGCCATCCTGGCACCCGAGCATGCCCTGGGCTGGACCATCATGGGCCCGGCCGACATGCTCCACAGCGCGGGCACGCTGTGGGCCTCGCTGCAGGGCGAACCGGATGCGGTAAACCGTTTCGAAGTGGCCATCGTGGGCCGCTCGAGTCAGCCCGTGGTCTGCTTCCGGGGCCTGCGGCTGATGCCGGATATCCTGCTCGGCGATGCCGGCTACGAGCCCGATGTCATCATCGTGCCGGCGCTGTTCGAAGAATCGGTGCGCTTCGGGCGTTCGGGCTGGTCCACGCCCTGGCGCCCCTTCGTCGAATGGATCAAGGCGCGGCACGCGCGCGGCGCCTTCGTGGCGGCGATTTCCACCGGCGTCGCCTTGCTGGCGGAGACCGCGCTGCTGGACGGCCACAGGGCGACCACGCACTGGGCGATGATGGAAGCCATGGCAACCAACTACCGCCGCATCGAATTCGTGCACCAGAACGGCTTGCAGTCCGCCGGGCCAGGCTCCCGGCTGGTGACCACCGCGGCGGGCACCGCCTGGCAATCCCTTGTGCTGCTGCTGGTCGCGAGGTTCGCCGGCGCGCAGCAGTCGATCGAACTGGCGCGCCTGTTCTCGACCCAATCCCTGGCCGACCAGGGCAGGCGTGGCTGTCCCGGTTTTGTGCCCCCCAGCGACCACGGCGACGCCCAGGTGCTGCGCGCCCAGCGCGCCATCGCCGGCAATTTCGAGCATGCCGATGCGCTGGCGGATGCAATGGAAAAGGCGGCCATGACGCGCCGTACCTTCGAACGCCGCTTCCGGGCAGCGACCGGCTATTCGCCACTCGCTTACCTGCAGGAAGTGCGCATGCAGCGCGCCCGGCATCTGCTGGATTCCACCGTGCACGGCGTGGACGAGGTCGCGGGCTTCGTGGGCTACGGCGACGTGGCGCACTTCCGCAGCCTGTTCACGAGAATGTCCGGCATGACACCCAGCCAGTACCGCGAGGCCTTCGGGATGGGGGGCATGCTGGAGATGGCGCAGGAGGTGTTGTAGCACGCAATATCGCGTTGCCAGCACATTTTGTTTTCGAAAAAAGTCCTTGCAGCCCTTATGTGGCCTGCACAATCAGCTATGAAAACTGTAGTCCCTCGCCGGTGCACGGCGCGCGCGCAGGCGTTACGGCCGTTCCTCGCGCCCGCCGGGGTGTTTCGCAAAGCGCGCCGGATCGCGCCCATGCACCGGGGCGTCGTCGGCAAACGACCAGCCGCCGAACTGTGTGCGGCGGTAGTCGTCCATGGTCTGCGCAATCTCGGCCTGGGTGTTCATCACAAACGGGCCGTACTGCACCACCGGCTCGCCAATCGGGCGGCCCTGCAGCAGCAGCAACTCCGCGATCTCGCCGCCGCTGTTGACCAGTTCGACCGCCGCATCGGCACGCACCTCGATGGCCGCGTGGCTCGCCACCGCCTGGCCCGCCACGGTGATGGACGCGCCCTTGAAGAAGTACAGGCTGCGCCGCGTGCCCTCACCGCTCGCGGCGGGCACGGTCCAGCGCGCGCCGGGCGCCATGCGCAGGGTCCAGATCGCCACGTCGGCATCGGCCTGCGCGGCCCAGGAGTCGGGCGGCGGCGCCAGCGGGTCCGCCACGGCGGCGCCCGCGTCCGGGTCCTGCAGCCGGCCCGCGATCACGGCGACCTCGGTCGTGCGGCCTTCGGCGTCTTTCGCGATCAGGCGCGGAATGTCCTGCGACCAGAACATGGTGAAGTGCGGGTCGGCCATTTTGCTGCGGGCGGGCAGGTTCAGCCAGATCTGGAACAGCTCCAGCGGATTGGGCTGGTCCTGCTCCAGCAGCGGAAACATTTCGGAATGCACCACGCCGCGGCCGGCCGTGAGCCACTGCACATCGCCCCGGCCAAAGCGCGCGGTGGCGCCGAGCGAGTCGGAATGGTCGATCAGGCCCTTGCGCACGATCGTCACGGTCTCGAAGCCGCGGTGCGGGTGCGGCGGAAAGCCCGGCACCGTGCTGCCGTGGTACATGCTCCAGCCGTCCTTGCGGCTGAAGTCCTGCCCGATGTCGCGCCCCGCCAGCGACGCAGCCGGCCCCATCTGCGCATTGGCGCGCGGGTAGGCGTCGTCGTGGTAGACGCAAAACAGGAAGGGGTCGATGGTTTCCCACGGGAAACCCAGCGGCTTGAGGTGCAGGATGGGGCTGGCGGACATGACGAGGGCGCTTTCTTGGCAGGAGGTTCGCAAAGAATACAGATGCGGTTGTTTCGCGTCTTTTCAAGCGCCGGCCCGCTCCCGCCGGGCGCAGGACAGAGGGCCTGCAGTGGTCGCCTGCTTCATCTCACCGCTACCAAATCAATAGCTGCCTGCGTATACCGACCAAGGGCTACAGGCCCTTTTGCCATAATGAGGCGATGAGCACCACGGCCGCCGCCCTCCCCTACGACCGCCGCCTGGTCGGCTGGCTGTCGCTGGCGCAACTGGTCAGCTGGGGCAGCGTGTTCTACGGCTTCTCGCTGCTGCTGGAGCCGGTGGAGCGCGACCTGGGGCTGACGCGCGCCCAGACCTCGCTGGCGTTCAGCCTGGCGCTGATGGCCGAGGGGCTGCTGGCCTACCCGGTGGGCCGCTGGATCGACCGCGGCCACGAGCGCATCGTGATGACCGGCGGCTCGCTGCTGATGGCCGGGTGCCTGCTGCTGCACAGTTTCGTGACCGGCATGGCGGCCTTTTATGCGGTGTGGATCGGCCTGGGCGCGGGCCTGTCGGCCACCTTGTACACACCGGTTTTTGCGGTGGTGACGCGGCGCTTTCCGCATGATTTTCGCCGCGCCATCATCACGCTGACCTTTCTGGGCGGACTCGCCAGCACGGTGTTCATCCCGCTCACGGACGCGCTGATCGCACACCTGGGCTGGCGCCACGCGCTGTGGGTGCTGGCCGCCTTTCACCTGCTGCTGTGCGCGCCGCTGCATGCCGTGGTGCTGCGCGGCGCACCGAGGCAGGTCGCGGCGTCAAGCCGCGGCACGCCGCCCGCGCCGCTCGGGCACTACCTGCGCAGCGCGCCGTTTTTGCTGATCGGCCTTTTTGTGATGCTGATGATGGGCGTGACCGCCGCGCTGCCGGCCCACATGGTGAGCCTGCTGCGCGACAACGGCATGAGCGAGTTCTGGGTCGTGGCCGTGCCCGCCGCCATCGGGCTGATCCAGGTGCTGGGGCGCTTGCTGCTGTATTTTTTCGAGCGCCACTTCGACCTGCATCTGGCGAACCGGCTGATTCCCTGCCTGGTGCCGCTGGGCCTCGCGGCGCTGCTGGCGGCGCCGCTGGCCGGCGGCGGCCACGGCACGGCCGCATTGCTGCTGGTCATGCTGTTTGTGGCGCTCTACGGCATCGGCAACGGCATGCTCACGATCGTGAAGGGCACGGCCGTCGCCCAGTACGTGAACCGCGAGCATGTGGCCTCGCTGAACGGCGCGCTGGGCGTGCCGCAGGCCATCGCGCGGGCGCTGGCGCCGCTGGCGCTGGGCCTGCTGTGGCGCCCCGGCGTGGGTTACACCTACGGCCTGTGGCTGCTGCTGGTGGCCAGCGCGGTGGCGGTGCTGGCCCTGCTGCTGGCGCAGCGGCGCGCCCTGGCCGGTACACCGGCCTAGCCACAACGGCCGGCGCACGCGCCTAGAGATTCGGCGACAGCAGCCGCTGCAATTCCTTCTGCACCATGCCGCGCCGGCGCGCCAGGTCCTGCACCTGGTCCTCGCCGATCTTGCCGACGTTGAAATACGTGCTCTCGGGATGCCCCAGGTAAAAGCCGCTGACGCTGGCGGCCGGCATCATGGCCATGCTGTCGGTGACGGACATGCCGATCTCGCCGGCCTGCAGCAGCTCGAACATGTCGCGCTTGACGCTGTGGTCGGGGCAGGCCGGGTAGCCGGGCGCGGGGCGGATGCCGGTGTATTTTTCGGCAATCATGTCCTCGTTGCTGAGCGCCTCGTGCTCGCTGTAGCCCCACAGATCGGTGCGCACGCGATGGTGCATGCACTCGGCCAGCGCCTCCGCCAGGCGGTCGGCCAGCGACTTGAGCATGATGGCCGAGTAGTCGTCCATGTCGTCGGTGAAGTACTTTTCCTTCTTCTCGATGCCCAGGCCCGCCGTGACGGCGAACAGCCCGGCGTAGTCGGCAATGCCGCTGGACTTGGGCGCGACAAAGTCGGCCAGGCAGCGGCTCGGGCGCATCACGCCGTCGATCACGTGCTTTTCGGTCTGCTGGCGCAGGCCGTACCAGGTCAGCGCGACCTCGGTGCGGCTCTCGTCGGTGTAGAACTCGATGTCGTCGTCATTCACGCTGTTCGCCGGGTACAGCGCGAGCACGGCGCTGGCGGAGAGCCAGCGGCCCTCGATCAGGCGCTGCAGCATGCGCCTGGCATCGGCGTACACGCGCACCGCCTCGGTGCCCACCACCTCGTCCTTCAGGATCTCGGGGAAGTGCCCGGCCAGGTCCCAGGTCTGGAACAGCGGGCCCCAGTCGATGTAGCGGGTGACCTCGGTCAGGTCGAAGTTCTTGAACACGCGCCGCCCGATGAACTTCGGCCGCGTCGGCTTGTACGCCGCCCAGTCGATCGGCGTCTTGTTGGCGCGCGCCTTCGCCAGTGGCCACATCGGCACCTGCTTCTTGTTGGCGTGCTGGATGCGCACGCGCTCGTAGTCGGCGTTGATCTCGGCCACGTATTGGGCGGCCTGATCCGACAGCAGGTTTTGCGCCGCACCCACGCTGCGCGAGGCATCGGGCACGTAAACCACCGGGCCTTCATAGTGCGGCGAAATCTTCACCGCGGTGTGTACGCGACTGGTGGTGGCGCCGCCGATCATCAGCGGGATTTTCTTGATGCGGAAATGGTCGTCCTTCTGCATCTCGCCGGCCACATACTGCATTTCTTCGAGGCTCGGCGTGATGAGTCCGGACAGGCCCACGATGTCGGCGCCCTCCACCTTGGCGCGCGCCAGGATTTCGTGGCAGGGCACCATCACGCCCATGTTGATGACCTCGAAGTTGTTGCACTGAAGTACCACGGTCACGATGTTCTTGCCGATGTCGTGCACGTCGCCCTTCACGGTGGCGATGACGATCTTTCCCTTGGTGCGCACGTCGCGCCCGGCCGCCTCGTCCTGGCGCTTTTCTTCCTCGATGTAGGGAATCAGGTGCGCCACCGCCAGCTTCATCACGCGCGCCGACTTGACCACCTGCGGCAGGAACATCTTGCCCTGGCCGAACAGGTCGCCCACCACGTTCATGCCGTCCATCAACGGGCCTTCGATCACGTGCAGCGGGCGCCCGCCCTTGGCCAGGATGCCCTGGTACGCCTCTTCAGTGTCCTCGGTGATGAAGTCGGTGATGCCGTGCACCAGCGCATGCGACAGGCGCTGCCCCACCGTGACCGGGTGCTCCAGCGTGCCGCGCCACTCCAGCTTCTTGCTGTCGTCGCGGGCCGCACCCTTGGCGTTTTCGGCGACCTCGACCAGCCGTTCACCGGCATCGGGCCGGCGGTTCAGCACCACGTCCTCCACGCGCTCGCGCAGCTCCGGTTCGAGGTCGTCGTACACGCCCATCATGGCGGGGTTCACGATGCCCATGTCCATGCCGGCCTTGATCGCGTGGTACAGGAACACGGTGTTGATCGCCTCGCGCACCGGGTCGTTGCCGCGGAACGAGAAGCTCACGTTGGAGACGCCGCCCGACACCTTGGCGCCCGGCAGGTGCTGCTTGATCCAGCGCGTCGCGTTGATGAAGTCCACCGCGTAGTTGTTGTGCTCCTCGATGCCGGTGGCGATGGCGAAGATGTTGGGATCGAAAATGATGTCTTCGGGCGGAAAACCCACCTCGTCGACCAGCACGTGGTAGGCGCGCTCGCAGATCTCGATCTTGCGCTGGTAGGTGTCGGCCTGGCCCAGCTCGTCGAAGGCCATCACCACCGCGGCCGCACCGTAGCGGCGCAGCAGCCTGGCCTGCTGCTTGAAGGGCTCGACGCCCTCCTTCATGCTGATCGAGTTCACGATGCCCTTGCCCTGGATGCAGCGCAGGCCGGCCTCGATCACCTCCCACTTGGACGAGTCGATCATGATCGGCACGCGCGCGATGTCGGGCTCGCTGGCGATCAGGTTCAGGAAGCGCACCATGGCCGCCTTGCTGTCGAGCATGGCCTCGTCCATGTTGATATCGATCACCTGGGCGCCGTTCTCCACCTGCTGGCGCGCCACGGCCAGCGCCTTCTCGTATTCGCCGTTCAGGATCATGCGCGCGAAGGCCTTGGAGCCGGTCACGTTGGTGCGCTCGCCGACGTTCACGAACAGCGAGGCCGCATCGATGGTCACGGGCTCCAGGCCCGAGAGTTTCATGGGGGAAATTTGTGCATCTAACATGGCTCACCTTGTGTCTGCGCTGACCCTCAGGTTGCAGGGCCAGCCGTTGATACCGGTGAGCGTCGTTGATCGGCTGGATCCTGCTCAAGCCTGGCGGGCCGGCCATGGTGCCGGGTCGCTGCAACGCTCCTTGAGTTACCATGATTTTAATCGGGTCCGAAGGTTTGGGCTCGCGGCACCACTGGCGTAACCATGTTCAAGACCCTTTTTGGCAGAAATCCGGCGAGCTCCAGCCATTCCAACAACCACAGTGCGCGGCTGCGCGCGCTCGAGGGCTCGGCCAGCGCGGACAAGGCCGCGGCCATGCTGATCGGCCCGGCCGCCCTGATGCAGCTGAGCCACGAAGAGGCCCGCATCGTGGTGAGCTACATGCGCCCGCACCGGATCGATCAGGGCACCATCTTCATCCGCGAAGGCGATGTCGACAAAACCGACTTCATGCTGCTGGTGCTCGACGGCGAAGTCACGGTGGAAACCATCGTGGTCAGCCGCTCCGAGCCGATCACGCTGACCGTGCTCGGGCCGGGGCGCGTGATCGGCGAGATGGGCCTGCTGGATGGCGAGCCGCGCGCGGCCTCGTGCACGGCCACCACCGACGTGCACGGCGCGATCCTCACGCGCGGCGGCCTGGCCCAACTGCTGGACGACGACCCGCGCACCGCCGCCAAGCTCATGATGGCGATCTCGCTGCGCCTGGCCGTGCGCCTGCGCGAGAGCACCGACAAGCTCAAGATGTACACCCAGCTCACGCAAGCCATGCAGCAGGAAATCAACCAGCCGACGGTGCAGTAGCGCGGGTCGGGGCCGACCTCAAACACCGCGCACCGGATCACCCATGGCCGAGGCCGGCAGGCCGAACACCCGGTCGAAGCCCCAGTTGAAGACGAAGGTGTAGATCAGGAAGAACACCACCAGGCCCAGGTCCAGCAGCAGGGCCTGCAGCAGGCTGATATCGAACCACCAGGCAATCAACGGCACCAGTGCCGCGATCAGCCCGCCCTCGAAGCCGATGGCGTGCGCCACGCGCCGGGCCACGCTGCGCCCGCGCACGCGCTGGCGCGCCTCCCAGGCCTCAAACAGGGTGTTGAAGACCAGGTTCCAGGCCACGGCGATGCAGGACGCCGCCACCGCCACCCCGCCCGAGTCGCCCAGGCCATGGCCCGACATCGCGGCCAGCGCCCAGGTGGAGCAGACGATGGCAATGAGCTCGTACAGCGTGACGTACACCACTTTTCTCTTGAGGCCCTGCATGGCGCGCCGCTCAGTCTGTCCCGGCCGGGCTTCTTGCCCTCAAGCCGCTTCCTTGTAGAAAAAATCGCGCTGGAGCGTGCGCGCGGCCAGCGGCGCGACCGCCTCGCGGATAGCGCCGATGTGCTCGGGCGTGGTGCCGCAGCAGCCGCCCACGATGTTCACCAGGCCCTCGGCCGCAAACTCGCGCAGAAGCCGCGCCGTGACGTCGGGGGTCTCGTCGAAGCCGGTGTCGCTCATCGGATTCGGCAGGCCCGCGTTGGGGTAGCAGCTGATGAAGGTGTCCCCCGCCACGCGGTGCAGTTCCTGGATGTAGGGGCGCATCAGCGCCGCGCCGAGCGCGCAGTTCAGCCCGATCGCGAGCGGGCGGGCGTGGCGCACGCTGTGCCAGAACGCGGTGACCGTCTGGCCGGACAGGATGCGGCCCGAAGCGTCGGTCACGGTGCCGCTGATGATCAGCGGCAGGCGTTCGCCGGAGTGGTCGAAAAACTCGTCGATGGCAAACAGCGCGGCCTTGGCGTTGAGCGTGTCGAAGATGGTTTCCACCATCAGCACGTCGGCGCCGCCCTCCACCAGCGCTTCGACCTGCTCGTAGTAGGCGGCGCGCAGCGCCTCGAAGCTCACGTTGCGCGCGCCGGGGTCGTTCACATCGGGGCTGATGCTCGCGGTCTTGGGTGTGGGGCCCAGCGTGCCGACCACATAGCGCGGCTTCTCGGGCGTGGAAAACTTGTCGCAGGCGGCGCGTGCTATTTTGGCCGACTGCAGGTTCATCTCGCGCGCCAGGTTCGCCATGTCGTAGTCGGCCTGCGCGATGCTGGTGGCACCAAAGGTGTTGGTCTCGATCAGGTCGGCGCCGGCCGCGAGGTAGCTCTCGTGGATGTCGCGGATCACGTCCGGGCGCGTCAGGCTCAGCAGCTCGTTGTTGCCCTTGACGTGCTTGTGGAAGTCCTTGAAGCGGTCGCCGACGCTGCCGGGGCCGGCATAGCCCTCGCCGCGGTACTGCTCCTCGCTGAGCTTGAAGCGCTGGATCATGGTGCCCATGGCGCCGTCCAGAATGACAATGCGTTGGGCCAGCAGGGCTGGCAGGGCTTGGGCGCGGGTGTATTGGAGAGGCTTCATAAGGTTTGTATTGTAGAAAGTGTGGCCCGGCCGGGCTCGCGCGGGGATTTTCCCCGGACAATACCGGCATGAAAAACCTGCTCCCCCACGAGGCCTGGGCCTTGCTCCAGCAGCAGCCCGACACGCTGTTTGTGGACGTGCGCATGGAAATCGAGTCGCTCTATGTGGGCCGCCCGCCCGGCGTGGAAAACATTCCCTGGTACGAATACCCCGACATGACGCCCGACCCGGCCCACTTCGCGGCCGCCGTGGCGCGCGAGGCCGGCCGCAAGGACCGCCCGCTGCTGCTGATCTGCCGCAGCGGCACGCGCACGCAGCATGCCGGCCAGGCGCTGGAGGCCGCGGGCTTTACCAACGTGGCGCACGTGGTGCATGGCTTCGAGGGTGATCTGGACGCGCACTTCCGCCGCTCCGTGCTCAATGGCTGGCGCCATGACAACTTGCCGTGGGAGCAGATGTAGGGGGGTTACGGCCCCGCACCTGCCGCCGCCGGTTTGCCCGGACAATAGAGGGCATGAACCGTTCGATTCCGCATCAAATCAGCCTCAAATCCATGAGTGGCATGCACTGTCAGCTATTTATTTGATAGCGCCCTGAAAAACTCCCTGTCCGCATGACTTCCCAAAACAGCGCCATCCTGCGCGAGGTGTTCGGCTACGAGGCGTTTCGCGGCCCGCAACAGGCCATCGTCGAGCACGTGGTGGCGGGCGGCGACGCGCTGGTGCTGATGCCCACGGGCGGCGGCAAGAGCCTGTGCTACCAGATTCCGGCGATCGCGCGCCAGCGTGCCGGCCAGGGCATCGCGGTGGTGGTGTCGCCGCTGATCGCGCTGATGCACGACCAGGTCGGCGCGCTGCGCGAGGCCGGCGTGGCCGCCGCCTTCCTCAATTCCACACTCGACTGGGAGCAGACGCAAGACGTGGAGCGCCGCCTGCTGCGCGGCGAGATCACGCTGCTCTACGCGGCGCCCGAGCGCGTGACCACGCCGCGCTTTTTGTCGCAGCTCGACGCGCTGCACGCGCGCGGCCAGTTGAGCCTGTTCGCCATCGACGAGGCGCACTGCGTGAGCCAGTGGGGCCACGACTTCCGCCCCGAATACCGCGCGCTCACGGTGCTGCACGAACGCTACGCCGGTGTGCCGCGCATTGCGCTCACGGCCACGGCCGATGCGCTGACGCGCGCCGACATCATCGAGCGGCTGCAGCTGGAGGAAGCGCGCCTGTTCATCAGCAGTTTCGACCGGCCGAACATCCGTTACAGCATCGTCGAGAAGAAGGACGCGACCACGCAGCTGCTGCGCTTCATCGAGGGCGAGCACGAGGGCGAGGCCGGCGTGGTGTATTGCCAGTCGCGCAAGCGCGTGGAAGACGTGGCGCAGACGCTGCAGGACGCGGGCATCAACGCGCTTCCCTACCACGCGGGCCTCGACGCCGCCGTGCGGCAAAGGCACCAGGACCGCTTTTTGCGTGAAGAGGGCATCGTGATGGTCGCCACCATCGCATTCGGCATGGGCATCGACAAGCCCGACGTGCGCTTTGTTGCGCACCTGGACATGCCGAAAAACATCGAGGGCTACTACCAGGAGACCGGCCGCGCGGGCCGCGACGGCCTGCCGGCCGACGCCTGGATGGTGTACGGCCTGCAGGACGTGGTGAACCAGGCCCGCATGATCGACGAGAGCCCGGCCGGGGAGGACTTCAAGCGCGTGATGCGCGGCAAGCTGGACGCCCTGCTGTCGCTGGCCGAAGCCGTGGACTGCCGGCGCGTGCGCCTGCTCGGTTACTTCGGCGAAACCTATAAGCGCGCCTCGTCCGACGCCGGGCCGCCCCCAGGCGGACACGGCCCCCTCGAGGGGCAGCGAGGACACGAAGTGCCGAGCGTGGGGGCCACATGTGGCAACTGCGACAACTGCCTGAACCCGCCTGACGTCTGGGACGGCACCGATGCCGCGCGCAAGCTGCTGTCCACCATCTACCGCGTGCAGCAGATGAGCGGCATCAGCTTCGGTGCCGGCCACATCATGGACATCGTGCGCGGCAAGACCACCGAGAAGATCACGCAGTTCGGCCATGCCTCGCTCAGCACCTTCGGCATCGGCGCCGGGTTCAGCGAGACGCAGCTGCGCGGCGTGCTGCGCCAGCTGATCGCCACCGGTGCGCTCAGCGTCGATGCGCAGGCCTTCAACACGCTGCAGCTCACCGAGGGCTCGCGCGCCGTGCTGCGCGGCGAGCAGAACGTACAGCTGCGCGAATCGGTCACGGCGCCCGCCGCACGCAAGCCGCGCCGCGGCGGCGCGGCCGGGAAAACCGCGCGCGGCGCTGCATCACCCGCTGCCACCGCGCTGGACGCCGCCGGCCAGGCCCGCTTCGAGGCGCTGCGGGCCTGGCGCGGCGAAGTCGCGCGCGAACACAACCTGCCGGCCTACGTGATCTTTCACGACGCCACGCTGGCCGCGATTGCCGAACGCGCGCCCGCCACTTTGGCCGACCTGCAGGGCATCAGCGGCATTGGTGCGAAGAAGCTCGAGGCCTATGGCAACGAGGTGCTGCGCGTGTGCGCGGGACCGTTCTGATTCGGGCGGGGCGCTCTGCAGACATGGGCGCGCCGGGGCCGTCGTCTAGGTGTTTCCCCTAGGTTCAAAAAAAGGCGGCGCGGACTGGCTCCGAAGCGGCTTTCGGCCTACAGTGAACGACGACCACGCGATCAGGGCTCCGCCATGAATCCAGCCATCCCGACCCAGCCGGCCTCCTCCAAATTCGTCACCGTGCTGCGCGTGACGGGTGGCAACTTCATGGAGATGTTCGACTTCTTCCTGTTCGGCTTCTACGCCACGCAGATCTCCCAGGCGTTCTTCCCCGCAGGCAACGAGTTCGCCTCGCTGATGCTGACCTTCATGACCTTCGGCGCGGGCTTCTTGATGCGCCCGCTCGGCGCCATTTTTCTCGGTGCCTATGTGGACCGCGTCGGGCGCCGCAAGGGGCTGATCGTCACGCTAGCGCTGATGGCCATGGGCACGCTCCTGATCGCCTGCGTGCCGGCCTACGGCACCATCGGCCTGGCAGCGCCGCTGCTGGTGCTGACGGGGCGGTTGCTGCAGGGTTTCTCGGCCGGCGTGGAACTGGGCGGCGTGTCGGTCTATCTGTCGGAGATGGCCACGCCCGGGCACAAGGGCTTTTACGTGGCCTGGCAGTCGGCCAGCCAGCAGGTCGCCATCATGGTGGCGGCGGCGCTGGGCTACTGGCTGCACGCCACTTTCAGCGCCGGCGACATCGCGGACTTCTACTGGCGCGTGCCGTTCTTTGTAGGCTGCCTGATCGTGCCGGTGCTGTTCATCATCCGCCGCTCGCTGCAGGAAACCGAAGAGTTCATGGCGCGCAAGCACCGGCCCGACGTGCGCGAAATCTTCCGCTCGATGATCACCAATTGGGGCATCGTGGTGGCCGGCATGATGCTGGTGTCGATGACCACGGTGTCGTTCTACCTGATCACGGTGTACACCCCGACCTTCGGCAAGAGCGTACTGCACCTGTCGACCAACGACGCGCTGGTGGTGACGCTGTTCGTGGCGATCTCGAATTTCATCTGGCTGCCGATCATGGGCGCGCTGTCGGACCGCGTGGGGCGCAAGCCGCTGCTGATTTTGTTCACGGTGCTGACCATCCTGACCGCCTACCCGTCGCTCAAATGGCTGGTCGCCGCGCCGAGCTTTGGCCACATGCTCGAAGTGGAGCTGTGGCTGTCGTTCCTCTACGCGAGCTACAACGGCGCCATGGTGGTGGCGCTGACCGAGGTGATGCCGGTGAACGTGCGCACCGCGGGGTTCTCGCTGGCCTACAGCCTGGCCACGGCGATCTTCGGCGGCTTCACGCCCGCCATCGCGACCGGGCTGATCCAGCTGACCGGCGACAAGGCAGCGCCGGGCTGGTGGATGACGGCCGCCGCCGTGTGCGGCCTGATCGCCACGCTGGCGCTGTACCGGCGCGGTGCGGGCCGCGCGCCCGCGATGGGCGCGCCAGCCTGAATACTATGAAATAGATAGCGCCTTGCGCTTGCCGCTCAAGGGCTGGCGGACGTTTTACTGCATAAACCCGATGCCGCGCGCATCGCGCACCTCGGGCTTGATGCGGTGTTCGGCCTCGAGCTGTTCGAGGAATTCCTCGGCGCTGAACTCGGTGGCCAGAATGTCGGTCTGGCGCTTCACCGCGGCGAAGTCGCCGGGGCAGAGCTGCTCGAGCTTGCGCAGGCGGGACTGCATCGCCTCGCTGAGTTGCGCGGCCTGTCCCGCCAGCGCCTCGGTCACGAACATGGCCTCGCGCTGCGCGCTGCTGAGCGGCTTGAACTTGATCTTGAAGGTGAAGCGGCGCAGCGCCGCCTGGTCGATGCGGTCCAGCAGGTTGGTGGTGCAGATGAAAATGCCGTGGTAGCGCTCCATGCCCTGCAGCATCTCGTTCACCTCGGTCACCTCGTAGGTGCGCTGGGCGCCGCGCCGGTCCTGCAAAAAGCTGTCGACCTCGTCGAGCAGCAGCACCGCCTTCTCGGCCTCGGCTTCCTTGAACATGGCGGCCATGTTCTGCTCGGTCTCGCCCACGTACTTGCTCATCAGGTCGCTCGCCTGCTTGATGATCAGCGGCTTGTCCAGCGCCTTCGCGATGTACTCGCCCAGCGCGGTCTTGCCGGTGCCGGGCGCGCCATAAAAGCACAGCGTGCCGTGGCCGCGCGCGCGCAGCGCCTGCACGATGCGCTCGATCTCGAAGCGCGACTCCACGTTCAGCATGGCCAGGTCGTAGGTGGTGACCGCGGGGCGCCCCGGCGCCGTCTCGACCTTGTTGCCGAGCGCGGCATCGGCGTTTTTGAGCTGGCGCTCGATCAGCGCCTCCAGCCCCAGCGCCTCGCTCGTGGCGAGTCCGGCAAAGCGCACCGCGGTGCGAATTTGCGCCGGCGTCAGGCCCTTGCGCTCGGTCAGCTTGGCGACAAACCCGTCGCTGACCTCGACGCCCTCGAGCGTCTTGCGCACCAGTTGCTCGCGCGCGCCCGGCGGCGGCGACTTGAGCTCCAGGTGGTACGCAAAGCGGCGCCGGAACGCCGGGTCGATCTGCTCGATGCGGTTCGTCACCCACAGCGTGGGTACGGCGTTGGACTCCAGGATCTGGTTCACCCAGGCCTTGCCGTTCACGCTGTGGCCGACGGCGGCGGCCAGCGCCTGCTGCTCCTGTCGCGCCATCAGGTTGGCGGCGTCCACGCTGACCGAGGGAAACACGTCCTCCACCTCGTCGAACAGCAGCGCCACCTGCTGGCTGCCTTTTAAAAACACCTGGGCGATTTGCAGCGAACGGTAGCGGTCGCGCCCCGAGAGGGAGTTGCCGTCGCGGTCCGCGTATTCGACCTCGAACAGGTCCAGCCCGGCCGCCTGTGCCACCACCTTGGCCAGTTCGGTCTTGCCGGTGCCGGGCGGCCCGTACAAGAGCACGTTGACGCCGGGCTCCTTGCGCTCGACCGCGTTGCGCAGGAGCGCACACAGCACCTGCGCGTCTTCCTGCGCGAACGAAAAGTCGTTCAGCGTCAGCGTGGATTTCGCGGCGGGCCGCGTGAACACCGCCATCAGCTCGTTCTGGTCGCGGTACTCGCGCATCAGCACGGGCGGCAGTTTTTCGCTGACCTTCATGAGGTCGGCCAGGTCCGTGATGTTGTGCTCGGAGATCAGGTTTTCCACCAGGCCGATGCGCTCGAGCCGCGAGCCCGCGCGCAGCGCCTCGCCGACCTCGGAGGCGTTCACGCCGGCGATGTCGGCGATGGCCGCGTAGGCCTCGGGCGCGTTGTTGACCTTGAACTCGACCAGCAGGCTGCGCAGGTCGCGCTGGTAGCGCGCCAGCGTGCCGTACAGCAGCAGCGCGCGCTCGGCGCGATTGAGCTGCAGCAGGTTCGACAGCGCATCGATGTTTTTCTCGACCAGCGTGCTCTGTTTTTTGAGCGCGTGCGTGAGCCAGTCGCCGGTCACGGCCAGCACCGACAGCAGGTCTTTCGGCTGGTCCTTGGCGTACTCGTCGAGGTAGAAGAACAGCGTGCCCTCTTCGTAGGGGCCGCGCCAGACGGCGTGGCGCTCCAGGAATTCGGCGTTGCCCAGCGCCTCGTGCCCGCGCCAGAATTCGTTGTCCTTGCAGCGCCGCACCAGAAACTCGCGCACGCGATTGAACACATGCACGGGCCACACCAGGTGCCGGCCCGAGAGCGACAGCAGGCCGTTCAGATCGCGCCGCACATTGAATTTCGGCCCCTGCTTGGCGGCCAGCGTCAACACGAAGTGCGAGCACATCAGGTCCAGCACGGGCGCGCTCTTGAGGCCCGGGGACGCGATGAGCTGCGAATCTTTCAAGTCAACCGAACGCTTGGTCATGGAAAGGCCTCCAGCAACGACATGCGCAGTTCCACGATAACGCAGACTGCAGGGCTTTGGAAGACAATAATGCTGAAAACATTAGCACGATTCCGCGCCTTTACCGCAGACAATCCGGAAATGATTGAACTCAACGATATTCGCCAGGCCGCCGCGCGCCTGCAAGGCCAGGTTCTCAACACCCCCTGCGTGGAATCGAAGACACTGTCGCAGATTTCGGGCGCGCAGGTATTTCTGAAATTCGAAAACCTGCAGTTCACCGCCTCCTTCAAGGAGCGCGGCGCCTGCAACAAGCTGGCGCAGCTGTCCCCCGAGGAGCGCCGGCACGGCGTGGTGGCCATGAGCGCCGGCAACCACGCGCAGGGCGTGGCCTACCACGCGCAGCGCCTGGGCCTGCGCGCCGTGATCGTGATGCCGCGCACCACGCCGGGCGTGAAAGTGGCGCGCACGCGCGGCTTTGGCGCCGAGGTGGTGCTGCATGGCGACACGCTGGAAGAGGCCAGCACCCACGCACTGGCACTGGCCAGCGCGCAGGGCCTGACCTTCGTCCATCCCTACGACGACGAGGCCATCGTGGCCGGCCAGGGCACCGTGGGGCTGGAGATGCTGGACGCCGTGCCCGATCTCGACAGCCTGATCGTGGCCGTGGGCGGCGGCGGGCTGATCTCGGGGATTGCCACCGCGGCCAAGGCGCTCAAGCCGGACATCGAGATCGTCGGCGTGCAGACCTCGCGTTTTCCGGCCATGGTCAACGCCATCACGGGCAGCCATCACCCGCAGGGCAACAGCACCATTGCCGAGGGCATTGCGGTGGGCGCGCCGGGGCGGGTCACACGGGCCATCATCGCGCAGCGCGTGGACGACCTGCTGCTGGTGGACGAGGGCGACATCGAGCAGGCCGTGCTGATGCTGCTGGAGATCGAGAAGACGGTGGTCGAGGGCGCGGGCGCGGTCGGGCTGGCCGCGCTGATCAAGTACCCCGAGCGGTTTCGCGGCAAGCGCGTCGGGCTGGTGCTGTGTGGCGGCAATATCGATCCGCTGCTGCTGGCCGCCATCATCGAGCGCGGCATGGCGCGCGCCGGGCGGCTGGCGCGCATCCGGGTCAGCGCGCGCGACATTCCCGGCGTGCTGGCGAGCATTACCAGCGTGGTGGCGAATGCCGGCGCCAACATCGACGAAGTGCATCACCAGCGCGCTTTCACCACGCTGTCGGCGCAAAGCGTGGAGATCGAGCTGGTGTTGCAGACGCGCGGGCGCGAGCACATTGCCGACGTGCTGGCCGCGCTGCACGCCGCGGGACTGTCGGCGCAGGAGCAGAAATGAATGAGCGCGCCGGCGCACGCCGTGCCCGGCGGCGATTGCCAAGGTAAAATCTGATAATTACGAGAGTTGAGCGCCCCATGACCACACCCAATACACCCGCCAGTCACGAGCCCGCCACGCTGGAGCAAGATCCGATCGAAGGCATTGTCCCGAAGATTCCGCTGGTGATCCCGCTGGTCGGCGGCGTGTTGATCTTCCTGCTCGCCTTCATCGCCGTATCCATGGCCTGAACAGGCTGCAGCCCTTACTGGCACTTCACTTGCCGCTGTAAATTCAATAGCGCTGACAGATCGCGAGACCCCTCGCAACGCGCCGGCGATGCGCTCTTTGCCAACGCCGCGGCCGTCATCCCCGGCCGGCTGATGACCCCCCAAATTTCATAGCGAACTGCGCTGGCCCCGAGCCGGCCAGAGGCCGTTTCCCGTCCTGAAAATGCATGCCGCGGCGGGCGCCCGCGCGGCTTCAAACACAGGAGACTCATGCATAACCTCATGCAAGTTTTGCATTACTTTCACCGGTAACGGGTTGGTAACGGGGTTCGGGTTTCATAAAATCGACTTCCCGGCCACGCCGCGCTCGGCCCGCCGCCTTTCCCACTTCTTTCCCCCACCCCCAAAAAAACCTCACACCCTGCCTTCATGCGCCAAGCCGTTTTTTCAAAGGCCCCCCGCTTTTGAAAAAACGATTTTCAACTTCAGGAAGCGACTCGATGAACTCACCCGCCATGCAGGGATTGAATCTCAATGCCCCCGGCTACGTCAAAAACGCAAAACTGATCGCCTGGGTGGCCGACATGGCAGCCCTGTGCAAGCCCGCGCAGATTCACTGGTGCGACGGCAGCGACGAGGAATACACGCGTCTGTGCCAGCAGCTGGTGGCGGCGGGCACCTTCAAAAAACTCAACGAAGCCAAGCGCCCGAACAGCTACCTGGCCTGCAGCGACCCCACCGATGTGGCGCGCGTGGAGGACCGCACCTTCATCTGCAGCGAGCACAAGGAAAACGCCGGCCCGACGAATAACTGGATGGCCCCGGCCGAGATGCGCGCCCTGCTGCAGCATGGCCGCGCCGGCGGCCCGCCCGCCCTGTTCGACGGCTGCATGCGCGGGCGCACCATGTACGTGGTGCCGTTCTCCATGGGCCCGCTGGGCTCGCCGATCGCCCATATCGGCATCGAGCTCTCCGACAGCCCCTACGTGGTGGTCAACATGAAGATCATGACGCGCATGGGCCGCGCGGTGTACGACGTGCTGGGCGTGGACGGCGAGTTCGTGCCCTGCGTGCACAGCGTGGGCGCGCCGCTGCAGGCCGGCCAGCAGGATGTGAAGTGGCCGTGCAACACGACCAAGTACATCGTGCACTACCCCGAGACGCGCGAGATCTGGAGCTATGGCTCGGGCTACGGCGGCAACGCGCTGCTGGGCAAGAAGTGCTTTGCGCTGCGCATTGCCTCGAACATGGGCCGGGACCAGGGCTGGCTGGCCGAACACATGCTGATCTTGGGCGTGACCAGGCCCGATGGCAAGAAATACCACGTGGCCGCGGCCTTCCCCAGCGCGTGCGGCAAGACCAATTTCTCGATGCTGGTGCCGCCCAGGGGCTTTGAGGGCTGGAAGGTCACCACCATCGGCGACGACATCGCCTGGATCAAGCCGCAGCCCGACGGCTCGCTGCGTGCCATCAACCCCGAGGCCGGCTACTTCGGCGTGGCGCCGGGCACCAACTTCCACACCAACCCGAACTGCATGGCCAGCCTGAACCGCGACGTGATCTTCACCAATGTGGCGCTGACCGACGACGGCGACGTCTGGTGGGAAGGCATGGAAAAGGACAGCGGCAGCCTGCCGGCGCACCTGATCGACTGGCAGGGCCGGGACTGGACGCCGGCGATCGCCCGGGAAAACGCCGTGGACGGCAAACCGCGTGCGGCGGCGCACCCGAACGCGCGCTTCACCGTGGCGGCCACCAACAACCCGGCGCTCGATCCCGCCTGGGATGATCCCAGGGGCGTGGTGATCGACGCCTTCATCTTCGGCGGCCGGCGCTCGACCACAGTGCCGCTGGTGACCGAGGCGCGCAACTGGGTCGAAGGCGTGTACATGGCCGCGACCATGGGCAGCGAGACCACCGCCGCGGCCGCGGGCCAGATGGGCGTGGTGCGGCGCGACCCGTTCGCCATGCTGCCGTTCACCGGCTACAACATGGCCGACTACTTCCAGCACTGGCTCGGCATGGGCGACAAGCTGGCGAAGTCCGGCGCCAAAATCCCGAAAATCTACACCACGAACTGGTTCCGCAAGGGCGAGGACGGCAAATTCGTCTGGCCCGGCTACGGCGAGAACATGCGCGTGCTGAAGTGGATGATCGACCGCATCGAAGGCACGGCGCGGGGCGATGAGAACGTGTTCGGCGTGAGCCCGGCGTTCGAGGAACTCAACTGGACCGGACTGGAGTTCACGGCCGAGCAGTTCAGGACCGTGACCAGCATCGACAAGGCGGCCTGGGTTGCCGAACTCAAGTTGCACGAAGAGCTGTTCCAGCGGCTCAAACACCACCTGCCGAAAGAACTGCAGGAAACCAAGGCGGCGATCGAGCGGCGTCTCGCGGCCTGAGCGGCTTGCCGCGCTTCAATTAAAAAAACCGCCCAAGGGCGGTTTTTTAATGACCCACTGGCTGGCAGCGGGCGTGGTTTACCGGAACGGCTCAGTCGTTGGGCGCTCCGCGCAGCATATTGAATGCGGGCTCGTACTGTGCCAGCCAGCTGCCGCTGCGGGCTGGAGCCACCTGCTCGCCATCGCGCCAGTCCATCACATGCTTGTACTGCGACAGCCAGCCGGCCTGGGGCGCCTGCGTTGGCAGTTCCACGTCCGCGTCCAGGCGCGACAAAGCAGCCTGCAATTCAGCCATGATGCGCGGATCGTTTTGCGCCGCTTCCATGAAGCGGGCGTCGGCGCGGGCGCGCGCCACGCGTTGCGACCAGGCATCGAGCCCGGCCACCATGCGGGCGGCCAGCTTGCGCGCCGTGCCGGCACACAGGCCCAGCGCGGCAAAGCCGATGGCCCACAGCATGACCCAGGCCGCCAGCAAGTGGCCGTCGGACCAGTTGTCAACCATCTGGTTGGCCACCACCAGCAAGGCGGCGACCACGGCCGCCAGCAACATGGCCGCCAACCCCTTGGTGCTGTCAAACCCCTTGCGGAACTGCCGTGCAGCGCGGATGGTGGACTCGACTCGCGCAACGCCAGGGTGTTGCGCCGGATAGGCCGTATGAACGAAGCTGGTCATGATAATTTCCCTTCTTGAAAGCTCTTGTGACAATGTTAGGGTTAACACCAGTGATGTTCAACTTTATATTGGTGATTTGACACATTCACGTTTGTGATAAGTCAATTCAAAAAAAACTGGCGACCGCCATCACCGACAGCGCCGCGATGGGCCGAAAAACAAAGAAACCACCCGATGGGTGGCTTCTTTGCGGGTGCTGCGGGCCGTCGGCCAGCACCTGTCCTTACCAGGAGGAAGCGAAGTGCGCGACCGGGATATTGCGCGCCAAAGACTCGTAGTGGGCGATCAGGCCGGTCTCCGGGCGGTGCGCGCTGCGGGCCACGGCGCCATGGGTGTCTTGCACTTCGTTATCGCGTTGGCGCGACACTGCTGTCCGCAAATCAGCCATGACGCGCGGATCGTTTTGCGCCGCTTCCAGGAAACGGGCATCGGCGCGCGCACGGGCCACGCGGTATGACCAGGCATCGAGCCGGGCGACCACGCGGGAGGCCAGCTTGCGGGCAGTGCCGGCCAGCAAGCCCAGCGCGGCAAAGCCGATGGCCCACAGAATGACCCAGGCGGCCAGCACATGGTCGTCCGACCAGGTGTCGATCATCTGGTTCGCCGCGACCAGCAGTGCAGCAACGACCGCTGCCAGCAGCAGGGCCACCAGAGCCTTGCGATTTTCGATCCCCCGACCGGGCTGCCGCACGGCCGGCGCGGCGGATTGAACACGCGCAACATTGGAATGTTGCGCTGGATAAGCTGCGTGTACAAAGTTGATCATGGTAATTCCCTTCTTGAAAACTCCTGATGCAATACTAGGGTAAATACTAGTGTTGCTCAACTTTATATTTATGATTATGTATATTCACAATAGTGATAGCTATGTGTCCATAGACCCCTCATGAACATTCCCAACTTCCGCACACTGGACCTGAATCTGCTGCGCGTCTTCGACGAGGTCATGGCCGAGCGCAGCCTGACCCGTGCCGCGCGCAACCTGTCGCTGACCCAGCCCGCCGTGAGCAACGCGCTGCGGCGCCTGCGCGAGACGCTGGGCGATGAGCTGGTGCGGCGCGGTGGCCAGGGCATGGTGCCCACACCGCGCGCCGTCGCGCTGTGGCCGGCGGTGCGCGAGGCCCTGCGCCAGTTGCAGGAGTCGCTGGCGCCCAGCACGTTTGTGCCGGCCGCCGCCGACAACACCTTCATGCTGGCCATGGCCGACGCCACCGGCGCCGAATTGATCCCGGGCCTGGTCGAGATTCTTGAAACCGAGGCCCCCGGCGTCTCCATCCAGGTGCTGCCGCTGACCACGCGCGACCCGCGCCGCATGCTCGACGACGAGTCGGCCGATCTCGCCGTGGGTTATTTCCCTGCTGTGCTGGCCGACCTGACGGCGCGCGCTCAGGTGGGCAAGGCAGTCGCGTTCGCGCACCAGCGCCTGTATGAAGGCAAGTATGTGTGCGTGATGCGCCGCGGCCATCCGCTGGCCAGCGGCCCGTTGACCTTGAACCGCTTTTGCGCCGCACGCCACTTGCTGGTGAGTTTTTCCGGGCTCCCGTTCGGCTTTGTCGACGAAGCGCTGGCCTCGCAGGGACGGGCGCGCCGCGTCGTGCTCACGGTCAACCAGTTCTTCACGGCGGGCCAGGTGGTCGCCCAATCGAACCTGCTCACCGTGCTGCCGCGCCATTTCGTGGGCATTGCCGGGCCGGCCGAGGATCTGGTGCAGCGCGAGTTGCCCTTTGAAGTGCCGCCCGTGCAGGTCGCGTCGCTGTGGCACAGCCGGCTCGAGCACAGCGCTGCCCACCAGTGGTTGCGCCAGGCCATTGCACGTTCGGCGCACAAGGCGTTCGAGCAGGCGGGCGCCGCATGAAGATCCAGCTGCTGTCCGACCTGCACCTGGAGGTGCATCCGCAGTTTCAGCCCCGGCCGGCACCGGGCGCCGACGTGCTGGTGCTGGCGGGCGACATTGGCTCGTACCAGGCCGGCTCGCTGCTGACAGACCCCGATTTCGGCCTGGCGCGCTTCTCGCCGCTGCCCCGGTTGGGCGGCTGGCCCACACCCGTGCTGTTTGTCCCCGGCAATCACGAGTACGACGGACTGGATTTCGAGGTGGCGCATGCCAGGCTGCGCACCACGTGCGAGCGTCTGGGCATCATCTGGCTGGAGCGCGAGGTCGTGATATTGGACACGGTGCGCTTCGTGGGCACCACGCTGTGGAGCGACTTCGACGCGCTCGGCCCGCGTGCCGATGATCCCCATGCCACGGTGGGGCAGCAGCTCATGGCGCGCGAAAAGGCCTTTCGGGCCGCCAACTTTTATCTGAAAAAAGCCGGCATCCGCTACCGCGGTGAACCCATGCTGGCGCCGGCTGTACGTGAGCAATCACTGATCTGCCAGGACTGGCTGCGCACGGCACTGGCCAGTCCATTCGAGGGGAAAACCGTGGCGGTCACACATTTCGCGCCGAGCCTGCAAAGCGCCGATCCGCGCTATGGCCGCAGCCCCGGCACGGCGGGTTTTTGCAATGCGCTGGATGAGCTGCTGCCACACGCCGACCTGTGGCTGCACGGCCATTTGCACGCCCCGAGCGATTACACCCGCGCGGGCTGCCGTGTCGTCGCCAATCCGCTGGGGTACGCGCGCAAGAATGAGCAGGCCGCCTTTCGCGAGCAGTTGTGCCTTGTGGTGTAGGGGCGCCCGGCGCGGCGCCGCCTTGGTTTGTTTGATGTCCGTCAAGGATGCCGCCCCCGCGGGCGCTAGACTGGCCTTTTATTCTGGGGAACGCCGTGAAAATTCTTCTGGCCGTTGACGGCAGTATCTACACCAAGAAAATGCTGGCCTACCTGACCGCGCACGACGAGTTGCTCAGCAGCACCAACAAGTACACCGTGCTCACGGTGCAGCCGCAACTGCCGCCACGCGTGCGCGGGGCCGTCGGCAAGGAGATCGTCGACAACTACTACGCCGACGAGTCGGGCAAGGTTTTGAACCCGGTCTGCAAATTCCTGCGGCGTCACGACATCGATCCGACACCCGTGTCGAAAATCGGCCCCGCCGGCGAGACGATCGCGCGTATGGCGGAGGCCGGCAAATACGACCTGATCGTCATGGGCTCGCGCGGCCATGGCGCCCTGAAAAGCCTGGTGATGGGCTCGGTGGCCACCCAGGTGCTGGCGCACTGCAGCGTGCCGGTGCTGCTGGTGCGCTGATACGGCCTGTCCCGCGCAGGCGTTTGCGCGGGAGCCCGTTTGCTACATTTTTAAGAGCAAACAATCCAGTTCAGACATGGGCTACCTGGCATTTAACCCTTCAAAGCAGGTGCTCAGCACCAGTTCCACGATCTCGGCGTCGCTGTGCCGGCCGCCAGCCTTGAGAAACTCCAGCACCGGATCGCAGGCACGCGCATACAGCGTGTAGAGCACGGCGACGGCCGGCAGCCGCGGGTTCAGCGCGCCGCTGGCCTGGGCCGCTTCGATCCAGCCGCCGAGCTGCTCGCGCACTTCCAGCAAGCCATCGAGATAGGGCTGGCACGACATCAGCGTGCTGCGCAGCGACGAGCCCTGGCCCGGCAGCGAGGGCATTTCGCCGGCCAGCTGCAGCGCCAGGGTCCAGCGTGCCGCCGCGCGCAGTTTGTCGAGCGGCGCGTCGCCCGCGGGCAGCGAGCGCAGGAAATCCTGGGCACGGCGCAGCACGCGCACCATTGCGGCGGCCGCGAGGTCTTCCTTGCTGGGGAAATGTTTGTAAAGGCTCGCTTTCGCGATACCGACTTCCGCAGCGACCTCATCCACCGTCATGGCCTCGAAACCTTTTTCGGCCAGCAGCCGGATCACGGCCTTCACGATGGCCTCTTCACGCGCGCGGAGCATCTGCTCCTTGAACGACACGCGGGCAACGACGGGACTGCTCATGCGCCAATTTTAGCCAGTTGCATCTGAAAACATAGTCTCCGGTTAATTTACAACCGGGAAGTTAATAAGTTACTACACAGTATGAAACAATCAATCCTGAGGGCCGCTTGCACGCATCTTGCTTGCTGTCTAAAGTGGCTCGAATGGTATGAACTCGGAGGCTGCCATGAAAAAGGTTTGGGTGTATGGATTGGCGTGGGGAGCGGCGACGCTGCTCGCCCTGACCCTGGCCGTGGTCACGCCCAACGAAACCAATGTCATGGGGCGTTTGCCGTCACTGGTCGCGAATCGGCTGGGGCACAAACAGGAGCCGGTCAGCCTGCCCGAAGGCCTGCCCGCCGGGCGCACGCTGGCGCTGGTCGCGTTCCGGCATAACCAGAACGCGGAACTGGAGAGCTGGATCAACGGCCTGCAGTTGCGCAAGGACTCCTCCATCGCGTGGGTCCGCATGCCCGTGATCAACGACACGGGCGACCCGGCGCACCGCAGCGCGGTGGAAACCCGCCTGCTCTCGCGCTATCCCAGTGAGTCGGAGCGGGCCAGCCTGCTGCCGGTGTTCACCGACCGCGACGCCTTCGTGCGCGCCACCGGCATCACAGGCACGGATCAGGCGGTGGTGCTGGTGCTGGACCGCAATGGCGAGGTACTGGCGCGGGCGCAAGGGAAGTTCGACCCCGACAAGGCCCAGGCGCTGCTGGAAACCCTGCGCTCAAGTGCGCCGTAAGCGGGCATGGCAGCCCCAATTTCTCCAGCGATCAGGCCAGCGTCGCCGCGGCCGCTGCCGTGAGTGCGCTGGTCAGGGCATCCAGCACCTGTGATTCCAGATTCCAGCAATGCCAGTAGAGCTGGATCGGCAGCGCATGGCCGGGCGCCATGTTGACCAGCTCGCCCTGCGCCATCAGGTCCTGCACCAGCAGTTCCGGCAGCACGCTCACGCCCCAGCCGGCCCGCACGGCCCGCACCTGGCCTTCGGAGCTGGGCACGAACAACTGCTTCAGGGTGACGTGCTTGAGGCCGAGGGCCTTGGCCACAAACTCGCTTTGCATGTCATCCTTGCGATTGAACGCCACGAATCCCAGGTTGCCAAAGTTATGCGGCCCCAGGCCCTGCGGCGCCTGCGCTGCCGCATAGGCCGCCTGCGCCACCGCCACATAGCGCATGGCGCCCAGCGGCACCAGCCTGCAGCCGCGCAGCGCCGAGTCGAGCGTGGTGACGCAGCCGAGCACCTTGCCCTCGCGCAGCCATTCCTGCGTGAAATCCTGGTCGTCGGTGATGATCTCCATCGGCAGGCCCTGGCGCGCCAGCGCATCCAGCGCCGGCAGCGCCCAGGTGGCGATGCTGTCGGCATTGATGGCAATCGCGATGCGCTCCTCTTCGCGCGCGCCGCCTGCGTTGCCCGGTGCCAGCTCCTGCAGGTCGCGCTCCATGTCGGCGCGCAGCAGGCGCAGCTGGCGCGTGTGCTTGAGCAGCAACTGCCCGGCCGGCGTAGGGTGCAGCGGGCGGCTGCGCACGATCAGCACGGTGCCGACCTGGGCTTCGAGCGAGCGCAGGCGCTGCGACACGGCCGACTGCGTGATGCACAGGCGCTGGGCGGCGCGCTCGAAACCGCCCTCTTCCACGATCGCGGCCAGGCATTCGAGGGCGTCGGGGTCAAAGGTGTTCATGATTAGCGGTGCTGGTGTTTTCACTGGGCATTTAATTCTTCTTTTAATTACCGGCAACTTCCCGCAAACTGGGCAACATGAAAATTATCGTACTGGGTGCCGGCATTATCGGCGTGAGCACCGCCTGGCATCTGCTCGAGCGCGGCCACGAGGTCACCGTGGTGGAGCGCCAGGGCGACGCGGCGCTGGAGACCAGCTTCGCCAACGCGGGGCAGATTTCTGTCAGCTACTGCGAGCCCTGGGCCAGCCGGGATGCGCCGCTGAAGCTGCTCAAGTGGATGTTCAGGAACGACGCGCCGCTGCTGTTTCGCCCGCAACTGGACTGGCAGCAATGGCACTGGGGCCTGCGTTTTCTGAGCCAGTGCAACGACGCGGCGTTCGAGCGCAACGTGCAGCAAATCGTGGCGCTGGGTGCCTACAGCCACGCCGCCTTGAAGGATGTGGTGCGCACCACGGGCATCGAATACCATCGGCTGGAGCGCGGCATCGCGCACTACTTCACCGACCCCAAATCGCTTGACGGCGCAGCCACAGCCGCCGCGCTGATGCGCAAATTTGGCGTCGAGCGCCGGGTGGTGGACACGGCCGAGCTGCTGAGAATCGAGCCCGCCTTCAAGCCCTTCGCCTCACGCATCGTGGGCGCCACCTACACCGCCAGCGACGAGAGCGGTGACGCGCGCGTATTCACCCAGGCGCTGGCGCGGCACTGCGTGGCGCGCGGTGCGCAGTTCCTGTACGGGCACGACGTCGAGCACCTCGTCAAATCCGGTGACGCTATTGAATCGATAGCTGTACGTCCCTGCGGGGCGGGGGCTACAGCCTCAGAATCCATCAACCTGAAGGCCGACGCGGTGGTCGCTGCGTGCGGCTCGTACACCGCACCGCTGCTGCGCATCGTGGGCGTGGACCTGCCGATCTACCCCGGCAAGGGCTACAGCGCCACCTTCCAGATCCTGCAGCCGCAGCACGCGCCCACGGTCAGCACCATCGACGACGAGGTCAAATGCGCCTTCACCCGGCTTGGCGACCAGTTGCGCGTGGCCGGCACGATTGAATTGGGTGGCTACGACCTGTCGCTGGACACGCCGCTCGCCAGGGCCCGCTGCCGCATGCTGGCCGAGCGCGTCCGGGCCGTGCTGCCCGGCGTGTGCGACACGCGCAGCGCGAGCGAAGGCGGCGCGCCGCATTTCTGGGCCGGCCTGCGCCCCGCCACGCCGACCAACATCCCCTACATCGGCAAGACCAAAGTGCGCAGGCTGTGGGTCAACGCCGGCCACGGCACCCTGGGCTGGACGCACGGTGCGGGATCCGGCAAGGCGCTTGCCGAGCTGATCAGCGGCGAACAGCCAGGGATGGCGTTCGGGTTTTACGGGTTTGATGCGCCGCGCGGGCGCATGACGGCAACGCCGGCCTGAAGAGCGCACAAGTTGCGGACAACCATCATGACGCGTACACAAGCCATTGCGCAAGCCCGGCAGCAGTTCGATTCGGGCGCGTTCCGGCAAACGCTGGCGCGGCGCATCGCGATCCCGACCGAGAGCCAGAACCCGCAGCGCGGTGCCGTGCTGGCCGAGTACCTCGAAAGCGAAATGCGCCCCGCCTTCGAGGCCATGGGCTTTGCCTGCCAGACGCTGACGCACCCCAGGGCGCGTGCCCCCTTCCTGTTTGCCCGGCGCCTCGAAGACCCGGCCTTGCCGACGGTGTTCGGCTACGGCCACGGCGATGTGATCCGCGGACTTGAATCGGAATGGGCGCCGGGCCTGTCGCCCTGGACGCTCACTGAGGTCGATGGCCGCTGGTATGGCCGCGGCATCGCCGACAACAAGGGCCAGCACTCGGTCAACCTGCAGGCGCTGGCCAACGTGCTGCACACGCGCGGGCGTCTGGGCTTCAACGCCAAGTACCTGATCGAAATGGGCGAGGAAACCGGCTCGCCCGGCCTGCGCGAACTGTGCGAGGCCCACAAGGCCCTGTTCGCCGCGGACCTGCTCATAGCCTCCGACGGGCCGCGCCTGCGCGCCGAGCGCCCGACCGTGTTCCTGGGTTCGCGCGGCAGCATGAACTTCGACCTGAGCATCAACGCACGCGCGGGCGGCCACCACTCGGGCAACTGGGGCGGGCTGATCTCCAACCCGGGCATCCAGCTCGCGCATGCAATTGCCTGCATCGTCTCGGCCACCGGCCAGATCCGCATTCCCGAATGGGTGCCCACGGAAGTGCCGGACTCGGTGCGGCGCGCGCTGGCCGACTGCGAGGTCGATGGCGGCGCCGACGGCCCGGCGATCGAGCCGTGGTGGGGCGAGCCCGGCCTGTCGCCCGCCGAGCGCGTGTTCGGCTGGTGCTCGTTCGAGGTGCTGGCCTACAAGACCGGCAATCCCGAAACGCCGGTCAACGCCATTCCGCCGCGCGCCTGGGCGCGCTGCCAGCTGCGCTTTGTGGTGGGCCCGAACCCGGACCGCTTTGTGCCCGCGCTGCGCCGCCATCTGGACCGCCAGGGCTTCCCCATGGTGCAGATTTCCGCCCCGCCCGAGGACATGTTCCGCGCCACGCGCATCGATCCCGACGACGCCTGGGTGCGCTGGGCCGTGGCCTCGATCGCGCAGACCAGCGGCCAGAAGCCCGCGCTGCTGCCGAACCTGGGCGGCTCGCTGCCCAACGACATCTTCACCGACGTGCTGGGCCTGCGCACGGTCTGGGTGCCGCACTCCTACCCCGGCTGCGCGCAGCACGCGCCCAACGAACACCTGCCGCCCGCGCTCTTGCGCGAGGCCCTGTGCATCATGACCGGCCTGTACTGGGACCTCGGCGCGGGCCAGACGCCCAAGGAGAAAGCGACTTGAGCCCTGATCAACGCCATGCCAAGCCGACGCCGTCACCCAAGCTCTTTCACTACAAAATTGATAGCTGTATGTGCACGACCCATAGGGGCTACAGGCCGATATGACTGATGTCCAGGGACTTTTTGCCGACGACGCCGGCACCACGCGCTGTGCCTGGTGCCAGGCCACGCCGCTGTACCGGCACTACCACGATCACGAATGGGGCTGGCCTGTGGCCGACGACCGCCGGCTGTTCGAAAAGCTGTGCCTGGAGGGCTTCCAGGCCGGCCTGTCCTGGCTAACCATTTTGAACAAACGCGAGGCGTTCCGGCGTGCCTTCGCCGAGTTCGACGCCGAGCGGGTCGCGGCCTTTGACGAGAGCGATGTCCAGCGCCTGCTGGGCGACGCCGGCATCGTGCGCCACGCCGGCAAGATCCGCTCCACGATCAACAACGCCCGGCGCATGCTCGAACTGCGTGCGGAATTCGGCTCTCTCGCGGCCTATGTCTGGCGCTTCGAGCCCGAGCCGGCCGGCCGGCCCGAACGCCTCACGCACGAGGCGGTCAAGGCGATGCCGACCTCGCCCGCGTCGCACGCGCTGTCCAGGGACCTGCGCAAGCGCGGCTGGAGCTTTGTCGGTCCGACCACGATGTACGCCTTCATGCAGGCCATGGGGCTGGTCAACGACCACCTTGAAGGCTGCCATGCGCGCGAGGCGGCGCTGGCTGCGAGAGCAGAGTTCAAGCGGCCGGTGTAGCAACGGCGGGCAGCACGGTGCCGGCGCATTC
Organism: Polaromonas sp. C04; assembly: GCF_002002705.1. Classification (GTDB taxonomy): domain Bacteria; phylum Pseudomonadota; class Gammaproteobacteria; order Burkholderiales; family Burkholderiaceae_C; genus Rhodoferax_A. Next base: position 78,598 of record NZ_MUNS01000030.1, on the reverse strand, counting down.
CCCGAGCCCGATGCGCACGGCGCCCGCGCGCTCGCAGTAACCGCGCAGCGTGAGCGTGTCGCCGTCCTCCAGGAAAGTGTGGCTCTCGCCATTGGGCAGCGTGATCTGGTTCTTGCCGCCCAGCGTGAGTTCAAGCAGCGAGCCCGCCTCGTCCGGCTTCGGGCCCGAGAGCGTACCCGAGCCAAGCAGGTCGCCCGGCTGCAGGTTGCAGCCGTTCACAGTGTGGTGGGTGACGAGTTGCGCGGCTGTCCAGTAGGCCGCCTGCTTGCTCAGGCCGCGCGTCAGGCGCACGGAGCCCTGGCCAGCGGCGCGCATTTGGGCGGTCTGCAGCCAGACTTCCAGCACCACGTCGAGCCCCCCGGCTTCGCGGTCGGCCGCTGAATCCAGGTACGGCAGCGGCTGCGGATCGCCGGCGTCGCGCGCATAGGCGGCGCTGCGGAACGGTGCCAGCGCTTCCATGGTCACGATCCAGGGCGAGACCGTGGAGGCGAAGTTCTTCGCCAGGAAGGGGCCGAGCGGCTGGTATTCCCAGGCCTGCAGGTCGCGCGCGGACCAGTCGTTGAACAGCGTCACGCCAAACAGGTGCTGCTCGGCCTCCTGGATCGGGATCGGCTCGCCAAGCGCGTTGCCGCGGCCGATGAAGTAGCCCAGTTCCAGTTCGTAGTCCAGCCGCTTGCTGGGGCCGAAGCTGGGCACCGCGGCATCGGGCGCCTTGGTCTGGCCCTGTGGGCGCTTGAAGTGCTGGCCGCTCACGCCGATCGACGAGGCGCGGCCGTGGTAGCCGATCGGCACCCACTTGTAGTTGGGCATCAGCGGGTTGTCGGGGCGGAACAGCTTGCCGACCGTGGTGGCGTGATGGATGCCGGTGTAGAAGTCGGTGTAGTCGCCGATGTGGCAGGGCACGGCCATCTCGAGCGCCGATTGCGCGAGCAAGGCGCCCTGCCAGGCCCCCTGCTGGCCGCTGCCTTCGGCCAGGCCGGCGGAGATCGCGGCGCGCAACGCCTGGCGATCCAACGGGCTCGCGGCCATCAGCGCGTTCATGTCATCGGTGTGGATCAGGCCGGTGCTGCGCAGATCCAGCACCTGGTCGCCGATCGCGACGCCGATGCGCAGGGCAGCACCGCTGCCCGCGGTGCGAAAGCGCCCGAACGGCAGGTTCTGAATGGGGAAGTCGCAGCCGCCCTGGTTGGCCGAAGCGACCCAGCTGCGCAGTTTCGGGTCGTGGGTTTGGTTGAGGGTGTTCATGGCTTGAACCTGTCTTTGAGGCCGGCCCAGCAGTCGGCATAGTCGGTGTCGAGCGCCGGGCTTTGCAGCGCCCAGGCGGTGGGAACGAGACGGTAGCGGCTCTCGAACATGAAGGCCAGCGTGTTGTCCAGCTTTTGCGGCTTCAGGTCGGCATGGCTGGCCCGCTCGAAGGCTTCCTCGTCGGGGCCGTGCGGCACCATGCCGTTGTGCAGGGACGCGCCCCCGGGCTTGAAGCCGCCGGGTTTGGCGTCGTACTCGCCGTAGACCAGGCCCATGAACTCGCTCATCAGGTTGCGGTGGTACCAGGGCGGACGGAAGGTGTCTTCCATCACCAGCCAGCGCGGCGGAAAGATGACGAAGTCGCAGTTGGCGGTGCCAGGCGTGTCGCTGGGCGAGGTGAGGACGGTGAAGATCGACGGGTCGGGGTGGTCGAAGCTGATCGAGCCGATGGTCATGAAATTGGCGGTGTCGTACTTCAGCGGCGCGAGGTTGCCGTGCCAGGCGACGACGTTGAAGGGCGAGTGCTTCATCGGCGCGGACCAGAAGCGGCCGCCGAATTTCTTCACGAGCTCGTACGCGCCGGGGCTGTCTTCGTAGGCGGCCACGGGGGCCTGGAAGTCGCGCGCGCTGGCCAGGCCGTTGGAGCCGATGGGGCCGAGTTCGGGCAGACGGAACTGGGCGCCGTAGTTCTCGCAGACATAGCCGCGCGAGGGGCCCTGGCCCGCATCGGAGTCCGGCAAGGCCACCTTGAACACCACGCCGCGCGGCACCAGCGCGATCTCGCCGGGTTTGATGTCGAGCACGCCCATCTCGGTGGTGAGGAGCAGGCGGCCCTGCTGCGGCACGATGAGCAGCTCGCCATCGGCGTTGACGAAGGCGCGCCGCTGCATGGACCGGTTGGCGCGATAGACCAGCGAGCCGATGCCGGCCTGCGCTTGGGCATCGCCGTTGGCGGCGAGCGTGCACATGCCGTCGACAAAATCCGCCCCAGCCGTTTCAGCGCCATCGAGCGGGATCGGGTGCCAGCGCAGCGGCTCGGGCGGCAGCGCGATGGCGCGGTCGGCGCCGGTGCTCCAGCCGGTTTGCGCATAGGGCTGGTAGCGACCCGACACCACCGAGGGCTGGCGCCGGTACAGCCACGAGCGCCGGTTCTCGTGGCGCGGCGCGGTGAAGGCGGTGCCGGAAATCAGCTCGGGGTACAGGTCCAGCGGTGCGCGCTGCGGGCTGTTGCGCCCCCGCGGCAACGCGCCGGCCACGGCTTCGCTGGCGTGCTCGTTGCCGAAGCCGGCCTGGTAGTGCAGATCGGACCCGGCTGGCAGGGCGGCCGCCAGTTGTGATTTTTCCTTAAGCGCAGTCATTTTTCACCTCCAAAAAGCAGACCTCAGTGTCCCACCGCGGCCGCCGCCAGGTTGGGGCTGGTGCGCGTTTCGCGGCTCATCAGCCACAACATCAGGGCTGAGATCACGGCAGGCGCGGCAACCGCAAAAAAGATACTGGCGGTCGACCACTGGTATTGGATCAATATCCCGCCGAGAACCGGGCCGACGATCGAGCCGAAGCGGCCGATTCCCAGGCTCCAGCCGACGCCGGTAGAGCGCTCCGCGGTCGGGTAATAGGTGGCCGCGAGCGCGTTCACCGCGGGCTGGCCGCCGATGATGCAAAAGCCGGTGATCGTCACCACCATGAACAGCACCGCCAGCGAGACGCCCGGCTGCCCGATCAGCGCGATGGTGACTGCGGCGACCAGGAAGCACGGCACCAATACGCGGTAGAAGCCGATACGATCGATGGCTGGCCCCATCAACACCGTTCCCAACACGCCACCGGCCTGCAGTGCGGTGCCCACCAGCACGGCGCTGGTGGTGGACAGTCCAGAACTGGCGGCGATCGTCGGCAGCCAGTTCGACAGGAAGTAGAGATTGAGCAGGTTCATGAAGTTGACGACCCACAGCAGCAGGGTGGCCTTGGCCCGGCCGTGCCGGAACAACTCCCCGACGGGTGTGCCTTTGCCCTTGGGCTCGGGCACCACATATTCGGTATCGCGGTCGATGCGCACGCTCGGGTCGATCTTCTTCAGGCACGCCCCGACACGATCCAGTTGCTTGCCGCGCAAAACGAGGAACTGCAGCGACTCGGGCATGCGCAGGTACATCAGCGCCGCCATGATGAGCGGAAAGATCCCGCCGACCCAGAACACGGAGCGCCAGCCGAACGCCGAGATCAGGGCGGCAGAGACCAGCCCGCCGAGCACGGCGCCGAGCGTGAAGCCGCAGGAAACCAGCATCATCAGCGTGACGCGCCGGTGCTTGGGACTGTATTCACCGGCCAGCGCCATCGCGTTGGGCATGATGGCGCCCAGACCCAGGCCGGCAATGAAGCGCAGGATCTCGAGCTCCCTGATGCTGGTGGCGTGCGCCGTCCAGATCATGAACACCGCAAAGAACACGGAGGCCCAGATCAGCACCGGGCGGCGCCCGATCCTGTCGGCCAGCACGCTCAAGGCCAGCGACCCCACCAACATGCCCAGCAGGCCGGCGCCGAATACCGGCCCGAGCATGGCCTTGTTGACGCCCCACTCCTTGATGATCACCGGCGCCACGTAGCCCATGGCCTGCACGTCGAAGCCGTCCATCACCACCGTCAGGCCGACCAGGATGAGAATCCATTTCTGGAAGCCGCCGACCTTGTTCGCATCGATCACCGCGGGGATGTCGATGGTCCTGCTTATGCTCATGAGAGATCTCCTGTGTGCCACAAGAAAGGGCGCTTGCACGCGTAGCTCTGGTGGCCCGTGCTACGCGGCAACGGCTTCACTCGCAAGGTCGTAGCTTCCATCGTGCATCCAGGCGGCATGTTTGGGCGCCTTCTTGGTTTTCGACCATTCCTCGAGCATCTCCCACTTCACCGCGTCGAGCTTGCGCTGCATCCCGGGCGTGGCGGTGTCGGCCACGAGTTCGAGCCGGTGGCCGTTCGGGTCGAAGAAATAGATCGACTTGAAGATGGTGTGGTCCGTCACACCGAGCACCTTGATGCCGTTGGCCTCGAGCTGGGCCTTGGCCTCGAGCAGGTGCGCCTCGCTCTCGACTTTGAACGAGATATGCTGCACCCAGGCCGGCGTGTTGGGATCGCGGCCCATAGGCGGCGAGTTGGGGATTTCGAAAAATGCCAGCACGTTGCCGCCGCCGGCGTCCAGAAACGGGTGCATGTACGGATCGGACGCCTTGGTCGACGGTACCTGATCCTCGGCGATCGCGAGGATAAGCTTCATGTTCAAGTTTTTAGCGTACCACTCGACGGTTTCCCTGGCGTCGTTGCAGCGGTAGGCGACGTGATGAATTCTCATGATCTGCATGGCTTTTCTCCGGTTGACAGGGTTGATGGAAGTGTCCAGCGCCCCGGCCGTTCGCAGCGTGACGGGCAATGGATGAACTTGATTAAAGCGTCGCCGCATTCATAATACAAACGGGATTTGTTGATGCATTTATGAGACTTTCCAATGAATGTGACGCTTCGACAATTGCGCGCCTTCGCGGCCGTCGCCCGCAGTGGCAGCTTCACGCTGGCAGCCGAGAGCCTCTTCGTCACGCAATCGGCGCTGAGCGGACTCATCAAGGAGCTGGAGCAGGCGCTCGGGCTGCGCGTGATCGACCGCAGTACGCGCAAGACCCGTCTGTCAGAGGTCGGACGCGATCTCTATCCGCTGGTGGACAAGATCATTCACGATCTCGATGGTGTTCTTGATGACGTCACCCATCTCAAGTCACTCAGAACGGGGATGGTGCGTGTTGCTGCGCCGCAGTTGATGGCGTCCACCCTGATCCCGGAAGCGATGGCGGCGTACACGGCACAACATCCGAACATCCGCATCAAGCTGGTGGACTGCGCGGTGGAAACTGTCATGTCACGGGTTTTTTCAGGGGAGGTCGATTTCGGCATCGGGCCCGAACGCGACCCGAACTCGGACATCACGGCGACGCCCCTGTTTGAAGCGCCGTTCATGGCGGTATTTCCGCCCGGGCATCCACTGGGCCTGCTGCCCGAGATTCGCTGGGGCGATCTGATGCGTTTCCCTGTTGTTTCCCTGCAAGGGCAGTTCACCGACCGGCTCGCGATCGATCTGGGCGCCGCGGCGTACGGCCCGAAACTGATGCCCGCCAACGAGGTGGCCTTCATGTCGACAGCGCTGAGCATGGTGAACGCCGGGCTCGGTATCACCATCTGCATCCCGTACGCGGCGTCTCTGGTGCGCCTGTACAAGCTGGAGATGCGCGCCTTGGGAGATCCGGTGGTCAGTCGTTGCTTCTTTATCTTCAGCCGCAAAGAGCAATCGCTATCGCCGGCCGCCACGAGCTTCATGGACTTTTTGTTCCGGCATGTCGCCGCGCACGACGACATTGCGCGGTGGGCTGTCGCCGCCAGGCCGCCGGTTCGCGCTGGCGTTTGAGGGGCGCCTTGCCACGGAGCGCCAAGGTTCATAATTCGCGCTCTGCCGCGTGCCGGGTCAACCGCGTCGGTCTCGTCACCCCCACTCCAGGAGCGCTCCATGATCGTCGTCCATCACCTCAACGATTCGCGCTCGCAGCGCGTACTCTGGCTGCTTGAAGAGCTCGGCGTGCCCTACGAGATCCGGCGCTACCAGCGCAACACCCAGACCCGGCTGGCACCGCCCGAACTCACGGCCGTGCATCCGCTGGGCAAGTCGCCGGTGATCACCGACGACGGGCAGACCATCATCGAATCCGGCGCGATCGTCGACTACCTGATCCGCCGCCATGGCGGCGGGCGCCTGCAGCCGGCGCCGCAAACGCATGACTACGACGCCTACCAGCAGTGGCTGCACTACGCGGAAGGCTCGGCCATGCTGCCGCTGATGCTCAAGCTGTACGTCTCGCGGCTCGGTGACGCCGGTGCGCCTTTGTTTCCGCGCATCGAGAGCGAAATCGCCAACCACCTGGGTTACGTCAATCAATCCCTGCAGGGCCGCGACTGGCTGGTGGGCAGCGACCTGACGGGTGCCGACATCCAGATGAGCTTTGTCGGAGAAGTGGCGGGCAGTCGCGGCAACCGCGAGAACTTTCCGCACATCCAAGCGTGGGTTGAACGTTTCCAGGCCCGGCCCGCCTACCGCCGCGCCATCGAGCGCGGCGGGCCTTACGCGCACGCGCGCTGAACGCTCAGCCAGCCGCCTGCAGGGACTGCCATATCTTTGATGCAGTCAGCGGCATCTGCAGGCCCGGCGCCTGGCTCGCGTGACCACCGCGCGCCAGCGCATCGGCCACGGCGTTGACCACGCTGGGCGCGGCGCCGATGGTGCCGAGTTCGCCCACGCCCTTGACGCCCAGCGCGTTGTTCAGGCAGGGCGAGGATTCGTCCAACTCATGCCGGAAGGCAGGCACGTCGTCGGCACGCGGCGCGCAATAGTCCATCAGGCTGCCGGTCACGAGCTGGCCGGTCTCGCGGTCGTACACCATGTGCTCGTGCAGCGCCTGGCCGATGCCCTGCACCGCGCCGCCGTCGAGCTGGCCGCGCACGATCATCGGGTTGACCACGCGCCCCACATCGTTCACGGAGGCATAGGCCACCACGGCGACCACGCCAGTTTGCGGATCGATTTCGACCTCGCTCACGTGGCAGCCATTCGGCCAGGTCGGCCCGGCCACGCTGCTGGTGGAGTCCATGAAGATGCGCTGCTCGGGTTGCCGCGCGGCCAGTGCAAACAGGTCGATGCTGAGGTCCGTGCCGGCGACCTTGAAGGTGCCGTTGGCGTATTGAATGTCTTCGGCCGCGGCTTCCAGCTCCTTGGCCGCCAGTTGTTTGGCTTTCTCGATGGTGCGGTCCGCACCCACGCGCATGGCCGAGCCGCCGGTGAACAGCGAGCGCGAGCCGGCGCTGCCGAAACCGTCGCCGCGGTCGGTGTCGCCCAGCACCACCCGCACCCTGTCGATCGACACACCGAACGCATCGACCACCAGCTGCGCCAGCGAGGTGGCGATGCCCTGGCCCATCGCATTCACGGCCGAATACACCTCGATGATGCCGTCCGCCTGCACCGACACGGTCACGCGCTCCTCGAACACATTGCCGCCGGTCCACTCCAGAAAGGTCGAGATCCCCAGGCCGCGCAGCTTGCCGCGCGCTTTCGAATCGGCGGCACGCGCCGCGAAGCCGTTCCAGTCGGCCAGCGCCAGGCCCTGATTCATAACGTGCTCGAACTTGCCCGTGTCATAGGTCTGGTTCATCGGGTTCTTGTACGGCATCTGCTCGGGCCGGATGAAGTTGCGCCGGCGCAGTTCCACGCGGTCGATGCCGGTCTGGCGCGCGGCCTCGTCCATCAGGCGCTCCATGATGAAGATCGCCTCGGGCCGGCCCGCGCCACGGTAAGCACCGGTCGGCGCGGTGTTGGTCAGCACCGCCTTGAAGTCGAAGTCGATGGTCTGGATGTCGTACACGCTGGTCTGCACCCAGGGTCCGATCAGCAGCTGGATGGCCACACCCACACCCGTGGCGTAGGCACCCACGTTGGCCAGCGAGGCGATGCGCAAGGCCAGGATTTTGCCGTGCTCGTCGAGCGCCAGCTCGGTGTGGCTCTGCACATCGCGGCCGTGCGCGCTGGAGAGGAATTCCTCGCTGCGCTCGGCCGCCCATTTCACCGCACACTGCAGCGTGCGGGCGCTGTAGGCCGCCACCACGTCTTCGGGATAAGCGCCGGTTTTCATGCCAAAGCCGCCGCCCACGTCGCCCACCAGCACGCGCACCTGCTCGTGCGGCAGACCAAGCGCGTCGCTGATCGTGTCGCGCGCCCCCGAGGGCATCTGGGTGCTCAGGTGGATCGTCAGGCGCCCGCTGGCTTTGTCAAAGCTGGCCAGTACGGTGCGCGGCTCCAGCGTGAGTGCGGCCACGCGCTGGTTCGTCACGTCCAGCGCCACCACGTGCGCCGCCTTGGCAAAAGCGGCCGCCGTGGCCTTCGCGTCGCCGTGGCGCATTTCGGCGGAGATGTTGTCGGGCGCCGCATCGCACAGCACCGGCGCGCCGGGCGCCGTGGCATCCGCCAGGTCCACCACCATGGGCAGCTCCTCAAAGTCGACGACGATGGCCTCGGCCGCGTCGCGCGCCTGCTTGAGGGTTTGCGCCACCACCGCAGCAACCGCCTCGCCGACAAAGCGCACGCGCTCATGTGCCAGCGCGCGCCGCGGCGGCGTGGCGCCGGCCGAGCCGTCGGCGCGCACGAAACCGGCGACACCGGGAATCGGCTTGACGCCCGCGGCCACCAGGTCCGCGCCGGTCAGCACCTGCAGCACGCCCGGCATGCCCTGCGCCGCCGCCACGTCGGTAGAGACGATGCGCGCATGCGGATACGGCGAGCGCACAAAGCACAGGTACGCCTGGTTGGCAGGCATCAGATCGTCGGCATAGCGGCCCTTGCCGGTCAGCAGGCCTTCGTCTTCGAGCCGGCGCACGGCTTGCCCGCTGCCAAAGCGCGTGGGATGGGTGTCGTTATTCACGGTAGACGTCCTTGTGTGTTGTGGTTCGTGGTGGAGCGGCATGGACCTCGCAGGTGCGCACAACCCCGGAAACGGCAAGGAGCCACTATAGACGTTGTCCGCAAAATCCGCCGACGCGCTAAACTGGCCCGATCGCTCACGTCTAGCCCTGCCGTCTGGAGAAGAAATGTCCCCCTTGTATCCGTTTCACCTGGCCTTCCCGGTTACTTCGCTGGCTGCGGCCCGCGCCTTTTATGGCGACCTGCTGGGCTGCCCCGAAGGGCGATCCTCGGACGACTGGGTTGATTTCGATTTCCATGGCCACCAGATCGTGGCGCATCTGTCGCCTTCCGAGGCTGGCCATCACAACACCAGCGCGGTGGACGGCGACAACGTGCCGGTGCGCCACTTCGGCCTGGTGCTGCCGATGACCGAATGGCATGCGTTGGCCGACAAGCTGCGCGCGGCCGGCACCCGCTTTGTGATCGAGCCGCACGTGCGCTTCAAGGGCCAGGTGGGCGAACAGGCCACCATGTTCTTTCTGGACCCGTGCGGTAATGCCATTGAATTCAAGGCCTTTGCCGATCCGTCGCAGCTGTTTGCCAAATAGGCGGGCCCCGCCTCAGCGCGGCGCGCTCTCGTAGTGCGCCGGATCGAACCGGCGCGTCTGGCGCCAATACTCCCAGGTGAAGCCGGGCCACAGCGTGTCGATGCGTCCGTCGGCGTTCTGGTACCAGCTATGGCAGCCCGACGACCAGACCGTCGTTTTCATTTTCTGCTGCGTCGCGGCGTAGTTGTCGGCCTGAATTTCGGGGCGCAGGCGCAGCGTGGTCTGGCCGCGCTGGCGCAGGCTGCGCAGTGCGCCCACGATGTAGTTCAGCTGCGCCTCGATCATGAAGATGATGGAGTTGTGGCCCAGCCCGGTATTGGGGCCGACCAGCATGAAGAGGTTGGGAAAATCTGCCACCGTGATACCGAGCCGGGTGGCCGCCGGCTGCGCGCGCCAGCGCTCGGAGAGCTCTTCGCCCCGCTCGCCGTGAATGCGCAAGGGCGTGATGAATTCGGTGGCCCGAAAGCCGGTGCCCCAGATGATCACGTCGCACGGATGCAGCCTGCCGTCGCTGCTGACCACTCCCTGCGGCGTCACGCGCGCCACCGCCTGGGTTACCAGGCTCACGTTGGGCTGCTGTAGCGTACGGAACCAGGTATTCGAGAACAGCAGGCGCTTGCAGCCGGGGTTGAAGTCCGGCGTGAGGGCGGCGCGCAGCGCGGCGTCCCTGACCTGGCGGCGCAGGTGCTGCAGCGCGAGCCGGCGCAGCAGGGCCTGCATCCGGGCCGATCCCAGAAAGCCCATGCCGATCCATTCGTTGAACCAGTAGATGCGCCAGCGCACCAGTGTTTGCAGCCCCGGCACATGGGCGTACAGCCAGCGCCGCAACGGGCCGTAGGGCCGGTCCCGGCGCGGCAGCACCCAGCCGGGCGTGCGCTGGAACACCGTGAGGTGCGCGGCATCAGGCGCGATCTCGGGCACGACCTGCACCGCGCTGGCGCCGGTGCCGACCACGGCGATGCGCTTGCCCCGCAGGCTCACGTCGTGGCGCCACTGGCTCGTGTGGAATGCCGGGCCGTCGAACGTGTCCAGCCCCGGCACGCTGGGCAGCAGCGGTTTGTTGAGCGGGCCGGTGGCCACGATGACGTGGCGCGCCTGCAGCATGGGCCGGCCCGCCCGTTCGATCTGCCAGTGCTGCGCGCCAGCGTCCCAGCGCAGCGCGCCGACCTCGTGGCCGAAGCGGATCACCGCGTCCAGCCCGTATTGCTTCACCACGCGCCGGAGATAGGCCTGAATCTCGGCTTGCTGCGAGTAGGGCCGCGTCCAGCCGCGGTTCGGCTCGAACGAGAGCGAGTACAGATGCGAGGGCACGTCGCAGGCGCAGCCCGGATAGGTGTTGTCGCGCCAGGTGCCGCCCACCTCGCTTGCGCGCTCGAGCACCACCAGCGAGGCGACGCCCGCCGCGCGCAGCCGGATTGCGGCGCACAGGCCGCCGATGCCGGCGCCGATGATGGCCACTTCTATCGTGCTCATGCCACAAGGCTAGCATGCCGCGGCCGTCAGCACCATTTCATAAGCCTATTTATAATCAACCCACTTATGAAAAGAGACTTCAGCCAGCGCTTCGGCTTCCTGGTCAACGACGTGGCCAAGCTTTACGGGGAACAGTTCGACCGGCTGGCGCGCGAGCGCATCGGCCTGTCGCGTGCGCAGTGCCGCCTGCTCGGCGCGCTGGCGATGCACGGCGATGAGGCGCCGATGTCGCAAATCGAGCTGGCGCACCGGCTCGGCCTGAGCGCGATGGGCGTGGCCGGGCTGTGCGACCGCATGGCCGCGGCCGGCTGGATCCGCCGCCAGCCCAGCGCGACCGACCGCCGCGTCAACGAAGTGCACCTGGAGCCTCGTGCCCAGGAAGCGCTCGGTGCCGCGCTGAGCATCGGCGACACGCTGAACACGCGCGTGCTCGCCGCGCTCACGCCGGCCGAACGCGCGCAGCTGCTGGCCCTGCTCGGCAAGGCCCGCAGCGGCCTGGTGAACCTGTCGACGAACGAGGAGGCGCCGGCATGAGTGCCGTCAGCATCCCCGGCGCCGCAGGCGCACCGACCCACGCCGGCGTGCCGCACCGCCGCATGATCACCCTGTCGATCATGCTGGCGACCATCATGCAGGCGCTCGACACCACGATCGCCAACGTCGCGCTGCCGCACATGCAGGGCAGCCTGCAGGCCTCGCAGGACCAGATCATGTGGGTGCTCACCTCCTATATCGTGGCCTCCGCGATCACGCTGCCGCTGACCGGCTGGCTGTGCGGCCAATGGGGCCGGCGCAAGGTGTTCCTCATCTCGGTGATCGGGTTCACGGTCGCGTCAGCGCTGTGTGGCCTGTCGACCTCGCTCGTGGGCATCGTGCTCGCGCGCTTGCTGCAGGGCGTGTTCGGTGCGGCGCTGGTGCCGCTGTCGCAGGCCGTGCTGCTCGACATCAACCCGCGCGAGAAGGTCGGCCAGGCCATGGCGATCTGGGGCGCCGGCATCATGGTGGGTCCGATCCTGGGCCCACTGCTCGGCGGCTGGCTGACCGAAAGCTACAACTGGCGGTGGGTGTTCTTCATCAACCTGCCGGTCGGCCTGTTTGCGCTGTGGGGCATTGCCCGCTACCTGCCCGAGAGCCGGCCCGGACGCGAGCGGCTGGACATCTTCGGCTTCGCCACGCTGTCGCTGGCCATCGGCATGCTGCAGCTGTTCCTCGACCGGGGCCAGCAGCTCGACTGGTTCGACTCCTGGGAGATCAAGCTGGAGGCAGCCGCTGCGCTCGTCGCCTTCGCCTTTTTCGTGGTGCACACCTGGACCGCGCAGGGCGTGTCGTTCTTCGACCGCAACCTGCTGAAGGACCGCAATTTTCTCACCGGTCTGCTGTTCGCGTTCATCGTCGGCATGATCCTGTACGGCACCATGGCGCTGCTGCCCAACCTGCTGCAAAGCCTGATGGACTACCCGGTGGTCTACACCGGCGAGGTGACGGCGCCGCGCGGCGTCGGCACCATGCTGGCGATGATCGTGGTGGGGCGGCTGGTGCACCGCATCGACGTGCGCGCGATCATGGCGGTCGGCTTCGGACTCACGGCGTTCGCGCTGTGGCAGATGACGCACCTGACGATGCAGATGGACGCCAACCTGATCATCGTCTCGGGCTTTATCCAGGGGCTGGGCATCGGCTTCACCTTCGTGCCGCTGTCCACCGCGACCTTCGCCACGCTGGCGCCGGTGCTGCGGCATCAGGGCACGCCCATCTACAGCCTGCTGCGCAACATCGGCTCAAGCGTCGGCATCTCGATCGTGCAGGCCCTTTTGACGCGCGGCGCGAGCACCGCGCACGCGCAACTGGCGGCGACCGTCGTGCCCGGCAACCCCGGCCTCGTGAACCTGCCCTCGATGCTGGACCCGGCCACAACCACGGGACTGGCGATCCTGAACGCCGAGGTCACGCGCCAGGGCACGCTGATCGCCTACATCAACGACTTCAGCATCATGACGGTCCTGACACTGGCCGCCATCCCGCTGCTGCTGGTCATGAGCAGCCCGCGCCACGCGGCGGCGGCGGCTGGCGCGATCGATGCGGACGAGGCCGCGGCCGCGGTCGAAGTACCGCACTGAGTGCTGCCTCTGCGCCGAGCCGCCAACCCCCGCATAATCCCGGACGCAATTGAAGGATAAATAGTATCCATGGACATCACGCCGATCATCCAGGCCATCCAGCAGCACGCGGAGTGGGTCGTGTTCGTCAGCGTGCTGATGCAGCAAGTGGGCCTGCCGGTCCCGGCGGTGCCGACACTGCTGGTCGCCGGCAGCCTTGCCGCCTCCTCCGGTCAGGCCATGCAAATGCTCGCGGCGGCCGTGCTGGCGTCGGTGCTCGCCGACGGCGTCTGGTTCCTGGCCGGGCGCGCCTTTGGCTATCGCATCCTGTCGGGCTTGTGCCGGTTGTCCATCAATCCGGGCTCCTGCGTGTCGGAAACGGAGGCGCGCTTCATGCGCTGGGGCGTGTGGTCGCTGGTGATCGCCAAGTTCGTTCCCGGGTTCTCCACGGTGGCGCCGCCCATCGCCGGCTCGCTGCGCATGCCGCTGCCGAGCTTTCTCGCGGCGGCGGGCCTGGGCGCGGCACTGTGGGCCGGGCTCGCGATTCTTGTCGGGTGGTGGTGGCGTGCGCAGGTGGAAATCGCCATCAACGCCATGAGCAGTCACGGCGCGAGCCTCGTCGCCGTGATCGCGCTCGCCCTGGCGGCCTGGCTGCTCTGGAAGCTGTGGCAGAAGTACCGTTTTGGGCAAATGCAGACCATCCCGCACATCACCCCATCGGAGCTGGTGGCGGCGCTGGCCTCGGACGCGCCGCCGTTGCTGCTCGACTTTCGTGGCGCCGCCATGATCGCCCAGACGGGGCCCCTGGCCGGCGCCGCGCAGGCCAGCCTGGACGATTTACCCCAGGCCGTCAGCCATTGGGCCAAGGGCCGTGACATCGTGACCCTGTGCGCCTGCCCCGGAGACGCCACGGCGGTGCGCGCGGCGCATGGTCTGCGCAAGCTCGGCTACACCTCGGTGCGCCCGCTCAAGGGCGGCTACGACTCCTGGGTCCGGCACCTGGAGCTACAGACGGGCGCCCTGACACCCGCCGCAACGCCATAACGCCCGCCTTAGCGCCGTCACTCGTCGCGCTCGCCCGCCTCGTACAGGGTTTCGCGCCCCATGCGGTCGAGGATCAGCTCGGCGGTCCAGGGCAGCATCAGCGCGCCGCAGCGGCTGTCGCGGTACAGGCGCTCCAGCGGCAGGTGCTTCATCATGCTCTGGCCACCGCAGGTGCGCAGCGCGAGACGCGCGATGTCGTTGGCGCCTTCCATCACGCTGTAGTGCGCGGCGTACAGGCGCAGCTTCTCGTCCTTGCTCGGGTTCGGTTTGGCCTCGGCAATGGCGCGCGTGAACAGGCTGCGCATGGACTCCAGCTGGATGCGCATCTGCGCCACGGCGATCTGCTTGGTCGGGTACTGGCGGCGCTTCACGGGCGGCTCGCCGGGCACCTCGCCGCGCAGATAGCGTACCGTGAAGTCGTAGGCCGCGTTGGCGATGCCCAGGTAGGTGGGCGACAGCGTGAAGAACATGGCCGGCCAGGTCTGTGCGCCCTTGAAGTAAATGCCGCGCGGCATGAGCTGCTCGTCGTCGCCCACGAACACGTCCTTGAACGTGAGGTTGCGGCTGACCGTGCCGCGCATGCCCAGCGGGTTCCAGTCGCCGCTGATGGAAAAGCCCCCGGCCGTGGCGGGCACCGAGATGTACAGCGTGTCGTGCGCGTCGGGGTGCTGGTCCCCTTTGTCTTCCGTGCACAGCACGCCGTAGTAGTTCGCCGCGCCCGACAGGCTCGCGAAGATTTTCTTGCCGTTGATCAGCCAGCCGCCCTCGACCTTGCGCGCCGTGGTGCCGAACGGTGCGCGCCCGGCCGCGGCCGCCGAGCCTTCCGAGAACGGCTGTGCGTAGATCGCCCCCTCGTTTACGACGCGCGCAAAGTGCAGATCACGCCGGCGCCCATGCTCCGCGCGCTGCGTCTCGGTCATCTGAATGCCGTCGGCCAGCACGCCGGTCCACAGGGTCGAGCAGATGTGCATGTTCCAGGTGAGCGCGGTGGCGCCGCAAAAGCGCCCGATCTCGGCCGCCACCATCATGTAGGTGGCGTAGTCCGCGCCCAGGCCGCCATGCGCTTCGGGGATGCACAGGCCCAGCAGGCCGGTCTCGCGCAAGTCGTCGTAATTGGCAAACGGGAAGCTCGCCGACTCATCCCACTGCGGCGCGCGCGCCGCGAACTTGTCGCGGCCCAGCGCGTGCGCCAGCGTCAGCAGCGTGCGCTGCTGGGCGGTAAAGGGCAGGTCGCCCACGGCCGGCGTGAAAGACAGGCTTGCTACAACGTTCATAGCTGACAGTTCCGGCCCCATAAGGGCTAGTGAAGGTTTTTATGTGAACTCGCGAGAAAGTCGAGCACCAGCGCATCGAACTCGTCGGGAGCTTCGAGGTTCTGCAGGTGGCCGACGCCCGCCAGCTCGGCGTAGCGGCTGCCGGCAATCTGGCCGGCCATTTTTTTCATCACGGCGGGCGGCGCGTTCTTGTCAAACTCGCCGGCCACCAAGAGCGTGGGCACATGGATGTTCGGCAGGTTCGCCTTGCGGTCGAACGTGACCAGCGCCTGCAGCGCGCGCCGGTAGGTGGCGGGGCTGACCTGCGCCATGCAGTGCTTGGCCAGCTTCACGCCTTCGGGCAGCGAGCCCGGGCCGATCATCTGCGGCACCAGAGAATCGGCCATCTCGGCCATGCTCTGGCCGGCATCCAGCGGGGCCGTGCGTTGCGCCACGAAATCACGCTGCCAGTCGCCATCGGGCTTGCCGAACGCGGGCGAGGTGCCGCACAGGATCAGCCGGTTCACGAGTTCGGGCCGGCGCGCCAGCACCTCCTGTGCCACCATGCCGCCCATGCTGTGGCCCAAAAGAATCACGCTCGCGGATTTTTGTCCGTGCATCAGGCCTTCGATCAGCACGATGCAGCTTTGCGCCAGCCCCTTGAAGGTGTAGGGCTCGATTGGCGCGCTGTGGCCGTAGCCGGGCATGTCCCAGGCCACGGCACGGTAGCCCGCCGCGGCGAAGGTTTCCACCTGCGGCGCAAAGGCCAGGTTGCCGCCGCCGATGCCGTGCAGCATGAGGATGGTGGGGCCGGCGCCCAGCGTGGCGAAGGTCGGTATCGGGGTCATGCCACCACTTGTCCCTGATCGATCACGATGGCGCCATCCAGCACAACGGTGCAGTGGCGCAGGGGCAGGTCGAAATGCCCCTGCGTATAGCGCCCGGCCACCTCGTTGGCGCCGGTGCTGTAGAGAAAATTGCCGGCAAAGGCGCGCAGCTCGGTGCCGTTGAAGTCGCGCTTGTCGTACAGCGCCATGCTGTCCCAGCGCGCGGCCGGGTTCAGGCCGTAGCCGACGTGGCTCACGGCATACGCGTCCCGGTCGCCTTCTTTCGAGGACCACGCTGCGATGTAGCTGCGCATCAGCTCGGCATCCACGCCCGCGCCTTCGATCTTCGTCACGTAGTCGTTCTCAATCGTCAGCGTGATGGGGCGCTCGATGTAGCGCTTGAAGGTCAGATTCACGTCGCCCTCGGCCAGTACCAGACACCCGTTGACGCTGCCCGCGGCCGGAAACGCCAGCGCCAGCCCACCCGGCCAGTGCGTCAGCGTGCCGGGCCGGGTGGTGCTGCCCCAGTTGCCGCCGACCACCGCCTTGCCATGCGCGCCCTGCAGCGCGATGCTCAGGTCGGTGCCCGCGGCGGAAGTCACGTGCATCGTGCGCGCGGCGCGCAGGCGCTTGACGTGGTCTTTGACCCGCGCCTCGGTCGCCTCGTCCGGCAGCAGCCGCACCAGCGCCTCGGGATGTTCGTTGCTGACGTAGACGATGCGCGGCTGCTGGCCGCCCACACCCTGCAGAATGGCCGGCAGCTCGCTCGCGTGCATCAGGCCCTCGACCGTGCAGTCCACCACCAGCGTGCTGCCCGCCAGCGCCGCGATCACGGGCGCTATGTTTTGAATAGCGTTAGATGCCCCCGTGGAGCGGGCTACAGGTTGTTTTGATTCAAATACGCTGGGCAGCACGAGGGTGAAGCTGCGCGCACCGAGCCGCGCCGCCGCGAGCCGCGCCAGCTCGGGCAGCACCGGGCGGCTCTGGCTTTCGCAGAGAATGGCCACGGTATCGCCGCTCTGCAGCGCGCAGCGGCGCAGCACCGCCTCGAAGGCATCGATCCAGGCGGGCTCGGTTCGCTGTTGCAACATGGCAGTCCATTATTCATGAATTTTCATGTAAATTCCAACCATGGCACCGCGCAAAGCCTCTCCGCCCAATTTTTCCCAGCGTGAATTCCGTGCCTCGCTGAGCATGTTCGCCACCGGCGTGACCATCGTCACCGCGCGCACCGCCACGGGCGAGCTGTTGGGGCTGACGGCCAACTCGTTCAATTCGGTGTCGCTGCAGCCGCCGCTGGTGCTGTGGAGCCTGGCCCGCACCGCAGGTGCCATGGCCGTGCTGACCCACGCAACGCACTACGCCATCAACATCCTCGCCGCCGACCAGAAAATCCTGGCCGAACGTTTTTCGAGCAAGGGCGTGGACCGCTGGGCCGGCGTCACCTTCACCGAGGGCGTCGGCGGCACGCCGGTGCTGACGGGCGCGGCGGCCACCTTCGAGTGCTTCAACCGCAGCCGCTACGAAGAAGGCGACCACGTCATTTTCGTCGGCGAGGTGGAGCATTGCACGCACCGTGCGGGCGCCTCGCCGCTGCTGTTTCACGGTGCCCGGTACTACACCGAGCACCCGCTATAAATATGGCCCCCACGCTCGGCACTGACGTGTCCTCGCTGCCCCCGGAGGGGGCCTTCGCGCCTGGGGGCGGCCCGTCGGCGCTCAAGCCATGACGGCGCGGCGCTTTGTCGACGGCTACCTGGGCTACCTGCTGGGCCAGGCCAATCACGCCGTGTACAAGGATTTCGACCGCGAGGTGCGCGCGGCGGGCCTGAGTTCGATCGAGTGGCGCGTGCTCGCCACGCTGCACGACAGTGTGCCGCTGGCGGTGAGCCAGCTGGCGCTGGAAGTGCTGAGCAAGCAGCCCACCGTGACCAAGCTGGTGCAGCGCATGAGCGAGCAGGGCTGGCTCCGGCTCGCGGTCGATCCGGGCGACCAGCGCCGCACGCTGGTGGCCATCACGGCCGCCGGTCAGGCCATGGTCAAGCCCCTGATTGACAAGGCAAAACAGCATGAAGCCCAGGCGCTGCGTGCACTGAGCGCTACCGAAACCGTAGCACTCAAGAAACTGCTGGGGAAACTGGCATGAAAGCCGCACCGGCCCTGCTCTGGCTGCTCGGCGCATGGGCCGGCCTGGCGCAAGCGCAGGCGCCGCCCGAGAAGAAGAACTGGTTCAACGATCCGTTTTTTCAAATCTCGTCGGGCCTGGCCGCCTGTCCAGTGCCTGAAGGGCCGCTGCTCACGCAGGACGAGGCGCGCGCCGTGGAACACTGGCGCGTCGAACGCGGCACCAGCTGCTTCCAGGCCGGCAAGTGCCGGCTGCCCAATTCCTACCTCTACGACAAGGGCCTGGCAGCGCCGGTCGCCGCCGCGCTGGCCGCCGTGCCCGGCGTGCAGACCGGCAGCGTCTGGGTCACCATCCAGCGGCGCTGGGTGTTCCTGCAAGGCTGCGTGACGACGCCGGAGCAGGTCACGGCGCTTGAGCAGGCCGCCCAGGCCGTGCCCGACGTCGAAATCGTCGTGCCCATGCTGATGCTCGGCACCAGCGGCAAACCGCGCTACGACGTGCGCCAACCCTGACACCCTCATCCCTCATGACCTCACGCAAAACACATCTCGACACCCTCGCCATTGCCCTGCTGCTCGGCTGCTGCGTGTTCTGGGGTTTTCAGCAGGTGCTGCTCAAGGCCACGCTGCCCGAGGTGCCCCCGGTGTTTCAGGCCGGCATCCGTTTCGTCGGCGCCACTGCCCTGTTGTGGCTGTGGTGCGTGGCGCGCGGCATCAAGCTGTTCGACAGCGATGGCACCCTGCAGGCGGGGCTGGTGGCAGGGGTGCTGTTTGCCGCGGAGTTCGCCTGCATCTACATCGGGCTGCAGTTCACCACCGCATCGCGGCTCACGGTGTTCCTTTACACCTCGCCGTTCTGGGTCGCCGCGCTGGTGCCGATCTGGGCTCGCGCCGAAAGAATGCGGCCCGCGCAATGGCTCGGCATGGCGTGCGCCTTCGCCGCGGTGGTCTTTGCCTTCGAGGAAGGACTGGGCGCCGGCACCCCCGACACGTGGCTGGGCGACCTGCTCGGACTTGCGGCCGGCATGATGTGGGGCCTCACGACCGTGGTGATCCGCACCACCTCGCTGATCAGGGTGTCGGCCGAAAAAATGCTGTTCTACCAGGTCGCCGTCAGCGCGCTGGCGCTGCCCTTTTTGTCGCTGGCGCTGGGCGAACCCTGGGTCTGGCACTTCAGCGCATTCGCCATCACCTCGCTGGCCGTGCAAACCGTGATTGGCGCGTTCGTCAGCTATCTGGCCTGGATGTGGATGCTCGGGCGTTACCCGGCCACCAAGATCTCGGTGTTCGTGTTTCTCACCCCCCTGTTTGCGCTGCTGTTTGGCGCGCTCTGGCTGAAAGAGCCGGTGACTCTCAATTTGATAGCGGCCCTGGTATTGGTGGCGGGGGGAATCGTGCTGGTAAGCCGCAGGCCTGAAAAGGCATAAGCATATTTCTTTATATTATTTTTGGATTAAAAGCAAAACCAATATATTAGATACATCATTAACTCCTTAGAAGAGCCCTCCATGAGTCGCCTCGCCATCCAGACGGCGGAATCAGCGCCCGCAGAAGCCAGGGAACGCCTGGTCAATGCTGAAAAGAACAACGGGTTCCTGCCCAACCTTCTCGGCGTACTGGCGAATGCGCCAACGGCGCTCGAGACCTATCAGGTGGTTAGCGCGATCAACGCGCGCAACGGGCTGTCGGCTACCGAGCGTGAAGTGATCCAGATCACGGCGGCGACGCGCAACGGCTGCGGCTTTTGCGTCGCCGGTCATACGGCCATTGCGCGCAAAAAACTGGCGCTGCCCGAAGAGGTGATTGTGGCGCTGCGCAACACGCAAGCCTTGCGCGACCCCAAGCTGAACGCGCTCGCGCTGTTCACGCTGGCGGTGCTGGAGCAAAAGGGGCGCGTCTCGGACGCCGAACTGGGCGCGTTTTTGAAGGCCGGCTACAGCCAGGCCAGCGTGCTGGAAGTGGTGCTCGGCGTGAGCCTGGCGACCTTGTGCAACTACGCCAACAACCTGGCGCAAACCCCCATCAATCAGGAGCTGCAGGCGTTTGCCTAGGCCCGCATTTCTCTCCTGAGCAACGGCGTTACGCCTGTCCCGGGGCCGCGATCGAGCGGCGGCATCAGCTCGATTTTCATTGATTTACCCTGGAAGGAATGACTGTCATGAGTCAGCTGGATGTCCCCGTTGCGTTGCTGGATGCCGTGCGCGCGCAAGCCAGGACGGAACTGGCGCCGCTCGTGGGCGCCATCGACCAGGAAGGCCTGTATCCCGCAGAGTATCTGCAGCACCTGGGCGCTTTGGGTGGGTTTGGCGCCAGCGTACCGGTCGAGCACGGCGGCTCGGGGCTGGGGCTGGCCACACAAATCGACGTGACCACGCAGGTCGGCAGCGAGTGCGGCGCCACGGCCTTTCTGGTCTGGTGCCAATCGACCTGCGCCTGGTATTTGCAGCACGCGCCGAATCCGGCGGTGCGCGAGCGCTATCTGCAGCCCGTGGCGCAGGGAACGCTGTTTGCAGGCACCGGCATGTCGAATGCGGTCAAGCACCTGGCCGGACTCGAAAAAATTCAATTGCATGCGGCGCGCAGGGACGGTGGCTATGTCGTGAGCGGCAACCTGCCCTGGGTCTCAAATGTCGGCGCCGATCACCTGGTCATCGTCACGGCCGCCGTCGAGAACGCAGGCTATGTGATGTTTGCGGTGCGCGGCGACGCAGCGGGCTTGCATCTGCATCCATGCCCGGAATTTTCCGGCCTGGAAGGCACCCAAACCCTGAACCTGCGCTTCAAGGAGGTTCAGGTCAGCAGCGACCATGTGCTGGCGCATCCGCATCAGTTTGAAGCGTATATGGCGCGCATCAAGGCCGGCTTTGTGCTCGGGCAGGCCGGCATGGGCTTTGGCGTGATCGAGGGCTCGCTCAAAACGATTCGTGAAAGCAACGCCAGCAACGCCGGCGTGAATGCGTTCCTGGATGATCAAGGCAGCGAGCTGGCGGCCGAATTGGCGCAGCTGAAAGCCCGCGCGGCGCTGCTGGCGCATCAGGCGCAAACCGGCCATGCGCCGATCATCGAGGCGCTGAAGCTGCGCGCGCGCACCTCCGAATTGACCCTGCGGGCAGCAAATTCGGCGGTCCTGCACGCGGGCGCCAAGGGTTACCTGATGCGGCATCCGGCGCAGCGCCGGCTGCGCGAAGCGGTGTTCGTCGCCATCGTGACGCCGGCGTTGAAGCATTTGCGCAAGGAAATCCACGATCTGGAGCAACTGCAGGCACAGGCGGCGTGATGGCACAAGCGGCGCAATGGATGTGCAGCCCCTGCGGCTTCATTTACGACGAGACGGTCGGCATGCCGGAGGACGGCATTCCGGCCGGCACGCCTTTCGAATCGATTCCGGACGATTGGGAATGCCCGGATTGCGGCGTCGGCAAGGCCGACTTCTTTCGGGTTCCGGATTGACCATGGCTCCGGCGAGCGCAACGGCGGCACCCCAGCAGACGATCGTTCTGGATGCACAGCAGATCGAGCTGAGCTACGGGCACAAGTCCGTGAATCCCGTGCTGCGCGACTTCTCGCTGCAGCTGGCGGCGGGCGAGATAGTTGCCGTGCTGGGGCCGAGCGGTGTCGGCAAGTCGTCGCTGCTGCGCGTGCTGGCCGGACTGCAGGTGCCCGATAAAGGCACGGTGCATGTCAAGGGCGAGCCGCTGCACGGGCCGCATCCGCGCCTGGGCTTCGTGTTCCAGGACCCGAGCCTGCTGCCCTGGCTGACGCTGGAAGAAAACGTCGGCTTTGGCCTTGACTTCACGCACCAGGCACGCATCAGCAACGCCGAAAAGCAGGAGCGGGTCGCGGCGGCGATCGCGGAAGTCGATCTGCAACGCGCACGCACGCGCTACCCGTCCGAGCTGTCCGGTGGCATGGCGCAACGCACCGCGCTGGCACGCAGCCTGGCGCGGCAGCCGGAGATCCTGTTGCTGGACGAGCCGTTCAGCGCGCTCGATGAAATCACGCGCAGCGAGATGCAGGCGCTGCTGCTGCAGATCACGTCGCGGCACCAGACTTCGGCGATCCTCGTGACCCACGACATCGACGAGGCCCTGCTTCTGGCCGACCGCATCCTGCTGATCGGGCTGACGCCGGGGCGCCTGATTGACGAGTGGCGCATCGACCTGCCGCACCCGCGCGACGAGGTCGCGGCCGAACTGACCGGCATGCGCGTCGAAATCGTGCAGGCGCTGCGCCAGGCGCGGCGCGGCATACCGACCCCGAATCACCTTCATTCCTAAAGCAGAGCACCATGAAAGTCACCCCGTCCGCGCCGACCTCGCGCACCCCCGCACCAGAGGGCCGCCGCCAATTCCTCAAACTGTCAACGGCGGTTGGCGCCATCGGTGCGCTGCCCTTGTTGCAAACCGCCGGCCGCGCGCTGGCCGCCGAGCAGGGTGCGCCGGTGCGGATCGGCTATCTGCCGGTCACGGACGCCGCACCGCTGCTGATTGCGCACGGCAACAAGACGTATGAGGCGCAGGGGCTCGAGGTCGAGAAGCCGCGCCTGTTTCGCAGCTGGGCGCAGATTGCCGAAGCGTTTTTAAGCGGGCAGGTGAATGTGGTCCACCTGTTGATGCCGATGACCATCTGGGCGCGCTATGGCAGCAAGGCGCCCGCCAAGGTCGTCGCCTGGAACCACATGGAAGGATCGAGCCTGACGGTGCTGCCCGAAATCAACCGGCTGAGCGACCTGGGCGGCAAAACGGTGGCGATTCCGTTCTGGTACTCGGTGCATAACGTGGTGCTGCAGTACCTGCTCAGAGGCCAGGGCCTGCAAGCTATCAGCGAGGGCAATCCCGGCCCGAAGCAGGTCAAGCTGGTGGTCATGTCCCCGGGCGACATGCTGCCGGCGCTGGGCACCAAACAAATTGCCGGCTATACCGTGGCCGAACCGTTCAATGCGCTGGCGGAAACGCTCAAGGTCGGGAAAATCTGGCGCTTTACCGGCGACGTCTGGAAGGACCACGCCTGCTGCGTCGTCTTCATGCATGAGCGTGATCTGGAGCAGCGTCCGCAATGGTCGCAAAAGGTGGTAAGCAGCATCGTGCAGGCGCAAGCCTGGATTCGGGACCATCGCGACGAAGCGGCGCACATGCTGGCCAAGGACAATCCCGCCCACTACACGCCGCACACTTACGAGACGCTGGCCCAGGTGATGGCGCCGCACGAGGAGCTGGCCGCCAGGTACAAGGCTTCGGGGGCGGTGGAGCACGCCGACTGGAAGGAAAAGCGCATCGACTTTCAGCCCTACCCTTTCCCCAGCTACACCGAGGAGCTGGTGAAGATGCTCAAGCAGACCATCGTCTCCGGCCGCAACGAGTTCTTGCAGGCGCTGGACCCGGCCTTCGTCGCGCGCGATCTGGTGGACGACCGCTTTGTCAAAAAGGCGATCGCGGATCTGGGCGGCATGTCCGCCTTCGGGCTGCCGAACTCGTTCACGCGGCGCGAAACGATTTCGAAGAATTGAAACGGCGCTGAATTCGACCCCGCCGCATCAGGACCCCCGTCATGGAAAAAATTCTCAAACTGTCCCGCGCCTCCCCCCGCAGCATGCAGTTGCTGCTGAGTCTGGGCGGCCTGGCGACGCTGATCCTGGCATGGGGGCTGGGCGCGCACTGGCTGCAGCAAAGCAGCGCGCTCGCCAGCCTGCTCAGCCCGCGTGAGACTTTCGAGAGCCTGTACCATCTCGTGGTGCAGAACCAGTTGACGCTGCACACCCTCACCAGCATGAAACGGGTACTGGTCAGCCTGGCGCTGGCGCTCGTGCTGGGCATCCCGATCGGCCTGGCGATTGGCACTTCGCGCGCGCTGGAGAACAGCACCAGCAGCGCGTTCCAGTTCCTGCGCATGATCTCGCCGCTGTCATGGATGCCCATCGCGGTAATGATGTTCGGCATCGGCGACGGCCCGATCTACTTCCTGCTGACCTTCGCCGCGGTCTGGCCGATCATCCTGAATACCGCCGCTGGCGTGCGCCAGCTCGACCCGAAATGGCTGATGCTCGCCAAGAGCCTGTCCGCCACGCGCCGCGAAATGCTGTTCAAGATCGTGCTGCCCGGCATTCTGGGGCACATCCTGACCGGCTTGCGGCTGGCCATCGGCATCGTCTGGATCGTGCTGGTTCCGTGCGAAATGCTGGGCGTGAGCTCGGGCCTGGGCTACTTCATTCTGGACACGCGCGACCGGCTCGCGTATTCCGAGCTGATGGCGGTCATTGTGCTGATCGGCGCGCTCGGTTTTGCGCTCGACGGGCTGGCGCAAAAGCTGTGCCAGCGCTGGTCGCACACGCGCAAGGCCTAGCGCGGCGCGGCCTGCGCCCCACTATGCGAGCCGCTGCGCGGCAAATGCCACATACCAGTCCAGGCACCCCGGATTCGCCATCGCGTCGCGGTTCAGCACCTTCTCGATCGGCTGGCCCAGCAGCAGCTTCTTGATCGGCAGCTCCTGCTTCTTGCCGGAGAGCGTGCGCGGAATCTCGGCCACCTGAAAAATGTCGTTCGGCACAAAGCGCGGGCTCAGTGCGGTCTTGATCGCGTTGTTGATTTTGGCGCGCAGCGCGTCGTCCAGCGTCACGCCAGCGCGCAGCACCACGAACAGCGGCATATAGCTCTCGCGGCCCAGGTATTCGAGATCGACCACCATGCTGTCCAGCACCTCGGGCAGCGCTTCGACCGCGCTGTAAAGCTCGCTGGTGCCCATGCGCAGGCCGTGGCGGTTGATGGTGGCGTCACTGCGGCCATAGATGATGCAGCCGCCATTGGCGCCGATCTTGAGCCAGTCGCCGTGGCGCCAGACGTTCGGGTAGGTGTCGAAGTAGCTCGACAGATAACGCCGGTTGCCCTCGTCGCCCCAGAAGTACAGCGGCATGGACGGAATCGGCTGGGTGCAGACCAGCTCGCCGACCTCGCCGATGACCGGCTGGCCCTGCTCGTTCCAGGCCTCGACCGCGCAACCGAGCTGGCGGCACTGCATCTCGCCGGGCACCTGCGGCAGTTCGCGGTTGCCGCCGATGAACGCGCCCGCAAAGTCGGTGCCGCCGGAAATATTGCACCACCAGATGTCGCCCCCACGCTCGCCCACTTCGTGTGGTTCGCTGCCCCCCGAGGGGGCCTTCGCGCCTTGGGACGGCCCGGCGGCGCTCATGTCGCTCTGCCGAATGCGGCGGAACTGCGCCGTGCCCCAGCGCTGCACGTCCTCGCTCAGCGGTGAGCCGGTGGTGCCGAGCGCGCGCACGCGGCTCAGGTCGCCGCAGGCTTGCAGGTCGATGCCGGCCTTCATGCAGTTGGCGTAGAACGCGGCACCGGCGCCGAAGAAGGTCACGCCGGTTTCGGCCGCGAAGCGCCACAGGGTGGTCCAGTCGGGGCCGCCGGCACTCGCCGGCTGGGTACCGCCCGGGCTGCCGTCGTACAGGCACAGCGTGGTGCCGCTCAAAAGGCCGGCCGTCTGCGCGTTCCACATGACCCAGCCGGTCGAACTGTACCAGTGAAAGCGCTCGCCCCACGAGTTGGCCGCATAGCTGCAGCCCACGTCGTTGTGCAGTACGTTCAGCAGCAGCCCCACCAGCACCAGGCCGCCGTGGCCGTGCACGAGGGGCTTGGGCAGGCCCGTGGTGCCGCTCGAATAGACGATCCACAGCGGATGGTCGAACGCCAGCCACATCGGTTCGAATGCCTCCACTTCGGCATCGTTTCGCGCTGTAACCCGCGTGAACATTTCACTATCAGCTATCACATTGGTAGCAGACAGGTTGTTGTAGGCAACCACATGTTGCAGCGTGGGCAGCGCCGCGCGCAGCTCGGCCACCACCGCCGTGCGGTCGAAATCGCGCCCGCCGTAACTCACGCCGTCGCAGGCAATCAGCACCTTGGGTTCGATCTGCCTGAAGCGGTCCAGCACGGCGTGGCTGCCCATGTCGGGCGCGCAGATGCTCCACACGCCGCCGATGCTGACCACGGCCAGGAACGCAATCATGGCCTCGGGAATGTTGGGCAGGTACGCCGCCACGCGGTCGCCCGGCTGCACGCCCAGCGCCTTCAGGTGCAACGCCAGCGAGGCGACCTGGCGGCGCAGCTCCGGCCAGCTCAGCTCGCGCGGCATGCCCTTTTCGTTGCGGCTGATGATGGCCGGCATGCCCGCGGCGTGCGCCGCATCGGCATGACGGAACACCTGCTGCGCGTAGTTGGACTGGGCGCCGGGAAACCACTGGGCGCCCGGCATCTTGCTGCTGCCCAGCACGGCGCTGTGCTTTGTGGGCGAGCGCAGCTCGAAGTAATCCCAGATGCTTTGCCAGAAGGCGTCGAGGTCGGTGACCGACCAGCGCCACAGCGCGTCGTAGGAGCCGAACGACAGGCCGCGCTGCTCGCGCAACCAGTTCTGGTACAGGCGGATCTGGGGAGTGTAGGGGGGTGTTTTTGTCTCGCTCATGGCCTCCATAATGGCACGAAGCACCCATCAATCAAAATCACCATGACACCACTGCCAGCTCCCCAGCTCGAACACATCGCCGACCTCACGGTACAGGTTGCCGCGCCGATCGAAGCCGGCCAGGTGGCCGGACTGAACAGCCGCGGCCGGCGCCGCATCATTCCGATCACGGGCGGCCTGCTGACCGGCCCGCGGCTGCACGGCCGGGTACTGCCGGGCGGTGCCGATTTCCAGCTCGTAGTCTCCAGCACAACGGCCGACCTCGATGCACGCTACCTGCTCGCGCTGGAGGGGCCCGAATTTGGCGGCGAGCACATCTTTGTGCAGAACCGCGCACTGCGCCGCGGCGCGGCCGACGACATCGCAAAGCTGGTGCGCGGCGAGCCGGTCGATCCTGCCGCCATTTATTTCCGCTGCGTGCCGGCATTCGAGGTGTCATCGCCGGCGCTGGCATGGCTGACGGAAAGTCTGTTCGTCGGCACCGGTGCACGCTATCCGGACCGCGTCGAAATGAGCTTCTTCCGCGTCGCCTGAAGCGCCGCGCCGCTTGTGCGGCACGACCATTGCCCTTAGCATCGCGGCACTTTTAACAAGGAGTGAGGCATGGGAATGTTCGACTGGACAGAGAAAAATGCGGCGGTTCTGCAGCAGGGCGGGGTCATCGGCCCCGACGAGCGGCTGCCCTGGCCGCAGACCGCCGCGATGGGCGTGCAGCACGTGATCGCGATGTTCGGTGCCACCGTGCTGGCACCGATCCTGATGGGGTTCGACACCAACATCGCGATCCTGATGAGCGGCATTGGCACGCTGATCTTCTTCGCGATCACCAACGGCAAGGTGCCGAGCTACCTGGGCTCGAGCTTCGCCTTCATCGGCGTGGTGATTGCGGCCACGGGCTTCGCCGGCAAGGGGCCGAACGCCAACATCGCGGTCGCGCTGGGCGGCATCGTCGCCTGCGGCGCGGTGTACATCCTCATCGGCGCCATCGTGCACGCCATCGGCACGGGCTGGATCGAGCGCGTCATGCCGCCCGTCGTCACCGGCGCCGTCGTGGCCGTGATCGGGCTGAACCTGGCGAGCGTGCCGATCAAGAACATGGCGTCCAGCAACTTCGACTCGTGGATGCAGGCGGTCACCTTCGTCAGCGTGGGGCTGGTCGCCGTGTTCACGCGCGGCATGGTACAGCGTCTCCTGATCCTGATCGGGCTGGTGCTGGCGAGCCTGATCTACGCGGTGTTTGCCAATGGCATGGGCCTGGGCAAGCCGCTGGACCTTTCGGGCATCGGCAACGCCGCATGGGTCGGCCTGCCCCACTTCACCGCGCCGGTGTTCAGCGCCAACGCCATGCTGCTGATCGTGCCCGTGGTCATCATCCTGGTGGCCGAGAACCTAGGCCACCTCAAGGCCGTGACCGCGATGACCGGCAAAGACCTCGACCCCTACCTGGGTCGCGCCTTCATGGGCGACGGCATCGCCACCGTGCTCAGCGCCGGCGTGGGCGGCACCGGTGTGACCACCTATGCCGAGAACATCGGCGTGATGGCGGCGACCAAGATCTACTCCACCGCGGTGTTCGTGACGGCCGCGCTGATCGCCATCGTGCTCGGTTTTTCACCGAAGTTCGGTGCTGTCATCCAGGCCATTCCGCTGCCGGTGATGGGCGGCGTCAGCATCGTGGTGTTCGGCCTGATCACGATCGCGGGGGCCCGCATCTGGGTCAGTAATCAGGTGGATTTTTCGCAGAACAAGAACCTGATCGTGGCCGCCATCACGCTGATCATCGGCACCGGCGACTTCACGCTCAAGTTCGGCGACTTCGCGCTGGGCGGCATCGGCACCGCCACGTTTGGCGCGATTCTGTTGTACGCTTTGCTGAATCGCAAAACCTGAAAGCTGTTGCATGCGCATCTGGAAAAAACCGATCTCGACCGAAGAACTCACCGCCATCCATGTCGATACGGCGGTGCAGCACCTGGGTATCGAATTTCTCGAAGTCGGCGACGACTTCATCCGCGCGCGCGTGCCCGTCAACACCCACACGCGCCAGCCCTACGGGCTGTTGCACGGCGGCGTGAGCGTGGTGCTGGCCGAAACGCTGGGCTCGTGCGGCGCGGCGTATTGCTGCCCCGAGGGCTACCGCGCCGTCGGCCTGGACATCAACGCGAATCACCTCAAGGGCGCCATCAGCGGCTGGGTCACCGGCATCACGCGCCCGGTGCACATCGGGCGCACCACGCAGGTCTGGCAGATCGACCTGTCCAACGCCGCCGGCGAGCTGACCTGCGTGTCGCGCATCACGATGGCGGTGCTGGCGCCGAGGTAGTGCCCCCACGCTTGCCACTGCGTGCGCTGCGCTGGGCTCGCGCAGCGTCCGTGCGCGAACAGGACGAGCGGGCGCGGCCCGCGCTGCTGGCGCCGCCCGGAATTTCGAGCTAAATCACGCGCAAGCCTTTATGATATATGCACACTATGCTCCTAATTAAGTAGCAACCATGCTTGACAACCTGATCCCGTTTCTGTTCTATTGGGCGATCATCGCGCTCTCATTGTGGGTTGCGAGCCTTGTGTTCAAGGGGCTGCGTTTCGAGAGCCGCTCGGCGCTCGCGGCGTCGGCGCTGCTGCTCGGCTTCGTGAACGCGCTGGTCAAGCCGCTGCTGATCGTGCTCACGCTGCCGCTGACGCTGCTGACCTTCGGGCTGTTCCTGCTGGTGATCAATGCGCTGACGCTGCTGCTGGTCGCGGCAATGGTGCGCGGCTTTCGCATCTCGGGCTTCTGGACCGCGCTGTTCGCGAGTCTGTTCATCTCGATCCTGAGCACGGCGATCGGCTCGCTGCTCGGCACAGGCAACCCGGCGACGACGATACAGATGCCGAGCTCGGGTAACTGGATCTGAGACGAAACGAGGTGCGGTGCGGTCGCTGCTGGCCCCCACCCCTGCCCTCCCCCAGCGGGGGAGGGAGCGGGAGGCTCCGCGGCGTTGCATTGGAGTGCCTTGCTGCACGCCCGTAGCGATCGCCGTGCGCCTGCTCTACTGCGCCTGCGACCTGGCCAGCTTCTCGCTCTTCCAGTACACATCGTCGCCCACCGTGCCGTCCGTGCGATAGCGGTTCAGCACGCGCGCAAGCACGAACATCAGATCGGACAGGCGGTTCAGGTACTGGCGCGGCGTGTCTTTCAGTGTTTCTTCACTGCCCAGCGCGACCACCGCGCGTTCCGCGCGGCGCGCCACGGTGCGACACACATGGGCCTGCGCGGCGGCGCGCGTGCCGGCCGGCAGGATGAACTCCTGCAGCCGCGGCAGCGCTTGGTTGTGCCCGGCCAGCGCCTGGTCCAGCGCCAGGAGCGCCTCGGGCTTGAGCAGTTCGTAGCCGGGGATGGAGAGCTCGCCGCCCAGGTTGAACAGCTGCTGCTGGATCTCCACCAGCAGGGTGCGCACCGCGGCGGGCATGTCCTCGCACAGCAACAGGCCGATGTGGGAATTGAGCTCGTCCACGTCGCCCATGGCGTGCACGCGCAAGCTGTTCTTGGACACGCGCGTGTTGTCGCCCAGGCCGGTGGTGCCGTTGTCGCCGGTGCGCGTGGCGATTTGAGTCAGTCGTTTGCCCATAAAGCTCTCTTGTCGTTGCTGTACCGAGTGGATTGTGCGCCGTCTTTAGAAGTGTTTCGCGAAGCAGGGAAATGTATCTGAGGCAAGTGTTTTGTGAGGGACGAAACACCGGGCAAGAATGCTGGCCTGATGGCCGTTGCTGCGTTGCAATGAAGTCCTGTTCAACTTCACTGGAGCCCCTTCCATGAAAGCCAAACGACGATGCATCCCCAACTTCGAAGCCCGCAGCGTGATGATCATTGCCGCCTGGGCCCTGGGCAGCGCCGCCGCCGTGCATGCACAGACCCCTTACTCGCCGTCGCCACGTCGGGGCGCGCCAATGACGACGCCCTCCGGCGCCATGGACCCATCCAGGGTCGGCGCCAGCCACGACGGCTTCATCTCGCGCGCGCAGGATGACAAGATCATGAAGTAGCCGCGGGCCGTTAATGCCCGGCGTCCCCGAAGGTGGTCGATCCCGGCCGCCTTCGGGGACGCTGTGCTTTTGGCGCTCGTGCGGCGCGGTCGTCGAAATAGGCGGCAGGGATTAAACTGGCAAGTCAGTTTGGAGACATTGCATGAACGCCCCCACCGCCATCGCCCACCTGGTTCCGGAAATCAAGCTGCGCCCCGTGCCGCCTGCGCTGATCGAGGCGCTGCAGGCGCGCTTTGGCGCGCAGTGCTCCACGGCGCTGGTGGTGCGCGAGCAGCACGGGCGCGATGAATCGTCGTTCGAGGCGCCGCCGCCCGCCGCCGTGATTTTTGCGCAGAGCACACAGGACGTGGCCGATGCGGTGCAGCTCGCGAGCCAGTACGAGGTGCCGGTGATTCCATTTGCCGTCGGCTCCTCGCTGGAAGGCCATCTGCTCGCGGTGCAGGGCGGCATCAGCATCGACCTGAACCGCATGAACCGTGTGCTCGCGGTCAACGCCGACGACCTGACCGTGACGGTGCAGCCGGGCGTGACGCGCAAGCAGCTCAACGAGGAGATCAAGAGCACCGGCCTGTTCTTCCCGATCGACCCGGGCGCCGATGCCTCGATCGGCGGCATGGCGGCCACGCGCGCGTCCGGCACCAACGCCGTGCGCTACGGCACCATGCGCGAGAACGTGCTGGCGCTGGAAGTCGTCACCGCCAGCGGCGAGGTGATCCGCACGGGCACGCGCGCCAAAAAGAGCAGCGCCGGCTACGACCTGACGCGCCTGCTGGTGGGCTCGGAAGGCACGCTGGGCGTGATCACCGAAGTGACCGTCAAGCTGTACCCGCTGCCGGAGGCGATCTCGGCTGCGATCTGCTCGTTCCCGAGCATCGAGGCGGCGGTGCGCACCACCATTGCGGTGATCCAGCTCGGCGTGCCGATCGCGCGCGTGGAGCTGATCGACCACCACACCGTGCGCATGGTCAACGCGCACAGCAAGCTGCATCTGCGCGAGGAGCCGATGCTGCTGATGGAATTCCACGGCTCGCCGGCTGGCGTCAAGGAACAGGCCGAAACCGTGCAGGAGATTGCCAGCGAACATGGCGGCAAGGCCTTCGAGTGGGCCACCACGCCCGAGGAGCGCACGCGTTTGTGGGCGGCGCGGCACAACGCCTACTTTGCCGCGATCCAGTCCCGGCCCGGCTGCCGCGCGATCTCCACCGACACCTGCGTGCCGATCTCGCGGCTGGCCGACTGCCTGCTCGACTCGGTGGCCGAGGCCGAGGCCAGTGGCATTCCCTACTTCCTGGTCGGCCACGTGGGCGATGGCAACTTCCACTTCGGCTACCTGCTGGACCCGAACGACCCGCGAGAGCGCGAGGTGGCCGAAGACCTGAACCACAAGCTGGTGATGCGCGCGCTGAGCCTGGAGGGCACCTGCAGCGGGGAGCACGGCGTGGGCCTGCACAAGATGGACTTCCTGGTAACCGAGGCCGGCGCTGGCGCGGTGGACATGATGCGCACCATCAAGCGCGCGCTCGACCCGAAAAACATCATGAACCCGGGCAAGATTTTTACGCTCTGAGCGTTTGGTTTTTGCCGTTCCCTGCGCGCCGGCACGAGCCGGATGCCAATCATTACAACTGCCGCGGATCGCGCCATCTAGCTTTACAAAAAGTAAAGACGGGCCTGCTAGGATGAATTCAAGAGGACGGCGGGCTGGACTGTCGTGGTTGTGCCGCCCTTGAGCATTACCCAACGCAAGGAAAATACCGTGGCCCTGGCTTTATTGCGACGAACCTGTAAAACGCTTGCGCCGTTGCTGGCGGCCTTGCTGGTGGGCGCAGCCTGGGCCCAGCCGGCGCACGACAATCGCGGACCGGGCGCGCATCGTGATGTGGCGCATGAGCGCTATGCATTTCATGGCCGCGACGTGGGCCGCTTTGACCGCGGCGAGCAGCTCCGCTGGAGCGGCGGACACTGGCGCAACAGCTGCTTCGGCGGGCGCTGCGGCTGGTGGTGGTTCACAGGCGGGCTATGGTATTTTTACGACCAGCCGGTGTATCCCTATCCGCTGGTGGTCTCGGGCATCCAGTATGTCGATCCGGCGATGGTGGGACCCGGGCCCGCGGTGATCACCGCGCCGCCCATGCCGCAGCCCACGACCATCGCCCCGGCGCCGCAGTTCTGGTATTACTGCGACAACCCCCAAGGCTACTTCCCCAATGTCCAGACCTGCAACACGCAGTTCCGGCAGGTGCAGCAGCCACCGCCGCATTGAGCGAGTGGCGCCGGCGCGCCCGAGGGAACCTGGAGTGTCCCGTACCGATCTTAATTTTTATCGTCAATCAAAGGACTAACGTGCAAACTGGCAAGCTCTCACTCATCGCCCTGCCGCCGCTGTTATGGCTGGCGGCCTGCGCTTCGCCGCCCATGGGCCCGACCGTGCAGGTGCTCCCCAGCCCGAACAAGCCGTTCCAGGTGTTCCAGCAGGATCAGTTCGACTGCAAGCAGTATGCGCAGTCGCAGGTGGCCGGCCAGGCGGAGGCGGTGAACCGCGGCGCGGCGGGCGCCGCCGCAACGGGCGTGGTGCTCGGCGGGTTGCTGGGCGCCGCCATCGGCAACCACCAGGGCGCGGGCATCGGCGCCGGCGTCGGGGCCATTGCCGGGACCAGCGCCGGCGCGAACTCTTCGGCCTACGCGCAGGGCTCGATCCAGGCGCAGTACAACAACGCCTACGTGCAGTGCATGTATTCCAAAGGCAACCAGGTGCCCGGTGCCAGACCGCAATACCCGCAATACCAGCAGCCTCAGTACCCGCAGCCATACCAGCAACCGCAATATCCGCAGCCCTACCCGCAGCAATAGTACCGATCAGCGCAACGCGCCCGGCCCCCGCTGGGGGCTCGTGCCTACGCCTTGCGCAGTTTCTCGATCAGGCCGTTGAGTTCATCGAGCGAGCCGAACTGGATCGCGAGTTCGCCCATCTCCTCGGTGCGGCCCGCGCGCTTGACGCGCTTTTTCACGCGCACCTCGACGGCGGCCGTGAGCAGGTCCGACAGCTCTTCTTCCAGCCGCTGCAGGTCGCGCGATTTCTCTTTTTTGGCGGCGTTCGACGCCTTCGACGAGACCAGGCTGAACTCGACGCTGAGCTTCTTGACCAGCCGTTCGGCCTCGCGCACCGAGAGTTTCTTGGCCGCGATCTGGTTCGCCGCCGTGATCTGGGTGGCCTGCTCCAGCGCCAAGAGGGCCCGCGCATGACCCATGTCGATGTCGCCGGCCATCAGCATGGTCTGCACCGGTCCGGTCAGATTCAGCAGGCGCAGCAGGTTGCTGGCGGCGCTGCGGGAGCGTCCCACCGCTTGCGCGGCGGTTTCGTGAGTGAGCCCAAACTCCTTGATTAACCTTTGCAGACCCTGAGCTTCTTCCAGCGGATTCAGGTCTTCGCGCTGGATGTTCTCGATCAGCGACATGGCCGCAGCCGACTCGTCGGGCACGTCGCGCACCAGCACCGGCACGCTGTCGAGTCCCGCCAGCCGGGCCGCACGGAAGCGCCGCTCGCCCGCGATGATCTCGTACTTGCCGGCGTTGCTGCCCGCCGCATCCCCGTTGAGCAGTTGACGCACCAGGATCGGCTGCATGATGCCCTGCGCCTTGATCGACTCGGCCAGCTCGTACAGCGCACCCTCGTCCATGCGGGTGCGCGGCTGGTACTGGCCGGGCACCAGCTCGGTCAACAACAATGTCGTGGGCAGTCCAGGGCTGGGCGCTGGCGCGTCGGCCGCGCCCTCGGACACCTTGGGTCCCAGCAGGGCTTCGAGTCCACGGCCGAGGCCCTTGGGTTTTTTGGTCACCATTCTCAGTCTTTCATTAAATCGTCGAGCAGCACGTAGCCCTCGGGCCAGCTGCCCAGGCCGGCTTCGGCATTGATGTGGCCGGCGTCGCCGTAGTCGATGAACTGCGCGCCCCAGGCCGTGGCAAAGCGCCGGGCCCGGTCGAAGTCGCACCACGGGTCGTTGCGGCTGCCCAGCAGCACACTGCGAAACGGCAGCTTTTGCAGCGGGATCGGCGGCCAGCTCCAGAGCAGCGGGTCGATGTCATCACGCTCGACGTCGCCGGGCGCGACCAGCAGCGCGCCCTTGACGTGGTGCGTGCTGCGCGAGTGCGCCGCCCAGGCCGCGACCTGGATGCAGCCCAGGCTGTGCGCCACCAGCACGGCCGGCTCGTCGCACGAGAGCACGACGTCTTCGAGCCGCGCGATCCAGTCGCCGCGCAGCGGGCGCATCCAGTCGTGCTGCTCCACCCTTTGGTACCCGTGCGCGCGCTCCCAGCGGCTTTGCCAGTGCTCGGGGCCGCTGCCCTGCCAGCCCGGCAGGATCAAGACGTTAGAGGGTTTCATGCTATGAACTCAGTAGCTATCTATGCAGATGGGATAAGGGCTAAAGGCCGATTTCATTCGTCATCACAGCGTCTTGATGCGCTCCACCATTTCGCGCGCAAACTCTACATAGGCCTGGCTGCCCTTGGCCGCCGGATCGAACACCACGCCGGGCAGGCCGTAGCTGGGCGCCTCGGCGAGCCGCACATTGCGCGGGATCACGGTATTGAACACCTTGTCGCCGAAATGGCTTTTCAGCTGGTCGCTGACCTGCTGCTGCAGCGTGATGCGCGGGTCGAACATCACACGCAAGAGGCCGATGATAGCCAGATCCGGATTCAGGTTGGCGTGCACCTGTTTGATGGTGTTGACCAGGTCGGTCAGGCCTTCGAGCGCAAAGTACTCGCACTGCATGGGCACCACCACGCCATGCGCCGCGCACAGGCCGTTGAGGGTCAGCATGGAGAGGGACGGCGGGCAGTCGATCAGGATGAAGTCGTACTGCGCCTGCACTTCAGCCAGCGCGGTCTTCAGGCGCTTTTCGCGCCGCTCGATGTCGACCATCTCGACCTCGGCGCCGGCCAGCTCGCGGTTCGCGCCGAGCACATCGTAGCCGCACTTCTCGCTGCGCACGCGAGCCTCACCGATCGAGGCTGACTCCAGCAGCACGTCATAGATGGTCAGCTCCAGCTGGCGCTTGTCCACGCCCGAGCCCATGGTCGCATTGCCCTGCGGGTCGAGGTCGACCATCAGCACGCGCTGGCCGACCTTGGCCAGACCGGCCGCCAGATTGACCGTGGTGGTGGTCTTGCCAACGCCGCCTTTTTGATTCGCGACGCAGAAGATTTTGGCCATTCGAAGTTTCCTGTTCTTGTTATTGTGATGGCGGCTTATCTGGAAAAGGCCAGCTTGACACCAAAGCCGACCGGGAACACCCCCTTGCGGA
This sequence comes from Polaromonas sp. C04, assembly GCF_002002705.1. Taxonomy (GTDB): domain Bacteria; phylum Pseudomonadota; class Gammaproteobacteria; order Burkholderiales; family Burkholderiaceae_C; genus Rhodoferax_A. Next base: position 42,653 of record NZ_MUNS01000030.1, on the reverse strand, counting down.
TGAAAGTGATCAAGGCCATGTCGCCCGGACCGGGAGCCGTCAAAAAGATATCGGCGGCGACAAACGCGCCGTAATCAGCAATGCCGAACATGAAAAATTCCCCGAAGACAAGGCGGTGAGTTTACGACGCCTTGACGCGCCGCCAGCCCTCTACGCCATTTTTAAGCCGTCTTTTTGCGCAGCCAGACGATGCAGCGCTCGGCATCCAGCCCCGGCACGCCGAGTTGTTCCACGTGAAACACCTCCACCGCCGCCGGCAGCGCCGCGATTTCGTCGTCCGGGCGCTTGCCCTTCATGGCGAGCCAGACGCCTTGCGGTGCGAGCGCACTGACCGACCAGGCCGTGAAGTCGGCCAGCGAGGCAAAGGCGCGCGAACTGATCACGTCATACGGCTCGCTCAAAGACTCCACCCGCGCGTGCAGTCCGCGCAGGTTGGGCAGCTTGAGTTCGGCCGCCACCTGCTGCACAAATGCCGCCTTTTTGGCCACGGTGTCCACGCAGGTGACCGCCAGTTCGGGGCAGCAGATCGCAATCACCACGCCGGGCAGGCCGGCACCGGCGCCCACATCGAGCAGGCGTCCGCCCTGCCCCAACGTCTGCCGGCGCAGCGGCGCCACTACCGCCAGGCTGTCCAGCAGATGGTGCGTGAGCATCTCGGCGGGATCGCGCAACGCGGTCAGGTTGTAGACCTTGTTCCACTTCTGGATCAGGTCCAGATAGCGCAGCAGCCGATCGGCCTGGGCGGCGCTGAGTTCGACGCCGAGCGCCAGCGCACTGCGGGGCAAAGACACTTGCGGGCCGGCAGGAGGACGCTGCCGGTTTGAAGATCCGTCAGCCACAAGTGGCATGAATGAGGTGGCTCGGGTATTTTTCGACACACTCACGCCGCGAGGACTTTGTCATTGCTTGCGGCATCGTCGGCCAGGCCTTTCCAGCCACCCTTTTTGAGATGCACCATCAGCAGCGAGATGGTCGCCGGGGTCACGCCCGAAATGCGCGAGGCCAGGCCCAGCGTCTCAGGCCGGTGCTTGTTGAGTTTCTGCCGCGCCTCGATGCTCAAGGCCGTGACCTGCATGTAATCCAGGTCGGCGGGCAACCTGAGGCTCTCGAAGTGCGCGGCGCGCTCCACCTCATCCTTCTGCCGGTCAATGTAACCGGAATACTTGGCGGTAATTTCGACCTGCTCGATTACGGTTTTGCCAAAATCGGTTTCACGTGAAACATCGTCTGCAAGCTCGGGGCTGGCGTACTTGCCACCGTCCAGCGACATCAGGTCCGCGTAATGGACATCCGGGCGGCGCAACAGATCGGCCAGGTTGTATTCATGCTCGATGGTCTTGCCCAGCACGCGCTCGGACTCGGCGGCCGCCAGATTCTTGGGGCTCACCCAGATCGACCGCAACCGCTCTGTTTCACGTGAAACAGCATCGCGCTTGCGGTTGAAAGCGTCCCAGCGCGCATCGTCAACCAGGCCCATGCGGCGCGCCGGCTCGGTCAGGCGCGCGTCGGCGTTGTCTTCGCGCAGCTGCAACCGGAACTCGGCCCGGCTGGTGAACATGCGGTACGGCTCGGTCACGCCTTGCGTGATCAGGTCGTCCACCAGCACACCCAGATAGGCCTGGTCGCGGCGCGGTAACCACGCCTCTTCGCCGCGGCATTGCAGCGCGGCATTGATGCCGGCAAACAGGCCCTGCGCCGCCGCTTCTTCGTAGCCGGTCGTGCCGTTGATCTGCCCGGCAAAAAACAGCCCCTGGATGGCGCGCGTCTCGAAGCTGGTCTTCAGGGCACGCGGGTCGAAATAGTCGTATTCGATCGCGTAACCGGGCCGCAGGATGTGGGCGTTTTCCAGTCCGGCCATCGAGCGCACCAGCGCGTACTGGATGTCGAACGGCAGGCTGGTCGAGATGCCGTTGGGGTAAAACTCATTCGTCGTGAGGCCCTCGGGCTCCAGGAAAATCTGGTGGCTTTGCTTGTCGGCAAAACGGTTGATCTTGTCTTCCACGCTCGGGCAGTAGCGCGGGCCCACGCCGTCGATCTTGCCCGTGAACATGGGGCTGCGATCGAACCCCGAGCGGATGATGTCGTGCGTGCGCGCGTTGGTGTTGGTGATCCAGCACGGCACCTGCCGCGGGTGCTGCGAGGCCTGCCCCATGAAGCTGAACACCGGCATGGCCGCGCTGCCGCCGACCCGCGCCGCGCCCGGCATGCCGTCGCCGGGCTGCTCAAGGCATTTGGAAAAATCGATGGTGCGGCCATCGAGGCGCGGTGGCGTGCCGGTCTTGAGCCGCCCCTGCGGCAGCTGCAGCTCCTTCAGACGGCTGCTGAGCGACACCGCCGGCGGGTCGCCGGCGCGGCCGGCCGCGTAGTGGTTCAGTCCGACATGGATCTTGCCGTCCAGGAATGTACCCGCCGTCAACACCACGGTCCGCGCCCGGAAGCGAATGCCTACTTGCGTCACGGCACCCACCACGCGGTCGCCCTCGACAATCAAATCGTCCACGGCTTGCTGGAACAGCCACAGGTTGGGCTGGTTTTCCAGCCGGCGCCGGATCGCCGCCTTGTACAGCATCCGGTCGGCCTGGGCCCGCGTGGCGCGCACGGCCGGGCCTTTGGAATTGTTGAGGATGCGAAACTGGATGCCGGCCTCGTCGGTCGCTGCCGCCATGGCGCCGCCCATGGCATCGACTTCCTTGACCAGATGCCCCTTGCCGATGCCGCCGATCGACGGGTTGCAGCTCATCTGCCCGAGCGTCTCGATGTTGTGCGTGAGCAGCAGCGTCTTGCAGCCCATGCGCGCCGCGGCCAGCGCGGCCTCGGTCCCGGCGTGGCCGCCGCCGACCACGATGACGTCGAATTCTTGAGGGTAGAGCATGGAGGTTCCGGAGGTGCGCGCGCAGCGCCTGATTTTATCCGGCGCAGCGAATTTTGCCGAATGCCGCCCGCCCGGCCGCGTCACAATACGGGCCATGAAACTCCTGATCTTTGCGGGCAGCACCCGCCAGCACTCGCACAATCGCAAACTCGCCCGCGAGGCCGCTGCCATGGCGCGCGCCAGCGGCGCCGAGGTCACGCACCTCGAACTGGCCGACTTCGACATCCCGATGTACAACGCCGACCTCGAGGCGCGCGGCACGCCGCCCGACGTGATGCGGCTCAAACAGATCATGTACGAGCATCCGGCCTGGATCATCTGCTCGCCCGAGTACAACGCGAGCTACCCCGCCCTGCTCAAGAACACCATCGACTGGGCTTCCAGTCCGGTCAAGTCCGACCCGGCCTGGACGGACGGCTTCAAGTTCTCGCGCGGCAAGGTGGTCGGCGTGCTGAGCGCCTCGCCGGGTGCGCTGGGCGGACTGCGTTCGCAAAGCCACCTGGCACCGCTGCTGCTCAACGTGCAGTGCTGGGTGGCACCCGTCAACTTCGCACTGAGTCATGCCGCCGAGGCCTTCGATGCCGAGGGCGCACTGATCGACGAAGCACATCGCAGGCATGTGCAGGCCGTGATCGACCAGGTGCTGTGGGCCGGCGCGCGGCTCGCGGGCGCCTGACGCTTTATCAAGTCAAATCGGGCTGCAGCCCTTGTTGAACAAGGGTTTTCAGCTATTGTTTTAATAGTGTTCGATTTTCCGCAGGCACCGCTGTGCCCTGCGCGACTGGCCAGCGGAGGTGCCGCGCGGTAAGCTTGAGCGCTATCACCCTGGAGGCCCCTCATGCACATCCCCTCTCTCAAAGAAGTCGTCAGCGCCGAAGAATGGGCGCTGCGCGTTGACCTGGCCGCCTGCTACCGTCTCGTGGCGGCGTACGGCTGGAGCGATCTGGTGTTCACCCACATCAGCGCCAAGCTGCCCGAGTCCATCACGCCCGCTGGCGCGCACCACTTCCTGATCAACCCCTACGGGCTGATGTTCGACGAGATCACGGCGTCCAGCCTGGTCAAGGTCGACATGCAGTGCAATAAAGTCATCGAGTCACCCTTCCCGGTGAATCCGGCCGGCTTCGTGATCCACAGCGCCGTGCACGCGGCCCGGCCCGAGGCCGGCTGCGTGCTGCACACGCATACCCGCGCGGGCGTGGGCGTCAGTGCGCAGCAGGGCGGCGTGCTGCCGATCAGTCAGCAGTCCACCTTTGTGCTCGGCTCGCTGGCCTACCACGGCTACGAGGGCGTGGCCTTCCGTGACGAGGAAACACCGCGCCTGCAGGCCGACCTCGGGCAGGCCAACTTCCTGATGCTGCGCAACCACGGCCTCCTGACCGTGGGCAAGACCATTGCCGACGCGTTTTTGTCGATGTACACCTTCGAGAGCGCCTGCCAGATCCAGATTGCCGCGCAGGCCGGCGGCGCGCTCACCGAGGTCAACCCGCTGATCATCAAGGGTGTGGCCGAGGCCATGCGTGTGCAGACCGGCGGCCTGGGCGGCGCCTTCGTCTGGCCCGCGCTGCTGCGCAAGGCCGAGCGGCTGGACCCCAGCTACAAGACCTGAGACCTCGCCGCTGCAAGAAAAAGTCCCAGCGGCTAGCATCGTGGGTTGGTCCGGCGGATCAACCCATTTTTTATTCAAAGGAATTTCATGAAGCTTTACTACTCCCCCGGCGCCTGCTCGCTGTCCCCCCACATCGCGCTGGAAGAGGCGGGCCTGGCCTATGAGGCGATCGCCGCGCCGACCAAGACCCACAAACTGCCCGACGGCACCGACTACTACACCATCAACCCGCTCGGCTACGTGCCGCTGCTGCAACTCGACGATGGCACCCTGCTGCGCGAAGGCCCGGTCATCGTGCAGTACATCGCCGATCAGGCGCCCGCCAAAAAGCTCGCGCCCGCGAACGGCACGCTGGCACGCTACCAGCTGCAGTCGTGGCTCAATTTCGTCGGCACCGAGCTGCACAAGGGCTTCTCGCCGCTGTTCAATCCCGCCACGCCCGCCGAGTACAAGACCGCGGTCATCGAGCGCCTGCAGTCGCGCCTGAAGTGGGTGGATGGCGAGCTGGCCGGCAAGCAATACCTGATGGGCGACCAGTTCAGCGTGGCCGACGGCTACCTGTTCGCCATCACCAACTGGGCCGCACCCATGAACATCGACCTGTCGCCGCTGGCCAACCTCACGGCCTGGCGCGCGCGCGTTGCGGCGCGCCCCGGTGTGCAGCAAGCGATGAAGGCCGAGGGCCTGCTCAAGTAAGCCACACATCCAAGTCACTGCACGCCCGCGCAGGGGGCTTGTGGGGCAGCGTTGCAAACGCAAGGCTTGCCCCCATGTGCCTTCCTGTCGACCTTTTCCTGGAGCCCTGATTTATGTCTTCCCTATTTGATCCGGTGCAGGCCGGCGCCCTGCATCTGGCCAACCGTATCGTGATGGCGCCGCTCACGCGCAACCGCGCACCCGGCGCGCTGCCCACGCCATTGATGGCCACCTACTACAGCCAGCGCGCCACGGCCGGCCTGATCGTGACCGAGGCCACCGCCATCAGCCACCAGGGCCAGGGCTATGCCGACGTGCCCGGCATCTGGAGCGCCGAGCAGGTGGCGGGCTGGAAAAAAGTCACCGACGCGGTGCACGCCAAAGGCGGCAAGATCGTGGTGCAGCTCTGGCATGTGGGCCGCGTCTCGCACAACGACCTGCAGCCCGGCGGCCAGGCGCCGGTCGCGCCCTCGGCCATCACCGCCAAAACCAAGACCTACCTGATCCGGGACGGTGTCGGCGCGTTCGTCGACACCTCGGCGCCGCGCGCGCTCGGCATCGATGAGCTGCCCGGCATCGTGCAGGATTACCGCCGCGCCGCGCGCAACGCGATCGACGCCGGCTTTGACGGTGTCGAGGTGCACGGCGCCAACGGCTATCTGCTGGACCAGTTCCTGCGCTCGGGCTCGAACCAGCGCACGGACGCCTATGGCGGCCCGATTGAAAACCGCGCGCGCCTGCTGCTGGAAGTCATGCAGGCCATCACCCAGGAGATCGGCGGCGCGCGCACGGGCCTGCGCCTGTCGCCCGTGACGCCGGCCAACGATGCGAGCGACCCGCATCCGCAACCGCTGTTCGAGTACGTGGTGCGGCAACTGGCGCCGCTGCAGCTGGCCTACCTGCACTTCATCGAGGGCCAGACCGGCGGCGCGCGCGACTACATGCAGGGCGACCAGCCGTTCGACTACGCCGCGCTGCGCGCGGCCTATCGCAGCGCCGGCGGCACGGCGGCATGGATGGTGAACAACGGCTACGACAAGACGCTGGCCGAGCGCTCCCTCAAGGAGGGGGCCGACCTGGTCGCTTTTGGCAAAACCTTTATCGCCAACCCCGATCTGGTGCAGCGCCTGCGCCAGGGAGCGCCCTTCAACGAGCCGGACCGCAGCACCTTCTACGGCGGCGGCGCCAAGGGTTACACCGACTATCCGGCGCTCGCTTCAAACGGATGAGGGTCCGAGCCCGATCGGCGATGGCGCCTTCATCACGATGCGCGTGAACAGGCGGTCATAACCCGGGTCGGGCGGGTATTTGCCGGTAAGCGGGTCGCGGTTGGTGGCAAAGGCGGCATCGAGCTCCTGCCACTCGGCTTCGGTCAGCGCGTGCTCCGCTTCCGGCAGGATCAACGACTCCTCCAGCCGCATGTGCTCCAGGTAAAACGTCACATACTTGCGCGCCGCTTCTTCAAACGCCGCCCGGCGCGACTCGCCCAGCAACTCCCAGGCCAGCAGCAAATGCTGCAGTTCGCGCACTGCCGCTTCGCCGCGGTGGTGCTCCGCATCGAGCCGTTCGATCGCCTCGGCCGTCGCGGGCGAAGCGCGCGCCACCTTCGGAAACAGCAGCAGGGTTTCCTTCGGGTGATGCAGGCGTTCGGGAAATTCGTCGATGTAGAACAGCATGGCGCGCAGCACGTCGAAAAATGCCGCGGGCTCGTCCACCGGGCCGCGCTCCACCATCATCTGCAGCGAGCGCAGCATCGCCGCCAGCGCGGCATGTTCGTCCCGAATCACGCGAATGCTCTCATGGATCATGGCAACTCTCCTGCTGAATACTGCATTTAAGCATGCCGCAGCTTGCCATGCCGCGTGTTGATGCAGGTCAAACCGGCCGTGCTGCCGGCGTCGCGGGCGGTGAGGCTGCTCCATCGACCGCGCGGGGCATCCAGCGCTTGAGCAGCAGCGCATTGCTGATCACGCTGACCGAACTCAGCGCCATCGCCGCGCCCGCCAGCATCGGGTTCAGGTAGCCGAATGCGGCCAGCGGAATGCCGGCCGCGTTGTAGGCAAAGGCCCAGAACAGGTTCTGCCGGATCTTGGCCACCGTGCGGTCCGAGATGTCGAACGCCGCCGCCACCAGCGCCACGTCGCCGCGCATCAGCGTGATGCCGGCCGCGTGCATGGCCACGTCGGTGCCGTTGCCCATCGCCAGGCCGACGTCGGCCGCGGCCAGTGCGGGCGCGTCGTTCACGCCGTCGCCGACCATCGCCACCACGTGGCCCCCACGCTTGCCACTGCGTGTGCGGCGCTGCCCCCCGAGGGGGCTGGCCTCGCCTTGGGGCGGCCCGGCGTCGCGGCCGTGGCCCCCCTGCTTGAGTTCCAGCACCCGTGCGGCCTTGTCGCCCGGCAGCACCTCGGCCATCACGTCTCCGGGCGCCAGGCCCAGGCGCGCGCCCATGGCGTGCGCCGCGCCGCGGTTGTCCCCCGAGATCATCACCGTGCGGATACCACGCGCGCGCAGCAGCGCCAGCGCCTGCCGCGCGCCGGGCTTGGGCTCGTCGCCGAAGGCCATCAGCGCACGCAGCACGTACCGCTCTGAGATTTTTTCCGCCATGGCGGACACGGTCGCGCCCTGCGCCTGCAGCGCCGCCGCGCGCGCGGCCAGCGCGCCGAGATCGACTCCGAGCTCCTCCAGCCAGCGCAGGCTGCCGATCCGGTAACTGCGCCCGCGCACCTCGCCTTCGCTGCCGCGTCCCGGCACGGCGCGCACGTCGTCGGGCGCCTCGATCGCCATGCCGCGCGCCTGCGCCGCCGCGACCACGGCGCGCGCCAGCGGATGCTCGCTGCCGCTTTGCAGGCTGGCGGCCGCCGCCAGCAGCGCCGCCTCCATGGTGCCCTCGGCCACCGCCAGCTCCGTCAGCCGCGGCCGGCCCACGGTCAAGGTGCCGGTCTTGTCGAAGGCCACGACGTCCACCTTGTGCGCGAGCTCCAGCGCCTGCGCGTCCTTGATCAAAATGCCGTGCTTCGCCGCGACACCCGTGCCGGCCATGATGGCGGCCGGCGTCGCCAGGCCCAGCGCGCACGGGCAGGCAATCACCAGCACCGCCACGGCGTCAATCACGGCCGCCTCGAACGGCGCCCCGGCCCACAGCCAGCCCAGCAGCGTGAGCAGCGCCAGCGCCAACACCACCGGCACGAACACGCTGGAGACCTGGTCCACCAGTCGCTGGATCGGCGCCTTGGCGGCCTGCGCGTCCTCCACCAGGCGAATGATGTGCGCCAGCACGGTCTCGCCGCCCACCGCGTCCACCCGCATCACCACGCGGCCTTCGCCGTTGATCGAGCCGCCGGTGAGCCGGCTGTCCGCGTCCTTCGCCACCGGCAGCGGCTCGCCCGTCAGCATGGATTCGTCCACTTGCGTGCGGCCCTGCAAGAGCGTGCCGTCCACCGGGAAGCGCTCGCCCGGCAGGACCACGATACGGTCACCGACCAGCACCTCGGCCACCGGCACATCCGTGGTCGTGCCCTGCTCGGGGCGGCCCGTCGCGGCGGCGACTCCATCCGGCGCAATCAGGTGCGCCACCTCGGGCCGCAGCGCCTGCAGCGCGCGGATCGCCGCCGTGGCCTGGCGCTTGGCGCGCGCCTCCAGCCACTTGCCGAGCAGCACCAGCGTCACCACCACGGCCGAGGCTTCGAAGTACAGGTGCGGCATGGTGCCAGGCGCGGCGCTGAGCCAGAGCCAGACCGACAGCGCCCAGCCCGCCGTGGTGCCGATCGCGACGAGCAAATCCATGTTGCCGGTCAGGGCCCGTGCGGCATGCCAGCCGGCCTTGTAAAAGCGCGCGCCCAGGATGAACTGCACCGGCGTGGCCAGCGCAAACTGCAGCCACGCGGGCAGCATCCAGTGCCAGCCGAACAGATCCCCTACCATGGGCAGCACCAGCGGCGCGCACAACAACAGGCCCAGAGCCACGGGCCCGAAGCCGGCCCAGGGCGAGGCGGCAAGCGTCGCCTCGCCCTGGGCGGGCGTGCGCGGCTCGTAGCCCGCGTCGCGCACGGCACGGCGCAACCGCGCCTCCATCTGCGCGTCCGGCAGATACACGACGCGTGCCGATTCGGTCGCCAGGTTCACGCTCGCATCCTGCACGCCGGGCACCTTCTTCAGGGCCTTCTCGACGCGCGCCACGCACGAGGCGCAGGTCATACCGCCGATGCCGATGTCCAGCGTGGGCGCGGAAAGAGTCGTGTTGGTGTTCATGGTGGATAGCGTAATCCTTGCCCCGATGGCAAGGTCAAGCCTTGCGGCAGATCAACCCTGCCCGACTCAAGGTCAACGGATTCGCTTGACCTTCCCACCATGGCAGGGTTCAGACTATGCTCTCGACTCACCTTCCACACCAAGGACACCCCATGAACCAGACCTTCACCGTCACCGGCATGACCTGCGGCCACTGCGAAAAGGCCGTGACCCGCGCCATCCGGCAACTCGACCCGCAGGCCGAGGTCAAGATCGACCTGCCCAGCGGCAAGGTCGAAGTGCAGTCGCAGCAGCCGCGCGACGCGCTGGCGCGGGCGATTGCCGCAGAAGGCTATGGCATCAAAGCCTGAGCCCGCCCGAGAAGCGACAAGCGTGGGGGCCAGCTACCCTTTGAACATCGGCCAGGCAGCGACTTCGTCGGGCGTGTCGGCCAAGATGCTGCGCCACTACGAATCGCTCGGACTGCTGGGCCGCGTCGCGCGCACGGACGCCGGCTACCGCCAGTACAGCGCGGCCGACGTGCACACGCTGCGCTTCATCAAGCGCTCGCGCGACCTCGGCTTTTCGATGGCGGAAATCGGAGAACTGGTGAGCCTGTGGCGCAACCGGCGCCGCGCCAGCGCCAGCGTCAAGCGCATCGCACAGCAGCATGTGCACGAGCTGACCGTACGCATCGAGGCGATGCAATCCATGCAGCGCACGCTGCAAAACCTGCTGCAGCACTGCCATGGCGACGAGCGGCCCGACTGCCCGATCCTGGACGATCTCGCGTCCCGTAGCGCCCTTGACGCAGGTCAATGACGAAGGCCGCGATACGGCGTTCAATCAAGGTCACCCGATTCACCCCAGGAGCAGCATATGCAGATCAATATTGGCGGCATCGACCGCACACTACGCATCCTCGTCGGGCTGGTCCTGATCGGGCTGGCCGCCACCGGCACCGTTGGCTGGTGGGGCTGGCTCGGCGTTATCCCGCTGGTCACGGGCGCCATTGGCTGGTGCCCGCCTTATGCCCTCTTCGGGTTCAGCACCTGCGCCACGAACAACAAGGCCTGAGCGCCCGCTGTTTGCTACTTGATTGGTAGCAAGAAGCCCTTATTTGACAAGGACTTCAGCCTGATTTTCCGTCAAATAGTGCGACCACGCCGTCACCCCGGAACGACCTCGCCGCCCAGCGCCAGCAGCAAGTCCGGCATCAGCTTGCGCAACTCGCCGGTGGCAATCGCCGCGTCGGCGTCGAAGCCGTCTTCCTTCTCCTGCGAGGTGCCGTCGAACACGCCCTCCAAAAACGCGATCTTCTTGATCTGCAGGCTCTCGGTCAGCAGCAGCGACACGCGGCCCTCCCAGGTCAGCGCCAGTTTGGTCGGCAGCTTGCCGGCCTCGATGTGCTGGCGCACCTCGTCGATGTCGAGCGCGTGATGCGCATAGCGCACCACCGACTTGCTCTCGTCCGCCGCCTTCAGTTCGCACTCGCGGTCCACGCTGAAACCGGCCGGCGGCTCCTGGCTCGTGAGCCATTCCGACATCGCCGCCGTGGGCGAGGTTTTGGTGTTGAGCAGCGTCAGGGAGAGGCCCTCTAACGACTTCACCAGCGCGGTCACCACCTCGTCGGCCTTGCCCTGGCTGGCGGCATCGACCAGCAGCAGCGAGGCCACCGGGTCGATCCACACATTGATGCGCGATTGCTTGGTAAACGCCATCGGCAGCAGCGCCTGGCGCACGTCCTCCTTGATCTCGCGGGTTTCTTTTTTGCCGGGCTTGCGGCCCGTGGTGGCCTCGATGTGCGCCACCTGCTCCTGCGCCTTGCGATTCACCACCGAGCCGGGCAGCACCTTGGCCTCGGTCATGAACTTCAGCAGCAACTGGCCACCGACCGCCTCCACCAGCGGGCCATGCGCCTCGCCGCGCGGCTCCACCCATCCTGCCGACTGTTCCTGGCTGGCCCCGCACGCCACAAAGCGCGCGGGCTCCAGCGCCGCCTCCATTTGCGCCACGGGCAAAGACCACCCGGGCCCGATCCGATACACGATCACATTCTTGAACACTGCTAGCCTTTTCGACGGTTGAATTGAAGCCCGATTGTCGGTGCAAGCGGGCCTGCGCCGGGCACATGGGCGATCACCCCCCAACTTTACAAAGCCTCATCTGCGCGCCATGGTGCAGTTACACGGTCCGCGCAAACTTCGCTTCAACCTGAGCACATATCGTGGTATCGGGCTTCTTCAACAAGGAAGGCTTTATGAAACTACTCTCCAAACGCATGTTGCTCGCCGGCGTGCTCGCCGGCGCCGGCTTCGCCACCATGGCCCAGACGCCACCACCGCCCGCACCGGCGCCCCAGTCCGGCCAGGCCGCACCCACCCACATGGACCACCACGACCCGGCCAAATGGCAGGCCAGGATGGCGCAGCGCCGGGCCAAACACGAGGCCGAACTCAAGGCCAAGCTGAAACTGACGCCAGCGCAGGAAGGCGCCTGGACCAGCTTCACCGCCGCGATGCAACCGCCGGCCGGTATGGGTCACATGGGCGCGGACCGCGCCACAATGCGCGCCGAGTTTGCCAGGATGACCACACCCGAGCGCATCGACAAGATGCGCGCCCTGCAGGCCGAGCGCGCAGCCCGGATGGACAAGCGCGCCGAGGCCACCAAGACCTTCTACGCCGCGCTCTCGCCCGAGCAGCAAAAGGTGTTTGATGCCACCACCCTGCGCATGATGCATCGCGAAAGCCACAAGGGCTGGCACGGCCATCACGAGTAGACCGTCGCTACGCGCCCAGGCCCTGCCACGCGTCGGGGCCTGGCGTGATCCGCTCGAACAGCGTCTCGCCCAGGCTCATGCCCAGCTTGCGGTAGCTCTCCCACTGCTCATCGTCAAAGAACTGGTCCGCCGTGGGCTCCTGCGGAAAGTCGCTATGGGCCGCCTGGTATTGCACCAGGTCCAGGCTGGCGCCCTGGGTCAGCCGCGGCTTCACGAAGACCAGCGTGCTGATCGACGCCGCCACACCCCCGGCCGCGGGCAGCAGGACCCGGTAGCCCAGCAAAAAATGCGTTCCCTCGCGCGCGCCGCGCGCAAAGCCGCCCGGGTTGCCGAACAGGTCCGCCAGCGCGGCGGGCGGCACCAAAGGCTCGAACACCGCTCCAAAATCGACGCGCGCCAGCCGCATCAGATTCGCCACGTCGGCAAACTGGTAATCCGGGTCGGCCCCATTGTCCAGCGCCAGGATAAAACCCACGCGCCGGCGCAGCAGTTCGTACACCGCCGTGTTCTCGAAATGGCCGCCGTCGGTGAGGTACCAGTAGCGCTCCCCGGTGCCGAAGAACTGGCCGCGCAGTTCGCGGTACAAATGGATCTGGGTCGAAAACAACCAGTCGCCCAGATCGCGCATGCGGGCCTGGGTGGTCTGCCACCAGTAGCCGAGCCGCACATTCGCCAGGCCCGTGAGCAGGGCACGCTCGGGCGTGGTACCGCGGCCCAGCCCGGGCGCAAACGCCGCGCCGGAAATCCCGACCCAGCGCCCCAGCGACAGGTGCTCAAAAGGGTCGCCGTTATCCGGCTGGCGCCGCTGGAACTGGCCATCCACCAGGTAGCCGTCGGGGGTGATCGCCAGCGGGCGCCCCTTGCGGTCCTGGTACACCAGCGCACTGTGGGCCTCCACGGTCTCGTTGATGGTAACGTTGATCAGGTGCAGCGGCGCCAGCGACGCGGGCCGCTGCGGCTCGGCGCCGTAATACTGCTCCAGCGACATGTCGTCGCGCGGATGCGGCTCGGTGATCGCGTCCCAGCGGCTGTCTTTGGCCCGCGCCGGATTGCTCGCGCCCAGGTAGGCGCGCACGATGCGCGCGGTGTACAGGTTTTGCAGCGTGGACAGATTCAGGAACTGGAACGACACGCCCGTGATCAGCGCCAGCAGCACCAGACCGGCCAGCGCCAGCCAGGGCACGGCGGCCAGGTCCGCGCCCACCAGCAACGCAGCCCAGACGCCCCAGAACAGCACCACCGCGCTGCCCAGCAGCAGCGCCAGCAGCATGGGCAGGGCCCGCATCAGCAGCCGCTTCTCCGCGGGGTTCGGGTGCAGCCCGGCAGCGGGCATCAGCTTGCCCAGACTTAGCACGGCGGCGACAAAACCGGCCACGGTGATACCGGGCACGGCATGCCCCTGCTGCATCCACTGCGCCAGCCACGCGGTCGCCATCAGCACCGCCGCCACCCCCAGCAGGCCCAGCGTGATCTGGGTGGCCCGTGCCAGCCACTGCGTCAGGCGCGTGCGGGTCACCAGCATCAGCGCCGCGGCGCGGCTTTTGTTGGGCGGGAAAAAGCCGCGGCTCCAGGCGACAACAAACCAGACCCAGGCCAGCCACGCAATGGCGCCGGCCGTCATCGTCCAGCCGAGCCAGGGCTGGCCCCAGCCCGCCACGGCAATCAGGGGGCCGACCAGGAACCCGAGCACGGAAGGCACGGTCAGCACGCCCGCAAGCCAGCGCGCCAGCGCCGGCGAGCTGCGGCGCGAGGGCAGGTCGGTGCACCAGTACGCCACGCCCAGCGGCAGCACCGCCAGCAGCAGCGCCATCAGCGACAGGCCCAGGTACAGCCCGCCGGCGCGCCACGGCGCGGCCAGCGTCCAGAGCGGGTCGGCCCACGGCGCATACGCGTGCGCCCAGGGCTGCGCCGCATGATTCAGCACGCCCAGCAGCGCCAGCGGCAACAGCAGCGAAATGCCCACCACGTAATGCACCGCGAGCAGGTTGCGCAGCCACAGCACCAGCGCATAAAAATAGTCGCCGCCACCGTTCGGCGCGAGGTAGCGGCCGCTGTCGCGCAGCCATTCGAGCGGACGGGCGCTGCCGGCCTGGGCAGGGTCGCCCGCATCATCGGCCCGCTGCTCGGTCGCACACAGTTGGATCAGCGCCTGCTCGCGCGCCTGCGCCTGCTCGCCGGGCGTGGGCGGATGGCCCGCCGCATCGCGCACACTGGCCGGGGTGAACAGGCTGCCCAAAAAACTGCCCGCATAGCCGCCGCCCGAGACCGTGGACAAGTAATCAAAACGCTCCAGCATGCCGGCCCGGGCCAGCGCCTGCAGCATCCCCAGCGACAGCGTGGCGCTGCGGATGCCGCCGCCCGACAGCGCCAGCCCGGTGCTAATCGCCGCGGGCTCCTGCCCGAGCACGCTGCGCCGCCATTGCAGGCGCGTGGCCTCCAGCTGGCGCCAGTCGGCGTTGCTGGCGGACGGTGTTGGGTGACGGCTCATGGGGCGCTCCTCCCTTTGTTGTAAAGGGGCGCGGCCCGCCGGCCGATGGCGTCAAGTCAGCATGACTTTCAGCTCGCCGCTGGCCATCAGCTGCTGCAGATCGCCCGCCCCGCCGATCAGTGTGCCGCGCACGAACACCATTGGCAAGGTCGGCCAGCCGGTCCACAGCTTGAGCGCATTGCGCTGGCGCCAGTGGCTGAAGTAGTTGCCGTATTCCAGGTAGTGGTAGGGCACGCCGGCGGCGTCCAGCGCGCGGCGCGCCTTTTTCGGGAACGGGTTCATGCCCATGCCCACCACCACGACCGCATGCTGCGCCACGGCCGCCTGCACCTCGCGCACGATGGCCTGCTGGTGCGTGGCGATTTTTTCGCGAATCGCGGGGTGGATCTGGGCTTCGTCAAGAATCGGACGCGGCATCGGAAACTCCGGTGGACAACAAGCCGCCGATTATGGGCGCGCGGTCGCGGCCTGCGCTCTTGACCGGCATCAAGGCGGCCCGCGCCCCGCGCCCGTATGCTCGCAGGCCATGGCATCCGGCACTTCCCTTCCCCCGCTGCGCGGTATCCCGATCGGCCGGCCGCTGCAGTGGCTGGCGCGGGGCTGGCGCGACCTGTGGCGCTGCGGCTGGGTCAGCGCGGCCCACGGGCTGGCGCTCGCGCTGTTCGGCGGCGTGCTGCTGGCCCTGGCGCGCGACCGGTTCTGGCTGCTGGCCGGCGCATTTTCGGGTTTTCTGGTGGTGGCGCCCGTGCTGGCCACCAGCCTGTACGCGCTCAGTCGCGCGCTGGAGCGCGGCGAGCCGGCCGATGCGCGGCTGGTACTGCAGACCTGGCTGAGCTGGCGCCGCAGCGATGCGCGGGCGGGCGGCAAGGACTGGCGGCTGGTGCGCTTCGGCCTGCTGCTGGCGCTGGCCGGCACCGGCTGGGTGCTGACCTCGGCAGCGCTCATCACGCTGCTGGCCCCGCTGCCCATCCGCACGCCGCTCGACTTCGTGCGCCATGTGGTGCTGGCGCAGGACAGCCGCCTGTTCGAACTCTGGCTGGCGCTGGGCGGCGCACTGGCCGCGCCGGTGTTCGCCTCCAGCGCCGTGGCCCTGCCGCTGCTGCTGGACCGGCGCGTGTCCCTGCTGCAGGCCGTGCTCACGAGCTGGCAGGCGGTGCTGGCGAATCCGCTGCCGATGGCGCTGTGGGCCGCCCTGATCATGCTGTGCTGCCTGCTCGGCTTTGGCACGGCGCTGCTGGCGCTGGTGCCGCTGCTGCCGGTGCTCGGCCACGCAAGCTGGCACGCCTACCGCGATCTGGTCGACGCCTCGGCCCTGCCCGAGCGCAGCAGCGGCGCGGCGCCGGCGCCCACCACGGAGGCCGGCCCATGATCTTTGGCCTCACGGAAGCGCAGATCGCCGGGTTCGGCCTCACCTTCGGCGTGGGCGCGTTCATTCTCTACATGCTGTTCATCATCGGGCATCTGGCCTGGGAGTCCAAGGCCGGCAAGTTCGGCACCTTCGTGATCTTTCTGGGCCTGGCCTTTGGCATGGTCGGCTTCCTGGCCAAATACCTGATCCAGTGGGTGCTGAACATCAAGTAGCGTCGCCGGCGCGCCGGCGCTGCGTCAGTTTGTAAGGATGTAAGCGCCGTGTTTCACAAGCACACAAAGGCGTCACCTGCGGCTGTTAAGATGCGACTCCTCGCCTCCTCCCGCCCCCGAAAAGCTCCCTCCTGTCCATGACCGTTGCCCTCGCAGGACGCGCCCCTGCCACGTTCGAGATCAAAAGCGCCAACCTGCCTCTGGTCGCGCTGCTGCTCAAGTCCACCAACCTCGCCGCCCTGTCCGATGAAATGGCGCGGCACTACGGCGAGCTCCCGAATTTTTTCGACCACGACCCGCTGGTCATTGACCTGTCGCCGCTGCAGGGCGCCGCCGATGCCGATGACGCGACCGTGGACTTCCCCGCGCTGCTGGCACTCTTGCGCGAATACCGCGTGATGCCGATCGCCGCCAGGGGCGGCAGCGCCGCGCAAATGCAGGCCGCGCAGGCGGCCGGGCTGGCCGCCGCGCCGGATGCCACGGTGGCAACACCGAGTCCGGTACACCATGAGGCCGCTGCGCCGCCGGCACCCGTCGAGGTGGCCGCCCCGGCTTCGGCCCTGGTCATCGACAAGCCGCTGCGTTCGGGCCAGCAGGTCTATGCCAGAGGGCGCGACCTGGTGCTGCTGTGCATGGTCAACGCCGGCGCCGAAGTCATTGCCGACGGCCACATCCACGTGTATGCGCCGCTGCGCGGCAAGGCCATCGCGGGCGCGCGCGGCAATGCCGAGGCGCGCATCTTCGCGCTGTGCATGGAGCCCGAGCTGATCTCCATCGCCGGCATCTACCGTACCAGCGAGGTCGCGCTGCCACCCGACGTGTGGTCCAGGCCCACGCAGGTACGCCTGGTGGGCGGACCCGGCGACGGCAAGCTGGTGATGGAACCAATAAAGGCCTGAGCCCCTCTTTTCTAAAGGAATTATTCCCATGGCAAAAATCATCGTCGTGACTTCCGGCAAGGGCGGGGTCGGCAAGACCACCACCAGCGCCAGCTTCGCCAGCGGGCTGGCCCTGCGCGGCCACAAGACCGCCGTGATCGACTTCGACGTCGGCCTGCGCAACCTGGACCTCATCATGGGGTGTGAGCGCCGCGTGGTGTACGACCTCATCAACGTGATCCACGGCGAGGCGAACCTGCACCAGGCGCTCATCAAGGACAAGCAGTGCGACAACCTGTTCGTGCTGGCCGCCTCGCAAACGCGCGACAAGGAAGCGCTGACCAAGGACGGCGTGGAAAAAGTGCTGCACGACCTGGCCGGCATGGGCTTCGAGTACATCGTGTGCGACTCGCCCGCCGGCATCGAGACCGGCGCGCTGATGGCCATGCACTTCGCGGACGAGGCGCTGGTGGTCACGAATCCCGAGGTCTCGTCGGTGCGCGACTCCGACCGCATCCTGGGCATGCTGTCGAGCAAGACCAAACGCGCGATCGACGGCAAGGATCCAATCAAGGAACACCTGCTCATCACGCGCTACAACCCGAGCCGCGTGGACCAGGGCCAGATGCTGTCGCTGCAGGACATCCAGGACATCCTGCGCATCAAGCTGATCGGCGTGATCCCCGAATCCGAGGCGGTGCTGCAGGCCTCCAACCAGGGCCTGCCGGCCGTGCACCTGCAGGGCAGCGATGTGTCGGAAGCCTACAAGGACGTGATCGACCGCTTTCTCGGCGCCGACAAGCCCATGCGCTTCGTCGACCCCCAAAAGGGCGGCTTCCTCAAGCGCCTGTTCGGAGGGAAATAAGGCATGGCCATCTCGTTTTTGTCCTTCCTGCTCGGTGAGAAGAAAAAGACCGCCAGCGTCGCCAAGGAGCGGCTGCAGATCATCCTGGCGCATGAGCGCAGCGGCCGCCACCCCGAGCCCGACTACCTGCCGGCGCTGCAGCGCGACCTGGTGGCCGTGATCAGCAAATACATCAAGATCAATCCCGACGACATCAAGGTCAACCTGGAGCGCCAGGACAACCTGGAAGTGCTGGAGGTCAAGATCGAGCTGCCGGACGCGAAGTAGGCGCTACAGAAACAGTAGCTGCTTGCGCAGACGGAATAAGGGCTGGCGGTTGATTTTGTTCAAACGGCGGCCATTCAGGCGGGGCCGATGGCGTCTACCCGTTGACTGAGCGCTGTTTCCAGCGCCGGCCAATCGGCAGTAACGGTCTTGAACAGGACCTCAGGCGCCACTTGACAATTCGTCCTGCATGTCGACCAGCGCAAAGCCGCTGGGCGGCGGCGATCTTCATGAGACCGAGTATGCGGGGAACGCAAGAGCGCCACCACCCGCTCGCTCAGCCGAGCGGGCGCACGCCAATCAGCAGGCCATGCGCCCAGAACGCAAACACCGCCCACGCCAGCACCCCCACCACCACAGTGACGACGGTGCCCGAGGTCGTGCCGGCCGGGTAAACCGTCTGCGCCACACGATCACGCGCGCGCGCTGCGCGAAAGCTGAACACCGCCCACACCAGAAAGGCGCCGAACAGCAGCACATCGGCCGGGCTGCCGTTGGACAGCAGGTGCGCGAGCGCCCAGACCTTGACCGCCAGCACCATCGGGTGGTGCAGCCGCGCCTTGATGCCGTTGCGCGGCACATAGGCAGCCACCAGCAGCACGAAAGAAATCAGCATCAAGCCCGACGTCACATGGCGCATGCCCATGGAGCCCTCCCACAGCAGCCCGGGCAACTGCCGCGCCTGGTTGAAGCCCCACACGATCAGCACGAAGCCCGCAAGCGACAGCAGCGCGTACAGGCCCTTCCACGGCTTCTCGCCGAGCCGCGCGATCATGGCCGTGCGCCAGCCGTCGGCAACGATGCGTACGGAGTGCACGCCCAGAAAAATCACCAGTCCCAAAACCAGCAGGCCCATAGCGTTGTCTCCAGACCATTGTGTGGGGCGATTATGAGGGCCGACGACGGCAACGCAAAACCATGATGCAGATCAAGGGTCGCCACCACCGCGCTCTTTAAACTGAGCCCGCAAACGGAACCAAAAAAACATCATGAAAAACCCCCTGCTCGCGCTCATCGCCATCGTCATTGGCACCAGTGTCCTGACCGCATCGTCCCTGCCTGCCCTCTCCGCCGAGCGCCATGCGCCGGGGGTCGCGGCCGGCAGCGAACCCGGCGACTTCGGCCCCCCGCGTGGCGCACCGATCGAGCAAAAACTGGTCGCGGCGCCCAACGTCCCGCCGCCCATCCACCGCGACTATCCGGCGCGCGTGGTCGTGCGCCTGTTCACCACCGAAGTGGTGAAAGAGATCGCCGATGGTGTGCGCTACGACTTCTGGACCTTCAACGGCTCGGTGCCCGGACCCATGATCCGCGTGCGCCAGGGCGATACCGTCGAGCTGCACCTGCAAAACGATCCGCACTCGCACATGGCGCACAACATCGACCTGCACGCCGTCATGGGGCCGGGCGGTGGTGCTGCGGTGAGCATGACGCCGCCCGGCAATGAGAGCGTGTTCACCTTCAAGGCGATGCGCGCGGGCCTGTATATCTACCACTGCGCCACGCCCCCGGTGCCGATGCATATCGCCAACGGCATGTACGGGCTCATCCTGGTCGAGCCGCCGCAGGGGCTGCCCAAGGTCGATCGCGAGTACTACGTGGTGCAGGGCGACTTCTACACCGTCGGCGCCAATCACGCGCCCGGCCTGCAGCCGTTCGACCGCGACAAGATGATCAACGAGCAGGCCACCTACGTGCTGTTCAACGGCCGCGAAGGCGCGCTCACCGGCCCGAACGCGCTGCAGGCGAGCGTGGGCGATACCGTGCGCCTGTTCGTCGGCAACGGCGGGCCCAACCTGGTGTCCAGCTTCCACGCGATCGGCCAGATCTTCGAGAGCGTGGACGTCGAAGGCGGCACCATGGTCAACCACAACGTGCAGACCACGCTGATCCCGGCCGGCGGCGCAGCCCAGATCGAGATGCGCACCCTGGTGCCCGGCACCTACCTGCTGGTGGACCATTCGATCACACGCACCTTCCTCAAGGGCGCGCTGGGTGAGCTGGTGGTCAAGGGGCCGGCGCCGACAGCGGCGATCTACAGCAAGGTGTCGAGCGGACCCATTGCTCCCGGCGCCAGCTATATCCCCCAGCCGAAACAGGCCGAAGCACCCGCGCTGGTCGACGCCATGGGCAATGGCAGGCGCGTGTTCGCACAGGTCTGCGTGGCCTGCCACCAGGCGGACGGCACGGGATTGCCCGGTGCGTTCCCGCCCCTGGCCATGTCGGACTACCTCAACGCTGATCCGAAAAACGCCATCGGCATCGTGCTGCACGGCCTGAGCGGCAAGATCACGGTGAACAGCACGGGCTACGAGTCCGTCATGCCGGCATTCGCCTCGCAGCTCAGCGACGACGACGTCGCGAACGTGCTGACCTACGTGCTCAACAACTTCAACAACAAGGGCGGCACGATCGCGCCGGCCGAGGTCAAGGCGGTTCGCGCCGCCGGGCCGAAGGGCCAGTAGTACGGGCTTTGAAGAGGATCCGATGCGCACGTTCGCTCTGGCGATCCTATTCATGCTCGGCGCCGGCGTGCATGCCGAGGGCGGCGCAGACTATTTGCCAGTTCCGGCGGGCTCGTTCACCAGCGCCCTGAACTTCGATGGCGCGCGCACGCCGGTGCAACTCGACGGCTTCACGATGCGCTCCACCCCCGTCACCGTGCGCGACTACCTCGCCTTCGTCCAGACCCATCCCGAATGGCGGCGCGATCGCGTGCCGGCCCTGTATGCGGGCAGCGGCTACCTCGCTTCCTGGGCCACGCCGGCGAACCCGGGGCCCGCGATCGACCCGCAACGCCCCGCCACCGAGGTCAGCTGGTTCGCCGCGCGGGCCTATTGCGCCGGCGAGAACGCACAGCTGCCCACCTGGTACCAGTGGGAATACGCCGCGGCCGCAGATACCACCCGCGCCGATGCCCGCAGTGACGCGGCCTGGGACATTCAAATCCAGCAAACCCTGCTGGCACGCACCGGGCGGCCCCCCGGCGCGGTGGGACAGGACGCCGCCGACCTGCATGGCCTGCACGACATGAACGCGCTCGTGTGGGAATGGGTGGACGACTACGCGGCGATGTTCGTCAACGCCGACGCCCGCAACCCGGGCCAGACCAACCTGCTCAAGCTCTGCGGCGGCGCCGCACTGGCATTCGGCAACCGCGACGCCTATCCCCTCATCATGCGCGTGGCGGCGCTGTCCGCCATGACGCCGGTGGGCGCGGCCGGCAGCATCGGTTTCCGCTGCGTGCGCCCCATCACCCCAGGAGATACCCCATGATCCGCCGACTCACCCTCATGCTCCTGCTGACGATAAGCGTCAGCGCCGGCGCGGCCCCGGCCGCGGCCAGCGACAAGGCCCTGCTGCCCGACTCGGTCTACCAGACCCCGCTCGCGCTGCGCGACCAGGCCGGCCACCCGTTTGCGCTCGCCTCGCTGCGCGGGCATCCCGTGCTCGTCAGCATGATCTACGCCTCCTGCCAGGAGGTGTGCCCCATCACGGTGGAGACCGTCAAGGGCATCCGCGCTGCCGTCAGTAAACGCAGCGGACGCGACGCACCACCGGTCGTGCTGGTCAGCTTCGATCCGGCGCGCGACACCGTTGCGGCACTGGCCATGATGGCCTCGATGCACCACGTGGATGCCCCCACCTGGCGTCTGGCGCGGCCCGATCAGGGCGACGTGCGCGCCTTTGCCGCCACGCTCGGCGTGTCGTACCGCAAGCGCCCCGATGGCGACTTCGACCACAACGTCGAGATCGTGCTGCTCGACGCCGAAGGCCGCATCGTGGCCAAGACCAGCGAGGTCGGCACGCCGGAGCCAGCTTTCATCGATCAAGTTTCGCGCGCTGGGGGGCGCTGACTTCCACACGACGGAAGGTGGCGCTCGCCGAAAACGAAGCCAATGCAAAGCGTCGCGCAAGATCAGGAATTAACCCGCTTGGGTTGCCCGGCTCAATGACGCAATCACTACACTTTTAATAGCAAAGTGTCCCTACAAATAAAGGGCTACTGATCGATCTTACGTTCGGTCTCATCAATGTGCCGCCCCGCGCCCTATCATGCCCAAGCGCGCTTCACGTGTCACCCCAGGCAATGCCCTGGGTTACAACCCGCATCGCAGCGCCTACGCTTGGCTCCACTTTTCAACAGGAGCTAACGATGCAAACTCCCGCCGACATAGAGACCGAAGCCGCCAACTCAACACTGCCGCAATACGGCAGCAAACCCAAGAAGCCCGGCTTGTACCTCGGGTTGTTTCATGGCCGACATGACCGACGCGAACAAATGAGCGACTGGGGTTTTGATGGGCCGGCCATTGGTCCGCTCAAATGGTGCCAAACCACCTACGCGTCCATTATCAAGATCGAGTTTGAAAGTGCTGCCGATGCCGTTAACTATTTCGGCGTCGCGCAAGATCCGTTCGAATTGTCGGTGGATGCCGACCTGCTGGTTTTCGGTGGCATGTACTACGGCGACTGGACGGTCTATTACGTCCCGCCCGAAAATTGCGAGCGGCCGGCCGACACCTTCCGCGAGACCACGCGAGTAAACGACTTCATTGCACACCGCAAGTTCTTTCCCTGAGCATTGAGGCCTCTTCGTGCGGCGGGCATACTCAAGCCTCATATCCGAGGGAGAACCCATGGCCACAGAAGCCGCCGCCCACATTAACTGGACTCGCCCGCAAACGCTGGCTGCACTGCACATCTACATGCAGTTGCCGTTTGGTCAGCTTCATCGTGGCAATCCGAAGATCAAGCAATTGGCCGAGTGGATGCGACGCACGCCCAGCTCGGTCGCCATGAAGTTGACCAACTTGGCCAGCTTGGACCCGCTGATCGTCGCCAGCGGGCGCGCTGGCTTGAAGGGGGCATCGGCGCTGGACCGTTCCATCTGGACTGAGCTACAACAAAATTGGGATGCCGTAGCGCTGGAAGCCGCCGCCGAGTATGCGCAGTTAGCCTCAAGCCATGGCGTCGAGGCCGATGCAGACTTACTGGAGGAAGCACCGCCGCTGGAAGAAGGCAGAACCCGCAGCGCCACCGTGCAGGTACGCGTGAACCAAGCGCGTTTTCGCAAGGCTGTGCTCGCCAGCTACAACGCCACCTGCTGCATCAGCGGCCTGTGCCACGAAAAGCTGGTGATTGCCAGCCACATCGTTCCGTGGAGTGAAGACACCAAGAACCGATTGAACCCGCAAAACGGACTGTGCCTGTCGGCCCTGCACGACCGCGCTTATGACCAAGGCTTGATTACGGTCATGCCCGACTTCAAGGTGCGCGTGTCGAAACAACTCAAGCCCAGCGCGGGCGATGGCTTCATTGCAGAGTCGTTGCTGCGCTTTGACGACCAACCGATTCAATTACCCGAGCGTTTCCGGCCTTCGCCCGAGTTTCTGGCCTCACACGCTCGGCGCTTCGGGTTCATCCGATAACGGACGCAGGCGCAGTTTTCCACGTCGCCGAGCACAGGCTGATATTTTCAGTCTTTTTGGCCTGTAGCCCATATCCCATCTGCGCTGGTAGCTATCAGATCGATAGTAATTTGAATGGACGTCTTTGCGCGGACGCCACAACCCAGCACGCTTCACATGCGCGCATATTGCGCCACGAGCCCGCGCATCGCCGGCCTGGCGCAGCGCTGCAGCGCCATCAAGAGGGCATGGTGCGGGCGGGCCACGCCGTGGTGGGTGCGCAGGTCATGCTCAATCTGCGCCAGCAGCGCAGCCGCCATTTCGGCATCGGCCAGCGCCCGGTGCGCCCGGCCGGCGCGCGGCAGGTGGTGGTAGTCCACCAGCGTGCCGAGCTTGTGGTTGGGCGCCTCGGGGTAGAGCCGGCGCGACAGCAGCATGGTGCAGGCAAAGGGCTGCGGCGCCGGCTGGCCCAGGCGCGCCAGCTCACCGGCCCAGAACCGGCGGTCGAACGATGCGTTGTGCGCCACCATGGGCGCGTCGCCGACGAAGCGGCTGGCCTCGCCCATCACGGTGGCGGCATCGGGCGCGGCGGCCAGCATGGCGTTGGTGATGCCGGTCAGGCCGGTGATGAAGGCGGGAATGCGCACGCCCGCGTTCATCAGGCTCTGGAAGCGGTTCACCACCCGGCCGTCCTGCACCAGCACGATGGCCACCTCGGTGGCGCGGTCTCCGCGCTCGGGCGAGATGCCGGTGGTTTCGAAGTCGATGACGGCGATGGGGGTCCGCGGGGCGCTGGCGCTCAATGGGCCACCTCGCCCTTCACCCCACCCTTGACCTCCTCCGGCGCAGCCACCGGAGCCGGCGCCGGCGCGAAGTACAGGACGGTCCAGCCGGCTTCCAGCTTGAAGGACTGCTCCGCGGCATAGAGGCGCAGCATGCCGTCAGAAGAAATCCCGCCCAGCAGCAGCCAGTCACGCCCACGTTCACCCATGCGTTGCGTGAATTCGCTCCAGCCATAGCTGGCGGTGAACTTCGAGGTGCTCACCGTCCAGCCCTCCTGCAGCCGCTGGTGCAGAAAGACGAACGTCGCCACCGCGTCGAACGCAAAGTAGCCGCGCTGCTGCAGCGTGAGGCGTTTGAGTTCCTGGGAGGAAGCCTCATCGGTGGCGAGCTGGAACACGCGGTGCACGCCAAACCTGTGCCCCTGGGCCTTGCAGGCCAGCGCATTGTAAAAATCGTTGTCGGTGGCGCACAGCAGGTGATTCACGTGCTGAGACTCCAGCGTGTGCTCGGCATGTTCGGAGAGGATCTCGCCGTAATAGACCTCGATGCCGGCCATGCGGGCCTCCTTGAGGCGGTGATAGGCGCCATCGACCAGCAGCACATCGACGTCCAGCTTTTTCAGCACACTGGCAAACGCGACGCTCCAGGGGGACGCCCCGACGATCAGCAGGCCGTTGTCATTTTTGGCGGCCAGGCCGAGGCGGCGCGCCATGCGCCCAATGGTGAAGCCGTGCGCCAGCACCGTCACCACAATCACGAGGAACGTGACGGGCAGCAACTGGTCGGCGTCCTTGTAGCCGGCCGCGACGAGCGCCGGCCCGAAGATGCCGGCCGTGGCGGCCGCAACGATGCCGCGCGGCGCAATCCAGGCGAGCAGCAACTTGTCGTTGCGGCGCACCGGCGCACCGAGCGTGGCCAGAGCGATCGTGAGTGGCCGCACGAGCAGCACGATGGCCAGCACGAACAACGCCGTGTGCCAGTTCAGCAGGTGCAGGTGGCTCGCATCCAGCCGGGACGGAATGACGATGAACAGCACCGACAGCAAAATGATGCTGAGGTTCTCCTGCGACTGGTGCAGGGTCTCGCGGTCGGGCAGCTTCATGTTGCCCATCACCAGCCCCATGACCGTGACGCTGAGCAGTCCGGCCTCGTGTTGCGCCAGGTTGCTGACCCAGTAAACCACCGGCACCAGCACCATGAGGATGGGTGACTTCAGGTGTTCGGGCACCGCGCCGCGCCGATACAGCCAGCCGGTCAGCCAGCCGCCCAGCCCACCGAGCACCGCGGCGGCGGCAATGGCGCCGCCCAGACCCGCGAGTATCCTGGCAGGCCCACTGCCGGCCGTCGTGAGGTATTGAAAGGTCAGCACCGTGAGCAGCACGCCCACCGGGTCGTTCACGATGCCCTCCCACTTGAGCAGCGAGGAGGTCTCCTTGTTGAGCCGCGCGCCGCGCAGCAGCGGCAGGATGACGGTTGGGCCCGTGACGACCAGGATGGAGCCGAGCACCAGCGCCACCGGCCAGCTCAGGCCGCCAAAGTAATGCGCGGCCATGCTGCCAAAGAGCCAGGCCAGTGGTGGCCCGAGAATGGTCAGCCGGCCCACGCCGTGCCCGACGCGCCTGAACTCGCCCAGCTTCAGGGCCATGCCGCCGTCGAACAGGATGATGGAGACGCCCAGGCCAATCAAGCCGGTCAACTCCTGCGGCGGCATGCGCAGCGTGACGACACCGGTGACCGGCCCGAGCAGCAGGCCGACCGCGATCAGCACCACGATCACCGGCACCTTGATGCGCCAGGCCACCCATTGGCTGGCCAGGCCGGCGGCCAGCACGATCAGGAGCAGCGACGCAGCAGTCGTCATCGGGGGCGGCAGGACGGTGCCCTACACGTCGATATTGCCGGCCCGCAGCGCATTCGTCTCGATGAACTCGCGCCGCGGCTCGACCTCGTCGCCCATCAGCATGGTGAAGACGCGGTCGGCCTCGATGGCGTCGTCGACCTGCACGCGCAGCAGGCGACGTTGGGTGGGGTCCATGGTGGTTTCCCAGAGCTGGGCCGGGTTCATTTCGCCCAGGCCCTTGTAGCGCTGACGCGCGGTGGCGTTTTCGGCCTGGGTGATCAGCCATTTCATGGCCTGGCGGAAGTCGCTCACGCGTTCGTCCTTCTGCTTCTCGCCCTCGCCACGCATGACGCGCGCGTCGTCGCTCAGCAGGCCGCGGAAGGTGTGCGCCGCCTCGGCCAGTGCGGCGTAGTCGGAGCCATGCACGAAGTCCTGCGTGATCACACTGCTTCTCATGTTGCCGTGATGGCGGCGTTTGATGCGCAAGATGGGTTTGTCGTGATGCGTGTCGAACTCGCCCACCACTTCGGCCTTGTGCAGCGCAGCCTGCAAGGCGGCCGCCGACGCGGCCGCATCCGCCTCGGTCTCGAGGTTCAGGATCACACCGTCGGCGATGGCGCGCAGCGCTTCGTCATCCATGAAATGGCTCAGGCGCGCAATCACGGCCTCGGCGCCCTGGTGCTTGCGCGCCAGCTCGGCCAGCGTGTCGCCGCTGATGGTGGTGCCGGCCGCACCGCCCGTGAACACGCTGGCGTCCTTCAGCGCAATGCGCAGCAGGAAGCTGTCGAGCGCGGCGGCGTCCTTCAGGTACAGCTCTTCCTTGCCGGACTTGACCTTGTACAGCGGCGGCTGCGCGATGTAGATGTGACCGCGCTCCACCAGCTCGGGCATCTGGCGGTAAAAGAAGGTCAGCAGCAGCGTGCGGATGTGTGCGCCGTCCACATCGGCGTCGGTCATGATGATGATACGGTGGTAGCGCAGCTTGGCCACGTCGAAGTCGTCGTTGCCGGTGCTGCCGCCCGCCTTGCCGATGCCGGTGCCGAGCGCCGTGATCAGGATCAGGATTTCATTGCTGGTCAGCAGCTTCTCGTAGCGGGCTTTTTCCACGTTCAAAATCTTGCCGCGCAGCGGCAGGATCGCCTGGAACTTGCGATCGCGCCCCTGCTTGGCCGAGCCGCCGGCCGAATCCCCTTCGACGATGTAGATCTCGCACAGCGCCGGGTCTTTTTCCTGGCAGTCGGCCAGTTTGCCGGGCAGGCCCATGCCGTCGAGCACACCCTTGCGCCGCGTCATGTCGCGCGCCTTGCGCGCGGCCTCTCTAGCGCGCGCCGCCTCGATGATCTTGCCGACGATGATCTTGGCATCGTTCGGGCGCTCCTGCAGGTAGTCGCCCAGCAGCCGGCTCACGATGTCTTCCACCGGGCCGCGCACCTCGCTGCTCACCAGCTTGTCCTTGGTCTGGCTGCTGAACTTGGGCTCGGGCACCTTCACCGAGAGCACGCAGCACAGGCCTTCGCGCATGTCGTCGCCGGTGATCTCGACCTTGGCCTTCTTCGCCAGCTCGGATTCGTCGATGTACTTGTTGATCACACGCGTCATGGCCGCGCGCAGACCGGTCAAGTGGGTTCCGCCGTCGCGCTGCGGAATGTTGTTGGTGAAGCACAGCACCTGTTCGTTGTAGCCGCTGTTCCACTGCATCGCCACCTCGACACCGATGTTGGTGTTCTGGTCGCTCTCGCGGTCGCCCATGGCGTGGAACACGTTGGGGTGCAACACCGTCTTGCCCTTGTTGATGAAGTTCACAAAGCCCTTGACGCCACCGGCGCCGGCAAAGTCGTCTTCCTTGCCGGTGCGCTCATCCTTCAGGCGAATGCGCACGCCGTTGTTCAGGAAACTCAGCTCACGCAGACGCTTGGACAGGATTTCGTAATGGAAATCACTGTTCTCCTTGAAAATCTCGGCGTCGGGCAGGAAATGCACCTCGGTGCCGCGCCGTTCGGTCTCCTTGATGACCTTCATGGGCGACACCTCGACACCATCCACCACCTCGATGATGCGGTTTTGCACAACCCCTCTGGAAAATTCCAGCACATGCACCTTGCCGTCGCGCCGGATCGTCAGGCGCAGCGTCTTCGACAGGGCATTCACGCAGGAGACGCCCACGCCGTGCAGGCCGCCCGAGACCTTGTAGCTGTTCTGGTTGAACTTGCCGCCCGCGTGCAGTTCGGTCAGCGCGATTTCGGCGGCCGAGCGTTTCGGCTCGTGCTTGTCGTCCATCTTGATACCGGTCGGGATGCCGCGTCCGTTGTCAACCACGCTGATGGAGTTGTCGCTATGGATGGTCACCAGAATATCGTCGCAGTGGCCCGCCAGCGACTCGTCGATCGAGTTGTCCACCACCTCGAACACCAGGTGGTGCAGGCCGGTGCCGTCGGAGGTGTCGCCGATGTACATGCCGGGTCGCTTGCGCACCGCCTCCAGCCCTTCCAGGATCTGGATCGAACCTTCGCCATACGCTTCGGAAGCCCCGGCCTGATGTGCATCGATGGTGGGCTGGAAGTTGGAGCTGCTCTCGCCACTCTCACCCGTGTGGACAACCTCCGCTTCGATGGAGACGGGCTGGAGGGGCTTGTTTTCTTCGGTCATGACTTGCATTTCTCAAACTCTTGAATGACCAAACCCGCGAAAGTCCGCGGGTTCTGGTCGGTATCCGCTATATTTTGAATAGCATCAAATCCGCATTGGCATCACGACGTACTTGAAGGTCGCGTTGTCGGGAATGGTCAGCAGCGCCGAGCTGTTCGAATCGGACAGCTCCACCTTCACCATCTCCTGCTGCATGTTGGCCAGCGCATCGATCAGGTAGGTCACGTTGAAGCCGATCTCGATGCTGTCGCCGCCGTAGTCGATGTCGAGCTCGTCCACCGCCTCTTCCTGCTCGGCATTGTTGGACGCCACGCGCAACGTGCCGGGCTCGATGTTCAGCCGCACACCCTTGAACTTCTCGCTGGTCAGAATGGCGGTGCGCTGCAGCGAGGCCAGCAGCGCCAGGCGGCCCAGCGTGATGCTGTTCTTGTGGTTGCGCGGAATCACGCGGTTGTAGTCGGGGAACTTGCCCTCGACCAGCTTGCTGACGAATTCCATGCCGCCAAAGCTGAAGCGCGCCTGGTTGCTGGCGAACTGCATTTCGATCGCGCCTTCCGCATCCGACAGCAGGCGCTGCATTTCCAGCACCGTCTTGCGCGGCAGGATCACCTCCTGCTTGGGCACCTCGACGTCCAGCGTGGCCGACGCAAACGCCAGGCGGTGGCCGTCGGTGGCCACCAGGCTCAGCTGCTTGCCCTCGGCCACAAACAAAATCCCGTTCAGGTAGTAGCGGATGTCATGCACCGCCATCGCGAACGAGACCTGGCCGAGCAGGTCTTTCAGGGTCTTTTGCGGCACGCTGAAGGTCGGCCCGAAGCTGGCGGCTTCCTGCACCAGCGGGAAGTCCTCGGCCGGCAGGGTCTGCAGCGTGAACTTGCTTTTGCCGCCCTTGAGAATGAGCTTGTTCTGGTTCGATTCGAGCGACACGGTCTGGTCGGCCGGCATGGTGCGCAGGATGTCGATCAGCTTGCGCGCGCCCACCGTGGTGGTAAAGCTGCCGTTGTCGCCATCGAGCTCGGCGGTGGTGCGGATCTGGATTTCCAGATCGCTGGTGGTCAGCTGTACGCTGCTCCCGGTCTTGCGGATCAGCACATTGGCCAGAATGGGCAGGGTATGGCGGCGCTCCACGATGCCCGCGACCGATTGCAGGACTGCGAGCACTTTGTCTTGTGTTGCCTTCAGGACGATCATGTCAACCTCTTCTTAATTTCTTTAATTTAGATTAGTAGTAGTAGATAAGGGCAGCCGCACGCTGTGGATATCGCCATTTTCCCTTTTTTTATCAGGCACTTGCATAGCTTTGAAGACTGTGCGCAGCCCTGCTCCCCGAATGCTTCGCCAGCATGAACAACTTCGGGGTTTGGCGCCGGCCTGTGGATAAGCGCATGGTTGTGCCAGAACTGTCCCCAGGGTTGTTAGATGCAGCGAAGGGCCGTCCCCGAGCAAGTTCAGCCCCCTCGGGGGGCAGCGCAGCACACGCAGTGGCAAGCGTGGGGGCCTGTGTAGTGTGTTGTGTCATCGGTTTCAACCCTTCAGGGTTTGCTCCAGCACGTGCAATTGCTGATTCAGCTCGGTCATTTGCTGGCGCTCGCCACCGATCTTGCGCACCGCATGCAGCACCGTGGTGTGGTCGCGCCCGCCAAACAGCTCGCCGATCTCCGGCAGGCTCTTTTGCGTGAGCTCCTTGGCCAGGTACATGGCGATCTGGCGCGGCCGCGCAATGCTGGCCGGGCGCTTCTTGGAGTACATGTCGGCGACCTTGATCTTGTAGTAGTCGGCCACCGTCTTCTGGATGTTCTCGACCGAGATCTGCCGGTTCTGGATCGAGAGCAGGTCGCGCAGGGCATCGCGCGCCAGCTGGATCGATATCTCTTTCTGGTTGAAGCGCGAGTACGCCAGGATCTTGCGCAGCGCGCCTTCCAGTTCGCGCACGTTGGAGCGCACGTTTTTGGCCACGAAGAAGGCAACCTCTTCGGGCATTTCGGCGCCTTCGGCACGCGATTTGTTGATCAGGATCGCGACCCGCATCTCGAGCTCGGGCGGCTCGATCGCCACCGTCAGGCCGGCGTCGAAGCGCGAGACCAGCCGTTCGTGGATATCGGCCAGGCCCTTGGGGTAGGTGTCGCTGGTCATTACGATGTGCGACTTCTTGGCCAGCAAGGCCTCAAAGGCATTGAAGAATTCCTCCTGGGTGCGGTCCTTGTTGGCGAAGAACTGCACATCGTCGATCAGCAATAAATCGAGCGAGTGATAGCGCTCCTTGAATTCGTCAAAAGTCTTGCGCTGATAGGCCTTAACCACATCCGAGACGAACTGCTCGGCATGGATGTAGAGAACTTTGGCGTCGGGCCGCTCGGCCAGCAGTTTGTTGCCCACCGCGTGCATCAGGTGGGTCTTGCCCAAACCGACCCCGCCATAGATGAACAAGGGGTTGTACAGCTGGCCCGGTGTGGTTGCCACGTGCATGGCGGCGGCGCGGGCCATGCGGTTGGCCGTGCCCTCCACCAGGGTGTCGAAGGTCAGCGCGGAATTGAGGCGGTTCTTGAACAGGCCCGGCGCGGCGTCATCGCCCAGCCCGGCGGGCTCGGGCGTGCTGCCCAACTCAGGGGTTGTAGTCGAAATGTACCTTTTGCTCGATATCTCCCGAGGAGCAAGTGCTAACTCAACCTGGATCGACTGGCCGTAAAGCTTCTCCAGCAAGCCTGAAATACGGCCGGAGTATTGGGCCCGGACCCAGTCGAGTTTGAAGCGGTTGGCAACGAAGATGGTGACCTTGGAGAGGTCGTCCGCCACCTGCGCCACCAGCGGCTTGATCCAGGTATTGAACTGCTGTTCCGGCAACTCCTGAGCCAGTTGGTCGATGCAGGCCAGCCACAGGCTGGGGCCGGCGTTCGGGCTGGCATGCCCGGCCAGACTGGAGTTTTGTCCCTCGGTCATTATTCTTGTGGGCTTCTGTGGATATGATTTGGTTTTCGCAACCTGCCATTGTAATTTATCAAACCCTTATCCACAACGCGCAAGATGCACCGCGCAGTTGCTGTATCAGGGCGTGAAGAAGCCGCACCGCATTGCCGGGACGCATAAAATTTGCGATAATCGCGGGTTTCCCTGATTGTGTTCAGGGCTAATGACCGAAGCAGGGCTTGCTGCGTGCACCGCACAGGCTCTATTGAACCCAACAGGAATTTGACATGAAACGCACTTACCAGCCCTCCAAAGTCCGCCGCGCGCGCACCCACGGTTTCCTCGTTCGCATGAAGACCCGCGGTGGCCGTGCCGTGATCAATGCACGCCGCGCCAAGGGCCGCAAGCGTCTGGCGGTTTAAGCCGGCGCGAATTACACGCCTGCCCGAATTTGCGCCACGTTTGCAACCAGGCCCTGGCGGCGAAGTGCAGCGGCTGAAAACGCGGGCGCAGTTCCAGGCCGTGATGGCAGGCGGCACCGTTTCCCGCACGGCGCATTTTGTGCTGCATCGCAGCGCCCTGGAGTCCCTGATGCCCACTCCCCCCATCCTCGCACCTGTCGCAGCGCCCGAAGCCTCTTCGGCAGCGGTGCCCGGGCGCGAAGTGTGGATGGGGGCGCTGGTGCCCAAGCGCTGGGCCAAGCGTGCCGTGACCCGCAACGCCATCAAGCGCCAGATCTACAGCGTGAGTGCCGATTTCGAGCCGCGGCTGGTCCTGGCCGCCCATGTGGTGCGGCTGCGCGCCGGCTTTGACCGCGCGCAGTTCATCAGCGCCAGCTCCAGGCAGCTCAAGCTGGCGGTCCGTTCTGAGCTGCAGCAGCTGTTCGGCCAGGCGCTGGCGCCCTCCGCCGCGGCACAGGTGCCGGCATGATCAAAACCTTGCTGATTTCCCTCGTCAAGGGCTACCGCTTGCTGCTCAGCCCCTGGCTGGGCTCGTCGTGCCGCTTCGAGCCCAGCTGCTCCGCCTATTCGCTGCAGGCGCTGCAACAGCACGGCGCGGCGGCCGGCAGCTACCTCACGCTCAGGCGGCTGGTGCGCTGCCATCCCTGGTGCGAAGGCGGGCACGATCCGGTGCCTGACACATTGAAGACCTTGCCTCTGGCAAAACTCCGGTTGTTTACCCAACTGTCCGTGCACTCCGCGCAACACTCCTCACAAAAGAAGTCTTCATGAACGACATCCGCCGCACCATCCTGTGGGTGATTTTTGGTTTTTCCATGGTTCTGCTGTGGGACCAATGGCAGGTTTACAACGGCCACAAGGCCACCTTCTTCCCATCGCCCGCTGCCGTCACGGCCAGGGCACCGGCGTCGGGGAACCCGCCTGCGGGGCATGACAGCCTGCCCACGAGCAGCGGCGCTACGAGTTCTGTAGCGCCTGTCGCACAAGTACCGGGGACTGTAGCCCCATTGCCGGCTGCCACCACGGCCGCCGCGCCGCGCCAGCAGATCGTTGTGACTACCGATGTGCTCAAGCTGACCTTCGATACCGAAGGCGGCTCGGTAATTCGTGCCGAGTTGCTCAAGGATGCCGGCGACGAGGACAAGAGCAAGCCTTTTGTGCTGCTGCAGGACGATCCGCAGCACGTGTACGTGGCCCAGACCGGCCTGATCGCGGGTGCCGGCGGCGGCAGCTTCCCGACCCACAAGACCCTGATGACGGTCGTGCCCGGCGCGCGCACGCTGCAGGACGGCGCCAGTGACGTGGTGATCCAGTTCGAGTCGCCCGACGTGGGCGGCGTCAAGCTGGTCAAGACCTATACCCTGCACCGCGGCTCCTACGTCATGTCGGTCAAGTTCGATGTGGTCAATACCGGCACGGCCGCCGTCTCGCCGCAGCTGTACCTGCAACTGGTACGCGACGGCAACATGCCCGAAAAGTCATCGAAGTTCTATTCCACTTTCACCGGGCCGGCCGTCTACACCGAGGCCAAGAAGTACCAGAAGATCGACTTCAAGAAAATCGACGAGAACAAGGTCGACATCGAGAAGGAGTCGGACAACGGCTATGTGGCGATGGTGCAGCACTACTTTGCCAGCGTCTGGCTGCTCGGCGATGGCATCCAGCGCGACCTGTTCGCGCGCAAGGTCGATACCAATCTGTACGCGGTCGGCATGATCACGCCGCTGGGCAGTATCGCGCCGGGCGCCAGCCGCTCGGTGCAGGCGCGGCTGTTCACCGGCCCCCAGGAAGAAAAGAAACTCGAGTCGATTGCTCCCGGGATGGAACTGGTGAAGGACTACGGCTGGGTCACGATCCTGGCCAAGCCGCTGTACTGGCTGCTCTACAACATCCACCGCTTCCTGGACAACTGGGGCTGGTCGATCGTGGCGCTGGTGGTGCTGCTCAAGGCCGCGTTCTACTGGTTGAACGCCAAGGCCTACGCGAGCATGGCCAAGATGAAGGCCATCAACCCCAAGATCATGGCCATGCGCGAGCGGCTGAAAGACAAGCCGCAGGAAATGCAGCAGGAGATGATGAAGATCTACCGCGAGGAAAAGGTCAACCCGATGGGCGGCTGTTTTCCCATCATGATCCAGATTCCGGTGTTCATCGCGCTGTACTGGGTGCTGCTGTCCAGCGTCGAGATGCGCGGCGCGCCCTGGATCCTGTGGATTCACGACCTGTCCTCGCCCGACCCGTATTACATCCTGCCGCTCGTGATGGCGGCCACCTCCCTGCTGCAGACCGCGCTGAACCCTGCGCCGCCCGATCCGATGCAGGCCAAGCTGATGTGGATCATGCCGCTGGCGTTCTCCGTGATGTTCTTCTTCTTCCCGGCCGGGCTGGTGGTGTACTACATCACCAACAACGCCCTGTCGATCGTGCAGCAGTGGATCATCAACACCCGCATGGGCGTGCCGCCGCAGTTCCACCTGCCCAAATTCTGAAATCACATGGCCCCCACGCTTGTCGCTGCGCGTACTGCGCTGCCCCTCGAGGGGGCAGCAGTCGCCTTGGGGCGGCCCGGCAGCGACTGAGCCCGTGTCGCTGCCGCGCCACTCGGACCCCATTGCCGCCATCGCGACGGCGCCCGGGCGCGGCGGCGTGGGGATCGTGCGGCTCAGCGGGAAGTCGCTGGCGCCGGTGATCGAAGCGCTGTGCGGCCGCTCCTTGCGCGCGCGCGAAGCCACGTACCTGGCTTTTCGCGACCAGGACGGCTCGGCCATCGACCAGGGCCTGGCCATCCACTTCCCGGCGCCGCACTCCTATACCGGCGAGGACGTGCTGGAGCTGCAGGCGCACGGCGGACCGGTGGTGTTGCAGCTGCTGCTGGCGCGCGTGCTGGCGGCCGGCGCCGAGGTTGATCCGGCCACCGGTCGGCCGCGGCTCGCCGGCCTGCGCGTGGCGCAGCCGGGCGAGTTCACCGAGCGGGCCTTTCTGGGCGGCAAGATCGACCTGGCGCAGGCCGAGGCCATCGCCGACCTGATCGACGCCTCGACCGCCGCAGCCGCGCGCAGCGCCAGCCGCTCGCTCGCTGGCGAATTCTCCAGCGAGATCCATGCGCTGCGCGACGCGCTGATTCACCTGCGCATGCTGGTCGAGGCGACGCTGGATTTTCCGGAAGAAGACATCGACGCCCTGGCTCAGGCCGACGCGCATGGGCAGCTCGTCAAACTGCAGCAAACGCTGGTGCGCGTGATGCAACGCACGCGCCAGGGCGCGCTGCTGCGCGAGGGCATCAAGGTGGTGATCGCGGGGCAACCGAATGCGGGGAAAAGCTCGCTGCTGAATGCGCTGGCCGGCGCCGAGCTGGCGATCGTCACGCCGGTGCCCGGCACCACGCGCGACAAGGTGACGCAGACCATCCAGATCGAGGGCGTGCCGCTGCACGTGATCGACACGGCCGGGCTGCGCGAGAGCGCCGACGAGGTCGAAAAAATCGGCATCGCGCGCGCCTGGGCCGAGATCGAGGGCGCCGATGCCGTGCTGTTCCTGCACGACCTGACGCGTGCGGATGCTACAGAATATAGAGCGGCCGATGCAGACATAGCAAGGGCATTGGCCACAAAACTCTCGAAACATATTCCGGTGGTCGAGGTCTGGAACAAGCTCGACGCCGTGCCGGCCCATGCGCGTGACGGTGCGCCGCGCAACGGCGTGCAGCTGTCCGCCAAAACCGGCGCCGGGCTCGACGCGCTGCGCCGCACCCTGCTGGACATCGCGGGCTGGCAGTCGGCGCCCGAGGGGGTTTACATTGCGCGCGAGCGCCATGTGCAGGCGCTGCGCCGGGTGGACGAGCATCTGGCGCAGGCGGCGGCCCATCTCGCAGCCGCCGCGCCGGCGCTGGACCTGCTCGCCGAGGAGCTGCGGCTGGCGCAAAACGCGCTGGGCGAAATCACCGGGGAATTCACTTCGGACGACCTGCTCGGCGTGATCTTTTCGCAGTTTTGCATCGGCAAGTAGGCGGCCACATCAATGGCACAATCGGGCGTATTATTTGTAACCCGTTAGTTTTCCTGCCGGCCCAACACTTACGTTCCACTTCATCGCACCATGAGTTTTCCGCCGTCTGCCTCCGTCAAATTCAATGTGCAGGATTTAATCCGGGCGATCGCCCTGGATTCGGTCTATGACGCGTTCAACCCGACGCTGACGACGGCCCAATGGGACGTGCTGGGCAGCTACCTGCAGCCCTTTGCGCTCGCCCAGGGCCAGGTGCTGATCGAGCAGGGTGCGCTGGACCGCACGCTGTATTTCATCGAAAGCGGCACGCTCAGCGTGCATTACGAGGATGAAGAAGGCCGCATGAGCCTGGCCCTGGTCGGCGCCGGCTCGGTGGTGGGCGAAGGCGCGTTCTTCTCGCGTCAGCCGCGCAACGCCAGCGCCGTGGGCTCCGGCCCCTGCAAGCTGTGGTGCCTGACCCCGATCCGCTTCGCCGAACTGGCCAACCGCCAGCCGGCGCTGGCGCTCGAAATCTCGCTGGCGCTGGGGGCGGTCATCGCCAAGCGCATGTCGAGCAAACCCAGGCGCGTGGCGGTGACCTGAGGGCATCTGCCTCAGTGGCCGGCGAAATCCAGCAGCGTAAAGAGAGGCATGCCGCTCGCGCGCAGTTTGGCCGAGCCGCCAAGCTCGGGCAGATCGACAATGGCGGCGCCCTCGATGACGTGGGCGCCGAGCTTTTCCAGCAGCTTCTTGCCCGCCATCATGGTGCCGCCGGTGGCGATCAGGTCGTCCATCAGCAGCACCCGGTCTCCGGCCTTGACCGCATCGGTATGCAGCTCCACCGTGGCGCTGCCGTATTCCAGCTCGTAGGTTTCCTCCACCGTGGTGAACGGCAGCTTGCCCTTTTTGCGGATCGGCACGAAGCCGACCCCCAGCTGGTACGCCACCACCGAGCCCAGGATGAAGCCGCGCGCGTCCAGTCCGGCCACCACGTCGACATGCAGGGCGGCATCCCGGTAGCGCTGCACGAAAGCCTCGATCAGCACGCGAAACACCGCGGGGTCCTGTAACAGCGGCGTGATGTCGCGGAACTGCACGCCGGGCGCCGGCCAGTCCGGCACGGTGCGGATGTGGGCGCGCAGAAAATCGGTAGTGGAGCTCATGGGTCTCAGCCTTTCAGAAATTTGTCGGTGGCCAGGGCAAGGGCTTCGGGTGTGCCCGACAGCACCAGCGTGTCGCTGTCCTGCAGTGCCAGCGTGTCGTCGGGCGGCACCGGTTTGCCGTTGCTGCGGCGCAGGCTGACGACCCGCACGCCCACGGCTTGCAGCGCCAGCTGGCCGAGCGCCTTGCCGATGGACTGGGCGCCCGGCGGCAGGGTCAGGGTGGACAGCCGCTCCTGCCTCAATTCGTTCACGGTGTCGTCGTCGGCGCCGTGGAAATAGCCCTTGAGCAGGTTGTAGCGCGCATCGCGCTGGTCCTGCACCGTGCGCAGCACGCGGCGCATCGGCACGCCGACCAGCGCCAGCGCATGGCTGGCCAGCATCAGCGAGCCTTCAATGGATTCCGGCACCACTTCGGTGGCGCCGGCCTGGCGCAACTGGTCCAGGGCCTGGTCGTCCTGGGTGCGCACGATGACGGGCACGTGCGGCGCGTGGGCGCGCGCGTTGGCCAGTACCTTGAGGGCGGCCGGCACGTCGAGGTAGGTGACCACTACGGCGCTGGCGCGCACCAATCCGGCGGCGATCAGCGCCTGCAGGCGCCCGGCATCGCCAAATACCACCGAGTCGCCGGCGGCGGCGGCCTGCCGCACCCGGTCCGGATCCAAATCCAGCGCCATGTAGGGAATGTTCTCGCGCTCGAGCATGCGTGCCAGGTTCTGGCCGCAGCGTCCGTAGCCGCAGATGATCACGTGCCGGTTGGCGTTGATCGACTGGCGCGCAATCGTGGTCATCTGCAGCGACTGCTGCAGCCATTCGCCGCTGACCAGCTTCATCACGATATGGTTGCTGTACATGATGATCAACGGCGTGGCCAGCATCGACAGCACCATGCTGGCCAGGATCGGGTCGAGCAGCGCCGGTGGCACCAGGGCGTTTTCCCGGGCCAGCGTGAGCAGCACAAAACCAAACTCGCCGGCCTGCGCCAGGTACAGGCCGGTGCGCAGGGCCGTGCCGGCCGTCGCGCCCAGGGCCCGGGCCAGGGCCGTGATCATGACCAGCTTGAACAGCACCGGCAGCGTCAGCAGCACGAGCACCAGCGGCCATTGTGCGACGACCGGGTGCCAGTCGAGCAGCATGCCGATGGTGATGAAGAACAGGCCCAGCAGCACGTCGTGGAACGGGCGGATATCGGTCTCGACCTGGTGTTTGTACTGCGTCTCGGAAATCAGCATGCCCGCGATAAAGGCGCCCAGTGCCAGGCTCAGCCCCGCCAGCTCGGTCAGCCAGGCCAGCCCCAGCGTGACCAGCAGCAGGTTCAGCACAAACAGCTCCTGGCTCTTGCGCCGCGCCACCAGGGTCAGCCACCAGCGCATCAGGCGCTGCCCGCCGGTCAGCACGATCGCTATCAAAGCAATAGCCTTCAGTGAAGCCACAGCAAGGGCCAGCAGCAGTCTTTCCGGGGTGGAGCCGAGCGCGGGAATGAGCACCAGCAGCGGCACCACGGCCAGGTCCTGGAACAGCAGCACGCCCATCACGCGCTGGCCGTGTTCGGATTCCAGCTCGAGCCGCTCGGCCATCAGCTTGACCACGATGGCGGTGCTGCTCATCGCCACGGCGCCGGACAGCGCCAGCGCGCTCTGCCAGCGCATGTGCCACAGGGTGGGCGCCATCGCGGCGAACATCAGCGAGGCCAGCGTCGCCAGCACGATGGTGAGCAGCACCTGGAACAGACCCAGGCCAAACACATGGCGGCGCATGGCGCGCAGCTTGGGCAGGTTGAATTCCAGCCCGATCACGAACATCAGGAACACCACGCCGAACTCGCCCAGGTACTTGACGCCCTCCGAATCCTGCGCCAGCGCCAGCGCATGCGGGCCAATGAGCACGCCCACGGCCAGATAGCCGAGCATGGGCGGCAGCTTCAGGGAGCGGCAGGCCACCACCCCCAGCACCGCGGCCAGCAGGTATAACAGCGTGAGTTGCAGCGCGGACATGTCCCGATACTAGCAAGCACGATGCCCGCGGATAATGGAAGGCTATGACATTTGATACCGAACAGGTGATCCGGCTGGCCCGCGAAACCTTCGACATCGAGGCCGCCGCCGTGCTCGGCCTCAAGACCCGCGTGAACGGCTCGTTCGCGCGCGCCGTGCGCAGGATGCTCGAGGTGCGCGGCCGCGTGGTCGTCATGGGCATGGGCAAGAGCGGCCATGTCGGGCGCAAGATCGCCGCCACGCTGGCCTCCACCGGCACCGCGGCGATGTTCGTGCACCCGGCCGAAGCCAGGCATGGCGACCTCGGTATGATCAAGGCGATCGACCTGGTGCTGGCCATCTCCTACAGCGGCGAGAGTGAAGAGCTGATCTCGATCCTGCCGGTGCTCAAGCGGCTCGGCGTGCCATTGGTGGCCATTACCGGCGGCCTGCAGTCAACGCTGGCGCAGCACGCCGACGAGACGCTGGACTGTGGTGTCGAAAAGGAAGCCTGCCCTTTGAATCTGGCACCCACGGCCAGCACCACGGCGCAGCTGGCGCTCGGCGATGCGCTCGCGGTGGCGCTGCTCGACGCGCGCGGCTTTCGGGCCGAGGACTTTGCGCGTTCGCACCCCGGCGGCGCGCTCGGGCGCAAGCTGCTGACCCATGTGAGCGACGTGATGCGCACGGGCGACGCGGTGCCGCGCGTGGGCCTGCACACAACCTTTAGCGACCTGATGCGGGAGATGAGCGCCAAGGGACTGGGCGCTTCGGCCGTGGTGGATGGCGAGGACCGCGTGCTGGGCATCTTCACCGACGGCGACCTGCGCCGCCTGATCGAAAAAGGTGCCGATCTGCGCACCGCCGCCGTGCGCGATGTCATGCATCCCGCGCCGCGCACCATCCGCGGCGATGCACTGGCGGTGGACGCGGTCGAGCTGATGGAGCAGCACCGCATCACCAGCGTGCTGGTGGTGGACGCGCAGGGCCGGCTGTGCGGCGCGCTCAATAGCAACGACCTGATGCGCGCGAAAGTGATATGACCCCCACGCTGTCCTTCGCACCCG
The DNA here is from genome assembly GCF_002002705.1 of Polaromonas sp. C04. Taxonomy (GTDB): domain Bacteria; phylum Pseudomonadota; class Gammaproteobacteria; order Burkholderiales; family Burkholderiaceae_C; genus Rhodoferax_A. The sequence goes on along the minus strand of NZ_MUNS01000030.1, from coordinate 2,159 downwards.
GGCTGCTGCTGCTGGCGCAGGGCATCCGCGTCGCCTTTTTCGACGTGGATGGTGTGCTGACCGACGGCGGCCTGTATTTCTCCGATCGGGGCGAGACCCTCAAGCGCTTCCACACACTGGACGGGCACGGCCTCAAGCTGCTGCAAAGGGCCGGCATCACGCCGGTGGTGATCACCGGGCGCGATTCGAAGCCGCTGCGTGCGCGGCTGCAGGCGCTGGGCATCACCGAGGTGCATTACGGCACGGAAGACAAGCGCCCGGCCGCCGAGGCGACGCTGCGCGCGCTCGGGCTGGACTGGCCCCAGGCCGCCGCCATCGGCGACGACTGGCCGGATCTCGCGGTGATGCGCGGCTGCGCCTTCGCCTGCGCCCCGGCGAACGCCCACATCGAGGTGCGGGCCGCCGCGCAGTATGTGACGCAGGCCCGCGGCGGCGAGGGCGCGGCGCGCGAATTTTGTGACCTGCTGCTGGTCGCCAGCGGCCAGTATGCGGCGCTGCTGGCGGGGCAGGAGCCGCGCGCGTGAACAGGCCGGTTGCCGTTTTGCGCGATCTGTGGGAGCGCGTGGCCATCTACCTGCCCGTCATCCTGATGACGGTGCTGGCGCTGGGCACCTACTGGCTGGTGCGCAACACGCCCATTTTTGGCGCGCCCGAGCCTGCGGCGCCGGTGCGCCACGAGCCCGACTATTTCATGCGCAAATTTGCGGTCAAGACCTTCGATGGCGCGGGCCACCTCAAGAGCGAGGTGTTCGGCACCGAGGGGCGCCACTATCCCGACACCGACACGCTGGAAATCAGCAATGCGCGCATCCGCTCGATCAGCCCGCAGGGGCGCATCACCGTGGCTACCGGCAACCGCGCGCTGAGCAACAGCGACGCCTCGCAGGTGCAGCTGTTTGGCAACGCCATCGTGGTGCGCGAGCCCGCTACCGACGCCGCCGGTCACGTCCTGCCGCGTCTGGAATTCCGCGGCGAATTCCTGAACGCCTACACCAACAGCGAGCGCGTCTCCTCCAACAAACCCGTCACCCTGACGCGGGGCAATGATCAGTTCACGGGCGACTCGATGGACTACGACAACTACGAAGGCGTGCTCGATCTCAAGGGGCGTGTCAAGGGGCTGCTGGTGCCGAGTCCGGCCAGGCCCCCGGTCGCGAAATAGGGCATGACCGGACTCGTCTTCATCACCGGCGCCTCCAGCGGTATTGGCCAGGCGCTGGCGGCGCGCTTTGCCCGGGCGGGCTATCGGCTGGCGCTGGTGGCGCGCCGCACTTCAGAGATCGAATCATGGGCTAACCGGCAAGGGATCAGCGCAGGCAGCTATCAAATCTATAGTGCCGACGTGGCGCTGCCGGACAGCATCGTGAGCGCGGGCCACGCCTGCATCGCGGCCCAGGGGGTGCCCGATGTGGTGATCGCCAACGCCGGCATCAGCATCGGTATCGACTCGGCCGTGCGCGGTGATATCGACGTGATGGCACGCACCTTTGCCACCAACAACATCGGCATGGCCGCCACGTTCCAGCCCTTCATCGACGCCATGGTGCAGCGCGGCAGCGGCACCCTGGTCGGCATCGGCAGCGTGGCCGGTATCCGCGGCCTGCCCGGGCACGGCGCGTACTGCGCGAGCAAGGCGGCCGTCATCACCTACTGCGAGAGCCTGCGCGGCGAACTGCGCGCCAGCGGCGTCAAGGTCGTCACGCTTTGTCCGGGGTACATCGACACGCCGCTGACGCAGAAGAATCGCTATGCCATGCCGTTCCTGATGCCGCCGCAGGACTTTGCCGGGCAGGCGTTCAGGGCCATCGAGGCCGGTGTCCGTTACCGGGTAATTCCATGGCAGATGGGCGTCGCGGCCAAACTGCTGCGCCTGCTGCCGAACGCGCTGTTCGACAGGGCGCTGGCCGGGCGGCCTCGAAAGCGGCGCGAAAGCGAACCTTGATGCTCCGGATTCGATAGCATACAAATACCACCTTGCGGGGGCCGGAAAGCAAAAAGGCTCCCATGGGAGCCTTTTTCAGGATGTCCGGGGGATTCAGTAACCGCTGCTGCTGCCCCCGCCGTAGCCGCCTCCGCCACCACCACTGCGGCCGCCGCCACGCGGGCCGGCGCCATAAGGGCTGCGGAAACCGCCATCGCCCCCGCCCCCGCCGCTGCGC
>NZ_MUNS01000025.1 GCF_002002705.1 Polaromonas sp. C04 | reverse complement strand
CGCACGAGACGGCGATGACTTCCGTGGCAATGCCTTTTTCTTTCAAGCGCACGGCCTCTTCGACGGCGATCTCGTCAAAGGGGTTCATGCTCATCTTCACGTTGGCGATGTCCACGCCAGTGCCGTCCGACTTGACGCGCACCTTGACGTTGTAATCGACCACGCGCTTGACTGCTACCAGGACCTTCATGATTGCGGCTCCATTGAGTTATTGAATAGACGTTGGTGTAACCCTGTCGATTCTATGCGGCGAAGCATCAACGCCACGCGACGACGCGAGGCCTGTGCTCGGGGCTACAAACAAAACCGAACGACCGTGCTTTTATTATAAATACTCCACGCCCCTGGATTCGAGCCCGACCCCGAGCCGTGCGCCCGCCTGCCGACAATTGCCCGACCAGTCGGTTGGCTAATTCGGGTAAGTCATGACGTGTGCAAGCCTGCAACGCTCTTATAGTTGGGACCAGCAAATTCAGAGATTGGAAAAACCCATGTTCAAGAAGCTCCTGCTGGCATCTGCCTTCGGCCTGTCGATCCTGCCTCTCGCGGCAAACGCCCAGATCAAGGTCGGCGTCACCATCTCCACCACCGGGCCGGCGGCCTCGCTGGGGATCCCCGAAAAGATGGCTTTTGCCATCATGCCAAAGGAAATCGCCGGCAAAAAGATCGAATACATCGTGCTCGATGACGCCTCCGATCCGGTGGCGGCCGTCAAGAACAGCCGCAAGTTCGTCTCCGAAGACAAGGTCGACATCATCATGGGCTCGTCCACGACGCCCGCCAGCCTGGCAATGATCGACGTGGCTGCCGATTCGCAGACGCCCATGATTTCCATCGCGTCGTCGATCAGCATCGTCGACCCGGTGGATGCCAAGCGCTTCTGGGTGTTCAAGACGCCGCAGACCGACGCCATCATGATGACGGCCATGACCGCCCACATGGCCGACCATGGCATCAAGACGGTGGGGCTCATCGGCTTCAACGATGCCTACGGCGAAGGCGTGATGAGCGTGTTCAACACGCTGGCGGGCCCGCGAAAACTCAACGTGGTGGCGCAGGAGCGCTATTCGCGCACCGACACCAGCGTGATCGGCCAGGTCCTCAAGCTCATGGCGGCCAACCCCGACGCGATCATGATCGCCGCCTCCGGCACGCCCGCCGCATTGCCCGCCAGGACCCTCAAGGAGCGCGGCTACAAGGGCAAGATCTACTTCACGGACGGCGTCATCAATGAAGACTTCCTGCGCGTCGGTGGCAAGGACGTCGAAGGCGCGTACCTGCCGGCGGGCCCGTTTGTGGTGGCCACGCAATTGCCCGACAGCAACCCGATCAAGAAAGTCTCACTCGAGTTCATGAAGCTGTACGACGCCGCCTATCCGCGCGACCCGGCCAACTCGTTCTCGGCCCACGCCTGGAACACTTACCTGATCCTCAAAAACGCCGTCCCCATCGCCCTCAAGACGGCACAGCCGGGCACCAAGGAGTTCCGCCGCGCACTGCGCGATGCGATCGAGAACACCACGAATCTGGTCACGACGCACGGCATCATGAACATGAGCAAGACGGACCACATGGGGTTCGACCAGCGCTCGCGCGTGATGGTACAGATCCAGAACGGAAAGTGGAAACTCGTCAACTAAAGTCCCCTCCCGCCTTGTTCTGTCAGGCGTTGCCCGTAAGCGCAACGCCTTTTTTCTTGTGTAAATCCCGATGGACGCTTCAATTGCCCTGATTCTGGCGCAGGATGGCATCACGACCGGTGCCGTCTATGCGCTGCTGGCCGTGGGCCTGGTGCTGGTATTTGCCGTGACCCGGGTGATCTTCATCCCGCAGGGCGAGATGGTGACCTACGGCGCGCTCACCATGGCCACGCTGCAGGCCGGCAACTTTCCAGCCGTCGTCTGGTTGTTGCTGGTCATGGGCTTGGCCGTATTCATCAAGGACGTGTGGAGCCGGCTGCGCCCCGGCGCACTGCCCGATACCGGCCACATGCTGAGAAACTCCATCCTCATCAACCTGGTGTGGCCAGCCGGCGTCTACCTGCTGACAAAATTCATCACGCCGCAAACGCTGTCGTTGCCCGCACAGGTGGCGCTCACGCTGGCGATCGTCGCACCGCTGGCACCGATGTGGTACCGGCTCGCGTTCGAGCCTCTGGCCCATGCCAGTGTGCTGGTGCTGCTGATCGTCGCGGTGGCGGTGCACTTCGTGATGCTCGGGCTCGGGCTGGTGATGTTCGGCGCCGAAGGCGCGCGCTCCATGTCGTTCTCGGATTTGCGCTTTGACCTGGGCCCACTGAGCCTGACCGGACAAGGACTTTCGGTGATCGTCGCCTCGGTGCTAATCATGGCGGCGCTGTCGCTGTTTTTCAGCGCGACAGTCGCCGGCAAGGCCTTACGCGCCACGGCCGTGAATCGCCTTGGCGCGCGCCTGGTCGGCATCGAAGTGGCGCACTCGGGCCAGTTGGCCTTTCTGCTGGCGGGCTTGATCGGTGCGTTCTCCGGCGTCCTGATCGGCCCGGTCACCACGCTGTATTACGACTCCGGCTTCGTGATCGGCCTGAAGGGCTTTGTCGGCGCCATCATCGGCGGCATGGTCAGTTACCCGATCGCCGCAGGCGGCGCGTTGCTGGTGGGCCTGCTCGAGGCTTACGCCTCATTCTGGGCCAGCGCCTACAAGGAGGTGCTGGTGTTCGCCCTCATCGTGCCGGTGCTGGCCTGGCGCTCCTTCAGCAGCCACACGCTGCTCGACGAGGAGGAAGAATAATGGCCGGGCCGACGCCGTCCCGCCAGCGCCTGGGCCAGGCCGGCATCGTGCTGTGGCTGGCGGTCATGGTCGCGATGGCGATCCTGCCGGTGCCCGAGTACTGGATCACGCTGGCCAACTACATCGGCATGTACAGCTTGGTGGCGCTGGGGCTGGTGTTGCTCACCGGCATTGCGGGCATGACCTCGTTCGGGCAGGCCGCGTTCGTCGGGCTGGGCGCCTATGCCAGCGCCGTGCTGACCACCAGCTATGGCGCATCACCCTGGATCGGGCTGGTTGCGGGCGTGGCCGTCACGGTGCTGGCCGCAGCGGCGCTGGGCGCGATCACCATGCGCCTGTCGGGCCACTACCTGCCGCTGTGCACGCTGGCCTGGGGCCTGAGCATTTACTATCTGTTCGGCAACCTGGATGTGCTGAAAAAGTTCGACGGCATCACCGGCATTCCGCCGATCAGCATCTTCGGCTTCGACCTGCGCAGCGGCCGGCACATTTATCTGCTGATCTGGCTGATCGTCGCGCTGTCCATCATGGCCACGCTGAACCTGCTCGATTCCCGCTCGGGGCGGGCCATTCGTGCGCTCAAAGGAGGCGTCGTGATGGCCGAATCGTGCGGCGTCAACACCACGCGCACCAAGATGCTGGCGTTCGTGCTCGCCGCCGTGCTGGCCGGGCTCTCAGGCTGGCTCTATGCGCATCTGCAGCGCGCCGTGAATCCGACGCCGTTCGGATTGAATGCCGGCATCGGCTACCTGTTCATGGCCGTGGTCGGCGGGGCTGGCTATGTATGGGGCGCACTCGTGGGCGCTGCACTCATGACCTTGCTGAGCGACTGGCTGCAGGGCGTGCTGCCGGGGCTGCTTGGGCAAAGTGGCAATTTCGAAGTGATCGTCACGGGCCTGTTGATGATTCTTTTGTTGCAACGCGCGCCGGCCGGCCTGTGGCCCCTGATGGTGCGCGCGGTATTGTGGCCGCTGGGGCGCCGCACCGGGGGCGCTGCAGCGCCCAGTGAAATGACCCCGGCCGCCGGCCTGCGCGCAATCAGCCACGCGCGCGCCCTGACACAGCGCGAAAAGCCGGCGCACGGCAGCCCCGTGCTCGATGTGCGGCTGGCGCGCAAGACCTTCGGCGGCCTGGTGGCCGTCAACGATGTGAGCTTCACGCTGGCCGCGGGCGAGATTGTCGGGCTGATCGGGCCCAACGGTGCCGGCAAAAGCACCATGTTCAACCTGGTCAGCGGCGTGCTGCCCCTGAGTGCCGGCGAGGTGTACTTCATGGGAGAGCGGGTCGATGGCCGGCCCTCGCGCTGGATGGCCAGGGCCGGCATGGCGCGCACCTTCCAGCATGTACGGTTGATGCCCGCGATGAGCGCCATCGAGAACGTCGCCATCGGCGCGCATCTGCGCGGCGCCAGGGGTGCATTGGCAGGCGCGCTGCGACTGAATCGGGTAGAAGAGGCCAGCCTGTTCGCACAGGCACGCACCGAGCTGGAACGGGTCGGCCTGGGCAGTCACGGCCTGCGCGAGGCCGGCAGCCTGGCGCTGGGCCAGCAGCGCCTGCTGGAGATTGCGCGGGCGCTGGCGTCCGACCCGGTACTGCTGCTGCTGGACGAGCCCGCCGCCGGGCTGCGCCACCAGGAAAAACAGGCGCTGGCCGCGGTGCTGCGCCAGCTGCGCAGCGAAGGTGTCAGCGTGCTGCTGGTCGAACACGACATGGATTTCGTCATGGGACTGGTCGATCGCCTGGTGGTGATGGACTTCGGCAGCCGCATCGCCGAAGGTGCTCCGCAAGACGTGCGGCAGGACCCGGCCGTGATCGAAGCCTATCTGGGAGGGGTCGAATGAACGCGCCCGCGACCCCGCATCCGCCGGCTCCCGTTCTGGCGGTGCGCAATTTCTCGGTCGACTACGGCAAGGTCCGCGCGCTGCACGACGCCTCGCTGCAGGTCGCTGCGGGCAGCATCGTGACCGTGATCGGCCCCAACGGCGCCGGTAAATCCACCCTGCTCAACGCCGTGATGGGCGTGCTGCCCGCCAGCGGCGAGGTGCATTTTCTGGGTCAGCGCGAGCGCGGCTCGATCGAGATGCGCGTGGCGCACGGCCTGAGCCTGGTGCCGGAAAAGCGCGAACTGTTCGCCACCATGACGGTGGAAGACAACCTGCTGCTGGGCGCCAAGGTCCGGCTCGATTGGCGCGGCCGCGGCGCCGAGGCGACCCAGGCCGAGGTGTACCGCCTGTTCCCCCGCCTGGCCGAGCGCCGCAAGCAACTGGCGGGCACGCTGTCGGGCGGTGAACGCCAGATGCTCGCAATCGGCCGCGCGCTCATGGCCAAACCCAAGGTCCTGATGCTCGATGAGCCCAGCCTGGGATTGGCGCCGCTGGTGGTGCGGGAAATTTTCCACATCATCTCGGGACTCAGGCAAAGCGGCGTCGGCATTCTGCTGGTCGAACAGAATGCGCGCGCGGCCCTGCAGGTGGCCGACTACGGCTATGTGCTGGAGACCGGCCGCATCACGCTCGAAGGCCCGGCGGGCGAGCTGATGCACGATGCGCGTGTGGCCGCCACCTACCTGGGCCTCGGCAAGACCTGAAGACCTTGACGCCGCACCTCAGGTTGGCTTGACGTGAACCACCCGCTGCGGGTACGGAATGTCGATGTGGTGCTCGCGCAGCGAGCGCAGGATCGCCAGATTGATCTGCGAGCGCAGGCCGAGCTGGCCGTTCTCGGGGTCTGAAATCCAGAAGCCCACCGTGAACTCCAGGCCGTCGGCGCCGAACGCCGACAGCGCCGCGGCGGGCGCGGGATCGCGCAGCACGCGCGGGCATCGGGCTGCGGCATCGACCAGCAGGCGCATCACCAGATCCACGTCACTCTCGTAGCCGACCGATACCACCGTGGACAGCCACACCCGTGTATCGGCCAGCGAGAGGTTTTCCACCCGCTGGGCCGTCATCATCGCGTTGGGCACGATGGACTCGCGACCGGAAGTCGAGCGGATCAGGGTGTAGCGGGCATTGATGTTGGTGATGCGGCCCTCAAAGGTATCGACGCGCACGTTGTCGCCAATGCGCACGCTGCGCTCGGCCAGGATGACAAAGCCGCTGACATAGTTGGCCGCCAGCTGCTGCAGGCCCAGGCCGATGCCCACGCCGATCGCGCCGCCCAGCACCGAGAGTGTCGTGAGGTCGATGCCGACGGCCGACAAGGCCACCAGCAACCCGACAAACATCAACAGCGCGCGGATCGCATTGCTGATGGCAATGCGCACGGACAGCTCACTGCCCGTCGCCTTGCGCAGCAGACGGCCCTCGATGGCCGCCGAGATCCACAGCGTGACCAGCAGCACCGCTCCCGCGGTCAACGCGCCCGCGATCATCGTCGTGACCGAAATCCGGCTGCCCCCCACTTTCCAGGTGATCTGGTCCAGCTCATCAATCACCAGCGGCAGCAGACCGCTGACCCACAGCACCATGGCGATCCAGGCCAGCCACGAGATGGTCCGCTCCAGCGCACGCACGAGGGGCGCCGCCTTGAAGGCAACCTGCAAGACCTTGACACCGAGCCGGATCGTCGCCAGCGACACCAGAACCGGAAGCGCGATCCGGAACACCGCCATCGGGATCCGGTGTGCCAATGCCTCCCGCGCCACATAGCCGGCACACAACAACAGCAGCGGAAACATCACGCCGTCAATGATCCTGCGACCAAACCAGATGGAGTTGGGGTCCGGCACTCCCGCAGACCGCCGCGCCAGCCAGACCAGTCCCCAGGCCAGCACGACGCAGCCGGCCAGCACCGCCAGCTCGGTCAGCGCCGTCGGTTGCGTCAGCGCGACAAACCAGTCGTGAAGGTCGTCAATCTGCGGCGGTGCAGCCATTACGCCTGCCATGCAAGCTCCTCCCGGTCAAACGTCGGCCAGCACACGCAGGTGCGCTTCCACGCTGCGCGCCAATGCACTCAGGTTATAGCCACCCTCCAGGCAGGAGACGATGCGGCCTTTGGCATGGCGCCGGGCCATCTCCTTGATGCGCCAGGTGATCCAGGCGTAGTCCTGCTCGGTCAGGCCGAGCTGGCCCATGTCGTCCTCGCGGTGCGCATCGAAACCGGCACTCATGAAAATCATCTCGGGCTTGAAGGCGTCCAGGCGCGGCAGCCAGACGATGTCGATCAACTCGCGGATGGCCATGCCGCGCGTGTAGGCCGGCACCGGCACATTCACCATGTTGTCGGCCGGGAATTCGGTGCCGGTATATGGGTAAAACGGGTGTTGAAAGAAACCCACCATCAGCACCCGGTCGTCGCCGCTCAGGATGTCCTCGGTGCCGTTGCCATGGTGCACGTCGAAGTCCACGATCGCGACGCGCTTCAGGCCATGCCGCTCCAGCGCATATTTGGCGCCGATGGCCACGTTGTTGAAAAAGCAGAAGCCCATGGCCTTGTTGCGGCCCGCATGGTGCCCGGGCGGGCGTATCGCGCAAAACGCGTTTTCCAGTTCGCCCGCCACCACCGCGTCGGTCGCCGCCAGTACCGCCCCGACCGCATGCAGCGCCGCATCCCAGGTGTGCTCGTTCATGGCGGTGTCCGGGTCCACCTGGGCATAGGCGGGACCGCCGGCCAGAATTTCTTCCTTGAGCCCGTCGGAGAGGCCGCGCAAGGACGCCACATACATGCGGTCGTGCGCCAGTTCGATGTCGGACAGCGAGGCCTCTGGTGCCTCGCGCAGATCCAGCGCATCACGCACGCCCGTGATCAGCAGCCGGTCCGCAATGGCGTCAAGGCGCTCGGGGCATTCGGGGTGGCCCGGCCCCATTTCATGCTTGCGGCACTCGGGGTGGGTGAAATAGCCTGTCTTGTTCACGGCGTCGGCCTTTGTCTCGAATTTCCCGAAAACTTTTCGGTTATGGTCATGTCATGCAGCACCAGGAAAAACTCAAATCGCTTCTGAATCAGCTTAACATGGTGATTGTCGGCAAACCGGTTCAGGTCCAGGACTGCGTGGCCTGCCTGCTGGCGGGCGGGCACCTGTTGATCGAGGACGTCCCCGGGGTCGGCAAGACCACGCTGGCCCATGCGCTGGCGCGCGCCTTTGGCCTGCATTTTTCGCGCGTGCAATTCACCGCCGACCTGATGCCCAGCGACCTCTCGGGCGTATCGATCTACGAGCGCGGCAAGGAGGCCTTCGTGTTCCACCCCGGCCCGATCTTCGCGCAGGTGCTGCTGGCCGACGAGATCAACCGCGCCAGCCCGAAAACCCAGAGCGCGCTGCTCGAAGCCATGGAGGAAAAGCAGGTCACCGTGGAGGGCGAAACCCGCGCCCTGCCCTCGCCGTTCTTCGTGATCGCCACGCAAAATCCGCACGACCAGCTCGGCACCTACGCGCTGCCCGAGTCGCAGCTCGACCGCTTTTTGATGCGCATCTCGCTGGGTTACCCGGACCGCGCCGCCGAGCGCCAGCTGCTGACCGGCAGCGACCGGCGCGACATGGTGGAGGCGCTGCCCGGCATGCTCACGCTGGATGATCTGCACAGCCTGCAGCAGCAGGTGCTGCAGGTGCATGCGGCCGAGCCGCTGCTCAACTACGTGCAGGATCTGGTGGCCGCCACGCGCTCGGGCCGCTGGTTCGCCATGGGCCTGTCCCCGCGCGCCGGCATTGCCGTGCTGCGCGCCGCCAAGGCGCAGGCGCTCCTGTGCGGGCGCGACTACGCCGCGCCGGACGATGTGCAGGCGATCCTGGCGCAGACCGTGGCACACCGCCTGACCCCGGTGGGCGACGCCGGGCGCGGTTCGGTGGAGCAGGTGCGCGCCATGATCGAGGTCGTGCCGCTGCCGTGAGCGCAACCACCGTTCGTCCTGAGCCCGTCGAAGGGCTGCAAGCACACGGGGCTTCGACAAGCTCAGCCCGAACGGCCTGGTTCAACCCGGTTGGCCTGGTTCGCCAGTGGTGGCAGGCACGGCTGCCGCTGTCGGACAGCATCACCCTGACCCAGCGCAACGTCTACATCCTGCCAACGCGCGCCGGCGCCATGCTGGGCGCGACCCTGGCCGTGCTGCTGGTGGCCTCCATCAATTACCAGCTCAACCTGGGCTATCTGCTGACCTTCCTGCTGGCCGGCAGCGCGGTGGTCGGTATGTACGTGTGCCACGGCACGCTGCGCGGCATCACTATGAACTTGATAGCGCCTGGTGAATGTTTCATGGGGGCTAGCGCCCTGTTTGATATCAATCTTGTGAGCCGGCGCCGGTCCGTGCGGCACGGCATTGGCCTGTCCGTGCTGGGCGCCCATCACTGGGCCTGGACCGACGTGCCGGCGCAGGGCAGCGCCACGGTGCAAGTGGCCTTCCAGCCCGGTCAGCGCGGCCTGCACCGCGCGCCCACGCTGACGGCCGAAACCCGCTTTCCACTGGGCACGTTCCGTGTCTGGACGGTCTGGCGGCCCGCCGCACAGGTGCTGGTCTATCCCAAGCCGGAAGCTTTTGCGCCACCGTTGCCCGCCGGCGAACCGCGCTCGGGCGGCCCGGCTGCAACGCAGGTGCAGGGCGGCACGGAGTTCGATGGTGTGCGGGCCTACCGGCGCGGCGACCCCTTGAAGCGGGTGGTCTGGAAACAGGCCGCCAAAGCCCTGGCCCGCGGCTCTGACGAGCTCGTCAGCCGCGACACCGAGCAGGTCCAGCGCTACGAGCTGTGGCTGGACCTGGCGCAGGCCGGTCCGCGCAGCACCGAGCACCGGCTCTCGCGGCTGTGCGCCTGGGTGCTGGCTGCAGACCGGCTCGGGATCGATTACGGGTTGCGGCTGCCGGGGGTGGAAATCCAGCCGGATAGCGGTCCCGCGCATCGCAAGCGGTGCCTGGAGGCGCTGGCGTTATGTTGAATGCGCGTCGCCTTGGATGCGCCGGTTGGCCGGGTTGCGCCCCGGCGGGCGCCTCACTTTTCTTTGCTTCGCCAAAGCAAAGTAAGCAAAAGAAAGGCGAGCCGGATTCATCGGCCCGCTATACGGGCACGCTGCGTTGCTCGCGCCGGGCGGGGTGCGCAGAAACTCGGCTATCGCCTCAAACATCTGCGCCCCTGATCCGCCCGGCCCTGCGCTACTCGCCTCCTCATGACGGCGTGAGGACAGCCGAAACAGCCAGACACCCAAGTCAACAGGGACGCGCCATGGCGCGTCCTTGTAGGGTCCTGTATCTGGTGTTGAATTTGTCTTGGTCTTGGTCTTCGGTCCCCGCCGTCCTGGCACGGCTGAGCAGCGCAGGGGCAAGCGGATCAAGAAGCGCGCGCTGTCTGAGCCCGCAGGGCGAGTTTGCGCGCTTCCCGCTGGCCCCGAGCAGCGCAAGGCACCCCGCAGGGGCCGTGTCTGCGGCTCGCCTTTTCTTTGGTGACTTTCTTTTGGCGAAGCAAAAGAAAGTTACTGCGCCGTCGGGCGCATATCCCGACTCCCTCCCGCCGCAGCGAGACCCGGCCTGCGCCGATGGCAGCCGCAACGGTCAACCACCGTGGATTCCCGGTCAAGCCGGGAATGACAGGCACAAACCCGCAATGCCAGCAGCGGAACCGGCATGCTGACCCGCCTGGCCACCCTGCCACGCGAGGCCCGCGACACCCTGTTCCTGCTGGTGGTCATCGGCTGGGTCATCCTGCCGCAGGTCAGCCATCTGCCGCTGTGGTGCAGCGTGCTGGCCGCCGGCGTACTGCTGTGGCGCGGCTGGCTGGCCTTCACCTCGCGCCCGCTGCCCGGCAACTGGTGCCTGCTCGGCCTGCTGGTCGTGGCGATCGGCGCCACGCTGGCCACGCACCGCACGCTGCTGGGCCGCGACGCCGGCGTGACGCTGATCGTCGTGCTGCTGGCGCTCAAGACGCTGGAGCTGCGCGCGCGCCGCGATGCGTTCGTGATCTTCTTCCTGGGCTTCTTCACGATGCTCACGAATTTCTTTTTCTCGCAGTCGCTGCTCACCGCCGCGGCCATGCTGGTGGCGCTGCTGGGTTTGCTGACGGCACTGGTCAACGCCCATATGCCGGTGGGCAAGCCGCCGCTGCTGCAGGCCGCCAAAACCGCCAGCTGGATGGCGCTGCTGGGCGCGCCCATCATGGCCGTTCTGTTCGTGCTGTTCCCGCGGCTGGCGCCGCTGTGGGGCATTCCGAGCGACGCCATGGTCGGGCGCAGCGGGCTCTCGGCCAGCATGCAGGTCGGCACCATCGCGAGCCTGGCGCTGGACGACAGCATTGCCATGCGCATCCGTTTTGCAGGACCGGTGCCGCCGCAATCCGACCTGTACTTTCGCGGTCCGGTGCTGGCCGCGTTCGACGGCCGCGAATGGCGGCCTCGGGCGTCACGCCTTGATGCCGGCTTGGCACCGCATGCGCGCGCGCCTGCCGATCTGCAGGTATTTGGCAGCGCGATCAAATATGAAGTTACGCTGGAGCCCACGAATCGGCCATGGCTGTTCGTGCTCGATGTGGCCGATCAAAAGCCCGAGCTGCCCGGCTGCGCGCTGACGATGACGCCCGATCTGCAATGGCGCACCGACCGCCCCCTCACTGACATCGTGCGCTACCAGGCGGAGAGCCATGTCGACTATCAACAGGGGCCACAGCGCGCCACGGCCAGTTTGCGGGACGATGTCGCGCTGCCCGCCGGCTTCAATCCGCGCACGCTGGCGCTGGCGGCCGAAATTCGGCGCGACCCGCGCTATGCAAGCGCCGACGCAGCCACGCTCGTCAATGTGGTGCTGGCGCGACTGCGCAGCGGCGGCTATGTGTACACGCTGGAGCCCGGCGTGTACGGCCCCAACAGCGCCGACGAATTCTGGTTCGACCGCAAGCAGGGGTTTTGCGAACACATCGCGTCGGCCTTTGTGGTGCTGATGCGCGCGCTGGGTGTGCCGGCGCGCGTGGTCACCGGCTACCAGGGCGGCGAGCGCAACAGCGTCGATGGCTTCTGGACCGTGCGCCAGAGCGATGCCCACGCCTGGGCCGAGGTCTGGCAGGCCGGCCGTGGCTGGGTGCGCGTGGACCCGACCGGCGCCGTCGCCCCCGGGCGCATCGGCACGCTGGCGCGGCTGCAGGCGCCGCGCGGATTCATCGCCTCGGCCATCGGCAGCGTCAGCCCCGACCTGGCGCTGGACCTGCGCGCCCTGTGGGACGCCATGAACAACAACTGGAACCAGTGGGTGCTGAATTACACGCAGAGCAAGCAGTTGAACCTGCTCAAGAACCTCGGCTTCGACTCGCCCAGTTGGGAAGACCTGAGCTACGTGTTGATCGGCATCATCGTGGGGGTAAGCCTGTGCATCGCCGCCTGGACACTGTGGGAGCGGCGCCAGCACGACCCCTGGCTGCGCCTGCTCGAGAGAGCGCGCACCAGGCTGCGGGAGGCCGGGCTCGACCTCGCACCAACCACGCCGCCGCGGCAAATGGCCGACGCCGTACAACTGCGCTTTGGCAGTGCCGCCACGGCCCTGGTGCAATGGCTGCTGCAGCTCGAGGCGCAGCGCTATGCCAGAGACCCGCACGGCTCTCTGGCTACACTGCAACGCGCATTCAAACAACTCCACTGGCCCCGCTGATGTCGAGATTCATTCCATTTACTCTTGTTTTTATAGCGGCTTGCGCACTGTCCACGGGGGCTACAGCCCAAAAACCCTTGAGAATCAAGGTACAGGCCGGGGCCGCCAGCGGCCCCACACAAGGCCCCGCCTATGCCACGCGTGACGACGCCATGCGCGCCGCCGACGACATCGCGCAGCGCCGCAACCTCGACCCCGCGTGGGTGCGCCAGGCGATCGGCCAGGCCTGTTATCTGCCGAACGTGGCGCGCCTCATGCTGCCGGCACCCAAGGGCACCGCCAAGAACTGGCAGGTGTACCGCAGCCGCTTTATCGACCCCATCCGGATCCGCGCCGGCGTGCGCTTCTGGCAGGCCAACCGCGATGCATTGGTGCGCGCCGAGCAGGAATATGGCGTGCCACCCGAAATCATCGTCGGCATCATCGGCGTGGAGACCATCTACGGCCAGCAAATGGGCAGCTTTCGCGTGATCGATGCACTGGCCACGCTGGCGTTCGATTTCCCGACCGCACACCCGCGGGCGGCGGCGCGCAGTGAATTCTTCAAGGGCGAGCTCGAACAGTTTTTGACTTTGAGCAGCCGCACTGGCGTGGACCCGTTGGCGCCGCTGGGCAGCTACGCCGGCGCCATGGGCATGCCGCAGTTCATGCCGTCGAGCTGGCGCCGTTTCGCCGTGGACTTCGATGGCGACGGCAGGATCGATCTGTCGGGCAGCGCGGTAGACGCCATCGGTTCGGTGGCCAACTATTTCCGTGCATTCGGCTGGCACCCGGGCATGCCGGCTACCTATCCCGTGAGTTTTGATCCCGCCAGGCTCGACCTGGCCGCCCTGCTGGCGCCCGACATCCTGCCCACCTTCAGCGTCGCCGGCTTCATGGCCAAGGGTGCCGTCCTGCAAGGCGATGCGCTCAAGAACCCCGGCCCTCTGGCATTGATCGAACTGGAAAACGGCGATGACGGGCCCACCTATGTGGCCGGCACCGAGAACTTCTACGTGATCACGCGCTACAACCAGTCGAGCTACTACGCGATGGCGGTGCTGGAGCTGGGGCAGCAGGTGGCGGCGGCGATGAGGGATGGACAGTAAGATTCTGGTTGATATAAGAAGCATGCGCTTGATCTGCTCATCGGCCTGAGCTACGCGGAAAATCGGAAAAGCGATGTTTCAAACCACGATGAGAAATACAACAAACTGTATTTATAGGGAGGGAGAGAATCCATGTGCGAAATATTGGCGACGCTGAAAGACTATCGCCGTCAAAATCTGCGAAACCTCATTTCTGACAGCGGCGGCCCCGCAACGTTGGCTCAACGCCTCGGCTACAGTAATGCATCGTTCCTTGTGCAGATGACTGGACCCAACCCGAACCGCGACGTTAGCGAGGGCAATGCGCGCGAATACGAGGTCAAGTTGGGGTTGCCAAATGGCGAGCTTGACAAGCCCGTTGAAATTCCCGCCGGGAGCATAGCGCCACGCCAACGCCAACGTCGTCGACCTAGTCCGGGAATGCCGCCAGCCTTCTCGGTGGAGGCTGCCACCGACATCGTCCGTATGGTGAGCCAGGAGTGCGATGCCGAAGGCGTGAACCTACCAATGTCAAAGTTTGCAGACCTCGTTGTCATGGTCTTCACGGACTCGGCCGAGCACGACAATATGGCGCGCCTCGATCACGTCAGACAGTTAGTACGCCTCTTAAAGTAGGACTCGCATTATTGTTGCTGAATTGGAACCACCAAACAGGTCACCCGTTCCTAACCACAAGAGCGGAAAGTGCTACCATTTCCGCATGAATATCGAAGTCATCAGCCGTGAAGCCTTGCATCTGTCCGCCAAGGACCGGGCGACTCTTGCCGAGCAGTTGCTGTCCAGCCTCGACACGCTGACGGAGCCGGAAATCGAGCAGCTCTGGTTCGCGCAGGCGGCGCGTAGAGCGCAAGACATAGACGAGGGCCGCGTTCAGCGCATCCCGGCAGAGCAGGTCCGGCAAGAGGGACAAGCACTTCTGCGGTGAGCTATTTCTTTCACCCGAATGCGCGGGTCGAGCATCTTGAGCATGTCGCGTTCTATGAGTCCCGCCAGCGCGGTTTGGGTGGCCGCTACCTGACCGCATTTGAATCGGCCATGGTTCAGGTTTGCGCAACACCACAACGCTTTGCAGTTGAACATCCGCCAGACATCCGTAGACGGCGGATTGCAGGTTTTCCGTACAGCGTTTTGCACCGTGCCGTAGGCGGAGAAATCGAAGTTCTGGCGATTGCGGCCCATAAACGCCGCCCTGATTACTGGGTCAAACGGGTATAGTCAATCAGCCCGCCGCCGGCACCAGAAACTCCCGGCTGATGTGCGCGCCCAGCTCGTTCACACGGTCGAGGAACTGCGTGAGAAACGCATGCAGCCCGGTGGCCAGGATTTCGTCGATGCGGCCGTATTGCACGTCGGCGCGCAAGCGGCCGGCGCGGCGCAGGGTTTCGCTGGCCGCGTCGCTCGCCACGAGGTGCAGGTTGCTGACCACCTCGTTGAGGCTGGCGTGCAGCGAGCGCGGCATGTCGGCACGCAGGATCAACAGCTCGGCCACGCGCTCGGGTTTAATCACGTCGCGGTACACCTTGCGATAGACCTCGAAGCCCGAGACGCTGCGCAAAATCGCACTCCAGTGGTAGAAGTCGTACTCCTGATCCTGCTCGGTGGCGGCGCCGAAGAAGTCGCTCTGCACCGCGTGGAACTTCACATCCACCAGGCGCGCCGTGTTGTCGGCGCGCTCCAGGAAGGTGCCCAGGCGCATGAAGTACAGCGCCTCGTCCATCAGCATGGTGCCCACGGTCACGCCGCGCGAGAGATGCGAGCGGAACTTGACCCATTCAAAGAACTGCCCGGGGTCCTGCTCGAATTCACCCGCGCGCAGCATGCGGTTGACCTCCAGCCAGGTCTGGTTCTGCGTTTCCCAGACTTCGGTGGTCAGCGTGCCGCGCACGGCGCGCGCGTTCTCGCGCGCGGCGCGCAGGCACGACAGGATGCTGGACGGGTTGCTTTCGTCCCTGACCATGAACTCCATCACACCGCGTGACGTGACCTCGCCATGCTTGGCGGTGTACATCGGCAGCAGTTCGCTGATGGACAGCAGCCCCTGCCAGCCCAGTTGCGCCACCACGGCCGACTGCGGCAGCAGCGCGGTCTGGTAGTTGACGTCGATCATGCGCGCGGTGTTCTCCGCCCGCTCGGTGTAGCGGGACATCCAGAACAGGTGGTCGGCGGTACGTGACAACATTTTTAACTCCTTGCAGCCGACGACTGGGATTGAGACTGCGATGGTGCCTGGGCCACGGGCCTGGCCCCCATTTCGAGAACCCAGGTGTCCTTGGTGCCGCCGCCCTGCGACGAGTTCACCACCAGCGAGCCCTCCTTCAGCGCCACGCGCGTGAGGCCGCCCGGCACCATCTGCACCTCCTTGCCCGACAGCACGAACGGGCGCAGGTCGATGTGGCGCGGCGCGATGCCGCTCTCGACAAAGGTCGGGCAGCTCGACAGGCTGAGCGTGGGCTGCGCAATGTAGCCGCCGGGGTTGGCGAGCAGCGCCTGGCGGAATTCTTCAATCTCGGCGGTGGTCGAGGCCGGACCGACCAGCATGCCGTAACCACCCGCGCCATGCACCTCCTTGACCACCAGGTCCTTCAGGTGGGCCAGCACGTAATTCAGGTCGTCCGGGCGGCGGCAGATGTGCGTGGGCACGTTGTTCAGGATCGGCTTCTCGCCCAGGTAGAACTCGATCATCCGGGGCACGTACGGGTAGATCGACTTGTCGTCGGCGATGCCGGTGCCGACCGCGTTGCAGATGCTCACATTGCCCGCGCGGTAGACCTCCAGCAGTCCCGCGCAGCCCAGCGTGGACTGGGGACGAAACACCAGCGGGTCCAGAAAATCGTCATCGACGCGGCGATAGATCACATCCACGCGTTGCGGGCCGCGCGTGGTGCGCATGTACACGAAATTGTCCCGCACGAACAGGTCCTGGCCCTCGACCAGCTCGACCCCCATCTGCTGCGCCAGGAAGGCGTGCTCGAAGTAGGCGCTGTTGTACATGCCGGGGGTCAGCACCACCACGGTCGGGTCGGCCGTGGCTGGCGGGCTGGAGGCGCGCAGGGTCTCCAGCAGCAGATCGGGATAGTGCGCCACGGGCGCCACGTGATGGGCGTTGAACAGGTCGGGAAACAGCCGCATCATCATCTTGCGGTCTTCCAGCATGTAGCTGACGCCGCTGGGCACGCGCAGGTTGTCTTCGAGCACGTAGTACTCGCCGTTGCCCTGGGCATCGGGCGCGCGCACGATGTCCACGCCCGCGATGTGCGAGTAAATCTGGTTCGGCACGTCCACCCCCACCATCTGCGGGCGGAATTGCGCGTTGCGAGCGATCTGGTCGGCCTCGATCAGGCCGGCCTTGATGATTTCCTGGTCGTGGTACACGTCGTGCAGGAAGCGGTTGAGCGCTGTCACCCGCTGCACCAGGCCGCGCTCCAGGGCGGCCCACTCGTGCGCCGGAATGATGCGCGGGATCAGGTCGAACGGAATCAGCCGCTCGGTGCCGGAACCATTTTCGTCCTTCGCACCGTAGACCGCGAAGGTGATGCCGACGCGCCGGAAGATCATCTCGGCCTCTTCGCGCCGCTTGGCCATCATGTCGCCGGGCTGGCGCGCGAGCCATTCGTCGTAGATCTTGTAGTGATCGCGAATCTGCGCGCCGCGAGAGAAGAACTCATACGGCAGCCGGGTGTACATCTCGTCGAATTTGACCATGGCGATCTCCTGCATCTAGCTTAGCAAGTTTTGGGCCATATGCAGCAGTGTTTTGCGCCAGAGACGCCCCCTTGACGCCCTCAAGGCACGCGGTGGTGCCAGTAGCGCAGCCCGGCCTCGCGCTGGCAGCCGACCTGCCCGGGCTGCGCCGACGACCAGGTTGCGGCGCCACAGTGCGCCGAGTCAACCACGCGGATGCCGCGCTCCTGGTAGCGCGCCAGCACCGGCGGCGCCGGGTGGCCGAAGCGGCTGCGGTAGCCGGCCTGCACCAGCGCCCAGTGCGGCTGCACGGCATCGAGAAACAGCGCGCTGCTGGAAGTCTTGCTGCCGTGGTGGGGCACCAGCAGCACATTGGCCTTGATGAGGTCGGCGGCATCGGCCACCAGCCGGGCCTCCTGCGGCTGCTCGATGTCGCCCACCAGCAGCGCCGTCTGCGCCCCGTTCGAGATACGCAGCACGCAGCTCATGGCATTGGGTTTGTTTGCCGCCTCGTAATCCGACGCGTTCGGGCGCAGCACCTCGAAACTGACGCCGTCCCAGCTCCAGCGCTGCCCGCCGTCGCGCGCAGCGATGCAGCGGGTGGCCGGGCGCAGCGCCTGCAGCTCGTGCCCGGCCTCGATCGAGCTGAGCAAACTCGCCTGCGGCTGCATGGCGAGCACGGCCGGTGCGCCGCCGATGTGGTCGCTGTCGCGATGGCTCAGCATCACGGTGTCGACGCGCTCGCCCAGCGCGCGCAGCAGCGGCACCAGCACGCGCTGGCCGGCGTCGCTCTCCTGGCTGAACCGCGGTCCGGTGTCGTACACCAACGTGTGCGCGGCGGTGCGCACGATCACGGCGTTGCCCTGGCCGATGTCGGCCGCCAGCAGCTCGAACTGGCCAGCAGGCGGGCGGTGCGGCTGCCACAGGAGCACCGGCAGCATCAGCGGCAGCCCCAGCACGCGTAGCGACCAGGGCAGCCGCATCGCCAGCAAAAGACCGCCAAAAACGCCTGCAGCCCCTGCCCATACAGCGGGAGAAGCTATCGAAACCGTAGCGAACGGCAGCTGCGCCAGCAGCTTCAAGTACCAGCCCAGCGCCGCGATGGCCCAAGCCGCCGCGTCCCACAGCGGCGCCAGCAGGATGCCCAGCATGGACAGCGGCGTGACCACCAGCGTGATCCAGGGAATCGCCACCGCATTGGCCAGCAGGCCCACCACCGAGACCTGGCCAAACAGCAGCAGCGTGAGCGGCGTGAGCGCCAGCGTGACCACCCACTGCTCGTGCGCCATGGTGAGCAATCGGCCCCTGGCCCCTGCCGGTCGTACGCCGCCAGCTCCTGGATCTGTAGCAAACAGCACACCCACCGCAACAAAGCTGAGCCAGAACCCGGCCTGCATCAAGGCCCAGGGATCGATGGCCAGCACCACCGCGCAGGCCAGCAGCCAGACCTGCGGCCACGGCCAGCGCCGCCCGGACAGGCGCAGCAGGCCCACGGTGGCGAGCATCCAGATGGTGCGCTGCGAGGGCACGCCCCAGCCGCTGAACACCGCGTAGGCCGTGGCCAGCAGCACACCGCCGATCAGCGCCGCGCTGGGCGCCGGATAGAACAGGCACAAGCGGGCCGAGCGCCGCCACAGCCCGCCCACCAGCGCGGCGGCGAGCCAGGCGAACATGGTGATGTGCAAACCAGAAATCGACATGAGGTGCGCCACGCCCGTGGCGCGGAAGACATCCCAGTCGGCGCGCTCGATCGCGTTCTGGTCGCCCACCACCAGCGCCGCGATGACGCCCGCAAGCTGGCGCTCGGCAACGCGCACCTGAATGGCGTCGCGCACCTGCTGGCGCGCGCGCTCCACCGGGTGCTGCCAGGTGTCGCCCAGGCGCTGCGGCACGGCGTCTTTGGGACCGGCGCGCACATAGCCCGTGGCCTGCAGGCCCTGCTCCCACAGCCACAGTTCGTAGTCGAACCCATTGGGGTTGCTGTTGCCGTGCGGCGCCTTCAGGCGCACCGTCATGCGCCAGCGCTCGCCGGCGCGCAGGTCGGCCAGCGGCTGCACCACCGCGGCCGAAGCGTCGCTGGCAGGCGCGCCCATGGCGCCGTAGCCGCTGCTGTACCAGCTCAGGTAGATCTGCGGCGGCAGCGCCACGGCGGCACCGTCCAGCGTCGCCGACTCGACCGAGAAGCGAAAGCGCAGCCCGACCTCGCTGCGCTGCGGCATGGCGGCCACCACGCCCACCACGGCGATGTCGCGGCCCTCCAGCGCAGGCGCCAGCGCGTCGTGCTCGAAGGCTGTGGCGCGCACGCCGCACAGGCCAACTGCCAGCGCTGCCCCCGCCACAAACGCGGCGGCCCGGCGCCAGAGCCAACCCCGATTTACTATCGATTTAGTAGCTACCAGCCAATACAGGACAAGGGCTGCAAGCACAAAACATGCATAAACCGGCCAGAACCAGAGCACCGGCTGCTGCAACTGCAGCGCCGTGCCCGCGATAAAGCCGGGCAACGCCGCGAAGGCCGGCGCGGCCCTGGCTGCGGCCCGGTATCCCCCCTGATGCCAAGTGTTGCGCATGACGCGATGCTAAACGGGCCGCGCGCCGAACGCGGCAACAGGTTTGCGCGGAACAAGTCGTGCTTGTTGGCGCGGGTCTTGCTAGTATGAGTCACCCCGCCCGGCTCCTGTGCGCCAACGAACCACCGAGACACACACCATGTCCATCCATGCCGCCCTGAACCACGTCACGCACTACAAGTACGACCGTCCGGTCAACCTGGGGCCGCAGGTGGTGCGCCTGCGCCCGGCCCCGCATTGCCGCAGCCACGTGATTGCGTATTCGCTCAAGGTCGAGCCGGCCAACCACTTCATCAACTGGCAGCAGGACCCGTTCGCCAATTACCAGGCACGTCTGGTGTTTCCCGAGAAGACGACCGAGTTCAAGGTCACGGTCGATCTGGTGGTGGAAATGGCGGTCTACAGCCCGTTCGACTTCTTCCTGGAGCCGACCGCGGAAAACTTTCCGTTCCAGTACAGCCCCGAATTGACGCTGGAGCTGGCGCCCTACCTCGCCGTCGAGCCGCTAACACCGTTAACGCCGCTGGTCCAGGCCTATCTGGAGCGCATCGACCGCAAAAAGCAGCGCACCATCGACTTCCTGGTGGCGCTGAACCAGCAGGTGCAGCACGACATCAAGTACCTGATCCGCATGGAGCCCGGCGTACAGACGCCCGAGCAAACGCTGGCGCTGGCCGCCGGCTCGTGCCGCGATTCAGGCTGGCTGCTGGTGCAGCTGCTGCGCCATGTGGGGCTGGCGGCGCGCTTTGTCTCAGGCTACCTGATCCAGCTCACGCCCGACGTAAAGGCGCTCGACGGACCGAGCGGCACCACGGTCGACTTCACCGACCTGCACGCCTGGTGCGAGGTGTATCTGCCCGGCGCCGGCTGGATCGGGCTGGACGCCACCTCGGGTCTGCTGGCCGGCGAAGGCCACATTCCGCTGGCCTGCACGCCCCAGCCCTCGAGCGCCGCCCCCATCGAGGGCGGCATGGAAAAAGCCGGGGTCGAGTTCAGCCACCACATGCAGGTCACGCGCATTTTTGAGTCGCCGCGCGTGACCAAGCCCTATACCGAAGACCAATGGGCCGCGGTGATGGCGCTTGGCGCGGCCGTGGACAAGGAACTGGTGGCCGGCGACGTGCGCCTGACCATGGGCGGCGAGCCTACTTTTGTGGCGGCCGTGGATCGCGATGCACCCGAGTGGAACACCGATGCGCTCGGCCCCACCAAGCGCGGCTTCGCCACCGAGCTGGTGCATAAGCTGCGGGCCGAATACGGCCAGGGCGGCTTCCTGCATTTTGGCCAGGGGAAGTGGTATCCCGGCGAGCAGTTGCCACGCTGGGCTCTGAGTATTTACTGGCGCACCGATGGGCAGCCGGTCTGGCGCGATCCGACACTGTTTGTCGACGAGCGCGTGCCCACGCATTACACGGCCGAGGATGCCCAACGCTTCACGCAGCATCTCGCGCGCCGGCTCGGCGTGACCGGCCAGCACATCACGCCCGGCTATGAGGACACCTGGTACTACCTGTGGCGCGAACGCCGCCTGCCGGTGAACGTGGACCCGTTCGACGCCAGACTCGACGACGAGATGGAGCGCGCCCGGCTGCGCCGCGTGTTCGAGCAAAAGCTCGATGCGGTGGTCGGCTATGTGCTGCCCCTGAAGGTCAGCGAGGCGCCGTCACGGGCCGGCCCGGCCTGGGTCACCGGCCCCTGGTTCCTGCGCGACGAGCGCATGTACCTGATGCCCGGCGATTCCCCCATGGGCTACCGCCTGCCGCTGGACTCCCTGCCCTGGGTCAGCAAGGCGGATTTTCCGTACATGGTGGAGCAGGACCCCTCGGCACCGCGCGGCGCCCTGCCGGCCTCCAGCCAGTTGTTCGCGCGCTATGGCCAGGCCGGCGCCGTGCCCTACCTGACCGGCACGGGCCCGCAAGCCGAAGCCGCCCGGCTCTTACAGGGCCGCGCTGGTGGCGCGGGAACCGGCAGCGCCCTCACGGGCCGGCAGACCGAGCCCGGCGACTTCGTGCGCGCGCCCGGTCGTTTCGAGTCGGCCCACTGGATCAGCCGCTCCGCCCTGTGCGTGGAAGTGCGGGATCCGCGCCGCGCCAGCGGCCCGAAGGCCGAGGCGGTGGGGCGCAAGTCGGGCGTGCTCTACGTCTTCATGCCGCCCCTGGAGAAGCTGGAGGACTACCTCGACCTGCTCGCCGCCATCGAAGCCACGGCCACCGAACTGGGCCTGAAGATCGTACTCGAGGGCTACCCGCCGCCGCGCGACCCGCGCCTGAAGCTGCTGCAGGTCACGCCCGATCCCGGCGTGATCGAGGTCAACATTCACCCGGCGCAGAACTGGGGCGAACTGGTCGCGCACACCGAGTTCCTGTACCAGGCGGCGTTCGAATCTCGCCTGTCCGCCGAGAAGTTCATGCTGGATGGACGCCACACCGGCACCGGCGGCGGCAACCACTTCGTGATGGGCGGCGCCACACCCAACGACAGCCCGTTCCTGCGCCGCCCCGAGGTGCTGGCCAGCCTGCTGCTGTACTGGCACAACCACCCTTCCCTGAGCTACCTGTTCAGCGGCATGTTCATCGGCCCGACGAGCCAGGCCCCGCGCGTCGACGAGGCGCGCAACGACCAGCTGTACGAGCTGGAAATCGCCATCGAACAGATCGCGCTTAACCGCGAAAAATACGGCCAGGACATGCCGCCGTGGCTGGTGGACCGTACCCTGCGCAACATCCTGATCGACGCCACCGGCAACACGCACCGCAGCGAGTTCTCGATCGACAAGATGTACTCGCCCGACAGCGCCACCGGGCGGCTCGGCCTGCTCGAATTGCGCGCCTTCGAGATGCCGCCGCACGCGCGCATGAGCATCGCGCAGCAACTGCTGCTGCGCGCCCTGGTGGCGCGCTTCTGGAAGGCGCCGTACCGCGCGAGCGCCACGCGCTGGGGCACGGCGCTGCACGACCGCTTCCTGCTGCCCACCTTCGTGCGCATGGACTTCGACGACGTGATCCAGGAAATGAGGGCGGCGGGCTACGCGTTCGACCCGGCCTGGTTCGCGCCGCATTTCGAGTTCCGCTTCCCGCTGGTGGGCGAGGTGCGCTCGCGCTCCATCGAACTCACGCTGCGCAACGCGCTCGAGCCCTGGCACGTGATGGGCGAGGAAGGCTCGCCCGGCGGTACGGTGCGCTATGTCGATTCGTCGCTGGAGCGCATCGAGGTGCGCGTCACCGGCCTCAACGAGAGCCGCTACGTGGTCACCTGCAACGGCCACGCCCTGCCGCTGCAGAGCACCGGCACCACGGGCGAGTTTGTCGCCGGCGTACGCTACAAGGCCTGGAACCCGCCCTCGGCCCTGCACCCGAGCATCGGCGTGCACGCGCCGCTGGTGTTCGACATCGTGGACACCTGGATGCGCCGCTCGCTCGGCGGCTGCCAGTACCACGTGACGCATCCGGGCGGGCGCAGCTACGACAACTTCCCGGTCAACGCCTACGAGGCCGAGAGCCGGCGCCTGTCGCGCTTTGTGCCGCTGGGCCACACGCCGGGCACACTCGATGTGCCGGCCGCGACCGTCCATGTGGCGGGCAGCCGCGAGTTCCCGTTCACGCTGGATCTGCGCCGGGCGGCGCACACACGCCCTTGAGTCAGCTGGCCAGCGGCGAAGTGATCTGGTCGATGCGCGCCATGACCTCGGGCGTGAGTTTGGGCAGGACGTCCACGGCGCCAAGATTGTCTTGCAACTGCGAGATTTTGGACGCCCCGGTGATGACGGTGCTGACCCTGGGGTTGCGGGCTGCCCATGCAATCGCCATCTGGCCGAGGCTGCAACCCAGCTCGGACGCCACGGCTTCCAGTTTCGTCACCGCCGCGTTTTTGGCGGCGTCCGTGAGTCCCTTGACGAGATACCCCATCCCTTCAATGGCGCCGCGACTGCCTGCGGGAACGCCATTGCGGTATTTGCCGGTGAGCAATCCGCTGGCCAGAGGGCTCCAGGTCGTCAACCCCAGGCCGATGTCCTCATAAAGCCGCGCGTATTCCTGCTCCACCCGCTTGCGGTGAAACAGGTTGTACTGCGGCTGCTCCATCACGGGCTTGTGCAGGTGGTGCCGTTCGGCGATGTCCCAGGCCGTGCGAATCTCGTCGGCCGACCACTCGCTGGTGCCCCAGTACTGCGCCTTGCCGCGGCTGATCATGTCGCTCATGGCCCAGACAGTTTCCTCGATGGGCGTGTGGGGGTCGGGCCGATGGCAGTACACCAGGTCAATGAAATCCAGCCCCATGCGCTGGAGCGAGCCATCGATGGCCTGCATCAGGTACTTGCGATTCAGTGTGTCCTTGTGATTGACCGGCTGAACGTCGCGGTCCAGCCCCCAGAAGAACTTGGTGGAGACGATGTAGCTCAATCGCGGCCATTTCAAGGCCTTGAAGGCTTCGCCCATGACCACCTCGCTCTTGCCGCGCGCATAGGCTTCGGCATTGTCAAAGAAGTTGACGCCCGCATCACGCGCGGCCGCCAGCATCTCGCGGGCCGCGGCCACGTCCACCTGGTTGTGGTAGGTCACCCAGGAGCCCACGGAGAGTTCGCTGACCTGCAGGCCGCTGCGGCCAAGACGTCGGTATTGCATGGAGTTTCCTTGCTGGATGTGAATGAATCCCGAAAGGCTAACAGACCGTGCAAGTTCGTGCCGCCGTCATGGGTGTTCGCGATGCAGCGGGCCACTCGTCGGCGCCATAGAATGAACGCTTCAGGGCCGGCCCTTGTTTTGGCTCAACCGCATTGGAGATCCCATGAACATCCACCTCAGCCTGACGCCCCTGATCTCACTCATTGCCGGCATCCTCATCCTGCTCATGCCCAAGCTGCTGAACTTCATCGTGGCCATCTACCTGATCCTGATCGGGCTGGTGGGCCTGTTCGGCACCAGGATGTTTCACCTGACCTGACGCGGGCCTTCCGCACAAAGCGGGATTTCCGGTGAGTGAACCTGTCGTATGGACCAGCGACGGCAGCCCGCACAGCCCGCGCTTCAACGACCGGTACCGTTCGCGTTCCGGCGGCGTCGCGCAGGCAGCCGGCGTGTTTCTTGCGGGGTGTGGCCTGCCCCGGCGCTGGCGCGGCAAAACCGAGTTCACGGTACTGGAGACCGGCTTCGGACTGGGCCTGAACTTTCTGACCACCTGGGCCGCGTGGGAGGCCGATGCACGGCGCTGCGACGATCTTCATTTTGTGTCGGTGGAAGCCTATCCCGTGGCAGCGGCGGACATCGTGCGCAGCGCGCTGGCGCCGAACATGACGGGCAAGACAGACGCTCCCTTGCTCGCTCGCGTGCAGGCCCTGGCGCAGCAACTCGCCGGGGCCTGGCAGGACCTGTCGCCCGGCATCCATCGCCTGCGCTTTGCCGAGGGACGCGTGCAGTTGACGCTGGCCGTGGGCGAGGTCCAGACCATGCTGGAGCGCCTGGCCTGCGAGGCCGACGCGGTGTACCTGGACGGCTTCAGTCCCGCCGTCAATCCCGAGATGTGGTCCGACACCACGCTGCAGGCAATGGCGCGCCATTGCCGAGCGGGCACGACGCTGGCGAGCTACACCGTGGCCCACAGCGTGCGCGAGGCGCTGAAGCAGCTCGGGTTTCGCGTGGCAAAGTGCCCGGGGCTGCCACCCAAGCGCGATCGGCTTGAGGCGGTGTTTGCGCCAACGGACTACTGAGATGGTAAGTTAGTGAGGTGCCGCTGATGGACGGGCGCAAACGGCTACGGCGGTAGGACGCAAGCCTTGCATCCAAGACCGCTTCAGACTGGGTGCGGCTATACAGGTTTCAAAACTGATGGCTCTAAAGCAGGCCCCTAACTCTGCTGTTGGAGTGTCGACTGCATTTTGATGCTCGCATCAATGGGCCATGCCGCCCCCAGCAGGTGATGCCTGACGTTCAGTGAGCGTCACGCAGGCCGGGGCGCGGGACGTGTGTTCACGAAGACGCACAACACCGCGGTCAGGAGCGCCAGGCCAATGTGCAGACCGTACACTGCATTGAAGTCACTGCGCTGGACCGCGCCGTGACCAAGCAGCAACACCGTGATCGCGACGCCGATCACCGACCCGATCTGACGCGTCGCCTGATTGACGGCGCTGCCCACCGCATAGTGCTGCACCGGCAACTTGCTGACGGCCGCGCCTGAAAGTGATGGCAGCACCAGTCCGACAGCCGCCCCACTGAGAAACAGGCCCGGCAACCACTGCGAGACATACGACGGTTCGGTGCCAGGAACCAGCAAGAACCACAGGCCGGCGGCCGCGTAGAGCAGGGCTCCACCGACCAGGAAGGGCTGGTGTCCGTAGCGCCCCGCCAGGCGTCCGGTGATGATGGCCACCGGGATCACGATCAGCGGGCCGGGCGCGATGGCCAGCCCGGCGCGTGCCTCACTGTAATGCCAGACGTTGCTCATGTAGAAGAAGAAGGCGAAGAACATCATCGCGAACGCGATTCCGAACGAGAGCGTGGCCACATTCACCGCGCTGTACGTGGGGTGGCGGAACAGGCCGAGGTCGATGAGCGGCTCGCGCACGCGCTTGGCCCAGATGATGAAGGCGACGAATGCAATCACCCCGGTGCTGGCAGCGGCTGTCAGGTCCGCCCGCGTCCATGCCGGCGACTGCGACTCGACGATGGCGAGTGCGACCGCACCGACGGCGACGACAAGCAGCGCGATTCCCACGAGATCAACCTTGCGCCGCGTCGCAGAGCGCGCCGATTCGTTCAGCAGATACGCGCCGCGCCACAGCGCGAAGGCGCCGATCGGCAGATTGATGAAGAACGCCCACGGCCAACCGACGCTTTGTATGACGAACGAGCCCAGGCTCGGCCCGAGCGCCGCCGCGAAGCCCCCCACTGCCCCCCACACGCTCACAGTCAGGGCACGCTTGCTCTGCGGAAATGCCGCGAGCACGATGGACAGCGACGCCGGTGTCAGCAAGGCTGCCCCCACCGCCTGCACCATCCGCGCCCCTACGAGCCAACCCACACTGCCGGCCAGCCCGCATGCCGCTGACGCGGTGATGAACACGGTCACACCGAGCAGGAACACGCGCTTGCGGCCATGCGTGTCGGCCAGCCCGCCGGCGGGGATCAACATGGCGGCGTAGACCACCGTGTAGGCATTGAGCACCCACGACAACTCGGCCGCCGACGCCTTGGGAAAGCCTGCGCGCAAGGCGCCGAAGGCCGCATACAGCAGCGTGCCGTCGAGCGAGACCAGGAAGACCGCAATACTGGCAACCCAAAACACCGACCACGAGGACGCGGTTCGTGCAGGCGTGTCGGCGACAGCGGCAGTCGAAAGGAACGACTTGGCAGGAATCATGGGTATTCTCCGGTTGAGCGGCGAGGTGGGCCCTTCAGGCGCGCTGTGGCAAATAGCTAGGCGTCGGCGCCGTCAGTCCCTGCTTGACGAGTCTGGTGCGCTCATCGGCCAGCACTTCGTCCAGGCCAGCCTCGAGCCCATCGAGTGCACGCCGGACAATCTCCTGCGGGCTGCTCTTCGGGCCGTCAATCCCACGCGTAAGGTCGGTATCGACGAAGGCCATATGCAGCGCCAGCACGTGCGTCTTCTGCGCAGCCAGTTCATGGCGCAGCGAGTTGGTCAGCGACCACGCGGCCGACTTGCTGGCCGCGTAGGCGGCGAGTTGCCCGCCATTGATCCAGGAGGCGATCGACAGTACGTTCAGCAGTGCGCCACCGCCGTTGGCCGCCAGCACCGGCGCAAATGCCTGGCTCATGCGCAGCATGCCGAAGAAATTGGTTTCCAACTGGCGGCGCGCGAGCGCTTCGCTGTCGCCCGCGAGAAAGCCGCCCGGATGGGCAACGCCGGCGTTGTTGATGACCAGCGTCACGTCGCCCGCCCGTGCCGCCGCTGCGGCCACTTCGGCGGGATTGGTGACGTCGAGGCGAATCGGCTCCACGCCGGACTGCTTGATACCGGACGGATCACGCGCGCCGGCGTACACCTTGCGGGCGCCGCGGGCAAGCAACTCGCGTGTGAAGGCCAGGCCGATACCGCGGTTGGCACCGGTGACGAGAGCGATGGCGTTGTCGATCTTCATGGGGGGATTCCTTGTGGGTTCGCAAGCAAAATAGAATATGACATTTATCATATTCAAGGGTAAACAAAGTACTGGGGCCAAGCCTTCCATTGAATGTGTCAGTGGACAGCCGTGGCAGGGTGGTCGTATTGCTGCATCAGCGCCCGACGCGCAGCCGCGAGCAGCTCCCGACCTTCGGCGTTATTGCCCAGCGCGCGCGCAAGCTGCAGTGAGCCGACGAGCGTGCTGGCCACGACGCTGGCGGTCGTGGCGGGAGCGTCGGGCAGCGTGGCGCGCACGACGGCAATGAGGCGCCGCACGCGCAGGACCGACGCCTCGCGCACGGGTGGCGACTGGCGCGGCATGTCGCAGCCGAGCGCAGCCACGGGGCAACCGGTGTCCAGGGATGCGAGGTGACGATCCGCGAGATAGGATTCGACGAGCGAAGCAAATGCGCTCAAACCCTTGCCGGCATTGCGCTGGGCTGCACGCGTTAAAGCCTCGAAGCTCTCGCGCCCGGCGCGCTCAAGCGCTTCGACAAGCAGCGCATCGCGCGAATCGAAGTGGGCGTAGAAGCCGCCGTGCGTGAGACCGGCTTCCTTCATCACGTCGGCCACACCGACACCCCCGTAGCCCTGCCTGCAAATCGCACGCGCGGCGGCACCGACGATGCGCTCGTGCGTATCTTCTTTGCGGCTGTTGGCGGTACGGCTCATTGACTCGAGTTTCAACTTATATGACGACCATCATATGGCGTTGATTCGTGCTTGTCAAGTGAGTGTTCATCTTGTTATGAGATACGCGGTTGGACTCCGGCTGCGCTGACCGGTTGACCAATGGCCGGCCGATAACCGGCCATGAGGCCAGCGCGATTGCGTTAGCAGACTTCTCGCACTTACCGGTCGGTAATGTCCGCGATTTCACGTCGAATTTCTGTGCGACAACACGTGACTGCTTCTTTCCGCCAACCTATTGATCCGTGCGCGTTGCGATCCGTCCAGTGGCAGGCATATGAGCTGCGAGCCTGTCAGGCGGAGAGATCGTTAACCAGGAAATCAACTGGGCTGCCGCTAGCCGGACACTGGCGACCAGCAGCAACCGCTGCGATGCAGACGGCAGCAGCATACGGGCCGCCGACATAGGGTTTTCCAAGCTGCTCGCTCCATACCCGACGTTGACATCGGCAGATTGGGAGTCGGCAATGTGGCGCGAATTTCGATGGTTGCTCAATCCGCGCCGCCTGAAATCAAGAGGTCTTCGCCGCCGCAAGCACGCTCGAAGCAAATCGCGACAGCGCCTCATCGGCGGCCGCCGCACGCGGACTCCTGGGTGGCAACACCGTCACCGGCCGACACTGCAGCAGCACGACGTTCTGGCCCGCCGGTAGCTCGCGATCGATGGCAAACTCGATGTCCTGCGGCGCGCGGTGCAGCCGCTCGAGTTGCTTGCCGACTTTCGCCAGCGCCAGCACCTCGGCGTCCGTCAGACACAGCTGGACGCGACGCTCGTGTTCCACCGGAGTTGCTTGCTCCCCGCGGATGTACTCGATGTGCTTGTCGCCGACGACGCGCTCGACAATGTGGCCCTCGATTTTGGCCACCACGTAGCGGTCCGGGCTGACGTCACCCCCCACCACGCCCAAACCCAGTCCGTAACACGCTTCGATCATCATGCGGGAGCGGTCGCCGGTAACCGGGCTGATGGTGAACATCACGCCCGCCGCGCGTGCATCGACCGTTTTTTGTATCACCACCGCCATATCCACCGCCATCGGCGAGATGTCATTCTTCCACGCGTAGCTGAGGGCCAGTGCCGAGAAGGCGCTGGAAGCGATTCGCACCGCTTCGGGTAGCCCTCGCTGACTGTCGATACACCGACAATCGAAGCTAGGGGAAACCACGAGCGCAAAACTCAATGATTTCTTTAACCCTCGCGTGTGTTCCCAGTGATCGGGGTTCTCCGTCCGTGTCAGCTACGGAATCTGTGACTGCGTCGTCTTTGCTGCAATCAACTGAATCAACAATTCATCGCGCTGGCGCAGCATCTTCGGGAAATCGCGACCCTGCAGTTCGGCATCGACGCCTTGTGCAATCTGCTGGATGTAGTCGTCCGTCTCCGGATACTTGCCAAGGTCGCGTGCCCATTCGCGCTGGGAGGGGCCCAGATGCTGCAGCAGGTAGGTGATGCCGCCTGTCCCACCGGAGGCATGCAGATTGATGAACGGGCCGAGCAGCGCCCATCGCAGACCCGGGCCGTACGAGATCGCGATGTCGATATCCTGCACCGAGGCGACGCCTCTCTGCACCAGCGAGATGGCTTCCTGCCAGAGTGCCACCTGCAGACGATTGGCGATATGACCCTTGACCTCCTTGTTGATGCGGATGGCCTTCTTGCCCGTCGATGCATAAAACGCCATCGCCCGGGTCACGTTCTCGTCGGACGTCAGCTTGCCGCCTCCGACCTCTACCAGTGGAATGAGGTGGGGCGGATTGAAGGGGTGGCCGAGCACGATGCGCTCCGGATGTCTGGCACCCGCCTGGATCTCGCTGACCGATAGGCCGGACGAAGACGACGCGATGATGGCGTCGGCGGACGCGGCCGATTCGATGGTCGCAATCAAGGCGTGTTTAACGTCCAGCCTTTCGGGGCCGCTCTCCTGGATGAAGACGGCGTGCCGCACAGCTTGCGCAACGTCCGTCGTGAAAGACAGCTTGTCCCTCGACGCGCCATCGGCCAAGCCGAGCGCCAGGGCGGTTGGCCAGTAGTCGTCCACCCACTCACGCAGGCGCGCCTCGGCACCAGCGGCCGGGTCCGTTGCCGTGACTTCGAAGCCCTGGGCGAGGAAGTGCGTGGCCCAGCCCGCGCCGATGACGCCAGTGCCGACGACTGCAACCTTGATGTTCGTGTTTCCCATGATCTCGAATGGTTCAGCGCAGCGGACGCAGGCCGATGATTTCGCGCGCCTCGGCCGGCGTGGCCGGCTCGTAGCCCATCTCGCGAATCATGCGAACGAGCCGCTCGACGAGTTGCACGTTGGTGGCCAGAACGCCGTGCTCGTAGTACAGGTTGTCTTCAAGCCCGACGCGCACATGGCCGCCCAGCAGCAGCGAATTCATCGCCGCCGGCAACTGCGCGGCACCGATCGCGCTGACGTTGAACACGGTTTTGGCCGGCAAATGGTCCACCATCGTCTGCAGCAGCTTGGGCGTGTAGGGCAAGGCACCCTGGAAGGCGTTGGCGCCGATGACGATGTTGATGAAGTGGGGCGCGTCGTCGAGTCCTTCGTTGATGGAGCGCTGAACGTCCTGCACGATGTCGGCCAGGCCGAAGACTTCCCACTCGGGCTTGATGCCGCGCGCCTTCATCATCTCGGCAATCTGGCGGATCCATTTTGGCGGCGTCGCCACCAGGATTTCCTTGCCGCCGAAGCTCGCAATCACGGTCTGCGCGTCGAGCGTGCACATCTCCACGCCTTCGCCCTGCATGCCCTTCAGGCGCTCTTCCCACTGGATCTCCCACAGGCCGTTGGGCAGCTCGCGCACCATGTCGCCATTGATACCGCCGCCGGTGGAGTTGTTCAGGATGATGTCGCACTTGTCGCGGATCAGCCGGTTGATGCGGGTGTAGATCGAGGGCTCGCAGGTGGCTTCGTCGTCGGGCCGGCGTGCATGCACGGCCACCAGGCTGGCACCGGCGTTGTAGCACCGGTAGGTGTCGTCGGCGATCTCCTGCGGCTGCGTCGGCAGGTTCGGGTTCATTTGCTTGTTGGCCATGCCGCCGGTCGGGGCGATGGTCACGATGACTTTGGGCTTGCTCATGGTTCGGGTCTCCAGTAAAAAGAAGTAAGAAGGTTTGGGTCGCTGCGTTGGGCGAGCGACCCGCCAGAGGTACGGCTAGTGCGAGGCAGTGTTGTCTGCGGTGCCGACGCGCACGGCGCTCTTCGGCAGAGCGATCAGGATCACCAGGCCGCCGACGATGACCAGCGCCGTCAGTGCCCCCAATCCGATCTGGATGCTGCCGGTGGCGCCTTTGATCCAGCCGATCAGCGTCGGGCTGACGAAGCCTCCCAGGATGCCCAGCGAGCTGATCACCGCAATGCCGGCCGCGGCCGCCTCACGGCCCAGGTAGGTGGGCGGGATCGACCAGAACAGCGAGCCGCCGCCGAAGATGAAGAACGCGGCGACGCACAGCAGGACCATCACCGGCGCGAAGGCCGTGCCGAGGAAGGAGGTGGCGAACAGCGCGGCAGCGCCTACCACCAGAGTGCCGCCGACATGCCAGCGGCGCTCCTTGAAACGGTCCGAGCTGCGGCTGATCACCAGCACGCCGATGGCGCCGAAGATGTAGGGCACGGCGGTGATCCAGCCGATCGCCCCGATCGATGCGATACCCAGGCTCTTGATCATCGTCGGCAGCCAGAACGTGACGGTGTAGACCGCACAGGCGCAGCAGAAGTAAACGAAGGCCAACACGTAGGTCTTGGGGTCCGCCAACGCGGCTGCCAGCTTGCCGTGGTGGCCGGGCTTGACGTCGACCTTGTGGTCCGCATCGAGCACGGACTGCACGAGTGCCTTTTCGCTGTCGTTCAGCCAGGGGGCCTGACTCGGCTTGTTCGGCAGCATTCGGTACAGCAGCACACCCAGCAGGACGGTCGGCAGGCCTTCGACGACGAACAGCCATTGCCAGCCATGCCAGCCGCCAAGGCCTTCCATGCCCGCCATGATCATTCCCGCCAGGGGGCCACCGAGTACGCCCGTGATCGGCATGCCGAACAGGAACAGCCCGGTCACGCGGCCGCGACGGTGGCTCGGATACCAGTAGGTCAGGAACAGGATGATGCCGGGGAAGAAGCCGGCTTCGAACATGCCCAGGAGCAATCGGATGCCGTAGAACTGCCAGGGTTCGGTGACAAAGGCAGTGGCCGCCGAGGTCAGCCCCCATAACACCATGATGCGCAGGAAGGTCAGGCGCGCGCCGATCTTTTCGAGCAGCAGGTTGCTCGGCACCTCGAACAGCAGGTAGGTGATGAAGAAGATGCCGGCGCCCAGCCCGTAGATCGCATCCGAGAAGCCCAGATCCTGCTTCATCTGCAGTTGGGCGTAGCCGACGTTGATGCGGTCGAGGAAGGCGAAGATGTACGCGATCAGCACGATTGGCATCACGCGCCAGCTGATCTTGCGATAGACGTTGTCCTCTGCCGATCGGACCGGCCGGTGCTGGATGCCTGCGACCCCTGCGGCCGCCGACGTTGTTTGGTTCATTGCGTGTCTCCTTTTGCTGGCAAGGCGCCAAGACACGCATCATTCCCGGCCGCTCGAATTGCCGCAGTCGGTCGGCCGACAGTTAAAGTCAGGGTAAACCCGAAGCCGCGGCGCGGCTCCGCGAGACGGCTACTGCGCCAGCTGCTGCAGCCCGGGCAGATCGATCACGACGATGCCGCCGTACTCTATTTGCACCAGGCCGGCGTCGCGGAAGCGCGTCAACGCACTGTTGCAGCTCTGGCGGGACACGGCGGCCAGATTGGACAATTCTTCCTGCGACAGCTGCAGATACCGCTCGCCGCGTGGATTCAACAGGGGATGGACCATGCCCACGAGCGCCCGGGCTACCTGGCTCTCGGTATCCAGCAGGCCGTGCGCGGCGAAATTGCCCATGAACCAGTGCAGGCGTTCATTGATCTGGTGCAACAGGAACTCGTTGAAGGACGGTTGATGGTGGCGCAGCCAGTCGAAGGTGTCGAACGGGATCTGGGCGACGCGGCTGTGGCGCAGTGCAATGAGGTCCGACTGACGCGGCGCGTTGCGGATCAGCGTGCCCTCTCCGAACCAGCTGCCCACCGATTGTCCGCCCAGCGTCACGGTGCGTCCGTCGCGCGCGGTGATGGCCCACTTGACCACGCCTTCGAGGACGCCGAACCAGGCGTGCTGCCGCTCGCCGTGGTGGCTGAGTGAAGCGCCCAATGCAATGGCACGCTCCGACGCGTCGGAGCGCACTTGCAGGCGGGCTGGCTCGTCGAGCTGGGTGAACCACGACGACTGGCCCAAAAGCTCATCGAGGGTGAGCGACGTGGTGTGCACCCGTTGTTGTCGAGCCATCTCTGCCTCCTGAAGCGACGTGCTGCGGCCGCTGCGCCGGCGATCGCGAAGTCCGGGAAAACCCTAATCCCGAGTGTCGGCGCATCGACTGTGCCTCTGCGAGCGGACAAGAATAATGATCGCTATCGGAACAGGAGCCTGACCCCCATGAGCAAGACCATCGTCTACGGAATCGACGTCCAGTTCGGTGACTGCGATCCCGCAGGAATTGTATTCTTCCCCAACTACTCGCGATGGATGGATGCCGCCTCGCATCACTATTTCGTGGCATGCGGTCTGCCGCCGTGGCGCGCGATGACCGAGCTGCCGGGATGTATCGGTGCGCCCCTGCTGGAAATACACACCCGCTTCCACACCGCGGTCACTTATGGCGAACGCATCAACTTTCACACCCGCATCGAGGAGTGGCGTGGCAAGGTATTCGTCCAGCATCACCGCGTGACGCGGGGTGACGAACTGATCTGTGAAGGGCGGGAAACGCGGGCACTCTGCGTGCGGGACGACGGCGGCAGACTCAAGGCGATACCGGTGCCCGAATTCATCCGTTCCGCCTGCGCCTGAGCCGCGGTGGCACAACCAGCTTTCAACGAGGGATCCCCATGACGACATACAACAGCCAGCGAGTCCTGGTCACGGCGGGCGCGGGCGGCATCGGTCGCGCCATCGCGATGGCCTTCGCCGCGGCAGGAGCGAGAGTCCACGCCTGCGATATCGATGCAGCCGCGCTGAGCGACCTGCGCGCGCGCACGCCCGGCATCACCACCAGCGTGTGCGATATCGCCGATCGTGGCGCCGTGCAACGCATGGTCAGGGAGGCCACGGATACGCTGGGCGGGCTGGACGTGCTGGTGAACAACGCCGGCATCGCGGGGCCGGCGGCGAGCGTCGAAGACATGGACCCGGGTGCCTGGGATTCCGTTTTGCGCGTCAACCTCACAGGCACCTTCACGGTCACGCAGGCCGCCATTCCCCACCTGAAGCAATCGGCCGCAGGATCAATCGTGGTGATGTCGTCACTTGCCGGACGCTTTGGCTACCCGAATCGCAGCCCGTACTCTACGACGAAGTGGGGGCTCATCGGCTTCACGAAGACCTTGTCACGTGAACTGGGCGAATTCGGCATTCGCGTCAACGCGATCCTGCCGGGCGCCGTGGACGGCCCGCGCCTGCAGCAGGTCTTCGAGGGCCGCGCATCGACCACGGGGCGCAGCGTGGCGCAAGAGGAAGCCGCGGCGCTCGCCAATCAGTCAATCAAGCGTTTCGTTGACCCAGCGGACATTGCCGCACTCGCCGTCTTTCTGGCCTCGGACGCCGCGCGCTCGATTTCGGGGCAAATGATTCCCATCGACGGGGACTCGCAGAGCGCGTCCTGAAACCCGGTGCGCACCTGTCATCCACAACTATTATCACGAAGGCAATCCACCATGAATACTTCAACCACTTTGGAGGCAACATGCAGTTCTATCTGAATGGCTACGCGCCCGGCGACCCCGATATCGTCAAAGAGAAGCTCCCCGACGCCGTTGACGTTCTTGTCATTGGCAGCGGGCCTGCAGGGGCATTGCTGGCCGCACAGCTGTCGAACTTCCCCAGCATCAGCACGCGATTGATCGAGCGCCGCGACGGCCCACTCCAGGTCGGTCAGGCGGACGGCATCGCCTGCCGCACGGTTGAAATGTTCGAGGCTTTCGGTTTGGCGCAGAAGCTCATCCGCGAGGCCTACTGGGTCAACGAGACCGTCTTCTGGCGCCCGTCGAAGCAGGACCGCTCGCGGATCGAGCGCACCGGTCGTGTCCAGGACACCGAGGACGGCTTGTCGGAGTTCCCGCACGTCATTGTCAACCAGGCCCGCCTGCAGCAATACCTGCTCGACTACATGCGCATGTCGCCGACGCGGCTCGAGGCGAATTACGGCCTGGAATTCGTCAATCTGACCATCGAATCCGAAGGTGAGTATCCCGTCGTGGTCACTCTGCGCGATGTGGCAAGGCGCTCGGAATCTGTTGTGCGAGCCAAGTACGTGGTTGGCTGCGACGGCGCGCGCAGCCTGGTGCGTGATTCGATCGGGGCCGTGCCGCGCGGCGACTTCGCCAACCACGCCTGGGGCGTGGTGGACATGCTGGCCGTCACCGACTTCCCGGACATCCGGCTCAAGGCCGCGATTCAGTCTGGCGACGAGGGCAACATCCTGCTCATCCCGCGCGAGGGCGGCTACATGGTGCGGCTCTACGTCGATCTCGGTGACATCGACCCGAACAAACGCGAAGCCTTCCGTGACATCACCCAGGAGCAGGTCATAGCGACCGCCCAGCGTGTGCTGCGCCCGTATACGCTTGATGTGAAGAGCGTGGTGTGGTTCGCGGTGTACCAGGTCGGCCAGCGTGTTACCGACCGGTTCGACGATGTCCCCGCGGATCAGGTCGCATCCCGCCTGCCGCGCGTTTTCATCGCCGGCGACGCCTGCCACACGCACAGCGCGAAGGCCGGCCAGGGCATGAACGTGTCGATGCAGGACGCGTTCAACCTCGGCTGGAAACTCGCCTCCGTTCTCGAGGGACGTGCCGGGCCGGAACTGCTGCGCACCTACTCCGCCGAGCGCCATGCGATTGCCCAGGGGCTCATCGACTTCGACAAGGAGTGGTCGAAGATCATGGCGTCGCAGCCGTTGGATCCGAACCACCCGGAACTCGGCGGCGTCGATCCGCAAGAGTTGCAGGCGTATTTCGTGAAATCGGGTCGCTACACGGCGGGCGTCGCGACCCACTACGCGCCGACCACGGTACTGACAGCCCCGGCCACCCACCAGGACCTCGCCAAGGGATTCACGATCGGCATGCGGTTCCACTCGGCACCGGTGGTGCGCCTGGCCGACGCCAAGCCGGTGCACCTCGGTCATGCGGCCCGTGCCGATGGCGCCTGGCGTCTCTACGCGTTCGCCGACGCAAGCGGCAAGCAGTTGCGGGATCTCGCCGCCTTTCTGGCGGAGTCACCGAAATCGCCGATCCGCCGGTTCACCCCGACGGGGGCGGACATCGACAGCGTCATTGATCTTCGCGCGGTGTTCCAGCAGGGGCATCTCGACCTCAGGGTAGAGGAGCTGCCTTCCATCCTGATGCCGCGCAAGGGGTGCTTCGGTCTCATCGACTACGAAAAGGCCTATTGCCCTGACGTCAAGAACGGCCCTGACATCTTCGATCTGCGTGGCATCGACCGCGAAAAGGGTGCGGTGGTGGTTGTCCGCCCTGACCAGTATGTTTCGCACATACTGCCGCTGGATGCGCATGACGAACTCACCACGTTCTTCGGCCAAATCCTGCTTGATCGTCACTAGGCCCGGCGCGAGCGGGGCAGCCAGGCCAACCACGACTTCGGATTGCCGACACCGCATTTGGGTCGCGATCAGATCCTTTCGCGCCGGGTGATCAGGCCGAGGCCCGCAAGCCGGTTGTGCCGGACTGGCTCGCCACGGCGGACAGATCGGCCAACTGGCAGGTGTTGACGCCAATCGCAGTGCTGCTGG
Source organism: Polaromonas sp. C04 (assembly GCF_002002705.1). Taxonomy (GTDB): domain Bacteria; phylum Pseudomonadota; class Gammaproteobacteria; order Burkholderiales; family Burkholderiaceae_C; genus Rhodoferax_A. The sequence goes on along the minus strand of NZ_MUNS01000025.1, from coordinate 182,625 downwards.
GCATGGCGGCGAAGGCGGAAGCACCAAACAGGAGGCCGGAGGGCAGCAGGTTCGCTTGGGCCGCTGAGGAACCTTCGCCGCCAGTCGCTACCAGTTGCGCAAGCGACTCGGGCAAGCTGGCAATCGGCGCCTGGCAGGGAACAAGTGGAAAATCAATGCTGTTGCAGGGAGCGGTGACGGTGTGCGCAAAACCCGGCGGGTTGCCGATCGCGATGGCCACCTGGCCGACGCGCAGGCGCGACGAATCGCCCAGCTGCGCCTGGGGCAGCGCGCGGTTCGATGCCACGGACCCGCCATTGGCGGGAATGGGACAATGGCGTCACGTGGACCAACCTGACGATTCTGTGGACTCCCTCTTCGACACCGACACCCCACAATCACCTGCCGAGCTGGCAGCGTCGCTGGCGCCGCCGGCGGCGCCTGGACATTTCGATGAGCTGCGCGGCCGCGCATTCACCGTTGCTACTAAATCAGAAGCACAAGGCCAAGACCTGGCACCGGCCTGGGGCCGATTCTTTGAACATCTGGGGCTGGATGGCTTCCCCGACCTGGACCGCCGCACCGCGAGCCTGGAGCGCCAGATCCGCGACAACGACGTCACCTACAACGTCTATGCCGACGCCAGCGGCCCGCAGCGGCCGTGGTCGCTGGACCTGTTCCCGCTGATCATCTCGCCGCAGAGCTGGCAGCAGATCGAGGCCGGCGTGCAGCAGCGCGTGCGCATGCTGGACCGCGTGATGGCCGACGTCTACGGCCCGCAGCAATTGCTGGCCAGCGGCCTGCTGCCGCCCGCGCTGGTGCAGGGCCACCCGGGTTACCTGCGCGCCATGCACGGCGTGCAACCCGTGGGCGGCACGCACCTGCACATTGCCGCCTTCGACCTGGCGCGCGGGCCGGACGGCAACTGGTGGGTGGTGTCGCAGCGCACGCAGGCACCGTCCGGGCTGGGCTATCTGCTGGAAAACCGGCTGTCCATCTCGCGCCTGTTCCCCAAGCCTTTCGAGGCCCTGCACGTGCAGCGGCTGGCCGCCAGCTACCGCGCGCTGGTGGACGGCCTCAAGCGCATGAGCCCGGCCGGGGCCGATTCGCACATCGCGCTGCTGACGCCCGGCCCCTACAACGAGACCTATTTCGAGCACGCCTACCTGGCGCGTTACCTCGGCCTGAGCCTGGTCGAGGGCAGCGACCTGACGGTGCGCGACCAGCGGCTGTACCTGAAGACGCTGCAGGGGCTGGAGCCGGTGCACGGACTGCTGAAACGCCTGGACGACGAGTTTCTGGACCCGCTGGAATTGCGCGCGGACTCAAAGCTGGGCGTGCCGGGCCTGCTGCAGGCGATTCGCGCGGGCCATGTGCTGGTGGCCAACACGCCCGGCTCGGGGTTTCTGGAGTCGCCCGCCCTGCTCGGCTTTTTACCGGCGCTCGCCCGGCACCTGCTGGGCGAAGAACTGCAACTGCCGGCCTTGCCCACCTGGTGGTGCGGCGAGCAGGCGGCGCTGGCGGACGTGCTCCCGCGCCTGGGCGAGCGCGTCATCAAGCCCACGTACCCGGGCCCCGATTCGTTCAATTCGGTGCAGGGGCGGTCGCTGCAGCGCTGCACGCTGGACGAGTGGGCCGGGCGCATCCTGCGGGGCAGCGACGCGCACACCGTGCAGGACTATCTGCCGCTGTCGCAGATGCCGACCTGGAGCCACGAGCCCCAATCGCCACACATCGTGCCGCGCTCGGCCATGCTGCGGGTGTTCGCGGTCTGCGATGGCCCGCAGTCGTGGCGCGTCCTGCCGGGCGGGCTGACGCGTATCGCCACGGCCAACGAAGAGGTGGCAACGATGCAGCGCGGCGGCAGCAGCGCCGACACCTGGGTGCTCACGCAGGGACCGGGCGACGTGGACCACACCACCTTGCTGGCGCAGGCTTCCCGTGCGGGGGCACCGCTCCTGCATCGCAAACCGCTGGTGACCAGCCGCGCGGCGGAAAACCTGTACTGGCTGGGCCGCTACACCGAGCGCTGCGAAAACATGATCCGGCTGGCGCACCTCACGCTGGACTGCCTCAATGGCGAAGACCAGTCATCGCGGCCGCTACTGACCTGGATGGGCGATCTGGCCGTGCGCAACGCGCTGGTGCTGCCCGACGTGCCGGCTGCCAGCCTGGCGCCGCGCGTGTTCGAGCGCTCGCTGATCGCGGGGCTGGGCGGCCACAATGGCATTGCCAGCGTCGGCTTCAACCTGCGCGCCGTCAAGCTCGCGGCCTTCGCGGTGCGCGAGCGCCTGTCGCAGGAACACTGGAACATGATCGTGCGCGCGGAGCAGGAGTTCTCGCGACGCTGCCTGGAGGACATCAAGGACGGCGACTACGCCTCGCTGGACGCCGTGCGCATGCTGGAGGCCGCCAGCGGCCAGCTGGCCGCCATCACCGGCGCGCAGACCGACCGCATGGCACGCGACGACGGCTGGCGCCTGCTCAGCATCGGACGCTACCTCGAGCGCCTGGGTTTTTTGGCGGCGTCCCTGGCGCACGGCTTCGAGACCAGCTCGGTGCACGATGCCGGCGGCTTCGAGGCCTTGACCGCGCTGTTCGACAACACCATCACCTTCCACGCGCGCTACCAGCAAAGCCGCGAGGTGGCGGCGCTGCTGGATTTGCTGGTGCTGGACCGTGACAACCCGCGCTCGCTGGGCTGGGTGGCGCAGGCACTGGTCGGGCGCCTGGCGAAACTGGCCAGCGGCGATTCCGGCAAAGCCGACGAGCTGGCAATGCACGTTCCCGACCCCGGCCACTGGGATCTCGCGCAACTGTGTACGGTGGACGAGACAGGCCAGCACCGCCAGTTGATCGAGCTGCTGCAGCAGTGCACAAGCGCAGCCTTTGCGGTATCGGACGAAATCGGCACGCTGTACTTCACGCATTCATCGGCGCCCGAGCCTGTGGTGGGGGCGTGATGGATCTGCGCGTCATCCACGAAACCCGTTTTGAGTACACGCCGCCGGTCAAGACCGCGCAGCACATGGCGTATCTGAAGCCGCTGGACACGGCGGCCCAAAAGCTCGTCAGCCACAAGCTGGACGTGCATCCCGCACCGGCCGACTTCAGCGAAACGCAGGACGTGTTTGGCAACACGCGATCGTTTTTTTCGCTGCAGGTCGAGCATGACGAGCTCGCCGTGATCGCAACCAGCGCGGTGTCCACCAGCGCAGTCACCGCACCGTGCAGCACGTTGCCCTGGGAGCAGGTGCGCGACCGCTTCCACTACCGCGCCGGGGCTCCGTACGATGCGGCCGCGGGCTTCGTGTTTGCGTCACCCCTGGTCCCGCGCCACGATGATTTCACGGCGTATGCGCGGCCCAGCTTCGGCCCGGGCGTGCCGCTGCTGGCCGCCGCGCGCGACCTGATGGCGCGCATCCACGGCGAGTTCCGCTACGAACCCGAAAGCACCGAAGTCGGCACACCGGTGCTGGAGGCCCTGGCCCAGCGCGCCGGGGTCTGCCAGGACTTTGCGCACATCATGGTGGGCTGCCTGCGCGCGATGGGCCTGCCCGCGCGTTACGTCAGCGGCTACCTGCTGACGCAACCGCCGCCGGGCCAGCCCCGGCTGGTCGGCAGCGACGCCTCGCATGCCTGGGTCTCGCTCTACTTACCCGACCTCCTGCCCGACCTGCCTGAACTGTCGGGTGGCCCGCTCTGGTGCGACTTCGACCCGACGAACGACCGCCTTGGCGCCGGCACGCCGGGCGAAGACTACGTCACGCTGGCGCTCGGGCGCGACTACGGCGACGTCGCGCCCCTGCGCGGCGTGATCCATGGCGGGGCCGACCACACGCTCGAGGTGCGCGTTACAGTGGAGCCCATCGATTTACCATTTCCAGAGGACTCACCATGAGCGTTTACGACAAACTGAAAGAACTCGGCATCACCCTGCCCGCCGTCGCCACACCCGCCGCGGCCTACGTGCCGTTCGTGCAGACCGGCAACCTGGTGTTCCTGAGCGGCCACATTGCGAAAAAGAATGGCACGCCCTGGGTCGGCCAGTTCGGCAAAGACATCAGCACCGAAGAGGGCAAGGCGGCGGCGCGCGCCGTGGCGATCGACCTCATGGGCACGCTGCATGCTGCCGTAGGGGATCTCAACAAAGTCAAACGCATCGTCAAGCTCATGTCGCTCGTCAATTCGACCGGCAGCTTCACCGAGCAGCACCTGGTCACCAACGGCGCCAGCGAGCTGATCGGCCAGGTGTTTGGCGACAAGGGCGCCCATGCGCGCAGTGCCTTCGGCGTGGCGCAAATCCCGATGGGCGCCTGCGTGGAGATCGAGCTGATCGCCGAGATCGCCGAGATCGCCTGAAGATTAAAATATCCCCGTCCCGCGAGCCATCGCGGGCCCAAGCGTTCTCAGGGCGGGGTGAAAGTCCCCACCGGCGGTAATGGCGAGCAATCGCATCAGCCCGCGAGCGCCCGCCCTGGCGTGAAGCCTGGGTGGGGTCAGCAGATTCGGTGCAATTCCGAAGCCGACGGTCAAAGTCCGGATGAAAGAGATCGCGAGGTTGACGACCTTGCGCGCGCGCCTGCGCGAGTGCCGGCCGCTGCTTGCGTTCGCCCTGATTTTTGGTAGCTACCTCAGCGAGGAAATCCATGAGTCAGACCGATCATCACCCCAAGCTCCCAGCCGACGCGCGCTTTGCGTTCATCCAGGCGCACTGGCATCACGACATCGTCAACCAGGGGCGCGACGCGTTTCTCGCGGAGATGGAACGCCACGGCGTGCCACGCCAGGCCATCGATGTGTTCGAGGTGCCCGGCGCCTTCGAGATTCCGCTGCACGCCAAGAAGCTCGCCCAATGCGGCCGCTACGCCGCCATCGTGGCCTGCGGCCTCATAGTGGACGGTGGCATCTACCGTCACGAGTTCGTCGCCGATGCGGTGATCAAGGCGCTGATGTCGGTGCAGCTGGAGACCGGCGTGCCGGTGCTCTCCGCCGTGCTGACGCCGATACGCTTTCACGAGCACGAGGAGCACCGGCGCTTCTTCACCGAGCATTTCGTCGTGAAGGGCACGGAGGCGGCGCAGGCCTGCCTGCAGACCGTGCAGAGCCTGCGGCGGATCGATACCCCTACTGAATGATCGTGCGGCACACCGCGCGTATGCTTTAGCGCACGGTGGTGCGATGCTGCGAGCACCTCATCGCCGGGGTCGTATCGCTGTCATTGCAGGAGGTAGATCATGAAATCGCTGGACGTGATTTTCGCAGCCGCATGCCGGCTCGCGAGCGGCCCTGGTGGAGCGCATGGCGCCCATGCGCGACGGCCGGGCACGGCAACCAGCGTGCGTGGAGGCTGCCATGAGTGACGAGACCCCGGCCCTCGAAGGCGACGACTTCGGAGCCGGCGTTGCGCTGGCGAAAATCCCGGACAACGGCATGCTGCTCGGCCATGCACAGGGCGAGGCGGTGATCCTCGCGCGCCACGGGAACGAGCTTTTTGCCGTGGGCGCGACCTGCACCCACTATGGCGCGCCGCTGGCCGATGGCCTGCTGGTGGGCGACACGCTGCGCTGTCCCTGGCACCACGCCTGCTTTAGCCTGCGCACCGGCGAAGTGCTGCGCGCACCGGCGCTCGGCCCGCTACCCTGCTGGCGCGTCGAGCGGCGTGGCACCACGGTCTATGTCACTGCAAAGCAGGCCGGTGCGCCCGCCCACCCCGCTCCGGCGGCATCCGCCCTGCCCGAATCGATCGTCATCATCGGCGGTGGCGCGGCCGGCGATGCAGCGGCCATCACCCTGCGTCGCGAGGGCTACAGCGGCCCCGTCACAATGCTCAGTGCCGATGCGGCGCCGCCCTGCGACCGGCCCAATCTGTCTAAAAACTTTCTTGCCGGCACGGCGCCCCCCGAGTGGCTGCCGCTGCGCTCGCCCGGGTTTTACCAGGAGCACCAGATCGATCTGCGCCTGAACACGCGGGTCGTGCGCATCGACGTCGCGCAGCGCCGGCTGCAGCTCGCCGATGGCAGCAGCCTGGCCTATGGCGCACTGCTGCTGGCCACGGGGGCCGAGCCGGTCAGGCTGCCCATTGCAGGGGCCGACCTGCCGCACGTGCACTACCTGCGCACGCAGGCCGACGGCGAAGCGCTGGCCGGCAAGACGCAGGCCGCGCGCCGCGCCGTGGTGATCGGCGCGAGCTTCATCGGACTGGAAGTGGCGGCATCGCTGCGGGCGCGCAACATCGAGGTGCATGTGGTGGGACTCGAAACCTGCCCGATGGAGAAAATCCTGGGGCCGCAGGCCGGCAACTTCATCCGCACGCTGCACGAACAACACGGCGTGGTGTTCCACCTGGGCACCAGTGCGACACGCATCGACGCGGATAAAGTCACGCTGCAAAACGGCGAAGAGCTGTCGGCGGATCTGGTCGTTATCGGGGTGGGCGTGCGCCCCGAGACCGCGCTGGCCGAGCAGGCCGGCCTGGCGGTCGAACGCGGTGTGGTGGTGGACGAATACCTGCAGACCAGCGCGCCGGGGATCTTTGCGGCGGGCGACATCGCGAGCTGGCCCGACCGCCTGAGTGGCGAGCGCATCCGCGTCGAACACTGGGTGGTGGCCGGGCGCCAGGGGCAGACCGCCGCGCGCAATCTGCTGGGCCGGCGCGAGCGCTACGACGCCGTTCCCTTTTTCTGGACGGAACAGTACGACTTTGGTCTGGCCTACGTGGGCCACGCCAAAGACTGGGACCATGCCGACATCGACGGGTCCCTGGACGTGCGGGACTGCACCATCACCTACCGGCGCGGCGGCCGCAAGCTGGCGGTCGCCGTGATCCACCGGGACCTGGAGGGGCTGCGCGCCGAAGTCGAATTCGAACGTGCCATGGTCGCCGGCCAAGCCGCGACAAAGGCATTGACATGAGCACGAAAATCCCCGCCAGCCACGTCCAGATCAAGCGCGCCTACGAGCCGCCCGCGCCCGGCGACGGCACGCGCATCCTGATCGACCGCTTGTGGCCGCGCGGCGTCAAGAAAGAAACATTGGCCCTGGACCAATGGACGAAAGACCTCGCGCCGAGCACCGAATTGCGCCAGTGGTTCGGCCACGACCCGGCGCTGTGGCCCGAGTTTCGCCGGCGCTACGCGGCGGAACTGCGCCCGCACGCCGATCTGCTCGAATCCCTGCGCGTGCTGGCGCGCCAGGGCACGATCACGCTCGTGTATGGCGCCCATGACGAGGCGCACAACAACGCGGTCGCCATGCGGGAATTTCTTTTGACAACTCTTTGAAGGAAAACCAACATGACAGAACGAATCGATTACAAGAAGGCTTCGCCCGGCGCCTTTCAGGCGATGCTGGGCTTGGAGAAGTATGTGCGCGGATGCGGGCTGGAGCCGTCGCTGATCGAGCTGGTGAAGATGCGCGTGTCGCAGATCAACGGCTGCGCCTACTGCCTGGACATGCACACCAAGGATGCGCGCGCCGCCGGCGAGACCGAGCAGCGCCTGTACCTGCTGCCGGCGTGGCGCGAGACGACGTTCTACACCGAGCGCGAGCGCGCCGCACTGGCCTGGGCCGAGGCGCTCACGCAACTGGCCGGGCACGAGGTGTCCGACGAACTCTATGAGGAGGTACGGCGCCAGTTTGACGAAAAGGCGATCGTCGACCTGACACTCGCCGTTATCGCCATCAACGGCTGGAACCGCCTGGCGGTGCCGTTCCGCTCCGAAGCGGGCATCTACCAGCCGGCCGCGCGCGCCGGCTGAGCGAGCCCCCCCACACCCTGCAAGCCAATCGACAAGGATCCCCATGGACACATCCCTTTATCCCCCCTCCACGGCAGAGATTGCGCGCAAGCGCCGCGAGCTCGCGCCCAAGCCGCTGGAGGCCTTCAAGGCGTTCAGCGCCAGCGTGTTTGCCGACGGCGCCCTGCCGGGCAAGACCAAGCAGTTGATCGCGGTGGCGGTGGCGCACGTGACCCAGTGCCCGTATTGCATTCGCGGCCACACCCAAGCCGCCCTGAAGGCCGGCGCCACCGAGCAGGAGATCATGGAAGCCATCTGGGTGGCCGCCGAGATGCGCGCGGGCGGGGCCTATGCACACTCGGCGCTGGCCATCGATGTGATGGCGCACGCGCACGACACTGCGTGAAAGGCAGTCACCAGTCTGACAATGCTGGTGTGCTTTGGCGCGGCGGTAAAAGGGAATGGTATGGTGTTTCCACCCTCACCGCGAGACACTCGGCACCGGAGTGAGCACGAAGTCGAAGGGTGAGTGCCAAACGGTCTTGCCGTCGTTGACATGCTCGAACGGAGCCACCAGCGTTTCCTTCACGCCAAACACCGTGTCCGACGTGATGTACGGATCGCCACCGACGAAGGTATGGGTGACCAGCTTCTGGAACCCGGGCGCGGTAACCATGAAGTGCATGTGCGCGGGCCGGTGGGGATGGCGCCCCAGATGAGCGAGCATCTTGCCGACCGGGCCGTCGTCGGGGATGGGATAGGACACGGGCTTTATCCCCACGAAACTGTATTTGCCGTCCGCGCCGGTGGTGAAAATTCCCCGGTTGTTCCATTTCGGCTGGATACCGGGCTGCTGCACGTCGTAGAAACCGTCGGCGTTGTCCGACCACACATCGATGCGCGCGCCCTGGATGGGCTCTCCATGCAGATCGATCACCCGCCCCTCGAAAAGACAGCTCTCCCCCTTGCCGTCGAGCGAGATGTTCTCGCCCATCTGACGCTCGGGCGCGCCAGCGACATGGAACGGGCCGAACACCGTGTTTTCGGTGGCTCCCACCGGGCGGCGGTTATTGATGGTATCCACCAGCATGGAAAAGCCCAGCGTGTCGCTCAGCAGGATGAATTCCTGCCGCTCTTCGCTGCACATCTGGCCGGTCCTGGTCAGGAAGTCAATCGCAATATCCCACTCCTCCTGGGTCAGGTGGATGTCCTTGGCGAAGGCATGAAGATGCTTGATGAGTGATGCCATCACCTCCTTCAGGCGCGGGTTGATGTCCTTGCCCATGCGGGTGTTGACGGCTTCGACAGAGCCTGCTTCAGTGAAAAACTGGGTCATGATCGGGTTCCTTTCTGCATTAACAAATCGTGGGGAGGATGCTGGCGCAACGGCAATAGTTCGATGCCGCTGCGGTCAGTGAATAGGCCCCACAAGCCCCGCCGCGCAAACAGCATGATCACGATGCCGATCAGACCCAGCACGATCAGATAGACCGAGCCGTAGTCCGACAGCACGCGCTGCAAGGCGTAGAAGATCACCACGCCAACGATGGGACCAGGCAGCGTGCCGATGCCGCCAATGACCACCACGAAGATCACGTAGGCGGTCCAGTTGATCACGGAAAATGCGGCATCGGGCGTGACGCGCGTGATCTGGATGAAGAGCAGAGCGCCACACAGGCCGGTCCCGAGGGCGGTCAGTAGAAAAACCAGCGCCTTCAGGCGGGTCGGATCCACACCCACCGAGCGCGCCCCTTCGGTGTTGTCGCGGATGGCTTGCAGACCCAGCCCCATGCGCGAGCGCAGGAAGACGTAGCTGGCACCCAGGGTGACCAGCGCCAGCGCAAGGGCCAGCCAATAGGTGATGGCGTCAGCGGCAGCCGGACTGCTGACATGCAGCAGCTCCTTGACATGCGCCACGCCGAACATCTTGTCCGTCGTGCCTCTGGGCAAAGAGGTGCCGGTACCGCCGCCCAAGGCATGCCATTGCGCCAGCGACAGGCGCGCGATTTCGGCCACGACCCAGGTTCCGATGGCGAAGTAGGCGCCGCTGAGCCGGAACGCGAAGAACGCCATGGGGACGGCAAATAACACGGCCACTACGCCGGCGATGCCGATCCCGACGAGCGGATCCAGACCCCAAAGGATCACGGCCGCGAACATCGCGTAGGCGCCCAGGCCGACGAAGACTTGCTGGCCTACCGAGACCAGACCGGCAAAACCGGCCAGCAAATTCCAGTTCATCGCCAGCACCAGCAGGGTCAGCATCATGAAGACATCCTGGACCATGACGCGCGAACCGACGACGGGGACCGCCGCCAGAGCAGCCGCCAGAACGAGTCCGGTCAGTGCGGCGCGCCAGTCGAACGAACGAGGGGTACTTGTGAGTGACATAACAGGCTCAATCATTGGCGCGGGGAAATAGCCCGCGCGGGCGTACAAGGAGGACCACCACAAAGGCCAGGTGTCCGGCAAGAATCTGCCAATCCGGACTGACCGCGGCACCCAGCGTCTGCGCCACGCCGATGACCATGCCGCCAATCAAGGTTCCCCACAGACTCCCGAGCCCGCCGATGATCACTGCCTCGAAGGCATAGATGAGGCGCGCCGGGCCGATCGAGGGATCGAAATTCGCCCGCGTGCCCAGGTAAAGCGCCGCGATGGTTGCCACGACCATGGCGATCCCGGTGGCCATGGCGAACACCCGCTTCGGGTGGATGCCCATCAGCCCAGCCGTCACAGCATCGTCGGAGGTGGCCCGAAACGCCCGGCCCAAAGCGGTCTTGTAGAAGATCTGGTTGAGCAGGAAGATCACGATCACGGCGGTCGCGAGCGTCATCAGCGGCACGATGCCGACCGCAATCGGTCCAAGTGACAGCGACGCAACCTCGATCGGCCCGGCGGTCAACTTCTGGGTGTCCGCTGAGAAGACTTCCAGCAGCCCATTCTGGATCACGACCGACAGGCCGAAGGTGACGAGCAGCGGCGGCAGGATGTCCTCGCCCAGCACGCGGTTGAGCACGTAAGTCTGAAGCAGCCAGCCGACCGCGAACATGATCGGCGCGGCAATCAGCACGGCCACGAAGGGATGCAGCCCCAGCGCAGTCATGATCACGAGGACCAGATAGGCCGCCAGCACGATAAGGTCGCCATGGGCCAGGTTGACCAGTCGCATGACGCCGAAGACCAGGCTCAAGCCGGCGGCAAACAGGGCGTACAGCCCGCCCAGCAGGATGCCCTGCACGATGGTGTCGAGCCAGATCATGCGCTCACCCCGAAGTACGCGTCGTGGATGGCTTCGCGCGACAGGCTCTCGGGCGTGCCTTCCAGCGTCACCCGTCCTTCCATCATGCAATAGACGCGGTCGGCGACCCGCAGCGCCTGACCGATGTCCTGCTCCACCACGATGATCGACGCGCCAGCCGTCTTGATCTTGGGCACGGCGGCATAAATGTCGCGGATGACCAGCGGCGCCAGCCCCAGGCTGATCTCGTCGCACAGCAGCACCTCGGGATTGGACATGAGCGCCCGACCAATCGCCACCATCTGTTGCTGCCCGCCCGACAGCGCGGTCGCGGAGTTGTACCGGCGCTCCCTCAAGACAGGGAAGAGGTCATAGATGGCACCGAGGGTCCAGTGTTCGTTGCCACGACGGACGTGCGCACCGATCAACAGGTTTTCCTCAACACTGAGCGACGAAAACAACTTGCGACCCTCCGGCACCATCGCCACTCCGCGCGCCAGCACGTCCGGGGCCGACAGCGCGCCGATGGCTTCGCCGTGCAGCGTGATGGCGTCCGGCGGAGTCGGCACGATGCCGGTGATGGCCCGCATGAGTGTCGTCTTGCCTGCACCGTTGGCGCCGATGATGGCCACCGTCTCGCCCTTGTGCAGTGTCAGGTCGACCCCGAACAGTGCCTGGAAGTCGCCGTAGAACGCTGTCAGGTTATGCGTCTGAAGCAGGGCTTTTGTGTTGTTCATACTTCAATCCCCAGATAGATCTCGCGCACCTCGGGCGAGGCCATGACCGCGCCGGGTTCGCCGATCATGAGCACCTTGCCGAAGTTAAGAACCATCAGGCGCTCCACGACCGAGTTCAGCGCGTGCAGAACATGTTCAATCCAGATGATGGCCGTCCCGCTCGCATGGATGGCCTTGATCGTGACGATGAGTTCGCCGCACTCCGCCTCGGTCAACCCGCCTGCAATTTCGTCGAGCAGGATCAGCCGGGGCGAAGTCGCCATGGCGCGGGCCAGTTCCAGCCGTTTGCGCTTGAGCAGCGACAGTCCTCCGGCCGGCTTGTCGGACACATCCTCCAGCCCGGTGCGGCCCAGGATGTCCACGCAGTGCCCTGCGGCTTCCCGTCCGCGCCACCCGCCGCCGAACTGCGCCGCCACCAGCAGGTTTTCATAGACACTCAGGTGCCCGAAGGGCTGCGGGATCTGAAACGACCGCCCGACACCCGAGACACAGCGCTGCATCGTTGACTGGTGCGTGACATCGACGCCCTCGAACAATACCGTTCCCGCATCCGGACGCAGGTTGCCCGCGATCAGGTTGAAGAGCGTGGACTTGCCGGCACCGTTGGGACCGATGATGCCCAGCGCCTCGCCCGGCGCCACGTCGAAGCTCACGTCGTCCGACACCTTGAGCGCGCCAAACGACCTGGACACGGACTTCAGGCTGAGGATAGGCACATCGGCCTCTGACTCGTTCATACGTGCCGGTCAGCGCAGGGTTTCGAGCTTGCCGCCGAGCGGGATGTTCGGGGCATTGCCGTTTTCCACGATGACCAGATCGAAGCTGCCATTGGCCTGGCGCCGCCATTGGCCACCGAGCAGTGGTGTCTTGGCCACGTTCTTGCGCGCATACGCTGGCACGTTGTCCTTGCCCCAGCGGATGTTGCCCACCACCGTATCGAGCGAGGTGCTGGCGATGGCCTTTGCCACGGCGTCACGATTTGTGGGATCGCCAGCGCGCTTGAGCACGTCGGCGGCCAGCTCGAACAGGGCGTGGGTGTATCCCACCGGCTGGGTCCACTGACGGCCAGCTGCCTTGGAGAAGCCCGCGGCCAGGTCGGCACAGCTTTCGCCCGTCAGCGAAGAATGGAACGGAAACGTCGGCGTCCAGTAAACCTCGCAAGTCAGGTTGTGGCCGAGCTTACCCAGCGCAGCCACGCTTTCGGGGAACAGCAGCGCCTTGGCGATGGACACCAGTTTGGGCTTGAAACCCTGCTGGCTGGCCTGGGTCCAGAAGGTCGTGAAGTCCGGCGGAATCGGAATGCCGGTGAATATCTCGACGTCGTTCTTCTTGAAAGCGTTGATCTGGGCCGAGAAGTCGTCGGTCAGGTCCTGGTAACGCCCCGGATCGGTCAGCTTGTAGCCCGCTTTCTTGGCCGCCGGCGGCAAGCCATAGTTGCTGGCCCACGCATTGCCGTCGCCGTCATTGGGCCAGAGCGCACCCAGGCTCTTGTTGGTCTTGACGCTGTTCCACATGTTCAGAAACACCGCCACGTTGTCTTCCAGGCCCCAGAAGAAGTGGTAAACGTAATTGAAACTGGTCCATGACGACGGGTTGTCGGGATTGCCCTGCTGGCCGACGTACCAAGACTGCCATGGCGCCACCGACGAGATGACCGGCACTTGTTCGGCCTCGGCGACGGTGCAGACCGGGTTTGTCGTCTCCGGCGTCGAAGCAACAAGGATCAGGTTCACCTTGTCGCGCAAGATCAGCTCGCGTGCGACGTCGGCGGCCCGGTTGGGGTTCGATTGGCTGTCCTTGACCAGCACCTGGACGTTCAGCCCCTTGGCCAGGGCGGCCTTCTGGAACTGCGCGATCATGTACTTGTCGGCCTGCGAGAAAGCGCTCAGCGGCCCCGATTGCGGGCTGATGTAGCCGATCTTGATCGGGCGCTTTTGTGCAAACGCGGGGATCGCAAGCGAGCTTGTGGCCGCAGCCACACCGGTTTCAAGCAATTGTCTTCTGGTGAACATGGTCTCTTCTCCTGGTTGGTTGGGTGATCTTGGTTACTGCGGCCTTGCGCCTTCCCAGGCGCGCTGCAGCAGAGAGCGCACGGCGTCGCGTTCGACGGGCCGCGGGTTCCAGTAGGGGTTTTTCACGGCCAGGTCGGCGGCGGCATCCAGCTGCGCCTCCTGCAGGCCCAGGTCCTTGAGGGCCAGCGGCGCGCCAAGCGACTTGGCAAAGTCGTAAAGGCCGCTGCCGATGGCGCCGCCAAACAGATCGGCCAAGGGTTGCAACTCGTTGGCTGCAGCTTGCGCGTTGTAGGCCGCCGAATGGGGCAGCAAGATCGCATGGGTCTCTGCGTGCGGCAGGTCGAAGCTCCCGCCGAGCGTGTGGCAGAGCTTGTGATGCAGCGCCATGCCGACCGTGCCGAGCACCGTACCGCAAAGCCACGATCCGTAGAGCGCGTCGCCGCGCGCCGTGACGTCCTTCGGGTTGCCAACGATCATCGGCAGCGCAGCGCGCAGCGCACGCACGCCTTCGACCGCCAGCATGGATGAGATCGGGTTCCGGTCCTGCGCGTAGAGCGCCTCGACCGCATGCGCCATGGCGTTCAGCCCGCTCGTGACGCTCATGGCAACGGGCAGGCCCAGGGTCAGATTGGGATCGTAGATCACCACCTCGGGCAGGATCTTCGGATCGCGCACTGTGGTTTTGATGCCGTCTTCGGTCTGGCCGAGGATAGGCGTGACTTCGGACCCCGCGTAGGTCGTGGCCACCACGATCTGGGGCGTGTCGTTGCGGTACGCAATGGCCTTGCCCAGGCCAATGGTCGATCCACCGCCCAGCGCGACAACACAATCGGCGTCAACGCCCTGGAACGCGAGCATCGCCTCTTTCGTCACCGCGACCGGTGTGTGCATCGCGGCCTTGGCGAATACGCCGGCGGCCAGCGTCCCGAGTTGCCTGGCCAATGCCTCTGCGTCGGCCTGCTGGAACGGCGTGGACAACACGAGCGCCCGGCGGGCGCCCAGCCGCCTGACCTCGTCGGCCACCCGGGCCAGAGTCCCGGGCCCGAACACGATGCGGGCCGGATTAACGTCGTAAGCGAACGGTGCAGTCATGGGGTGTCTCCAGAATCAGGCCACAGCCTCTTCGCGGATTGCGTGAAGATGGAGCTGCGACATGACCGTCCCGAAACGCTGCTGAAGTTTCTCCGGACTGCTCGCCGTGGCCGCCACGTAGAAGTCAGGACGCAACAACACGTATTTCGCGTCGATGGCATCCATCCACTTCGCATAAGTGCCCTCGACGTCAACGGCATCGCACACTGTGCCAGGCGCGCCGATCCTCACCGCCATGCCGTCCAGCAGCGCCAGTTGCTCCCGCTGCGCTGGGGTCAGCGCAGCCGCAGGGTCGGCGTTCAAGCCAATGAGCACCCAGCCACGCCCCACCGCCTGATCGAAACGGTCGCGCTTGCCGCCGGCCTCGACCACCCCTTGCACCGACAGTTCGCCTGCATGGGCGGAGTCAGCACACCAGACCCCATGGCCCAGTTGGCAGACATCGGTCGGCACGGGTTTGTTGTTGCGCGCGGCCAGGTCGGCCTTCATGCGGGCATCGCGTTCGGCCGCTTCCTGCTCGTCCGAGATGCAGATGATCTTGCCCAGCTCCTGGCTAAAGTTGATGTAATGCTTGACGTGCTCCAGCCGCTCGGTGGTGTAGCTGTCGAGCAGTTCGGGGCCACTCTTGCCATCGAGAATCAAGTTGAGGCGCCAGCCCAGTGCCAGCGCGTCGCGCAATCCGGCGCACATGCCTTCGCCGGCAAACGGGGGCATCAGGTGGGCTGCATCGCCCGCAATGGCGCAACGCCCCTTGTTCCAGGTCTTGGCCCAGCGCGCCTGAAATCGGTAAACGGCACTGCGTTCCAGCTCCGCGTTCTCGGGAGTCAGACCCCAGGGCTTGAGCAGTTCCCAGGCTCGCTCGGGTTTTTGAATCTCATCGACCGACTCCCCTGGCAGCACCATGTATTCCCAGCGACGCCGGCCTGGCCCGCCAGGCACGATGGTGGTGGGGCGCTTGTGGTCGCAAAGCTGCCACTGCGCGGGCTTCATTTCATAGTCGCCCTTGGGAATCATGTCGAGAATCAGCCAGTCGAAGAAGTAGCCTTTGTCCTCGTTCTCGATGCCCAGGCTCTCACGCACAAAGCTGTTGGCGCCATCGGCCCCGACCACGAACTTCGCGCGCAGCGTCCGGCGCTCGCTGTTCGGGCCGGCCTCCTCGGGATTGCGCTGGAGCGAGAGCTCCACACCCTCGGCATCGTGCGCCAGCGCGATGCCTTGCCAGCCACGCATCTGCTTGATGTTGGGCAACGTGTCGGCAATGCGTGTGAGGCGGCGTTCCAACTCTGGCTGATTGAACCAGTAACGCACGCGCCAGCCTGAGGCCGAGGTGCTTTGCCAATCGACGATCTGCAGGTTCTCGCCCTGGGCGTCTTTCCAGTAGTACAGCTCGTCGTGGTAGTTGATCGCGGAGTCGTTTTCAGAGTCAATGCCCAGCGTCGCCAGGATGCGCGCGATTTCGTGGTCGTAGGTCACGGCGCGGGGCCGGTCGTAGGCGCCGCTCCAACGCTCGATCAGCGTCACCCGTTTGCCGGACTTGCCGAGCAGGATGGCGAGCAGTGTGCCCACGGGCCCACCGCCGACGATAGCCACGTCAGCATCGAAGCCCTGGGTGGCAGGTGTAGTGAAAACGCTCATTTGGATCTCCTGTATTCAAGGGTCGTGAAAGTCGTCAAGCTTTGGCGCTAGGCGTTTGGGAGAGGAATCAATGCCTCTCTGACACGTTTTTTGAAGTCTAAGTCATAACTGAACGTTCGTCAGTTATGGTTTACCCTCATATGTGATCAGTTATTTTTTACATCGCAGAAGTCGGCGCCATGCGGGTGACGGCAAGACTGGCGGCACAGGTCAAGCCGGCCAATGGGGAGACTTGGCTAACAAGTCCTATTGATTTCCAACCGGCGGGGTTCGAGCATGACGACATTCGTATTAGACTCATCGTCATGAATGAGCCACTCAACACGTCTACGAATTCACTGGCCGAACCGGCCGAACCCGAAGGCCGCGTGGCGCGTCGGCAGCGCCGCAACCGCGAGGCCTTGATTCGCGCGGCCAGCGTGGTGATGACCGAAAAAGGCGTCGATGCTGCCACCATGCTGGAGATCGCCGAGCGCGCTGATGTGGGCGCTGGAACGGTCTACAACTATTTCAAGTCCAAGGATGAGTTGGCGATCGCAGTGCTCGAGCACATGATGCATGACCTCGCCTTGCGCATCGAAGTGGTCACCAAGGCATTCGAAGACCCCGCACAGGTTTACGCCTTCGGCATTCGAACCGTCCTGGAAACAGCCACGAGTGATGTGCGCTGGAAGCAGATGCTCTATCGTTCGGAAGTCATCGCCGACGCATTGTTCAGACGCATGGGGCCGTTTGCGATACGCGACCTGAGGCGCGCCGCGGATGCGGGACGCTTCCAGATTCCCAATGCAGAGATCGTCTGGCGACTAACCGCGCATGCGATCGTGGGCATCAGTTTGGCAATCACCACCGACGCAGTGCCCTCCAGCGCCATCGATCAAATCGTCATCCGCCTGCTTTGCATGACAGGCATTGGCGCCGAATCCGCTCTGGAGCTATCGTCGCGTCCGCGCCCGGCTCTGCCGGCCAAGGCCGTTCGTCTTACCGCCTCATAAACGTCGGGGCAGCGAAACCTCGACTACTATCATGTTGATAGCTGATAGCGCCCTATGGGTAAGGGCTACAGCATGTTATGACTACTCAACCCGCTGGATGGAGGTGGGCTTGAAGCCCAGGTCCGCGGCCTTGCCCTTGCGCCCGCGCGCGGCGCGCGCATTGTTCAGCGAGCGAATCTCCAGCGTTTCCGAGCGCTCCTTGCCGCCGCGGCCCAGGCCTTCGATGCGCACGCTGCGGGTGTAGGCCGCCGCGCCCGCCAGCGTGTCCTTGGCCTCCAGATCGATCAGCATCAGGCCACGCCCGCCGTGGCTCATGGTCTTGAGCTCGCTGATCTCGAAGCTCAGGATGCGTCCGCCCGTGGACGCGCAGGCCACATGCGTTGCCGCCGCCAGCGGCGCAGCGCCCGAGGAGCCGCTGACGTGCGACGGGCGGCACAGCGACTCGCCCGCGTTGCAGGTCACGAACGTCTTGCCGGCGCGCAGGCGCGAGCTCATGTGCTCCACCGTGGCCAGGAAGCCATACCCCGCGGTGCTGCTCAGCAGCAGGGTGGCCTCTGTAGGGCCGGCAAAGTAATGCGTCACCTGGGTGCCCGATTCGAGCTCGATCAGCGTGGTCACGGGCTGGCCGTCGCCGCGTGCGCCGGGCAGCAGGGAGACCGGCACCGAATAGACGCGGCCGTTGTTGCCGAACGCCAGCAGCGTGTCGACCGTGCGGCACTCGAAGGTGCCGTACAGCCCGTCGCCGGCCTTGAAGGCGAAGCTCGCCGCCTCATGGCCATGGCCGGAACGCGCGCGCACCCAGCCCTTTTGCGAGATCACCACGGTGACCGGCTCGTCCACCACCCGCACCTCCACCACGGCCTTTTTCTCGGCCTGGATCAGGGTGCGGCGCGGGTCGGCAAAGGTCTTGGCATCCAGCTCGATTTCCTTGACCATCAGGCGGCGCAGCGCGGCCGGGCTGCCCAGGATTTCTTCGAGCTTGCCCTGCTCTTCGCGCAACTCCTTGAGTTCCTGCTCGATCTTGATGGCCTCCAGCCGCGCCAGCTGGCGCAGGCGGATTTCCAGGATGTCCTCGGCCTGCCGGTCACTGAGTTTGAAGCGCTCGATCAGCGCGGACTTGGGCTCGTCCGAGCGACGGATGATGGCGATCACCTCGTCGATGTTGAGCAGCACGGTCTGGCGCCCCTCCAGAATGTGGATGCGGTCCAGCACCTTGTCCAGGCGATGCTGCGAGCGGCGCTGCACGGTGCTCTGGCGGAACTCGATCCATTCCAGCAGCATCTGCCGCAGCGACTTCTGGGTCGGCCGGCCATCCAGCCCGACCATGGTGAGGTTGATGGACGAGGAGGTCTCCAGGCTGGTGTGGGCCAGCAGCGTGGTGATCAGCTCCTGCTGTGGGGTGCGGCCGGTCTTGGGCTCGAACACCAGGCGCACGGCGGCGTCCTTGCTCGACTCATCGCGCACCACGTCGAGCACCGACAGCACGCTGGCCTTGAGCTGCGTCTGCTCCAGCGACAAGGCCTTCTTGCCGGTCTTGACCTTGGGGTTGGTCAGCTCTTCAATTTCTTCCAGCACCTTCTGCGTGCTGACGCCGATGGGCAGCTCGGTCACGACCAGCTGCCACTGCCCGCGCGCCAGTTCCTCGATCTTCCAGCGCGCGCGCACCTTGAGCGAGCCGCGGCCGCTGCGGTAGGCGTCGGCGATGTCGGAGGCCGCACTGATGATCTGGCCGCCGCCGGGATAGTCGGGGCCCGGGATCAGGGCGAACAACTCGTCATCGGCGAGCTTGGGCGTCTTGATCAGCGCCATGCAGGCATCGGCGATCTCGCGCAGGTTGTGGCTCGGAATTTCAGTCGCCAGGCCGACCGCGATGCCGCTGGCGCCATTGAGCAGCGTGAACGGCAGCCGTGCGGGCAGCTGCGTGGGCTCGGACGTAGAGCCGTCGTAGTTCGGGATGAACTCCACCGTGCCTTCGTCGATTTCATCGAGCAGCAAGCTGGTGATTTTGGCGAGCCGCGCCTCGGTGTAGCGCATCGCGGCGGCGCCGTCGCCGTCTCGACTGCCGAAGTTGCCCTGGCCGTCGATCAGCGGGTAGCGCTGGCTGAAATCCTGCGCCATGCGCACCAGCGCGTCGTACGCGGCCTGGTCGCCGTGCGGATGAAAGCGGCCCAGCACGTCGCCCACCACGCGCGCGCTCTTGACCGGCTTGGCGCCGCTGTTGCCCGAGAAGCCCAGGCCCATGCGCGACATCGAATACAGGATGCGCCGCTGCACGGGCTTTTGCCCGTCGCACACATCGGGGAGGGCCCGGCCCTTGACCACGCTCAGCGCGTATTCAAGGTAGGCGCGCTGGGCGTAGGTGGCAAGGTTCAGCGAATCGTCGGATTCGCCCTGGGGGAAGTCGAGAGTGGGTTGGTCGATCATTGAAAAAGGAGTCGCGTTCAGATATCAATTTCCACGGCGTCGCCGTGCAGCTCCATGAGTTCGCGCCGCGCCGCAGCCTCGCCCTTGCCCATGAGTTTGGTGATCAGATTTTCGGTTTGCAAAAAGTCCAGCGTGCCGAGCTGCACCGGCAGCAGGCGGCGCGTGTCCGGATTCAGCGTGGTTTCCCACAGCTGCTCCGCGTTCATTTCACCGAGCCCCTTGAAGCGGCTGATGGTCCACGCGGACTCGCGCACGCCTTCCTTGCGCAGCTTGTCCAGGATCGCGGTCAGCTCGCCATCGTCCAGTGCATAGGCCTTGGACGCGGGCTTCTTGCCGCGCGCGGGCGCATCGACCCGGAACAGCGGCGGGCGCGCCACGAACACATGGCCGGTTTCGATCAGCTTGGGGAAATGGCGGAAAAACAGCGTCAGCAACAGCACCTGGATGTGCGAGCCATCGACGTCGGCGTCCGACAGGATGCAGATCTTGCCGTAGCGCAGGCCGCTCAAATCGGGCGTATCGGCGGGGCCATGCGGGTCCACGCCGATGGCCACCGCGATGTCGTGGATTTCGGTGTTGGCAAACAGCCGGTCGCGCTCGACCTCCCAGGTGTTGAGCACCTTGCCGCGCAGCGGCAAAATCGCCTGGCTTTCCTTGTCGCGGCCCATCTTGGCGCTGCCGCCGGCCGAGTCGCCTTCCACCAGAAACACCTCGTTGTAGGCCAGATCCCTGCTTTCGCAGTCGGTCAGCTTGCCGGGCAGCACGGCCACGCCCGAGCCCTTGCGCTTTTCCACCTTCTGGCCGGCGCGCTGGCGCGTCTGCGCGGCCCGGATGGCGAGCTCGGCCAGCTTCTTGCCGTAGTCCACATGCTCGTTGAGCCAGAGCTCCAGCGCGGGGCGCACGAAGCTGGAGACGAGACGCACCGCATCGCGCGAGTTCAGGCGTTCCTTGATCTGGCCCTGGAACTGCGGGTCCAGCACCTTGGCCGAGAGCACATACGAGGCGCGTGCAAACACGTCCTCGGGCAGCAGCTTGACGCCCTTCGGGCTAAGCGAGTGCAGCTCGATAAAGCTCCTGACGGCGGTGAACAGCCCGTCGCGCAGGCCGCTCTCGTGCGTGCCCCCGGCGCTGGTGGGAATCAGGTTGACGTAGCTCTCGCGCACCGGCTGGCCGTCTTCGGTGAAGGCCACGCACCACTGCGCGCCCTCGCCTTCGGCAAAGCTGTCGTGCGCGGCATCGGCAAAGCCCTCGCCCTCGAACAGCGGGATCACCGGGTCGGCGTTCAACTCCTGCATCAGGTAATCGCGCAGGCCGCCCTTGTAGAGCCAGGTTTGCACCTCGCGGGTCTTCTCGACGGTCAGCGTCACGGTCACACCCGGCATCAGCACGGCCTTGCTGCGCAGCAGGTGCGTGAGCTCGTGCATCGGCAGCGCGGCCGCCTCGAAGTATTTGGCGTCGGGCCAGACGCGCACGCTGGTGCCGCATTTACGGTCACCTTCGGCGGCCGGGCGCAGCGTCAAGGGCTCCACCACATCGCCACCCGCAAACACCAGCGCCGCCACCGTGCCGTCGCGGTACGACGTGGCCTCCAGCCGCTTTGCCAGCGCATTGGTCACGGAGACGCCCACGCCGTGCAGGCCGCCCGAGAAACTGTAGGCGCCGCCGCTGCCCTTGTCGAACTTGCCGCCGGCGTGCAGCCGGGTGAACACCAGCTCGATCACGGGTGCTTTTTCTTCGGGGTGCAGGCCGAACGGAATGCCGCGGCCGTCGTCCTCGACACTGACCGAGCCGTCCTGGTGCAGCGTGACCCTGATCTTCTTGCCGTGGCCGGCCAGCGCCTCGTCGGCGGAGTTGTCCAGCACTTCCTGGATCACGTGCAGCGGATTGTCGGTGCGGGTGTACATGCCCGGGCGCTGCTTGACGGGCTCCAGGCCCTTGAGAACGCGGATCGAGCCTTCGGAATATTCGGGGGGGTTGACTGCAGAATTCGTTGCCATAGCGGCGAATTGTAGTCCGCCGCCACTCAAACCACTGGATACAAATACAGCCCAAAGGCAATCCACGACCGATGCGACAGCCGCCCGAGGCCGAATTCGTTACATTCCCCCGATGACCGCCCCTTGCAAAGCACTGTCCACCATACGAGCACGCCACACCCCATGAAAACGATCGTCCTCACGGGCGCCTCCGATGGCATTGGCGCCGAAATGGCGCGCCAGCTGGCGCAGACGCACGGCACGCAGGTAGCGCTGGTGCTGGCCGCGCGCAACGAAGCCCTGCTGCAGCAGGTCGCCGGGCAGTGCGCGGCGCATGGCGCGCAGACGCTGGTGGTCAAAACCGACGTGTCACAGCAGGCGCAGTGCCGCCAGCTGATTGCCGCCACGGTGGAGAAATTCGGCCGCGTCGACGCGCTGATCAACAACGCCGGCATGTCGGCCCAGGCGCTGTTTGCGGACGTCAAGGCGCAGGACCTGGGTTGGTACGAGGACCTGATGCGCGTGAACCTGTGGGGCAGCGTCTGGTGCACCCACGCGGCGCTGCCGCACCTCAAGGCCGCGCGCGGCAGCATCGTGGCGGTGTCCTCGCTGGCCGGACTGATCGGCGTACCCGGGCGCACCGCCTACAGTGCGACCAAGTTCGCCATGACCGGCTTTTTCGAGGCCCTGCGCGCCGAACTCAAGCTCGGGGGGGTGAGCGTGACCACCGCCTACCCCGGCGTGGTGGCGACGCAGACCCGCTACCGCGGCTTCAACGCGGCGGGCGTGGCGGCAGGCGCCAGCGGCCTGAAAGAGGACGACGCGATGAGCGTGGAGGAATGCGCGCGCCTGATCCTTGACGGCATGGCGCAGCGCCGGCGCGAGGTGGTGATGAGCCGCAAGGGCAAGATCGGGCGCTTCATGAAACTGCTGGTGCCCGGCATGGTGGAAAACATGGCGCTGGCGGCGCTCAAAGACAATGTCAAACCTCACTAAAGCAACCCCAGACCCGCACGGCAGCGCGGCCGCTTCCGCGTGGATCCAGCGCTGGTCGCACCTGGTGCCCGCGCGCGGCACGGTACTGGATGTGGCCTGCGGCCACGGCCGCCATCTGCGCTGGTTTGCACAACGAAATCACCCCGTGACCGGCGTGGATCGGTCACAGGACGCTATCGATTCAATAGCAGACCTGGTCGCCGCGGGCCAGGCCGAAGCGCTGCTGGCGGACCTTGAAAGCGGGCCCTGGCCGTTTTCGGCCGGCACGCAGGTGCGCACGTTCGACGCGGTGATCGTCACCAACTACCTGTGGCGCCCGCTGCTGCCCGCCATTGTGGCGAGCGTGGCGCCCGGCGGCGTGCTGATCTATGAGACCTTTGCCGCCGGCAACGAGACGGTCGGCAAACCGTCGCGGCCCGATTTTTTGCTGCAGCCGGGTGAACTGTGGCGCGCGTGCGAGGGCCTGCGGGTGGTGGCTTTCGAGGACGGATTCCTGCAAGGTCCGGATCGTTTCGTGCAGCGCGTCGTGGCGGTCAGGCAGCACGCTGCGGAACTCCCGACGCGTTACATGCTCTAGTTAGAATGCTGGTTTACCGTTTCAAGTTGCGGATATGACACCCATTACCGGCAGCACCGTGGCCATCGTGACCCCGATGCAGGAAGACGGCAGCGTGGACTACCCCACCCTGCGCAAACTGATCGACTGGCACATCGCGGAGGGCACCGACTGCATCGGCGTGGTCGGCACCACCGGCGAGTCGCCCACGGTCAACGTGCAGGAGCACTGCGAAATCATCCGCGTCGCCGTCGAGCAGGCCAAAGGCCGTGTGCCCGTCATGGCCGGCTGCGGTGCCAACTCGACCTCCGAGGCCATCGAGCTCACACGCTTTGCCAAAGAGGTCGGCGCCGACTGCCACTTGCAGGTCGTGCCCTACTACAACAAGCCCGGCCAGGAAGGCCAGTACCGGCACTTCAAGGCCATTGCCGAAGCCGTGGACCTGCCCATGGTGCTGTACAACGTGCCCGGGCGCTCGGTCGCCGATATGGCGCACGACACCGTGCTGCGGCTGGCACAGGTTCCGGGCATCGTCGGCATCAAGGAAGCGACGGGCAACATCGAGCGCGCACAGTGGCTGATCCGCGACGTGCCCAAGGGTTTTTCGGTATATTCGGGCGACGATCCGACGGCGGTCGCGCTGATGCTGTGCGGTGGCCAGGGCAACATCAGCGTCACGGCGAACATCGCGCCGCGCCTGATGCACGAACTGTGCGTGGCCGCCATCGCGGGCGATGCGCGGCGCGCCATGGAAATCCAGTTCAAGCTGATGCCGGTGCACAAGCACCTGTTCGTGGAAGCCAACCCGATGCCTGTGAAGTGGGCCATGGCCCGCATGGGTCTGTGCGGGGGCACCCTGCGCCTGCCCATGACCCCCATCGCCCCCTCCAACGAAGCCGTGGTCGAGGGTGCGCTGCGCTCGGCCGGCCTGCTCTGACCGACCGCAACAATTTAATGGAATACCGCGTGAATCAATTTGCAAGACGACTGGCACTTCTGGGCCTGACACTGACGCTGGGCGCCTGCTCGATGCTGCAGAGCGACAAGATCGACTACAAGAGCGCCACCAAGGCGGCCGGCCTGGAGGTTCCTCCCGATTTGACGCAGTTGGCGCCCAACAACCGGTACGTCGTCCCCGGCGGCGCCGTCACCGCCAGCGGCTACCAGAGCACCCAGGCCGCTGCGCCTGCCGAGCCCACCACGGCTGTCTCGAAACTGGGTGACATGCACATCGAGCGCGACGGCAATGATCGTTGGCTGGTGGTGAACCGTCCGGCCGATCAGCTCTGGGGACCGGTGCGCGACTTCTGGCAGGAAAATGGTTTTCTGCTGACCCTGGACGATCGCAAGCTCGGCATCATGGAAACCGACTGGGCCGAAAACCGTGCCAAGATTCCGCAGGACATCATCCGCAGAACCATCGGCAAGGTGTTCGATTCGGCTTATGACACCGGCCAGCGCGACAAATTCCGCACGCGGCTGGAGCGCACCGGCGCGGGCGGCACCGATATCTTCATCAGCCACCGCGGCATGGTCGAGGTCTACACCGATACGCAAAAAACCCAGACCACATGGCAACCCAGGCCCTCCGACCCGGAACTCGAGACCGAGTTCCTGCGCCGCCTGATGCTCAAGCTGGGCGCCTCGGAAGCGCAATCCAAGGCCCTGGTTGCCGAGGCCGCGATCGTCAAGCCGACCGCACGCGTGGCCATGCTGAACAACCAGCCGGTGGTGCAGATGGACGAGGGCTTCGACCGTGCCTGGCGCCGCGTCGGCCTGACGCTGGACCGCACCGGCTTCACCGTGGAAGACCGGGACCGCAGCAAGGGCCTGTACTTTGTGCGCTACGTGGACCCGACTACCGACAACAGTGAGCCGGGCTTCTTCAGCAAGCTGTTCAGCGGCTCGAAAGCGGCCACGCCGCCGTTGCAGTACCGCATTGCGCTGCAGAGCCAGGGCGACGCGACCACCGTGTCGGTGCTGAACGCCAGCGGCGCGCCCGAGAGCTCGGCCAACGCCCAGCGCATCGTCAAGGTCATTGCCGACGACCTCAAGTAGCCTGCCCGTGGCATGTTGAGATTCAGGAGTCTGGGCAGCGGCAGCTCGGGCAACGCCACGGTGGTTGAAGCACGCAGCGGCAACCAGGTCACCCGCCTGCTGATCGACTGCGGCTTCGGCCTGAAGCATCTGGATGCCCGGCTCGGTCGGGCGGGCTTGGCGGCCAGCCAGCTCGACGCCATCTTCATCACCCACGAACATGGCGACCACATCGGCTGCGCACGCCAGCTGGCGCTGCGCGAGCGGATTCCGGTGTGGATGAGCCAGGGCACCTATGCCGCCCTCGGTCCGTGCGACTTCGAGGGCCTCTTCAAGACGGCGCGCGATGCGCAGGCCATCGACCTCGGGGGACTGCAGGTAATGCCGTTCACCGTGCCGCACGACGCGCGCGAGCCGCTGCAGCTGACCTGCTCGGACGGCGCCTCAAAGCTCGGCGTATTGACCGATCTGGGGCACTCCACGACACACGTGCTCGCGCATCTCGGCCACTGTCAGGCGCTGCTGCTGGAGTGCAACCATGACCCGGAGTTGCTGGCGGCGTCCGGCTATCCGGTTTTCCTGAAAAAGCGGGTGGGCGGCCCGCACGGCCATCTGGCCAATGCCGACGCAGCTGCCATTGCGCTGGCGGTGCAGCATGCGGGGCTGAACCGCGTGGTGGCGGCGCACCTGAGCGAGCAAAACAACCGTCCGGAGCTGGTGCGCGCCGCACTGGCGGCGGCCCTCGGGCGCACAGCGCCGGAGATCGACACTGCCCACGCGATCGATGGCACCCCCTGGATCGAGGTGTAAGCGCAGCATGCCGCGGCTGCTGCGAGTGTGTGCCAGCCACAAAAAAGCCACCTTGCGGTGGCTTTTCAAGAAACGCTGGAGAGCGATTACTTGGACTTAAGGCTTCTTCATGGCGCCAGCGGCGTCTTTGACAGCGCCAGCAGCATCTTTGACTGCGTCAGCAGCAGCACCAGCAGCGGAAGCGGCCGTCGAAGCGGCGTCGGCAGCCGTCGAAGCGGCACCAGCGGCCGTCGTAGCAGCACCAGCAGCGTCGCTCGCAGCGCCGGCAGCAGCGGAAGCAGCAGCATCAGGGGCCGCGGGAGCAGCAGCAGCGGGCGCTTCGGCCGGTGCCGGAGCTTCATCTTTTTTGCCGCAGGCAACCAGGGCAGCGGCAGCAATCACAGCGGCCAGAACGAGAGACTTATTCATTTGAAAATTCCTTAAATGGAGAAAAACAACTTCCGGAAATTGTCAGCACAGCAAAAAAACTGCATTGACCGAGGGAAAGCACTCGAGCTCTTTCATCTCTGGCCGCCATTATAGTGCTGGCAATTACAAGTATCGGAAACCCGAATACCAAAAAAGCAACACTTTGTCCTCGTCGGGGGGCGCTAAAGACCCAGGGTGGAAGCCGGAAACCCCGGCGTGCTCTTGCGCAGCCACTCGCCCAGCGCCTCCCGGATCTGCAGGCGGCGCTCGGGCTCGCTGCCGCAGGTGCCGGTACTGCGCTCCAGATCGAGCCGGCGCAGCGCCCAGACCGGACTCCAGATCGCGCTGGGCAGCTCCAGCGGATCGGCCACCACACAACGGCGGCATTCCACAATGTGCGCCCAGGTCCGGCGCCAGCTCACAAAGCGGGCGTGACGCCGGCTCACTTCGTCGTAGTGCCGGGCCAGCATGGTGAATTTGCGCCCTGCTTTCGACCATGCCTGCAGCGACTCGGCGAGCGCTCGCTCGCCCAGCGGCCAGTCTTCGAAGCTGGCGTCGCTGACGATGATTTCGTGCCAGCCCTCGCGCGCGGCGCAGGCCAGCGCATCGCGCACGATCTGCGCGAATTCGCTGCGCCCCGAAAACCGGCCCGAGGGCAGGCCGGATGCGGTGCTGACACGTGCCGCTGCGGCATCGGCCGGCCCCTCATCTCCGTCATCTGTTGTCCCGATCTGTTTCATCGTCATGACAGCACCTCCGCCAGCATTAAAGCGCCGCACCGCCCCTATCAGTCAACCTGCGCGCTACGCGCTGCGGTGTTCGCCTTGGGAACGGCCCGGCGGCTCATGCAACCAGCCGGCTTCGTACCAGGACGCCAGCAGCGACAAGGCACCCTCGCTGGCTCGCAGCAGATCGTCTGCTTCAAGGCGCCGATGATCGGCCAGCCGCCGCATCAGCGTGGCATCGCGCCCGCCGGCGCGGTAGCTCTCGCCATTGATAAAAACATGATGGTCATCAAACATCATTCGCGTGCGGCGGTCAAGCGCCACGCGCCGCAACGTGCGCGGCGCCCCAGCCGGCTCGAACCAGACGCTGGCCTTCGGCTCGGTCAGGTATTCGCCCAGGGCGCGCGGCAGCGCCAGCGGGTTCTTGAGCGCAGCCTGCAGCGCGTGCCGCGCGAAGTCCTGCAGCTTTGCCGGAATGCGGCCGGGCGAATCCGCCGCAGGCTGGTCAGCGTCCCGGTACAGCGCATCGCCGGCCGCCTCATCCGCGTCCTCTGCCAGGCGCTGCAGCAGTTCACGCGCGATCTCGCCGCGCTGGGGCGCGCGAAACCCGATCGAGTACGTCATGCACTCGCCCACCGCCACACCGTCGTGGGCATAGCGCGGCGGCAAATACAGCAGGTCGCCCGGCTCCAGCACGAACTCCTGCTCCGGCACGAAGTTGGCCAAGACCTTGAGCGGCACGCCCTCCTGCAGGGTCAGGTCCTGCTGGCGCCCGATGCGCCAGCGGCGCCGGCCGTGGGCCTGCAGCAGGAACACGTCGTAGCTGTCGAAGTGCGGGCCGACGCCGCCGCCATCCACGGCGTAGCTGACCATCAAATCGTCGAGCCGGGCCTCGGGCACAAAACGAAACTGCTGCAACAGTTCGTATGCGGCATCGACGTGCAGATCGACGCCCTGCACCAGCAGCGTCCAGCCGGGCTGCCCCAGCGGCGGCAGGGCGCGGCGCCTGAACGGGCCGGAGCGCATGCGCCAGCCCTTGGAGCCCTGGGTGACCAAACGCGACTCCACGTCATCGCCGCCGGCCAGCGCGAACAGCGCGGCGCGATCCAGCAGGGCCGCAAAGCCGGCCATGCCCGCAAGAGCCTGGCGCACCAGCAAGGGCTTTTTCTGCCAGTGCCGCTTCATGAACTGCTGCGGGCTCAATCCGCCGAGCAAGGCGAGTGGTTGTGTGATGTCCATAACTGCGACAATTCTCCTATGGAAATTACTCAACAATGCGTGGTCGCGCTGACCTGGACGCTCAAGGACACGCTGGGCGAAGAATTGGACGTGCTGGACGAGCCGGTGGAGTTTCTGGTCGGCGGCAGCGACCTGCTGCACAAAATCGAGGAGGCGCTGCAGGGCCACGAGCCGGGCGCCCGGCTGGATTTGCACCTGGAGCCTGAAGAAGCCTTTGGCGACTTCAACGACCAGATGATCTTTCTGGAGCCACGCGGCCTGTACCCCCAAGAGCTGGAAGAAGGCATGACGTTCGAGGGCAGCGCGCTACCGTCCGGCAGCAACCCCGATGCGCCGAAAGACGCGCTCTACACCGTGACCGCAATCTATCCCGAGCACGTGGTGCTCGATGGGAACCATCCACTGGCCGGCATTGCGCTGCGCCTGAGCCTGAAGGTCGAGGCGGTGCGCGAGGCGACCGAGGAAGAAGTCGGACGCGGCTCCTGCGGCACCGGCTTCTTCAAGGTCCAGCCGCAGGCGCCTGGAGGCACCACGCTACATTAAATCCTGGCGCGTGGTCTGGGGGTCGCCCGTTCAGAGCCGAACGACCTGTCCGTTTTCAATCCGCACATGGTCACCGATGCGCAGGTCACCAAGCGTCGTCATGTCGAAAGGCGCATCGTTCCATTGTCGGTCTGGACCGACATGCGGTAGATCTCCTGCGTGGCGGCGGTGTGACTGTTCTCGATACTGTTGCCCACCACTGCACCGCCCACGACGCCGGCCGCCGTGGCCAGACCACGTCCCGTACCACTGCCGATCTGGTTGCCGAGCACGCCACCCACCACGCCCCCGACAATGGCCCCGGCACCAATGCCCTGGCCTTGCTGGCCGGTACGGATAACGTCGATGCCCGTCACGCGCCCGTACACAACATACGCGCTGGGAGCATTGCTCGGGTAATTGGCGTTGGGGTAATTCGTGTTGGGATTCGTGTTGGGATAGTTCGGGTTGGGATAATTGCTGGCTGGATAGTTGGACGGCGGATAACTCGGGTACGCAGTCCCCGATGTATTCATGGGTGGCGAGCCGCACGCGGCAAGGCTACCCAGCAGCGCGGCGGTGGAAACAATGGCAGCAAGACGTAAAGATGGACGCATAAGGCTCTCCGGTGAATGAAATCAAATTCGGTGAACTGCGGCGAAACCCTGTGTATTGCCGCAAACCCACCTCGTCTGCCTTCATTGAAGATCCTGAAGCCCGCCTGCGCCATCAGGCAGGGCGCTGCATTCCTGTAGGGAATCAGGAAGCCGGCTTGTAGGATGCACCGCCCTCAGGCCTTGCCGGTGGAACCGTACCCGCCCTCGCCGCGCACGCTGGCCGGGAATTCGCTCACCACCTTGAACCGCGCCTGCACCACCGGCACGATCACCAGTTGCGCGATGCGCTCCATCGGCGCGATGGTGAAGGCCACGTCGCTGCGATTCCAGGCGCTGACCATGAGTTGCCCCTGGTAGTCGCTGTCGATCAAACCGACCAGGTTGCCGAGCACGATGCCATGCTTGTGGCCCAGGCCCGAGCGCGGCAGGATCAGCGCCGCGAAGTTCGGGTCGCACAGGTGGATCGCGATGCCGGTCGGCACCAGCTGCCAGGCATTGGGTGCGAGCAGGAGCGGCGCGTCCAGGCAGGCGCGCAGGTCCAGCCCGGCACTGCCGGGCGTGGCGTAGGCGGGGAGCTGATCCGTCATGCGCGGATCCAGGATTTTCACGTCGATGTTCATGGGTTTTGTGAAAAATCAGGCCGCAGCCCTTGTACGGCGGTCGATCTCTGCTATCAATTGACGAGCAAGGACAAGTTTGGGCGCGCGCGGCATGTCCTGCGCGCCGTGCTCGTCCACCAGCAGCAGCGCATTGTCGTCCTGCCCAAACGTGGCCGGGCCGATGTTGCCGACCAGCAGCGGCACCCCTTTGCGCGCGCGCTTGGCCTGGGCGTGGGCCAGCAGGTCGTGGCTCTCGGCCGCAAAACCCACGCAGAACAACGCACCGCTTCGGCCGCGCGGCGATCGGGCCACACTGGCCAGGATGTCCGGGTTTTCGACGAAACCCATCTGCGGACACTGGCCGGTACCGTCCTTCTTGATCTTGTGGTCCGCCGCGCTGGCCGGCCGCCAGTCGGCCACAGCTGCGGTCGCTACAAATATAGTAGCGGTTGGCGCATGCTGCATCACGGCTTCAAGCATATCTTGCGCAGATTTCACATTCACGCGCGTGACCCCGCGTGGCGTCGGCAGGCTCACCGGCCCGGCCACCAGCGTGACCTGGGCGCCGGCTTCGCGCGCGGCCCGCGCGATGGCAAAGCCCATCTTGCCGCTGGAGCGGTTGGTGATGCCGCGCACCGGATCGATCGCCTCGTAGGTCGGACCGGCCGTAACCAGCACCTGCTGGCCGGCCAGCAGCTTGGGCTGGAAAAACGCGATCACGTCTTCCAGCAGTTCGGCGGGCTCCAGCATGCGGCCGTCGCCCGTCTCGCCGCAGGCCTGAAAGCCGTTGCCCACGCCCAGCAGCGTCGCACCATCAGCCTGCAGTTGCGCCAGGTTGCGCTGGGTCGCCGGGTGCGCCCACATTTCGCGGTTCATGGCGGGAGCGATCAGGAGCGGCACCTGCGCGACGGGGCGCGCCAGGCACATCAGGCTCAGCAAATCGTCGGCGCGGCCATGCAGCAGCTTGGCCATGAAGTCGGCGCTGCACGGGGCGATCAGAATCGCGTCCGCCTCGCGCGAGAGGTTGATATGCGGCATGTTGTTGGGCTCGCGCGCGTCCCACTGCGAGCCGTACACGGGACGGTTGCTGAGCGCCTGCATCGTCACCGGGGTAATGAACTGCCCGGCCGCCTCGGTCATCACGACCTGCACGATCGCGCCCTCCTTGATCAGCGCGCGGCACAACTCGGCCGCCTTGTAGCAGGCGATGCCGCCGGACAGGCCCAAAACAATATGTTTACCAGCAAGATCGTTCATGGGCCGCAATGTAGCAGACGCCTATAATCTCGCTTTACCACCTCCTCGGGATTGGCTCCCGACCCTGACATGACCAAATTCGTCTTCGTCACCGGCGGTGTGGTGTCCTCCCTGGGCAAGGGAATCGCCTCAGCCTCCTTAGCCGCGATCCTCGAATCGCGGGGCCTGCAGGTCACCCTCATCAAGCTCGATCCCTATCTGAACGTCGATCCGGGCACCATGTCGCCGTTCCAGCACGGCGAAGTGTTCGTGACCGATGACGGCGCCGAAACCGACCTCGACCTGGGCCATTACGAGCGTTTCATCGAGACGCGCATGGGCAAGGTCAACAACTTCACGACCGGCCAGATCTACAAAAGCGTGCTCGAAAAAGAGCGCCGGGGCGACTACCTGGGCAAGACCGTGCAGGTGATTCCGCATGTGACCAACGAAATCCAGGAGTTCGTCATGCGCGGGGCCGCCGGCGTGGATGTGGCCATCGTCGAAATCGGCGGCACGGTGGGCGATATCGAGTCGCTGCCCTTCCTCGAGGCGGTGCGCCAGATGAGCCTCAAGCTCGGCCCGAACAACTCGGCGTTCGTGCATTTGAGCTACGTGCCCTGGATTGCCGCCGCCGGCGAACTCAAGACCAAACCGACCCAGCACACCGCCAAGCAGCTGCGCGAAATCGGCATCCAGGCCGACGCGCTGATCTGCCGCGCCGACCGCCCGATTCCGCAGGAAGAACGCTCCAAGATCTCGCTGTTCTCGAACGTGCCCGAGTGGGGTGTGATCTCGATGTGGGACGTGGACACCATCTACAAGGTGCCGCGCATGCTGCACGAGCAGGGCCTGGACGGCCTGATCTGCGACAAGCTGCGCCTGAACACGCCGCCCGCCAACCTCAAGCGCTGGGACGACCTGGTGCACGAGACCGAGCACCCGCAAAGCGAAGTCAACATCGCGATGGTTGGCAAGTACGTGGACCTGTCCGACAGCTACAAGTCGCTCAACGAGGCGCTGCGCCATGCCGGCATGCGCAACCATGCGCGCGTGAAGATCGGCTATATCGACTCGGAAACCATCACGCCCGAGAACATCGACCAACTCGCCAAATTCGACGCGGTGCTGGTGCCCGGCGGCTTTGGCAAACGCGGCATCGAAGGCAAGATTTGCGCGGCCCGTTTCGCGCGCGAGCACAAGGTGCCGTACCTGGGCATCTGTCTGGGCATGCAGGTCGCGACCATCGAGTTTGCACGCGACGTGGCGCACCTCAAGGATGCCAACAGCACCGAGTTCGAACCCGACACCCCGAACCCCGTCATCGCCTTGATCACCGAATGGAAAGACAAGGACGGCACGATCAATACGCGCGACGAGAATTCCGACCTCGGCGGCACCATGCGCCTGGGCGCGCAAAGCTCCGATGTCGCGCCGGGCACGCTGGCGCACCAGATCTACGGCGACGTGGTGACCGAGCGGCACCGCCACCGCTACGAAGCCAATGTGAACTACCTCGACACGCTGCGCAAGGCAGGGCTGGTGATTTCTGCCCTGACGCAGCGCGAGCACCTGACCGAAATCATCGAGCTGCCGCAAAGCGTGCACCCGTGGTTCATGGGCGTGCAGTTCCACCCCGAGTTCAGGTCCACGCCGTGGGCCGGCCACCCGCTGTTCAATGCCTTCATTGGCGCCGCCCTGGCGCATCGCGACCAGACCGTCGCACCCGAACATCCCGTCGCTGGCACCAACCTGAAAGTGGTGGCCTGAGCATGAAACTGTGCGGCTTCGAAGTCGGGCTGGAGCACCGCTTCTTCCTGATCGCCGGCCCGTGCGTGATCGAGTCCGAGCAACTCCAGATGGACACCGCCGGCACGTTGCAGGAAATCACCACGGCGCTGGGCATCCCCTTCATCTTCAAGAGCAGCTTCGACAAGGCGAATCGCTCCAGCGGCAGCACGTTTCGAGGCCCGGGCCTCGACAAGGGCCTGGAAATCCTGGCCAAGGTCAAACGCGAGCTTGGCGTGCCGGTGCTGACCGACGTGCACTCCGAGGAGCAGATTGCGCAGGTGGCCGGCGTGGTCGATGTGCTGCAAACGCCCGCCTTCCTGTGCCGCCAGACCGACTTCATCCGCGCCGTGGCGCAGTCGGGCAAGCCCGTGAATATCAAGAAGGGGCAGTTCCTCGCGCCGCACGACATGAAGAACGTGATCGACAAGGCGCGTGCGGCCGCGAAGGAAAAAGGCCTCGCCGAGGACAGCTTCATGGCCTGCGAGCGCGGCGCCAGCTTTGGCTACAACAACCTGGTGTCCGACATGCGCAGCCTGTCCATCATGCGCGAGACCGGCGCGCCCGTGGTGTTCGACGCAACCCATTCGGTGCAGCTTCCCGGCGGTCAGGGCACCAGCTCCGGCGGCCAGCGTGAGATGGTGCCTGTGCTGGCGCGCGCGGCGATCGCCGTCGGCGTGGCAGGCGTCTTCATGGAAACCCACCCGGATCCGGCCAGGGCGCTGTCCGACGGACCCAATGCCGTGCCGCTCAAACACATGCGGGCGCTGCTCGAAACGTTGATGGCGCTCGATGCCGTGACCAAGAAAAACGGCTTTCTCGAAAACGACTTCTCCGCCTAATCATGACCAGTGCGTACATCATTGCCAACGTGACCGTGACCAACCCGGCGCAGTACGAAGACTATAAAAAATTCTCCAGCGCCGCGATGCAGGTGCACGGTGCCGAGGTCTGCGTGCGCGGGGGCAAGGCGCAGGTGCTGGAGGGCGACTGGACGCCCGAGCGCGTCGTGGTCCTGAAATTTCCCAGCCTCGCAGCGGCCCGTGCCTTCTACGACTCCCCCGAATACGGCAAGGCCCGTGCGGCACGACAAGGTGCTGCCGTCATGCGAATGATCGTGGTGGAAGGCGTCTGATTTTTAACCGTTCGGGCCGAGCCTGTCGAAGCCCTTTAACCAGCAGAAAAGAGCGTAGTGAATGAGTGCAATTGTTGACATCGTTGGCCGCGAAATCCTGGACAGCCGCGGCAACCCCACCGTGGAATGCGACGTGTTGCTCGAGTCCGGCACCATGGGCCGCGCGGCCGTGCCCTCGGGCGCCTCCACCGGCTCGCGCGAGGCCATCGAGCTGCGCGACGGCGACATGAAACGCTACGGGGGCAAGGGCGTACTCAAGGCGGTGGAACACATCAACACCGAAATCTCGGAATCCGTGCTCGGGCTCGACGCCTCCGAGCAGGCGTTCCTGGACAAGACCCTGATCGACCTCGACGGCACCGAGAACAAATCGCGCCTGGGCGCCAACGCCATGCTGGCGGTCTCGATGGCGGTGGCGCGTGCCGCGGCCGAAGAGTCCGGCCTGCCGCTGTACCGCTACTTCGGCGGCATGGGCAGCATGCAGCTGCCGGTGCCGATGATGAACGTGATCAACGGCGGCGCGCATGCCAACAACAACCTGGACCTGCAGGAGTTCATGATCATCCCGGTGGGCGCGCCGAGCTTTCGCGAAGCGCTGCGCTACGGCGCCGAGGTGTTCCACGCGCTCAAGAAAATCCTGCACGACAAGGGCATCAGCACCGCCGTCGGCGACGAAGGCGGTTTTGCCCCCAGCGTGGCCAACCACGAGGCCGCGATCCAGTTGATCCTGGACGCCATCGACAAGGCCGGCTTCGTGGCCGGCGAGCAGATTGCCATCGGGCTGGACTGCGCCGCCAGCGAGTTCTACAAGGACGGCAAGTACCACCTCGAAGGCGAAGGCCTCACGCTGTCGTCCGAAGAATGGACCAGCATGCTGGCCACCTGGGTCGACAAATACCCCATCATCAGCATCGAGGACGGCATGGCCGAGGGCGACTGGGATGGCTGGAAGCACCTGACGCAGCAGCTGGGCAAGAAGGTGCAGATCGTGGGCGACGACCTGTTCGTCACCAACACCAAGATCCTCAAGGAAGGCATCGACAAGGGCATTGCCAACTCGATCCTGATCAAGATCAACCAGATCGGCACCCTGACCGAGACCTTCGCCGCGATCGAGATGGCCAAGCGTGCGGGCTACACGGCGGTGATCAGCCACCGCTCGGGCGAGACCGAGGACTCGACCATCGCCGACATCGCGGTGGGCACCAACGCGGGCCAGATCAAGACCGGCTCGCTCAGCCGCTCCGACCGCATGGCCAAGTACAACCAGCTGCTGCGCATCGAAGAGGATTTGGGCGACATCGCCAGCTACCCGGGCCGCGCGGCGTTCTACAACCTGCGTTGAGTTGGCGCTTTCGTGGGTTCCCGCATTGTTCCGGTCATCCTGGTCGCGCTGCTCGCGGTATTTCACGCGCAGTTGTGGTTCGGCCGCGGCAGCATCCCCGAGGTGACGCTGATGCGGCAAAAGCTTGCGGCGCAAAAGCTTGCAAACGCGCAGGCGCAGGTCGCCAACGAGCGGCTGGCGTCCGAGGTGGCCGACCTCAAGCAGGGCCTGGACATGGTGGAAGAAAAGGCGCGCATGGAGCTCGGCATGGTCAAGCCCAACGAGATCTTTGTGCAGGTCACCAAGTCCAAGTAAGGGCGCCCCGCGCCCCTGGCGTCGCTGAACTCAGTGCGTTGCTGAACTGCCGGGCGGCTGGACAGTCGGCGCGGTAAAGATCCGCGCCGCATCGATAGCATCGAAGCGGTATTGCTTGCCGCAGAATTCGCAGCCCACCTCGATTTCACCGCGCTCGGCGAGGATGCTGGCGGCCTCGTCCTGGCCCAGACCCCGGATCATGCTGCCCACGCGCTCGCTGCTGCAGTTGCAGGCAAAGCGCGGGCCATCGCTGCCCGTTCTCGGCGCAAAGCGCACCAGCTTTTCCTGCCAGAACAGGCGGCGCAGAACGGTATCCACGTCCAGCGTCAGCAGTTCCTCCTGCGTCAGGCTGGCCGCCAGGGTCGCGATGCGGTTGTAGTCTTCGTTGCGGCCGATTTCATCCTCGTTGGCGCGGCTCACCATGCTGCCGGCCAGGTTGCCCTCGCCCTTGACCGGCATGCGCTGGATCAGCAAACCCGCCGCCACGGTGTCGCTGGCCGCCAGCACCAGCGTCGTGTCGAGCTGCTCGCTTTGCAGCATGTAGTGCTCCAGCACCTCGCTGAGCTTTTCCAGCTTCTCGTGCCTGTCGCCAAACAGCGGCACCACGCCCTGGTAGGGCCGCTGGCCCGGGAACTTGCTCAAGGGGTCGAGCGTGATGGCGCAGCGTCCGTGATTCGTGACGTTGACCAGCTGGCTCAGCGTGGCATCCGCCGCCACCGCGCCCACCACCGTGGCCGTGGCGCGCAGGCTCAGGTCGGGCTGCACTTCTGCCACCGCGAGCTTGAGCGGCCCGTCGCCAAAAATCTGCAGGATCAGCGCGCCGTTGAACTTGATGTTGGACTGCATCAAGACGCCCGCGGCCGTGATTTGGCCCAGCAGCTCGCGCACCGGTAGCGGGTAGGCGCCCGTGGCGTTGTTGGACTCGCGCCGGCGCAGGATCTCGGTCCACGCATCGGTCAGCCGCACGATCATGCCGCGCACCGGCAGCCCGTCAAAAAGGAATTTGTGAAGTTCAGACACGTGTCAATCCTGGTCAGCCGATTTTCTTCAAGCCCGCCCGAAAGCGCCGGGCATTGTCCACATAGTGCTGGGCGCTCAGCTTCAGGCCCGCAATCTGCTCGGGCGTCAGCTGGCGCACAGCCTTGGCCGGGCTGCCGATGATCATTGAGCCATCGGCAAACTCCTTGCCCTCGGTCACCAGCGCGCCCGCGCCGACCAGGCAGTTCTTGCCGATCTTCGCGCCGTTCAGCACCACCGCGCCAATGCCGATCAGGGACTCGTCGCCGATGGTGCAGCCGTGCAGCATGACCTTGTGGCCCACCGTGACGTTCTCGCCCACCGTGAGCGGCATGCCGATGTCCGCATGCAGCACGCTCAAATCCTGGATGTTGGAGCCGCGCCCGATACGGATGGTCTCGGTATCGCCGCGGATCACCACGCCAAACCACACACTGGCGTCCTGCGCCAGTTCCACGTTGCCCATCACCTGGGCGCTGTCGGCCACCCAGGCCGAGTCGGCCACGCGCGGCACCGTGCCGTCCAGTTCATAAATCGCCATATAAACTCCAATCATGCTGATCAACATGGAATTGTAGGGATGGCGCCGCGCCCCGAACTGCGGCACGGTGCGCTGGCTGCCCTGTGCCTCACCGATCCACAACAAAAAGTGGCTGCAGCCCAGGACCTGTATGCGCAGTCAGCTACTCTTTTGGTAGCAGATCATCTCGGCGCGGAAATGAAGGCTTTGTCTTGCGCGCCGGCATTTCCCGGCCGCCCCGCCCGGCCCGCGCTGATCCACCCCGCCCAGGTGCCCCGGCGCTCGTCCGCCAGTGTGGCGGGCCGCGCCGCGCTGGTGCACGCCATCTGCCACATCGAATTCAACGCCATCAACCTCGCACTCGACGCCGTCTGGCGCTTCGATGGCATGCCGCGCGCGTTCTACCTCGACTGGCTGCGCGTGGCCAGCGAGGAGGCCTCTCACTTCTCGCTGCTGCGCGCGCATCTGCAGGGCTTGGCGCACAACGGCCAGCGCTGGGACTACGGCGACTTCCCCGGGCACGACAACCTGTGGGCCATGTGCGAGAAAACCGGCGACGACGTGACGGCCCGCATGGCGCTGGTGCCGCGCACGCTGGAGGCGCGCGGGCTGGATGCCACGCCGCAGATCCAGGCCAAGCTGCGCCAGGTGGGCACGCCCGATGCTCTGCAGGCCGTCGACATCCTCGACATCATCCTGCGCGACGAGGTCGGCCACGTGGCGATCGGCAACCAGTGGTATCGCTGGCTGTGCGCGCAAGGCGGGCTGGAGCCGGTGGCGCACTACCGCCTGCTCACAGAGCGCTACGCCGCGCCCCGGCTGCACCCGCCCTTCAACGACGCGGCGCGCAGGCGGGCCGGATTCACCGACGAAGAATTGGCCGCACTGCTGCTGTAGCGCATCGCGGCGATCAGTGGCACGAAAGGAGTTCCGTCATGAATTTCAGGACACCCCGGTTGAATCAGCTCTTCACCATCAGCCCGACGCCCGAATGGCCCAGCGTCCTGTTCGAGACGGATGCAAGCGGCGCCCACACCTGGTTCTGGACGGTGACCTGGGGCGCGTTCTCCAGATCCGGCCAGAGCGCAACCGACGCAAATCAGTGGGACGCCAAGACCGCCATCACGAACCTCGGCGGAACGCTGACGGTGCGCGCGCAGGCCGGCACCGACACGGCCAGCATCACTGTGAAGATCCAGGGAACGAACCCGGTGGCCGGCGACGTCATCCAGTACCTGGCCAGCACAACCACGGGCGCCGGCTTTGACAAAATCCTGGCGCAAGAATCGAAATTCAGGCACTTCAATGCAGGCAACGAGCCCGTCAAGTCGTTCGACAACGGCTTCGGCATGTGCCAGCTCACCACGCCGCCGCCCAGTTTCGAACAAGCCTGGAACTGGAAACTGAACGTGGACGGCGGACTGGCGCTGTTCGGCAAGAAACGCAGCGGCGCGATCGCCTACCTGTCCCAAGGCGGCCGCTCCTACACCGACGAGCAACTCAAATACGAGACCGTTTGTCGCTGGAATGGGGGCAGCTATCACGTGTGGGACGCGAATGCGGGGGCCTGGAAAAGAAAGCCGAACATCCTGTGCGACTCCAAAACCGGCAACATCGGCTGGGACATGACGGATGCGCAAAACACGGGCAAAACCGAAGCGACGCTGCACAACCGGGACAGCGGCAAATACTCGAAGGGCCGCGCAGCGGGGGCGCACTGGATGTACAGCGGAGTCTGTTATGCGGATCACGTTCTGGGCTAGCCTGCTGCTGGCCCTGTGTGCATTTCAAACAGCGCAGGCCGATGAGGCCGTTCCAGGTCGCAGCAACCCTGCGGCTGTCCGGACAGCCGCAAAGTCTTGGGCCCCGCTCGAAGTTCAATCGCCTTCCGGAACCCACTACAGCGTCTGGGTCGTCCGTGACACATCCATTCCGGTTGGGGCCACGCCGGACAACATCGAGGTCGTTGCCGAAATCGGCAAACGGGCGCTTGTCTTCATCGACAGCTATCCCTCCATTTCGGGAGGAATGTCTTACTGCCAGGCCGGCCAGGAACGCTTCCTGCGTATCGCATCCATCGCCCGCAAGCTGGCTGTCGAAACCTTCCATGTGAAGCTCGAGAGCTGCAGCGACAACAT
This sequence comes from Polaromonas sp. C04, assembly GCF_002002705.1. GTDB lineage: Bacteria > Pseudomonadota > Gammaproteobacteria > Burkholderiales > Burkholderiaceae_C > Rhodoferax_A. The sequence goes on along the minus strand of NZ_MUNS01000025.1, from coordinate 142,813 downwards.
CGAACTCGCCTCGCCGGGAATCGAGTGGCTGCCGGAATCGGCCACGCTGCGCATCCACTGGCTTCAGGGGCCGGACGGATGGGGAACGCCTGAAGCCCGCAGCATCCATATCGGCCCCGGCGCAACGCCGGATTGATTCACGACGGCTCGATGCTCACCGGCCGAACGAGCCCGCTCACTGCGCCCTGATATGCCCCGCCTTGATGACCCGCCCAATGTTGTCGTACTCACGCGCGATGGCCTTGGTGAATTCGTCGGCGCTGCCGCCTGTGGGAACGTTGTCGGTGGCCTGCAGTTTGCTGCGCAGGTCGGGCAGCGCGAGCGCCTGGTTGATGGCGCGGTTCAGCCGCTCCAGCAGCGCGGGCGGCGTGCGCGCCGGCGCAAAAACGCCGAACTGTGATGACAGGTTGGCGCGCGGATAACCGAGCTCGGCCAGCGTGGGCACCTCGGGCAGCGAATCCAGCCGCTTGGGCGCGCCCACGGCCAGCGGGCGCAGTTTGCCGGCCTTGACGTGCTGCATCACCGCCGCGCCGGCATTGATGGACAGGATTTCGAACTGGCCGCTGAGCGCATCGCCCATCTGCTGGCTGCCGCCCTTGTAGGGGATGTGTGTGATCTGCACCTTGGCCGCCTGCTCGATCTGCGCCAGCATGATGTGCCCGAGCGAGGCCTGCCCCGAGGTGGCCCAGCGCACGGCGCCGGGGCTGCTTTTGGCGGCGGCCAGCAGATCGCGAAAATCGCGGCTGGTGCTTGCGGGCGTGGCCAGCAGCAGCACGGGCGAATACATCACGCTGGCGACGGGTGCGATGTCGAGCACGGGGTCATACGGCAGTTTGCCCACGTGCGGGTTGAGCGAGAGCGGGCTGATGGCAGAAAAACCCAGGGTGTAGCCATCGGGCGCGGCCTTGGCCACCGCGTCCATGCCGATGCTGCCACTGGCCCCGCCGCGGTTGTCGATGATCACCGGCGTGCCCCATTGCGTGGCGAGCTTGTCGCCCAGCGCCCGCGCCACCGCATCGGCGACGCCGCCGGCCGGGTACGCCACCACGATGTGAACGGGGCGGGACGGCCAGCTCTGCGCGAGTGCAGGTAACGGGGCCAGGGCCAGGGCCAGCACCGACAGGGCAGCGAGCGAAGAGCGGCGGGAAATGGGCAGCATGTCAAAACCTCGGGAAGCAAAAGACTGCCATTGTGGGGCAAGTCAGCCGCGTGGATGGTGCTTGGCGTGCAGCAGCTTGAGCCGCTCGCGCGCCACGTGCGTGTAGATGGTGGTGGTGGAAATATCCACATGCCCGAGCAGCATTTGCACCGCGCGCAGGTCGGCGCCGTGGTTCAGCAGATGGGTGGCAAAGGCGTGGCGCAGGGTGTGCGGCGACAGCGGCGCCGTGATGCCGGCGGCGCGCGCATGCTTCTTCACGATCATCCAGAACATGACGCGCGTCATGCCAGAGCCGGCCTTGGCGCCGCGGTTCGTCACGAACAGGTCTTCGGTCTGCTTGCCGGCCAGCAGCTCGGGGCGGGCCTCGGTCAGGTAGCGATTGACCCACAGGCGCGCGACCTCGCCGAACGGCACCAGGCGCTCCTTGCTGCCCTTGCCCAGCACGCGCAGCACGCCGTCGCTCATGCTGACGTTGAAGGTCTTGAGCGTGACCAGCTCGCTCACGCGCAGGCCGCTCGCGTACATCAGCTCCAGCATGGTGCGCTCGCGCAGGCCGAGCGCGGTGTCGGTATCGGGCGCCGCCAGCAGGGCCTCCACCTGCGCCTCGGTCAGCGTCTTGGGCACGCGCAGCGCCTGCTTCGCGGCCTGCAGCTTCAGGGTCGGGTCGGCGCTGATGATGCGCTCGCGCAGGGCCCAGCGAAAGTAGCGCTTGAACACGGTCAGGCGCCGGTTCGCGGTGGTGGCCTTGGTGGCCGCATGCTTGAGCGAAAAATACCGGCTCAGATGGTTCTCGGCCGTGTCGTTCAGGCTGAGCTCCTCCCCGCCCAGCCAGTCCGCAAACAGGCTCAGGTCGCGCCGGTAGGCGCTCAAGGTGTTTGGAGACAAACCTTCTTCCAGCCACAGCGCGTCCGCGAAGGCGTCGATGCTGGACTGGCTGGCGGGGTGCATGCGGTGAAGATAACAAAAAAAGTCCGCCGTGCGGTTATTCTCGACGCGGTGAATTACCCCCAACTGCTGTTCCCCGATTTTTCGCTGATCCTGTGCGGCTACCTGCTGTGCCGCCACACCGCGCTCAACCGCACGGTCTGGGAGCCGGTGGAAGGCCTGGTGTATTACTTCCTGTTTCCGGTACTGCTGTTCCAGTCGATCATCAAGAGTCCGCTCGATTTCGGCGCGACGTCGGACCTGATGGCGGCAGGCCTGCTGGTGATCGCGATCGGCATCGCGCTGGCCTATGCGCTGCCCTGGCTGCCGTGGATCGGCCGGCATATCGATGCGCGGGACCACGCCGCCAGCGCGCAAATCGCATTTCGCTACAACTCGTTCATCGGTCTGGCGCTGGCCGGCAAGCTCGCGGGCCCCGAGGGACTGCTGTTGATGTCCGTGCTGATCGGGGTCTCCGTGCCGCTGAACAATATCGGCGCCGTCTGGCCGATGGCGCGCCACGCCAACCTCGGACTGGCGCGCGAACTGGTGCGCAACCCCTTGATTCTCGGCACTGCCGCAGGACTCGCCGGCAACCTGCTCGGCTTGCACATCCCGGTCTGGCTGGAGCCCACCGTCACGCGCATCGGCGGCGCTTCGGTACCGCTGGGGCTGATGGCGGCCGGCGCCGGCATGCAGCTGGGTCATCTGTCGCGCGCCAGAACGCTGGCCGCGGCGATGCTCTCGATCCGTCACCTGCTGCTGCCGCTGGTGGCCTTCGGCCTGTCGCGGCTATTGCGGCTGGAGCCGCTGCAGGCCACGGTGCTGCTGATGTTCTCGGCCCTGCCCACGGCGTCGAGCTGCTACGTGCTGGCAGCGCGCATGGGCTACAACGCCGCGTATGTGGCCGGGCTGGTCACGCTCTCGACCGTGCTGGGCATGCTCAGCCTGCCATTTGCGCTCGGGCTGCTGCGTTAGACACAATCGTGCGCCGGGCGCTATTGATCCGATAGCTACATGCCTATACCGCACAAGGGCTAGAGGCCAATTTTTTCTATTGTTCGAGCGCCCACGCGATGTGCTCTCGCACCAGTTCACTCGCGTCGTCAAAGCGCCGGTGCAGGGCCTCGACCAGCATGGCATCGTGCCCGCGGCGCAGCACGTTGCCCATCGCCACCGCCACATTGCGCAGCCAGCGCTCGTGGCCGATGCGCCGGATCGGGCTGCCCTCGGTGTAGCGCAGGAACTCTTCCTCGCTCCACGCGAACAGCGTCACGAGTTGCGCGCCGCTCAGGCCGGCGCGCTCGTCGAAGTCGGGCAAGGCGCTGCGCTGCGCAAACTTGTTCCAGGGGCAGGCCAGCTGGCAATCGTCGCAGCCATAGATGCGGTTGCCGATGAGCGGGCGCAACTCCAGTGGAATCGGCCCCGCGTGCTCGATCGTGAGGTACGAGATGCAGCGCCGCGCATCGAGCCGGTACGGCGCGACGATGGCCTGGGTCGGGCACACGTCGATGCAGGCGCTGCAGCTGCCGCAGTGGTCCGGCACCGGCTCGCTCGGCGGCAGGGCCACGTCCACATAAATCTCGCCCAGGAAAAACATCGAGCCCGCATCGCGGTTCAGCACCAGCGTGTGCTTGCCGCGCCAGCCCTGGCCGCTGCGCGAGGCGAGTTCGGCCTCGAGCACCGGCGCCGAGTCGGTGAACACGCGGTGGCCGAACGGCCCCAGATGCCCGGCCAGGCGCTCGCTGAGCTTTTGCAGGCGCGCGCGCAGCACCTTGTGATAGTCGCGGCCGCGTGCATAGACGGAGACGATGCCCTCCCCGGGCCGCTGCAAGCGCTCGAATTCAACCGCCTGCCAGTCGTGCGGCGTGCCCGAGGGCAGATAATCCATGCGGGCCGTGATCACGCTGACGGTGCCGGGCACCAGTTCGGCCGGGCGCGCGCGCTTGAGACCATGTGCCGCCATATAAGTCATGTCGCCATGGAACCCTTGGGCCAGCCACGCCATCAAACCCGCTTCGGCCGACGACAAATCCACCCCGGCCACGCCGATTTGGGAGAATCCCAGCTCGCGGGCCCACACCTGAACCTGGGACACCAATTGGAGACCGTTGATCTGAGAGTCGCTAATGCGAGGGAACGTCACCCCATGATTGTAGAAAGCACGCCCGACCCTGTCGCGGTGCAGGCCATCGTCTGGCAGACCGAGGCCGACACGCGCGCGTTTGCGCGCCGGCTGGCCGCACACCCTGCGCTGCGCAATGCGTTCATCGAGCTGCACGGCGAACTCGGCGCCGGCAAGACCACCGTCGTGCGGCATCTGCTGCACGCGCTGGGCGTGCATGGGCGCATCAAGAGCCCGACCTATGCGGTGGTCGAGCCGCACGAGGCCGCGGACCTGCACATCTGGCACTTTGATTTCTACCGCTTCGACGACCCGCGCGAGTGGGAAGACGCGGGCTTTCGCGACATCTTTGCCAGCCCCGGATTGAAGCTCGCCGAATGGCCCGAAAAAGCAACAAAGTACATCCCGCGCGCCGACCTTGCTATTAAAATTGAAGCCATGTTGGATGAGTCACGTCAAGTGAGCCTGAGCGCCCAAACGCCGCTGGGGCGGGAACTGCTGGCATGACGCGCGAACGCAGCGCAGCACCTGCACAGGCAAGCGTCGGGGCCGAGCCCTTCAGCCGCCGCAGCCTGCTCAAATCCGGCACGCTGGTGCTGCTATTGGGTGCGCAGCAAATTGCGCGCGGCGCCACCATCGTGGCGGTGCGGGTCTGGCCCGCGCCCGAGTACACGCGCGTCACCATCGAATCCGACGGGCCGCTGCAGGCCAGGCAGATTTTTGTGCCGAACCCGCCGCGGCTCGCGGTGGACATCGACGGCATCGACCTCAACCCCGAACTGCGCCAGCTGGTGGGCAAGGTCACCTCCAACGACCCCTTCATCAGCGGCGTGCGCGTCGGGCAATACGCGCCGGGCGTGGTGCGACTGGTGCTGGACCTCAAGCAGGCCACGCTGCCGCAGGTGTTCACGCTGGCGCCGGTGGCCGCCTACCAGTACCGGCTGGTGTTCGACCTGTATCCCACGCGCACGGCCGACCCGCTCGAAGCCCTGATTGCCGAGCGGCTCAAGGACCAGCAGCAAAGCGCGGGCGCCGCGCAAGCCGCCAGTGCAGCCACCGACCCGCTGGGCGAGCTGATGGCCAACCAGATGCACAAACCCGCCGCCGCACCGCGCGTTGCGGACGCTACAACTTCAATAGCAAAATCACCAGACTTCGCGAGGACTACGGCTCAAAAAGAAGCAAACAATGGGGCCGCCGCACCGGTCTTGAGCGGCAGAACCGACCGGCTCATCATCGTCGCGATCGACCCCGGCCATGGCGGCGAAGACCCCGGTGCGACCGGGCCCGCCGGCACGCACGAGAAAGACGTGGTGTTGAAAATTGCGCACCTGGTGCGCGACCGCATCAACGCCACCAGCATCAACGGCAACCCGATGCGCGCCTTCCTGACGCGCGACGCCGACTTCTTCGTGCCGCTGCAGGTGCGCGTGCAAAAGGCCCGGCGCGTGCAGGCCGATCTGTTCGTCAGCATCCACGCCGACGCGTTTTTGACGCCGCAGGCGCGCGGCGCCAGCGTGTTCGCGCTGAGCCAGGGCGGCGCCTCGAGCACGGCCGCGAAGTGGATGGCCGACAAGGAAAACAAGGCCGACCTGATTGGCGGCCTGAACGTGCGCGCCAAGGACGTGCAGGTGCAGCGCGCCCTGTTCGACATGAGCACCACCGCGCAGATCAACGACAGCCTCAAATTAGGCAGCGCGCTGCTCGGCGAGATCGGTGACGTGGGCAAGCTGCACAAGGGCCGCGTGGAGCAGGCCAGCTTTGCCGTGCTGAAGGCGCCCGACATTCCCAGCGTGCTGGTCGAGACCGCCTTCATCAGCAATCCCGAGGAAGAAGCCAAACTCAACAGCGACGCCTACCAGGAGAAGATGGCCGACGCCATCATGCGCGGCATCCAGCGCTATTTTGCGAAAAATCCGCCGCTGGCGCGCAACCGCGCGTTGTGAGCGGTGCGACTGCGGGTCGCGGGGCGCGCCTTCAGATCGGGTAGATCAGCGAGTTGAGAACCATCTCGCTGTCGTAGATGCACTGGCGACTTTGAAAGCGCAGGCCGGCCTCGGTGCGCACGATCCGGTCTATGTAGCGGCCCACGTTATAGACCTCGCTCACGCCGCCGGGTTTGGTCCGGAACACGGCGTAATGGGCCTGCGCATGAATGATGCCGTTGTCCACCGCCAGCACCTGCGCGGGGCTGACGATGTGCCGCATGTAGTAAGGCGTGTGGAAGATCGTCTGGGTCACGCCATAGACCCGGTCCTTCATCATGCCCTGGCTCTCCAGGTCGATCAGCGCCAGCGGCAGGCCGCGGTCGAAGTTCTCCCTGGCCTGCACCTTGTAGCTTGCATCCGGCAGAAAGAATTCGGGCCAGGCCTCGAAGCGCTGTTCGTCCAGCACGGCGGCGTAGGCGGCGTTGAGCTGGTCGATCTGGTGCTGCAGCAGCAGGGCTTCAATACTCCCGGCGGTCGGGGCGTCGGTACTCATACTGCCATCACCTTCTTCCAGTAGGCGTACATGCTGCGGATCAGGGTCTCCGTCACCATGTGTTCGGTCATCTCGGTGCCGGTGCCGCCCAGTTCGCACAGGGTCGAGCCGCCCTCGCCCCACTGCCGGAAACCGCCCTGGCTCAGTTCGATCACCTCGCCATCGTCGGCGCTGACAAAGCCGGCCGGGCCGAACAGGTTCGACTGGCGCAGCCGGCGCCGCGTCATCTCGGGCGTGTCGTCGGCAAAGCCGAAATGCGTCCAGACGAAATCGAACTCGCCCGCACCGCGCGGCACGATGTGGCGCGTGGACAGCGAGTTCACCTGCTGCTGGACGATGAGGCTGGGGAACAGCGTGATCATGGTCACGGTCGGCGTGATCTCGGCGCCCGGATTCGACGGGTCGGGGATACGCCACCACGGCTCCGGCACCACGTCCAGCAGGCGGTCGTCGTGCAAGGTCATGCCGGCCTTGAAGCTGGTCACGCCCTGCGTCACCGCGGCCTGCCCGCCTTCGTTCTTTCTGGAAATCATCACCGCATGGCGGCCCTGCGCGTCCATCACCATGCGGGATTTCTGGTCGGCCCGCCATAGGCCGAAGGTCACGAACCAGGTGTGCAGCAGGCCCGGGTGGTACGGGTCCTTGATGTTTTCCATCATCAGCTTCCAGTTGCCCGGAATGCGCTGGCGGTTGTAGCCCAGCAGCGTGAGCGTGCGGCCCTTGAAGATGCGCTCCAGCCACGGCATGACGTGGGGGCCGAGATAATCCTGCAGCGGCTCGGTCTCGTCACTGAAGGTGGCAAACACCAGCCCGTGCAGGGTGGCCACGCGCAACTTCGTCAGGCCATGGTCCTTGAGCTCGAAGCCCTCGGGCATGCCGCCGTTGACGCAGTCACCGTCCTTGACGCCGTCCTTGAACGGCAAGCCCGCCAGATCGCCATTGAGCTTGTAGGTCCACTGGTGGTACGGGCACACAAAACTGCGCGCGTTGCCCTGCAGCTTCTGGCAAAAGCGCACGCCGCGGTGCGCACAGCGGTTTTCCACGACACGGATGCCAATATCTATACCGCGGTCTTCGGGGGCCACACGGTCGCGCACCATCAGCACCTGGCGCTCGCCGATATGGCTCAGCTTGTAGTCGCCCACATTCGGGATCTCGACCTCCAGGCCCACGTAGCACCAGTGCGCACCGTAAAAAATGGCCTCCAGTTCGCGCTGGTACAGCTGGTCGTCGGTATAGGCCCAGAATGGAATGCGGCTGGAGCCCGGCGGGCTCCAGCGCGAAGGAGCAGAACTTGAAGCCTGAGGTGCGTTCATGGCACTCCTCGCATGGTGGCGGTTGACGGGTCTGAATAATATGCTTGATTATCAATTCTGACCCGCTGACCTCGATGCCGCCTGCCCTCTGCGCGCCTTCCAGGCGCCCAACAGGACGAACAGCCCCGGGATCAGGATCAGCGCCCAGATCACCTTTTCAAGATTCGCCTTGACGAACGGGATGTTGCCGAAGAAATAGCCGACGGTGACCAGGCCGCCCACCCACAGCGCGCCGCCGGTCACATCGAACAGCGTAAATTTGCGCCGCGTCATCTGCGCCACGCCCGCCACGAAGGGCGCGAAGGTGCGCACGAACGGCATGAAGCGCGCCGCCACGATGGTGATGCCGCCATAGCGTTCGTAAAAATTGTGCGCCTGGTCGAACGCCCGCTTGTTGAAAAACTTGGAGTCTTCCCACTGGAACACCCGGGGCCCGAAATAATGGCCGATCGTGTAGTTGGACTGGTTGCCCAGCACCGCGGCGGCCAGCAGCAGCGCAACCGTCAGCGGGTAGTTCATCAGACCCACGCCGCACATGGCGCCGGCCACGAACAGGAGCGAGTCCCCCGGCAAGAACGGCATGACGACCAGGCCGGTCTCGACAAAAATGATCAGAAACAGCAGCGCATAGACCCACAGGCCGTAGCTGGTGACAAACGCCTCGAGGTGCTTGTCCACGTGCAGGATGAAGTCGATCACGAAAGCAATGAGTTCCATGGGAAAGGATTATCCCCGGCAACCTAAAATGGCCCGGTGAACGCGTCTTCTTCCCATCCCATGCCTCCCGACACCCGCCGCCCGATCCGCGAACTGCCCGATGAGCTGATCAGCCAGATCGCCGCCGGCGAGGTGGTCGAGCGCCCGGCTTCGGTGGTGCGCGAACTGGTGGACAACGCGCTCGATGCCGGCGCCACGCAGGTCACGCTGCGGCTGCTGGCCGGCGGCGTGCGGCTGATCTCGGTGGAGGACGACGGCGCGGGCATTCCAGCAGGCGAGCTGCCCATCGCGCTCAAACGCCATGCCACGAGCAAGATCGGAAACCTCGCCGATCTGGAATCGGTCGGCACCATGGGATTTCGCGGCGAGGCCCTGGCCGCTATCAACTCCATAGCTGACTGCGCCCTGCTGTCAAGGGCTGCAGGCCAATCCAGTGCTTATTTTCTGGATGGCCGCACGGGCGAGCTGAAACCCGCCGCGCGCGCCGCGGGCACCACGGTGGAAGTCAAGGAATTGTTTTTCAGCGTGCCGGCGCGGCGCAAATTCCTCAAGACCGATGCGACCGAGCAGGCGCACTGCGTCGAGGCCGTGCGCCGCCACGCGCTGGCGCGCCCCGACGTGGGCTTTGCCATCTGGGCCGAGGGCCGGCTGGTCGAGCAGTGGCGCGCCTGCGGCAGCGACGATGCCGCGAGAACGCGCCGGCTCGGCGACGTGCTGGGCAGCGACTTCATCGCGCAGTCGGTGGCGGTGGACTACCGCGCCGGCGCGGTGCGCGTGAGCGGCCGCGCCGGCATTCCCGACGCTGCACGGGCGCGCGCCGACCAGCAGTTTTGCTATGTCAACGGCCGCTTCGTGCGCGACAAGGTGCTGACGCACGCGGCGCGCAGTGCCTACGAGGACGTGCTGCATGGCCAGCGCCAGCCGGTGTATGCGCTGTACGTGGAAATCGACCCGGCGCGGGTCGACGTGAACGTGCACCCGACCAAGATCGAGGTGCGCTTTCGCGACAGCCGCGAAGTGCACCAGGCGGTACGCCACGCGGTCGAGAACGCGCTGGCCGCGCCGCGGGCAGCAGCGGCCGCGCTGGCAGCGGCACCCGCAGTCGCCCCCGGTTCCGCGGCGACTGAATATGAGTCAAATCGGCCTCTAGCCCAGACGCCATGGGAACAACCCGCTATTGATTTCGCAGCAAATCAAAATCACCGGGTCTCCGATTTCGAGGCACTCTGGCCCCCCGCCGCTCAGTCGGGTTCACCTGCAGCGGTTGGCCGCTTTGGCGGCACTGACACTGGCATCGGCCTGTCCAATACCGTTCGGGCTGAGCCTGTCGAAGCCTCCTCCCGCGCTCAAGACAGCACTTTGCCCCCTCGACAAGTTCAGGATGAACCAGGCTCCGGGCCAACGGCTGCGGATACGCTTCCCGCCGGCGACTGGCCGCTCGGTCGCGCACTCGCGCAGTTGCAGGGTATCTACATCCTGTCCGAGAACACGCAGGGCCTGGTGATCGTGGACATGCACGCGGCGCACGAGCGCATCGTCTACGAGCGCCTGAAAACGCAGATGGACAGCGCCGCCATCGCGAGCCAGCCACTGCTGATCCCCGCCACCTTCGCGGCCACCGCGCACGAAGTCGCCACGGCCGAGGCGCACACCGACACGCTCAGGATGCTGGGCCTGGAGATCACGCCGTTTTCGCCCAAGACGCTCGCCGTGCGCGCCGTGCCCACCTCGCTGGCGCAGGGTGATGCGGTGGAGCTGGCGCGCAGCGTGCTGGCCGAACTGGCACAGCACGACGCCAGCACCATGATCCAGCGCGCCCAGAACGAGCTGCTCTCCACCATGGCCTGCCATGGCGCGGTGCGCGCGAATCGCCGCCTCACAGTGGACGAGATGAACGCGCTGCTGCGCCAGATGGAGCGCACCGAGCGCTCCGACCAGTGCAACCACGGCCGGCCCACCTGGCGCCAGGTCACGATCCGCGAGCTCGACAGCCTATTCCTGCGCGGGCGCTAGCGCGCAGCTTCTGCGGCAATATGCGCAGCGAAAGATCGTACGAAGGTCTTGAGGCCCGTCATTTCTGAAAGTTCAGAGTACGCACCTGTCTTGACGGCGCTTCGGGGTGAAGCAATCACGGACGCACTCGTGTAGAGCTGCTCCAGAACAAGCCGCTGACAGAGAATGTCGTAGCGCTTCAGGTACGAAGCACCCTGGAACTCCGGGAACACCGGGAAATGCGCCGATTTATCTTTTACTGGGGACCGCGAGCGCGGAGCGTCCTCGACGACCATCAACCAGCCAACAAAAGGCCTGGGCTGCTCTCCAAAAGCCTTCTCCCGGTAGGCAGTCCAAAAATCGTGGGCTGTGCCGATCGCTTCTTCTGTGCGATTGTTGAAGTTGTTACCAAACGAGGGGCCGACTTGACTCTTGAGCTCAATGGCCGCGACCAAATGGCCTTTGTGGATTACGACCAGGTCCCAAAGTTTGGTCGGGCGAAAGAACCCCGGCAACGTCACAAGCGCCCGACTCTGGTGAATGTCGGCGTGACCCAACCCATTGGCCTTGACCAGGCGAAGGAGTAGCGCAATAAACTCATCCAGATTTTTGCCTCCTGTGATTCCGGAGCGCTCGCCTTGATCGACCTTACCAAGCCCTATCTGTTTTTGCTTGGCCTTCTCCCGATTGCCCCAGAAAGCCTTCACCGCGTCCTTGGTCTTCTTTTCGTAGTTCGCCAAATCAAGAGCCATGATTTCCTGTCGTTACTGTGTGCCGGCGAGCACTTCCCGCTCCTGTTTCGTCAACGAATAGAGCACTGCCACTACCTCATCGCAGGCGTCAACGTCGAGCTCGACTGCTGCCTGCATGAGCCGCTCGCGCAGCGGCGCTGCAACGCTCTCCCACCGTGGAAGCCGGATGCGCCGAAGGTACTGGGCCTGAAAACGCAAGAAACCACCCCGCATCTTCGTCGAATAGGTTGCGATAAAAAGTCGCGTCAAACGGGACAGCAACACCGCTTGCAAAGCGCGCAGCTCCCACGTATCCGATGTCACAAAGTAGAGGTTGTGATGCGGGTAGAGCATGCCATTTTCGAACACCACCTGAGCCTCGCCTTTGATATCCGGAATCAAGAGCTTGGGCCGCCTTGCCAACGAGGGTGTAATACGATCAATAGTGCGGTACCAGTTCGCAGGCGCCTTCTGTGCAACGTGCCGGCCCACGATGGCCGGCTTGTGTGCTTCCAGATAACGCTTCAGTCGGGGAAAGTTCACCAAATCAACAAGCGGACCTTCATCAGTGAATGGGTTGATGACCCCATATCCCCGCCATTCAACCTGGCCCGTCCCAATATCTCGGGTCATTGCCAATGGTATCTTGCGATCGTCTTCCACATCAAGGTCACACATCATGCCGATGTAGACCTTGTCCGCTCCCGTTGCGACACCTATACCAACGTTGCAACCGGCTTCTTCAAGTGTGGGAAAAGCGGACTCAATGCGACGAACCAAATCAGTCCGTTCGGACGCATGTAAGACCCAAGGCGCTTCGCCGCTGGTCACGTCGCGCAGTTCATGAACCAGGGCGGATGGATTGGGCAACGTCAAAGCCCGAGCTAGCGTCTTGAGTGCTTGCACTTCAATTTCTGGCTGCGCTGCGACACGCGTCGGGCCTGGCGCCTCCTTGGCGATGAGAGTAATTGCCGGATAAGCAACCACCTCCGAATGAAACGCCGGCGTGTCCACCATGTCCACATAGGCCCGGAGGTGGAAGTTTCTTGCCACCAAAGCTCTCAAGGGTCCGCCGTAGCGATTCTTCATCCAGCGATCCGCACAGATAAGACCTAGTTTTCCGCCTTCAGCAAGCAGACAAAGCGACCGCTCAATAAAGGGAATGTAGAGATCCGCCCGGTCATAGAGCGTGAGAAAACGCCGGCGGTACTCCTGAAGCAGGGCAGCCGGGATGAGTTCTTGACGAACGTAGGGAGGATTTCCAACGACGAAATCGAAGCTCCCCGGCAACTGCGCCAGCAGGAAGTCGCCATGAATCAGCCACGCGTCTGCCAGCTCACTCGCGTCGGTAGCGGAGAAGCCCTCCTGACACAGGATCCCAATAACCTTTTCGCGTCCTCGATCAAAGGTGTCCCGGTGCAGCTCGACTGCACGAATACAGCCCGCGAGGCGCCCGACGTTCTTGCCTTCAGCGAGAGCCTTCTTCCGACTCGCAAGGAGTCGCCCAATGGCCGGCAACAAAAAATCACCACTACCAAACGAGGGTTCAAGCAAGGTGCGCTCGTAGAGAGGTTCGGGCGCTTCGTAACCCACCAGGTCGAGAATGAAATCCACAACCTCGCGTCGCGTAAAGATAGCGCCTCTCTCGCCCACACTTGACGCATGAGCAAGACCGTGCACGGCTTCGGTGACCTGGCAAAACCCCGGCAATGCGGGCTGCTCAAGAAGAAGGGGTTGGGAAAGGGTCGGCAGCATAGGTGTTGGCTCACATTATCGCCCTCGACCGTGGGCATCCGTGACACCGCCACGCCACGGCGCGGTGCGCGCGAATCGCCGCTCATCGCCTTTGCGGCGCCCGTTTCAGCACTTTCTTTGGGGCACCGGGTGCCCCCTGGATAGCCGGCGCACCAAAATGGGGATATTTTTTCCTGCAAAATACGTCTTTTGCATGACTTTATGCACCATTTAAGTGAAAGACGGCTGATGAAATTCCAGACCCTCCACGCGTTCCTGGGCCATGTGGCCGAACGCAACCCCGGCCAGAGCGAGTACCTGCAGGCCGTGACCGAAGTGATGGAGAGCCTGTGGCCCTACATTGAAAAACATCCCAAATATGCCGGCCAGGGCCTGCTGGAACGCCTGACCGAGCCGGAGCGCGCCATCATCTTTCGCGTCTCGTGGGTGGACGACCATGGCGAGGTCCGCGTGAACCGCGGCTTTCGCATCCAGCACAGCTCGGCCATCGGCCCGTACAAGGGCGGCCTGCGCCTGCACCCGTCGGTGAACCTCTCAATCCTGAAATTCCTGGCCTTCGAGCAGACCTTCAAGAACGCCCTGACCACCCTGCCCATGGGCGGCGCCAAGGGCGGCAGCGACTTCGACCCCAAGGGCAAGAGCCCCGGCGAAGTCATGCGCTTTTGCCAGGCCTTCGTGAGCGAGCTGGTGCACCACGTGGGCGCCGACACCGACGTGCCGGCCGGCGACATCGGCGTGGGCGGGCGCGAGATCGGCTTCATGACCGGCATGATGAAAAAAATCACGAACCGCGCCGACTGCGTGTTCACCGGCAAGGGCCTGAGCTTTGGCGGCTCGCTGATCCGCCCCGAGGCCACGGGTTACGGCACCGTGTACTTCGCCGAAGAAATGCTCAAGCAGAGCGGGCGCTCGCTGCAGGGCCTGCGCGTCAGCGTCTCGGGCTCGGGCAACGTGGCCCAGTACGCGGTCGAGAAGGCCATGGCGCTGGGCGCCAAGGTCGTCACCGTGTCGGACTCCAGTGGCACCGTGGTGGACGAAGAAGGCTTCAGCCCGGCCAAGCTGGCCGAACTCATGGAGGTCAAGAACCACCAGTACGGCCGCGTCAGCGACTACGCCACGCGCACGGGCGCGACCTTCCATGCCGGCGCGCGTCCCTGGGATGTGCCGGTAGACGTGGCGCTGCCCTGCGCGACCCAGAACGAACTGGACGCCAATGACGCCGCAACCCTGATCAAGAATGGGGCCATTTGCGTGGCCGAAGGCGCCAACATGCCCTGCACCATCGAGGCCGTGAAGGCGTTCGAGGGGCACGGCGTGCTGTATGCGCCCGGCAAGGCCAGCAACGCCGGCGGCGTTGCCACGTCGGGCCTGGAAATGAGCCAGAACGCCATGCGCCTGACCTGGCCGCGTGACGAGGTGGACGCGCGCCTGCACAGCATCATGACCAGCATCCACGAGGCCTGCCTGCAGCACGGCCGGCACGCCGACGGCAGCGTGAGCTATGTGGATGGCGCCAACGTGGCCGCGTTCGTGAAAGTGGCCGACGCCATGCTGGCACAGGGCGTGATCTGAAGCGGGGCCTGCTCTACTTCTTGAGCCCCAGCACTACGACCCCGGCGCCCACCATCAGGATGCCGAGCCACTCGCGCGCACCGGGCCGCTCGCCAAGAAAAACAAAGGCGAAGATCGCCACCAGCACGAGGCTGAACTTGTCCACCGGCGCAACCTTGGACGCATCGCCGATCTTGAGCGCGCGAAAGTAGCAGACCCACGAGGCGCCGGTGGCCAGCCCCGACAGCGTCAGGAACAGCCAGGTCTTGTTCTGCAGCGCCCAGGGATTGCTCCATTTACCGGTGGCGACAACGAAGGCCGTGAGCACGACGATGATGACCGCGGTGCGGATCAGCGTGGCGAAGTCGGAGTCCACGCCCTGCAGGCCGATCTTGGCAAAAATCGCCGTCAGCGCCGCAAAAAAGGCCGACATCGCGGCCCAGAAAAACCAGTTGCCTGCGGTGGTCATGATGATGGTGTCCTGTGTCACCGCACGGAATCGGCGGCCCAGGCCATTTTGACCGCGCGGCGCGGCCTTGACCAGCGCAGACATGGCGACGAGTCGAACCGCAAAGTCCCGTTGATGCAGCGTCGAACGAGCAAAGAGCGGCTTGCGCTTACCGCAGTCATGTAGTAACATTTCTACATTAACCAGCCACAACCTAAAGAGGTGCCGCCATGACCATCACGACCCTATCAAGCCGGGAGTTCAACCAGGCAGCAAGCGAGGCAAAAAAGGCTGCCAACAAGGGACCGGTGTTCATCACGGACCGGGGCCGGCCGGCCCATGTGCTGATGAGCATGGCGCTTTACCAGCGCCTCACCGGCAGCCGCCAGAAGATTGCCGACTTGCTGGCCATGCCGGGCATTGAGGATGTTGAACTCGAAACTCCCCGTTTGCGTGATCTCGCACGGCCGGCGGACCTCTCCTGATGTTTGTTCTCGATACCAATGTCGTGTCCGAGCTGCGCAAAATTCGCTCGGGATGCGCCGATGCGAGCGTGGCGAAGTGGGCCGACAGCGTGGAGTCCGTGGACCTGTACCTGTCTGTCATCACGGTGCAGGAGCTGGAAATCGGCGTGCTGCTGGCGGAGCGCCGCGACCCGGCGCAAGGCGCGGTGTTCCGGGCATGGCTCGACAGCCATGTTTTGCCCGCGTTCGCCGGCCGTATCCTGCCTGTTGATACGGCGGTGGCACAGCGCAGCGCGAGGCTTCATGTACCCGATCCACGTCCTGTCCGGGATTGCCTGATCGCTGCAACCGCACTTGTGCACGGCATGACCATCGTTACTCGCAACGTTGCCGATTTTGAGCCGTGCGGCGTGCTGCTGCTCAATCCCTGGGAGGCTCAGGAGTAATCGCATAGGCCACTTTGATCCGGCACGACCACCCTCCATCAGGGGCCGAGGGATGATCTGGTACGCTCAATTGAATGTCCCTCACGCCGCCCGCTCCGATGACTCCGCCCCTCTGCTGCCGGGGCGCAACAGCGTGGTGAAGCATCCCTATCCGGACGCCGCGCCGCTGCGCTATGTGGCGTTGACCGGACCCACGGCGGCCGGCAAGACGGCGGCGGCGATGGCGATTGCGCGCGCGCACGCGGTCGAGATCGTCAGCGTCGATTCGGCGCTGGTGTACCGCGGCATGGACATCGGGACCGCGAAGCCCAGCGCGGAAGAACGGGCGGCCGTACCGCACCACCTGATCGACATTCGCGATCCGCTCCAGCCCTACAGCGCAGCCGAGTTCGCGGTCGATGCACGGCGACTGATCAATGACATCAGCGCGCGTGGCCGCTTGCCGCTGCTGGTGGGCGGCACCATGCTGTACTTCAAGGCGCTGGCGCAGGGGCTGGATGCGATGCCGCCGGCCGACCCCGCGATTCGCGCCGCGCTGGAAGCCGAGGCGCTGGCATCAGGCTGGCCTGCCCTGCACGCCGAGCTGGCGCGCGTGGACCTGATTACGGCAAAGCGCCTGGCGCCCAATGATTCGCAGCGCATCCAGCGCGCGCTCGAGGTGTACCGCGCCTGCGGCCGGCCCATATCATCCTTTCATACTATTAAAACAATAGCTGACAGCGAAGACGCCACAAGGGCTACCGCCTTTATTTCCCTGGAACCGCAAGATCGCGGCTGGCTGCACGAGCGCATCGCGCAGCGCTTCGACGCCATGCTGGCCACCGGTTTTCTGGACGAAGTCCGAGCCCTGCGCGCGCGCGGCGACCTGTCCGCGCAGGCGCCCGCCATGCGCTGCGTCGGCTACCGCCAGGCGTGGGAATGGCTGGACGCGCAAGAAGCGCGCGGGCCGGGCGGCCTCCCCTCGATCCACGAGCTGCGCGACAAGGGCATCTTTGCCACGCGCCAGCTCGCCAAGCGCCAGCTCACCTGGCTGCGCTCCATGCCGGCACGCCGCGTGGTGGCCTGCGACGACCCCACGGCCGTGCAGCAGGTGCTGGCGCTTGTGCAGGCCTTCCAGGAGCAGCGCGCTTGAGCGTCGCCGGGCCGCCCCAAGGCGCGAGGGCCCCCTCGGGGAGCAGGGAGCCACGCGCAGTGGGCGACCGTGGGGGCGGTTTCCAATGAGCCTGGTCATCAACGCCTTGAGCAAACGCTATGGCGACCTGGTCGTTTTCGACAATGTCTCGCTCGAAGTCGCACCCGGTGAATTCGTCGCCATCGTGGGCGAATCGGGCGTCGGCAAATCCACCCTGCTCAACTGCATGGCCGGACTGGATACGTGGGATACCGGCTCGGTGCAACTCGACGGCGTGGACCTCAAAGTCTTGAGCGCCGATCAGCGTGCGCTCTTGCGCCGGCGCAAGGTCGGCTTTGTATTCCAGGCCTTTCATGTGCTGCCGCACCTGGACGTGGCGCAAAACGTGGCGCTGCCGCTGATGCTGCTGGGCCAGCACGACGATGCGCGCGTGCAGGACATGCTGGATGCCGTCGGCCTGCATGGCCTGGGCGCACGGCTGCCGCAACAGCTCAGCGGCGGCCAGCTGCAGCGCGTGGCGATCGCGCGCGCGCTGATTCATCGCCCCACCCTGCTGCTGGCGGACGAGCCCACCGGCAACCTGGACCCGGCCACCGCCGCCAGGGTGATGGATGCACTGATCTCGCAAACCCGCCAGCACGGCGCCTCGCTGGTGCTGGTGACGCATTCGGCGGCGGCCGCCGCGCGGGCGGACCGCGTGCTGCATCTCAGCGCGGGCGGCATCGGCTGACGCGCCTGCACCGGCAGCACATAGGCCGGATCCGCCCGCTTACTCGATGGCCAGGCGCTGCGCGCCGGTGCCCCCCTTCTTGGGCAGCGTCAGCATCAAAATCCCGTTGTCATACTTGGCCTTGGCCTGCGCCTGGTCGATGTCCTGCGGCAGCTGGAAACTGCGCGACACCGCGCCGTAGTAGCGCTCGCTGCGAAGTACCTTGTCACCCTCGGTCTGGTTGTCCTGCTGCTTGACTTCGGCGCGCAGCGTGACCACGCTGCCGTCCAGCGACACCTGGATGTCGTCCTTGCGCACACCCGGCACCTCGGCCTGCACGATGAAGCTCTGGTCGTTTTCCTTCACATCGATCCTGATCTGCGCCGGGCTCGGCAAAGCGTTCTCGCCGTGCAGCGGCTTGATGAAAAAGCCCGGGGCGAAATCCCTGAAAAAATCATCGAACAGGCTGTTGCGGCTGATCAGTGAATTCATGATGCATTTCCTTTCGCTCAAGTGATTAAATGAAAGATCACATGGCCAGAGCCACAATCAAAATATGTGGAACTTCCGGCGCTCTTTCAAGCCCTTGTGCACCGGACTTGATGCAGATCAATCCGGCTGGCGCCACAGCGCCCAGGCCCCCACCAGCAGCAACGCAACGGCCATCAGGCTGGGTCCGGCAGCGTGGCGGGCGCCGTCCGCTGCCGCGATCGCAACAACGATCGGGCCCGCCAGTTGCCCCAGTGCGAAGGCAGCGGTCATCGCGGCCATCAGCTTCGGCGCATGGGCACCGGCGATGCGCCGGGCCTCCTGCATCCCGGCCATGGTGTTCACCATGAACGTGCCGCCGACGCACACCGCCGCCACCAGCAGCGTCGCTATACCGGGGAACAGCACCGGGGCGAGCACGCCAACCGCCATGACGAGCTGGCCCAGCACCCAGACCCTGCGTGCCTGCATGCGCCTGGAACCCAGCGCAACGGCCACGGTCGACAGCGCCGCGGTCGCCCCGAACACCGGCCAGACCCAGCCAAAGACCGCCGGGTCGGCAATCACATCGCGCGCCATCGCGGGCAGGAACGTGGCCGGGATGATGTAGCCGAACCCGAAGGTGCCGTAGCAAAGTACCAGCCGCCAGCCATCCGCGCCGAGCCGGCCCGCCTGCCGCACACTGGAGGCCGCGACGGCGACGGCCGTGCGCATCGGCGCCCAGGCGATGCCCGCAACCACGATGCTGACCAGCCCCAGCAGCAGCCACACCCCGGCGGGATCGGAGCCGCCCAGCCCGGCCAGCAACACGACCCCGCCGGCCAGGCTGATGCCCACGCCAACACCGGCAAAGACCCAACCCGACCACACCGAGCGGTCATGCCTGGCGAGCGCGGGCAAGGCCCAGGCCGACACCCCCACCAGCACGTAGGCGCTGGCCACACCGGCGCCAAAGCGCAGGGCCAGCCACGCATCAAAGCCATCCGTCACGCCCATGCCAAGCGTCAACAACGCCACCGCCACCAGGCCAAAGCGCACCGCATGGCGCGGCACCGGCACGGTGATGCTGCACAGCATGGCGCCCACCAGGTAGCCGACGTAGTTGGCCCCCGCAAGCCACGCGCCCTGGCGCAGGCTCATGCCGGCATGCGCCTGCATCAGCGGCAACAGCGGTGTGAAGGCAAAGCGGCCCACGCCCATGGCCGAGGCCAACGCGGCAAAGCCGATGAGGGTGATCTTGAGTGCCGAAATCGGGTGCCGGTTTGCTGTCATCGCGCTCATGATAGGCGCGCGCTGCAGTTCACTCTTGCAGATCGATGATCGCTGCCAGCGGCACGCCCGCCGGCGCCTCGTAGTCGGCCATCACCCATGCGCGCGCGGGATGCGTGGCCGCATCCTGCAGAAGTTCCGTCACAAAGCCGATCGACGTCTTGTCGAGCGCGGCAAAGGGCTCGTCCAGCAGCGTGACGGCAGCGCCCGACGCGAACGCCGCGGCCAGCCAGACCTTGCGCTTGGACCCCGTGGACAGCATGTACATGGGCTTGTCCCGGTGCGGCGCCAGTGACAGGCCTTCCATCAACTGGCCTGCCGCCGGTTCGTCAAACCCCGGGTATTGGCGGTGCAGGGTCTTGCAGTAATCGGCCGGTGTGATCTGGTCAAACGCACTCGAGCGCGGATCGATCCAGAACACCTGCCGGTGATAGGCGCCCGGCCGATCGCCCAGGTGCACCCCATTGATTTGCAGCGTTCCAGCCTGGGCCGGCAGATCCCCCGCCAGCAAACGCAGCAGCGTGCTCTTGCCGCTGCCATCGCCGCCGCGCACCAGGGTAACCCCGGGCGGGATGCGCGTGGACCAGTCGGCGAACAGCGCGCGCTGCGGATAGCGGAAACACAGGCCATGCGCCTGCAGTACGGCGGATGGAGTAATGACGGGATGTACGATAAAGTGGCTCTCTTTCACGGTGGGAATGCGCGGCCATTGTAAAAAAACATGGACCCTATGCTAGAGTGAATTTTCATCACAGGAGTCCACCATGAGTACCCACCCAACACGCACAGGGCTTCAACTTCGCTCCCTCGTCAAGCCCAATGGTGAACTGGAAATATCACTGTTCAGCGTCGCGACCCCCGACCCCGCGCCCGACGAAGTGGTGGTGCGGATTGAAGCCACTCCCATCAACCCCTCCGACATCGGACTGCTTTTTGGCGCTGCCGACATCAGCACGGCAAAGGTGTCCGGAACGCCGGCCAGCCCGGTCGTCACAGCGCAAATTCCTGAGCGGCTGATGAAAGGCATGGCCGCCCGCCTGGGCCAGTCGCTGCCTGTAGGCAACGAGGGTGCCGGCGTGGTTGTCGCTGCGGGGTCGTCCAGCGCGGCGCAGGCGCTGCTGGGCAAGACGGTGGCCGTTCTGGGCGGGGCGATGTATGCGCAGTACCGCTGCATCCAGGCCGACCAATGCCTGGTGCTGCCAGAAGGCACGACGCCGGCCGAGGGTGCCTCCTGCTTCGTCAACCCGCTCACGTCGCTTGGCATGGTCGAGACCATGCGGCGCGAGGGCCACAAAGCCCTGGTACATACGGCGGCGGCCTCCAACCTCGGCCAGATGCTCAACAAGATCTGCATCAAGGACCAGATCGGCCTGGTGAACATCGTGCGCAAGCCCGAGCAGGCGGCGCTGCTCAAGCGCATGGGCGCCAAATATGTTTGCGACTCATCAACGCCCACGTTCATGGAAGACCTCACGCAGGCGCTGGTGGACACCGGCGCCACTATCGCCTTCGATGCCACCGGCGGCGGCAAGCTGGCCGGACAGATCCTGACCTGCATGGAG
The DNA here is from genome assembly GCF_002002705.1 of Polaromonas sp. C04. GTDB lineage: Bacteria > Pseudomonadota > Gammaproteobacteria > Burkholderiales > Burkholderiaceae_C > Rhodoferax_A. The sequence continues at coordinate 121,543 of NZ_MUNS01000025.1, read as the reverse complement.
GCGGCTTTGAACCGCACCGCCAAAGAGTACAGCCGCTACGGCTCAAGCACCCACAAGCAGGTTTACCTCTACGGGGGTCTCGACACCGGCCCGACAGAGTTCAACCGAAACTTCGGCATGGCGTGGGGCATCGGTGGCTGGCTGTTGTTTCCGTTCCTGCAGCGTATCGGTCCGGCGGCCGCGCAGGCACTGCGGCAACGAGTGGCGGCGGAACTGAAGACCACCTTTGCCAGCAGCTACTCGAAGGAGATTTCCCTGGCCGAGGCGCTGCAACCAGAAGTCATCGCCGTTTACGGTCAGCGTGCTACCGGCACCAAGTACCTGATCAACCCCAACAAGGCATAACCCAAGTTTCATCGCTCGCTGCGCGTATCTGTCATGAGTTGGAGGACGAAAATGGTCAGCAAGAACACGATCTGTCTCTGGTACGACGGCACTGCCTTAGACGCCGCACAGTTCTACGCGCAGACGTTTCCGGACAGCGCCGTGGGAGCTATCAATCATGCACCTGGCGACTATCCCGCTGGCCAACAAGGCGATGTCTTGACGGTCGAATTCACCGTGATCGGCATCCCTTGCCTCGGCCTTAACGCAGGCCCCGCGTTCAGGCACAACGAGGCATTCTCGTTTCAGGTTGCGACCGACGACCAGGCCGAAACTGATCGCTTATGGAACGCGATTGTCAGCAACGGCGGCCGGGAAAGCGCATGCGGCTGGTGCAAAGACAAGTGGGGCCTGTCCTGGCAGATCACGCCACGGGCCCTCACGGACGCAATCGCCGATCCCGATCGCGCGGCAGCCAAGCGCGCCTTCGAAGCGATGATGCAGATGGGGAAAATCGATATCGCTGCTATCGAAGCGGCGCGACGGGGCTGAGGCCCACTTAGAGTTAGCTCCAGTCGGCCGAGAGCGGCTGCTATGGGTCGATTTCACTTGTCGGCAACGTAACGGTGAAATACCGCTCTCGGTCTGGAAACCGACTTCCGCATTGCAGCGAGAGCCGACCACTCTGAACGGCAGGTACCTGGAGGTCCAAGTGCGATTGCGTGGCCAGATTCGGCAGCGGTCTTAAGCGTTTGACGATTTCGTCGCGCGGCCCCTCCGCGCCAAGAAGTGGCGTGGGCGTTCCCCGGCAAGCCAGGGCATGAATTGCCCACCTTTGGCATTCGGGTTTTTTTCCGAATTCCGAAGCGCCCCTAGTTGATGGCCACCCCAGCAGGACTCGAGAACCCCGAGCCGGTGCTGGCGCAATTCGTGAGCACCCCCGTCGTGCCATTCACGCTGCACTGCGAGACTGTGTTGTTGTTTTGGTTCACCACATAGGCATAGCTGCCATTGGCGCTCAGGGCCAGCCCAAGGGGACCCGAAAACCCCGTGCCGGTGCCGGCGCAGTTCGCGAGTGCCCCCGTGGTGGCGTTCACGCTGCACTGAGTGACCGTGTCGTCGCCCAGGTTGGCCACATAGGCATAGCTGCCATTGGCGCTCAGGGCCACGCCCCAGGGAAACGAGAACGCCGAGCCGGTGCTGGCGCAGTTCGTGAGCGCCCCCGTGATGGCGTCCACGCTGCATTGTGTGACGCTGCTGCTGCCCTGGTTGGACACATAGGCATAGCGGCCATTGGCGCTCAGGGCCACACCATCGGGATTCGAGAACCCCGAGCCGGTGCTGGCGCAGTTCGAGAGCGAACCCGTGGTACTCACGCTGCATTGCGAGACCGTGCTGTTATTGTAGTTCACCACATAGGCATAACTGCCACTAGGGCTCAGGGCCGCCCCAAGGGGACCCGAGAACCCCGAGCCGGTGCTGGCGCAGCTCGCCAGTACCCCCGTCGCGGCGTCCGCGCTGCACAACGAGACCGTGTTGTTGCTGTAGTTCTCCACATAGGCATAGCTGCCATTGGTGCTCAGGGCTATCCCATAGGGTGTCGAGAACCCCGTGCCGCCGCTGTCAATACAGTTCGACAACGCCCCCGTCGTGGCGCTCACGCTGCATTGCGAGACCGTGTTGCTTTGGTTCGTCACGTACGCAAAATGCTGCGTGACACAGGACACGACCACATTGCCGACGTTGGCTGAGGTGACGGTGCCGCTGCCATTGCTCACGGTGCAGGTGGTGCGCCCTGTTGGCTCGCTGCTCACCGTGACGCTGTAAGCCGTGTTGCTTTGCTGTGCGGTGGTAAAGGTGAAGGCGCCGTTGGCGCTCACCGCGAGGGTATCGCCCCCGTCATTCTGCAGGGCCACGGTTTGTCCCGCCGTTAGGCCGGTGACGGTGCCACCAATGGTGTACGTCGGTGGCGTTGGCGTTGGCGTGGGGATCGGCGTGGGCGCAGGCGCAGTGGCCGGAGCAGAACTGGGGCTGCTCAAGTCGCTGCCGCCACCGCCGCCACAGGCGCTCAGTGCCAGGCCCAAGCTCAGACCAATGGCTGCGGCGCGCAGTGCGCTATTGAATCGTTCGGTGTTGACGCGGTGCATCTTGAGGTTTCCTTGATTCGCATCAGGGCCGCTGGCCTGCCTGCGGTTGTTGTTTGGTTGTTGCTTTTTTTTAGTAGCGCAGCATCAGCCCGGCACTGAGCACTTGCCCCGTGCTGCTGTCGCCGCCGCTGAAGCGCCCGGTCCTGCCCAGGTAGTCGTAGTCCACCGTCAGGGCCAGACGCGGCGTGAGGCTGTAGCGCAGCCCCAGCCCGCCCACCAGGGGGTACTTGACGCTGCTGGAGGAGAAGTTTTGGCTGGGCACGCTCAGCTGAAGATGGCTGTAGCCCACCCCGGCGCGCCCCACCAGCGTGAAGGACTGCGTGAGCGGATAGCTCAGGGTGGCCGCAGCGGTGGTGACATTGGTGTCGTAGTTGGCAACGCCGCTCGGGGTCGTGATGCCCACCTTGCCCAGATTGAAGTAACTCAGCTCCGCGCCCCACATCGGCGTGATCTGCAGGCCGCCCGTGACTTTCTCCGCAGTGGCCGTGCCACTGCCGTTGAGTTTGATTCCAGGATTGCCCGTATTGGCAGGGGAGTCTTGCCAGGATTGGCCCACGCCCAGTTGCAGGTAAAAGCCGGTCTTGGGGGTTTGCTGCAGCAGGCTCTGGGCCATACAGGGGGCGCTGACAAAGCACGCTCCGAGGCCAAGAGTGCCAATCGCAAGCAGTTTTTGTCCCCGCGCTCGGGCAGTAGCGTTCATGTTGTGATGATGATTAGGTTGAAAGTAGGTGTGCGTTGCGAATCACACCCTTGCGCAGTCGATGACGGCGTGCTGGGGTTGGATTATGCAGGGATTTTTGCAGGCGCCACGTGCGGCGAAGCCGCCTTGGGGGCAGGGCGCCAGTACTTGTGAGAAGCGGCACGCCGCGTCTGGACATACCCCCCGCGGCGCTGCAGCGCCTGCGCCAATCGCTGCCGCGCCACCCTGGCGACGACCGTGTCATGGCCGATGTGTTGGCGGTGGTGCCACAGGTACGATTACGAGTGACAGGTTGGGAGCAAGCAGATCGGAAAGCTGTGCAGCCACAATCAGTCATCAGTTGCCGGCTGAGAAAAATCCCGATCGGCAACTGGCACTAAGCGGCGCCGAATTGCCGGTTGACAGAGCTGGCCAGAAAGCTGTCGTTGGGTACTTCAAAGCCATTGCCCCAGATTACGGCCCCGGTCACAGGCTCCATCGGGGCCCCAGCAGACGCTTGAAGTTCGACGCAGCGGACCTTCGCAAGATCGCTGTTCAATTTGTCCCGCCGCGCCTAAGATTCCAGCAAATCCGAAAGGAGGAGTCCCATGAACAGGCCTGCATCTGATGCGCTCTTCGCCGGCTCGATCCCCGAGCTCTATGACAGCCACCTCGTGCCACTGATCTTTGAACCCTATGCCGCCGATCTGGCACAGCGTGTGGCCGCTCTCCATCCTTCCCGCGTGCTTGAGACCGCCGCCGGCACGGGCGCCGTCACCCGCGCGCTGGCGCAGGCGTTGCCCCTCCATGTCGACCTGGTGGCGACCGACCTGAATCAGCCGATGCTCGATCGTGCCGCGGCCGTCGGTACAAAGCGCCCGGTGCAGTGGCAGCAGGCGGACGCGGCGCTGCTACCGTTCGAGGACGCGAGTTTCGACGTCGTCGTTTGCCAATTCGGCGCGATGTTCTTCCCGGACAAGGCGCGCGCGTTTGCCGAAGCACGGCGCGTGCTGCGCCGTGGCGGCATGCTGTTGTTCAACGTCTGGGATCGCATCGAGGAAAACGAGTTTGCCGATACCGTCACGACGGCGCTTGCCGGCCTGTTCCCCGCGGACCCTCCACGGTTCATGGCGCGCACGCCCCACGGCTATTTCGACCGGGCAGCGATTGCACGCGACCTCGCGGCTGCGGGGTTCGACTCGGCGCCGCGCATCGAGACGATTGCAGCGCGCAGTCGCGCGGTGTCGGCGCAGGTGCCGGCCATTGCCTATTGCCAGGGAACGCTCCTGCGCAATGAGATCGAGGCGCGTTCTGGCGCCAATGTGGTGCAGGCGACAGCGGCGTGCGCCGCTGCGATCGCCGGGCGATTCAGCGCAGGCGCGGTTGACGGAAAGATCCAGGCGCATGTGGTCTGCGTCCAGCGCTGACGCGGCCGGGCATCGGGAATGGAGCGACCCATTCGGAATACTCTCCAGACCGATTTGCCACGGCACACCAGCGCCACGTCAATCCCTGAACTCTCTGGCTTCCTCCTCGCCGCAGTCCTTCTCGTCGCCATAGTCGTCACAGTCATCGCAGTCGTCGCAGCAGTCATTGCAGCAGGGGTCGCAGCGCTGCTTCTCGCAGTGCCCCTTCTTGCCATCGTCGCCGCCGTCCTTGCAGCAGCACTCCGGCGGCCAGACCGTATGGGCCAGCACCTCCAGCAGCTTGACGGGTGTTTTCGGATCATCGCTTCGGATGATGAGATCGCACGACCGGGGACACTTTTCCGCCGCCCGGTACCGGATGACCACGCTCAGGCAGGAACCCGGATGGAGATTGGCGGGGAAGGGATTGTTGATCAGCTTCCAGTGGGGGTTCTTGCGGCGGAACGCCACGCTAGAGACGTGCAGCTTGCAGTCGCCCACGTTGCACAGGGCAATCGTGCGCTCGGCGCTGCAGCAGGCCTTCACGCCGCCAAAGCAGGTCGAACCTGTGACCACGAGCCTGCCTGTCGGCGCCTCGCCGTTGACCGCGATCGAGACCGGACTCGACGGATCATTGCTCGCGATCGTCAGCGTCGCAGAGTGGGGGCCGATGCTCGTGGGTTCGAACCGGATGGGCAGCGGCAGGGAATCCCCGGGACCGATGGAGATCGGATAGGACAGCACCCTGGGCACCAGGAATTCAGCCGACGAGGACGTGATGCTGGTGACGGAAAGCACGCACCGCCCACTGTTGTTCAGGATCAGCGGCTCATCCGTGAACGATCCGACGCAGGTCCGGCTGAAAGTCCCGTTGTCGGCGATCACCGCGACCAGGCGCGGCGCCGGCGCATCGCCGCTGACCCGAATAACGCTCGGGCTGGCCGGGTCATCGCTCGTGACGGTCAGCGTCGCGGCCTTCGGCCCCAGCGATCCGGGCTCAAAACGCACCGGCAGCGCAGTGGAGTCGCCGGGTCCGATGGTGACCGGGTAGGACAGCACTTCGGGGACGAGGAAATCGGGAGACGAACTGGTCATGCCCGTCACGCTCAGTGGACAGCGCCCGCCATTGCTCAGCAGCAGAGGCTCGTCCACGAACTTGCCCACGCACACGTCGCGAAAGCGCCCGTGGTCCGCAATCGCGAGAATGAGCCGGGGTGCCGCCGTGGCGCCCGACACGGCCACCTTGTGGGGGCGCCCGACGAGACGATGACCCAGCAGATCGTTGCTGAAGATGGTCAGCGTGGCGGCGTGGGCGCCCACGCTGCCGGGCCGCAAGCGGATCACCACGTCCACCGATCCGCCGGGTTCGATCGCCAGCGGGTACGAGGCCACCGCGGGTGTCTGGAAGTCGGGCGAGGACGAGGTGATGTCCGTGACCAGGAGCAGGCTGAAGCCCGTGTTGTTGATGGTCAGAATCTCGTCGGCAAAAGAATGCAGGCAGACGTTGCCGAAGTTCCCGGCGTGCGCGATGGCGGTCACGATGATGGGCGCGGGCGCCAGGGCGGCAAGAAGCCGGAAACCTTCGATGCTGCCCCAGCCCGTGCAGGCGTCCCAGCCGGGACCCGCCGTGTAGACGGGCGCGTCGGGGGCAGGATTGCCGGATTCGCTATTCCCGAACCGTACATCGTGGCAGATCTCGGGACCGTGGGTGTAGAAGGTCGGGTTGAGGAAACCCACGTCCCGAGCCAGCCACTTCACGATGACTGCGACGAGGCCGGCGTACAGGGGCGCCACCAGGCTGGTGCCGATGAACCCGTATTGGCCGGGGCCGCCGGCGCCGGCGAAGAAAAAGCCGTTCATCGCGATCATGCCGGCGACATCCGGCACGCCGCGCCGCGCGTTGCCGTCGTTGTTCGAGATTGGCAGCACGCCCGCCGCCGTCTGGTACGCGGGCATCGGGAAGTTGTTGCATACGCCGCCGCCGGTCGCGACATAGGGAAAGCTCTGGAACGGGGACGCCAACTGGTTCGCGTCGCTCCAGACGAACTCCTGGAACTGCGTTGGCGAAGCGCTGATGTTGCCAACGATGGTGCCGCCGCAGGCAGTCACCCAGGGGTCGGCGCTTGGATAGCTGACGTGGCACTGGCCGTCGAGGACCTGATTGGCAGAGCCCCAGTCGCCAATCGCCATGAACACCGTGATACCGCGCATCGCCGCGCTGCTCAGCAGCCCCGAAATCACGTTTGCGAAGGTTCCCGCCGTCGCCGGATTGCCGGCCTGCTCGTCGCTCAGGAACGGCACCCAGCTCGCGGTCAGCACCGACGGCGGGTTGTCGCCCGCGGGTGGAAAGACCGCGCGATCGAGAAACGCCTCCCAGCCGGCCTCCGAGTCGTCGGTGAAATAGACGTTGATGTTCGCGCCCTGCGCCACCGCCGCAGCGATCGATACGTCGATGCAGCACTCGCCGACGCCGCCAGTGGGGGACGAGGTCACCGAGCCGGTGTTGTTCGTGTACCCCAGCAGGCCGATGTCGGTCAACACCGGCGGCGTGTTGTAGCCGGTCGGCAGACTGGCGATGAACGCGTTGATGTCCGAATGCAGGTACGCCGCGCCGTTGTTCGCATCCTCGAAGATGCCTATGGTCTTGCCTGCCGCGCCGGTGTTCGGAAAATCGTAGAGCCGCGCCACCGCATCCGGCGACAGGTAGTTGGCGTTCGGCGGGTCGCCGGTGCCGGTGGCGGCCGGACTGCCCATGCGCCGGTTGTCCAGGCCCAGCACCGCCGACACCCGCTCGATGAGTTCCGCCGGCAGATGCGCGGGCCCTTCGAAGCCTCGGTGCAAATGCTCGGCGATCGCGCTGCCCGGCACCTGCTTGCCGTCCTGGTCCGGAACCGGCCGCGGCGCATGGCGCCACGGCGCGCGGTACATATTCAGCGTAATCGCGAATGCTGCATTGAACTTCGCCGCCGTGCCTTCGACGACGATGCGCCTGCGCCCCGCGTCTTTCGTGCTGACATGCAACCCCTTGGAGCGGAAGTAGTCGGCGAGCGCATCGACCTCTTTCTGATCCGCGCCGTAGGCCTGCATGTACTCGTCGGACGACAGGAAGCGCCGCTGGTTCGGCGGCGTCTGCTGCCAGTGCTCGAAGTCGTGGTCGCCCGGCGCCTGCGCACGCGGTCGCAACCGCACCGTGACCGCGATCTTCTCATCGCCGTCGACCGGGCCGACGAGGACGGATCCAGGAACTTGGGGTCGCTCGCTGCCGGGCAGCGGGTTATATCCGTTAGGAACTCGCATGGCGTCTGTCCTCCCTCAAGTTGATTAAAACCAGGACGCTGGACAGGTTGAAGGCTAGTGCGCCGCTCCTTGTCATTCAAGGTATAAATGCGTTACAGAGGTGCAGATGGGTTACAGGCCCCGAGACTAACGACTGAACCTCACGCGCCGGAGCACTGAATAGGTTTCATTGCGGGGTTCCCGCAAGACGCGCCAGGGCCGGCTATGCCGGTGCTGCAGGGCTGAAGACGCGTTTGACTTCTTCTTCGCCCACATCGCGCGCCGCGCCAAACCCCGCGACGTGACGCGCTTGTGTGATGTGAACCGCAACAAAGCAGAAGTCGCCCAGTTGCGTCATGAACTCCGCCTCGGGAAACCGGGCCAGATACGCGGCCCGGCACGCATGCCACGACGCGCTGTCGGGCGCCTGGATCAACGCCTCCCCCTCCAGCGTCACGCGCGGCAGGGCATGCACCGGCTCCCCCGGCACCTCAGGCTGCATAACGAGCAGCGACACCCGGGGCCGGGCTTGCAGGTTGCGCGTGTGGGCCGCCAGGCCGCTGACGTGAATCACCAGGCAACCCAGAGCGGGCTCCAGGGCGAACGGCACCATGGAGACAAAGGCGGCGCCGTCGTCGCCTGTAGTTCCCAGTGCCGCCGTGCGCTGCGCATGCAGCAGCGTGCGCAATTCGCCGGTCAGTCTGGATTCATGAGGCATGACCAATCCTGCAAGACGTTACGTTGGCAGCACTCACCGGCGAATCAACCGCAGCGCCAACTCATGCACAAGGACCGGATGGGGCACCCTGGCGTAGGGCGGCTCGGGCCATGCCCAGTCAGGCTGCGCAAACAAGGCCCGCATGGCGTTGATGTCACAGTGATAGGGCGGCCCTTCGATCAAGCCCTCTTCGCTGGCGGCAGGACGAATCGCCTGCATGAACAGCGCCCACAGGCTGGCCTCGGGCTTCAGCCACCGCTGTAACTGCTTCGAGTATTGGAACCAATGGTCCGGGTGAATCGCGCACAGGCAGGTTTGCTCGTAAACCGCATCGAAGGCCTGCCCCGGCTGGTAGCTCAGTACATCGGCCTGAACAACTTCCGCCTTGAGGGACTCGGCGTCCAGCAGGGTCCGGGTTTTTGCGACGGCCGCCGGGGTGTAGTCGAGGCCCGTGACCTCGAAGCCGCGCCGCGCCAGTTCGGCCACCTCCCAGCCGCCGCCGCAACCCGGCACGGCAATCCGGCAGGGTTGCAACGCGCCGCTGTCCAGCCACGCCAGTAGCTGGGGATTGGGGGCACCACGGTCCCAGCGTGTTTCTTTTTTCTCGAAGCGTTCTTGCCAGAATTTCGTCGTCGGGCCGGCCATATCAAATCCTAAATCCTTTGGAACGGTTGTTGAAAGTGGCTGTCATTTTGAGGTCAAGCCCAAACAGTGGCGCCACTTACCACCCCACAACAACGATGGAGTCCGGTTTCAATCCTGTTGCCACCGGCGTTCCCAGCACAGTCAAGGCACCGCTTGCGGCATTGATGGCGTAGGCCGAAACGGTGTTGCTGCTCTGATTCACCACGTAGGCAAACTGTCCCGTAGAACCCACGGTGACGGAGTTCGGGGTCAATCCAGTCGCAAACGGCGTTCCGCTCACATGGCCCAGGGCCCCGGTCGTGGAATTGATGGCGAACGCCGAGACCGTGTTGGAGAACGCATTCGTGACATAGACAAAGCGACCTGTAGGGTCGACGACAATGGACTCCGGCGACGAGCCCGCAATAACCGGCGCCCCCACCGCGCTCAAGGCGCCGCTCGTCGCATTGAGGGTGTAAGCCGAGACTGTACCGCTGCCTTCATTGGCCACGTAGGCAAACCGGCCTGTGGGGTCCACTGCGATGGAGTAGGGATTTATCCCTGTCGCAATCGGGGAACCCACCAAGGCCAAGACGCCGGTCGCGGCATTGATCGCGTAGACCGAGATAGTGTTATCGCTCCAGTTCGCCACATAAACAAACTTGCCCGTTGGGTCCACGGTGACGAAGTGGGGGTTCAATCCCGTCATAACCGTCCCCGCCGCGGTCAAGGCGCCGGTCGCCGCATTGATCGTGAAGATCGAGACCGTGTTGTTGTCGTAATTCGTCACATAAACAAACTTCCCCGTAGGGTCGACAACAACGGAGTTGGGGGCCAAGCCTGCCAAAAACGGGGATCCGCCCACCGAGGTCAAGGCACCCGTCGCGGCGTTGATGGCGTAAGCCGAGACCGTGTTGCCGGCATTCGCCACATAGGCAAAGCGGCCCGCGGGATCCACGGCGAGGGATAAGGGAGTCAGCCCCGTTGCGACAGGCGTCCCCACCGCGTTCAAGGCGCCGGTTCCGGCATCGACGGTATAGGCCGAAACCGTGTTATCGCTCAAATTCGCCACATAGGCAAAGCGCGGCACCTTCGCAACAACGCAGTTCACCGCCACGTTGGTCACGGCGGCTGCGGCGATCGTTCCCATGCCGTTGCTGACTGTGCAGGTCTGCGTTGGTGCGCCGGGATAACTCAGGATCGTCACCGTGTAATTCGCGCCATTGGCTAGCGCGGCGGTAAAGCTGAATGGGCCGTTACCCGTGATGGTCAGATTGTTCCCGGCGTTGTTCTGCAGTACGAGGCCAGTGCCGGTCAGTCCGCTGACGGTGCCGCCGACGGTGTAGCCAGCCTGTGAGCCGCTACTACCGCCGCTGCCGCAGGAGGACAGTGTGGCAAACAGAATGCCCAAGAAGAAGGCCCGGCCAAGACAGGCGAAACAGGAATTCCGTGGGGTAGAACAAGGTTCAGATGCGCTGGGGCTTTTGAGGCTGATCTGGGGCATGGTCGCGAACCTTTGGACAATCAGGGAAGTGACGCGCGCCAATCCAGTGGCGTGAATGAATCGTAACAGGGTGCTTTTTGTGTGTCGAAAACGGAAGCAAATAATCAGTGGCCAGGCGCGACCACGCGGATTTGCGCCTAACCTTGGCCTTGATCAAGCGCTGTAACGCATTACCGTCAAAACCACGGTACCCACGGCGATGACGGCAGTCACCGCCGTGGCAACGGCCAGCCAGAGCAGGCGTACCCGGCTGGTTTCGATGCGGCTGATGAGTTGCGTGTTTTGCTCGGCCAGCGCCTTGATGAGCGCCGAGGACGCCACCATCTGGCCGTGCAGGTCGGCCGCCTCGACCTCCAGCGCGGCGATGCGCGCCTGCAGCACAGCGATCGCCTCGGGCGACGAGACGGGGTGCGACCCCGCATTGGCGAGCTCCGGCGCCACCGGCTTCTTGCCCACGGAACTCCACAGTTTCTTTGCGCCGTCAACCACCATGGGGGCCGTGCTGATGACATCCGCCCACGGGATGGTTTTCAGGGCTGCGAGCCAACCGATTGCCATGAGTGAACCTTTCCAGAGATGACGGCCCAGTGTAAGACGGGGCGGAGCGCAACAGGCGGCGGCACAATGGACGGACATGCGCGCATTGCTTTGCACCTTCTCCTGGCAGGAATTGCGCCACCACCCCTGGCGCAACGCGGCGGCCGTGGTGGCGGTGATGCTGGGCGTGGCGCTGGCGTTCTCGGTGCAGCTCATCAACGCCTCGGCCCTGAGCGAATTCTCCAGCGCGGTGCGCTCGGTCAATGGCCAGCCCGACCTGGCGCTGCGCGCGGTCCAGGGCACGTTTGACGAAACGTTGTTCGCGCGCGTGGCGCACCAGCCGCAGGTGGCCGTGGCCAGCCCGGTGCTGGAACTGGCGACTTATGCACTGAGCGCCGCCCGGCCGCCCGAAGGCGCGAGGGCCCCCTCGGGGGGCAGCGAGCCACACGCAGTGGGCAAGCGTGGGGGCGACATTACCACCGACGGCACACGGGCGCCGCTGCGCGTGGTGGGTGTGGACGCGCTCGTGGTGGCGCAGGTGGCACCGGCCCTGATGCCGGTGCCCCAGGCCAGCGCCGAACGGCGGGCGATGCTGGCGCCGGCGACGGTGTTTCTGAACCCCGCGGCGCGCCAGGTACTGCAGGCCGGCATTGGGGCGGCGCCCGCCACGCTGCAGTTGCAAAGCGGCCTGGCCCTGCACACCGTACAGGTCGCGGGCACGGTCAGCGCCGGCGGTGCGGCGCTGGCCGTGATGGACATTGCGGCGGCGCAGGAGCTGTTCGGCAAGCTCGGCCAGCTCACGCGCATCGATGTGCGGCTGCGTCCCGGCGTGGATCGTGCGGCGTTCATCCACTCGCTGCAGCTGCCCGCCGACGTCAGCGCCGGCGAACCCGGCGATGCCGGCCAGCGTGTCAGCAACCTGTCGCGCGCCTACCGCGTCAACCTGACGGTGCTGGCGCTGGTGGCGCTGTTCATCGGGGCGTTTCTGGTGTTCTCGGTGCTGTCGCTCAGTGTGGCCAAGCGCGCCCAGCAGTTTGCGCTGCTCGGTGTGCTCGGGCTCACCGGGCGCGAACGTTTGATGCTGGTGCTGGTGGAGTCCGGCGTGCTGGGGCTGCTCGGCAGCGCCGCCGGCATCGCGCTCGGCACGGGGCTGGCCGCGCTGGCGCTGCGCGTGCTGGGCGGTGACCTGGGCGGCGGCTACTTTGCCGGCGAGGCACCGGCCTTGCAGTGGAGTGGCGCGGCGGCACTGACCTACGGCGGGCTCGGCGTGCTGGCCGCGCTGGTCGGCGCCTGGTGGCCGGCGCGCGCCGCCCAGAAGCTGCCGCCGGCGCAAACCCTCAAGGGCCTGAGCGCGGCACCGGGCGGCGCCACCGCGCACTGGCCAAGTCTCATTTTGATAGCCGCTGGCGCCCTTCTGGCCTGGGCTCCGCCGGTGTTTGGCATCCCATTGGCGGCGTATCTGTCGGTGGCGCTGCTGCTGGTGGGCGGCATCACCGCCCTGCCCTGGCTGGTGGCCTTGCTGTACGACCGGCTCGCCCCGCGGGTCGCGCGCCACCTGCTGCCACTGCTGGCGGTCGAGCGCGCGCGCCGCGTGCGCGAGAGCGCCGCCGTGGCCGTCAGCGGCGTGGTGGCGGCGCTGAGCCTCGCTGTGGCGCTGACGGTGATGGTGGGCAGTTTTCGGGGCTCCGTCATGCACTGGCTCGACGTGGTGCTGCCGGCTGAGCTGTACGTGCGCAGCGCCACCGCCGGCAGTGCCAGCGATACGGCGTATTTCACGCCCGAGTTTGTGCAGGCCGTGGCGCGCCTGCCTGGCGTGCAGCGCGTCGGCACGCTGCGCAGCAGCCCCTTGCAGCTGGCGCCCGGCCAACCGGCGCTGGCGCTGATCGCGCGCGATCTGGGCGACGCGGCGCGCAACCTGCCCCTGCTGGCGCCCCCCCTGCCGGTGCCGCCGGGGCAAGTGGCGATCTACGTGAGCGAGGCGGTGGTGGACCTGTATGGCGCACGCCCGGGCGCCGTGTTTGCTCCTTTATCTGAATCATTTCGGGCCGTAGCCCTTGATGGACGTGCGCAATCAGCTACTTTTTTTGTAGCGGGCGTGTGGCGCGACTACGCCCGCCAGTTTGGCGCCATCGCGCTCGACCGGCGCGATTTCGACCGGCTCACGGGCGACCGGCGCGTCAACGACCTGGCGCTCTGGCTGCAAGCCGGCACCGACGCCGCCAAGGTGCAGCAGGCCATCCGCGACGTGGCCGAGCAGCAGCAGTCGGGCGCGGGCGCGCTGATCGACTTTGCCTCGGTCGGCGAGATTCGCGCCAGCTCGCTCAGGATTTTCGACCGCAGCTTTGCCGTGACCTACTGGCTGCAGGCCGTGGCGATTGCCATTGGCCTGTTCGGCGTGGCAGCCTCCTTCGGCGCGCAGGTGCTGGCGCGGCGCCGCGAGTTCGGCCTGTTGGCGCACCTGGGCCTCACGCGCCGGCAGATTCTGGCGGTGGTGGCCGGCGAAGGCGCGGCCTGGACGCTGATTGGCGCCATCGCCGGGCTCGCGCTGGGCCTGGCCGTGTCGGTGGTGCTGGTGCATGTGGTGAATCCGCAAAGCTTTCACTGGACCATGGATTTGCAGGTGCCGTGGCTGCGGCTGCTGGCGCTGTGCGCAGCCGTGGTGCTGGCAGGCACGGCCACGGCGTGGCTCGCGGGGCGCGCCGCGGCCGGACACGATGCGGTGCTGGCGGTGAAGGAAGATTGGTAAGCAAAGGCGCCGGCGGCCGCGCCATCAGCCCCGCACACCCGCGATGTAGTGTTCGAGCTGCTCGATGATAAAGCCCTGCTCGGAGATGATGTCCTTCACCAGATCGCCGATGGACACCACGCCGACCAGCCGGCCGTTGTCCATGACGGGCAGGTGGCGCAGGCGTTTGTCGGTCATCAGCGCCATGCATTCCTCATTGCTATGGGATGGGGGCACATACTGCACCGGAAAAGTCATGATGTCGCGCACCGCCGTTTGCCGGGGCGAGCGATCCAAGAGCAGCATCTTGCGCGTGCAGTCGCGTTCGCTGAGGATGCCGACAAACGCCTCGCCCTCCAGCACCACCAGCGCGCCGATGTTTTTCTCCGCCATCAGCGCGACCGCATCGAGCACCGACGCAGAAGACCTCACGGTGTAGACCGCCTGATCAGGTTTCGACTTGAGAATTTGCGCGATGTCTTTCATGGCTTCCCGCCCGATGCTCACTCGATTCATTCTAGATGTCGCACCGTCTGTATTCAAACCCTTTCTCAAGCCCCCAGGCGATGTTTAACGGCGCTCGCGCAGACGCATGCGCAGCCCCACCGGGCCCATGCTGAACGCCAACTTCTCGGGCACGTCGGCACCGCTCGATGAGTCCACGCTGTCGATGTCAAAACTGGACAGCAGCATCGCCGCGGCCATCTTGATCTCTAGCAGCGCCAGATAGCGCCCCGGACAGACGCGCGGACCGGCACCAAACGGCATGGACACGCGCTTGGCCGAACTGGCGGCCTGGGCCGGCCCGCCGTCGCCGAGCCAGCGTTCGGGCAGGAAGTCGTTCGGGTGGGGAAAGTGGCGATCCAGCAGGCTGTCGTGGCGCATCAGTCCCAACACGACGGTGTCGGCGGGAATCTCGACATCCGCAAGGGTGGTCGCGCGCACCGCCTGCACGGCCAGCAGCGGCGCCACCGGCTTGAGCCGCATGGTTTCGTGCGCGCAGGCTTCCAGGTAGTCGAGCCGGGCCATGCGCTCAGGGGTGAATTGCGAGGGCTCGCCGGCGATGCGGCGCACTTCTTCCCGGGCGCGCTGCAGCGCTGGCGGGTTGCGGTGCAGCAGATGGATCATCCAGGCCAGCGTGTTGGCGGTGGTGTCCTCGCCCGCGAGCAGCATCACCAGCACGTTGCCGGCCACGTCGTGATCGTTCATGCCGCTGCCGCCCGCGTCGGCGGCGTTGATCATCGCCTCGAGCAGATTGCCGGGGTGCTCGCGCAGCGAAGGATCGGCCTCGATGCGGCTGCGTGCCTGGGCGATGAAGCCGCGAATGGCCGCTTTAACCTCGGTCACGCTGCGGTCCAGCGCACGGTCGGCCGGCAGCCGCAGGTAGCGCCAGTACGGCAGCATCGACAGGGTGCGTTTGAACAGGGCCGGGAAGATTTTGTTCAGGTGCTGCTGAATCACGTCCTCGTCGCTGGACAGGGTGTTGACATCGGCGCCGAAGGCCAGTCCGGCAATGGCATCCACCGTGAAGCGCATGAGGTCCGCCTGCAGGTCGATAGTGGCGCCCGAGCGGGCCGCTGTTTGCCAGCGGGTTTGCAGGCGCCGCGTCACCTTCAGCAGGGACGGGAAATACGCCTTGATATGCCCCGGGTCCAGGCCGGCCATGACCATGCGCCGCTGGCGCCGCCAGACATCGTCGTTGGCGAAGAAGAGTCCTTCGTCAAAACCCATTTCACGGGTGATGCGGCCCCCGAGCAGCGGCCGCCTGAAGCGCTCGGGACGCTCGCGCAGGGCGGCGCCCATGAGTTCGTGATCGGCCATGACGAGGAACTTTCGCCGGCCCAGCTGGACGCGGAAAAGCGGCCCGTAGGTTTTGCTCCAAGCCTCGAACTGCTGGTGCATGCGGGCGGGACGAATCTGCAAGGCATTGCCGAGCACCGGCAGGCCGTGCGGGCCCGGCAAATCGTCGAGCCGGCGCAAGGCGGGAGGTGGCACGCCGGACGCCGGCATCAGGCGGGTCTCAGGTTCCATGCAGCTTCCCGTGGGTAAAGAGGGTGATTGGCAATTGAATTGAACAGGCGCCGGTACCCGCTCACCAGCTATTGCGCAGCTCGCGCAGCTTCGTGAACACCGTTTTGGCGTCGGGCTGTTCGGGCAGGTCCGGAAAGCTCTCGCGCAGCCGGGCGATCAGGCCGGGGCTGGCGAGGCGCAGGAAGGTGTTGAACTGCTTTTCGTCCTTGAGCGTCGTCACCGCAGATTGCGCCGGGTCGTGGTCGGTCACGCTGGGCAGCAGGGCTTGGGCGGCGGCATTGTCGGGCTCGCGCGCGAGGGTGAATTTCAGGTTGTTCTCGATGTAGTCATGCCCCGGATAGATCTGTGTGTTGTCGGGCAGCCGCGCCAGTTGCTCCACGAAGGTCGCATACAGCGCGCCCACGTCGCCGCCGTTGTGCACATTGCCGGCACCGGCGTTGAACAGCGTGTCCCCAGAGAACAGCGCGGGCTGGTCGGTGTGCGAGCGCAGGCAGATGTGGCACATGGTGTGGCCGGGCGTGTCCAGGCATTCGAGCTCGACGGTCTTGCCGACCTTGATCACGTCGCCGGCCTGCACGCCCCGGTCCACGCCCGCAATGCGCGCACCGGCCTTGTGGTGCGCGATCAGCTTGGCGCCGGTGGCCGCGATCACGGCGGCGTTGCCGCCCGTGTGGTCGTGGTGTTCGTGGGTGTTCAGGACCTGGGTGATCTGCCAGCCCCGCACCTTGGCGGTGGCCAGCGTCTTTTCATGGTCGAGCGGGTCGATCGCGAGCGCCTCGCCGGTTTCGGGACAGGCGATCAGATAGTTGAAATTGCGGTAGGCATTACCGGTCCAGATACGTTCGTTGATCATAGGATGCTCCTGAGGCTTGCTGGCGGAAATACCCGATTGTAGGAACAGGCAGCCGGTTTGCGCCTTCAAGGCGCAGGCAGCAGCACCCTTCCTGCGAGAATCCGCACATGACCACGCCATCCCACGTCAACGACTCCTGGCTCAGCAGCGCCATCGCCCGCATCGAGGCCGACTTTCAGCGCAGTGCCGACACGCACCTGATTCCGCTGGCGCTGCCAAAGTTCAATGCCAGTGGCATCGATTTTTATCTGAAGGACGAATCCACTCACCCGACGGGCAGTCTCAAGCACCGGCTGGCACGTTCGCTGTTTTTGTATGCGCTGTGCAATGGCTGGATTGGGGAAGGCTCGACCATTGTGGAAGCGTCCAGCGGCTCCACCGCCGTGAGCGAAGCCTACTTTGCGCGGCTGCTGGGCCTGCCGTTCATCGCCGTCATGACGCGCGGCACCTCGCCCGAGAAGGTTGCGCAGATCGAGTTCCACGGCGGTCGCTGCCATTGGGTCGACAGCGCCGGCCAGGTCTATGAAGAAGCCCGGACACTGGCGCTGCAGACCGGTGGCCACTACATGGACCAGTTCACCTATGCCGAGCGCGCCACCGACTGGCGCGGCAACAACAACATTGCCGAGAGCATGTTCACGCAGATGGCGCGCGAACGCCACCCGGTGCCGGCCTGGATCGTGGTGGGCGCCGGCACCGGCGGCACCAGCGCCACGATTGGCCGCTATGTGCGCTACCAGCGCCATGCCACGCAGCTGTGCGTGGCCGATCCTGCGGGCTCGGTGTTCAGCGCCTATCACCGCACCGGCGACGCGAGCCTGACTGCCGTGGGCTCGCGCATCGAAGGCATCGGCCGCCCGCGGGTCGAACCCAGCTTTGTGCGCACGCTGGTGGATCGCATGATGGAGGTGCCTGACTTTGATTCCATCGCCGCCATGCGAACGCTGTCCAACCTGCTTGGGCGCAAGGTGGGCCCCTCCACCGGCACCAATTTTGTCGGCATGGTGACGCTGGCCTGCGAGATGCGGGCGGCCGGACAGCAAGGCGCCATCCTGTCCTTGTTGTGCGACTCGGGCGAGCGCTATCTGCCCAGTTACCACAACCCGGAATGGGTCCAGGACACGATGGGTGACTGCGTTGACGCCCAACGGCGTATGGACGCCTTGCTGAGCTGATTTGCCGGCAGGCGTTTGACATGACTTCGCGCACCGACCGCCCTTTCAACCCGTTGCGGCGCCGCCTGCTGGCGACGGGGTTGACGGGACTGGCCGGCCTGTCGGGTGCGCGGCAGGTGAGTGCCCTGCCCCCACCAATGGTCTTCCCGCGCGACTACGGCAGCCATCCCGACTTCCGCACCGAGTGGTGGTACATCACGGGCTATGCCAACGCGGCGGATCCAGCAGGCCCGCGCGAATTCGGCTTCCAGCTCACCTTCTTTCGCTCGCGCGTGGCGGCAACGCAGGACATGAAGTCGGCGTTCGCCGCCAAACAGCTGATCTTTGCCCATGCGGCGCTGACCGATGTGCGCGGCAAGAAACTCGTACACGACCAGCGCATCGCCAGGTCGTCGGGTGCCGCCGGGTTCGACCTGGCCTCGGCCAGTGAAAGCGACACCGCGATCACCCTGCGCGACTGGTCCCTGGTGCACGAGGGGCGCCGCTACAGCGCCACGCTGCCCGCCACCGGCTTCGGCCTGGACCTGCAGTTCAGCGAAACCCAGGCCGTACTGTTGCAGGGGGACCGGGGTCTGTCGCGCAAGGGGCCGCAGCCCGCGCAAGTCAGCCACTACTACAGTCAGCCGCAGCTGGCCGTGCGCGGGACCCTGCGCCTGGACAAGCGGCCGTTCACCATTGCCAGCGGCGGCGCCTGGCTCGATCATGAGTGGAGCGATGAGCTGCTGGACCCGCAGGCCACCGGCTGGGACTGGATCGGCATGAATCTGGATGACGGCGGCGCGCTCACCGCTTTTCGCGTGCGCGACAAGGCCGGTAACGCGCTGTGGGACGGCGGCTCGTATCGCTCCGCCGCGGGCGATCTGCGCAACTTCCGCCGCGGCGAGGTCACTTTCAGCCCACAGCGGCGCTGGAAAAGCCCTTCGACCCAAACTGTCTATCCGGTGCGATGGAGTGTGCTCACACCCACCGGGGCCTACACGGTAGGCGCCGTCATCGACAACCAGGAACTCGACAGCCGCGCCTCCACCGGCGCCATTTACTGGGAAGGCCTGAGCGATTTGTTCGACGGCGGCGGGCGGCGCATCGGGCGCGGCTATCTGGAGATGACGGGCTATGCGCAGCCCCTGCGGCTATGAGTCCACCCTAAGCGTTTTACCCTATTCCGCAGCGCACCACAGGTCACTAGGATTGCAAGTCTTGTCAAGGTGGCGCTTACGCAGCTGTATGCCCACTCCCCATCATTGCAGAGCAGCCGGAGAATTATTTGTCAGCGGAGTTCATTCTCGAGACACAGGGGTTGACCAAGGAATTCAAGGGCTTCGTTGCCGTCAGCGACGTC
This sequence comes from Polaromonas sp. C04, assembly GCF_002002705.1. Taxonomy (GTDB): domain Bacteria; phylum Pseudomonadota; class Gammaproteobacteria; order Burkholderiales; family Burkholderiaceae_C; genus Rhodoferax_A. The sequence continues at coordinate 102,205 of NZ_MUNS01000025.1, read as the reverse complement.
GATCTCAAGGTGCAGCGCGGTCATATCCACGCGCTGATCGGTCCGAACGGCGCCGGCAAGACCACTTTCTTCAACCTGCTGACCAAGTTTCTCAACCCCACCTCGGGCCGCATCGTCTACAACGACATCGACATCACTGCCGAGCAGCCCGCACAAACGGCACGCCGCGGCATCGTGCGCTCGTTCCAGATCTCGGCGGTGTTTCCGCACATGACGGTGCTGGAGAACGTACGCGCGGCATTGCAGCGCAGCCTGGGCACTTCGTTCCATTTCTGGAAGGCCGAGAAAACCCTGTTCCCGCTGCATGAGCGGGCACGCCAGCTGCTGGCCGAGGTCGACCTGGAGAGCTTCGCCGACACCATGACGGTGGAGCTCCCCTATGGGCGCAAGCGCGCCCTGGAGCTGGCCACCACGCTGGCACTGGAGCCCGAACTCATGCTGCTGGACGAGCCCACCCAGGGCATGGGCCACGAAGACGTCGACCGGGTGACGCAACTGATCAAGAAAGTGTCCGCCGGACGCACCATTCTGATGGTCGAGCACAACATGAACGTGGTGTCGTCGATAGCGAACCGCATCACGGTGCTGCAACGCGGCGCCATCATTGCCGACGGCCCGTATGCCGAGGTATCGAAAAATCCGCTGGTGATCGAGGCCTACATGGGCACCACCGACACGGCCCTGCAGGGAGCGCACGCATGAGCGCCGCGCCGGGCCGCCCCAAGCAAGCCCGCACCGCAATGCGCAGCATGGAGGTTACTCAATGACCACCGAGCTGCTGCGCATCGCGGGCCTGAACGCCTGGTATGGCGAATCGCACATCCTGCACGGCGTGGACCTCGCGGTGAGCCAGGGCGAAGTCGTGACGCTGCTCGGGCGCAATGGCGCGGGGCGCACCACCACGATGCGCGCCATCGTCGGCCTCACGGGCTCGCGCACCGGCTCCATCCAGGTGGCCGGACAGGAAACCATCAAGCTGGCGCCGCACCGCATTGCCCGGCTGGGTGTCGGCTATTGCCCGGAAGAGCGCGGCATCTTCGCCAGCCTGTCCGCCGAAGAAAACCTGATGCTGCCGCCCGCGGTGGCCCCCGGCGGCATGAGCGTGGACGAAATCTACGCGATGTTTCCGAACCTGAAGGAACGTGCCAATAGCCCCGGAACCCGTCTGTCGGGCGGCGAACAGCAAATGCTGGCGGTAGCGCGAATTCTGCGCACCGGTGCACGCCTGCTGCTGCTGGACGAGATCTCGGAAGGCCTGGCTCCGGTCATCGTGCAAAAGCTCGCCGAGATGATTCTGACCCTCAAGGCCAAGGGCTACACCATCGTGCTGGTCGAGCAGAATTTTCGCTTCGCGGCGCCGCTGGCCGACCGCTTCTACATCATGGAACACGGGCGCATCGTGCGCCAGTTCAAGCAGGCCGAACTCGAGCAGAACATGGGGATGCTGCAGGAGTACCTCGGGGTCTAGGCGCCCTGCTGAATCGCCTCAATTTCGCGTTTTATTTCCACGTCAACCAGGAGTCAACCATGAAACTTAAAACTCTCGTCGCAGCGATCGCCATCGGGCTCGGCAGCATGGCCGTGCAGGCGCAGGGCACCGGTCCGATCAAGATCGGCATGATCACGGACATGTCCGGCATCTATGCCGACATCGACGGTCCCGCGGGTGTCGAAATGGTCAAGTGGGCCGTGCAGGACTTTGGCGGCAAGGTGCTGGGCCGCCCAATCGAAGTATTGTCGGCGGACCATCAGAACAAGCCGGACATCGGCAGCTCTACGGCGCGCGAGTGGGCCGACAAGGATCATCTGGCGATGCTGGTGGGCGGCACCAATTCGGGCGTGAACCTGGCCATGGCCAAGGTCGCCGCCGAGAAAAAAATCCCGCTCCTCGCCATCGGCCCCGGCTCTGCGCGCCTGACCAACGAGGATTGCACGCCCTACACCGTCCATTACGCCTACGACACCGTGGCGCTGGCCAAGGTCGCGGGCTCCGCGCTGGTCAAGCAGGGCTACAAGAACTGGTTTTTCCTGACGGCTGACTACGCCTTCGGCAAATCGCTGCAGGCCGATGCGACGACCGTGATCAAGGCCAACGGCGGCACGGTGGCGGGCTCGGTGCTGGCGCCGCTGGGTGCGTCCGATTTCTCATCCTTCCTGTTGCAGGCACAGTCTTCCAAGGCACAGATTCTGGCGATGGCCAACGCCGGCGGCGACTTCATCAACGCCATGAAGGCAGCCAAGGAATTCGGCATTGACAAGACCATGAAAATCGCCGGCCTGCTGGTGTTCATCAACGACGTGCACAGTCTGGGCCTGAACGCGACGGCCGGCCTGCAACTGGCCGACAGCTGGTACTGGAACCAGGACGACGCCTCACGCAAGTTTGCGCACCGCTTCTTCGACAAATACAAACGCATGCCCAGCAGCCTGCAGGCCGCCGACTATTCGGTGACGACGACCTGGCTGAAGGCGGTGCAGAAGGCCGGCACCACCGAAGGCGACAAGGTGATGGCCACGCTCAAGAGCATGAAGATCGACGACTTCTACAACAAGGGCCATATCCGCGCCGACGGCCGCATGATCCACGACATGTACCTGTTCCAGGTGAAGACCGCCAAGGAATCCACGACACCCTGGGACTACTACAAGCTGGTCGCCACGGTTCCCGGAGACCAGGCATTCACGACCGTGGCCGAGTCCAAGTGCTCACTGCTGAAGAAGTAAAACACAAATCAAAGCTCCTTTCTGCCGGCCATCAATGGGATGGCCGGCAGCGTGTTGGGCTCATGGTCATTTGACGGGTATTCATGGAAATTTTCGGCATTCCCCTGCAAGCCTTCCTCGGCCAGCTGTTGCTGGGGCTGGTCAATGGCGCGTTCTATGCCATGCTCAGCCTGGGGCTGGCCGTCATCTTCGGCCTGCTCGGCATCATCAACTTTGCCCACGGCGCGCTCTATATGGTGGGCGCCTACGCGGGCTGGATCCTGCTCAACTCGTTCGGCGTCAACTACTGGTTTGCGCTGGTGCTCGCCCCGTTGGCCGTGGGAATACTCGGCATCGTGATTGAACGGCTTTTCCTGCGGCACCTGTACAAGCTCGACCCGCTGTACGGCCTGCTACTGACGTTTGGCCTGGCACAGATCATGGAAGGCATCTTCCGCTACCAGTTCGGTGTATCGGGCGAGTCCTACCCGGTTCCCGATGCACTGGCGGGGGCCACCAACCTCGGCTTCATGGTGCTGCCCAACTATCGCGCGTGGGTGGTGCTGGCGTCGCTGGTGGTTTGCCTGGGCACCTGGTTCCTGATCGAGCGCACGCGGCTCGGCGCCTACCTGCGCGCCGGCACGGAAAACGCGCCGCTGGTGCAGGCCTTTGGTGTGAATGTGCCGCTGATGGTGCTGCTGACCTTTGGCGGTGGCTCGGCATTGGCCGCACTGGCCGGTGTGCTGGCGTCGCCCATCATCCAGGTCACCCCGCTGATGGGCTCGAACCTGATCATCGTGGTGTTTGCCGTGGTGGTGATTGGCGGCATGGGCTCGATCCTGGGGTCCATCATCAGCGGCTTGGGGTTGGGCGTGATTGAAGGATTCACACGCGTGTTCTACCCCGAGGCATCGAATGTCATCGTGTTCGTCGTGATGGTGATCGTGCTGGTGCTGCGCCCAGCCGGCCTGTTCGGCAAGGAGGCCTGAGCCATGACCCCGACCCGCATGACCCGAGCCGCCAGACTGACCCGCATCGCCTACATCGGCATGCTGGTACTGCTGCTCGTCGCACCCCTGCTCGGCTTGTACCCGGTGTTTGTGATGAAGCTGCTGTGCTTCGCGCTGTTTGCCTGTGCCCTGAATCTGTTGCTGGGCTTCACCGGTCTGCTCTCGTTCGGGCACGCCGCCTTTTTTGGTGGAGCCGCCTACGTCTGCGGCTGGTTCATCAAGGCGCAGCACTGGTCGCCCGAGCTGGGCCTGCTCGCCGGTGTGGTGGTGGCGGCGCTGATCGGCCTGGCCATCGGCCTGGTGGCGATCCGGCGCCAGGGCATCTACTTCGCCATGATCACGCTGGCCATGGCACAGATGGTGTTTTTCGTCTGCCTGCAAGCCCCGTTCACGGGGGGTGAGGATGGTTTGCAGGGCGTGCCACGCGGCGCGCTGTTCGGACTGCTGCGACTGGATTCCGACACCACCATGTACTACTTCGTGGTCGTGGTCTTTGTGCTGGCCTTTCTGGTGATCTCGCGCATTGTTCATTCGCCTTACGGCCAGGTGCTCAAAATGATCCGCGAGAACGAACCGCGCGCCATCTCGCTGGGCTACCAGGTGGACCGCTACAAGCTATTGGCTTTTGTGCTGTCGGCCGCGCTGGCCGGGCTGGCCGGCTCGCTCAAGACGCTGGTGATGGGTTTTGCCTCGCTGACGGACGTGCACTGGTCGATGTCGGGCGAGGTGATCCTGATGACCCTGGTGGGGGGCGTGGGCACCTTCTTCGGACCCGCCCTGGGCGCCGGCATCGTGAGTTCGCTGCAGGACCAGCTGGCCGACAAGGTGGGCGCCTGGGTCACCGTGATCATCGGCGTGATTTTCGTGGTCTGCGTGCTGGCATTCCGGCGCGGCATTGTGGGTGAAGCCCTGGCCTACTTCGAGCGCCGGCGCCGGCCTGGCGCCGGCGCGCCCGGCGCTGCAACGACCGCTCAGGCCACCGACACCGACGTGGCGTGATCTCGCTGCCGGCCGCGCCCGGTCAGTGGGCGCCGGCCGCCGCACTGGCGCCACCGGTCCCGTGCTTCGGATGCGTCAGCCAGATCAGCGGGATCAGCACCACAAAAATCACCGCAGAGACGTAGAACAGGTCATTCGCCGCCAGCATGAAGGACTGCTGGTCCACCAGCCGGTTGATCTGCGCCAGCGCCTGCGCGGGGCTCATACCGGCAGCCTCCAGACCCGCCAGTGTGTTTCTCGCGGCCTGGCTCCCGTTGTTCACTGCCTCGGCCAGGTGCGCATGGTGCATGGCGGCGCGGTTTTCCCACAGCGTGGTTGTGATCGAGGTGCCGAAGCCGCCCGCCGTGATGCGCACGAAATTGAACAACCCCGTAGCGGCCGGAATGCGTTGCTGCGGCAGGCCCGATAGCGTGACGGTCGTGAGCGGAATGAAGAAAAATGCCATAGCAACGCCCTGGATGATGGTGGGCACCATGATGGTGCCGAAATCGGCCTGGGTGTTAAAGAGCGAGCGCATCCACAGCACCAGCGCAAAAACCAGAAACGAAAATGTCGCGAAGGGGCGCGCATCGAATCGGCCCAGGCCCTTGCCTACGATGGGCGACAGGATCAGCGCAAAGATGCCGACTGGCGCAAGCACCATACCCGCCTCGGTTGCGGTGTAGCCCATATATTGCTGCAGCCACAGCGGCAGCAGCACCACGTTGCCAAAGAAGACGCCATAGCCGACGGAAATCGCCACCGTTCCGGCCCAGAAATTGCGCCCCATGAAAAGCGACAGGTCCACCACGGGATGCTTTTCGGTCAGCTCCCAGATCAGGAAGAAAACAAAACCCAGTACGGCCGTCACCGCCAGTGTGATGATGACGTTCGAATGAAACCAGTCGAGATCCTTGCCGTTGTCGAGCATGATTTGCAGGGCGCCGACCCAGATCACGAGCGCGATCAACCCGACCGTATCGATCGGCAGCTTCTGGGTCACGTTTTCGCGCTTGTGGAAAATGCTCCAGATGGCAATGGCAGCCATGATGCCGACCGGTATATTGATGTAGAAAATCCAGGGCCACGAAATGTTGTCGGTGATCCAGCCGCCCAGCAAAGGCCCCACCACCGGCGCGATCAGCACCGTCATGGACCACATGGCCATGGCCAGCCCCGCGAGCGCCTTTGGATAACTCGCCAGCAGCAGTGACTGCGACAGCGGAATCATCGGACCCGCGACAAAACCCTGCAGCACGCGAAAGGCAATCAATACCGTCATGTTGGGGGCCAGGCCGCACAGCCACGAACTCAACACGAACAGCAGCACACTCGTGACAAACACCCGCACCTGGCCAAAGCGCTGCGACAGCCAGCCCGTGAGCGGCACGGAAATGGCATTGGCCACCGCAAAACTCGTGATGACCCAGGTCCCCTGGTTCGCACTCACGCCGAGATCGCCCGCGATGGCGGGCAGCGAGACGTTGGCGATCGACGAGTCGAGCACGTTCATGAAGGTGGCCGCTGAAACTGCCAGCGTGCCCCACATGCGCATCGAGCCTTCCAGCGGCGGTTGCTCGATAAAGTTGGGGGTGGAGGCCATGACGGGAGTGCCTTGAAGGAAACGCGATGAAGGGAGGAAACGCTGCGCCAGGACCGGAGTGGAAACGGCCCAGCGCGAGCCGGTTTGAACGTCGTCTACACGGTCAATTCAGCACGGTGGCCGCGGCCGGGGCGACCGCTCGCGACGCTGCCAGTTCTTTGCCCGCACCCACCGCCGGTGACTTCCCGGCCGCCGCGGCCGGCGCCGCTTTGGCGGCACCCGAGTTGGCGGCGATCACGCGGCGCACCTCGGCGTTGGCACCTTCGTCCAGCGCCGCATAGACCTGCGTCTGCGTCGCCGCAGTGGCGCTCGGCGCGTCGGCCAGGGTCTTGCCGCCCTTGTGCGTCACGTCCACCGTGGCATCCATCGACAGCCCCACTCGCAGCGGATGCGCTGCCAGCTGCTGGGGATCGAGCGCGATGCGCACCGGCACGCGCTGCACCACCTTGATCCAGTTGCCGGTGGCGTTTTGCGCCGGCAGCAAGGCGAAGGCGGCACCGGTTCCGGCACCGAGCCCCACCACGTGTCCCTTGTATTCGACCTTGCTGCCATACACGTCGGCGGTCAGGGTGACTGGCTGGTCAATACGGATATTGCGCAGCTGCACTTCCTTGAAGTTGGCATCGACCCAGACCTGATTCAAAGGCACGATGGACATCAGGGGCGTGCCGGCAGCCACACGCTGGCCCAGTTGCACCGAACGCCGCGCCACGTAACCATCCACCGGCGCAGGCATGGTGGCGCGCTGCATGGCCAGGTAGGCCTCGCGCACCTTGGCCGCGGCCGCCTGCACGCTCGGGTGCTGTTCGACGCTAGTGCCTTCGGTCATGGACTGGTTGCTGGCGAGTTGCTCCCGGGCCGCCACGACACCGGCCTGGGCGGCAGCCTCGGCGCTTTGGGCAACCGCCAGCTGGGTGCGCGCATGCTCAAGTTCTTCTTTGGACACGGCTCCGTTGCCCGCCAGCGACTGGCGCCGGTTCAGGTCGTCCCTGGCGCGACTGATGTCGCTCTGCGCCTTCACCACATCGGCTTCGCGCAGCGTGATCTGCGCGGCAAGCGTGCCATTGTTGGCGTACAGCGTGCGCACTTGGCGCACGGTCTGCCCGAGGTTGGCTTCGGCCTGCTCCAGCGCGACCTTGGCGTCCGCAGGATCGAACTTGACCAGCGGCTGGCCGGCGCGCACGAAGTCGGTGTCGTCGGCCATGATGGCCATCACCGTGCCGCTGATCTGCGGCGTGATCTGGATCACGTTGCCCTGCACATAGGCGTTATCGGTGTCCTCAAAGTGGCTCGCGACGATCCATTCGTAGGCGGCCCAGCCCAGGCCGGCCAGCACGACCACGGTCGCCAGCGTCATCAGCGCCCTTTTGCGCCTGGGGTTGCCGGCGGGAATGCTTTGATCTGCGGGGGTTTGCGTTGCGTCGTTCATGATGCTTGATTTGCGGGTGTGAATCGGGGGAGTGAATTATTTTTGTGCGGTGGTGCTGCCAGCCACCTGGCCGGCACCGGATTGGGCCACGGGGCCGGCCTCATAGCCGCCGCCGAGGGCACGAATCAGCGCCACCTGCGTGTCCAGCGCACGCGCGCTCAGGTCCACGGCGAGGCGGCGCTGGCCGAGCACACTGGTCTCGGCGGTCAACACGTTGAGGTAGTTGCCCAGCCCGGCCTTGTAGCGCTGCACGGCGATCTCGTAGGCGCTCTCGGCCGCGGCTTGCGCAGCGCGCTGCTCGCTCTGCTGGCGCACGATGGATTGCGAGGAGGCGACCTGGTCGGCCACATCGCGCACGGCGTCGATCACGGCGGCGTTGTAGCTCTCGACAGCGGCATCCTGGTCCGCGGCTTTACCGCGCAGGTTGGCGCGCAGGCGCCCTCCCTCGAAAATCGGCAGCGTCAGCGCCGGACCGACGTTCCATTGCTCGCTGCCGCTTCTGAACAGTTGCCCGAAGCCGAGACTGGAGAAGCCGGCAAAGGCCGCCAGGTTGATATTCGGATAAAACTGCGCCTTGGCGCTGGCCACGTCCTTCGTGGACGCTTCGACGCGCCAGCGGGCCGCCACAATGTCGGCGCGGCGACCCAGCAGATCGGCCGGGATCACTGGTGTGGTCGCTATGCCTTTAATAGCTGAAAGCGAAGGTGCAGTAATGGTTTGCGCCGCATTTGGCTGCCCAACCAGGGCACCCAGCGCATTGCGGGTCAGTGCGACCTGCTCCTGCAGCGCCTCGATCTGCTGGCGCGCGTCGGGCAGGCCGCCTTCGCTCTCGCGCAGTTCCAGCTTGGTATCGAGCCCCGCGCTGAAGCGATCGTGCACGATGGCCAGTGTTTCTTCGCGCTGGGCCAGCGTGCGCCGCCCCACGGCCAGCTGGTCATTCAGGCGCGCCAGCTGGAAATAGCTGCGCGTGACCTGGCTGGCCAGCAGCACACGCGCGGCCTGGGCATCGGCCTCGGCCGCCCTGGCCGTGCCGATCGCGGCGTCAAGGGCGGCGCGGTTCTTGCCGAAGAAATCAAGCTCCCAGCTGGCGTTCAGCAGCGCGTCGCCCGAGTTGTAGATCGCGCCGCCCAATGGCGGCGGGTAGATGTAATTGCCACTGAACTTCTGCCGGTTCAGATCCATTGCGCCACCTACTTGCGGCAGCGTCGCGGCCCGGGCCACTCCTGCCATGGCCTGGGCCCGGGCGAGGCGGGCCTGGGCCAGCTTCAGGCTCGGGTTGCTGGCGAGCGCCTGCGCGATCAGCTGGTCGAGCTGCGCGTCACCGAATTCCAGCCACCATTGTGCGGACACGGCCGGCGCCGCAGCGCTGCCGGTGCTCAGGCCGAGCGAGGCCGGATCGCGCATGCTGGACTGTGCCGGCGCAACGCCCGACATGTCGGCACAGGCACTCAGGCCGAGCGCCAGCACGAGGACGCCGAGCTTGAGCCGACGCAGGGGTGCCGTCCCGCGGATCTTGTTATTTTTCATTCGATTCTCCAGTCGCGGCGAGAGCCTGGGCATTGTCCAGGATGCGGCGCAAATAACCCTTGAGGGCTTGCCATTCTTCATGCGTAAAACCTGCCAGACAGGCATTCTGGATGCGCGCGAGCACCTCAGGGATCTTCAGCGCAGCGGCGCGGCCCTCATCGGTCAGTTGCAGTTTGACGACGCGGCGGTCCTGCGACGAGCGCTGGCGACTGCACAGACCCTTGGCCTCGACCCGGTCCAGCAGCCGAGTCATGGCGCCGGCGTCCAGTTCGCATTCGCGCGCCAGTCCGGCCGCCGTGTCGGCGTCGCCCACGTACAGCTTGACCAGCGGAACCCACTGCGCATTGGTCAAGCCATTGGGCTCCATCTCGCGGTCCACCGCCTGCGTCACCCGGGTCACGGTCTTGCGCATCAGGTAGCCGATGCTGTTCTCGGCAAAGTAGTTCTCCGCACGATAGAACTCGGTCACCGGTGCCCCTTTGGCATCGAGCGGTGCGGCTAGGTGTTTTTCATCCATGCTTGAGATAATAATTGTCTAAGCAACTATTGTCAAGGCTATTTCTGCAAAGGCAAGTTGTTGGCTACACTGTCGCCATGGCTACCACCACCTCCAACGCCCCCAAGGGCTCGCCCCGTTCACTGTCCGGCCTGCTGCCTTTTTTGCGGCCTTATCGCGGCCGCATCGCTCTGGCGCTGATGTTCCTGGTCATGGCCGCCGTGGCCACCCTGCTCTTTCCGCTGGCGCTGCGCAGCCTGATCGACGGCGGCCTGGTCAGCACTGACAAGGGCGCGCAGGTAATGGCCTTGCGCGAGCATTTCTTCGCGCTGTTTGCCGTGGCGGTGGCGCTGGGCCTGTTTTCCGCCGGGCGCTTTTACATGGTGAGCTGGCTCGGCGAGCGCGTCACCGCCGACATTCGCAACGCGGTCTATGCCCACGTGCTGCGCCAGAGCCCCGAGTTCTTCGAGACCACGCAGACCGGCGAGGTGCTGTCGCGGCTGACCGGCGACACGACACTGGTGCAGACCGTGGTCGGCTCGTCGCTGAGCATGGGGCTGCGCAATACGGTGATGGGCGTCGGCGCGCTGGGCATCCTGATCTGGACCAATCCCTACGTGATGTTCATGGTGTTCGTGATCCTGGTGCTGATCGTGCTGCCCAGCCTGTGGTTTGGCCGGCGCGTGCGCAAGCTCTCGCGCGCCAGCCAGGACCGCATCGCCGATTCCAGCGCGATCGCCGCCGAAGTGCTCAACGCGATTCCCGTGGTGCAAAGCTACACCGCCGAAGCGCGTGAATCGGCGCGCTTCGACACCTCGACCCAGAACGCCTTCGCCACCGCGGTGCACCGCTCCAAGGCACGCGCCGTGCTGGTCGCCTTCATCATCATTGCCACCAGTGCGGCGTTGCTGTGGGGCCTGTACCAGGGCACACAGGCGGTGATGGCGGGCAGCATGTCGGCCGGCCATCTGGGCCAGACGGTGCTCTACGTCATCATCCTGGCCAGCGCGTTCGCGGTGCTGGGCGAGGTCTACGGCGACCTGCTGCGCGCGGCCGGCGCGACCGAGCGTTTGATGGAGTTGCTGGGCACGCGTTCACCCATTGTTTCACCTTCAAAACCCGTCAAAGTCCCTGCCACGTCTTCTGGTAGCGCTATCAGTTTCGAAGCTATCACGTTCCACTACCCCTCGCGCCCGACGCAGGCTGCGTTAACGGACTTCAGCCTGAGCGTGGCGCCCGGCGAAACGGTGGCGCTGGTGGGACCCAGTGGCGCGGGCAAGAGCACGGTGTTCCAGCTGCTGCTGCGCTACTACGATCCGCTCGCGGGCACGATTCGGCTCGACGGCGTGGCCACGCGCGACATGGCCCTGCACGACCTGCGCCAGCGCATCGGCATCGTGCCGCAGGACGCGGTGATCTTCTCGACCAGCGCGCTGGAGAACATCCGCTACGGCAAACCCGACGCCAGCGATGACGAGGTCCGGGCCGCCGCGCTGGCCGCCTTTGCCCACGAATTCATCATGGCGCTGCCCGAGGGCTACGACACCTTCCTGGGCGAGCGCGGCGTGCGCCTGTCCGGCGGCCAGCGCCAGCGCATCGCCATCGCGCGCGCCATGCTGAAGAACCCGCCGCTGCTGTTGCTGGACGAGGCCACCAGCGCACTCGACGCCGAGAGCGAGCGCATGGTGCAGGCGGCGCTGGAGTCGGCCATGCAGGGCCGCACCACGCTGGTGATTGCACACCGCCTGGCCACCGTGCAACAGGCCAGCCGCATCGTGGTGATCGACCACGGCCGCATCGTGGAACAGGGCACGCACGAGACGCTGGTGGCGCTGGGCGGCATCTACGCCAAGCTGGCTGCGCTGCAGTTTGTGAGCTGACAAACTGACCCAGGCATGGCGCGTGGCGGGCATGCCGCAGGGGCCGCTTAAACTACCTTCATGCCCTGGCACGCCCGACTGCAGCTCGACTACCGCCTTGAATCGGGCAGGAGCGTAGCCCGCTTTCAGCACGATGGCCCGCTGCGTATTTTGCAGAGCCTGTACCCCGAAGGCGACGCGACTTGCCACAACGTGCTGGTGCATCCGCCCGGCGGCCTGGTCGGCGGCGACACCCTGGACATCGGCATCACGGTCGGCGCCGGCGCGCACGGCCTCATCACGACGCCCGGGGCCACGCGCTTCTACAAAACCCTGGGCGAGGCGGCCGTGCAGCGCACCCACCTCGCGCTGGAAGCAGGCGCGCGCATGGAGTGGCTGCCGCTGGAAACCATTTGCTACGACGGCTGCCATGCCACCAATCACCTGAGCCTGGCGCTGGCGCCGCAGGCCGAACTGATCGGCTGGGACGTGAGCGCGCTCGGACTGCCCCAGGCCGAGCGCCCTTTCGTGCATGGCAGCTTTTGCCAGCACATCGAGCTGACCGGCGTCTGGCTGGAGCGCGGACGCATCGACGCCACGGACGCGCGGCTGCTGGACAGTCCGCTGGGCCTCGCGGGCCAGCGCTGCATGGCCTCGATCTTCTTCGTCACGGGCAGCCCTTTGGGGCGCGAGCGCCGCCAGCAGGCGCTGGACGCCGCGCGCGCCGTGATCGAAGCGCATGAACTGCAGGGCAGCGCCGGCGCGACCAGCCCCGACGGCCGGGTGGTGGTGGTGCGGGCACTGGCACCGCTGGTCGAGCCCGCCATGGGGCTGCTGCGTCAGGTCTGGGCCGCGTGGCGCGCGCATTTATGGGCAAAATCGGCCCGGAGCCCGCGCATCTGGTCCACGTAACGCTATCAATCCGATAGCGCTACGCGCGCCCGCCGCGGCGCTACAAGACGGCCGTCCGCTTGCGCGAAGCGAGCATCATGCCCAGCAGGCCGATGCCGAACAATGCCAGGGTGGCCGGCTCAGGAACCGTCGCATTCACGCCATCAAACTGATAGGCGAGCCGGTTGGTCCCATCGGTCACGCCGACGCCATACGTCAGACCGAGTTCCGGCTCAGCCCCGTCGCCCCACAGGTCGACCGTGTACCCCCCGGCGACCGTGAATGCCATGCCGAAGACGTCCAGAAAGGTTCCACTGAAGGGGTAGTCGCAGTCTATCGGCGACCCATCGGGGAAAAACAGGTTGTTGTAGGTCAGGGCACCACCCGTGTAATCAATGAAGCTGAGGCTGGAAGGAACCAGCGGGTCGAACGTCGCGTCCCTCTCGTTCGCGGGGCTGATCGGCACCAGTCCGGTGATCGCGGCGTTGAAGATGCCGTTCACTGAGCTCGAAAACGTCCCGCTGATCGCGGTGATCGCGTAAGCTCCGGCCGGATCGGTGCGGCAGGGATTGTTGCCAGCGGTTCCACAGTTCGGATTCGGATCCGCCGGCGCCACATTCGGCGCGACCGTCAGAAAACCGCTGCCACTGAACCCACCACCGTTAAATGCAAACGGAATCACGTCGGCACGTGCTTGTGGTCCTGTGAATGCCATTACCGCCATCAGGGCCGCGGCGGCCGGAATTAGTCGCGCCGATTTCATCATCATGTTCATGTCCACCTTTCAGAGTTTGCGAGCCGCTATCGGTTCGAGGCCCGATATGCATAACTCACGCCAAAAATGAACGCGGCTCAGAAAGCAATTGATTTGTATACATATCTTTCGAACACACGAAAGCGCGCGAAAATCTAAATGTAAAAAATATCGACGCTCGGGGCACTCTCTACGGATCAAACTCTGGGTGTCGATGGCAACGCCCGGCGGCTGCAGTGCAACGGCAGCTGCCGGTGCGAAGTGCCCGCTTCGCGACAACGTTTCTCCCATCTCGTTACACTTTGCGCCAGACCTGAAGCCTCTGAAGCCGCCGAAGTCTTGCCCACCTTTCATCCGCGCCACTTCTGCTGGCGAATGGAAGGGTCGGGAGAAGGTCGAGACGCCATGAACAAGCCTGCAATCTCTTTCCTGATGGCCGCCTGCGGGCGGCCTCGATTCGCGATGATGGCGCTGGAGTCCCTGAAGCGCCAGACGATGCAGGACTGGGAGTTGATTGTCTCTCCCGATGACGGCGAGGACTACAGCCCTCTGGCGCATTCGGATTCCCGCGTCAGGGTGGTCCCGTCCGACGCGGTGCAGACCGGCCCGGCCCATGCCCGCAACCGCGCCTTGACGATCGCATCTGGCGCGCTGGTTGCAGTTCTTGATGACGATGACTGTCTGGAGCCCGCCTTCGCGGCTCAGGCCGTCTCGTATTTCAAATCCCACGAAGCCAGCTTCGCCACGGCTCCCACCCAATATTTCCGCAACCACAGCGGTTGCGTCGTGCGCCACATCGGGCAGTTTCCCGCCATGGACATTGACCGGTTCGGCCTCCAGTTCGGAACCATGCACGCCATTGGCCGGCGCGAGACCTACCCGCCGTGGAAACCCGGGTTTGCCGAAGATGTCATGCACACGTCCAAGTGCATTGATCTGGCGGGCGGAAAGATCGCTGTCCTGCGCGATGCCAGCTACATGCTCAGACTGCACCCCGACAGCATGTGCGCAGTGGCGGACGGCCAGTACATCTCGAAGTCCTACAGGGATCTGGCAGCCAGCCTCCCTTATGAAATGTCCGACGCAGGGGCGATGCAGACCCGGGAGCTGCTGCGCCGGCGTATCAGGATGAATGAAGCGTTCTCTCGCCTCGGCGGCGGCTTTGGGTACCATCGATTTGTGAAGGCGCACAGCCAGGCTTGACCCGCCGTTGACTTGCCGGAGGTGATGCGCCGCCCCTGGCCAGCCCGCGCGGCGCGGCATCACCGGTGCTCAGATGGCCACCAGGCGCCGCACGCCATCGGCTTGCATATCCTTGCCCTGCCCGCGCGCAACGAACTCGCCGCGCTCCATGACCAGGTAGTCGTCGGCCAGGTCCTGCGCGAAGTCGTAGTACTGCTCCACCAGCAGGATGGCCACCTTTTCCCCGTTCAGGCCGTGGTCGGCCAGGCCGCGGATCACGCGGGCGATGTCCTTGATGATGCTGGGCTGAATGCCTTCGGTGGGCTCATCCAGGATCAACAGCTTCGGCTTGGCTGCCAGCGCGCGTGCGATCGCGAGTTGCTGCTGCTGGCCGCCCGAGAGGTCGCCGCCGCGCCGGCCCAGCATCTGCTTGAGCACGGGGAACAGCTCGTAGAGCTCGGCGGGGATCGGCGTGCTGGCGCTCTTGTACGCCAGCCCCATGCGCAGGTTGTCCTGCACCGTGAGCCGCGCGAAGATTTCGCGCCCTTGCGGCACGAAGCCGATACCGGCGCGCGCGCGTTCGTAAGGCGCGGCATGGTGGATCGCCTTGCCGTCGAATTCGATGCTGCCGGTCTTGATGGGAACCAGCCCCATCAGACTCTTGAGCAGCGTGGTCTTGCCCACGCCGTTGCGACCCAGCAGCACGGTGACCCGGCCCAGGTGGACCTGCAGGCTTACATCGCGCAGGATGTGCGAGCCGCCATAGTACTGGTTGATGTTCCTGACGTTCAGCATGTCATCACCTTCCCAGGTAGACCTCGATCACGCGTTCGTCGGCTTGCACCTGGTCCAGCGTGCCCTGCGCCAGCACCGATCCATCGCACAGCACAGTCACGATCTCGGAGATGGATTTGATGAAGCTCATGTCGTGCTCCACCACCATCAGCGAGTGCTTGCCTTTGAGCGAGAGGAACAGCTCGGCCGTGCGCGCGCTCTCCTCGTCGGTCATGCCGGCCACGGGCTCGTCGAGCAGCAGCAGCCTGGGGGCCTGCATCAGCAGCATGCCGATCTCCAGCCACTGCTTCTGGCCGTGGCTCAAATTGCCCGCCCTGCGCGCCACACTGTCGGACAGGTGAATGGTGCGCAGCACCTCGGCGAGCCGGTCGCTTTGCGCCGAGTCGAGCTTGAAGAACAGGGATGACGCCACGTCCTTGGCCGTCTTGAGCGCCAGTTCCAGGTTTTCAAACACGGTCAACCGCTCGAACACGGTGGGCTTCTGGAACTTGCGGCCGATGCCGAGCTGGGCGATTTCGGCCTCCTTGTAGCGCAGCAGGTCGATGGTGCTGCCAAAGAACACCGTGCCTTCGTCGGGCCGGGTCTTGCCGGTGATGATGTCCATCATCGTCGTCTTGCCAGCGCCATTGGGGCCGATGATGCAGCGCAATTCACCCGGTGCGATGTCGAGCGACAGCTTGTTGATCGCCTTGAAACCGTCGAAGCTCACACTCACATCCTCCAGGTAAAGAATGCGGCCGTGCGTGACGTCAACCTCGCCCGGCGTCGCGACCCGGCCGAAACCGGCCGCGCGCCCGCCGGAGGCGGTCCGGCCCTGCTGCTCCAGTTGTGCATGTGCCTCGACGCGGCGCGCGCCTTCCTCCAGCAGGTCGGGCGTCATCTCAAACCTTCCTTGAGCTTCCTGACCAGGCCGACCACGCCATCCGGCAAGAACAGCGTCACCGCGATGAACAGGGCGCCCAGGAAATACAGCCAGAATTCGGGATACGCCTCGGTCAGCCAGCTCTTGGCGCCGTTCACGATGAAGGCCCCAATGATCGGGCCGATCAAGGTGGCGCGCCCCCCCACCGCCGCCCAGATCGCGATCTCGATCGAGTTGGCCGGACTCATTTCGCCGGGATTGATGATGCCCACCTGCGGCACGTACAGCGCGCCGGCGACGCCGCACATGATGGCCGAGATGACCCAGATGGTGAGCTTGTAGCCGATGGGGTTGTAACCCGAGAACATGACGCGCGTCTCGGCGTCGCGGATGGCCTGCAGCACGCGGCCGAATTTGCTGCGCACCAGCCAGCGTGCGAACAGGAAGAAGGCCAGCAGCGTCAGGCCAGTAAGAACGAACAGCGTCATGCGCATGGCCGGGGTCGCAATCGGCATGCCCAGGATCCGCTTGAAATCGGTAAACCCGTTGTTGCCGCCGAAACCGGTTTCGTTGCGGAAGAACAGCAGCATCGCGGCGTAGGTCATGGCCTGCGTGATGATGGAGAAGTACACGCCCTTGATGCGCGAGCGGAACGCGAAGTAGCCGAACACGAAGGCCACGAGACCGGGCACCGCGACGATCAGGAACAGGGTGGCGACGAAGCTGCCACTGAAGGTCCAGTGCCAGGGCAGCGCCTTCCAGTCGAGGAACACCATGAAGTCGGGCAGGTCGCTCTTGTAGTTGCCGTCACGGCCGATCTGGCGCATGAGGTACATGCCCATCGCATAGCCGCCGAGCGCAAAAAACACACCATGCCCCAGGCTCAGAATGCCGGTATAGCCCCAGATCAGGTCCATCGCGAGCGCGCAGATGGCGTAGCACATGATCTTGCCGACCAGGGCCACCGCGTAGTCGCTCAGGTGGAACAGACTGCCCCGGGGCACCACCAGGTTCAGCAGCGGCGCGACGGCGCACACCGCGATCAACGCCACGCAGAATGCAACCCAGCCCCCGGCATTGAAGAGCTGCGTCTGTGGAGGAAGTGAGATCCGAGTCATGGCGGCAGATCAAGGCAAGCGAAGCGAAGCCCGTTCCAGTGACACCGCGGAACCGGCTTGGCCGGGCCGCTGGTGTCGCCCCCTTGAGGGGGGAGGCGGCTACACGAAGTGAGCAGGCAACAGGGGTGGGTCATGTTTCCGCGCTGCGGCCCCGCATGGCGAAGATGCCCTGGGGACGCTTCTGGATGAAGATGATGATGAAAACGAGCACCGCGATCTTTGCGAGCACGGCGCCGGCCCAGCCCTCGATGAACTTGTTGAGAATGCCCAGGCCCATGGCCGCATACACGGTGCCGGCGAGCTGGCCGACACCACCCATCACCACGACCATGAACGAATCGACGATGTAGCTCTGGCCGAGGTCGGGTCCGACATTGCCGATCTGCGAAAGCGCACAGCCCGCGAGCCCCGCGATACCGGAGCCCAGCGCGAACGCGTAGGTGTCGACGTGCGCCGTATTCACGCCCATGCAGGATGCGATCGGCCGGTTTTGCGTGACACCGCGCACGAACAGGCCGAGCCGCGTGCGGCCGATCAGCCAGCCCATCGCGAGCAGCACCAGTGCCGCGAAAATGATGATGCAGATACGGTTCCATGGCAGCGTGACGTTGCCGAGCATGGTGAAACCTCCGCTCATCCAGCCCGGGTTTTCGACACCCACGTTCTGGGCGCCGAACAGCGAGCGCACCCCTTGCTGCAGCACCAGGCTGATGCCCCAGGTGGCGAGCAGTGTTTCGAGCGGCCGGCCATACAGGAAACGGATCACGCCGCGCTCCAGCAGCGCACCGACCAGCGCCGACGCCAGGAACGCGACCGGAATCGCCGCCACCAGGTACCAGCCAAAGGCCGCCGCCGGCAGGTATTTCTGGAACAGTCCCTGCATCACATAGGTGGCATAGGCACCAATCATGATCAGCTCACCGTGCGCCATGTTGATGACGCCCATCAGGCCGTAGGTGATCGCCAGGCCGAGCGCGGCGAGCAGCAGTACCGAGCCCAGGCTGATGCCGCTGAAAATGGCGTTGATGCGGTCGCCCCAGACCAGCCGGCTGTCGATGCTGCGCACCGCCGCCCGCAGCGCCGCCTTGACCGCAGCGTCGTCTTCCTTGCCCAGGCGCTCGTTGAGCAGCAGTTTGACCTCGGGGCTGCGGCTATTCCCCAGTGTGGCGGCTGCTTCGAGCCGGTGCGCCTTATCAAGGCTGTCGAGCATGCTGGCAGCGCGCACGCGCTCGAGCCTGGCCTTGATCTGGGGATTGCTTTCGGCCGCCAGCGCCTTCTCCACCAGCGGCAGGCGCGATTCGTCGGGCTCGTTGAGCAGCGTCTGCACCGCGTCCGCACGCACCTTCTCATCAAGACTGGACAGCTTGAGTGCCGCCATCGCGGAGTCGAGCGTGCTGCGCAGCAGGTTGTTGTTGATCACATCCTCTGCGTCGTCGGGTACCCGCAGCGGGTTGCCGGTGACGGGGTCGTAGCCTTTCTCGTCCTTCATGACATAGACGTGGGTGGGGGTGGTCTTGACCGCATCGTCGGCCAGGGCCTGAAGGAAGTCGGCCGTTTTCGCATCGGCGCTCAGGACCGCCTTGTTGATGGCCGCCACACGGTCGCCGGTCTCGCCGGTTGCCATGGCCACGGCCTCATCGGGCGTGAGCGCGTGAGCGGCACCTGCCATCAGCAGCGCCGCCAACACGGCCTGGATCGATCGCCGAAGCATGAAGAATCTCACCAGGGAATGGCCGGCGCCCGCCTGCTCAGGACGACTTGCCGGCCGGATAGTCGGGCTTCTTGTCGTCGCCTTCGATGTAGGGACTCCAGGGCTGGGCCTTGATCGGCGCGGGCGTCCTCCACACCACGCTGAACTGGCCGTCGGCGCGAATCTCGCCGATGAACACCGGCTTGTGCAGGTGGTGGTTCTTCGGGTCCATCTCGACGGTGAATCCGTCGGGCGCCTTGAAGGTCTGACCCGCCATTGCCGCGATCACCTTGTCGGTGTCGGTGGATTTCGCCTTCTCCACGGCCTGCTTCCACATATGGATGCCGATCCATGTCGCTTCCATCGGGTCATTGGTCAGCGGCTTGTCCGCCTGTCCCGGCAGCTTCCTGGCTTTGGCGTATTCGCTCCACTGCTTGATGAAGGCGGCATTGGTCGGGTTTTTGAGCGACATGAAGTAGTTCCACGCAGCCAGATGCCCCACCAGCGGCTTGGCGTCGACGCCGCGCAGTTCCTCTTCGCCCACCGAGAAGGCCACCACCGGTACGTCCTTGGCCTTCAGGCCGGCGTTGCCGAGTTCCTTGTAGAAGGGCACGTTGGAATCGCCATTGATGGTGGAGATCACGGCCGTCTTGCCGCCCTGCGAGAACTTCTTGATGTCGGCCACGATGGTCTGGTAGTCGCTGTGACCGAAGGGCGTGTACTTCTCGTCGATGTCGGAGTCCTTCACGCCCTTGCTGTGCAGGAAGGCGCGCAGGATCTTGTTGGTGGTGCGCGGGTACACGTAGTCGGTGCCCAGCAGCACGAAGCGCTTGGCACCCCCACCCTCCTTGCTCATCAGGTATTCCACCGCGGGGATGGCCTGCTGATTGGGCGCGGCGCCGGTGTAGAACACGTTCTTGCTGAGCTCTTCGCCTTCGTATTGCACCGGGTAGAACAGCAGGCCGTTCATTTCCTCGATGACCGGCAGCACCGACTTGCGCGACACCGAGGTCCAGCAGCCGAAGATCACGGCCACCTTGTCCTGCCCCAGCAGCTGCTTGGTCTTCTCGGCGAACAGCGGCCAGTTGGACGCCGGGTCGACCACCACGGGCTCGAGCTGCTTGCCCATGACACCGCCATGCTTGTTGATGTCCTCGATGGTCATCAACGCCATGTCTTTCAGCGCCGTCTCCGAAATCGCCATCGTGCCCGACAGCGAATGCAGGATGCCAACCTTGATGGTGTCCTGTGCGAACGCCTGGGGCGCAAAGGCAAACGCGCCGCTGGCAACGGCAGCCGCTACGGCGACCGCCTTGAGATTCCCTCGTCGGTTCATTTCTCTTCTCCAAGAAAGTTGCGATCCACAATCAGATCGACCCGGTATCAGCAAGCTCCATGCCAGGCCCGTGCGTCCCGCTCGCGAGCGTGCAGTCGTCGAAATCGCTCACGAACGCACCGTTTCGGGCACCGCGCGGCACCTGCAAGGTGCGTTGGATGCCAGACGGCGGGGCCGCACCTGAAAAATGCGCCGGGGGTGTGCCTGGAACGCAAGTTGCTGCACAATGAATTGCCCATTCCGCCTGACCTGATCTGCACCCCATGGAACTGACGCCACGCGAAAAAGACAAGCTGCTGATCTTCACGGCCGCCCTGCTGGCCGAGCGCCGGCGTGCGCGCGGACTCAGGCTCAACTACCCCGAGGCCGTGGCACTGATCTCCGCCGCGGTCATGGAGGGTGCGCGCGACGGCAAGACGGTGGCACAGCTCATGAGCGAAGGCCGCACCATCCTGACGCGTGCCGACGTGATGGACGGCATCGCCGAGATGATCGCCGACATCCAGGTGGAAGCCACCTTTCCCGACGGCACCAAACTGGTCACGGTGCACCAGCCCATCGTCTGATGGTCCCACCCCACTATCCATGGAGATCCCGGCATGACTTCACGACACATCCGCACCTTCCTGTTGGGCCTGGCGGCGCTGCTGCCCGTCTGGGCGCTGGCGCATACCGGACTGGACGGGGGCGCCCATCACGCCAGGGGGTTTGTGGCAGGCCTGCTGCACCCGCTGACCGGAGCCGATCACCTGGGCGCCATGCTGTCGGTCGGCCTGTGGAGCGCGCTGACGGCGCGCCGCCTGTGGGTCACGCCGCTGGCCTTCGTGTCCATGCTGCTGGTCGGCGCGCTGATCGGGCTGGCGGGGCTGCGACTGCCCGCGGTGGAGCCCATGATCGCCGCATCCCTGCTGGTCCTGGGACTGCTGGTGGCGACGCGGACACACGCACCCGCGGCGCTGGCGGCGGCGCTGGTCGGCTTGTTTGCGGTGTTTCATGGCGTGGCGCATGGCTCGGAACTCGCGGGTGACGCCAGCATCTGGCCCACCCTGGCCGGCATGCTGCTGTGCACGGCCGCCCTGCATATCACCGGCCTGGGGCTGGGCCTGGCGCTGCGCTCGCGCAGCCCGTGGTGGCCGCGCCTGGCCGGCGGCGCCGTCAGCACGCTCGGCGGCGCGTTGCTGATGCAACTGGCCTGAAGGGACACCCATGATCCCCGGGGAACTCTTCATCGACGATGGCGAGCACGCGCTCAACGTGGGACGCCGCACGCTCCCCATGGTGGTGGAAAACACGGGCGACCGGCCCATTCAGGTCGGCTCGCACTACCACTTCGCGGAAACCAACGCCGCGCTGCGCTTCGACCGCGGCGCGGCGCGCGGCATGCGCCTGAACATCACCTCCGGCACCGCCGTGCGTTTCGAGCCGGGCCAGCAGCGCACGGTGGAACTGGTGGACTACGCCGGGGAGCGCCGCGTGTTCGGCTTTCACGGCGACGTCATGGGGGCGCTCAATACGCCGCCCAGGGGAGTCGTGTGATGGCCCGCATCGGGCGGCGCGCCTATGCCGAAATCTTCGGCCCCACGGTGGGCGACCGGGTCCGGCTTGCGGATACGGACCTGATCATCGAGGTGGAGCAGGACTTCACCCTGCGCGGCGGCGGCTACGGCGAGGAAGTGAAGTTCGGCGGCGGCAAGACCATCCGCGACGGGATGGCGCAGAGCCAGCGCACGCGCGCTGCAGGAGCCATGGACACCGTACTGACGAACGCGCTGATCATCGACCACTGGGGCATCGTCAAGGCCGACATCGGCCTGAAAGACGGCCGTATCGCGGCCATCGGCAACGCGGGCAACCCGGACACCCAGAGCGGCGTGGACATGATCATCGGCCCCGGCACGGAAATCATCAGCTGCGAGGGCCGCATCGTCACCGCCGGCGGCGTCGACACCCATATTCATTTCATTTCGCCGCAGCAGATCGAGGAGGCGCTGAGCTCGGGCGTGACCACCATGATCGGTGGCGGCACCGGCCCGGCCACCGGCACCCTGGCCACCACGTGCACGCCGGGCCCGTGGAACATCGAGCGCATGCTGCAGGCAGCAGATGCCTTCCCGATGAACCTGGGTTTCCTGGGCAAGGGCAACACCAGCCTGCCGGGCGCCCTGCACGAGCAGGTCAACGCCGGGGTCATGGGATTGAAGCTGCACGAGGACTGGGGCAGCACGCCGGCCGCCATCGACAACTGCCTGAACGTGGCCGAAGCCACCGACATCCAGGTCGCCATCCACACCGACACCCTGAACGAGTCCGGCTTCGTGGAAGACACCATCGCCGCCTTCAAGGGCCGCACCATCCACACCTTCCACACCGAGGGCGCGGGCGGCGGTCACGCACCGGACATTCTGAAAGTCGTGGGCGAAGCCAATGTGCTGCCCTCCTCCACCAATCCGACGCGCCCCTACACGGTCAACACGCTGGACGAGCATGTGGACATGCTGATGGTGTGCCACCACCTGAATCCGGCCATCGCCGAGGATCTGGCCTTTGCCGAGAGCCGCATCCGCAAGGAGACGATCGCGGCCGAGGACGTGCTGCATGACCTTGGCGCCATCAGCATGTTCTCCAGCGATTCGCAGGCGATGGGACGGGTCGGCGAGGTCATCATCCGCTGCTGGCAGACTGCGCACAAGATGAAGCAGCAGCGCGGCTGGCTGGCTCCTCCCGGGCAGGCTGAGCCGGTCGAGACCCAGCAGCGCAACGACAACTTCCGGGTCAAGCGCTATGCCGCCAAGTTCACCATCAATCCGGCGATCGCGCACGGCGTCGCGCACGAGGTGGGCTCGATTGAAATCGGCAAATGGGCCGATCTGGTGCTCTGGTCGCCGGCGTTTTTTGGCGTCAAGCCCGCCCTCATCCTCAAGGGCGGCGTCATCGCCATGGCGGCCATGGGCGACCCCAACGGCTCCATTCCGACGCCGCAGCCCGTGCACTACCGCCCGATGTTCGGCGCCTTTGGCGGCGCGCTGGCCAAATCCTCGCTCACATTTGTGTCGCAGGCCGGTTTACGGGCCGGCATCAAGGAGCGTTTCGGGCTGGCCAAACCCCTGAGTGCCGTGCGGGGCATTCGCGGCCTCGGCAAGCGCCACATGATCCACAACGACTACGCCCCCCGGATGGAGGTGGATGCGCAGACTTACGAAGTGCGCGCCGACGGCCGCTTGCTCACGTGCGAGCCCGCCGCCAGCCTGCCCATGACACAACGCTACTTTTTGTTCTGATGCTGCAGGTGTCCAGACTCATCGCCAAGGGGGCCGGCCTGGCCGGCGCCCTGGTCAAGCGCGCGGCCACCGTCGAGCTCGACTGGGATGTGCGCCAGAAAAGCCGTTTCGATGCAACCGACTCGCTCGGCCGCGCGTTGGGCGTCTTCCTGCCGCGCGGCACGGTGGTGCGCGGCGGCGACGTGCTGGTGGCCCAGGATGGCTCGCTGATCCGCATGATTGCCGCCCCGCAGGCCGTGCTGCGCATCACCCAGTGTGCAGAGCACGGAACAGCGTTCGACCTCACGCGCGCGGCCTATCACCTGGGCAACCGCCATGTGCCGATCGAGCTTCAACCCGATCACCTCAAAATCGAGCCCGATCACGTGCTGGCCGACCTGCTGCGTTCCATGCATCTGGTTGTGAACCCGGCGCATGAAGCGTTTGAGCCTGAGGGCGGCGCCTACGCCGCCGAAGCGCATGACCATGCGCATGGTCACGATCACGGCCACCACAACCACTGATGCGTGCGCCCAAAGATACCGAGCGCCTGCCAGCACCGAGCCTGCTGCAGCTGATCTGGCTCGCCTCCCCGGCCTTGCCGGTCGGCGGGTTCTCCTACTCCGAAGGGCTGGAAGCCTTTGTGGAAAGGGCGGGAGCAGCTACTGAAACAATAGCATCCGACTGGCTGGTGGATCAACTTCACTTGACATTGGCACGCGGCGATCTGGCCGTGGTGGCCAAGGCGATTGCGGCCTGGCGGCACGGCGACCTGCAGCGCCTGGGCGAGCTCAATGCCTGGGTGCTGCACACCCGGGAGGCCAGCGAGCTGCGCCTGCAGACCGGGCAGATGGGCCAGTCGCTGTTGCTGTGGCTGCGCAACCAGGCCACGGCAACCCAGCCCCAGCTCGACGCCTGCGCGCAGATGCCGCCGACTTACCCGGTCATCTTCGCACTGGCGGCCTCGGCCACACAGGCCAGCGTGCGCGACTGCCTGCTGGCGTTTGCCTTTGGCTGGGCCGAGAACATGGTCCAGGCCGCCGTCAAGTCCGTGCCACTCGGCCAGAATGCGGGGCAGCGCATTCTGGCCCGGCTGGCCGATGAAATCCCGTCTGCCGTGGATCACGCCATGGGGCTGATGGACAGCGAACGCCAGGCCTTTGCCCCGATGCTGGCGATCCTCTCAAGCCAGCACGAAACCCAATATTCGAGGTTGTTTCGATCATGAGTCTGCATGGCATTCCCTATCGCACCAAGACGCTGCCGCCCCTGCGCGTGGGTATTGGCGGACCGGTCGGCTCCGGCAAGACCACGTTGCTGGAGATGCTGTGCAAAGGCATGCGCGACAAATACGATCTGGTCGTCATCACCAACGACATCTACACCAAGGAAGATCAGCGTCTGCTAACGGTGAGCGGTGCGCTGCCGGCCGAGCGCATCATGGGTGTCGAGACCGGCGGCTGCCCGCACACCGCCATCCGCGAAGATGCCTCCATCAACCTCGCGGCGATCGACCACATGCTGCTGGATTTCCCCGATGCCGACATCGTGTTCGTGGAAAGCGGCGGCGACAACCTGGCCGCCACCTTCAGCCCTGAACTGAGTGACCTGACGATTTATGTGATCGACGTGGCCGGCGGTGAAAAAATCCCGCGCAAGGGCGGCCCCGGCATCACCAAGAGCGATCTGTTCGTGATCAACAAGACCGACCTGGCGCCCTATGTGGGCGCGGACCTCGGCATCATGGAAGCCGACACCCGGCGCATGCGCACCACGGCCAGCGGGCTCAAGCCCTTTGTGATGACCAACCTGAAGACCCGCAGCGGCTTGAATGAGGTAATCTCGTTCATCGAAACCAAAGGCATGCTCCAAGCCGGCTAAAATGGCCGGCTTGGGAAGCGTGGCAGAGTGGTCGATTGCACCGGTCTTGAAAACCGGCGACGGGAAACCGTCCGTGAGTTCGAATCTCACCGCTTCCGCCAAATCCCCCCGTAACGCAGTGAATGGCGCCATGAGCCTTTCCACTTGGCGGTGCTGCCCTCCAGCGCGCCTGCTCCAAATCAGCCCGCCCCATGCCGCCCAAACTTGCACAAGGCCTCACGCGACTTCGGAACTCGGCGCGCAACTCGGCGCGCACCGTCGCCGCCATGCTGCTCAGCGTCGGTTCGCTGGCGCTGCTCTCGAAGTTCGTCCCCGTCGACATTGAGCTTTCCATCCTGGCGGTGCTGCTTCCGCTCGTCGTTATTCGCTTGCCACACGACTTTCGAATGTCGGAGCGTGCCATCAGCTTTGCCGTGATAGCGCTGATGTCCATCCTGGCGGTGGAGTTGCCGGCCTTGCTCAGCTGGAATGCGGTTGTGGGCATGGGGCTGCTGATCCTGGCGGCGGCGGCCTCGAAGTGGCTGCGCGGTCGGGGCAGGGCATTTGCGATCGCAGGTGTCGGGGCGGGGCTCGCCGTGCGCCTCGCCTTGATCACACCACAGACGCATGCAGGCACCAACGAGCCCACGCGGGCCGTCCTCACAATCGCAGTGGTCGTGCTGGCTTACGGCTGGGTCGGTATCCTGGACTGGCTCGTACCCCGCATGGCTGTCCACCGGGAGCGGGGCGCGCATCCGAAGTCGGCGCTGCATGCCGCTGAGTTGGCTAGAAGAAACGAGGCCCGTCGAAGCGCGACAGTGCAGATGTCCCTGGCGATGGCCTGCGCATGCTTGACAGGTCCAGTCCTGTTTGCCGACCACTGGACGTGGTCAGCCCTGTCTGCCTTCCTGGTATTGAACGGGACTCTCGTCAGGGCGGAAGTTCTGAACAAGGGTGTGCACCGACTCGTCGGCGCGGCAGCCGGCACCGTTGGAGCATCGATGGTCGCCGGCGTGTTTGCCGCGAACAGCCCGGCCACGCTTGCCGCACTGCTGGCGATTTTGACGGTTTCTATTGGGCTGCGACCCGTTGGTTACGCCTGGTGGGTCGCCGGCCTGACGGCCAGCCTTTCCCTGCTCTACAGCTACCAGGGGCAGGATGCGGCGGCCTTGCTCGGAACACGCCTGATGGCGCTGAGCACGGGTGCCGTTCTCGCCATTGCCGTGGCCTGGTTTGTACTGCCGGTTCGGGGGAAGCCGCAGTCCGCTGGCATGCGTTGACACGTTCCGGCGTTCCGGCGCACCATGGCGCATGGCTGGGGAAGAACATTCTTTTCAGGTCCGGCTTTCACCATGGGGAACCATCATGTCCGCACACACTTACAAGATTTTTGAACTGGTCGGCAGCTCAACCGAGGGTAGCGATCACGCGATACGCGATGCGATTGCCAAGGCAGCGCTCACGGTCAAGCACATGGATTGGTATGAAGTGCTCGAGTCGCGAGGCCATATCGTGGACGGGAAGGTTTCACACTACCAGGTCACGATCAAAGTAGGCTTTCGGCTGGAGTAGCGCATCCCTGCGGTGCGGCTGGCGCCAGCCCGCTGAAATCGCCTTTCGTCGATTCAGCAACAGGAGAACCCGCATGATTCAACCACAGACGTTTTCGAGTTCACCCGCCAAGATGTCAAGCCCACAAAGGGATAGAACCATGGATACCATGCGTCGCACTTTGTACAAATTTCTTCTCGTGGCTGCCGCCGTACTCTCGCTGGGCGCAGTTGGCGTTCAGGCGAATGCCGCCACCGCCGAGGATCTGAATGCGGAATCCGCCCAAGCCCTGCAAGCCCTGTACAAGACCAATCCCGCGGCCGAAGCCATTTCCAAAAAGGCCAAGGCCATTCTGGTTTTCCCCAAAATCCTGAAAGCCGGGCTGGTCTTCGGCGGCAGTTATGGCGAGGGCGTCCTCATGGAGGGTTCGCACGTGGCCGGCTACTACAACTCGGTTTCCGCGTCCTGGGGCTGGCAGGCCGGCGCCCAATCGTATGGCTATGTGGTGTTCCTGATGAACAACAAGGCCCTGCACTATCTGAACGAGTCGAAGGGATGGGAAATCGGCGTCGGGCCCACCGTCGTCGTCGTCGATGAAGGGGTGGGCAGAAATCTGTCGACGTCAACCCTGAAGAACGACGCCTATGCCTTCATTTTCGACCAGCAGGGGCTGATGGTGAGCCTGAGCATCGAAGGCACGAAAATCAGTCGCATCAAGGTCAAGCATTGAACTGACCCGCCGGCCTGGGCCGGGAATCCACACATGCGGGGCCGCCGGGACTTGCGCAAAAGGTGTTGTTTCTGCTTCAATGGATTGCGTTTCGGTCACACGTTCCATTGGCTCTTCGCTTTCGGAGGTTGATATGCGACTCGATCTTTTCCACACGCGCCCTGAGGCTCATATCCGCAAGGCCCAGGAATACCTGGAGGAAGCCAATCTCGCCCGCATCGAGCATGAGGCTGCGGCGGAACATCATGCCGCGCTGGCAACGATGTACACGCAGCGAATCGCCCGGCTGCAGCAGCAAATCGCCGACTCGATGATGCCCTATGTCTCATCCGGGCAACAGATTTTCGAGCCCCTGCAGGCGGACCCGGGCAAACGCGGCCCCGATGCCGTCGTCTCCCTGACCCGGATGCAAAGAGCCGGAACCACAGACGGCGGGTAAAGTGCGCCTTGGGGCCTGGCCGCGGGCCCCGACAAAGGAGACGCCATGAACCCGATGATTCGACGCCAGACGCTGGCCGATATCCTGCGCCGCAGCGCGCGCCGCACCCCCGCCAAGACCGCCGTCATCTGCGGCAGCACGACCTGGAGCTATGCCGAATTCGAGCGCATCACCGAACGCGTGGCGGCGGGTCTGGCCGGGCGCGGCGTCGGCAAGGGCGACCGCGTCGCCATCCTCGCGCGCAACTCGCACGCCTTTGCCGCGCTGCGTTTTGCGCTGGCGCGACTCGGCGCGGTGCTGGTGCCGATCAACTTCATGCTCAAAGCCGACGAGGTGGCCTACATCCTGCGCCATGCGGGCGCGCAGATGCTGGCCACCGACAGCGCACTGGCCGAACTGGCCCGCGCGGCGGCCGCGCTGGACACCTCGGTGCGCGAACTGGTCTGGCTGCCGTCAGAAGATCCGAGCGAACCGGCGCCCGGCATGACCCCGTTTGACGCGCTGGCCGCCAGCACCGCCGAATTGCCCGAGGTTGCGCTGGACAGCACCGACCTGGCGCAGATCGTCTACACCAGCGGCACCGAGTCCACTCCCAAGGGTGCCATGCTGACGCACGATGCCGTGCTGTGGCAGTACGTGAGCTGCGTGGTGGACGCGAGCATTGCCAGCGATGACCTGGCGCTGCATGCGCTGCCGCTGTACCACTGCGCGCAGCTCGATGTGTTCTTCGGCCCGGCCATCTATGTGGGCGGGACCAATGTCATCACCAGCAAACCCGTGCCCGACAACCTGCTGCCGCTGATCGCGCGGCACCGCATCACCTCCTTTTTCGCGCCCCCGACGGTATGGATCGCGCTGCTGCGCTCGCCGCTGTTCGATCAGACCGATCTTTCGTCGCTGGCCAAGGGCTACTACGGCGCCTCCATCATGCCGGTGGAGGTGCTGCGCGAATTGGCGGCGCGGCTGCCCCAGGTGCGGCTGTGGAACCTGTACGGCCAGACCGAGATCGCGCCGCTGGCCACCATGCTCGGCCCCGACGACCAGTTGCGCAAACCGGGTTCGTGCGGGCGCGCCGTGCTGAATGTGGAAACCCGCGTGGTGGACGACCAGATGCGTGACGTGACCCCCGGCGCGGTGGGCGAGATCGTGCACCGCTCGCCGCACCTGATGCTGGGCTACTTCCACGACGACGAGCGCACCCGGGCGGCATTCGAGGGCGGCTGGTTCCACTCGGGCGACCTGGCCACCATTGACGACGAGGGCTACATCACGGTGGTGGACCGCAAGAAGGACATGATCAAGACCGGCGGCGAAAACGTCGCCAGCCGCGAGGTGGAAGAAATGATCTACCGCCTGCCCCAGGTGTCCGAGGTCGCGGTGATCGGCCTGCCGCACCCGCGCTGGGTCGAGGCGGTCACCGCCGTGGTCGTGGTCAAGGCCGGCCAGTCGCTGAGCGCGGACGAGGTGATGGCGCATTGCGCGGCCGGCATGGCCAGCTTCAAGAGTCCCAAGCACGTGGTGTTTGCGCAGGCGCTGCCGAAGAACCCCAGCGGCAAACTGCTCAAGCGCGAGCTGCGCCGGACGTATGCAACGCTGATCGGGTAACTATGGTTTTGATAGCTACCTGCCTATACCCTGTATGGGCTACGGGCCTATTTTCCTTAAGAAAGCGGCCATGAACCCATACCGGCGACTGCTCGGCGTGGTCGTTTTTTTCGTCGCCCTGCTCGCCGTTTTCCAGTTCACCGGCCTGCGCGACAACTTCAGCCTGGCGTTCCTGCGTGACGCCTTCCTGGCGCACAAGCTCGGCGGTGTGCTGATCTTTGTCGCCATGTTTTCGCTCGGCAACCTGATCCAGATACCGGGCTGGATTTTCCTGGCCGCGGCCGTGCTCGCGTTGGGCCGCGTGTGGGGCGGCGTGGTGACCTACATCGCGGCCGTGATGTCGTGCGCCATCACCTTCCTGATCATCCGCCTCGTTGGCGGCGACGCCCTGCTGCAGCTCAAAAGCAAGTGGGCGCGCAAGATCCTCGGCCGCCTGCACGCGCAGCCCGTCACCAGCATCGCCCTGCTGCGCACCATGTTCCAGACCCTGCCCGCACTGAACGCGGCGCTGGCCCTGTCGGGCGTCAAGTTTCGCCAGTACCTGGCCGGCACGATGCTGGGGTTGCCCTTGCCGATCGCGCTGTACTGCCTGTTTTTTGACTACCTGGCGGTTCTGCTGCACCTGCACTGACGCACGCGGCGCAAAATGACCCCATGAAAATACCCCCCAGACTGGTGCCGCTGATGGAAGACGGCCTGATCGACAGCGTCGTGCGCCAGCTCATGAGCGGCAAGGAAGCCATGGTGTTCGTGGTGCGCTGCGGTGCCGAGACGCGCTGCGCCAAGGTCTACAAGGAAGCCAACAAGCGGGCCTTTCGCCAGGCGGTGGACTACACCGAAAACCGCAAGACCAAAAACAGCCGGCAGGCGCGCGCCATGGCCAAGGGCACGCGCTATGGGCGCGAGGTGCAGGAGCAAGCCTGGCAAAACGCCGAGGTCGACGCGCTGTACCGGCTGGCCGCGGCCGGCGTACGGGTGCCCAGGCCCTACCACTTTCACGAGGGCGTGCTGCTGATGGAGCTGGTGACCAATGCCGACGGCGACGCGGCCCCGCGCCTGAACGACCTCGCCTTCACGCCCGAGCAGGCGCGCCAGCACCACCAGACGCTGATCCAGGAAGTGGTGCGCATGCTGTGTGCCGGCGTGGTGCATGGCGACCTGAGCGAATTCAACATCCTGATGGGCGTGGGCGCCGACGGCCAGGCCTGCCCGGTCATCATCGACCTGCCGCAAGCCATCGACGCGGCGGGCAACAACCACGCACCCGCCATGCTGGAGCGCGATGTGGCCAACCTGCGGAACTATTTCGGCCAGTTTGCGCCCGAGCTGCTGAGCACCAACTATGGCCGCGAAATATGGGCCCTGTATGCCGCCAGCGCGCTGCACCCCGACGTGGCGCTCACCGGCCGTTTCGAGCGCAGCCGCAAGGCGGTGGACCTGGATGGCGTGCTGCGCGAGATTGGCGATGCGCGGGCCGAAGAAGCGGCGCGACTGCTGCGCCTGCAAACCGCTTGACGCGGGCAGGCCCGCCCTTTGACATGGCCTCTGGCCGTCGTCAGGCCAGCGCGCGCTTGAGGCGGATCTCTTCCACCTTGATGGCGCCCATGGGCACCGTCTTGGCCGTGGACAGTTCGCGCTTGAAACCGGCGAGCTCAAAAAAGCGCAGGGCGCGCTCGTTGCGCAGCGGAACCCAGGCCGTCACGTTGGTGCAGCCTTCTTCCAGCAGCCCCTCGCGCGCGCCGTCCCACAGCGCCAGGCCAACGCCCTGGTCCCAATGCGCGGGCGCCGCGTAGATGGCCCAGATTTCTCCGGTAGTGGCCGGCGTGCCCTTGTCGCGCGAGCGGTCAAAGCCGGCGAAGCCGACCACCTTGTCACCCTGCAGCGCCACCACCACCTGCGGGTCGCCGTACTCGATGGCTTCGCGCCACAGTGACAGGCGCTTGATCGCGGGCAGACTGCCCAGATGCTCGTCGGGCACCAGCCCCTTGTAGGCGGCCTGCGACGCGCTGGCGTGGATATCGGCGACGGCCTGGGCATCGTTCAGGGTGGCGGGGCGAACCTCGTAAATGGGCGTGCTGGACATGACGGGTGACTTGTGAAATTGGGGATTGAAAATTCAAAGGGAGCAGAATTGTCGCCGCAAAAGCCGCCCTCGTCATTCTGATCACACGATGGCGGTGCCAGGCCAGGCATTGTCTTTTGCTGCCTGGCGCGCCGCTGCGCGAAAGGGATAATCGGTGTCGCAACGCAAAGGCTTTATGGCGACCCTTCTTGTCCCGATCCCGGCCACCGACTTCGACCCGACCGAGGCCGCCGTGCCGTGGCAAATCCTCGCCTCGCTCGGCCATCGCCTGGTGTTTGCCACGCCGGACGGCACGCCCGGCCAGGCCGATCCGCGCATGCTCACGGGCCAGGGACTGGGCCTGCTGGCGCCGATCCTGATGGCCGATGCCAACGGCCGGCGCGCCTACGAGGCGATGGCGCGCAGCGAGGCCTTCCGCCAGCCACTGCGCTATGCGGACATCAAGACCCGCAACTTCGATGCCCTGCTGCTGGCGGGCGGCCATGCGCCCGGCATGCGGCCCTATCTGGAGTCAACCTTGCTGCAGACGCACGTGGCGGAGTTCTTTGCGCAGGACAAGCCCGTGGGCGCCATTTGCCACGGCGTGCTGCTGGCCGCGCGCTCGCGCGACAAGGCCGGCCAGTCGGTGCTGTCGGGCAAGACGACGACCGCACTGACCAGGCTGCTGGAGATGAGCGCCTGGGCGGCCACCTGCACCTGGCTCGGACGCTACTACCGCACCTACGCCGAGTGCGTCGAAGGCGAGGTCAAGCGCGCGCTGGCGCGCCCGTCCGACTTCATCAAGGGCCCGCCGGCGCTCAGGCGCGACAGCCCCGGCAACCTGCAGCCCGGCTTTACGGTACTCGACGGACGCTACCTGTCGGCGCGCTGGCCCGGCGATGCGCACCGGTTTGGCACCGAGTTCGGGAAACTGCTGGGCTCCAGCGCGCCACGCTCATGAACGCAGCGACGGGCCGCCCCGAGCAAGTTGCGTCCCCCCGGGGGGCAGCGCAGCACACGCAGTGGCAAGCGCGGGGGCTCACATGAGCGATTTGCGCCAGCACAGCCCCGCCGCCGAACGCAATCGGCAACCCATTCTGGAAGTCTTGCAGCGTCTGCTGCCCAGGCACGGCACGGCGCTGGAGATTGCCAGCGGCACGGGGCAGCATGTGGCCCACTTCGCCTCTGGCCTGCCGGGCTGGACCTGGCAGCCGAGCGACCCGCAGGCGGATGCGCTGGCGTCGATCACCGCCTGGTGTGCGCAGGGTGACTCCGGTGGTCTGCCGGCCAACGTGCGCCCGCCGGTTCGTCTGGATGTGATGGACGGGGACTGGCCCGGTGTCGGTGTGGTGGACGCCATCTTCTGCGCCAACATGCTGCACATTGCGCCGTGGCCGACCTGCGCGGCGCTGATGCGTGGCGCCGCGCGGCACCTGGCACCGCATGGCGTGCTGCTGACCTACGGCCCGTATCTGGTGGACGGCGTCGCCACCGCGCCCGGCAACCTGGCCTTTGACCAGAGCCTGCGCGCGCGCAACCCGGCCTGGGGCATCCGGCATCTGGCCGACGTGGCACACGAGGCGGCCCAGGCCGGCCTGCGGCTGCGCGAGCAGATCGCGATGCCGGCCAACAATCTGCTGCTGGTGTTCGGGAGGGCAGAGCAGGGCCATTCGTCAACGCACGGCGGGCCGGCATGAGCCGCAGGGCCGATCCCCGTAGTGCGGAG
The DNA here is from genome assembly GCF_002002705.1 of Polaromonas sp. C04. Lineage (GTDB taxonomy): Bacteria > Pseudomonadota > Gammaproteobacteria > Burkholderiales > Burkholderiaceae_C > Rhodoferax_A. Next base: position 68,742 of record NZ_MUNS01000025.1, on the reverse strand, counting down.
GCTGCCTGATGAGCCTGGGCGAGGGGCAGCCGGTCGAAATTTTCGACGCGCGCCTGGAGCCCGCGGGCTTGCGCTTCGATGCGCCGGCCGATCTGCCGCTGCTGCAAGCCGCGTTGCGCGCCGGCATCGTGCTGCCCAGTTCCTGCCGCAACGGCACCTGCCGCACCTGTATCTGCCGCCTGCGCCAGGGGCGTGTGGTTTACCGGATCGAATGGCCGGGGCTGAGCCTTGAGGAAAAGCAGGAAGGCTGGATCTTGCCGTGCGTGGCCTACCCAACATCGAGTGTCGTTATCGAGTTGTCCAGTCGATAGGTCGCTACATTTAGCATAGCTAACTACCAACGCCATTGCTTGGCTTCAGGCCTTTTTTGTTGAAATAGGTCGGTCGCGCACGCCAGCCCAACCGGGGCCACACGGCACAGAACTTTCAAACCCGCCTTTGATGAGGCATGATTTCGTCCATCGTGAAACTCCAACGCCCTCTTTTTTCGAACCTCTTGTTCGCCACGCTGGCCTTGCTCGCGCTCGGTTGCACCCGCATCGCTCTGGCGGCCGCGCCTTTTGAGGACACCATTGCCCAGCGCACACAGGCGTGCACGGCCTGCCACGGCCAGCAGGGCCGGGCCGGGCCGGACGGCTACTACCCGCGCATCGCGGGCAAACCGGCGGGCTACCTGTACAACCAGTTGATCAACTTTCGCGAGGGGCGCCGCCACTACGGCTTGATGACCGGCATGGTGGACCTGCTGTCGGACGCTTACCTGATGGAGATCGCGCAGTACTTTTCCTCAATCGACGTGCCCTACCCGCCGCCGTCCTCCGCGGCGCAGCTGGCCGCCACGCCCGAGGTGCTGCGTCAGGGGCAGCTGCTGGTCACCCAGGGCGACCCGGCGCGCCAGATTCCGGCCTGCGTGCAGTGCCATGGACAGGCGCTCACGGGCGTGGCGCCCAACATTCCGGGTCTGCTCGGGTTGCCGCGCGACTACATCAACGGCCAGATGGGCTCGTTTCGGACCGGGCAGCGCCGCGCCCACGCGCCCGACTGCATGGCCAAGGTGGCGCAGCGGCTCAGCCTGGCCGAAGTGAATGCCGCGTCCAGCTGGCTGGCGACGCAGGCGCTGCCGGCCGACACGCACCCGGCAACGTCGCTGCCAAGCCCCTTGCCGTTGCCATGCGGCAGCGCGCCTCCGCCTGAAGGGGCCAAACCATGAAGAAGCTCGGCATCACACTGCTCGGTGGCGTGGTCGTGCTGGCCGGCCTGGCGGCCCTGGTGTGGCACCTGAATGTGCGGGACGAGCCCGATGTGTCGGCCCCGATGGCAGCGGCATCGGCCGGTGCGCCGGCGCCCGCCACCGTGACGCGCGGCGAATACCTGGCGCGGGCCGGCGACTGCATGGCCTGCCACACCGCACGCGGCGGCGCGGCTTTCGCGGGGGGGCTGGGTTTGCCCACGCCCTTCGGCACCGTGTACACCTCCAACCTCACACCCGATAACGAGACCGGCATTGGCAGCTGGTCGTCCGCGTATTTCTGGCGCGCCCTGCACAATGGCCGCGCCAAGGACGGCCGCCTGCTCTATCCGGCGTTCCCGTACACCAATTACACGCAGGTCACGCGCGAAGACTCCGATGCGATCTATGCCTGGCTGCGCACGCTGGCGCCGGTGCATCAGGCCAACCGCCCGCATGCGCTGCGCTGGCCCTACAGCACGCAGGCGGCACTGGCGGTATGGCGCGCCCTGTTTTTCAAGCCCGGTGCCTATGTGTCCAACCCCACCCGTACGGCCGAATGGAACCGCGGCGCCTACCTGGTGCAGGGCCTGGGCCATTGCAGTGCCTGCCACGGCGCGCGCAACGCGCTGGGGGCCACGTCCAGTTCGCTGGACCTGGCCGGCGGCCTGATTCCACTGCAAAACTGGTACGCGCCGTCGCTGGAATCGCCGCTCGAGGCGGGCGTGGCCGACTGGGACATACCGCACATCGTCGAGCTGTTCAAAACCGGTGCGACCCGCCACGGCTGGGTCACCGGTCCGATGGCCGAGGCGGTGCTGCGTGGCACCCAGTATTTGTCGCAGGAAGATCTGGTCGCCATGGCCCAGTATCTGAAGGCCTTGCCCGCCAGGCATGCGGACGTATTGCCTGCAGCACGCGCGCACACCCCGGTCAATCCCGCCGTGGCCCTGCTGGGCGCCAGGCTGTACAAGGACAACTGCGCCCAGTGCCACGGCGACACCGGCCAGGGGGTGCCCCATGCGTACCCGACGCTGGCCGGCAACCGCTTTGTCACGATGGACTCCCCTGCCAACCTGGTGCAAATGGTTTTGTATGGTGGCTTCCCGCCGGCCACGAGAGGCAACCCACGCCCGTTCGGCATGCCGCCCTACGTGCTGGTCTTGAGCGACGCCGATATCGCCGCCGTGCTGACCCACATCCGCACGTCCTGGGGCAACCAGGCCGAGCAGGTCACCGAAGTGGAAGTCAACCGCTTGCGCAGCAACGCAACGCCTTGAATCGAGGAGCACCCCATGGACTACCATCACGGCAAATTCGTCTGGTTTGAGCACCTGTCGCGCGACATTCCCAGGGCCCGCGCCTTCTACGACGCGCTGTTCGGCTGGCGCACCAATACGGTCGAGATACCGGACAGCGTTCCCTATCCGATGATTCATCACGGCGGACACGGCATCGGCGGCTTTCGGGAAGCGCCGGTGGGCACCCCCGTGCGGTGGATGCCCTACCTGTCCGTACCGGACATCGATGCCTCGTTCAGGGACGCAATTGCCGCTGGCGGCAAACCCCTCATGCCGCCCATCGAGTACGGTGCCGTCGGCTGTGGCGCCTTGCTGGCCGACCCGACCGGAGCCGAATTCGTCATCTGGAAAAGCACGCGAGGCGACCCGCCCGATGCCGCCGAAATCGCCGTGGGCGACTGGTACTGGAGCGAGCTGGTGACGACCGATGAAAAGAAGGCCCTGACCTACTACGAGAGTGCCTTCGGCTTCACCAGCGAAGGCATGGACATGGGGCCGATGGGGACCTACTACCTGCTCAAAAAGGATGGCATACCACGGGCCGGCCTGATGAAGGCCCCGCAGCCCAATGACGGTTCGAACTGGCTGCCTTATGTGCGCGTGGCCGACTGCGACGCCTCGGCCGCAAAAGCACAGTCGCTGGGTGCACGGATCGCGATGCCGCCGCGCGACATTGCGGGCATCGGCCGCTTCAGCGTGCTGGTCGATCCGCTCGGCGCGGCGATCGCGGTGATGCAAAGCCAGCCGTCAAAATGACCTCAAGCTGACGGGCCACTACAAAAAGAGCCGCATATGCAACGCATCGTCATCGTGGGCGGGGGCGCCGGAGGACTGGCCCTCGCGACGCAACTGGGCAAACGTCTGGGCCGCAAGGGGCTGGCCGAAATCACCCTGGTCGATTCGGCCCGCACCCACGTCTGGAAGCCGCTGCTGCATCAACTGGCGGCCGGCAGCTACGACACCCACGCGGAAGAAATCGAATACCTGGCGCAGGCACGCTGGAACCACTTCAAGTTCCGGCTCGGCACCCTGGTTGGAATCGACCGTGCCGGCAAGACGGTGCAGCTCGCGGCCAGCCATGACGAAGCCGGCGCCGAGATCACGCCCGCGCAGCAGGTGGCTTATGACACCCTGGTGATTGCCATCGGCAGTCAGACCAACGACTTCGGCACGCCGGGGGCCGCCCGGCACACGATCAAACTCGACACGCCGCAGGCCGCCAAGCGCTTCAACGACCGGCTGATCAATGCCTGCATCCGCGCCCAGGCCGTTCCGCGCACCGCAGGCAGCGGGCGCCTGACGGTGACCATCGTCGGCGGGGGTGCGACCGGCGTCGAGCTGGCGGCCGAACTGCATGCCTCGGCGCGCCTGCTGGCCAACTTCGGGTTTGACTACATCCACCCCGAAAAGGACCTGCAACTGGTGCTGGTGGAGGCTGCGCCGCGCCTGTTGTCACAACTGCCGCAGCGGCTGGGCGAGGCCGCGCTGCGCGAGTTGCGCAAGCTGTCGGTGGAGGTGCATACGAACGAAAAAGTCGTCGAGGTGACGGCTGACGGCCTGAAGATGGCCAGCGGCAAGATGATTCCATCGACCATCACGGTCTGGGCCGCCGGCGTCAAGGCGGCGGATTTCCTCAAGACCCTGGGCGGCGAGCAGCCGCTGCAGACCAACAAACTCAATCAACTGCTCGTCAATGGCAACCTGCAAAGCACCTTTGACGCCAGCATCTACGCCTTTGGCGATTGCGCGGCGTACCAGCAGCCCGATGGCACCTGGGTGCCGCCACGCGCACAGGCGGCCTACCAGCAGGCCATGTACCTGGTGCGCGCGCTGCCCCAGTTGACGGCCGGCAAGGCGGTCCCTGCCTTCGTGTACACGGACCAGGGCTCGTTGGTGTCGCTGGCCGAGTATTCGTCGGTCGGCAGCCTGATGGGGAGCCTGACCAAGGGCAGTTTTTTCATCGAAGGACAGTTGGCCAAACTGATGTACTGGGGCCTGCACAAGCAGCATCAGTTTGCACTCGGGGGCCTGCGAAAAACCTTGCTGATCACCTTGTCGGAATTGCTCGACCACACCTACCGGCCGCGCATCAAGCTGCACTGAAGGGCGACCTCGCAGCGCAATCGGGCACGGCCCGCAAAACAGCCTGGATCGGCGGCACAATAGCCGCATCACTACTGGAGAAATACCATGCCCAAAGGCGAACAAAAGAGCAACAAGCAAGTGAAGAAGCCCAAGAAGGACTTGTCACCCCCCAAACCCGTCTCGCCCGATGCCGTGCGGCCCACCATCACCACCGTGGTGCCGGTGCGCGGCAAACTGAAGAAATAGTCGCCCGCCATGACCGCGCAGCCGCGCAATCCGCTGCATGGCCTCACGCTGGAGACGCTGCTGGGCGCGCTGGTGGCCCAGTACGGCTGGGCCGGTTTGGGCGAGCGCATCAACATCCGCTGTTTCACCAGCGACCCCAGCATCGCCTCCAGTCTGAAGTTCCTGCGCAAAACGCCCTGGGCGCGGGAAAAAGTCGAGGGCTTGTACCTTTTCATGCTGCGCGATAGCAAACGGCAGCAGGCGTGAACGCCCCATCTCCTGCAACCCCGCCGCTGGTGGAGCCCCTGTATTTTGACGATGCCCTGCTGGTGCTGGACAAGCCCGCCGGCCTGCTCGCCGTGCCCGGGCGCGGGCGCGGTGCCGACAAACAGGACGCGCTGAGCACCCGGGTACAAGCCCTGTTTGCGGATGCACTCGTCGTGCACCGGCTGGACATGGCAACGTCGGGCCTGATGCTGATGGCGCGGGGGATTCGTGCGCAGCGCAGCTTGAGCAAGGCCTTCGCCGATCGCGAGGTTTGCAAGCGTTACCAGGCGGTGGTCGGCGGACGCCTGTCGCCACCGGCCGATGCGCCCGATGGCTGGGGCGTGATCGACCTGCCGATCATCGTGGACTGGCCGAGGCGCCCATTGCGCATGATCGATGCCCTGCAGGGCAAGCCGAGCATCACGCGCTGGCGTGTGCTGGCGCATGACGCCCCAGCCAACACGACGCGCCTGGAGCTGGCGCCCATCACGGGGCGCTCGCACCAGTTGCGCGTCCATTTGCAGGCGCTGGGACATCCGATCATCGGCGATACGCTCTACGCCAGCGCCCCGGTGCAAGCCAGGGCCAGCCGCCTGCTGCTGCACGCCTGCGCGCTGACGCTGACACACCCCGTCACCGGGGAAACCCTGGCATTCGAAAGCCCTGCGCCCTTCTAGCGCTAAAGTGCGGAACATGAACCAACATCTTTACATCATCACCGGGGCCTCGCGCGGCATGGGCCTGGCCATCGCAGAGCAACTGCTCCAGCCGGACCATACCTTGCTGTGCATCGCCCGCGCCACCAACGAGGCGCTGGCCGTCCAGGCCAGGGCCGCGGGCGCCACTCTGGTGCAGTGGTCGCAGGATCTGGCCCTCGGCCTCGAGGCCAGCACACGGCTCCAGCAGTGGCTGGATCAACAAGACGGCACCTCCTTCACCAGCGCCACCCTGATCAACAATGCCGGTGTGGTGCCGCGTATCGGTCCGCTGAGCGACGCAGACGCCGCCGATCTGGCACATGCCTTGCGCGTCGGGCTGGAGGCGCCCATGCAGCTCACCGCGGCCTTCCTGCATGCCACGGAGCATTGGGCGGGCGCCCGCAAGGTGCTGAACATTTCTTCGGGCCTGGGGCGCCGGGCCATGGCCTCGCAGGCGGCCTATTGCGCGGCCAAGGCAGGCATGGATCACTTCACCCGCTGCGTGGCCCTGGACGAAGCACTCAAGCCCCATGGTGCGGCCGTCTGCTCGCTGGCTCCCGGCGTGATCGACACCGACATGCAGGTGCAGTTGCGCGGCGCCGATGCGACGAACTTTCCGGATCAACACAATTTCGCCAACCTGAAGGCGAACGGCCAGTTGACGTCACCGGCCGAGGCCGCGGCGCGCGTGCTCGGCTATCTTGCCCGCGCCAACTTTGGCGCTAACCCGGTGGGCGATGTGCGCGACTGATTTTTTGACTGGCGCGGGCTCAGCTGCGCACTACGAGCACCGGCACGTGCGCGTGTGACACGACGCGCTGCGCGACGCTGCCGAGCATCAGCTTTTCAATGCCGCGCCGGCCATGGGAGCCCATGACGATGAGGTCTGCGCCGCTGGACTCGGCCGTTTGCAGGATGCCCTTGTAAACCGCGTGTCCCTCGACCAGCGTTGTCTTGACCGCGATACCCGCGGCTTCAAAAGCCTGCTTGGCCCCCTTGATCGCCTCGTTGGCCTCGGCCGTGGCCGCCGTCAAATACTGCGCCTGGCCATACGCGTAATCAGTCCCCACACCTGTAAATGGATAGGGGTCAATCACATAAATGGCCGTGACCGTGCTGCCGAACGCCTTGGCCAGCCCGACCGCCTTGTCGATCGCCAGCGCCGCGGTCGGCGATCCATCTACCGGAACCAGAATGTGTTTGAACATGCGATGAACTCCTTGAGTCGCGATACAGTGTCCAGTTTAGAGCCGGAGCGTCGTCAATGGGTTGATGACGATCAAGTTATACGCCGTCACCCTGGAAGCCGCCAGAGCGCCAGGTCAAGACCAGTGTGTCCCGGTGCCCTTGATTGGTCAAAGGCTGGATCGGCGTGGACTCGTGGATCACCCGGGCGTCATCGAGCAGTAGCAGCGACCACGGCACGGTCAGCGTGAAGCGCTGGCCGTGCGGGCCAGCAGCCTCGAAGACCCGTGTCTCACCGCCCTTGACGCCGCTGCGGTCCACCAGAAACACCGCCACATAATCCACCCCGTCGCGGTGCGCCCCCTCGGGCGTCGGGCGACCGATACCGTCGGTGGTGTCGATGCGGAACTGGTGCGCTTCCACGTACCAGGGCCGCACGCCGGCCTGGGCATCGCCAGGCGGCCCGGAGCGCAGGCTGGAGAACACCTGGCTCAGCGTGCACAACAACCGGCTCCAGGATGCCTGCGCGACCACCTGTGGTTCCATCGGCTCGAACCAGCGCCGCATGCCGCCGTGCAAGGCGTTGTACTCGAGCGGCTGCCAGTGCGCGCGATGCGGCACCTGGGTGACCCGCTCGCCCTCGACGACAAAGCACGAGTGGCGCCGGCGCCGGTAGCGGCCCCCGTCCTTGAGGTAGGTATCTGGCAGCAGCTTGTCCCAACTCGGCCCGAGCGCAGCCAGCGAAGCGGGGCTGCAGTGCGTGAGCTCACTCACGCCCGCGGGGCTGAGCACGGCATAACCTTGCCGGCGCAGATCGGCAACGAGTTCGCCGGTCGACGAAAATAAAGGAGAGAGTGTGGCAATGGACATGGGGCAAGCTCGGCGCTGGCGTCACTCAGGCGGTGACCTGCACACCCTTCCAGAACGCGACCCGGCCACGCACCATTTCGGCCTCGGGCTTGGGGTCAAGGTAGTACCAGGCGGCATCGGTGTTCAATTCGCCATCGACCATGAGCGAGTAGTAGCTCGCCTGGCCTTTCCAGGCGCAGGTGGTCTTGTGGTTGCTGAAGGTCACATAGTCACGATTCAGCGAGTCCGCCGGAAAATAGTGATTGCCTTCCACCACGACCGTGTCGTCGCTTTGCGCTATCACGGCGCCGTTCCAGGTTGCTTTCATGGGAATTCCTTTTTTAAGTGGGAGCGTTCAGCCAGTGCAGGCTGAAGAGCTTTTGCGGATCGGTCCATACGGGGCCGGGTATGAACCCCGCCTGCCGCGCCAGCGCCTGCAGGCCGTCGAGCGTAAATTTATACGAGTTTTCGGTGTGCAGTGTTTCGCCTTCGGCGAATTCGAAACACCGGCCACAGACACGAACCTGCTGCCGGCGGCGGCTCACCAGGTGCATCTCGATGCGCTGCAGCGGCGCATTGTAAAAGGCACTGTGCGCAAACTGGGCCAGATCGAAGTTGCACCCCAACTCGCGGTTCGCGCGCACCAGCAGGTTCAGGTTGAACGCGGCGGTGACGCCCTGTGTATCGTTGTAGGCGGCATGCAGCACGGCGGGGTCCTTCACCAGGTCGGCCCCCAGCAGCAAGGCGCCGCCGCGCAGTACCTGCGCCGCCATCTGCAGAAAATGCAGGGCTTCGGCAGGCGTGAAATTGCCGATCGTGGAGCCCGGGAAAAATCCCACGCGCTGCCCGGCGTCCTCGCCTGGCGCCGGCAACAGCATGTGGCGCGTGTAATCCGCCACCAGCGGCTGCACGTGCAGGCCCGGGTAGTCGCGCCGCAGCACTTGAGCGGCAGCCCCCAGATGCTCGCCCGATATGTCGATGGGCAGATAGCGCACGGGGCGGTCCATGGCGTCGAGCAGCAAGCGGACCTTGCGCAGGGACCCGGCCCCGAACTCGACGATCTCGGCGCGGGGTCCCACCTGCCATGCAATTTCGCGCGCATGGCCAGACAGCAGGCCCAGTTCGATGCGCGTGGGGTAATACTCGGGCAGCTCGCAGATGCGGTCGAACAAGAGAGAGCCCGGCGCATCGTAGAAGTACTTGGGGGAAACGCTGCGCGGCGTGCTCGACAGCCCCGCCAGCAAGTCGCGGGCGAACGCCTCTGCCGCTTCGCCGCCCGCCAATGGCGTCTGGATTTTGCTCAATGTGCCGGTCTGCATCAAGCGTCCTTCGCCAGACGAATGCCCGAAAACTGCCAGCGCGCCCCGGGCGGAAAAAAGTTGCGGTAGCTGGGCCGCGCGTGCCCCGCTGGAGTCGCGCAGCTGCTGCCGCGCAGCACCAGCTGTCCCACCATGAATTTGCCGTTGTATTCGCCCACCGCACCGGCCAGCGGACGAAAACCGGGATAGGGATCGTAGGACGAGCGCGTCCATTGCCAGAGATGCCCCGTCATTTGCGCGATGCCGGGCACAGCGCAGGCCGCCTCCCACTCGAACTCGGTGGGCAAGCGCGCGCCGGCCCATTCGGCGTAGGCGGCGGCTTCGTAAAAGCTCACCTGGCTGACCGGCACCGACGCATCGAGCGCACGCACGCCCTGCAGGCCGAACACCTGCCAGTGCCGCGCAGGCGCCCTGACGTCATCGGGTGCCAGCCAATAGAGCGGGCGGCTCCAGCCATTCGCCTGCACTGCCGCCCAGCCGTCCGACAGCCACAACTCGGGGCGACGGTAGCCCCCATCCTCGATGAATTGCAGGTATTCGCCGCAGCTGACCAGCCGGTCCGCCATGCAGTACGGCGACAAGAGCACGCTGTGGCGCGGGGTTTCGTTGTCGAACGCAAAACCGCCACCACCGTGCCCGATCTGCACGGTGCCGGCCGGCCCGGCGAGCCAGCGCAGCGGTGGGACGGCGGTAGGCGCGAGCCGCAGGGCGGACGCCTGTGCGGGTTGTGCATACGCAGGCAGCATCGGATTGCACGACAGGGCATGCAGGATGTCGGTCAGCATCAACTCCTGGTGCTGCTGCTCGTGCTGCAGGCCCAGCATGAGCAAGGGCAGCGCCTGCTGCCACATGGACTCGCCGCCCCGGGTGATGAAGCTTTGCACGGCGGCGTCGACATGCGCGCGGTAGGCCAGCACCTGCGCCAGGGGCGGGCGGGTCAGCAAGCCGCGCAGCGGCCGCGGATGGCGCGGCCCCAGGGCTTCGTAGTAGGAATTGAAGAGATAGAAAAAACGCTCGTCGAACGGCCTGTAGTCGGGCACATGCGCGCACAGCACCACGGCCTCGAAGAACCAGCTGCTGTGCGCCAGATGCCATTTGGTCGGGCTCGCGTCGGGCATGGACTGGATGCACTGGTCTTCGGCCGACAGGGGTTCAGCCAGCGCCAGGCTGTGCGCCCGTACCTGGGCAAACCGCCGCGCCAGGGCTTCACGCGGGCCCTGGGCCTCAAGGCATGAATCGGCGGCCGACGGAAATGGGGACATGCGGAAAACCTCCAGAGACTGCAGGGCTCCGTCTGAGTGAACCTGAGCAGGACATCAACACAAATGAGTCGCACCGACGCCGGATTCATTACAGCACAGGACCATGACGGTTGTCCCCGGCGGGCGGCCCGAATCAGCGCTCGGCGAACCCAGTTGCACCCCACGGCAGCCCGTCGCACGCTCGCCCGAAAGCAGTGGGGTCGATGAAAAATTTGGTGCTCACTATCAAAATAGTAGCTGAATGCGAAGATGGAGTAAGGGCATCAGACACTTTTCTCTCAAATTTTTGCGATGTCATGCGGTTTGGTGTAATTATGCAATTTATGCATGAAGTGGTTTGAACAATGTCTTGGACAGTTGGGCCGCAGGCTTTTAAGCTCGGGGGCTTGATCGTTCCTACCAGGAGTTTGTTCATGTCCCAAGCACCCAGCACCCCGATGTCCGCAGCGCCTGCGTCTCATCCCCTTCCCTCCTACCTGCAGGCCAACAACCTCGGGCCGTGGGGGGTTTACCTGCAGCAGGTCGATCGCGTGACGCCTTACCTGGGCAATCTGTCGCGCTGGGTCGAGACGCTCAAACGCCCCAAACGCTCTCTCATCGTCGATGTCCCGATCCATCTGGACAACGGCACGGTGGCTCACTTTGAAGGCTACCGGGTGCAACACAATGTCTCGCGCGGCCCCGGCAAGGGCGGCGTGCGCTTTCACCAGGACGTGACACTGTCGGAGGTGATGGCGCTGTCGGCCTGGATGTCGATCAAGAACGCCGCGGTGAATGTGCCCTACGGCGGCGCCAAGGGGGGTATCCGCGTGGACCCGAAAACGCTGTCCCGCGGCGAACTCGAGCGCATGACGCGCCGCTACACCAGCGAGATCGGCATCATCATCGGCCCGAACAAGGACATCCCCGCGCCCGACGTGAACACCGACGAGCAGATCATGGCCTGGATGATGGACACCTATTCCATGAACCAGGGCTCCACCGCGACCGGCGTCGTCACCGGCAAGCCGGTGGATCTGGGCGGCTCGCTGGGGCGGCGCGAAGCCACCGGCCGCGGCGTGTTTACCGTCGGCGCCGAGGCTGCCAAGCACATCGGCATGGACATTTCCACCGCGCGTGTGGCGGTGCAGGGTTTTGGCAACGTGGGCGGCATTGCGGGCAAGCTGTTTGCCGAAGCGGGTGCGCGCGTCGTCGCCGTGCAGGACCATGCTGGCACGATCTATCGCGAAGCCGGGCTGGACGTCCCGTCCCTGCTCAGGCACGTCGCACATACCGGCAGCGTGGTCGGCTTTGCACAGGCCGAGGCAATTGCCAACGACCTGTTCTGGGAGGTCGACTGCGACATCCTGATTCCCGCGGCGCTGGAGCAGCAAATCAACGCCGGCAATGCCGGTCGCATCAAGGCGCGCATGATCATCGAAGGCGCCAACGGACCGACCACCCCCGAGGCCGACGACATCCTGCACGACCGCAATGTGCTGGTGCTGCCCGACGTGATCGCCAATGCGGGCGGCGTGACGGTCAGTTATTTTGAATGGGTGCAGGACTTTTCCAGCTTTTTCTGGGACGAGGCCGAGATCAATGCCCGGCTGGTGCGCATCATGAGGGAGGCGTTCGCCGGCATCTGGCAGGTCGCGCAGGACAACAAGGTGAGCCTGCGCACCGCCACGTTTATCGTGGCCTGCAAACGGATCTTGCACACGCGCGAATTGCGCGGACTGTACCCCTGATCGGAGCCGGAATAGCGGCTGCCGGGGAACCTGGCCTTACTGCAGGGTGTCGCCCGCGGCGGCGGGCAGCGGCATCACCTCGATGCCCTCTTCCAGCAGCTCCATCGCCTCGCGGGCGCTGGCCCGGCCACGGATGTTGCGGTGTGCGGTTTCACCGTAGTGAATGCGCCGGGCTTCCTGAGCAAAACGCTCGCCCACGTCTTCGGTGCGGGCCACCAGCTCGCGCAGGGCACGCAGCACCGTGGCCTGATACGCCGGGTCGGCGGGTGCGAACATGTCCGTCATGGACGCGGGCGGATGCGCCGGCATGGCGTCGGGCGGCGTCGCCTCACGCTCACGCGCGGCGCCCAGATTGAGCCGGGGCGCACTGGGCAGTTTCTGTATTTCCTGGGCGCCGCACAGCGGACATTCGAGCACGCCGCGCGCCAGTTGGTCCTGAAAATCATCTTCAGAGGCGAACCAGCCTTCGAACGAATGCTGCTGGCGCACGCACTGAAGGTTAAGGACTTTCATGACAGGATTATCGGCCAGCACGCAGCGCTGCGGCATCCTGCCAGTGCAGCGGCCACACGCCCGACAACACGTTTTGCAACCAGAGCGCACCCGTCAGCGTTTTGGCGTCGGTCACGCTCCCGTCGCGGCACCATTGGAGCAGCTCGGCCGGGGTTGCCGTGAAAACGTCCAGAAACTCCCCCGCATCGAGCCGGCGCTGGCCCAGGCTCAGATCCCTGGCAAACCAGATGTCGATGAACTCGGTCGAGTATGAAATGACCGGGTGCAGCACGCCGGCGCGCGCCCATTGCCGGGCCGAATAGCCGGTTTCCTCCAGCAGTTCGCGCTTCGCGCACGCCAGCACGTCTTCTCCCGGGTCGAGTTTGCCCGCGGGGAATTCAATCATGACCCGCTGCACCGGGTAACGGTACTGGCGCTCCAGTACCACCCTCAAAGAGCCGGTCTCGTCTTCCAGCAGCGGAATAATCATGACGGCGCCGGGATGCACCACATACTCGCGCGACGTCGTGCTGCCGTCTGGCAGGTGTACCGTGTCGCGAAAGGCATGGAGAAACCGGCCCTTGAACAACTCCATGCTGGCCATCTTTTCTTCGACCAGATGGCGGTCATCCATGGTGGCGACACCTCATCGGATCAGGCCCGATGCTTGAGCAGGTAGCGGTAGATGAAACCCGGAAACGCAAAGGTCACGAACAGCGCACCGGTAATCGCATAAAACTCCCAGCCCTGGGGCGCAATCTGGCCGGCGCGATTTTCCAGGGCCAGCCCGATGCCGCCCGCAATGAAGTAAAAAACCACCAGTTCGGCCAGCCGCACGGCAAGAATCTTCGGGCTGGACAGCGGAATGACCGCCAGCAGGCGCTGGTTGACAAAAGGCAGGTTGGCGGCGCAAAACGCCACCAGAATCACGAGCCAGACGGAAAGGGATTGGGACACTTGGAAGAATCTCTCCTGGCGGGTGATCAGGTTCCCAGGGTCGCCACGATGGCCTGCGCGCACAGCGTCATCAAGCCACCCGGAAATACCCCGAGAATCAGCACCAGCGCACCGTTGAGTGACAGCACAATGCGCACATCGACCGGCGCCGAGATCGTGGCGGCCGTGATGGGGGGATCAAAATACATGACCTTGATCACGCGCAGGTAAAAGAACGCGCCAATCAGCGACATGATCACGGCAAACACCGCCAGCGCGATATACGACGGCAGCCCTGACGAGATCAGCGCCTGCAAGACCGACAGTTTGGCGTAAAACCCCATGAGCGGCGGGATGCCGGCGAACGAGAACATCGACACCGCCATAACCCCTGCATACAGCGGGCTCACCTGGTTCAGGCCGGCCAGGTCGGAGATCTCTTCGCTCTCGAACCCCTCACGCGCGAGCAGCAGGATGATGCCGAAAGCCGACAGCGTGGTCAGCACATAGGTCAGTGCGTAAAACATCGCCGAGCTGTACGCATTGGCGGCGGACAGCGTGTTGCCGTTGACCACTCCCGACATCAGGCCGAGCAGCACAAAACCCATTTGCGAGATGGTGGAGTAGCCGAGCATGCGCTTGAAATTGGTTTGCGAGATCGCCACCACATTGCCGATCAGCAACGAGCCGATCGCCAGGATCGCCAGCATCTGCTGCCAGTCGATCGCCAGCGGCAGCAGGCCTTCCACCAGCAGGCGGATGCAGATGGCAAACGCCGACAGCTTGGGCGCGCCGGCAATGATCAGGCTCACCACGGTGGGTGCGCCTTCGTAGATGTCCGGCACCCACATGTGGAACGGCACGGCGCCGAGCTTGAAGCCGAGGCCGGTCACGATGAAAACCACGCCAAACACCAGGACCTGGTGCTTGAGATGGCCCGAATTGACCGCCTTGAACACTTCGCTGATGTCCAGCGAGCCAGTGGCGCCATAAATCATCGACAGGCCGTACAGCAAAAAGCCGCTGGCCAGCGCGCCGAGGACGAAATACTTGATCGCCGCTTCGGTGGCCACCACGTGGTCGCGCCGCAACGCCACCAGCGCATAGCTGGTCAGCGTGAGCAGCTCCAGGCCCAGATAGATCACCAGGAAGTTGTTGCCCGAGATCATGATCGACATGCCGAGCACCGAGAACATGCTCAGCGTGAACAACTCGCCGCCGCGCATCATGCCGCGATCGGCGCCATAGGGGCGGCCGTACACCAGCGTGGCCATCATCGCGACACTGACGAAACAGGCGAGCCAGTTCCCCATCGGGTCGCTGACCACCATGTTGCCAAAGCCATAAAGGGTGTTACCGCCGCTGGCATACAGGCCCTCCAGCAAGGCCACCACGCCCAGCGCCAGCAGGGTCAGCACGTAGGTGGCGGTGCGGCGCGCGCTGGTCACGGCCAGATCCACCAGCGCAATCACGCAGGCCATGATCAGGAGCACGATTTCGGGGTAAACCGAGATCCAACTGAGTTTGTCAATCATCTTCTAGTTCTCAATTCAACGGGATCAATTCAGCTTGGACGTCGCCAGGTGCTTGAGCAAGTCCACCACGGAGGCATTCATGACATCGGTCATGGGTTTCGGATAAATACCCACGTAGAGCACGGCGATGGCCAGCAGCGCCAGCATCAAGAACTCGCGGTTGTTGATGTCCAGCATGGCCTTGACGTGGTCATTGGCGACAGGCCCCAGGTAGACCCGCTTGTACATCCACAAGGTGTAGGCCGCGCCCCAGATCAGCGCCGACGCCGCCGCCAGGCCGACCCAGAAGTTGAATTTGACGCCGCCCAGAATCACCATCCATTCACCCACAAAACCCGAGGTGCCCGGCAGACCGCAGTTGGCCATGGCAAAGAACAGGGCAAAGGCGGCAAATTTGGGCATTACATTGACGACCCCGCCATAGCTGGCGATCTGGCGCGAATGCACCCGGTCGTACAGCACGCCAATGCACAGGAACATGGCCGCCGACACAAGGCCGTGGGAAAGCATCTGCACGATGCCGCCCGCGGCACCGAGCTCGTTGAAGATGAAGAAGCCCAGTGTGACGAACCCCATGTGGGCCACGGACGAATAGGCCACCAGCCTTTTCATGTCGGGCTGTACCAGCGCCACGACACCCACATAGATGACGGCAACCAGCGACAGCGTGATCATCAGCCAGGCCCACTCATGCGCGGCATCGGGCGCAATCGGCATGGCGAAGCGCACGAAACCGTAAGCCCCGAGCTTGAGCATGATGGCCGCCAGGATGGCGGAGCCTCCCGTCGGCGCTTCGACGTGCACATCGGGCAGCCAGGTGTGCACCGGCCACATCGGAATCTTGACGGCGAAGGCCGCGAAGAAGGCGAAAAACAGGAACGTCTGCGCGGTACTGCCCAGCGGCATGGTGTACCAGACTGCCAGGTCGAAGCTGCCCCCCGACTTGGTGTACAGGTAGATCATGGCGATCAGCATCAACAGCGAGCCGAGCAGCGTGTAGAGAAAGAACTTGAAGGCCGCGTAGATCTTGTTGGGCCCGCCCCAGACACCGATGATCAGGTACATCGGGATCAGCGTGGCCTCGAAGAACACGTAGAACAGCATGCCGTCGAGTGCGCAGAACACACCGATCATCAAGCCGCTGAGAACCAGGAAGGCGGCCATGTACTGGTTCACCCGCTCGGTGATGGACTCCCAGCTGGCGATGATCACCACCAGCGTGATGAAGGCGGTAAGCAGGACGAACCACAGCGAGATGCCGTCCACCCCCAGGTGGTAATTGATATTGAAGCGCGGCATCCAGTTGCTCTTCTCGACAAACTGCATGGCCGAGGTGCCCAGCTTGAAGCCGCTGTACAACGGCAACGTGACCAGGAAACTGATGGTGGCGCCGATCAGCGCCACCCAGCGCACCACCCGGGCGTGCTCATCCCGCCCAAACGCCAGCAAAACGACGCCGAAAAAAATCGGTATCCAGATGGCAAGGCTCAACAATCCCATTTTTATTATTTCCTTATTTGAGCCAGACGAAATAGGTCATCAGCACGAACACGCCCACGATCATGGCCAGCGCGTAGTGGTAGAGGTAGCCGGACTGCATCCAGCGCACCACGCCCGAAACCCTGCGCACCATTTTCCAGGAGCCGTTGACCACCAGGCCATCGATCAGGCCAAGGTCGCCCCCCTTCCACAAACCGGTGCCGATAACGCGGACACCGCGCGTGAGCACGTTTTCGTTGAACCAGTCGAGGTAGTACTTGTTGTCGAGCAAGGTGTACAGAGGCTGGAATTTGCGCTGGATGGCGGCCGGCAGCGCCGGGTTGACCAGGTACATGTACCAGGACAAGACGACCCCTGCCAGCGCCAGCCAGAATGGCGCCGACACAAAGGCATGCAGACCCATTTGCAGCGGGCCGTGGAATTCCTGGGCCAGCTCCTTCATGGCAGGGTGTCTGACAAGGTCCACGAAGATGGAATCCTTGAAAAACGGTCCATACAGCATGGGCTCGATGGTCATGAAACCAATCACCACCGACGGAATCGCCAGCAGGATTAGCGGGACGGTGATCACCCAGGGAGACTCATGGGGTGCCTGATGACCAGAGTGACCGTCGTGGTGGGCGTCATGGTGCGCATCGGGATTCTGGTCAAACCGCTCCTTGCCGTGGAACACCAGGAAGTACAGGCGAAATGAGTAGAAGGCCGTGATGAACACGCCCGCCATCAGCGCAAACGAAGCGAAGCCGGCGCCCGCCAGGTGGCTCGCGTGCACGACTTCAATGATGCTGTCCTTCGAATAGAACCCCGAGAAGAATGGCGTGGCGATCAGCGCCAGCGAACCCACCAGAAAAGTGATGCAGGTGATGGGCATGTACTTGCGCAAGCCGCCCATCCAGCGGATGTCCTGGTTGTGATGCACCGCGAGAATGACCGAGCCGGCGCCGAGGAACAGCAGCGCCTTGAAGAACGCGTGTGTCATCAAGTGAAATACGCCTACCGAATAGGCAGAGGCGCCGAGCGCCACCGTCATGTAGCCAAGCTGCGACAGCGTGGAATAGGCAACGACTCGCTTGATGTCGTTCTGGATCATGCCCAAAATACCCATGAACAAGGCGGTGATGGCGCCGATGACCATGACGAAGCTCAGGGCCGCATCGCTGAGCTCGAACAGCGGCGACATGCGCGCCACCATGAAGATGCCGGCCGTCACCATGGTTGCCGCGTGAATCAATGCAGAAATGGGGGTCGGACCCTCCATCGAATCAGGCAGCCAGACATGCAGCGGAAACTGCGCGCTTTTGCCCATGGCACCAATGAACAGGCAAATGCAGATCACCGTGATCAACATCCATCCGGTGCCCGGAAAGGAAAGCTGAGCCAGCGCATTAGCCTTGGCAAACACCTCGGCATAGTCCAGCGTGCCGGCGTAGGCCGCAACCAGGCCGATCCCGAGAATGAAACCGAAGTCGCCGACCCGGTTCACCATGAACGCCTTCAGGTTGGCATGAATGGCGGTCGGCCGGGTGTACCAGAAGCCGATCAGCAGATAGGACACCAGGCCCACCGCCTCCCAGCCAAAAAACAGCTGCAGCATGTTGTTGCTCATTGCCAGCATCAACATCGAGAAGGTGAACAGCGCGATGTAGGAGAAGAAGCGGTCGTAGCCTTCGTCATCGTCCATGTAGCCGATGGTGTAGATGTGCACCATCAGCGACACGAAGGTCACCACGCACATCATCATCGCGCTCAAGCCATCGACCAGGAAGCCGATTTCCATCTTGAGACCGCCGACCACCATCCATGTGTAAATGGTTTCGTTGAAACGAGCACCATCGGCAACCACGCTGTACAGCGTCATCGCCGAAATGATGAAGGCCACCAGTACACCCAGAATGGCGAAGCTGTGGCTGAGCCGGCGGCCGATCAGATTGCCGCCAAACTTGGTGCCGAAAATGCCGGCCAGCAAGGCACCGGCCAGAGGTGCCAGCGGTACCGCCAGCAGAGTTGAAGCCGAGAGGGTTTGACTCATATTCTTTGAATTTGATGAACCTTGGGGTTCAGCCCTTGAGCAGGTTGAGTTCGTCCACCCGGATGCTGGACTTGTTGCGGAAAACCAGCACCAGAATCGCCAGGCCGATGGCCGATTCGGCGGCGGCCACCGTGAGAATGAAGAACACGAAAACCTGCCCCGCCATATCGCCCAGGTAATACGAGAAGGCCACGAAATTCATGTTGACCGCGAGCAGCATCAACTCGATCGCCATCAGCAGAATGATCAGGTTCTTGCGGTTCAAAAAGATCCCGATGACGGAGAGCGCAAACAGCATCGCGCCCAGCGAAAGAAAATGCCCAAGGGTCAAGGTCATGCTTTTTTCTCCGTATCGGCAGGGGCGGCGGCATCCGCGCCTTGTGCGGTCGCAATGGCCGGTTGGGTCGCCGTCATCTTGAGCACCTGCACCCGGTCGCGCGCCTGCACGCGTATCTGCTCGGATGAACTGATGGCCTTGCTGTCCTTGCGCTCGCGCAGCGTCAGCGCAATCGCCGCGATGATGGCCACGAGCAAAAGGACGGAGGCAATCTCCAGCGGGTACAGGTACTGCGTATACAGCAGCGTGCCCAGTTCCCGTGTATTGGAAAACTGGCCGGGGGCCTGCCCCAGCACCACGGTGACCCGGGGCGGCTCGCCGCCGCCGAATCCGCCCATCAGGACGGCCGCCATCTCCAGCGCAATCAGCGCGCCGACCGTCGCCGCCAGCGGAAAGTGGCGCCAGAATCCCTGGCGAATGCTGTCCAGGTTGATGTCCAGCATCATCACGACAAACAGGAACAGCACCATCACCGCGCCGACATACACCAGCACCAGCACGATGGCGAGGAATTCTGCCTTGAGCAGCATCCAGACCATGGCGGCCTGGAAAAAGGCCAGCACCAGGAACAGCGCCGCATGGACCGGATTGCGGGCCGTGATCACCCGGAACGCGGCGAACAGCAACACCGCCGAAAAAATATAAAACAGGCCGGCTTTCACATCCATATCGAAGCTTCTTTCAGGCAATCGGTCAGCGGTACTTGGCGTCTGCCGCGCGGTTGGCCGCAATTTCGGCTTCATAGCGGTCGCCCACAGCCAGCAGCATGTCCTTGGTGAAGTACAGGTCTCCGCGCTTCTCGCCGTGGTATTCAAAAATATGGGTTTCGACGATCGAGTCCACAGGACAGCTTTCCTCGCAAAACCCGCAAAAAATGCACTTGGTCAGATCGATGTCATAACGGGTCGTGCGCCGCGAACCATCGTCGCGCAGCTCCGACTCGATGGTGATGGCCACGGCGGGGCACACGGCTTCGCACAGCTTGCAGGCAATGCAGCGCTCTTCCCCGTTTTCATAGCGGCGCAGCGCGTGCAGCCCCCGAAAGCGCGGACTGGCCGGGGTCTTCTCCTCGGGGAACTGCACCGTGATCTTGCGCTTGAACATGTATTTGCCGGTCACCGCCAGGCCCTTGAACAGTTCAATCAGCATGAAGCTCGACAGGAAGTCGCGCAGCGAAAAAGTCGATTCAGAAGGGGGGGACGTCAATGTAGTCATATCGGCTCCGGCTTATTTCCAGATATTCCAGGAGGTCTGCATCCAGGCCCCGACAACCACCAGCCACACCAGGGTGACCGGGATGAAGATCTTCCAGCCCAGCCGCATGATCTGGTCATAGCGAAAGCGCGGGAAAGTGGCACGCACCCACAGGAACATGGTGGTGACGATGAAGGTCTTGAGCCCCAGCCAGATCCAGCCCGGAATCCAGTTGAACACCGCGCTGTCGATCGGCGACATCCAGCCACCCAGGAACATGACCGTGCACAGGATGCCAATCAGGATCATGTTGGCGTATTCGGCCAGGAAGAACATGGCAAATGCCATGCCCGAGTACTCGACCATGTGGCCGGCCACAATTTCGGACTCGCCCTCCACCACGTCGAACGGGTGCCGGTTGGTTTCGGCCAGGCCGGCGACAAAATAGACCACGAACACCGGCAGCAATGGCAGCCAGTTCCACGACAGGAAATTCAGCCCCATATTGGCGAAGTGGCCTTTGCCCTGTCCCATGACGATGTCGGTCATGTTCATCGACCCGGAGACCATCAGCACCACCACAAAGCAAAAGCCCATGGCGATCTCGTAGCTGACCATTTGGGCCGAGGCGCGCATGGCGCCGATGAACGCATATTTGGAATTCGACGCCCAGCCCGCGATGATCACGCCGTACACCTCCAGCGAGGTGATCGCCATCAGGAACAGCAGGCCGGCGTTCACGTTGGCGAGCGCCACTTCCGGACCGAACGGAATGACCACCCAGGCCGCCAGCGCCGGCATGATGGTCATGATGGGGCCAAGCACGAACAGGCCCTTGCTGGCCGCGGCCGGCATGATGATTTCCTTGGTCAGCAGCTTGAGGGCGTCGGCAATCGGCGTGAGCAAACCCGAGGGGCCGACCCGGTTCGGGCCGAGCCGTATCTGGGTGAAGCCAATCGCCTTGCGCTCCCAGAGCGTGAGGTAGGCCACGCACCCCATCAGGGGCACCAGCACGACCACGATCTTGATCAGGGCCCAGATCACGGGCCAGACCACCGCGGTCCACCAGGTGGCGCCGGCAAGGCCGAGTCCCGCACTGTAGAACGCTTCAATCATGCTGCCGCCCCTTTCAGGTTTGCTGCATTCCTAGCATCCGCCGTCATTTGCAGCGAAGACGCGCGCCGCACCAGGCCATCGAGCTGGTAGATGCTGGCCACGGCGGGCGGCGTCGGGCCGGTCGCGGCCAGATCAATACTTGCGCTCGTGGCGTTGCTTAATTTGTCGGCGGGAACGTGGGTCATTTCGGCGTGCTGCGCGCCGCGCATGTGATTCAGCACATCCTGCGATGACTCAAACTCGAATCCCGGCAGGTCGAGCAGATTGGCCAGCACGCGCAGCACCTTCCAGGCGGGCCGGGTTTCACCCAGGGGTTTGACCACCGCGTGGAAACTCTGCACGCGACCTTCGGCATTGACGAAGGTGCCGGGCGTCTCGGTAAACGGCGCGATCGGCAGCAGCACGTCGCTGAAATCCAGATTGGCCTTGAACGGGCTCAGCGTGACGACCATGTCGGCCTGCCCCAGGGCCGCCTTGGCCGAGGCGCCGGCCGCCGAATCGAATTCGGGCTCGTTGTTCAGCAGCAGAACCGCCTTCAGGCCGCCCGCGAGCATCTGGCCCGCGTTCAGACCGCCCGGCGCCGCATCGCCGCGCGGAAATGCGCCCGCCAGTTGTGCCCCCACAGTGTTCGCCGCTTCGGTCAGATAGCCCACCGTGGCGCCGGTCTGCGCGCCAATCCAGTTGGCCAGCGCCAGCAGGCTGGACGCCCTGGCGTGATGCGCCGCCGCATTGCCCAGCAGGATGGCCTTGCGCTCGCCACCCAGCAGCGATTGGGCGATGGCCTTGGCCACATCGGTGGCGTTGCCCGCAGCAGGTGCTGCAACGCCCTTTTCTGCCGCCACCGCGGCTGCCACGTCGGCCAGTGCCTGCGCCCAGCCACCCGGCGCGGTCAGCAGCGTGTTGGCGACCGGCATGGCCCAAGCGTCGGGGGAGGCCAGCTCCACTACAGAACTAATAGCATTCACCGCACATCCGGCGCGGGCTGACTGCCGAATTCGTTGTGCAAACAGCGGATGGTCCTTGCGCAGGTTCGAGCCCACCACCAGCACGCGCTGCAGTTGCGAGAGAGAAGCGATCGACGTGCCCAGATGCCGCACACCCTCAAACGCCGGGAATTCGGCATGGCGCAAACGGGTATCGATGTTGTCGCTGCCCAGCGCGCGCATCAGCGCCGCCGCCAGATACAGCTCCTCGAGCGTGCTGTGCGGGCTGGCCAGCGTGCCTATGCTTTGCGGCCCGTGCCCGGTCTTGATCTGCTTGAGGCCATTGGCGACGTATTCCAGCGCCGTCTGCCAATCCACGGCCTTCCACTCACCGCCCTGCTTGAGCATGGGGCTGGTGAGCCGCTCATCGCTGTTCAAGGCCTCGTACGAGAAACGGTCGCGGTCGGCAATCCAGCACTCGTTGACCTCTTCGTTCTCCAGCGGAACGACGCGCAGCACCTTGTTGTTCTTGACCTGCACGACCAGATTCGCACCGGTGGCGTCGTGCGGACTGATCGATTTGCGGCGCGACAACTCCCAGGTGCGGGCACTGTAGCGGAACGGCTTGCTGGTGAGCGCACCGACCGGGCAGATGTCGATCATGTTGCCCGACAGCTCGGAGTCGATGGTGCCACCGGCCACCGTGGTGATCTCGGCATGTTCGCCGCGGTGAACCATGCCCAGCTCCATCACGCCGGCCACTTCCTGGCCAAAGCGGATGCAGCGGGTGCAGTGGATGCAGCGCGTCATCTCTTCCATGGAGATCAGCGGGCCCACCTCCTTGCGGAACACCACGCGCTTTTCTTCTTCGTAGCGCGAGGTCGAGGCACCGTAGCCGACCGCCAGGTCCTGCAGCAGGCATTCGCCGCCCTGGTCGCAGATCGGACAGTCCAGCGGATGGTTGATGAGCAGGAACTCCATCACCGACTTCTGCGCCTTGATGGCCTTGTCGCTCTTGGTGCGCACGATCATGCCCTGCGACACAGGCGTGGCGCAGGCCGGCATGGGCTTGGGCATCTTCTCGACGTCGACCAGGCACATGCGGCAATTGGCGGCAATGCTGAGCTTCTTGTGGTAGCAGAAATGCGGAATATAGGTGCCGGCCTTGTCGGCGGCATGCATCACCATGCTGCCCTCGGCAACCTCTACTTTTTTTCCGTCGAGTTCAATTTCAATCATGGGGGCGGCTCGCTCAGACGTACTCGGGGACCGGGCAGGTCTTGTGCTCGATGTGGTATTCGAATTCGGGACGGAAATGCTTGATCATGGCGCGCACCGGCATGGCCGCGGCATCGCCCAGCGCACAAATCGTTCGCCCCATGATGCCATCGGCCACCGAGTCCAGCACATCCAGGTCGGCCTGGCGCCCCTGGCCGTTCTCGATGCGGTTCACCATGCGCCAGAGCCAGCCCGTACCTTCGCGGCAGGGTGTGCACTGGCCGCAGGACTCGTGCATGTAGAAGTAGCTCAGCCGACGCAGCGAACGCACCATGCAGCGCGAGTCGTCCAGCACGATCACGGCGCCCGAGCCGAGCATGGAGCCGGCCTTGGCGATCGAGTCGTAGTCCATGGTGCAGTTCATCATGATGGAGGCCGGCAGCACCGGGGCCGACGAGCCGCCCGGAATCACGGCCTTGAGCTGGCGCCCTGCGCGCACCCCGCCCGCCAGTTCGAGCAGTTTGGCGAACGGCGTTCCCATCGGGATTTCGTAGTTGCCGGGCCGCTGCACGTCGCCGCTGACCGAATAGATCTTGGTGCCGCCGTTGTTCGGCTTGCCGCACGCCAGGTATGCCTGCGCGCCATTGCGGATGATCCACGGCACGGCCGCGAAGGTTTCGGTGTTGTTGATGGTGGTAGGCTTGCCGTACACGCCGAAGCTGGCCGGGAACGGCGGCTTGAAGCGGGGCTGACCCTTTTTGCCTTCCAGCGATTCCAGCAGGGCCGTTTCTTCGCCGCAGATGTAGGCGCCAAAGCCGTGAAACGCGTGCAGCTGGAAGCTGAAGCTGCTGCCCAGGATGTGATCCCCCAGCAGACCGGCGGCGCGCGCCTCTTCCAGCGCCTCTTCAAACCGCTCGTAGCTCGCAAAGATCTCGCCGTGGATGTAGTTGTAGCCGACCGTGATGCCCATGGCGTAGGCGGCAATGGCCATACCCTCGATCACGATGTGCGGGTTGTAGTGCAGGATGTCGCGGTCCTTGCAGGTCCCCGGCTCGCCCTCGTCCGAATTGCAGACCAGGTACTTCTGGCCCGGAAACTGGCGCGGCATGAAGCTCCACTTGAGCCCCGTCGGGAAACCCGCGCCGCCACGACCGCGCAGCGCGGACTCCTTGACCGTGGCAATCACCTGGTCCTGCGTCAGCCCGGCTTCATTACCGGCGACGCCGTCCTTGCCCAGAACCTTGCGCAGCGCCTGGTAGCCGCCGCGCGCCACATAGTCCTTGAGGCGCCAGTTGGAACCGTCCAGCCCTGCATAAATTTGCGGCTCGATATGCCGGCCGTGGAAACAGGTCTCGGTGCCGGTGGCGGCAAATTGCGACAGGATATTTTCTGGAGACATTACTTCACCTCGGCGGCCGGCTGGGCCACAGCGTCGGCGGCCCGCAAACCATCAATCATCTGGTCGAGTTTGTCGTTGCTCATGAAGCTGCACATGGTGCGGTCGTTCACCAGCAGCACGGGCGAATCGGCGCAGGCCCCCAGGCACTCGCTTTGCTGCAGCGTGAACATTCCGTCCGCCGTGGTCTCGCCCATCTTGATGCCCAGCCGCTGCTCCAGATGCTGGAGCGCGCGATCCCCGTCGCGCAGCTGGCACGGCAGGTTGGTGCACACGTTGAGCTTGTACCTGCCCACGGGCTGCTGGTTGAACATGTTGTAGAAGGTCGTCACCTCGTGCACGGCGATTGGCGGCATGCCGAGGTAGGCGGCGACTTCTTTTTCGCTGTCCTGGCTGATGTAGCCCTGCTCCAGCTGGACCATGCCCAGGCAGGCCATCACGGCCGACTGTTTTTGCTCGGGCGGGTACTTTGCGACTTCCTTGGCGAAGCGCGCCTTCATGACTTCAGAGATCATCGATCAATCTCTCCAAACACAATGTCCAGGGTGCCGATGATGGCGACGACGTCGGCAATCATGTGGCCACGCGCCATCTCGTCCATCCCCGCGAGGTGGGCGAATCCGGGCGGACGGATTTTGAGCCGGTAGGGCTTGTTCGCCCCGTCGCTCACGATGTAGATGCCAAACTCGCCCTTGGGGTGCTCGACCGCCGCATAGGCTTCGCCCTCGGGCACATGGAAGCCTTCCGTGAACAGCTTGAAGTGGTGGATCAGGTCTTCCATGTTCGACTTCATCGCTTCGCGCGCGGGCGGCGCCACCTTGTGGTTGTCGGTGATCACCGGACCCGGATTCACGCGCAGCCAGTCCACGCACTGCTTGATGATGCGATTGGCCTGGCGCATTTCTTCCACGCGCACCAGGTAGCGGTCGTAGCAGTCACCGGTCTTGCCCACGGGGATGTCGAAGTCCATGCGGTCATAGACCTCGTAGGGCTGCTTCTTGCGCAGGTCCCAGGCGACGCCGGAGCCGCGCAGCATGGCACCGGTAAAGCCGAGATTGAGCGCGCGCTCGGGCGTGACCACGCCGACACCCACGGTGCGCTGCTTCCAGATGCGGTTGTCGGTGAGCAGGGTTTCGTACTCGTCGACAAGGGCTGGAAAGCGCGTGCAGAAGTCATCGATGAAATCGAGCAGCGAGCCCTGGCGGTTTTCGTTGAGCTGCCCGATCACCTTGGCGTTCTTGATCTTGCTGACCTTGTACTGCGCCATGGTATCGGGCAGGTCGCGGTACACACCGCCCGGGCGGAAATACGCCGCATGCATGCGCGCACCCGAGACTGCCTCGTACATGTCGAACAGATCCTCGCGCTCGCGAAAGCAGTAGATCAGCACATTCATGGCGCCGCAATCGAGCCCGTGCGCGCCCAGCCACATCAGGTGATTCAGCAGCCGCGTGATTTCGGCAAACATGACGCGGATGTACTGCGCACGCTCGGGCACCTCGACGCCCAGCAGCCGCTCGATCGCCAGGCAATACGCATGCTCGTTGGACATCATCGACACGTAGTCGAGGCGGTCCATGTAGGGCAGCGACTGGATGTAGGTCTTGCTCTCGGCCAGCTTTTCGGTGGCGCGGTGCAGCAGGCCCACGTGCGGGTCGGCACGCTGCACGACCTCGCCATCGAGCTCGAGCACCAGGCGCAAAACGCCGTGCGCCGCCGGATGCTGCGGCCCGAAGTTGAGGGTGTAGTTCTTAATCTCTGCCATGAAGTCCCCCGTAATCCTCTTCGCGGATGATGCGCGGCGTGATCTCGCGCGGCTCGATCGTGACGGGCTGGTAGATGACCCGTTTTTGCTCTGCGTCGTAACGCATTTCGACGTGGCCGGAGGTCGGGAAGTCCTTGCGGAACGGATGGCCGATGAAACCGTAGTCGGTCAGGATGCGGCGCAGGTCGCTGTGCCCCTCGAACACGATACCGAACAGGTCGAACGCCTCGCGCTCGAACCAGTTGGCGCCATTCCAGACACCCGTCACCGACGCCACCACGGGCAGGTCGTCGTCGGGTGCAAAGACCTTGAGGCGCACGCGCTGGTTCAGGCTCACCGACAGCAGGTGCAGCACCACACAGTAGCGGGCGCCATCCCAGACACCATCCTTGTACTGCGAGTAATCCACGCCGCACAGATCCATGAGTTGCTCGAACTGGCAACCCGGTGCATCGCGCAGGATCAATGCAACCTGCAGATAGTTGGCGGCGGATACCACCACCGTCACCTCGCCCAGCTTGAGACTGATATGTTTGGCCCTCTCGCCCAGCACCGCGGCGATGGTGTCTTTGAGGGTTTCGGGATTTACGGCAAACGCGGTCATCGAAGTCCCTTCAGGCGCGCGCAATGGTGTTGGTGCGGCGGATCTTCTGCTGCAGCTGGATGATGCCGTACAGCAGCGCTTCGGCCGTCGGCGGACAGCCCGGCACATACACGTCCACCGGCACGATGCGGTCGCAGCCGCGCACCACCGAATAGCTGTAGTGGTAGTAGCCACCGCCGTTGGCGCACGAGCCCATCGAGAGCACCCAGCGCGGCTCGCTCATCTGGTCGTAGACCTTGCGCAGCGCCGGCGCCATCTTGTTGCATAGCGTGCCGGCCACGATCATCAGGTCGGACTGGCGCGGACTGGGGCGAAACAGCATGCCGAAGCGGTCGATGTCGTAGCGCGCGGCGCCTGCGTGCATCATCTCCACGGCACAGCAGGCCAGGCCGAACGTCATCGGCCACAGCGAGCCGGTTTTGGCCCAGTTCATCACCGAGTCGTAGCTGGTGGTGACGAAGCCTTCCTTGAAAACACCTTCAATGGCCATAATGCTCTCCCGCCTTTTGCTTCATTCCCAATCGAGGGCGCCTTTTTTCCACTCGTAGACAAAGCCGACGACGAGGATGCCCAGAAAAACCATCATGGCCCAGAAGCCGAGCGCGCCAATTTCCTTGAGCGAGACGGCCCACGGAAACAGGAACGCGATCTCCAGGTCGAACAGGATGAACAGGATGGCCACGAGGTAGTACCGTACATCGAACTTCATGCGCGCGTCTTCAAACGCCTCGAAGCCACATTCGTAAGGGGAGTTCTTGGCAGCGTCGGGGCGATTTGGGCCGAGGATGTAGCCGAGCACCTGGGGCACGATACCAACGCCAATGCCAACCAGAATGAACAAGAGAACGGGGAGGTATTGATCGAGGTTCATCTGGAGTTCTGATCACCGCTTATGCCCGCCAGCACCCTGCCCGGCGAGTTTTTTGTTTGGTGCCGTCGGCGAGACTCGAACTCGCACAGCTTTCGCCACTACCCCCTCAAGATAGCGTGTCTACCAATTTCACCACGACGGCGGTTTTTTTCGTTGTCCGGATGGCATGAGGCGCCTTGCGGCTTTGGCTCTCCGGACAGTCTGCTAGTTTACCCTGAAATTTCCTGCATTCGATGCAGACGGGGCGATTTACAGAGGCGTTCAGCGGGTCGGAATCTGCCCCGCACCGGACGCCGCGGGCGCCGCGGGCACGGCGGTGGCCGGCACCGGACTGGATTGCGGAGCTGGTGCAGTCGTGGCAGGAATCTGCGTGGCGATGCCGGACGCTGCGGGTGCGGGCGCCGGAGCGGTCACGGCCGCGCGCTCCAGCACACTGCCACTGTCGGTGTTGACCGGGCGCAAATTGCCAAAATACGCCAGCGCCAGCGTGCACGCGAAAAACACCGTGGCCAGAACGGCCGTGGAACGCGACAGGAAGTTGGCACTGCCACTGGCCCCAAACAGGCTGCCCGAACCACCGCTGCCAAAAGCCGCCCCCATGTCGGCACCCTTGCCGTGCTGAACCAGGATCAGGCCGATCAGGCCGATGGCCGCCAGTATCTGGACCGCCAGCAGGATGTTTAGTACGACATGCATCTCAATACTCCTAAATCTATAGCATCAACCGCTTACCCTTTGCGGGCTGCAGTAATAATTTTCAAAAAATCCGGGGCACTCAAAGAGGCGCCGCCAATCAGGCCGCCGTCAATGTCGGGCTGGGCCAGCAGTTCGGCCGCGTTGGCGGCATTCATGCTGCCGCCGTACAAAATCGCTATTCCGGCGGCCTGCTCGCAGGCGTCGGCCAGCTGCGCGCGCAGCACGGCGTGCACCTGCTGCGCCTGCTGTGGCGTGGCGGTCTTGCCGGTACCAATGGCCCACACCGGCTCGTAGGCCAGCACGATGTCGCCGATGCGCGGGCCGGTGGCGGCGATCACCGCAGCCAGCTGGCGCGTGACGGTGGCCTCGGTCTGGCCTGCGTCGCGCTCGGCCAGGGTCTCGCCGACACACACGATCGGCGTGATGCCGGCTTCCAGCGCGCGCTGTGCCTTGGCGGCCACCACGGCATCGGTCTCGCCGTGGTACTGGCGCCGCTCGGAGTGGCCCACGATCGCATAACGCACGCCGAAATCCTTCAGCATCGCGGCGGACACTTCGCCGGTGTAGGCACCGGCCTCATGCGCAGATATATCCTGCGCTCCCAAATTGATAGCGCCACTCGCAAGCAAGGCATTGGCTTGCGCCAGATAAGGCGCCGGAACGCAGACCGCCACCGCGCAGGCGGGCGAGCCCAGGCCGGCCAACACGGCCTGCAATAGCGCCTGATTGGCAGCCAGGCTGCCATTCATCTTCCAGTTTCCGGCGATGAGCTGCTTCGTCACGCGATCACCATGTCAAAACGATCTTGCCCACATGCTGATTCGACTCCATCAGCGCATGCGCCTGGGCAGCCTGCGCGGCCGCGAAGGTGCTGTGAATCACCGGCTTGATGCGGCCGTCCTCGATCAGCGGCCAGACGTTCTTGCGCAAGGCCTGCGCAATTGCCGTCTTGAACGCCACGGGGCGGGCACGCAGCGTGGAGCCGGTCACCGTGAGCCGGCGGCGCAGCACCAGCCCGGCGTTGATCTCGCTCTTGACGCCGCCCTGCACCGCGATGATGACGAGACGGCCGTCCTCGGCCAGGCAGTCGATTTCGCGCGCCACGTAGCTGCCGGCCACCATGTCGAGAATCACATTCACGCCCAGGCCGCCCGTGAGCTTCTTGGCCTCTTCGGCGAAGTCGGACGTTTTGTAGTTGATCGCATGGTCGGCGCCCAGCGCCAGGCACGCCGCGCACTTGTCGTCGCTGCCAGCCGTGACGATCACCGTCGCGCCCAGCGCCTTGGCCATCTGGATGGCCGTGACGCCGATGCCGCTCGAGCCGCCCTGGATCAGCAGCGTCTCGCCGGGTTGCAGGCGACCGCGGTCGAACACGTTGCTCCACACGGTAAAGAACGTTTCAGGCAGCGAAGCGGCCTGCACATCGCTCAGCCCCTGGGGCACGGGCAGGCACTGGCCGACAGGCGCCACGCACAGCTCGGCATAACCACCCCCGGCCACCAGCGCACACACGCGGTCACCGACCTTGAAACCAGCCTGTGCCATCGCGCTCGCGTCGCCGCTCTCGATCACGCCGGCCACTTCCAGCCCCGGAATATCCGAGGCGCCGGGCGGCACCGGGTAGTTGCCGGTGCGTTGCAGCACATCGGGCCGGTTCACGCCGCAGGCCGCCACGCGGATCAGCAACTCGCCCGCGCCGGCCACCGGTGCATCGCGCTCGCCCGCACGCAGGACCTCAGGCGCGCCAAAGGCTGTGATTTCAATCGCTTTCATGATCTTTTAACCTCGTAGCCCTTGGTGCAAGGGCGTTATTAGCTATATTTTCAATAGCAAATCACGACGGGTTGACGGCACCCGGATGATCGGCGCCATAGCCAGGCTGCGCCGGACGGTCCAGCAGCGCCTTCATCGACAGCTTGATGCGGCCCTTCTCGTCGGTCTCCAGCACCTTGACCTTGACGATCTGGCCCTCGGTCAGGTAGTCGGAGACCTTCTCGACGCGCTCGTTGGCGATCTGGCTGATGTGCAGCAGGCCGTCCTTGCCCGGCAGCAGGTTGACCAGCGCGCCGAAGTCCAGGATCTTGGTGACCGGGCCTTCGTAGACCTTGCCGATCTCGACCTCGGCCGTGATCTGCTCGATGCGCTTCTTCGCCGCTTCGGCCTTTTCCGGGTCGGTCGAGGCGATTGTGATGGTGCCGTCTTCGTCGATGTTGATCTGGCAGCCGGTCTCTTCGGTCAGCGCACGGATCACGGAGCCGCCCTTTCCGATCACGTCGCGGATCTTCTCGGGGTTGATCTTCATCGTGAACAGGCGCGGCGCGAAGCTGGAGACTTCGGCCTTGGCCTCGCCCATGGCTTCCTGCATCTTGCCCAGGATGTGCATGCGCGCTTCCTTGGCCTGCGCCAGCGCGACCTGCATGATTTCCTTGGTGATGCCCTGGATCTTGATGTCCATCTGCAGCGCCGTGATGCCGTTGGTGGTACCGGCCACCTTGAAGTCCATGTCGCCCAGGTGATCCTCGTCACCCAGGATGTCGGTCAGCACGGCAAAGCGGCTGCCGTCCTTGATCAGGCCCATGGCGATGCCGGCCACGTGCGCCTTCATCGGCACGCCGGCGTCCATCAGCGACAGGCAGCCGCCGCAGACGGAGGCCATCGACGAGGAGCCGTTGGACTCGGTCACTTCGCTCACCACGCGCATGGTGTAGGGAAATTCGTCCTTGCTCGGCAGCACCGCCACGAGGGCGCGCTTGGCGAGTCGGCCATGGCCGATTTCGCGACGCTTGGGGCTGCCGACGCGGCCGGTCTCGCCGGTGGCGAACGGAGGCATGTTGTAGTGCAGCATGAAGCGGTCTTCGTAGTCGCCGGACAGCGCGTCGATGCGCTGCGCATCGCGCTCGGTGCCCAGGGTCGTGACCACCAGCGCCTGCGTTTCGCCGCGCGTGAACAGCGCCGAGCCGTGGGTGCGCGGCAGCACGCTGTTGCGGATTTCGATTGGCCGCACGGTGCGCGTGTCACGCCCGTCGATGCGCGGCTCGCCGGCCAGAATCTGGTTGCGCACGATGCGCGCTTCGATGTCGAACAGCAGGCCTTCGACGGCCACGGTGTCGAATTCAACACCCTCGGCCTTCAGACCCTTCATCACCCAGGTGTAGGTTTCGCGCGTGGCATGGGTGCGCGCCTGCTTGTTGCGGATCTGGTAGGCCGCAGCCAGCTTTTCTTCGGCCAACGCAGCCACTTTGGCGATCAGCACTTCGTCCTTGGCCGGAGCCCTCCAGTCCCACACCGGCTTGCCGGCGTCGCGCACCAGCTCATGGATCGCATTGATGGCGATGCGGCTCTGCTCGTGGCCGAACACCACGGCACCAAGCATGATTTCTTCGGACAATTGCTTGGCTTCCGATTCGACCATCAGCACGGCGGCTTCGGTACCGGCCACCACCAGGTCCATGCTCGAGTCCTTGCGCGCGGTCTGGCCGGGGTTGAGCACGTATTCGCCGTTGATGTAACCCACGCGGGCCGCACCGATCGGGCCGCTGAACGGAATGCCGCTGACGCACAAAGCCGCGCTGGTCGCGATCATGGCTGCAATGTCGGCGTCCACTTCGGGGTTCAGCGACAGGGTGTGGATCACCACGTGCACTTCGTTGAAATAGCCTTCGGGAAACAGCGGACGGATAGGGCGGTCGATCAGGCGGCTGGTGAGGGTTTCAAACTCGCTGGGGCGGCCCTCGCGCTTGAAGAAGCTGCCGGGAATCTTGCCCGCGGCATAGGTTTTTTCAAGGTAATCGACGGTCAGCGGGAAAAAGTCCTGGCCGGCCTTGCCCTCGGTCTTGCCAACCACGGTGGCCAGCACCACGGTGCCGTCGATGTCGAGCAGCACGGCGCCGCTGGCCTGGCGCGCGATTTCGCCGGTTTCCATGGTGACGGTGTTGGCACCCCACTGGAAGGTCTTGGTGACTTTGTTAAAGATGGTCATGAGGATGGCTCCTGAAGAATCCGGCGCATGAGGCTGCACCAATGGCCCGGAGTCTGGCGGTCAGAACACGATGCCATTCCAGAAAAAATCACGCAAAACTCCTGATTTCTTCTGGAATGACACAGCGCGCATTCGTATTGCCCGGCTCCGAAGTAAAAAACGCCTGAGCTAGTGAACTAACTCAGGCGCTTGCATTCAATGGACCGCTTATTTGCGCAGACCGAGTTTGGCGATCAGCGCGACGTAACGGTCGTGGTCCCTGGAATTCAGATAGTCGAGCAGCTTGCGCCGGCGGCTCACCATGCGCAGCAGGCCACGGCGGCCATGGTGGTCCTTGGCGTGGGTCTTGAAGTGGGGGGTGAGCTCGTTGATGCGGGCGGTCAGCAGGGCCACTTGCACTTCGGGACTGCCCGTGTCGGTGGCGCTGCGCGCGTTGGCCTTGACAACTTCGGCCTTGATACTGGATGCGATCATTTCAATTTTCCTGTGAATGTTTGACTTGCGTCGGTAGCTGGAACTGCAGCCGACGTGCGCCTTGCACTGTGCAAAACCTGTCAATTATAACCTGAGCCAGGTTTTAAGCCGGTCCACACCCTGCTCCAGCCGCTGCAGGTCCTTCGAGGCGAAGCACCAGCGCAGCCAGCCCTGGGCCTCGGGCGCAAAGGCATTGCCCGGCGCCAGCCCCAGCCCGGCCTCGGTCACCAGCCGTTTGGCAGTAAGCAGGGAGTCACCATGGCCTTCCAGGCCGAAGAAGGCATACATCCCGCCCCGGGCCGGCGCCACCTGCACGCCGGGCACGGCCTGCAGCAGCGGCACCAGCGTATCGCGGCAGGTCTTGAGGTGCGCCACCACGCGCGGCGTGACCTCGGCCGTGCGCTCCAGCGCCACCACGCCCGCGCGCTGGGTGAAGACGCTGGCGCACGAGGTGTTGAACTCGATCAGCTTGCCCATGTGGTGCGTCATGGTGGGCGGCATCACCAGCCAGCCCAGACGCCAGCCGGTCATGAGGAAACTCTTGGAAAAGCTGTGCACCACCACCAGCCGGTCCTCGGGCGTGGTCACATCCAGAAAGCTCGGGGCGCTGCCGTTCGCGGTGTCGCCCGCGTAGTACAGGCGCTCGTACACCTCGTCGGCCAGAATCCAGGTGCCGGTGCGGCGGCAGTGTTCGACGATGGCCTGCTGCTCGGCACGCGTCAGCGTCCAGCCGGTCGGGTTGTTCGGTGCGTTGAGGATCAGCAGCTTCGTCGTCGGCGTGATGGCGGCGAGCAGCGCGTCCAGGTCCAGCGACCAGGCGCCACGGTCCGGGCCGCGGGGCACCGGCCGCAGCGGCACACAGCGCAGCTTCGCGCCCAGGATCAGGGGCTGCGCCGTGAGGTTGGGCCAGACCGGCGTGAGCGCCACCACCTCGTCGCCCGCGTCGATCAGCGCCTGCATGGCAAGCATCAGCGCATTCACGCCGCCCGAGGTGATCGCGATACGCTCTGCCGCGACCTTGCCGTGCAGCGTGCTCATGTAGCCGGCGACCGCCTCGCGCAACTCGGGCAGGCCCAGGTTGTGCGCATAGAAGGTTTCGCCGCGCTGCAGCGAGTCGATGGCCGCCTGCCGGATGAAATCGGGCGTGACCTCGTCACTCTCGCCAAACCAGAAGGCCAGCACGTCGCTGCGGCCCATGCCGGCATTGGCAACTTCACGGATTTTGGATTCTTCGAGGTTCTGGATGGCTTGACGCATGATCGGGCAGACAGAGGTGCAGGGGCAACGGGGTGTCTATTGTCGCCGACACGCCCGCAGCAGCTCGGGCGATGGTGCTGCCGCTATGATGGTTTTACCGGCAGCATCCATGCCGGCAGGGAGATTGCATGTATTCCAGGATTCCACAGGTTTATCGTCCCGGCAACGCCATTGCCGTACTGTGCGCTGCCGCACTGCTGTGTCTGGGCGCCAACGCCGCCGAGACCAAGGGCAAAAAAGGCGGCGCGCAGACCACGCACGCGTCCAAGGACAAAAAGGCCGGGCGCATCAGGTTTGAAAAAGGCTCTGGCGAAACCCGCGCCGAGCGCGACCGGCGCCTGCAGCGCGAGTGCAAGGGCATGCCCAACGCGGGCGCCTGCCTGGGCTACGGCTCGTAGTCAGGACGGACGCGCCATGCGACATGTCGTGGGCTGCTCGGCCTGCGCTGCGCTGATTTGCCGGATCACACGAAAGCCGTAGCCCGAGCCTTCGACGTCGAACTTCACGCCGGGCGTGCCCTGGCGCTCCATCAGGCCCACCACCAGCGGCTGCTGGAACTGGTGGTCGAGCGCGCGCATCGCGCCGGTTTGCCCCCCCAAACTGACGCGAGCCCGCTCCAGCTGGTTCGCCACCGCGATTGAATGGGTAGTGCCCGCCTTTTCGATCGCCTGCGCCAGCGCCAGCATCATGAGCTGCATGCGCATTTGCACATAGTCGTCCGCCGGTTTCGGGAAGCGCTGGCGGAACGCCTGGTAAAACGCCTCGCTGGCGCTACCCTGCACGTTGGGCAGCCAGTCCGCCACGGCGATGACCTTGCCCACGCCCGCCTCGCCAATGGCGGCCGGTGCGCCCAGCGCATTGCCGTAAAAAGTGTAGAACTTGCCGTCGAAACCCACCTCTTTGGCGGCCTTGACCAGCAAGGTCAGGTCGTTGCCCCAGTTGCCGGTGATGACGGCCTGCGCGCCGCTGGCCTTGATCTTGGTGACGTACGGCATGAAGTCCTTGATGCGGCCCATCGGGTGCAGCTCGTCACCCACGATCTGCACATCGGGGCGCTGCACACCCAACTGGCGCCGGGCCTCGCGCAACACGGCCTGGCCAAAGCTGTAGTCCTGGCCGATCAGGTACACGCGCTTGAGGGACTTGTCGTCCTTGATCACCTGCATCAACGCGGCCATGCGCATGTCGGCGTGGGCATCGAAGCGAAAGTGCCAGAAGCTGCACTTCTCGTTGGTCAGGATCGGGTCGACCGCCGAGTAGTTGAGAAAAATGACCTGCTTGTCGGGCTCGCGCTCGTTGTTCTTGTTGATCGCGTCGATCAGCGCCGCGGCAACGGCCGACGAGTTGCCCTGCATCACAATCTGCGCGCCGTCGTCGATGGCCGAGCGCAGGGCCGACAGCGCCTCTTCGTTCTGGCCCTTGTTGTCGTAGCGATCGAGCTGCAGCGGCCGGTGGCCACCCGCGGCTTCGGGCAGCTTCACACCCCCGCGTGCGTTGACGCGTTCCACCGCCCACAGCAGGTTGCGGTACACAGCCTCGCCGGCATTCGCAAACGGGCCGCTCAGGCCCTCGATCAACGCGATCTTGATGGGGCCGCCTTGCGGCGCTTGCGCAAAGGCCGCAGCCGGCGCACATAGCGCCACGGTGAGGGAATTCAAGAGTCGGCGACGCGAAATATTCATGGGGGAATTTGCCTTGAAAACAAACGCATCGCACCTAGATTCGATGCATGCGGCAATCGATGTTGAAAGCCGCGCAGTTTACTAGGAGTTCCACCATGTTCTTTACCCCTGTCGCCCCCGCAGTTTTGCGCCGCACCGCCTATGCCCCGTCGCTGGAGCGCTTTCTCGACGACACGCTGCTCGCCGCCCGTCAAAAGGGTTATTCGATCGAGCAGGACGACAAGACCGTCACCATGAGCTTCGACATGCCCGGCGTTGCGAAGGAGCAGTTGTCCATCGGCATCGAAGGCAACGTCGTGCGCATCGAGAGCCTGGAAGGCGCCCCGCGCCGCTACAAGGCCGCGTATGAGCTGCCGCAGGACATCGACGTCGCCGCCAGCGATGCCAAACTGGAAAATGGCGTGCTCACGCTGAAGCTGACGAAGAAGGTGCCGGTGAGCAACGTCACGCAGCTCGCCATCAACTGAGTTGCTACTCCGGCATTTCGTCATTCACGCGAAGGCGGGAATCTACGGTTCGCATGCACTGGATTCCCGCCTTCGCGGGAATGACGACACAACGCCTTGTGCATCGGGGCTGTCGGCTGTTTATTTATAAACTCCGGCTCAGGGAGTTCAGCGGCCAGCGCGGTTTTACGTCGAATGCGTAAGCCTCGCTGGCCGCTTGCTGACCGGCTTGCAGGCGCATCGCGGCCGCCAGCGCAATCATGGCGCCGTTGTCGGTGCACAAATGGAGTTCGGGGTAGTGCACGCGCACGCCCACAGCAAGGCACGCCGCATCGAGCTGCAGCCGCAAACTGCGGTTGGCGCCGACGCCGCCCGCCACCACCAGCCGCTTCAAGCCCGTCTGGCGCAGCGCCGCCAGCGACTTCTTCACCAGCACCTCGACGATCGCGGCTTGCGTCGATGCGGCCAGATCGGCCTTGCGCGCTTCGAGTTGATCGCCCAGCTTTTTGGCCTGCACCAGCACCGCCGTCTTGAGTCCGGCAAACGAAAAATCCAGATTGCCGCTGTGCAATAACGGGCGCGGCAATTTGAAGGCGGCCGCGTCGCCGTGCTCGGCCAGTTTTGACAGCGCAGGGCCACCGGGATAGCCCAGGCCCATCAGCTTGGCCGACTTGTCGAAGGCCTCGCCCGCCGCGTCGTCGATCGACTCGCCCAGCAGCTCATAGTGCCCGACGCCATCGACCCGCATCAGCTGCGTATGGCCGCCCGACACCAGCAGCGCCACGAACGGAAACTGCGGCGGATCAAGACTCAGGAACGGCGACAGCAAGTGCCCCTCCAGGTGATGCACGCCGAGCACCGGTTTGCCCAGCGCCGCGCCGAGCGCGCAGGCCACGCCCGCACCGACCAGCAGCGCGCCGGCCAGCCCGGGACCGCGCGTGTAGGCCACCACATCGACCTCGGTGAGCGCGCGGCCAGCTTCACCCAGCACTTTTTGCGTGAGCGGCAGCACGCGGCGAATATGGTCGCGGCTCGCGAGCTCGGGCACCACGCCGCCGTAGGCCTGGTGCATCTCGATCTGGCTGTGCAGCGCATGCGCGCACAGCACGGGCACGCCGGGGCCGCGCGTCTCGACCAGGGCCACGCCGGTTTCATCGCACGAGGATTCGATACCCAGCACCAACAGATTTGCCGTCATGGCACCGAGTTTAGGGGCAAGCGCCCTGCCCCTCGGGTGTGCGCCGGGTTTCTGCGCAAGTGCAATCCCTGCGACACTGCACAGCGACACAAAATGGGAGTATGTTGATGCTCCGCGCCGCAGGTCGGGGCGGCTCATTGATTGAAAAGGAAATCTCCATGAAGAAGAATTCAGCAAGCAAGACCGAGTCTCTCAAGGCCCGGCAGAAGGCGCCGCTGGCCACGCCCAGCGACCTCAGGGCTGCCGCGACCCGGGACATCACCGGCGCCATGAATGCCATCCTGGCGGACGTGTACGCGATCTACCTCAAGACCAAGAATTTTCACTGGCACATGAGCGGGCCGCACTTCCGCGACTACCACCTGTTGCTGGACGAACAGGGTGACCAGCTTTTCGCCATGGCCGACCCGATCGCCGAGCGCGTGCGCAAGGTGGGCGGCACCACGCTGCGCTCCATCGGCCAGATCGCGCGCACCCAGCGCGTGCTGGACAACGATGCCGACTACGTGGAGCCGCAGGACATGCTGGCCGAGCTGCGCGAGGACAACAAGACGCTGGCCGCGAGCCTGCGCGAGGCCCATGGCGTGTGCGAGGAGCACAGCGACATCGCCACCGCCAGCCTGATCGAAGTCTGGATCGACGAGACCGAGCGGCGCACCTGGTTCCTGTTCGAGGCCAGCCGCCAGGGCTCCGGCCCGGCCTGAGCTGGCGCCACCACACCCCACGCGGTCTGCCGGATTTACTTCATTGCGGTCGCCATCCCCAAGGCGGGCGGCCGCGCGCCCTGTGCATGCCCGGGTATCGCCCACGCCATCCACTTCTGGCGCAGGACGGCGACCAGCACGAAGGCGAGCGCCGCGATGGCGCCGAAGGTGACAAACCCCATCTGGTAGCTGCCGGTGCTCTGCTTGGCGATGCCCATCACGACGGGCAGGTAGAAGCCCCCAATGCCACCGGCCGCGCCAATGATCCCCGTCATCACGCCGGTCTTTCCTTGCCAGCGATGCGGCACCAGCTGGAAGGTCGCGCCGTTGCCCAGTCCGAAGCAGGTGTAGAGACCGAGCAGCAATACCACGCCCCCGGCCAGCGGGGGCATGGTGGCCGCGAAGGTGAAGTCGAGCACCGAGATGCCCGCCAGCAGGAAGAGCAACGCCCGCACGCCCGTCACCCGGTCGGCGATCAGGCCGCCGAAGGGGCGCAAGATGGCGCCGGTAAAGGCCATCAGCGCCATCAGCAGGCCCGCATTGATCTTGGACATTTGGTACAGGCTGGTGAGCAGCAGTGAGACATAGGACGACATGCCGACAAAGCCACCGAAGGTGATGCTGTAGACCAGCATGATCACCCAGGTGTCGCGCTCGGCCAGTACGGCGCGGTAACGTTGGGGCAGCACCGCGACGGCCATGAGGGCGCCCAAGAAAGGCAGCAACAGCAGCCCGGCCTTGCCACCACCGAGAGCCCCCGCATGCACGAGCAGCACCATGCCGATCAACCCGAACAGGGTCACCGCGAAGCCGCCAAACGCCGGCAGGGGACTGCCCGTCTTGGGGCTGCGATCCTTCGCCCAGAAGAAAATCGCGAGGGAAGTCAACGCCAGCAAGGGCAAGGCCGCAGCGGTCGCCTTCTGCCACCCGAACGCACCGGCCAGTGTCGGGAACATGAAGCCGTCCAGCACGGCGCCGATGTTGCCCGCCGCCGCGAGCCCCAGCACCAGGCCCTGCACCCGGGGCGGGTAGTTGCTGCCGGCCATCGGCAAAGCAACGGCGAAGCTGGCGCCGCCCATGCCCAGAAACACTCCGAGCACCAGCAGCATCAGGTACGAGGGTGCGCCCGGCGTCAAGAGCAGAACAAAGGCAGGGATGGCGGACAGCAGAACGCCCATCTGCGCGATGTTTCGGCCATCCACCGACTGAAACAGGTTCCCCAAAGTGACGCGAAGAATCGCGGCTGCGAGCACGGGCACCGCCACCAGAAATCCCTGCTCCGCCGGGGACATCGCGATGTCCTTGCTGATAAAGGGGGCCAGCGGACCCAGCATGACCCAGACCGTGAAGCCCGAGTCGAAATAGAGAAAACAGGCCAGCAACGCCCGCCAGTCTCCGCTCTTGAGTGAAGCAATGACATTCTTCATGGATAGTCCTCTATGAATAAAAACTGCGCATCACGCCCCGCCCCGGGCGCAGCATCAAGACGGGATTGAGTGCTTGCACAGGCTCTGAGCAAGATGTACGCCAGGCGCCTTCGAAATCGCGCGAGGCCCTGATGGACAAGGGCGTGCGGCCCATAGCAAATCACCCTGCGTCAGTTCGTGACCGACGATCCCGGAGCACCACGACGAAGCCGGTCGGCGAGTCGATACCGCGTTGCAAGCGCATGCACCACGGGCAGGCATGTTTCCCGTCCAGATTGGTGCAATGCAACAAACAGGAGCGCAGCCAGCATGGCGGGCCCGCACTGACCATGGCGCGGCGAACTGGCACGGGACTTGCGGATGTAGTCCAACTCGTTACGGAGACACAGTATGAAAAAGTCCAGGCTGGTGATGGTGGGCAACGGCATGGCCGGGGTTCGCACCATCGAGGAATTGCTCAAGATCGCGCCCGAGCTCTACGACATCACGGTGTTCGGCGCCGAGCCACACCCCAACTACAACCGCATCCTGCTGTCACCGGTGCTCGCGGGCGAGCAGACGCTCGACGAGATCGTGCTCAACTCCTGGGACTGGTACCAGGAGAATCACATCACGCTGCATGCCGGCAAGAAGGTGGTGGAGGTCGACCGCGTGCACCGCATCGTGCGCGCCGAGGACGGCACCGAGGAGCCGTACGACCGCCTGCTGATGTGCACCGGCTCGAATCCGTTCATCCTGCCGGTGCCGGGCAAGGATCTGGAGGGCATGATCGCCTACCGCGACATCGCCGATACCAACGCGATGATCGAGGCCTCGCAGAAATACAGGCGCGCGGTCGTCATCGGCGGCGGCCTGCTGGGACTGGAAGCGGCCAACGGCCTGATGCTGCGCGGCATGGACGTGACCGTGGTGCATGTGATGCCCTGGCTGATGGAGCGCCAGCTCGACGATGTGGCGGGCAGGCTGCTGCAGAAATCGCTGGAAGACCGCGGGCTGAAATTCATGATCGGCGCGCAGACCGAAGCGCTGATCCCCGACCGGGATGGGAGGGTCATGGCCATCCGCTTCAAGCCTGCCCCGGGCCGCGACCCGGGGGACGGCACCGAGCTGCCGACCGACCTGGTCGTGATGGCGGTCGGCATCCGCCCCAACACCGAACTGGCCGAAACGATGCGACTGCACTGCAATCGCGGCATCGTGGTGGGCGACACCTTGCAGACCGTGACCGACGCGCGCATTTACGCCGTGGGCGAATGCGCGGCGCACCGCGGCATCGCCTACGGCCTGGTGGCGCCGCTGTTCGAGCAGGCCAAGGTGGCGGCGAATCACCTGGCGCAGTTCGGCATCGGCCGCTACACCGGCTCGCTGACCTCGACCAAGCTCAAGGTCACGGGTATCGACCTCTTCTCGGCCGGTGAATTCATGGGCGGCGAAGGGACCGAAGAGCTGGTGATGAGCGATCCGTTCGGCGGGGTCTACAAGAAGCTGGTGATCAAGGACGACAAGCTGGTCGGCGCCTGCCTGTACGGCGACACGGTGGACGGCAGCTGGTACTTCAAGCTCTTGCGCGACGGCCGCAGCGTGCATGACATCCGCGACAAGCTGATGTTCGGCGAATCCAACATCGGCGACAGCGGCCATGAAGGCCACAGCAAGGCCGCTTCCATGCCGATGGAGGCCGAGGTCTGCGGCTGCAACGGCGTCACCAAGGGCACCATTTGCAAGGCGATCAAGGACAAGGGCCTGTTCACGCTCGACGAGGTACGCAAGCACACCAAGGCCAGCGCGAGTTGCGGCTCGTGCACCGGGCTGGTCGAGCAGATTTTGATGGCCACGGCCGGCGGCGACTACTCGGCCACGCCGAAGAAGAAAGCCCTGTGCGGCTGCACCGAGCACAGCCACCAGGAGGTGCGCGAGGCCATCCGGGCGCACAAGCTGCTGGCGATTGCCGACGTGTTCCACTTCATGGAGTGGCGCACGCCGAACGGCTGCTCAATGTGCCGCCCGGCCGTCAACTACTACCTGCTCTCGACCTGGCCCAAGGAGGCCAGGGACGACCCGCAAAGCCGCTACATCAACGAGCGCAGCCACGCCAACATCCAGAAGGACGGTACCTACAGCGTGATCCCGCGCATGTGGGGCGGCGAGACCACGGCCAGCGAGTTGCGCCGCATCGCCGACGCGGTCGACAAATACAAGATCCCGACCGTCAAGGTCACGGGCGGCCAGCGCATCGATCTGTTGGGCGTGAAGAAGGAAGACCTGCAGAACGTCTGGAAGGACATCGGCATGCCCTCCGGCCACGCCTACGCCAAGGCGCTGCGCACGGTGAAGACCTGCGTCGGATCGGAGTGGTGCCGCTTTGGCACGCAGGACAGCACGCAGATGGGCAAGGACCTGGAGCGCGCGCTGTGGCGCATGTACGCGCCGCACAAGGTCAAGCTGGCGGTGAGCGGCTGCCCGCGCAACTGCGCCGAATCGGGCATCAAGGACGTGGGCGTGATCGGCGTCGATTCGGGCTGGGAAATCCATGTGGGCGGCAACGGCGGCATCAAGACCGAGGTCGCGCAGTTCCTGGTGAAGGTCAAGACCGCGCAGGAGGTGCTGGAGTATGCCGGCGGCTTCCTGCAGCTGTACCGCGAGGAAGGCTGGTACCTGGAGCGCACCGTGCACTACATCCAGCGCGTCGGCCTCGACTACGTGAAGCGGCGGATCCTGGACGACGCCGAGGGCCGCAAGGCGCTGTGGGAGCGCCTGCAGTTCAGCGTGGATGGCGAACCCGATCCGTGGTTCGAGACCGACAAGGCGGGCGTGGACACGCGGCAGTTCGCGCCGCTCACGGTCTGACCACCGGATATTGAATGAAAATCGCTGCCAGCCCTTGTCCACAGGGCACATTCGGCTACAAAATGAATAGCACATGAACGACTGGAAAGCCATTTGCCGCGTTGAAGACATCCCCGTGCTGGGCGCGCGCCGGGTGGCGCGCCCCAAGGGCGTCGCCGTCGCCGTGTTCCGCAACGACCAGGACCAGGTGTTCGCGCTGCTCGACCGCTGTCCGCACCGGGGCGGCCCGCTGTCGCAGGGCATCGTGTTCGGCACCAGCGTGGCCTGCCCCCTGCACAACCGCGTCATCGGCCTGGACGACGGCTGCGCCAAGGCCCCCGACGAGGGCTGCACGCCGCGCTTTGCCGTCAGGGTCGAGGCCGGCACCGTGTACCTGGATGCCGCTGAACTTGCCAGCCATGCCACCGACCTGCCCAAACCCGTTGCCGGACCGGCTTTGAAGGCAGCCGCCACCGCATGACGCATGAAACGCGTTCGACCTGCCCCTACTGCGGTGTAGGCTGCGGCGTGATCATCGAGTCGCAGGGCGACCAGGTCACGGGCGTGCGCGGCGACCCGGAGCATCCGGCCAACTTCGGCCGGCTGTGCAGCAAGGGCGCCACGCTGCACCTGACGGCCAGCGCGGCCGTGACCCGGCAAACCCGGTTGCTTACCCCGATGCAGCGCCTGCGCCGGCATGAAGCGCCCGTGCCGCTGGCGTGGAACGCCGCCCTTGACCTGGCCAGCCAGACCTTCGCGCGCGTCATCCGCGAGCACGGCCCCGATGCCGTGGGCTTCTACCTCTCGGGCCAGTTGCTGACCGAGGACTACTACGTCTTCAACAAGCTGGCCAAGGGCCTGATCGGCACCAACAACGTGGACACCAACTCGCGCCTGTGCATGAGCAGCGCGGTGGCGGGCTACAAGCAGACGCTCGGGATGGATGCGCCGCCCGCCTGCTACGACGACGTAAACCACGCGCAGTGCCTCTTCATCGTCGGCAGCAACGCGGCCTGGGCGCACCCGATCCTGTTCCGCCGCATCGAGGACGCGAAGGCCGCCAACCCGGCCTTGAAAATCATCGTGGCCGACCCGCGCCGCACCGACACCGCAGCGATCGCCGACCTGCATCTGCCGCTGCAGCCCGGCACCGACGTGATGCTGTTCAACGGCATGCTGCACATCATGCTGTGGGAAGGCTGGTTGGACACCGCCTGGATCGCGGCCCACACCAGCGGCTTCGACGCGCTCAAGGCCACGCTGCGCGACTGCACGCCGGCCCTCGTGGCGCAGGTCTGCGGCATCACCAGGGAAGACCTGTATGCCGCGGCGCAGCTGTTCGCCGGCGCCCCGGCGGGCGATGCGGGGCGTCGCGCACCCACGCTCAGCCTGTACTGCCAGGGCCTGAACCAGTCGAGCAGCGGCACCGCCAAGAACACCGCGCTGATCAACCTGCACCTGGCCACCGGCCAGATCGGCCGACCCGGCGCGGGCCCGTTCTCGCTGACCGGCCAGCCCAACGCCATGGGCGGGCGCGAGGTCGGCGGCATGGCCAACCTGCTGTCGGCGCACCGCGACCTGGCGAATCCGCAGCACCGCGCCGAGGTGGCCGCGCTGTGGGGTGTGTCCTCGGTGCCTGACAAGCCCGGCAAGACCGCCGTGGAAATGTTCCAGGCCGCGGCCGACGGCGAAATCCGCGCGCTGTGGATTGCCTGCACCAACCCGGCGCAGTCCATGCCCGACCAGGCCACCGTGCGCCGCGCGCTGGAACGCTGCGAGTTCGTGGTGGTGCAGGAAGCCTTTGCCACCACCGCCACCTGCGATTACGCCGACCTGCTGCTGCCCGCCACGACCTGGGGCGAGAAGGAAGGCACGG
Source organism: Polaromonas sp. C04 (assembly GCF_002002705.1). GTDB lineage: Bacteria > Pseudomonadota > Gammaproteobacteria > Burkholderiales > Burkholderiaceae_C > Rhodoferax_A. Next base: position 24,112 of record NZ_MUNS01000025.1, on the reverse strand, counting down.
TCACCAACAGCGAGCGGCGCATCAGCCGGGTGCGCGCCGCCGTGCCCGCGCCGGGCGAAATGCGCCACGACTGGGCCATTGCGATGCAGTTTGCAAAGCGCCTGGAGCAGTTGCTCCCCGTCCGCGCCGACAAGAGCCTGTTCCCCTACGACACGCCCGAAGCCATCTGGAACGAACACCGCGAATCCACGCGCGGCCGCGATCTCGACATCACGGGCCTGAGCTACGCCCGGCTCGACGACCAGGGTCCGCAACAGTGGCCGCTGCCGGAAGGCGAGACGGTCGGCCAGGCGCGCCTGTACGAAGACGGCGTCTTCCCCACGCCCGACGGCCGGGCCCGCTTCGCCGACACCGTTTACCGGCCCGTGGCCGAGCCGCGCGAGTCGCGCTACCCGTTCAGCCTGTCCACCGGGCGCCTGCGCGACCAGTGGCACGGCATGAGCCGCACCGGCACGCTGGGCCGGCTGTTCGGCCACGTGGCCGAGCCGGCCGTGCAGCTGCACCCGCAGGACATGGCGCGCCGCGGCCTCAAGGAAGGCGACCTGGTCCACGTCACCAGCAAGCGCGGCTCCATCGTGCTGCCGGTGCAGGGTGCCAGCGAACTGGGCCTGTCCCAGGCCTTCATCGCCATGCACTGGGGCGACGAGTTTCTCAGCGGCGTCAGCAGCATGGGGGTGCGGCTGGCCGGCGTGAATGCGCTGACCACCTCGGCCTTTTGCCCGAGCTCGAAGCAGCCCGAACTCAAGCACGCGGCGGTGAAAATCCTCAAGGCCGAGTTGCCATGGTCGCTGCTCGGCGTGGCCTGGCTGCCGGATGAGCGGGCGCTGGCGGCGCGCGAGGAGCTCAAGCGCCTGATGGCGCTGTTTCCGTTTGCCAGCTGCGTGCCCTTTGGCCGCGAGCGCACCGGCCTGCTGTTTCGCGCGGCCAGTTACGAAGCGGCGCCCATTGAGGTCATTGCGGCCATCGAGCGCCTGCTGGGCCTGGGCGGCACCGACGTGCTGCGCTACGCCGACAAGAAAAAGGGCCAGCGCCGCGCGGCCCGGCTCGCGCGCATGGGCGATCAGGCCCGGCTCACGGGCTTTGTGCTGGCCGGCGACATCAGCGCCGAGAGCTGGATCAGGACCCTGCTGCAGGACGAGCTGCCGGCGCAGGCGTACGGCCGCCTGCTGCTGGTGCCCGGCGCCAAGGCGCCGGTCGCGGTGCAATCGCGCGGCCAACAGGTGTGCACCTGCCTGAACGTGACGGACACGGCCATCCGCGCCCATCTGGCGGACGTGCAGGGCCCGGAGGACAGCCGCCTGGCCTCGCTGCAGGCCAGGCTGCAATGTGGCACGCAGTGCGGTTCCTGCGTGCCGGAACTGCGCAAAATCATCCGGGCGACCGCACCTTTGAAACAGGCCGCCTGAGACCGGCGCGCCAGGCGCGCGGCAAATATCAGCTCATAACCCAAAGTCATCAGGCATCAAAGACAATCGGGGTATGGCAATCAGTCAGTACCTCAAGGAAATCGGCCGCGGCCGGAGCAGCGCGCGCGCGCTGGGGCGCGAGCAGGCCGCCGATTTGTTTGGCCAGGTGCTCGACGGCGCGGTGACCGACCTGGAAGTGGGCGGCTTCTGCCTGGCCATGCGCATCAAGGGCGAGACGCCCACCGAGATGGCGGGTTTTCTCGACGCGGCCCATGCACGCCTGCACAAACTGCCGGCGACGGACAAGCCCATGGTGGTGCTGCCCAGCTACAACGGCGCGCGCAAACTGCCGCTGCTGACGCCGCTGCTGGCGCTGCTGCTGGCGCGCGAAGGGCTGCCGGTGCTGGTGCATGGCACGGCCACCGAAAACACCCGGGTCTATACGTCAGAAGTGCTGGAAGCCCTTGACATACGGGCACAGACCGCTATCAAACCCGTAGCACCCGGCGAAGTGGCCTTTGTCCCCACCCAGCTACTGAGCGCCGGCTTGCAGCGCCTGCTCGACGTGCGCCGCGCGGTCGGCCTGCGCAACCCGGCGCACAGCCTGGTCAAACTGATGAACCCCTGCGCCGGCCCCAGCCTGGTCGTGGGCAGCTATACCCATCCCGAATACGCCGTCTCGATGGCGGCGGTGTTCGAGCTGGTGCAGGCCAATGCCCTGCTGCTGCGCGGCACCGAGGGCGAGGGCGTCGCCGACCCGCGCCGCATGCCGCAGATGACGGGCTTCGTGGCCGGCCGGCGCGTGGCGCTGGAGGAGGCCCAGAGCGGCCCCTTGACCGCGCTGCCCAATCTGCCCAAGGCGATCGATGCCGCCAGCACCGCTGCCTATATCCGGGCCGTCATGACGGGCAAGCAGGCGGTGCCCGCGCCGATCGCCCGGCAGGTGGAACATATCTTGCGTCTGGTCTCCCCACCATGAATTCACTCAAAAATAGCGCCGGCGGCACGGGACAAGTCACGCTGGTGGGCGCCGGCCCCGGCGACCCGGAACTGCTCACGCTCAAGGCCGTGAAAGCCATCGCGGCCGCCACTGTGCTGCTGGTGGACGACCTGGTCGGCGACGGCATCGTGGCCTATGCGTCGCCCCAGGCGCGCATCGTGTTTGTCGGCAAGCGCGGCGGCTGCAAGTCCACACCGCAGGCCTTCATTGAAAAGCTCATGATCATGGCCGCGCGCGAGGGCGAAACCGTGGTCCGGCTCAAGGGCGGCGACCCGTTCATCTTCGGGCGCGGCGGCGAGGAGGTGGAGCACCTGCAGGTCGCCGGCATCCAGGTGGAGGTGGTCAACGGCATCACCGCTGGCCTCGCCGCCGTCACCTCGCTGGGCGTGCCGCTGACGCACCGCGAACATGCGCACGGCGTGGTGTTCATCACCGGTCACGCCCCCGTGGGGGGCGCGGGCGACGGCGCCGACTGGCGCGCCCTGGCCGCCACCGCACACAGCGCGAAGCTGACGCTGGTGATCTACATGGGCGTGCGCGGCGCGCAGCGCATCCAGCAGGACCTGCTGAGCGGGCTGCCCGCCGCTACGCCGGTGGCCGTGATCCAGAACGCCAGCCTGCCAACCCAGCGCCACATCAGCACCACGCTGGGCGAGCTGTCGGCCGCGATCGAGCGCGAACACATGGCCAGTCCCTCGGTGATCGTGGTGGGCGACGTGACGCGCGCCATTGCCGCGATGCCGCAGGCGCACGCCGGCGACGTTGTACCGCGGCCCTCGCGACGGCCCCGGGCCGCCTGACCGGCGCACGTTGTCGGGTGCTTTTTCGGGCGTTGCTCGTCGTTACTTGTATTGATGTGAACTATTGCCAAAGGCGCCCGGACGGGCCGGCGTTGCCTTGAATTTGGGAAAACGGCGAGCTAGAAATCGCCATGGCACGCCGCGCAACCAGCCCATGCGCAGTGCGTAACGCCACCCACAGGAGTTACTACGTTGTCGGCCACGCCGCGCGGCCGTGGTCGCGAAAAGGCGGTCCACCGAACCAGATTTTGCTGACTTTTGCCTGAAGGAGAAACTTCATGCACACCCGGAAAAAAGCAAGACGTGGCGGGCACACCGTGTCCGGCCACAAACGCACCCTCTCCGTTGAATGGCCACTGATGCTGTGGCTGGGCGTCGTCGCGCTCGCGCTCGGCCTGTTCGCGCTGACACCGGCCATCGATAACGAAATCGACCGGCCTGCGCCCGCGGGATTGACCCACAGCCAAGGGTCCGGCGGCGGCAGCGGCATTCTCACCGCCTCGTACCCATCGGCGCAGGCGCAGCGGGACATCCCCGTAGCGAACTGCGGCGGCCTGCCAACCGGATCGGGGGCCCCTTCTGCAGCGTCTCGCACGAACATGGCCCACTGATCGCACCCGCGTGCGCTATATTTCGTCGCCCTTGCCAAAGTCCGGCAAGCGTTAAGGGGCTGTTTGACTCATTCATTTGACACCATGATCGTCGGCGCGGGTGCCGCCGGCCTGTTCTGCGCCGGCATAGCGGGGCAGCTCGGGCTCCGGGTGCTGCTGCTCGACCATAGCGAGAAGGTAGCCGAGAAGATCCGCATCTCGGGCGGCGGGCGCGCCAACTTCACGAACCGCGACGTGACGCCGGCCAACTTCTCAGGCGAGAACCCGCATTTTTGCCGCTCGGCCCTGGCGCGCTACACGCCGCGCGACTTCACCGCGCTGATGGAGCGCTACCGCATCCCGTTCCACGAGAAGCACAAGGGCCAGCTGTTTTGCGACCGCTCGGCCGAAGACCTGATCCAGATGCTGCTGGCCGAGTGCGCGGCCGGCGGCGTGCAGCGCTGGCAGCCTTGCGCCATCAAAAGCATCCGCAGCCCAGGTGTGGCGGGCGCCGCCAGCTATGAACTCGATAGCGACCGGGGCATCATTGCGGCCCGTTCCATCGTGGTGGCCACGGGTGGACTGTCCATCCCGAAAATCGGCGCGAGCGATTTTGCCTACCGCGTGGCGCGCCAGTTCGGCCTGCGCGTGGTGCAGCCGCGCCCTGCCCTGGTGCCTTTGACTTTTGATGGCGCCGGCTGGGCGCCCTATGCGCAACTCGCCGGGCTGTCGCTGCCGGTGCAGATTTCGACCGGCGGCAAGAAGGCCCAGACCACCTTCCTCGAAGACCTGCTGTTCACGCACCGTGGCCTGTCCGGTCCGGCAGTACTGCAAATTTCCAGCTACTGGGCGGCGGGTGCCCCGATCCGGCTCAACCTGGCGCCCGGGCACGACGTGGCGCACGCTCTGGCGCGCGCCAAGGCCAGCTCGCACAAGCTCATCGCCAACGAGCTGGCCGCCCTGGTGCCGTCGCGCCTGGCCGAGGCCTGGGTGCAGCAGGACAGCCGCTGGCAGCGCCCCGTCGTTGAGGCCCCGGACAAGGCATTGATGCTGCTGGCCGAACGTCTCGCGCGCTGGGAACTCACGCCCACCGGCACCGAAGGCTACAAGAAGGCCGAGGTCACGGCGGGCGGCGTGGACACCCGCGACCTGTCGTCGCAGACGATGGAGTCGAGGCAGCCGGGCCTGTATTTCATTGGCGAGGCGGTCGATGTGACGGGCTGGCTCGGCGGTTACAACTTTCAATGGGCCTGGGCCAGCGCTTTTGCCTGCGCGCAGGCACTTGCAAACGGAAAAACACTATAATCGCAGGCTTTGCTGGCAAACCCCCGTCGGCCTGATCCACATTGAGACGGGGAACACCGCTGGACACGCACCCCAGGGCCTGATCTTCCCTGAAGTAGCGTTTCGGCAAATTTTTGGAAACCATTACCTAATGACCGCCATCCGTCTGAAAGAAAACGAGCCGTTCGACGTGGCCCTGCGCCGCTTCAAGCGCACCATCGAAAAACTCGGCCTGCTGACCGAACTGCGCGCACGCGAGTTCTACGAGAAGCCCACCGCCGAGCGCAAGCGCAAGAAGGCCGCCGCGGTCAAGCGCAACTACAAGCGCATCCGCTCGATGCAGTTGCCCAAGAAGCTGTACTGATTCGACTTCCCGCCTGATTGCCCGCGCGGCAATCGACCAGAAGAAAGACAAGCTCGCCCGGGGACGCTCTGGCGGGCTTTTGCTTTTGGGCCGCACAAACACCTTTTTCCCGGAGAACACGATGTCACTCAAGGACCAGATCACCGAAGACATGAAGACTGCCATGCGCGCCAGGGACAGCGAGCGCCTGGGCACCATCCGCCTGCTGCTGGCCGCCATCAAGCAAAAAGAGGTGGACGAGCGCGTGGTGGTCGACGACGTGGCCGTGATCGCGATCGTGGACAAGCTCATCAAGCAGCGCAAGGATTCGATTGCCGCCTACACCCAGGCCGGCCGCATGGATCTGGCCGACAAGGAAGCGTCCGAGGCAACCGTGCTGCAGGCCTATCTGCCCGCGCGCCTGAGCCTGGATGAGGTGGCGGCTGAGGTGAAAGCGATCGTCGCCGGGCTCGGCGCCAAGGGTCCGGGCGATATGGGCAAGGTGATGGGCGCCGCCAAAGCGAAACTGGCCGGCAAGGCCGACATGGGCCAGGTCAGCGCCGCCGTGAAGGCCGCGCTGGCGGGCTGACCCGGCTCAGCTGCCCGCCACCTTCATCCGGTTCACCAATACCGAGCCCACGGTCTTGGCGCCGTGGTTGTAGGCATCGGCACCGACCGCCTCGATGCCCATCAGCATGTCCCTGAGGTTGCCGGCAATGGTGATCTCCTCCACCGGGTAGGCAATGCGCCCCTTTTCCACCCAGAAGCCGCTGGCGCCGCGCGAGTAGTCGCCCGTCACGTAGTTCACGCCCTGGCCCATGAGCTCGATCACGAACAGGCCGGTGCCGAGTTTTTGCAGCATGGCGTCCAGGTCGTCCTGCGGGCGCGTCAGGCGCGACGTCAGGGTCAGGTTGTGCGAGCCGCCGGCGTTGCCGGTGGTTTTCATGCCCAGCTTGCGCGCCGAATAGGTGCTCAGGAAATAGCCTTCGAGACGCCCCGCATCGACCACCTTGCGCGCCCGGACCCGCACGCCCTCGTCGTCGAACGGCGAACTGCCCTTGCCGCGCGGCACGAACGGATCTTCCAGAACGTCGATGTGCTTTGGCAACACCGGCTTGCCCAGCGAGTCCAGCAAAAACGTGCTCTTGCGGTACAGCGCGCCGCCGCTGACCGCCTGCACCAGGCCGCCCAGCAGTCCCGCTGCCAGCGGCGACTCGAACAGCACGGGGCACTCGGTGGTGGCGATCTTGCGCGACTTCAGGCGGCTCAGCGCCCGCTCGGCGGCATAGCGGCCGACTGCCTCGGGCGACGCCAGCTCGGCGGCAGCGCGCATCGAGCTGTACCAGGCGTCGCGCTGCATGTCCTGCTTTTTGCCGGGCGACGAGGCAATCGGCGCGACCGACAGGCTGTGGCGCGAGCTGGCATAGCCGCCGCGGAAACCGTGCGTGTGGGCGCTGAAAAAATGCGACTGCTGCGCCGACACGCTCGCGCCCTCGCTGTTGGTGATGCGCCGGTCCGTCTGCAGCGCGGCGGCTTCACATTGCATCGCCAGTGCGGCGGCCTGCTCGCTGGTGATGGCCCAGGGGTGGAACAGGTCCAGATCCGGCTGCACCGTGGCGATGTCCTCTACGTCCGGCAGCCCGGCCATCGGATCTTCGGCCGTGAAGCGCGCAATGTCATAGGCCGCCTGCACGGTCTGCTCGATCGCCGCTCTGGAGAAATCGGAAGTGCTGGCATTGCCGCGGCGATTGCCGACATAGACCGTTACGCCCAGCGACTTGTCTCGGTTGCGCTCCACGTTCTCCAGCTCGCCCTTGCGCACCGACACGCTCAGGCCGCAGCCCTCGGACGCCTCCGCGCCGGCATCGGTGGCGCCCAGCTTTTTGGCGTGCGCCAGGGCGCTGTCCACCAGGTCTTCGAAAAACGGGCGGCTGTAACTGAAGCCGCTGTCGATGCGCGCGGGGCTGGCGCTGGCAGCTTGGGATGGTTTTTTCATATCGACAGCTATGATACTTGCCGCAGTGGCCCCGGGGGCCGCCGCCCTTCCTGATCACCCTACCATGTCACGCAAACCCACCAAAGGCTACTTCGTCCACGGCAAATTCGTTGCCGAGGGCAGCGAGCTCGACCTCGAACTCAAGCGCGAGCTCAAGGGCACCGACGCGCAGAGCAAGACCGATCTCAAACGCGAGAGCACCGAGCTGCAAAAACTCGGCGAAGACCTGCTGACCTTGCGCGCGGAGCTGTTAGAGCGGCTGGACCTGTCGGAGAAACTGGCTGATGCGGTGCAGGAGGCCAAGCGCATCAGCAACTTCGAGGGCAAGCGGCGCCAGATGCAGTTCATCGGCAAGCTGATGCGGCAGTTAGCCCCCGAGACGCTGGTCGCGATCCGCGCCGCGCTCGAGGAGCAGCACAGCGGCTCGGCCCAGGAAACGCTCCATTTGCACCTGGCCGAACAATGGCGCGACGCGCTGATTGCCAATGAGGACGCGCTGGGCCGCTGGCTCGCCGACTTTGCGCAAACCGACACCCAGCAGTTGCGCGCGCTGATCCGCCAGGCGCGCAAGGACGCCAGGCCGGGCAAGCCCGGCGAGGCGCCGCGCCATGGCCGCGCCTATCGCGACATCTTCCAGCTGGTGCGGGAGCAGCTCGCCAACAAGGAGGCCGGCGCCGCGCCGGCAGCACAGACACCATGAACACGCCACAAGCCACTTCGCTCGACGCCGTCAAGATCGGCATCGTCTCGGTCAGCGACCGCGCCTCCAGCGGGGTCTACGAAGACAAGGGCCTGCCCGCACTCAAGGAGTGGCTGGCGCGCGCGCTGAAGAACTCCGTGCAATTCGAGGCCCGGCTGATCCCCGACGAACAGGCCGCCATCAGCGCCGCGCTGATCGAACTGGTGGATGCCGGCTGCGCGCTGGTGCTGACCACCGGCGGCACCGGTCCGGCCCCGCGCGACGTCACGCCCGAGGCCACGCTGGCGGTGGCGCACAAACTGATGCCCGGCTTTGGCGAGCAGATGCGCCAGATCAGCCTGCACTTCGTGCCCACCGCCATCCTGTCGCGCCAATGCGCCGTGGTACGCGACCGAAGCCTGATCATCAACCTGCCGGGCCAGCCCAAATCGATCCAGGAAACGCTGGAAGGACTGAAGAGCGCCACGGGCGAATCCATCGTGCCGGGGATTTTTGCGGCCGTGCCGTACTGCGTGGACCTGATTGGCGGCCCGTACCTGGAAACAAACAACGAAGTGTGCAAGGCCTTCCGGCCCAAGAGCGCGGTGCGCCCCGCGCGGCCATAACCGGGATTCGGCCCGCAGCCGCAACCGCGCCGGGCGGCCTACTTGCCGACCAGCTGGTTCAGCTTCTCGGCCTCGAAGGCTTCGCTGCGCGTCGCATCGACCGGCACGCAATCGCGGGTCGGCCGGGCGCTGGAGAGCGTCTCGACGGCCTGCCACAACAGCGCGATCTGGTGCTCGTGCGAGGAGGCGTTCTCGATCAGCCCCTTCATGGCCTGGCTCAGCGGGTCGTCTTCCTGCGTGATGCCGTAGGCCGAGAACTTGCGCTCCGGGGCCGCCACATCGGCGCTCTCGCCCGCCTTGGACAAAATGATGCGCGCCGGAATGCCCACGGCCGTGGCGCCCGCCGGCACCGGCTTGATCACCACCGCGTTGCTGCCGATCTTGGCGCCGTCGCCCACCACGAAGCCGCCCAGCACCTTGGCGCCCGCGCTCACCACCACGTCGCGCCCCAGCGTCGGATGGCGCTTCACGCCCTTGTAGAGCGAGGTGCCGCCGAGCGTGACGCCCTGGTAGATGGTGCAGCCATCGCCGATCTCGGCGGTCTCGCCGATCACCACGCCCATGGCGTGGTCGAAGAACACGCGCTCGCCGATTTTGGCGCCGGGGTGGATTTCAATGCCGGTCAGCCCACGCGCGATGTGCGACAGAAAACGCCCCAGCCATTTGAAACCATGCTCCCAGCACCAGTGCGCGCGGCGGTGAAACACCAGCGCGTGCAGCCCCGGATAGCAGGTCAGCACCTCCCAGGTGCTGCGCGCGGCCGGGTCGCGGTCAAGAATGCATTGAATGTCGGAACGTAGGCGCGAAAACATCCGTGGAGTCTAGCGTTTCGCCGGTATTTCTGCCGGCTGCGGCGCCTCAGCAGCCGCGTCAGTGCTGGCTTTGGCGCGCGCCGCCACCTGCGCCACCGCCTTGGCGATGCCGCGCAGGATATGGATTTCCTCCACGGTGATGTGCGCACGATTCACGAGCTGGTTGAGCCGCGGCACGAGTTTTTTGGGCGCTTCGGGGTCCAGGAAATCGATATCGACGAGCGTGCGCTCCCAATGCTCCAGCATGCCGCCGACCTGCCGGGCATCGGCATACACCGGCGCCGCGGCCCGGTCCTGCACCGCAAAGCCGCCCAGCGCAAGCCGCCATTCGTAGGCAATGACCTGGATCGCCGCGCCGAGGTTCAGTGAGCCGAACGACGGGTTGGTCGGAATGCTCAGGCAGGCGTGGCAGCGGTACACGTCCTCGTTGCGCATGCCAAAGCGCTCGGAGCCGAAGAGGAACGCCACGCCCTGCTCCGGATTCACGGTCTTATCAAGCTGTAGCCCTTGCACGGTCTTCACACTACGCTCTTCTTTTGATAGCATCTCGAAATGCTCGCGCGGCGCCACCGTGGGCGGCCCGAAGTCGCGCGGCGTCATCGCGGTGGCGCACAGATGCGTCATGCCGTCCAAAGCCTCGTCCAGCGTGGCCACGATGCGCGCGCTCTTCAGCACGTCGAGCGCCCCGCTGGCGCGCTGGATGGTCTCCTCGCGGCGCAGCACATTGGCCCAGCGCGGCGCGACCAGCACCAGGTCGTCGAAGCCCATCACCTTCATGGCGCGGGCCGCAGCCCCCACGTTGCCGGCGTGGCTGGTATTGATCAGAATGAAACGGGTCTTCATGGACGCCGAAGAAATAGCATCAGGACAAGTCGAATAACCACAGGATCTGCCATTGTCGCCGCACGGACCGCGAGCAGCGCGCCTTGAATGATTGCAGAATCATCGAGCGCCACCAGGAAAAAACATTGGGAAGGTCACCATGGGTCGTCTTGCCGTCTTCAGGTTTCTCATGCTCGGCGCCGCGCTGATGCTGGCGACGGGCGCGCGCGCGCAGGTCACGCCCGCACCGTCTGCCGTCCCACCAGATCGCGGCGGCATCATGGTGCAACTGGCCGGGAGTACCGATGCGCTGCGCACCACGCTGGGCTGGGAAACGCCGGTGCTATGGACCCATCGGTCGGCGGACGGCCCCGGCCGGGTCGAGCTGACCGGCGAGTTCGGCGTGTCGTACTGGGATGCCAGGCAGGGGCGCCAGCCTGCCAGCCTGTGGCAACTCAGCGCCATTCCGATGCTGCGCTGGTGGCCCGATGGCGGGCGCTTCTTCGTCGAAGGCGGGATCGGCCCCACGCTGGTCAGCCGCACTCAATTTGCCGACAAGGCCATCAGCACGGCGTTCCAGTTCGGCGACCACCTGGGTGTGGGCTACCAGTTCACGCCCGCCGTGCGTGCCAGCCTGCGCGTCTCGCATTTTTCCAACGCCGACATCAAGCAGCCCAACCCCGGATTCACCTTGCTGCAATTGAGCCTGACCTGCCTGTACTGAAGCGCGGCGCGCCGACAGGTAAAATCACCCCATTGCCGCTGCCCGCATCGCCGGGCAGATTTGTTTTGCTCTTCAACCCGTTGGGGACAGCGCCAAAGGCCTGTCCCGCAAGGTTCAAAATTTATGTCGCCCAATCTGCACCCCATGCTCAACGTGGCCATCAAGGCCGCCCGCGCCGCCGGCGCCATCATCAACCGCGCCGCGCTCGATGTGGAAGCCATCCGCATTTCGCAAAAACAGGTCAACGATTTCGTCACCGAAGTCGATCACGCGAGCGAGCAGGCCATCATCGAAACCCTGCTCACCGCCTATCCGGGCCACGGCATCCTGGCCGAGGAGTCGGGCAGCGAGCACGGCGCGAAGGATTCGGAATTCGTCTGGATCATCGACCCGCTGGACGGCACCACCAACTTCATCCACGGCTTTCCGGTGTATTGCGTGAGCATTGCATTGACCTCGCGCGGCAAGGTCGAGCAGGCCGTCGTGTACGACCCCAGCCGCAACGACCTGTTCACCGCCACGCGCGGTCGCGGCGCCTACATGAACGACCGGCGCCTGCGCGTGTCCAAGCGCACACGGCTGCAGGAATGCCTGATCTCCACCGGCTTCCCGTTCCGCCCGGGCGACAACTTCAAGAACTACCTGGCCATGATGGCCGATCTGATGCCGCGCACCGCCGGCCTGCGCCGCCCCGGCGCCGCCGCGCTGGACCTGGCCTATGTGGCGGCCGGCTTTACCGACGGTTTTTTCGAAACCGGCCTGCAGCCGTGGGACGTGGCGGCGGGCTCGCTCCTGGTGACCGAGGCCGGCGGCCTGGTCGGCAACCTCACGGGCGAGGCCGACTTCATGGAGCAGAAGGAATGCCTGGCGGCAAACCCGAAGATCTACGGCCAGCTGGTGCCGCTTTTGGCGAAGTACAGCAAGTTTGCCAGCGCCGGCGAAAAAGCCGCGCTGCGCCAGACGCTCACGGCGCCAGGGGCCACGTCGCCCTCAGCCCCGGCACCGGCGCCCGCCCGGCCCAAGGATGCCGATTCTGCGGCGCCCTGACGCGCCAGTCCGGTAAAGTGTGCTGCGCACATGATGAACCGGAACCCGCCTGACCTGACCCTCCCCTTCTCGCTGGCCGCCCGGCTGCGCGCTGCCACGCACCGGGTGCTGCGCGTCGTGCTCAGCCAGTACGTGACCAACGGCCTGGCGGTATCGGTGGGCCTGCTGGTGATTTTGCTGGCCGTGTTCGCGCTGGCCGGCGTGGTCGCGGTCTCCAGCGCCGCGGTCGGTGTCCTGATCACCAGCCTGCCCGATGTCGCGGCGCCGCGCCGTGGCAAGCTGACGCAGATACTGCCCGCGCCGCTGCTGGGTGCGCCGCTGTTCGTGCTGGTACAGCTGGTGCACCAGGACCCCGTGCAGCTCGGGCTGGTGCTGGTGGCCGGCACGTTTCTGTCCGTCATGCTGATGGCCTGGGGCAAGCGCGGCGGCCCCATCACGTTCTCGATGCTGTTCTCGATGCTGTTCGCCATGGCGGCGCCGCCGCCGTCGTCGCTCGAACAAATCGCCATGAACACCGGCTGGTACGGGGTCGGCGCAGTTCTGTATCTGATCTGGGCGGTGCTCACCACCCATGTGCTGAACCAGCTCTTTCGCACCCAGTTGCTGGCCGAATGCCTGGTCACGTTCGCACAGATCCTGCGCACCCAGGCCCGGCGCTTGGGGCCCGAGCCCGATCACGAAGCGCTGCTGGCCATCATGCTGGGGCAGCAGATCACGCTGGCAGACTACCTGCAAAACACCCGCGACGTGGTGCTGGAGTCGCCCACCACACCGAAGCGCCAGCGGCTGGCCGCCATGCTGCTCGCCCTGCTCGAGGCGCGCGACCACCAGCTCGCCTGCAACCTGGACCTGGACTTTTTGCTGACCCACCATGCCAGTGCCACGGCCCCCACGCTGCCGCTGCTGCAGACGGCCCTGAACACCACCGCCGCCGAGCTCGAGCAGCTGGCGCTGGACCTGCTGCTGGGGCGCGCGCGCAACGCGATCGTCCCGGTGCCCGACCTGCGCGAGCGGCTGCACGGCGCACTGCCGCCGCAAACCCGCGCGGGCCCGCAGCCGTTTCCCCTGAATACCGGCGAACCCGACTCCGCCGCCCTGTTGCACAGCATGGCGAACCGCATCGGCCACATCCACGACGAAACCGCCCGCATGGTCGCCCTGGCGCGCGGCGACGTGCGCCCCGAACTGGCCGACGTGCGCACGCAGTGGCAGCTGTTCGTGAGTGCCACCACCTGGTCGTGGCAGCCCCTGCTGGGGCAACTGAGCTGGCGCGCCCCGATGCTGCGCTACGCGCTGCGCGCCACGCTCGCGGTCGGCGCCGGCTATCTGGTCTCCCTGCACTTGCCGTGGGCGGGGCACGGGTACTGGGTTCTTTTCTCCATCGTGGTGGTGATGCGCGGCAACCTGGCGCAAACGGTGCAGCGGCGTAACGCGCGCGTGGCCGGCACCGTGCTCGGCTGCCTGCTGGTCATGGCGCTGCTGGCGACCCGCCCGGGCGGCTTCACCATCTTGCTGGTGGTGGCGCTGAGCCAGGGGCTGGCCCATGCCTTTGCACTGCGCCGCTATCTCTACACCACGGTCGCGGCAACGCTCGGCGCCCTGCTCATGGTGCACCTGCTGGTGACCGGCCTGCAGCCCGTCCTGGCGATGGGCGAACGCCTGGCCGACACCCTGCTCGGCGCCTCCATCGCCTGGCTGTTCAGCTACATATTGCCGGCCTGGGAGCGCAACCAGATTCCCGCCCTGGTGCAGCGCAGCGTGAAGGCCCAGCGCCAGCATGCCCTGCTGGCGCTGGCGCTGCTGGACAAGGAACGCAAGTCCGACCTGCCCTGGCGGCTGGCGCGCCGCGAAGCCTACGACAGCCTGTCGGCCGTGACGCTGGCGATCCAGCGCACCATGGCCGAGCCGCGCCAGGTGCGCCCGCCGCTGGAGCCGCTCGAGACGCTGCAGGCGCGCAGCTACCAGTTGCTGGCCCAGCTCACGGCCATCAAATCACTGCTGCTGCGTCACCCCCAGCTCGACCTCGGCGTAGCGACTCCGGCACTGCAACAGGCGTCTTTGCGGATTCAGCAAGAGCTGGCCGGCGGCGGCACCAGGGCCGACGCTGGCAGCGCCGGGCCAGAGCCCATGCCGGTCGTGGCGGGCCAGCCGTTCCAGCCGCGGCCCGACCCGCTGGTGGCCGCCGACCTCACGCCCTGGCTGTTGCGGCGCCTGGCGCTGGCCTGCGCCATGGCGCGCGAGTTGCGGCTGGCCGCGGACCGGGTCAAAGTGTAGGGGCCGATCAGCGCATATTGCCGGTATGGCCCAGCGAGTAGCGCCCGGGCTGCGGCCACACGGTCAGGCCATGCGGCTCCATGCCGACCTTGATCGACTTGACCGCGCCCGTCGTGGTGTCAATGGCATACACCACATCGTCGAAGCGGCCGGACAGCCACAGCATCTTGCCGTCCGCGCTGACGTTGCCCATGTCGGGGCTGCCGCCGCCCGGAATCGGCCAGGTCGTGAGCACCTTGCGCGTGGCGAAGTCGATCACCGAGACGCTGCCCTTGCCGCGGCGCGCCCCGTGAATGCGGTTGGTGCCGCGATTCGAGACGTACAGTTTCGTGCCGTCGCGGCTCGGGTACAGCCCGTGTGTGCCCACGCCGGTCTTGATGAAGCCCACCTTCGTGAAGCTGTCGCCGTCGACCAGATAGACGCCGTCGGCCATCATGTCGGCTACGTAGAACACCCGGCCGTCGGGTGAGCTGCGAATGTCCTGCGGCATGCCCTTCTTGTCGAGTTCAAGGTAGCCCACGACCTTGCGGTTCACCAGATCGATCTTGGCCAGCTTGCCGCCGAATTCACAGGTGAACAGCGCGAACTTGCCGTCGATCGAAAAATCGGCGTGGTTGATCCCCTTGCACTGCGGCACGCTCAGGCTCGAATTCAGCGCCATCGTGTGCGCATCGCGAAAATCCAGCCGCGCATAGGCTTCCGCCACCACGATGGCCTCCTTGCCGTCCGGCGTGAAATACATGTTGTAGGGGTCGTCCACACTGACCGCTTTGCCGGGCTTGCCGGTCTTCGGGTCGATCGGCGTCAGGCTGCCGTCGGGCCGGCCTTCGGCATTGTTGGCCACCCACAGGGTCTGCAGATCCCACGAGGGAACGACGTGCTGCGGGCTGAAACCCACACGGAACTTGTCGACCACCTTGAACGTTGCCGGATCGATCACATAGACGTCGTTGGAGCGCACATTGGGCACATACACCCGGGGCAGCGCCCCCGCCACCGCGGCGCTGAGGCGCCCGGCGCCCACTTCGCTGTACAGGTTGTCCGGGTTCACCACGGGCGGCATGCCGGGCACCGTGACGACCGGCGCGGCGGCGGCAGCGACGCCGGCGGCACACAGACCCGCCAGCGCAAGCGCAGCCAGGCGGGACAAGGGACGAGAAATCAAGGTCATGGTGGATTCCGTTTGAAAGTAAAGGAGTTGATGAAAGGAAAGCGGGGCCGGCGGCGCATCAGCGCGCCGCCGTGTCTTTTTTCAGGGCGGCCACGGTGCGCGAGACGATCGCATCCACGCCCAGCTGGCCGAGTTCGGCCGACGCGCGGCGCGGATCGCCGCCGTACACACCGTCGGCAGCGCCGGGCTTGGGCGCGCTGCGCAGTTGCTGCAGCCGCACCATCTGGGGCGCGACCGCGAGCTGCAGCGAGGTGTCGGCCAGCGCCGCGTGCGTGCCGATCTCGTCATCGCGCACCCCGTGCTGGCGCAGGATCTGCGCATAACCGTCGGAACTGGCGGCGTAATACTCCGCCGGCACGAAAGCCCGTGCCGGCGAGCCGGACCAGGCCTTGTTCAGGCGGACCACCACGCGCCGGATATCGTTTTGATAGCCGCCGTGGTCGCCCAGGAAAACGATGTTTCTGAAGCCGTGCACCTTCAGGCTGTTCGCCGCCGATTCCAGCGTCTTCTCGAACACGTCGTCAGATACCGTCAGGGTGCCGGGAAACTTCATGTGGGAGGTCGGCGGCGCATAGCCGCCCTCCGGCACATAGGCGATGACGGGCGCAACGAGCGCATTGCCCAGCGCCTGCGCAATGCGCTGCGACAGCAGCTTCACGCGCGCGTTGTGCTTGCCCAGTGCGACGTAGGGGCCGCTCTGTTCGGTCCCGCCGATCGGAATAATCGCCGTCGTTTTGCCCGCCGCCAACGCGTCGCGCAACTCGGTCCAGGTCACGTCTTCCAGGAACACGTTCGCGGATCCTTGCGCCAGGGCGGCCTGCGCGGCGATGAGCAAAATGGCGCACGAGAACGCGCGTCGCAGGCACAGGGCCATGAAATTTCCTCGGTTCCTTGGGTTGATCAGGCCGCCAGCATAAACCAAGCGGCATGGCCAACCTGACTGCCAAAGACGCTGAAAGACAAGCGGGGCTATGCTTCACACTGTCAGCCACCGTTCGGCTGCACCTATCGCACTGGAGACGCCATGATCCGCCTGCCCATCGTCGCCCTGTTTGCCGCCCTGCTGTCGGGGTCTTTTTTCCTGACACCCGTCGCCGGAGCTGTCGAAGGTTCGGTCACGATCACGTCGCCGAAGGATGGCGCAAAGCTCGACGTGATGAACCAGACCCAGCTCGTGTACGACGTGGTGCCCGGGCCCCGGGGCGACCATGTGCACGTTTACGTGGACGACAAGGAGGTGGGGATCCTGCGCCAGCTCAAGGGCAGCTACACCCTGGAGTCCCTGGCTGCCGGCCAGCACGCCATCTGCATCAAGGTCGTCAACAAGGCCCACACGCCCATTGGCCTGCAGCGCTGCGTCAACGTCAGCGTCGAGTAGCCGGCTTGGACCTGCAGAACCTCGCCTACGCGCTGACCCAGGTCGCCCACAACTTCGGCGCCGTAACCGTGGTCGCCGTGCCGCTCTACGTCGTCAGCGCCGGCCGGCCCGAGCGCGAGCGGCGTGTGCTCTGGCTGGTGTTGTCAGGCTGGGCCGTGCAGATCGCCAGCGGCGCGCTGTTCGGGCTGGTCAGCTTGCATTTCTACGGCCAGTTGCCTGACATCCACGACATCGCGGCGGCAGCACTGGCGGTCAAGGTGCTGTGCGCAGTAACGGCGGTTGGGCTGATCATCGTGTTGCTGCGCTCGCGCGCTGTGCGGATTGATCGCCGCGCCGCCCTGATCTGGCGCATGCTGGCGGCATTGGGCATGACCGCACTGGCGGCGGCTGCGTTTCTGCGCTGGTTCTCATAAGCGAAGGTGCAGAAAATGCCCGCTTTGCTTCAGTTCATGGGCCGGTGGAGGGCGTGCCCCTCCATGGCGTCTTTGCCGTGGTCGGAAAGCTGGGCAGCAAACCACTTGTGCAGCGCGGCCACCAGGGTTGCATCTGCCGTCTTATAGGTCAGTTGTCCTCCCCCTTTGACATCTTTGTAGTCAATGGCGATTTGTCCAGGCTTGGCGGCTTTGAGATCGGATAGCCCTGGCATGTCCTGGCCATGGATGTGCGTCGGCCCTGAGAAGTCGCTTTTCAGGAACTGCTCGCGAATCTCTTTCAGGTGCTGGCGCGCAAGCTTCACCTCGGCGGCGTCCGTGGACTTCCTGGCCACCACCTGCTGCGTTCCGCCTTCGGCTGTCCTGGTGAATATGTGGGTCGTGGCGGCCAGGTCGAACGGCATCACGTCCCTGCCGCGCTCGGAGACCTCTGCTTGCCGCTGCGCGTCGGCTGTCATTTTCATATGGGCCGCGTGGTCCATATTCGAATGGTCCATGGCCGGGCGATCCATGGTCTGGGCATTGATGCTTGCGGCAAACACCGATAGCACGCAGGAAGCGATGAGAATTTTGAGCACGATCTTTCTCCGATGTTGGTTCCCTTGAAATTGATGGAAGCCCTCTCGCGAGCAGGCCTTATTCCGATGGTTGTCGCAAAGCCTGGCCCGGACTGTTTGCCAAAGCACTTTACAATAATTCCATTATCGTTGTATAGTCTTTTTATGAAAGAAGTGGACGTTGTCCGCTCCCTCGCTGCCTTGGCCCAGGAAGTGCGCCTGCGAGTCTTCCGCGCGTTGGTCGTGGCAGGCAATGACGGCCTCACGCCGGGAATTCTGGCCGATCAACTGGAGGTCGCACCCAACACGCTGTCCTTCCACCTCAAGGAGCTCGTTCACTCCGGGCTCATTAGCCAGGAGCGGCAGGGGCGCAACCTGATCTATCGCGCGTCGTTCGCCACCATGAACGAGCTGCTGAGCTACCTCACCGAAAACTGCTGCCAGGGAGCTGCTTGCCTGAGCCCTGCGGCGACGGCTTGCGACTGCCAACCCTAGGCCAAGGAGAACCCTTGAACGTCCTGTTCCTTTGCACGCACAATTCCGCGCGCAGCATCGTGGCCGAAGCCCTGCTCAACGCCATGGGTCGTGGCCGCTTCCATGCCTACTCTGCTGGCAGCAGCCCGCGCGAGAACCAGAAGCCCCATCCACTGGGTTTGCAGGTCTTGCAAAAGGCCGGCATTTCCATCGAAGGGCTTCGCAGCAAGAGCTGGGATGAATTTGCGACGCCCGACGCGCCCAAGATGGACCTGATCATCACCGTCTGCGACAACGCCGCTGGCGAAGTCTGCCCCATCTGGCCGGGACACCCCGCCACGGCGCATTGGGGCTACGCCGACCCATCCGAAGGCAACGCGCCCGACGCGGAAAAGCTCGAAGCTTTCCGCAAGACTGTTCACATGATCAGGCGCCGGTTGGAGCTAATGATCAATCTGCCCGCCGACAAGCTCGAAAAGGCGGTCTTGCAGTCGACTGCCCGTGAACTCGCAAAGGACTGACATGAGCGTCCCATGCGAAACCATCGCCAGGCAGGCGGCAGGCGCGCCCATGAGCGTGTTCGAGCGCTATCTGACTGTCTGGGTTTTTCTCTGCATCTTCGCGGGCATCGCGCTGGGTCAATTCCTCCCAAGCGTATTTCAATCGATCGGACGCATGGAGATCGCGCAGGTCAACCTGCCCGTGGGCCTGCTGATCTGGGTGATGATCATCCCGATGCTGGTGAAGGTGGACTTCTCCGCCCTCGGCGACGTGCGCAGGCACGTCAAGGGCATCGGCGTGACGCTCTTTGTGAACTGGCTCGTCAAGCCCTTCTCGATGGCATTCCTCGGCTGGCTCTTCATCCGCCACTGGTTTGCGCCCCTTCTTCCCCCTGATCAGCTCGACAGCTATATCGCCGGCCTCATCCTGCTCGCCGCTGCGCCTTGCACCGCCATGGTATTCGTGTGGAGCCGCCTCACCGGGGGTGACCCGCTCTTCACGCTCTCGCAAGTCGCGCTCAACGACAGCATCATGGTGATTGCCTTCGCGCCGCTGGTCGCGTTTCTGCTGGGCCTGTCCGCCATTACGGTGCCTTGGGACACGCTGCTGACTTCGGTGGTCCTGTACATCGTGATTCCTGTGATCCTGGCGCAGTTGCTGCGCAAATCTCTGCTGTCCAAGGGGCAAGCGGCATTCGACGCCACGATGGCCAAGATCGGTCCCTGGTCGATCACGGCCCTGCTTGCAACGCTCGTTCTGCTGTTTGCCTTCCAGGGCGAAGCCATCTTGAAGCAGCCTCTCGTTATTGCGCTTCTGGCGGTGCCAATTCTGATTCAGGTCTTCTTCAACTCCGCGCTGGCCTACTGGCTCAACCGGGCAGTAGGCGAGAAGCACAACATCGCATGCCCGTCCGCCTTGATCGGAGCTTCCAACTTCTTCGAGCTGGCGGTGGCAGCAGCGATAAGCCTCTTCGGATTCAACTCCGGCGCGGCCCTTGCGACGGTGGTGGGCGTGCTGATCGAAGTGCCCGTCATGCTGCTGGTCGTGAGCATTGTCAACAACAGCAAGCGCTGGTATGAGCGTTCGCAGGGCGCACCTGCGTGAGCGCGGCACCCCGCGCGGCGACAATAGCGCCGGCAATGAGCTGACGGTCACCGGACGCCAACTTCGCAGAACTGTGCAAGCCGCGGCGGACAAGCTGTTTGCCCGACAATGACGGCACTTCGCAAGCGCTCGTCAACAAACGCTTTTTCTGGAATTGAGCTGATCGCGTAAATCATTGATGTCAAAAGAGAATTTTTCAAACGCGACGCCTGAATCGGCATTTTCAGGCCACACGCCGATGATGCAGCAGTACCTCGGCATCAAAGCGGACTTCCCCGACACCCTGGTTTTCTACCGCATGGGGGACTTCTACGAGGTGTTTTTCGGCGACGCCGAAAAGGCCGCGCGGCTGCTCGACATCACGCTGACCCGGCGCGGCCAGTCGGCCGGCGAGCCGGTGGTGATGGCGGGCGTGCCGTTCCACGCCATGGAGAGCTATCTCGCGCGGCTCATCCAGCGCGGCGAGTCGGTGGCGATTTGCGAGCAGGTCGGCGAGGTCACGGGCAAGGGCCCCGTCGAGCGCAAGGTAGTGCGCGTGGTGACACCCGGCACGCTGACCGATAGCGAACTGCTCAGCGACAAGACCGAATCGATCCTGCTGGCGCTGCACCAGGGCGCGCGCAACACCTGCGGCCTGGCCTGGCTCAGCGTGACGCAGGGCGAGTTGCACCTGGCGCAGTGCGCCCCCGATGAGGTCGATGCCTGGGTCGCGCGCATCGCCCCGAGCGAGCTGCTGTTCAGCGCCGACGTGACAACCGGCTTCGAGCAAAAACTCAAGGCCCTGCGCCAAAGCTCGGCGAATGGCTCCGCCCTGTCGCTGACCCGGCGCCCCGAGTGGCAGTTCGATGCGGCGCTGGGCCAGCGCAAGCTGCAGGAGCAGCTCCAGGTCGCCAGCCTGGTGGCTTGGGACGCAGACGCCTTGCCGCAGGCCCATGCGGCCGCCGGCGCGCTGCTGGGCTACTGCGAGCACACGCAGGGCCGGGCGCTCTCGCATGTGCAAAGCCTCAAGGTCGAACGCGACGATGACACCGTGGACCTGCCGCTGTCCACCCGGCGCAACCTGGAACTCACACAGACCCTGCGCGGCGAGACGGCCCCCACGCTGTTCTCGCTGCTCGACAGCTGCATGACCGGCATGGGCAGCCGCCTGCTGAAGAACTGGCTGCTGGAGCCGCGGCGCGACCGCGTCGAGGCGCGCCAGCGTCTCGACGCCATCACGGCCCTGCGCGGCAGCGACGGCGCCGGCCCCTGGCAGCGGCTGCGCGAGCAGCTCAAGGGCACCAGCGATGTGGAGCGCATCACGGCCCGCATCGCGCTGCGCCAGGTGCGCCCGCGCGAACTCGTGGCGCTGCAAATCGCGCTACAGAAATCAGAGCTGCTGACCCCCGCCTGCTCTGGGCTGGCGGCACTTTTGACTCAAATCTCGCAGCAGGCGCAGCCGCCCGAGGGCTGCGCCGCACTGCTCACGCGCGCCATTGCCGAGGAGCCGGCCGCACTGGTGCGCGACGGCGGCGTGATCGCCACGGGCTTCGATGCCGAGCTCGACGAGCTGCGCGCCATCCAGGACAACTGCGACGCGTTCCTGCTCGACCTGGAGTCGCGCGAGAAGGCCCGCACCGGCATCGCCAATCTGCGCGTGCAGTTCAACAAGGTGCACGGCTTCTACATCGAGGTCACGCAGGGCCAGGCGGCCAAGGTGCCCGACGACTACCGCCGGCGCCAGACGCTGAAGAACGCCGAGCGCTTCATCACGCCCGAGCTCAAGGCCTTCGAAGACAAGGCGCTCTCCGCGCAGGACCGCGCGCTGGCGCGCGAGAAGTGGCTGTACGAACAGGTGCTGGACCAGCTGCAGCCGCACATCGCCGCCTTGAGCCAGCTGGCGCGCGCGCTGGCCGCGCTGGACGCGCTGTGCGCGCTGGCCGAGCGCTCGCTCACGCTGGGCTGGTGCGCGCCGACTTTTGCGCGCGAACCCTGCATCGAAATTCAGGGCGGACGCCATCCGGTGGTGGAGGCGCGCCTGGCCGAAACCAGCGGCGGCAGCTTCATCGCCAACGACACGCACCTGGGCCTGAAGGCGCGCATGCAGGTCATCACCGGCCCCAACATGGGCGGCAAGTCCACCTACATGCGCCAGGTCGCGATCATCGTGCTGCTCGCCGCCATGGGCAGCTACGTGCCGGCGCAGGCCTGCCGGCTCGGGCCCATCGACGCCATCCACACCCGCATCGGCGCGGCCGACGACCTGGCCAATGCGCAATCGACCTTCATGCTGGAGATGCTGGAAGCCGCGCACATCCTGCATGCGGCCACACCGCATTCGCTGGTGCTGATGGACGAGATCGGCCGCGGCACCTCGACCTTCGACGGGCTCGCGCTGGCCTCGGGCATCGCCGCGCATCTGCACGACAAGACCCAGGCCTTCACGCTGTTTGCCACGCACTACTTCGAGCTCACTGAATTCCCGGCCAAACACCACGCGGCCGTCAACGTGCACGTGAGCGCCGCCGAGTCGGGCGCCGACATCGTGTTCCTGCACGAGATCCAGGCCGGCCCGGCCAGCAAGAGCTACGGCATCCAGGTTGCCAAGCTGGCGGGCATGCCCACCGCCGTGCTCAACCACGCGCGCGCCGCGCTCGCCGCGCTGGAGACGCAGCAGCTTGACGCCCGCGCCCAGGTGGATTTGTTCGCCGCGCCGATTGCTACCGAAACAGTAGCACCTAGCCCTTTGGAGACGGCCGTTACAGCGCTGAATCCTGATACATTGAGCCCGCGCGAGGCGCTTGATGCGCTGTACCGGCTGCAGAAAATCGCCGCCACGCGATAGCCGCAGCCAGCCCGTCGATTGACACTTGTCTCGTCATGCCGCATGATGGCATGGTAAATCCACGGAGGAAACCATGCTCAAGGAAGTCGGCGCCAGCGGCCAGATTTCGCTGGGAAAGAAATACGCGGGCCAGTTGTTCGACCTGAAGACGGCCGCGGATGGCAGCGTCACGCTCACGCCAGTCAAGGTCGTACCGATGGCGAAAGAGGAAGCCGTTCCGTATGCGGCAAACGGCCATGCCGCAGCGCAGGGCGGCGCGCAATCCACCCAGGCCTGGGCCGATGCGCATGCCACCGAGATCGAGCAGTACAACGCCTGGGCCAGCCAGCACGAGCCTTACTCGCAGCGCGTGCGGCGCTGGCGCGGCGCCTGACTCATGGCGCGGTTCGACATCCATCCCAATCCGATTGCCGAAGATCGCCCCGTCTTCCCCTACGTGCTCGAAATCCAGAGCGACCTGCTCTACCGCTTTGCGCAGCGCGTGTGCGTGCCCCTCGTGCGCCCCGGCGTCATCCCGGGCCTGACCGAGCGCTTCAACCCCGTCATCAGCGTGGCGGGCGAGGCGGTGCATCTGCATCCGCTGGGTGTGGCCGTGTTCCACGTCGGCGAATTGCGCGATGCGGTGGCGTCGGCCGGCGCGCAGGCGCTCGCCATCGAAACCGCGCTGGACATGCTGCTGCGCGGCTACTGAAAGTCATCCCCGCATGACCCCGCAAGACTTCATCGCCAAATGGGGCGCGCCGGGCGGCGTGCCGGGCCCGGCCCATGCACTCAACGAAGAGCAGGGCGCGCAAAGCCATTTCCTCGACCTGTGCGAGCTGCTGGATGTGCCCAAGCCCGGCAGCGTTGAGGGCTACCACTTCGAGGAAAAGAGCAATGTCGTGGGTGGCCGCACCGGTTATGCCGACGTGTTCATGCGCGGCGTGTTCGCGTGGGAGAACAAGGCGCCCGGCAAGAACCTGGACGCCGCACTCCGGCAGGTGCTGAGCTACAGCCTGGCGCTGTCGAATCCGCCGATTCTGGTGGTGTCGGACCGGCTCAGCATCCGCATCCACACGCAGTTCACCGGCCACCCGAGCCGCACGCACGAAGTCCGCATCGCGGAGATGGACCAGCCCGACAAGCTGGCCCTGCTGCGCCGCATCTGGCTTGATCCCGAGAGCTTCAAGCCACGCGAGACGAACCGCGACATCACCGAGGCCGCCGCGCGCAGCTTTTCCACGCTGGCCGAGGGCCTGCGCCGGCGCGTTGCGTCGCCAGGTGATAGTC
>NZ_MUNS01000028.1 GCF_002002705.1 Polaromonas sp. C04 | reverse complement strand
GGCCGCCAGCACGGTGGCAATGGCCGCCGTCAGCGTGGTCTTGCCGTGGTCCACGTGTCCAATGGTGCCCACGTTCACGTGCGGCTTGGTGCGTGCATATTTCTCTTTTGCCATTTTCAATTCTCCAGATGGGCTGCAAAAAGCCAATTTCCCAACAACTCAAAACACCGGGCGGCGAGCCTTCGCGCACCCAACAACTGGTGCCCATTCCGGGAATCGGACCCGGGACCTCTCCCTTACCAAGGGAGTGCTCTGCCACTGAGCCAAATGGGCTTCTTTATCACCTTCAACGACCTCGAATCGACCCTGGAGCGGGAGACGGGAATCGAACCCGCGTCATCAGCTTGGAAGGCTGGGGTTCTACCATTGAACTACTCCCGCATCGGAGTCACCCAACAACATCCAATACGCCCTGCAAAATCAATTCATCGCTGGTGGAGAGGGCTGGATTCGAACCAGCGTACTCGTAAGAGGGCAGATTTACAGTCTGCTGCCATTAACCACTCGGCCACCTCTCCTTTGGCGAACCTCAGATTATGCCACGAAAATCCGGACCGGAACAACGCGCCCTCACCATGCGCCTGCACGGCCTACCACGCCACCGGCGGGCGGCCCAGGCGCTGCAGGAAGGCATTCGCGAGCCCGAAATGACCACACCCGATGAAGGGATGTGGTGGCCGCAATGCGGCCAGGGGTGACGGGTGGTTGGCGCTCAGCACCAGATGGCGCGCACCAGCGCCCGTCAGCGCATCGCCATCCGTCACCAGCGCCTGCTTGGCCTGCGCGTGCGCGCCCCACAGCAGGAACACGACCGGGTCTGTCTTTTGTGCCACGGTCTTGATAATTTCGTCAGTGAGCACTTCCCAACCCTGTTTGGCGTGGCTGGCCGGCTGGCCGTCTTCCACGCTCAAACTGGTGTTGAGCAGCAGCACGCCCTGCTCGGCCCAGTGCACCAGGGAACCATTGGACGGTAGCGGCAGGCCCAAATCGCGCTGGCGCTCCTTGAAAATATTACGCAGCGACGGCGGCAGCTTGACGCCGGGCGCGACCGAAAACGCCAGCCCCTCTGCCTGCCCCGGCCCGTGGTACGGGTCCTGGCCGAGAATCACGACGCGCACGCCGGCCAGCGGCGTGAGCGCCAGCGCGCGAAACGGCTGCGGCGGGTAGATGACGGCGCCGGCGGCCAGCCGGCTCTGCATGAAGGCACCGAGTTGCCGGCCCGCCGCGCTGGCCAGAAAGCGCTCGATCACGGGCTGCCAGCCCGCGCCCACCGGCCATTGCTCGGGCGCCCAGTCCGGCAACTGGGTGGGCGCCCGCTCGTGCAACGAGCCGGGCGCGGCAGCGGCCGGCGCTTGCTCGGTCGGCATTTCAAACGCCAAATCGGCCTGTTGCCCTTGTCGCATCTGCACAGTTAGCTATCAAAACGATAGTTCTGGTTGCCGCTCAGGCCCCGAACAGCTGCGCCAGCGCCTCGCCGGGCTCCGCGGCGCGCATGAACGCCTCGCCGACCAGGAAGGCGTGCACGCCGGCGGCGCGCATCTTCTGCACGTCGGCCTTCGTCAAAATCCCGCTCTCGGTCACCAGCAGGCGCTCGGGCGGCACCTCGGCGCGCAGCGCCAGCGTGGTGTCCAGCGTCACCTCGAAGCTGCGCAGGTTGCGGTTGTTGATGCCGATCAGCGGGGTCTTGAGCTTGAGGGCGCGCGCCAGCTCGGCCGCGTCGTGCACCTCGACCAGCACCGCCATGTCGAGCGAACGCGCGATCGCCTCGAACTCGGCCAGCTGCGCGTCGCTTAGCACCGCAGCGATCAGCAGGATGGCGTCCGCGCCGATCGCGCGCGACTCATAGATCTGGTACGCGTCGACCATGAAGTCCTTGCGCAGCACCGGCAACTGGCACGAGGCGCGCGCCTGCTTCAGGACGTCCACGCTGCCCTGAAAGAACTGCCGGTCGGTCAGCACCGACAGGCAGGCGGCGCCGAATTCCGCATAGCTCTGTGCGATGTCGGCCGGGATGAAGTCTTCGCGCAGCACGCCCTTGGACGGGCTGGCCTTCTTCACTTCGGCGATCACGGCAGCCTGGCCCGCGGCAATCTTGGCGCGCAGGGCGCCGACGAAATCGCGCGTCAGGACCCGCGATTCGGCGTCCAGGCGCATGGCCGCCAGCGGCATGCGTTTGAGGGCGGCGGCGACTTCTTCGCGTTTGACCGCGACGATCTGGTTCAGGATGTCGGACATGGCGTGTTCAGCTTGTGAATGATTTGGAAACCGCTATCAACTTTTGCAGCGTGGCCATCGCCGCGCCCGATTCAATCGCATTGCGGGCCTGTTCGACGCCGGCTTTCATCGAGTCCGCCACATTGGCCGCGTACAGCGCCACGCCCGCGTTCAGGATCACGATGTCGCGCGCGGCGCCGTGGTTGTTCTCCAGCACGTTCATGAGCATGGCCCGGGACTGCTCGGGCGCGTCGACCTTGAGCGCGCGGTTGCTGGCCATCGGCAGGTCGAAATCCTCGGGGTGGATCTCGTACTCGGTAATCTCGCCGTTCTTGAGTTCACCGACCAGCGTGCCCGCGCCCAGCGAGACCTCGTCCATGCCGTCCTTGCCGTACACCACCAGCGCGTGCTCGGCGCCCAGGCGCTGCAGCGCGCGCACCTGGATACCGACCAGATCCGGGTGGAACACACCCATCAGGATGTTCGGCGCGCCGGCCGGATTCGTCAGCGGCCCGAGGATGTTGAAGATGGTGCGCACGCCCAGCTCCTTGCGCACCGGTGCCACGTTCTTCATGGCCGGGTGGTGGTTCGGCGCAAACATGAAGCCGACGCCGACCTGCGCGATGCACTGGGCGATCTGCTCCGGGGTCAGGTTGATGTTCAGGCCCAGGCTGTCCAGCACGTCGGCGCTGCCGCTCTTGCTGCTGACGCTGCGCCCGCCGTGCTTGCTGACCTTGGCGCCGGCCGCGGCCGCGACAAACATCGAGCAGGTCGAGATGTTGAAGGTGTGCGAGCCGTCGCCGCCGGTGCCCACGATGTCCACCAGGTGCGCCCGGTCGGCCACGTGGACCTTGGTGGAAAACTCGCGCATGACCTGCGCGGCGGCAGTGATCTCGCCGATGGTTTCCTTCTTCACGCGCAGCCCGGTGATCAGCGCCGCCATCATCACGGGCGACATCTCGCCGCTCATGATGAGCCGCATGATGTGCAGCATCTCGTCGTGGAAGATTTCTCGGTGCTCGATGGTGCGCTGCAGCGCCTCCTGCGGGGTGATTTTGCTGGTCTGGGTCATAGCAGGTGCTCCTCGTTGTGCGTGATCGGTGAAATGGTTTTAGTGAGATGGATTGTCCGACAAGGCCAGCCGCAGGCCGAAGCCGATGAACATCACGCCGGCCGCGCGCTGCAGCCAGTGCATGCCGCGCTGCACCGCGGCCACGCGCCGTGCCAGCCAGGCGGCGCACAGGGCCCAGCCGATGTTCACCCACATCCCGTTGAAGTTGAACAGCAGTCCCAGCAGCACAAAGGCCTGCGCCTTGTGCGGCGCGCCCGGCGCGATGAACTGCGGCAAAAAAGCCAGGAAAAACAGCGCCACCTTGGGATTGAGCGCATTCGTCCAGAACCCCTGCACAAACACGGATTTCAAGGGTTTTATGCCTGTGGCCCTTGCCGGGTCTTCGCTGTCAGCTATCAAATCAGGAGTTTCATGCCCCGGCTCCGCGCCTCGCCTGGACAGCAGCAGGGCGCCTCCGACGTACAGCAGGTAGGCAGCTCCCAGCCATTTGAGTACGGTGAACGCGGTGCTGGAGGCCGCCACCAGCGCGCTCAGCCCGATGGCGGCCGCCGCGATGTGCACGAAGCAGCCGGCCGTGATGCCCAGCGCCGCGACCACGCCGGCACGCCGGCCGCGGCGCAGCCCGTTGGCCACGACGTAGAGCACGTCCGGCCCCGGCGTCAGGTTCAGCAGCAGGCCGGCGATGATGAAAAGGCCGAGGTGGTCAACGCCTGTCATGCGGATCGCACCTCAGGCCTCAAAGAACTGGCGGATGGCGGCAGCCGCGCGATCCACCCCGGCCGCGTCCACATCCAGGTGCGTGACGAAGCGCAGGCGGTACAGGCCGACCGCGAGAATCCCGCTGGCCGCCAGGTGCGCCAGCAGCGCGGCCGAGCGCTCGCGCGCGGCGCCGACCAGGTCCACGAACACCATATTGGTCTGCGGCGGCTCCACCTGCAGGCCGGGAATGCCCGCCAGCGCCGCGGCCAGCCGGCGCGCCAGCGCGTGGTCCTGCGCGAGGCGCTCGATGTGGTGGTCCAGCGCGTGCAGCGCACCCGCCGCCAGCAGCCCGGCCTGGCGCATGCCGCCGCCCGCCATCTTGCGGATGCGGTGCGCGCGCGCCAGAAACTCGCGCGAGCCGCACAGGGCGGAACCGACCGGCGCGCCCAAGCCCTTGCTGAAACAGACCGAGACGCTGTCGAAGCACTGGGCGATGCGCCGCGCCTCGCTCAGGATGTCGACGCGCGTGACGGCCTGGCTCGCACGGTTAGTGCCCCCACGCTCGCCCACTGCGTGTGGCTCGCTGCCCCCCGAGGGGGCTGCCCCACCTTGGGGCGGCCCGGCGGCGGGGCGCGCACCGGCCGCCGTGGTTTGCTGTTGCCGGGCCTGCGCCATGGCCGCGTTGAACAGCCGCGCGCCGTCCAGATGCCGTCCCAGACCACGGCGCGCCGCCAGCTCGGTCGCCTGGCGCACATAGTCGAACGGCAGCAGCTTGCCGCCCAGGGTGTTCTCCAGCGCCAGCAGCCGGGTACGCGCAAAGTGCGCGTCGTCAGGCTTGATGGCGGCCTCGATGTCGGAGAGCGCCAGCGTGCCGTCCGGCTGGTGTTGCAGCGGCTGCGGCTGCACGCTGCCGAACACCGCGGCGCCGCCGCCCTCCCAGCGGTAGCAGTGCGCCATCTGGCCGACGATGTACTCGTCGCCGCGCTGACAGTGCGACAGGATGGCGCACAGGTTGCTCTGGGTGCCGGTGGGCACGAACAGCGCGGCCTCAAAGCCCAGCAGCGAGGCGATCCGGTCCTGCAGCGCGTTCACGCTCGGGTCGTCGCCGAACACGTCGTCGCCCAGCGGGGCGGCCAGCATGGCGGCGCGCATGGCCGCGCTCGGCTGCGTCACGGTGTCGCTGCGCAGGTCCACCACCGGCAATTCAGGATCAAGCGTCATATTGGCCTCCAGCCCTTATGGGCTCTTCGCAGTCAGCTACCATTTTGATAGTTAACGAGATCACACCCGCGGCGCCAGAAAGTTCTTCAGCAGCGCGTGGCCATGCTCGGTCAGGATGCTCTCGGGGTGGAACTGCACACCCTCGATGTCCAGCGTGACGTGCTTCACACCCATGATCTCGCCATCGTCGGTCCAGGCCGTGATTCTGAGGCAGTCGGGGCAGCTCGCGCGCTCGATGGACAGCGAGTGGTAGCGGTTCACGGTGAACTGCGCGGGCAGGCCCGCGAACACGCCCTCCTGCGTGGTCGTGATCACGCTGGTCTTGCCGTGCATCAGCTGCTGCGCGCGCACGACCTGGCCGCCGAAGGCGGCGCCAATGCTCTGGTGCCCCAGGCACACGCCCAGGATCGGCAGCTTGCCGGCAAAGTGCCGGATCGCCGCGACCGAAATGCCGGCTTCCGCCGGCGTGCAAGGGCCGGGCGAGAGCACGAGGCGATCGAGCTGGCCGGCCTGCAGGCGCGCATCGATCTCGTCCAGCGTGATCTCGTCATTGCGCAGCACCTCGACCTCGGCCCCCAGCTCGCCCAGGTACTGCACGATGTTGTAGGTGAACGAATCGTAGTTGTCGATCATCAAGAGTTTCATGGCTTACTCCAGTCCTTCCTCGACCAGCTCGCTGGCGCGCAGCAGGGCGCGCGCCTTGGCTTCGGTCTCCCGCCATTCGAGCTCGGGCACCGAATCGGCCACCACACCGGCGGCCGCCTGCACGTACAGCGTCTGGTCCTTGATGATGCCGGTGCGGATCGCGATCGCCACGTCCATGTCACCGGCGTAGCTCAGATACCCGCAGGCGCCGCCGTACAGGCCGCGCTTGGTCGGCTCGAGCTGGTCGATCAGCTCCATCGCGTGCACCTTGGGCGCGCCGGTCAGGGTGCCGGCCGGGAACGTCGCCTTGAGCACGTCGATGGCGGTCATGCCCTCATGAAGGATGCCTTCGACATTGCTCACGATGTGCATCACGTGGCTGTAGCGCTCGACCGCGAAGGCTTCGGTGACCTTGACCGTTCCCGTCTTGGCGATGCGGCCGATGTCGTTGCGCGCCAGGTCGATCAGCATCACGTGCTCGGCGCGCTCCTTCGGGTCGTTGATGAGTTCCGTCTCGGCCGCCTTGTCCTTCTCCGGCGTGGCGCCCCGCGCTCGCGTGCCGGCCAGCGGGCGGATGGTGATTTTTTGCTCGCATTCGGCCCCCACGCTTGCCACTTCGTGTGCTGCGCTGCCCCCCGCGGGGGCGCTCGCGCCTTGGGACGGCCCGGCGCCGCTCGGCACCTGTTCCTGGCGCACCAGGATTTCGGGCGAGGCGCCCACCACGTGGAAATCCCCGAAGTGGTAGTAGTACATGTAGGGGCTGGGATTGAGCGAGCGCAGCGCGCGGTACAGCGACAGCGGCGACTCGGTGTAGCGCTTCTTGATGCGCTGGCCGACCTGCACCTGCATGAAGTCGCCGGCCTCGATCAGCCTTTTGGCGCGCTCCACCGCGGCGATGTAATCGGCCTTGGCAAAGTCGCGCTCGACCGGGTAGCCCTGCGTCGGCTTGACCACCGGGGCGCTCACCGAGTACTTGAGCTGGTCCTTCAGTTCGCGCAGGCGCTTCTTGGCGTTCGCGAAGGCCTCCGGCGCGGCCGGATCGGCATACACGATCAGGTACAGCTTGCCGGACAGGTTGTCGATCACGGCCAGCTCCTCGCACTGCAGCAGCAGGATGTCGGGGCAGCCGAGCGTGTCGGGCGGGCAGCTTTTTTCGAGCTTTTTCTCGATGTAGCGCACCGTGTCGTAGCCGAAATAGCCCGCGAGGCCGCCGCAAAAGCGCGGCAGTCCCGGGCGCAGCGCGACCTTGAAGCGTTTTTGGTAGGCGGCGATGAAGTCGAGCGGATTGGCACGGGATGTCTCCACCACCACCCCGTCGCGCACCACTTCGGTGGTGGCGTCAAGCCCGAAGCCACTGGCGCGCAACAGCGTGCGCGCCGGCAGGCCGATGAAGCTGTAGCGGCCGAAGCGCTCGCCGCCGACCACGGATTCCAGCAGGAAACTGTATTTGCCGCCGCCTTTGGAAAAGGCCAGTTTCAGGTACAGCGACAGCGGCGTTTCCAGGTCGGCAAACGCCTCCACCATCAGTGGAATGCGGTTGTAGCCTTGGCTGGCCAGACTTTTGAATTCAAGTTCGGTAATCACGATAAAGAGCCTCCTGCAGCCCGGCCCCGCAGGGCGGGGCATTCATTCAAAACCAATGCCTCTGGTGGAGGCGCATGGGCGCGGCGCTGCTGAGAGCTGGGGCCGCGCCGGTCAGGGTCGCACGAACGTTGGCTTGCGCCAAAGCCAGGCTCCCCGGCCTTGCAGACCCGGGCGGCAACCTGTGGGGGCGGTGCGCTGAATGAACATCGTGGCTGCAGTGTAGCAAACTCGCCCCGCCGCGCCAGCGCGCCCGGGTAAACACGCGATTGACAGGCGCCGGGGCCGCTGATTGAATTTCGGGGAACTCCGTGTGCCCACCTATCCATCGCCCGTCCGCCATCCCATTTTTCAAATCCACATGAAAACTCCTCCCACCTGGCTGGCCGGCATGGCCCTGTGTCTTGCATACATCACGTCCAGCGCCGCGCCGGTGGAGCTGGCCGGTGTCAAGCTGGAAGACAGTGCGAGCGTGCATGGCAGCAAACTGGAGCTGAACGGCGCCGGCATCCGCTACAAGGCTGTTTTCAAGGTCTATACGGCGGGCCTGTACCTCGCCAAAAAAGCCGGCACGCCGGAGGAAGTGCTGGCCATGCCGGGCCCGAAGCGCCTGAGCATCACCATGCTGCGCGACATCGACTCCGACGAACTCGGCAAGCTGTTCACGCGCGGCGTACAGGACAACGAGCCCAAGGGCGAAATGTCCAAGCTGATCCCCGGCCTGATCCGCATGAGCCAGGTCTTTTCGGACCAGAAAAAACTGCTGGCCGGCGACAACTTCCTGATCGAATGGGTGCCGGGTACCGGCACCATCCTGACGGTCAAGGGCAAGGTGCAGGGTGAACCCTTCAAGGAGCCCGAGTTCTTCAACGCGCTGATGCGCATCTGGCTCGGCCCCAGCCCCGCCGACTGGAAACTGAAAGAAGCGCTGCTCGGCAAGCCGGCCTGACGGCGAGCTTTCAGGCGCCGACGACGCGCTCCAATTCCGCCAGAGAATCGACAAACCCGTCGGCATCCACGGCGTGCACCGGCTCGTCGTGGTTGTAGCCATAGGTCACCAGCACAACGGGGCAGCCGGCAGCGCGCGCGGCTTGGGCATCGTTGCTCGAATCGCCAATCATCAGCGTGCGCGCCGGCGCGGTACCGAGCGCCTCGCAGGTCTTGCGCAGCGGCAGCGGGTCGGGTTTCTTGCGCTCGAAGGCATCGCCGCCAAACACGTGACCGAAAAAGCCATCCAGCCCCTTGGCCTGCAAGAGCGCACGCGCATGCGCGGTGGGCTTGTTGGTCAGGCAGGCGAGCGGCAGGCCGCGCCGGCGCAGCGCGCGCAGGCCGCCTTCGGCACCGGGGAACACCATGGCGTACTGGCCGTTGATGACCCCGTAGTGCCCTTGGTAGCTGTCCCAGGCGCGCGCCAGCGTTGCTTCTGAATCAATAGCAGCCTGCCCAGAGCTACCAATGGCTAGAACATGATTCAACACACAATGGATGAGATGCTCCGAGCCCTTGCCGACCCAGCGCCCCACCATGGCGCGATCGACGCGTGCCCGCGCCATGCCGGGCGCTGCCAGATCCGTCAGCATCAGGTTCAGGGCGGCCACGAAATCACCGAGCGTGTCGATCAGCGTGCCGTCCAGATCGAGGATGGCGGCGTCAATGTCCATCGTACCGGCCTCTAATGCGCCGCGCGTGCCCAGGCCAGCTCGATGAACACGGCGCACAGCAACGCCATGCCGCGGGCGTCCTCGTGGTCGAAGCGCGCGACGCTCGGGCTGTCCACGTCCCACACGCCGATCAGCGTACCGTCGGGCGCGATCAGCGGCACCACGACCTCGGATTGCGAGGCCGTATCGCAGGCAATGTGGCCAGGAAACTCCCGCACGTCGCGCAGCAGCTGCGTGCTGCGGGTCTGGGCGGCGGTGCCGCACGCGCCATGGCCCAGTGCGATACGGATGCAGGCGGGCTTGCCCTGGAAGGGACCCACCACCAGTTCCTTGCCGTCGTGGAAGTAGAAGCCCGCCCAGTTGAGATCGGGCAGCGAGTGGAACACCAGTGACGAGAAATTGGCGGCGTTGGCGATCAGGTCGTGCTCGTCGGCGAGCAGCGAGCGGGCCTGTACGGCAAGCTCCGCATAGTGCTCCGCCTTGGAAAGTGGCGCAGTCTGGCTGGAAAGCTGGAACATGGAGTTGTCTGATTAAGGGCGCCGGCGGCTTGACGGGAAACGGCGCCTGGGCTTGAGGATTTTGAGTCTAGCATGCGCGAATTGCCTTCCCCGGCAGGCCGGCGCCGGCCTACAATCACCCCCCGGTTGCATCTGATGCCGACCCGTCTGTATTCTTTGATTCGCGGGGAAAACACCATGACCCACGTGCATTTGCTGGATCGACTGATCGGCCCGGTGCCGCCGCCGCTGCGAACCGCCGCCGAGCTGGCAGCGGTCGAGGCGACCCCGTACCTTGATCGCATCCGCCCGCAAAGCACCTACGAGGCCCTGCAGCTCGGCGCGGCGGCCGACCCGGGCGCCGCCGCGATCCAGTTCCTGAAGAAGGCGGACCCCGGCGAGACGCCGCTCACGATCTCGTACGCCCAGTTCATGGCCCGCGTGACGCAGTCGGCCAACCTGTTCGGCGACCTCGGGGTGGGTCCGAATGACGTGGTGAGCTTGCTACTGCCGCTGGTGCCGCAGGCCTTCTTCGCGCTGTTCGGCGCGCAGGCGGCAGGCATCGCGAATCCGGTGAATCCCCTGCTCGCGCGCGAGCAGATCACCGAGATTCTGCGTGCGGCCAACACCAAAGTGCTGGTCGCGCTCGGCCCCCTGCCCGGCTCCGACATCTGGAACAAGGTGCAGCGCATCAAGGACGATCTTCCGAACCTCAAGGCCATCGTGGTGGTGCACGGGGTGCACGGCACCGCCGACGAGGCCAACGTCGTGTACAGCTTCGATGCGCTGATCGACCGATACCCGGCCGACCGCCTGACCAGCGGCCGGCGCATCGCCGCGCACGAGACGGCCGGCTACTTCCACACCGGCGGCACCACCGGCACGCCCAGGCTGGTGCGCCACACGCATGGCAACCAGGTGTACCAGGCCTGGGCCATGGGCCTGATGCTGCCCGTGGGCAGCGGCCAGACCCTGCTGTTCGGGCTGCCGCTGTTCCACGTTGGCGGGGCGCTCACGCAGGGTCTGGCGCCGCTGGCGCTGGGCGGCACGCTGGTGGTCGTGGCGCCGGCGGGCTGGCGCGAGCCAAACGCCATCCGCAATGTCTGGCGGCTGGTGGAACGCTACCGGCCGGCCGTGTTCGGCGGCGTTCCCACGGTACTCGCGGCCGCGCTGGGCGTGCCGGTCGCGGGCGCGGACGTCTCGAGTATCCGCATCGCCTCCGGCGGCGGCTCGGCGATTCCGGTGGCCGTCGGCCGGGCGTACACCGAGCAGTTCCACGTGCCGGTGCTCGAGGTCTACGGCATGACCGAGACTTCCAGCGTGCTCACCATGAGCTATCCCGACCGGCCGGTGCGGCTGGGCTCGGCGGGCCATGCCGTGCCCTACAGCCGCGTGCGCATCGTCAAGCTCGACGCCGAGGGGCGTTACCTCGGCGACTGCGCCGCGAACGAGATCGGCGTGGTCGCGATGGCCGGGCCGGGCGTGTTCTCGGGCTACCTCAGCGAGTCGCACAACCACGGCGCCTTCGTCGAGCCGGGCTGGGTGAATTCGGGCGACCTGGGCCGGCTCGACGACGAGGGCTACCTCTGGCTCACGGGCCGCGCCAAGGATCTGATCATTCGCGGCGGCCACAACATCGACCCGCTGGCCATCGAAGAGGTTTTTTTCCGGCATCCCGCGGTGGCGCTGGCCGCCGTGGTGGGCGAGCCCGATGCCTATGCCGGGGAGTTGCCGGTGGCCTTCGTACAACTCAAGCCGGACGCGAAGATCGACGCGGCGGAACTGCTGGACTACGTGCGCGAGCGCACGCCGGAGCGCGCCGCCGTGCCGGCGCACCTGTATTTCATCGACCCGCTGCCACTCACGGCGGTCGGCAAGGTGTTCAAGCCCGCGCTGCGCTGGGACGCCACCCGGCGCGCGGTGAGCCGGATGCTGGCCGATCTGCAGCCGCCCGGCGGCAGCCTCACGGTCGAGGTCGGCGCCCATGCCGCGCACGGCAGCCTGATCACGGTCGCAATCAAAGGCGTGGCAGAGCCGGCCCGGGCGCTTCTCGCGCAGCAGGTGCACGAGCGGCTGAACCCGCTGGTGATGCGGCACGAGGTGGTCTGAGGGTCGAACTCACCGGCGACCCATGCCTGCGTCGTTGCGGCAAACGCCAGCGCGCTTTACGCCTTCGCGAGCTCCGCGCGCATTGCGGCTATCGTGGCCTGGTAATCCGGCTTGCCGAAGATCGCGCTGCCCGCCACAAAGGTGTCGGCCCCGGCGGCGGCCACACGCGCGATGTTGTCCTCTTTGATGCCGCCATCGACTTCGAGCCGGATGTCGCGGCCCGACGCGTCAATCCGCCGGCGCACCGCTTCGATCTTGCGCAACGCCGAATCGATGAAGCTCTGGCCGCCAAAGCCCGGGTTGACGCTCATGATCAGCACCAGGTCGATGTCGTCGATCATCCAGTCCAGCACGTCCAGGCTGGCGGCCGGGTTGAACACCAGGCCGGCCTTGCAGCCCTTGGCCTTGATGGCCTGCACGCTGCGGTGCACGTGGGGGCCGGCGTCGGCATGAAAGCTGATCTGGTCGGCCCCGGCGTCGGCAAACGAGGCCGCCAGCGCATCGACCGGCTGCACCATCAGGTGCACGTCGATCGGCACCGGCGTGCCGTCGGGCTTTTGGGCATGCGGCCTGAGCGCCTGGCAAATCATCGGCCCGAAGGTCAGATTCGGCACGTAATGGTTGTCCATCACGTCGAAATGAATCCAGTCGGCGCCGGCGGCGATGACGTTCTTCACCTCGTCGCCCAGGCGCGCGAAGTCGGCGGACAAAATGGACGGGGCGATACAGAAATGGCGGGGCGTGGTCTGGCTCATGCCCATATTGTCGCAGTTAGCGAACGCCGCGAAGGGCCGCCCCGAGCAAGTTCAGCCCCCTCGGGGGGCAGCGCCGTACACGCAGTGACAAGCGTGGGGGCCAATGACGCAGTTACCATGGAGCCCATGCCGAAATACCAGATCATTGTGGATGTGCAGCCGCGCTATCTGCCCGAGCAGTCGGAGCCCCTGGATAACGTCTTTGGCTTTGCCTACACCGTCACCATCACCAACGATGGCGAGGTGCCGGCGCAGGTCATCGCGCGCCACTGGTTCATCAGCGACGCCGATGGCCACACCGAGCAGGTCAAGGGACTGGGCGTGGTGGGACATCAGCCGCTGCTCAAGCCGGGCGAGTCGTTCCAGTACACCAGCGGCTGCCGATTGCGCACCGCCAGCGGCACCATGCATGGC
This sequence comes from Polaromonas sp. C04, assembly GCF_002002705.1. Lineage (GTDB taxonomy): Bacteria > Pseudomonadota > Gammaproteobacteria > Burkholderiales > Burkholderiaceae_C > Rhodoferax_A. The sequence goes on along the minus strand of NZ_MUNS01000028.1, from coordinate 231,759 downwards.
AGCTATTTTTGCGTGGCGGAGGACGGCGAACGCTTCGAGGCGCCCATCGCCATGTTCGTGCTCGATGCCGGCAGCGGCGATGGCCCAAGCCGGCGCGTGCTGCACTGACCGCTGCATGCGCGAGCTGCTCGACTGCCTGCCGTCGGCCACGCCCGCGTGCTGGCGCCATGCGCCGCTCAGCTTCTTCATCCCGCTCCGGGACATCGACCCGCCGCAAAGCGCGCAGCTTGACACGATATGATGCTCCGAATCTGCCTCGCGCAACGCGACGCCATCTCGAAGGCCATGCCGGGTCACTTGGGCAAGCAGCCTCTGCAGCTCGACCCGGCTCCCGATCAACCCGCCAAAGGAGCCCCCTCATATGAATGAAATCATGGCCATCTGGGCGCAATGGCTCAAACCCTCGGCCGGCCTGCCCACGGTGCAGTGGTCGATCCTGCTGGCGCTGGCCGCCGCCGCCGGCCACCTGGTGCAACGCTATCTGGGCCTGCCCAAGGTGCTGGGCTACTCGGTGGTGGGCGCGTTTGCCGGCCTGGCCGGCTTCACGGGCGCGGTCTGGCCGCTTGAGGGCATCGGGCTGTTCCTGGTGGAGCTGGGCGTGGCGGTGGTGCTGTTCGAGGCCGGCGGGCGCATTCCGCTGCGCTGGTTCCGCCACAACCCGATGGTGCTGGTGCAGAGCCTGCTCGAATCGTTCGGCACGCTGGCGCTGGTGTTCTGGGTGCTGCGCCTGCTGGACGTGCCGCAGGCCGTGGCCGAGCCGCTAGCGCTGGTGACCATGGCGGCCTCGCCGGCGGTGCTGATGCGGGTGGTGATGGACACCCGCGCGTCCGGCCCCATGACCGAGCGGGCCATGGTGCTGTCCACCCTGAGCACGCTGTATGCGCTGACGCTGGTCAGCGCCCAGGCCGGCCTGATGGACCGGCCGCACATCGGGATGATGGACACGCTGTACCCCATCGCCGTGGTGCTGGGCCTGTCGGTGGTGGTGGGCGGTATTTTGGCGTTGGCGCTGCGCTCGGCCCTGCGCGTGATGAGCCCGAACAGCGAGAACACCTCCATCCTGCTGCTGGCGCTGATTGCCGTTGGCACTGCGCTGGCGGCGCATTTTGGCGGCTCGGCACCGCTGGCGGCGCTGCTGGGCGGCATGCTGCTCAAGCACCTGAACCCGCGCCCGTGGGCCTGGCCGCGCCAGTTGGGGACCGCCTCGTCGCTCCTGACCATGCTGATGTTCGTGCTGGTGTCGGTGGTGGCGGCCCAGGCCGACTGGAACAAATCGGTGGTCACGCTGGTGCTGGCACTGGTGGCGGCGCGCGCGCTGGCCAAGATCCTGGGCGTGGCGTTCGGCAATGCCGGCAGCGGCGCCAGCTGGAAGCAGGCCCTGTGGGTCGGCTGCGCGATGTCGCCGATGTCGTCCATCGCCCTGCTGCTGGTCTCGCAGTTCGTCGCCGCGTCGCCCGCCCAGGGCCCGATGATTGCCGGCATCGCGCTGCCCGCGATCCTGCTGATGGAGATGCTCGGTGCCGTGATTGCCACCATCGCCATTCACCGCGCCGGGGAGAGTTCGAAACCGTGGGCTCCGGTACTGCTGGGCTCCACCCTGGGAGATGGCCATGAGTCTTGAACCGTTTCAGCAGTCGGCGGCGCTGTCGCTCGGCGTCGAGCTGGAGTTGCAGCTGGTCAACACGCACGACTACGACCTGGCGCCCTATGCCGAAGACATGCTGCGCATGATGGCCAAGTACAAGCTGCCGGGCGCCGTGGTGCCCGAGATGACGTCCAGCATGATCGAGGTCTCGACCGGCGTGTGCCGCTCCTCGTCCGAGGTGCTGGGCCAGCTCTCGCAGATCCGCGATGCGCTGGTAAAGTGCGCCGACAAGCTCAACATCGCCGTGGTCGGCGGCGGCACGCACCCGTTCCAGCAATGGCACGAGCGGCGCATCTACGACAAGCCGCGCTTTCGCGAGCTGTCCGACCTGTACGGCTACCTGTCGAAACAGTTCACCATCTTCGGCCAGCACGTGCACGTGGGCTGCCCGGACGCCGACAGCGCCCTGCTGACGCTGCACCGCATGTCGCGCTACATCCCGCACTTCATTGCGCTGTCGGCCTCCAGCCCGTATGTGCAGGGGCAGGACACGGCGTTCGACTCGGCCCGGCTGAACTCGGTGTTTGCGTTTCCGCTGTCCGGGCGGGCGCCGTTTGCGCTGACCTGGGACGAGTTCACCGTGTACTTCGACAAGATGGCGAAGACCGGCGTGGTCAGGAGCATGAAGGACTTCTACTGGGACATCCGGCCCAAGCCCGAGTTCGGCACCATCGAGATCCGCGTGTTCGATACGCCGCTCACGGTGGAGCGCGCCGCCGCACTGTCGGCCTACGTGCAGTCGCTGGCGTCCTGGTTCATGAACGAGCAGCCCTTCATGCCCACGGAGGACGACTACCTGGTCTACACCTACAACCGCTTCCAGGCCTGCCGCTTCGGGCTCGACGCGGTCTACGTGGACCCGGCCACCGGAGAGCACATGGCGCTGCGCGAGCATATTTTGCTGACCATGCACCAGATCAACAAGCACGCCGAAGCGGTCAGCGCCAGCAGCTCGCTCAAGGTGCTGCGCGGCGACATCAACCGCAACCACAACGACGCGCGCTGGCTGCGCGAGCGCCAGGGGCAGGAGCGGCTGCTGGCCGAGGTGATCCGCCAGGCCGCCGGGCGCTTTCGCGGCAGCGCGCCGCAGTTCTGAACATGGGCGAATTCGACCTGATTGCACGCTATTTCACGCGACCCGCACGCAACGCGGCGCTGGGCGTGGGAGACGACTGCGCGCTGTTGCAACCCGGCCCCGGCATGCAACTCGCCATCTCCTGCGACATGCTGGTCGAGGGCCGGCATTTCCTGTCCACGGTGGACCCCGGCAAGCTGGGCCACAAGGCGCTGGCCGTGAACCTGAGCGACCTGGCCGCCTGCGGCGCCAGGCCACTGGCCTTCACGCTGGCGCTGGCACTTGAGCGCGCCGACGACGCCTGGCTGGCGCCGTTCTCACGCGGCCTGCTGGCGCTGGCCGACCTGCATGGCTGCGAGCTGATCGGCGGCGACACCACACGGGGGCCACTCAACATCTGCATCACGGTGTTCGGCGAGGTGCCCCCTGGCCAGGCGCTGCTGCGCTCGGGCGCCCGGGCCGGCGATGACCTGTACGTCAGCGGCACGCTGGGCGATGCACGGCTGGCGCTCGACGTGTTTCGCGGCGCACGCAGCGTGCCGGCTACCGTGTTCGAGCAGGCCCGCGCCCGCATGGAGCAGCCGACGCCGCGCGTGGCGCTCGGCCTGGCGCTGCGCGGCATCGCGCATGCGGCGATCGATGTGAGCGACGGGCTGCTGGGCGACCTGGGCCACATCCTCAGGGCATCGGGCGTGGGCGCAACCATCGACACCTCGATTGCTATTGACTTAATAGCTGCATGCCAAGACTCAGCAAGGGCTAAAGCCCTATTTGATGCGGATACGCAACTCGGCTACGTGCTGGCGGGCGGCGACGACTACGAACTGGTATTTACCGCGCCGGCCTCGAAGCGCGACGCGGTGCACGCGGCGGCAGAGCAGGCGCAAACCCCGGTCACGCGCATCGGGCGCATCGAGGCGCAGTCCGGCCTGCGGCTGGTCGATGGCGAGGGCCGGCCTGTGCCGGTGCAGCACCTGCATTCCTTCGATCACTTCGCCTGATGCCCATGACCGCCGAGCTCCCCAGCCAACCCGTTCGCCCCAGCGCGAAATTCATGTTTGCGCACCCCGCGCACCTCCTGGCCATCGGCTTTGGCTCGGGCCTGAGCCCCATCGCGCCCGGCACGGCCGGCACGCTATGGGCCTGGCTGGCGTATCTGGTGATGACGCTGTGGCTTTCGCCGGCGCAGATCGGGCTGGTCATCGCGCTCTCGCTGCCGCTGGGCTGGTGGGCCTGCAGCATCACGGCGCACCACATGCAGGTGCAGGACCCCGGCAGCATCGTGTGCGACGAGGTGGTGGCGTTCTGGATCGTGCTGTGGCTGGTCATGCCCACGGGCTTCTGGGGCCAGCTGGTGGCGTTCGCGCTGTTCCGCTTCTTCGATGCGGTCAAGCCGGGGCCGGTGGCCTGGGCCGATCGCAGCTTCAAGGGCTGGGGCGCACGTGGCGGCTTCGGCATCATGTTCGACGACCTGGTGGCAGCGTTGTGCGCTCTGCTGCTGATCGCCGCATGGAGGTTCTTTCTATGAACGCCGCAAAGCCCCCCTCCGAGTCGCTATCAAAAACGGAGCTGACTGCGCAGGAACTGTGTGGGCTACTAGCCGATTCACTTCAAAAGAAGCACTGGCTCATGGCCAGTGCCGAGAGCTGTACCGGCGGCCTGATTGCCGGCGCCTGCACCGACCTGGCCGGCTCCAGCAACTGGTTCGAGCGCGGTTTCGTGACCTACTCGAACGAGGCCAAAACCGGGATGCTGGGTGTCCCCGCGGCCTTGATCGCACAGCACGGCGCCGTCAGCGAGCCGGTGGCCCGCGCCATGGCCGAGGGTGCGCTGGCCCATTCGCGCGCGCAAGTATCGGTGGCCGTCACGGGCATTGCCGGGCCGAGCGGCGGCAGCGCGGCCAAGCCGGTGGGCACGGTCTGGTTTGGCTGGTGCGTGCAGGGGCGGGTGACGTTGGAGGTCCGGCGCTTTGACGGCGACCGCGCCGCTGTGCGCGCGGCCGCCGTGCGCCATGCCTTGCAGCGCCTGCTGGCACTGGCGGCCTGAGCCGCACCCCAGCGCCGCTCAGGGCTCCAGGGCAGCCTGGCCTATCTGCTCGATCGCGTCGGCCAGCCAGTCATCGCGCAGCCGGCCCGGCGCGCCGGCTGCAAGCATGCTCACGGCCCAGCCGCCTTGCGCCTGGCGCACCTGCACCGGCTCGCCCCACCACAGCAGCCATGCGAGCCACGCCGCGCCGGCCGCGGTCGGGACCTGCTGGGCCGGTCCGTCCAGCGGCGCGGTCAGCGTCGCGCGATCCGGCACCACGAGGCTCTCGCCCGCGGCCTGCGCTGGCGCCGCCAGGGCAGTGGCCAGAAGGGTGAGTGCCTGCGCAGGGGTTTTGCCGACCCGCGCGCCAAAGTCCAGCTGCCACTGCGCCAGCAACTGCCCGATGGCGATGCCACGCTGCGCCTCCGACTGCATCAGATCGGCATGGTCGATGCGGCGCCAGTCGATGCTGGGTGCCGCGCACCCAACGCGCTGCGCGCTGTCCAGGAACACGGAAAAGCCGGCGGCATAGTCGCCAGGCACAAAACCTGCACACACCAGCGCCAGCTGGGTGATGCGGCTGGCCAGCATCTGCTGCTGCTGCACCAGCATCTTTTCACGCACCAGGCTGTCGCGCTCGTTGCGCAGCTCGGCCAGTTCCAGTGCATTTTTCAGGTCGGCGCGCAGGCTCTCCAGATCCCACGGTTTGGTGATGTAGCGGTAGATTTCGCCGGTATTGATGGCCTCGATGGCCTCGCCCATCTCGGAGTACGCCGTGGTCAGCATGCGCACCACGGTCGGATGATGCTCGCGCGCATAGCTCAGCAGCTCGTTGCCGTGCGCCCCCGGCATGCGCTGGTCCGACACCAGCACGGCGATCTCGGCGCCGCGCGTGCGCAGCATCTCCTTGCCCTCCTCCACCGAGATTGCCGTAAGCACCGGGGCAATGGGGCTGACCAGACGCTCAAAATATTTGAGCGCCATGGCCTCGTCGTCAACGTACAGAATTTTCACAGCGGTCATTTGCAGGCCTTCACCAAAAACACAGATCCCGATCAGGGTTTGAAATACAGGGACACGGTCGCGCCATGGCCCAGTTCGGAGTTCAGCTCGATGGAGCCGCCGAGCGACTGCACCACGCGGCGGCAGAACATCAGCCCCATGCCATTGCCGCCCGACTGCGCGCGCGTGGTCACCGGCTCGCGCGTCAGCTTGGCCAGGATCTCGGGGGCAATGCCGTGGCCGTTGTCGATGAAACGGATCCAGGGCCGGGCGCGGCCCCCGGGCCCGGGCTCGCGCCCCAGCACGATGCGCAGGCGCGGCTCGGGCTGCTCCTGCAGGGCCAGCAGCGCGTTCTTGGTCAGCGTGGACAGCACCAGGTAGAGCAGGTCGCGCTGACCCGGCAGGGCAAAATCGACCGCCACCTCGCAACTGACCCAGCTGCGTTCCTCGCGCTCAAACGGAAATTCCTTGAGCAGCGCCTGCACCAGGTTGCTCGCCGTGACCGGCTGGTCGATCGAGCCCGGGTAGGCATCGCGCGCCGAGCGCACGAACGCCGACACCAGCGACTGGCAATACAGCGCGCTGCGCTGCGCACCGGCCAGCGCGGCCATCACTTCGCCCGGCTGGCGCTCGGAAAAACAGGCCAGGCGGGGGGCCGCCTCCTCCTGCGTTTGCGTTGTGGCCGGGAGCGCCGGCGCGGGCGCCTGGTACCGGTCCGTGATGGCCGACACAAACCCGCGCACCGTGGCCAGCGGCGTGTTCAGCTCATGCGCCAGAAAGCCCAGCGTCTCGCGCATCGCCAGCATGCGGTTTTCCTGCAGCGCCCGCTCCATCGTCTGGGCCCGGAACAGCGTCATCGCCTCACGCAGGATCAGCCGGGTTTGCACCAGATCCAGGGGTTTTTCGAGGATACGGAACACATGGCCCTCGTTGATCGCGGCAATGGCCACGTCCTTTTCGGCATAAGCGGTGGCCAGCAGGCGCACCAGATGCTTGAAGTCGCGCTGCACCGCCAGCAGCAGATCGAGCCCGTTGCGCTGCGGCATGCGGTAGTCGGTGACCAGCAGGGCCACCGAGGGGCCGTGCTCGCGCAGCAGCGCCAGCGCCTCGTCCACGCCCGTGGCCGTCAGGACATTGAACTCGTCGGCAAACGTGCGGGCGAACCACTTGCACGACTGCGGCTCGTCGTCCACAAACAAGATCACGGGCTGACCCGCACGCGCGCCGGCGGCTGCCGGGTCGGACGCATTGGCAGGGGCAGGTGGGGGCGGCATGGTCGGGTCCACAATCAAACGGCAACGTCGGCAACGGCAAGGTCGAAGGCGAACTCGGTCCAGACGCCCGCCTCGCTGTTCACGCTCAAGGTGCCGCCGTGGCGCTGGATGATCGCGTAGCTCACGCTCAGGCCCAGCCCCAGGCCCTGGCCCACGCCACGCGTGGTGAAGAAGGGCTCGAACACGCGGGTCAGATTGCCTGGCTCGATGCCGGTGCCGTTGTCGCGCACCGTCACGTACAGGCGCCCGTCGCGGTGCTGCCCCGTGACGTCGATGCGCGGCTGCGCGCGCGCCGCCTTGCGCAGGGCCAGCGCCGCGTTGCTGAGCAGGTTGATCATGACCCCGATGACGGCCGGCTCATCGCCGCGCACATGGGTGTCCTGCGGCCAGTGCACCTGCACGTCCACGCCGCTGAGTTCGTGGCCGGTCAGGCGCTGCGCCGACAGCACGGCCTTTTCCAGCAGGAAGATGCGGCTGCTGTCTTCGCCCGGCTTCTGGTACGCGAAGGTCTTGAGGTCGGAGACGATGTTCTGCACCCGCGCCAGGCCCTCCTTGGCATCGACCAGGCTTTCCTTGAGGTCTGCACTCTGGCCCACCACCGGATCGAGCAGGGCCATGTTCAGGGCCATCATGCTGTAGTTCACCGGGTTGTTCACCTCGTGCATCAGGCCGGCCGACAAGGTGCCCAGCGCCGCCATTTTCTCCTGCTGGATCATGTGGCCCTTGATTTGCGCGAGCGCCTGGTTGGTGCTCACCAGCGTGGCGTTTTTTTCCGCCACCTCGCGCTGCAGGTGAAACAGCTGCAGACGTGCCCGCTCGTTGAAGTAGGTGCAGACCGAGCTCGCTGCCGCCGAGAACAGCAGGAATAGCGAATTGCCCGCGAATCGTCCCACGTCCGACAGCCCGGCCGGATTCAGGGCGCACGCCAGCACGTAGATCGCATACGTGAATAGACCGAAGCCGACCCCTTCGAGAAAGGTGATGGGCATGAGAATGCCTGTCGCATAGAGCGCCAGTTGCAGGCCGACGAAGTAGATGGAATGCACGCCGTCGGCGACACCAATCATCCAGGCGATCATGATTTGCGGCAACGCCAGCCATAGCAGGGTCAGGGTCTGCACCGACCGATGCCCCCAGGCGCCGTACAACGCCAGGAAGATCAGCAGCGTCAGCAGCGCGACGCCCAGGCGGACCGCCAGGAACAGGCCGAACCGCTCGGGATAGACCGCAAGATCCAGCCCCGCCCCCAGCAGCACCAGCACCAGCGAAGTGATGCTTCCCGCCTTGCTGTACGCAACGCGGAATTCGCCCAACTCCTGGTGATAGGGCGATGCGGTCCGGCTGAACATGGACAGTGGCCCGGCCACGTGCTCAGGCACCGGCGGTGACCTGAAACTCGGCAAAAATGTTGGCTCCGGTGTCATCGGTGTAGAGCCGGGTGTTTTCCCGGTTAGTGGGCAGGACGCTTTCCAGCTGGACCTCGTCGCGGTAGATCAAATGCCATTCGAGCAGGTGTTCCATGCCATGGCGCTCCGGGTTGCTGGAGTGCACGTTGGTGACCAGCACGGTGCCCCCTACGCTGCTGCGTGAGACGAAATACTGCAGCAGCCGTGAACAGACCTTGTCCGACAGGTAGTCGAACAGGCCCGCGCAATAGACAAAGTCGAACTGAGTCTGCGCGTCGAGCGGGTCATCCTTTTTCGAGGCCCGTTTCAGCAACTGGTGCACCGACTCATGGATGTACTCGACCTGGACCTTTTTGCCGTGCTCCTGGCAGCTCTTCTCAATGCAGGAACGCGTGTACGCCAGCGTTTCTTCGCTGAAATCCATCAGCTTGAACATCAGGCGCTCCGGGTGCGGATGCTGGGCGATGAAGCGCTGGATCTCCACGGCCGGACCGCAGCCCACGTTCAGGATGCTGATGTCACGCTGCTCGCGCTCGGCCCGCTCGGCAGCCTTGTTCAGGTAGCCGACCAGGATGTCGATCCGGTTGCGGTGCGCCTGGGCCACGATACAGCGGATGAACATCGTGTTGATGATCTGGAAATAAGTGCTGTTGCCCTGGCGCGGGTCGCTCAACATCTGGTTCACCATCTCGTAGTCACCGGCATAGCCCATCGGCTTGGCGAACGTGCGGTACACAAACGGGGCGCGCAGCAGCAGCGGATGCAGCGCCGTCTGGGCGAAGTTGCGGTGCGCGACGCTGTCTTCCACGTCGATCAGTTTCGCCTCTTCCTCCAGCCAGACCAGGTACTCCTTGCCCTTTTGCATGATGGGCGTGGCCAGTTCATAGAAAATGTCTTCCCGGATCCGCCCCTGCGCATCGCGCGGCAGCACATCCGACATGTCGGCCTGGTCGGCCCAGCGCGAGGTTTCGGATAAAAAGGTGCGTGCCTCGCTGATCGCGACCTGGTAGCTTCGGCTGATGCGAAAACGCGCGTTCCACTCTTCGACAAAGGTTTTGGCCTCCGCCTCGACGCGCGACAAATCGCCCCGGATGGCATTGAACTCGGACCAGTCGTCGGTCAGGGTGACGGACACCAGTGCCATCAGGCCCGTGTTGAGCATACTGACGACGACCGCGTTGCCCTTGTAGATGGTGCGGTCGCCGGCACGCACGGTGACATCGCGCAGCACTTCGCTGACCTGCACGATGGAGTACGGGTTGTAGATTTCCATCACCAGCGAGTGGCGCTGGTGATTGGTCAGCGTGCCGCGGACGGAGTCGCCCTGGCTGTTGCGAAAAGTGATGACAGGGTCTATTTGGCGGAGGGTCTGCACGGCGTCTGACGATCAGAAAGGGGAGGGATTCACGGTCTCAAGGAATTGGTCAGCGTACCACGCGAGGCAGATTGACCCAAAAGGATTACATGGCTTGCCTCCCGTTTTGATTTGGTCAAGCGCTGGGGCTACATTCTGTCACTGTTGAGCAGGCCGTATCTGCGGATACATGGCGGCTGTGGCGAGACAGCGACAGTCGCACCAGCAGGCAGCCAACTGCGCACTACGCCACGTTTTGTGGTTTTTTTTGGGCGTCATGGTGCGCGACATCCCGTCTGCGCAAGCTATTATTCCGGGCAGGGACCTTTCTTCCAGTACAACAACGCCAACCGAAGATTCACGATGCTCAAGTTTTTGCGCTTTGGGCGCTCGCCTGATTCAGTGCTCACCACCATGACGACCGGGACCGCGGCCGAGATCGAGGCTGAAGTCCGCCGGCTGGACATCGATGCCGCCATTGCCGCCGAGGAAAGCTGGAAGGTGCGGCTGGACGCCTACCTGGCGGGCAAATCCACCGAGGATTTTCGTCCCGAGGTGATCTGCTTCGACGACCGCTGCGAGCTCGGCAAGTGGCTGCACGGCCCGGGGCGCGCGCGGCTGGGCAAATACACCTCGTTCAAGCTGCTGGTGGCCGAGCACAAGAATTTCCATTACCACGCTGCGAACGTGGTGAGTTTTGTCGAGTCCGGCCGCCTCGACAAGGCGGTCAACCTGCTGACCACGGACTTCGAGCGCAGCAGCGCGCGCGTGGTGGAATTGTTGAACCTGCTCAGGGAGCCCTGAGCGGCCCGGTCAGCCCGCGCCGTGGCACTTCTTGTATTTCTTGCCGCTGCCGCACCAGCAGGGATCGTTGCGGCCCGGCGTTGCCACCTTGTGCACCGTCTCGACGCGCGGGCCGATGCTGCGCCACAGCTCATACAGGTCGTAGACGCCCCATAGCGCTTCGCCAAAAGCGTCCAGGCGCGCCTCGCTCACGCTCGCGGGGCCGTCCGCGCTGTACATGCACAGCGCGGGCGCTCCGGTATCGTCTTCCGTCATCGCGACCATGGCCTGCAAGGCCTCGTCGAGCCGCCCGGCGGCCTGCCTGTCGCGCGGCGCGACCCATTCCTCGGGCCAGCTTTCCACCGCAAACATGAAGCCCAGCGCCCAGACCTGGCCGAAGGACGGTAGCTCCTGCCCCGCCATCGCGGCCTGCTCTGCCGGTGGCAGGCTGGCCACGGCGCCGCGCACATCCATCACCTCGGGCTGGTAGGCGCGGTCGTCGTCGAGCGACTCCACGTCGGCGCTCAGGGCTTGCGCTACTTCGCGCCAGCGCTGCGACCACAGTTGCATGAAGCGCTGCTGCTGGGCCGCGTCGGCAAACGAGCCGTGCGCGCCAGTGTCTCCCTCCGGCGCCTCACCGGTACCAAGCAGCACCGGCAGATACTCGCTGGCCGCGATGGGGCGGCGGCAGCACAGCAGGGCCGCCATGAAGCCCTCGCAAAACTCCCATTGCGGGGTCTCGTCGTCGCGTGTGCGCAACTCGTCCAGGATGGCGTCGAGTTCGTCGAACACCGCTGCGTCGAGCGGCTCGGCGGCACTGGCGCCGGGTGCCGCAGGATCGGAGGAAGGGGGCGTTGGGTTCATGGTTCGACTCGTCGTTCGCTTGGGGTGAATTCACCCTATTGTTACCGCTGGGGCTTGAGGCCTTTTTGCCGACGGGGGCGAAATGTCTGCCCCTGCGACGCGGGGCAGGCATCTCCCGACCACGTTATGCTACGAATTCAATAGCTGCCTGTGCTTGTACACCAAGGGCCAGCAGCTGTTTTTTCATGCAAAGAATGGCCTTGTCCTTGCTCAGCAGCCGCGCACGATGGAAGACGGCCAGGTCGATGAACTTCTGGTCGTCGGGGTCGGCGCAGGTGACGCCGGCGCGCACCGCCGCGTCGACCAGGTGCGCGTGGCGGTCGAACGCCTGCAGCACGGCGCTAGCACCCTGCACGGCCGCCGCCAGCCGCGCCGCAATGTGCGGGTAGCCCAGCACGCGCGCCAGTTCGTCGCGCATGGAGGCGGTCGCCAGCCAGTGCAGCAGGCCCTCGTCCAGCGCCTGCGCCAGTGGTTGCACGGCCGGGTCGTTGAAGACCCACAGGTCGAGGGTGATGTTGGTGTCAAGGACGATGTTGGTGGCACGCATGGCGGCCCCGTGGCCTGCTGCGCAGGCCGGCGAAAAAACGGGGTCCGCGAAAACGGGGTCAGAGCACACGTTCGCTACGCTCCCGGTGATCCGACCCGATTTTCGCGGTCCGACCCCATTTTTCCGCCTGGTGATTCGCCACCGTTTTCGGGCCTTGATCCGACCTCGTCTCCGCCAGCTTCGCGTGGTGAGTCGGGGCCATTTCTCCTTGCGGATCCTTTGACCATGTCAAACCGAAACAAGCGGCATTCGATCGGGCCGTTCCACATCGGCACGCGGCGCGACTCCTTCAGGCGCATGCGGCTGGGCAGTTTCAGGTCGGGCGTCAGCACCCAGGCGGTCCAGCCGGCGTAGTTTTTCTTCCAGTGGGCGGCGAGACGGCTGAAGAATTCGCCGCCTTCCTCGCTGTCCATCTGTGCGCTCTCGCGCGCGCCGAAGCGCGCTATGTCCTGCACGAAGACGCGTCCGCGCGCACCGCCCCCGGCCACGCCGGCGACCTCGATGCGCTCACCGTACGGCGGATTCACCAGCATCACGCCGCTGGGCGCCGGTGGCAGGCGCTGCAGCGCATCGCCGCCGCGGAATTCCACCGCGGCGCCGACGCCGGCGCGCGCCGCATTGCGCTGCGCGAAATCCACCATGCGGTGCGCCACGTCGCTGCCAAATATGGGCGCGGACGGTGCGGTCTGCAGCGCTATCGCTTCGTTTTTGATGGCCGACCAGACGTGGCTCTGGAACGGCAGCAGCTTCTCGAAGGCGAAGCGGCGCAGCGAGCCGGGCGCGATATGGCAGGCGATTTGCGCCGCCTCGATCGCGATCGTGCCGCTGCCGCAGCACGGGTCGTACAGCGGGGTCGCGGCATCCCAGCCGCTGGCGGCCAGCATGGCGGCGGCCAGCGTTTCTTTCAAAGGGGCGTCGCCCTTGTCCTCGCGCCAGCCGCGCTTGAACAGCGGCTCGCCCGAGGTGTCGATGTAGAGCAGGGCGCGGTCGGTCGTCAGGTGCAGGTAGATGCGCGCGTCGGGCCACTGGGTGTCCACGTCGGGGCGCACGCCGCTCTTGTGGCGGAAGCGGTCGGCAACCGCGTCCTTGATTCTGAGCGCGGCAAAGTTCAGGCTGGTCAAGGGGCTGTGCTGCGCGGTGACCTCGACCTTGAAGGTCTGCCGGGTCGTGAACCAGATCTCCCACGCCACGCTGGCGGCGGCGTGGTACAGGTCCTGCTCGTTGCGATACTCGGTGTTGGAGAGCTCGACCAGCACGCGCTGGGCCAGCCGGCTGTGCAGGTTCAGCAGCAGCGCATCGCGCCACGACGCGCCCAGTTGCACGCCGCCGCGCAGCGTCTGCAGATCCCGGTCGGCGGCGCCGGTGATACGCTGCACCTCGGCCCCCAGCAAGGCTTCCACGCCGGCCGCGCAGGGCAGAAAAAGTTGCAACTGGTTCACAGGGTTTTTCTCAGGTTGGTGGGGGCAATCCGCAGCGCCTCGCGGTATTTGGCCACGGTGCGGCGCGCGCACTCGATGCCCTGCTCCTTCAGCATGTCGGCAATCTGGTTATCGCTGAGCGGCTTGCAGGGATCTTCGGCCGCGACAAACTGCTTGATCAGTGCGCGCACCGCGGTGCTGGAGGCATTGCCGCCGGTCTCGGTGCCCAGGCCCGAGCCAAAGAAGTATTTGAGCTCGAAGGTGCCGTACGGCGTGGCCATGTACTTGGCGGTGGTCACGCGCGAGATGGTGGACTCGTGCAGGCCCAGCTCGTCGGCGATCTCGCGCAGCACCAGCGGGCGCATCGCGAGCTCGCCGTGCACGAAGAAGCTCTTTTGCCGTTCCACGATCGCGTTGGACACGCGCAGGATGGTGTCGAAACGCTGCTGGATGTTCTTGATGAACCAGCGCGCCTCCTGCAGCCGCTGCTGCAGCGCCGCGTGGTTCGACGCATCGCGCCCGCCGCTCTTGTGCTGCTTGAGTGCATTCGCATAGATGTCGTGCACGCGCAGGCGCGGCATCACGTCGGGATTGAGCTGCACGCGAAACTTGGGCTGGCCGCCGCGCCCGACGTTGGTCACGATCACGTCCGGCACCACGATATTGCGCTCCACCTGCATGAAGCGGCGCCCCGGCTTGGGCTCGAGCCGGCCGATCAGCGCCATGGCGGCCTTGACCTGCGCTTCAGTGGCGCCGCACAGCTGCACCAGGCGCCGCACGTCGCGCCGCGCCAGCAGATCCATGGGCTGGGCACATAGGCGCAGCGCAACCTCGACGACATCCTGGCGTGCCGGGTCGCCGTGATCGAAGCCCTGCAGTGCGCGCAGCTGCAGCGCCAGGCATTCGCCCAGATGCCGCGCGCCGACGCCCGCGGGCTCCAGGTGCTGCAAGAGCGACAGCGCCACCGTGAAACACTGCACCAGTTCCTCGACCTGCGCCTCGTCAGTGCCGGCCAGCCCTTCGGCCAGCGACTGCAGCGTGTCTTCCAGGTAGCCGTCGTCATTCAGCGATTCGATCAGGAAGTGCAGCGCGGCGCGATCTTCCTGCGACAGGCGCAATGAGAGCGCCTGGCGGTGCAGGTGCGACTGCAGCGATTCCTGGCTGCCCGCCAGCTCCGTGGCGTCCAGCGCATCCGCGTCGCCCAGGTTGTTGCTGCGCGCGGGCGCATCGCCGCCCCATTCGCTGTCGTCGGGCCGGACCTCGCTGGTGCCGTCACCGTCCCAGCTTTGCTCGTCGTCGCGGCCCGACAGCGGGGATTCAGCATCATTTTGAGCTGTAGCCCTTATGTCATCCTGGCTACCAGCTACCGAATTAATAGCAAGCTCGGCGTCACGATCATCCTCGCGCACCCGCGTGTCGGACTGCGCCAGGCCGAATTCCTCGCGCGGCGCCTCCACTTCGGCGACCTCCAGGAACGGGTTGTCATCGAGCATCTGCTCCACTTCCTGGCTCAGCTCCAGCGTCGAGAGCTGCAGCAGCCGGATCGACTGCTGTAGCTGCGGCGTCAGCGCCAGATGCTGCGAGATGCGAAGTGACAGGCCCTGCTTCATGCGGGAGGCCTCACATTCTGAAGTGCTCGCCCAGGTACACCCGGCGCACATCGGCGTTGTCGACGATCTCCGAGGGTGTGCCCTGCGCCAGCACGTGGCCATCATTGATGATGAAGGCGTGGTCACAGATGCCCAGGGTTTCGCGCACGTTGTGGTCGGTAATGAGCACGCCGATGCCCCGGCTCTTGAGAAACACGATGATGCGCTGGATCTCGATCACCGCGATCGGGTCGATGCCGGCAAACGGCTCGTCGAGCAGGATGAAGCGCGGCTGCGTCGCCAGCGCGCGCGCAATCTCGACGCGCCGGCGCTCGCCGCCCGACAGCGACAGCGCGGACGAATCGCGCAGGTGCTCCACCCGCAGGTCCTGCAAGAGCGTCGTCAGACGCTCCTCGATCTCGCTTTTGGACAGCGCACGGCCGGCCTGGTCGCCATCGGCGCCATGGCGCTGCAGCTCCAGCACCGCGCGCACGTTTTCTTCCACCGTGAGCTTGCGGAAAATCGACGCCTCCTGCGGCAGATAGCTCAGGCCCAGGCGCGAGCGGCGGTGGATCGGCATGTGTTCGACCGGGCCGCCGTCGATGGTGATCTCGCCGGCGTCGGCCCGCACCAGGCCCACGATCATGTAGAACGAGGTCGTCTTGCCCGCCCCGTTAGGCCCGAGCAGGCCCACCACCTCGCCTTTTTGCACCGACAGCGACACATCCTTCACGACCATGCGGCTGCCATAGGACTTTTGCAGGTGGCGCGCTTCGAGCCGGCTCGGCACGTCGCGCACGGCGTCCGTCGTCGTGTCGCCCGTCACTTCGGATCCCCGCCGAGCGTGCTGCTGGGACGCAGCACGGGTGCTGGCGCAGCAGGCGCTGGCGCCGTGCCCGCCGGCGCCGAGGCGGCTGCCTTGGGCGCCAGCATGGCGCGGATGCGCGTGCGCGCGGGGCCGCCCGCGACGCCGCCCGTCGGATTCGTGACCGTGCCATCCACGGTGAACACGTCGGTTGCGTTGTTGTAGGTGATCAAGGCCCCCGTGGTCTCGTCGCTCAGCGTGGCGCCGGTGTAGCGGCGCAGGATGGCCCGCTTGATGAATTTGACGACGTCGGCCTTGCCGTCGTACTCGATGATTTCCGACTCCCCCTCGATGTACTCGTCCACACCCTCGCGCTTTTGCCGGTAGAACGCCAGCTTGCCGGGCTCGGCCGTGACGGTGGCGTATTGATAGCCCTCGGGGTCCTGGCGCACATCGACCCGGGCGCCGCGAATGATGATGGTGCCCTTGGTGACGACCACCCGGCCGGTGAATACGCTGGTCTGGTTCAGGTCGTCGTAGCGCAGGGCATCCGCCTCGATATTCATCGGCTTGTTGCTGTCGGCTTTTTCGGCCAGCGCGCCAAGCGGGAGTAGCGCACAGGCGAGTAGCAGCAAAAGCGAGGTGAAAGTTTTTTTCATAGAGGCATGAATCTTGCTGGCATTGTAAGGCGCGACCACGAAAGCCCTCCCAAAAATAACAGAAAAGCCCGCCAAAGCGGGCTTTTCGTGGCGCCCCGGGGCAGGCGTCAGGCGCTCTTGCGCGACTCGCCAATCAGGTAGTCGGTGATCTGCAGGGCGCGCTCCATGCTGTGGGCGAGCTCGCCATCGGTATAAAAGCGCCCCGCCACGCCGAGCGCGGGCACGCCCGACACCTTGTAGGCGTCCTGCAGCTGGGTCGCGCGGCGCACCTTGGTGGCGACCGAGAACGAGTTGTAGATCTCGGCGAACTTGGCCGTGTCCAGGCCCTGTTTTTGCACCCAGGCGGTAATGCCGGCGTCGCGGTCGAGCGGCTGGCGCTCGACGTGAATCGCATAGAACACCTTGACGTGCAGCTCGTCGAGCTTGCCCATGGCTTCCAGCGTGTAGTACAGGCGCTGCTCGGGCACAAAGCTCGCATTGAACGCCACCGGCACGCGGCGCATATTGACATCCTTGGGCAGGCGCTTGACCCAATTGTCCAGCGCCGGCTCGAACGCGTTGCAGTGCGGGCAGCTGTACCAGAAGAATTCGATGACCTCGACCTTGCCGGGGGGCGTCTCGACCATGGCGCGCTTGTCCAGCACCAGATAGTCCGTGCCGGCAACGAATTTTTTCCCCTGGGCATGGGCGGCCGGCACAGTCAGGGTGGAGGCGGCAAGCGCCGAGGCGGCGGCCAGCGAGAATTCACGACGTTTCATCAAGTTACGCTCCTGTCAATATCAGAGTCAGAGGGCCGACCCGGCCTGAAGTTCCCATGCGGCACGTCACGCGAAGGCGCGCGGCCATTTAACGCTGCACGCGCACCAGCGCTGTTTCCATGCCGCTGCCATCGAGCTGCTCCTTGGCCTTGTCGGCATCGCCCTTGGTGTCGAACGGCCCGACCCGCACGCGCCAGACCGTGCGTCCGGCCTGTTCGCGCTCGGAGACTTTGGCCTCGATCCCCATCAGCGACAGCTTGGCGCGCTGCGACTCGGCATCTTCGGCGGTCCGGAACGCGCCGGCCTGCACAAAGTAGGTGAACGGATCGGCCCCACTGCTGCCTGAGCGGGCCTTCGCCAGATCCCCCAGCGGATCGCCCGACACCGCCGGCGGAACCGGCGGCTGGACGGCTGCGGTCCTGCCGCCCACGACCGCGGGAGGCAAGGGGGCCGTGGCCGCACCGGGCGTTGCACCGGCACCCGCACCCGTGTTGTCGACCGCGCCGCCGGCCGCGGCCGAGGCCGGGCGCACCGGGTTCTTGCCATACAGCGGCGCGTTGGGATCCCAGTCCTTGTTCTTCACGGCCTCGGCCGCATCCTGGTCCGGGGCACGGCTCACGCCCTTGTTGACGAACGGAATCGGCACCTTGGTGACGTACACGGCGACGGCCAGCGCCGCGCCCAGACCCACCACGACACCGATGACAAAGCCGACGATGGTGCCGCCGAATTGCTGTTTCATTGAATTGCTCACATTTTTGCGGGCGCCGACACGCCCAGAACTGCCAGACCATTGTGCAATACCTGCGCGGTGGCGGCCACCAGCGCCAGCCGCGCCAGTTTGACGGCCTCGTCGTCCACCAGGATGCGCTCGGCATCATAGTAGCTGTGGTAGGTGGCGGCCAGATCGCGCAGGTAGAAAGTGACGTCATGCGGCGCGAAATCCTGCGCGGCCGCGCCCAGCATCTCCGGGTATTTGGCCAGTTGCAGCATCAGCGCCAGCGCGGGGGCGCTTTGCAGTGGTGCCAGGTCGACGCTCGCGAGCCGGGCCGCGTCGCCGCCTTCCTTGTCCTTCCATGCGGCCAGCACCGAGCAGATGCGCGCATGCGCGTACTGCACGTAATACACCGGGTTGTCGTTGTTCCTGGCGACCGCCAGATCGACGTCGAACACATATTCGGTATCGGGCTTGCGACTCAGCAGGAAGAAGCGCACGGCGTCCTTGCTGGTCCATTCGATCAGGTCGCGCAGCGTGACGTAGCTGCCGGCGCGCTTGCTGATCTTGACTTCCTCGCCGCCGCGCATCACGCGCACCATGGTGTGCAGCACATAGTCGGGGTAGCCCGTGGGAATGCCCACATTCGCCGCCTGCAGGCCGGCGCGCACCCGCGCGATGGTGCCGTGGTGGTCGGTGCCCTGGATGTTGACCACCTTGTGAAAGCCGCGCTCCCACTTGGCGATGTGGTAGGCCACGTCGGGCACGAAGTAGGTGTAGCTGCCGTCGCCCTTGCGCATGACACGGTCCTTGTCGTCGCCATACTCGGTGGACTTGAGCCACAGCGCGCCGTCCTGCTCGTAGGTCTTGCCGGCCGCCTGCAGCTTCGCGACCGTGGCCGCGACCTTGCCGCTGGTGTACAGGCTCGATTCGAGGTAGTAGTTGTCGAACCGGACCGCAAACGCCTGCAGGTCCAGGTCCTGCTCGTGGCGCAGGTAGGCCACGGCGAACTGGCGGATGGCATCGAGGTCGTTTACGTCGCCCGAGGCGGTGTCCGCGCGGTCGTCGGACTTGACCGTCTTTTTCGCCAGGAAGTCGGCCGCGATGTCGGCGATGTAGTCGCCGTTGTAGGCGGGGGCGTTTTCGCCGCTGGGCCACTGCGCATCGCCGGGTTTGAAGCCCCGGGCGCGCAGCTGCACGCTGTTAGCCAACGTCTGGATCTGCACGCCCGCGTCGTTGTAGTAGAACTCGCGGTATACGTCCCAGCCCTGGGTCTGGAACAGGTTGCAGATGGCGTCGCCCAACGCCGCCTGGCGGCCATGGCCCACATGCAGCGGCCCGGTTGGGTTGGCCGAGACGAATTCCACCAGCACGCGCTGCCCGTTGCTGCCCTGCACGCCAAAGCGGTCGGCGGCCTGCAGCACCTCGCGCACGATCTGCTGCTTGGCCTCGGGCTTGAGCCGGATATTGAGGAAGCCCGGCCCGGCGATCTCGATGGCGCCGACCCAGCGCTTGAAGGGCTCTGAATTTTGCAGCGCCTGACGCAGGCTCTCCGCGACCTGGCGCGGGTTTTGCTTCAAGGGCTTGGCCAGCTGCATGGCCGCCGTGGAGGCCAGGTCGCCATGCGCGGCCACCTTGGGCGACTCGAAGGCCGCCCTCAATCCCGCACCGGGCGAGAGTTTTTCCAGCTCGCCGGCCAGCGCCGCGAGCAATTCCTGTTTGACAGAGAGCATCGGCTGATTTTACGGGGCGGCGGCGCTCACCCAGGGGCTCGCGTCATCCATATTGCCGGTCCGAACGTTGTGTGTTGCAATCCTGCAGGGATTTTTTCTTCCCTGCAGGATGCCTTTCCCTTCAACACGTT
Source organism: Polaromonas sp. C04 (assembly GCF_002002705.1). Classification (GTDB taxonomy): domain Bacteria; phylum Pseudomonadota; class Gammaproteobacteria; order Burkholderiales; family Burkholderiaceae_C; genus Rhodoferax_A. Next base: position 211,976 of record NZ_MUNS01000028.1, on the reverse strand, counting down.
CCTCTCCAGGAGATTCCATGAAACAACTTCTTCCCCTGATCGCCGCCATGGGTTTGGCTCTGTCCATGGGCATGGGCGTGGCCCACGCTGCCGAGGGCGCCAAAACGGCGCAGCAGACCAAGATGGCCACCTGCAACGCCGATGCCGCCGGCAAGAAGGGCGATGAGCGCAAGGCCTTCATGAAAGACTGCCTGAGCGCCAAGCCGGCCGCCGCAGCCCCGGCCGCGAAGCCCTCCTGCGACCAAGCCGCCGCCGACAAGAAGCTGGCGGGCGCCGCCAAAGCCAGCTTCCTCAAGAAGTGCATGGCCGACGCGAAATAAACGTCGCCCGGCCAGGCCGGGCGGCATCAGCCCGTCTTTGCCTGCGCAAAAAAACCCCGCCCGTGCCATAGGGCGGGGTTTTCTTTTGGCATGATGCGCGCATGACCTCTCGCGCCGATCAGACCCCGTCCCTTTCCTGCGTCATGCCCGCCTTCAACGAGGCGCGCAACCTCGATATCGTGGTGCCGCAGGTGCTGGCCGCGCTGGCCGCGCTCTCGCCCCAGGTGGAACTGATCGTGGTCGACGATGGCAGCCGCGACGAGACCGTGCAGGTCGCGCAGCGCCTGTGCGCGGCGCATCCGCAGATAGTGCTGCTGCAGCTCTCGCGCAACTTCGGCAAGGAGGCCGCGCTGACCGCCGGCATCGACGCGGCGTGCGGCGACCTGGTCGTCATGATGGATGCGGATGGACAGCATCCGGCGTCCCTGCTGGGCGAGATGCTGGAAAAATGGAAGCAAGGCGCGGACGTGGTGTATGCCGTGCGCAAGACCCGCGCAGACCAGTCGCGCCTGCAGGCGGGACTCACCGGCCTGTTCTACAAGCTCGTCAACTGGGGCAGCCATATCGAGATTCCGGCCGATGCCGGCGACTTCCGCCTGATGGACCGCAAGGTGGTACAGGCGCTCAAGTCGCTGCCCGAACGCAACCGCTTCATGAAGGGCCTGTACGCCTGGGTCGGCTTCAACAGCACGGCGATCGACTACGAGCCGCTGCCGCGCGCCGATGGCCAGACCAACTTCGGCCTGGGCGGCTCGTTCCGGCTCGCGCTGACCGGCATGGTGGCGTTCTCCACCGCGCCGCTGCGTCTGCTCACGGCGCTGGGGCTGCTGCTGTCGGTCGGCGCGCTGGGTTACGGCGTCTGGGTCGTGATCGAATACTTCATCACGGGCGTCGAGGTGCCGGGTTACGCCACCATCGTGGCCGGCCTGATGTTCTTCAGCGGCATCCAGCTGCTCGGCATGGGCATCCTGGCCGAGTATGTGGGGCGCATCTACGAAGAGGTCAAGCAGCGCCCGGCCTATCTGCTCAGCCAGCGCACGGGAGATGGCTTGATCGCCGCGGGCGCGCGCGGGGACGACGAACCCCGAGCGGCCCGGCTGCAGGACGCCTCGCTGCTCTGAACATGGGCAAGTCCGGCTTCTGGTTCATCGCCGTGGGCAGCGCCGCGGCGCTCACCCACATGCTGGTGTTTGCGCTGACGCATGCCCATGTGTGGCCGGAAGTGGCCAACGCCATCGGTTTCACGGTGGCGTTTTTCGTGAGTTTTTCGGGCCACCGCTGGCTCAGCTTCAGCGATGCGGGCACCAGCGTGACGCAGAGCTTCAGCCGCTTCCTCATGACCGCGCTGGCCGGCTTTGCGACCAACGAGATCGTGTTTGTGCTGCTGCTGCGAGAACTGGGCTGGCCGTCGTTTGTCGCGCTGTTCGCCGCGCTAGTGTTTGCAGCCGGGCAAACCTTTTTGCTGAGCCGCTATTGGGCCTTCCGGCGCTGACGCAGTCGCCGGCGCGGCGCTGGCGCCCGACTTGAACAGCACCCAGCCGGTGCCGGTTTGAACCCGCAGCCACGCGGGCGGGCCGAACGCGCCCTCACGGCCGCGCCGGACCAGCAGCCAGTTGCCGGGTTGCGCGCTGGCCGCCGGTAGAACATCGGGGGTCTGCAGCACGCGGCCGGCGACGGGGTCGAAATCGGCGCCCTCGAACAGCTCGCGCTGCCACACGTCGCCGGCCGTTTTGCGCTGCCGGGGCCAATCCTGGATCACCACGATGGGCCGGCGGACCTGGGCGTAGAACGGCAAGTCGTAGGGATAGTTGCCGACCGCATAGACCGTGTCCGCCGGACTCGCGTCGCAGGCCAGGGTCTGCGCGACATCCCCGCTCAGTTTGTCGTCGGTGAAGCGGGTCACCAGCAGGCTGACGGCCAGCGCCAGTGCCATGATCAGCGCCGCCAGGGCGGCAAACACCCGGCCCGCAAACCGGCTGTGCGCCAGCGTGCGCTCCCAGCCCAGCGCCGCCAGCAACGCCAGCGGCGGGGTCACGGGCAGGATATAGCCGATCAGCTTGGAGGCGGGGATGGAGAAGAACGCGAGGATGGCGGCGAGCCAGATCCAGCACAGGCTGGACCATTCCCGGGCCACTCCGTCGGGCGCCGGGGTCCGCTTCACGGCGTCCCACAGCGGCTTGCCGGCAAAAAAGGCCCACGGAAACAGCAGGATCAGCAGGCTGGCGATATAGAACCACCAGGGCTGGACGTTGTTGAAGGTATCGGCCGTGAAGCGCGTGAACTGCTGCGTGCCGAACAGGTAGTCCATCGCGCCGGGGTATTTTTGCGCGATCAGCACGAACCAGGGCACGGTGATTGCGCTGAACAGCAACAGGCCGCTCGCCCAGGGCAGCGCCAGCACCTTGCGGAACTGGCGCGTCCAGAGCAGCCACAAAAACAGCACCAGGCCGGGCAGCAGCAGGCCGATCAGTCCCTTGCTGAGCACTCCGAGCGCGCAGGCCACAAAGCCGAGCCGGGCCAGGTTCGCATGCGGGCGCGCGCCGTGCATGAAGGCGAACGCGAAACACCAGACCGCGATGCCGATCCAGGTTGCCACCATCATGTCGTGGTTCACGTACTGGCCGCCCAGCAAAAACGCCACGCTGGTGCCCAGCATGAGGCCGGCGCGGCGCGCGACACGCTCGCCGGCGATGGCGCGGGCCGCCAGGTACAGGCCCGCCAGCATGATGCCGGCATGCAGCGCCGGCACCAGCCGCAGCGCCCACACATGGCTGCCGAACACGGCCAGCGACACGGCCTCCAGCCAGTACAACAGCGGCGGCTTGTGGAAGAACGGCAGGCCGTCCAGGCGCGGCACGAGCCAGTCGCCGCTTTGCAGCATCCAGCGGCCGACTTCGCCGTAGCGCCCCTCATCCGGCACGGCCAGCGGGCGCAGCGCGGCCAGCAGCAGCAGCAAAAGCCACAGGACGACGAGCCGGAGCCAGGATTTTCGACGTTGTTCTTGGGTCGATGCGGGAAGGGTCATGGCGGGGAGTGTAGTGGCTGCAGAGCGCGCGCCCCGCGCACCAGTTCCACCTGCGCGCGCGCCAGCGCCGCAGCAAAATCGCCGCTTGCCAGGTAGGCGTATTCGCGCAGGCGCGCCACGCCGATCTCGTCATCCGGGTCGGCTGCAGCGGCCGGATGGCACATAAGCAGGGCGCCGGCCGGCGCGCCCGCCAGCCAGCCGTCCATCAGCGCGGTATAGCGGGCCGTATCGCCTGCGAAATCATAGACACCCAACAAGGCATCAGCCCTTGTTACACCTGCGCCATCAGCTATCTTCTTTATAGCATTGGAGCCCAGCGCCGAGATCACGCGGGACTTGAAGCCAAGGCGTTCGCCGACACCAGAGCGCACCTGCGACACGCGCAAATACGGCAGTCGGCCCGGGTAGCGCCGCGCCAGCAGCTCGACCAGCGGCTCGCGGATGCCGGCGAACTGCTGCACATGCTGATGCCCATCCACATGGTCGGGCGGCGCCTGCCATTGCGCCTCGAACAGATCGAGCTGGCGCTCGATCACGGTGCGCGCCGCGCTGCGGTCGAAGCCGCCGAGCAGCGCCCGGCGCATCGCCGCGCCAAGCGACAGGCCATGGCCGGCGGCCTGCGCGAATTCGCTGGTCCAGTCCAGGTGCAGGCCGATATCGATGCGCCCGCGCAACTCCTGCAGCAGCGCCACGTCCTGCGGCCAGCGCGGCGACAGCACCATGGCGCTGGTGGCGGACAGCCGCCCCTGGCGCGCCAGGGCCGCAATGCCCTGCGAGGCGCCCGCGTGCACCGCGAAATCGTCGGCGCACAGCACCAGCGACTTCACGCGGCCTGCCAGTAGCCCGGCTGGCCGTAGCTGTGCTTGAGAAAATCGATCCACAGGCGCACGCGCAGCGGCAGGTGCCGGCGCTGCGGAAACACGGCGTAGATGCCGTTCGGCGGCGCCGCAAAATCGGCCAGCACCTCGACCAGCTGGCCGCTGGCGATTTCGGACTCGACTTCCCAGGTGCTGCGCCACGCGATGCCGCCGCCCGCCAGGCACCAGTCGTGCAGCACCTGGCCATCGGTGCAGTCCAGCGGGCCGCCGGGTTTGAGGTGGATCACCTCGGCGTCGCCGGCGCGCTCGCCCGTGGCGATCGGCACGCGGAACGCCCAGCCGCGGCTTTGCGAGGCGCCGCTGGACAGGGTCAGGCAGTCGAAGCGCGCCAACTCGCTCGGGTGCTGCGGCGTGCCATGCTGGCGCAGGTATTTGGGCGTGGCCACGCACAGGCGCCGGTTTTCGGCCAGGCGCACGCTGACCAGCGAGGAATCGGGCAGATCGCCCACGCGCACCGCGCAGTCCTGCCCCTCGGCCGCCAGATCGACCACGCGGTCGCTCAGATTCAGCGAAATCGTCACGTCGGCATGCAACTCGCGAAAGCGCGGCACCAGCGGCGCCACGTGGCGCCGGCCAAAGCCCGCCGGCGCGGTGATGCGCAGATGCCCGCTGGCCTTGACGCCGCCGGCCGACACACTGGCCTCGGCGTTGGCGACCTCGACCAGCAGGCGCTGGCAGTCTTCCAGAAAGGCGCTGCCCTCATGCGTGAGCGTGATGCGCCGCGTGGTGCGCACCAGCAGCTTGACGCCGAGCCGCTCCTCCAGCGCGTCGAGCCGGCGCCCCATGATGGCCGGCGCCACGCCCTCGGCCTGGGCCGCAGCCGTGAGGCTGCCCCGCGTCGCCACCGACACAAACGACTCCATGGCCTTGAGCTTGTCCATGGCGCCAGATTATGCGCATGGAAGTCACAAACCACTCCCGCTTGATGCCCGCGTGGCGGATCGGCCCGGCCTTGATGGTCTCGGCGCCCAGCCTTGATTACAACCATAAAAGTCATGAATAAAACGACTTTGACTTAATAAGTCCACCACAAAGTATCGAATACAGTAGATGCATGGAACAAGCCTGTACTACTCCCGTTGAAAAGCCCCAAGCGGTTTTGTTCGATGCCTACGGCACGCTGTTCGACGTGTACAGCGTGGGCCTGCTGGCCGAGCAGCTGTTTCCGGGCCGCGGCCAGGCCTTGAGCGTGCTCTGGCGCGACAAGCAGATCGAATACACGCGGCTCGTGACCACCAGCAACCACGGCGCGCACTACCAGCCGTTCTGGGCACTGACCCGGGCCGCGCTCGCGTACGCTATTAAAAAAATAGCACCTCCCGGAGCATCGGCGGAGGCCATAGCCACTTTTAATGGTCAAATCGACCAGTTGATGAACCAGTACCGGCACCTGAGCGCCTTTCCCGAGAACAAGCCCGTGCTGAAGGCGCTCAAGGCCCGGGGCATCGCCACCGGCATCCTGTCCAACGGCGACCCCGAGATGCTCGGCATCGCGGTGCGCAGCGCCGGCATGGAAGGTCTGCTGGATCATGTGATCAGCGTGGATGCCGTGCGCAAGTACAAGACCCACCCCGAGGCCTATGCCCTGGGTGAGCAGGCCACCGGCCTGAAGGCCGCGAACATCCTGTTTGTGAGCAGCAACAGCTGGGACGCGCTGGGCGCCACCTGGTTCGGCTACCAGACCCTGTGGGTGAATCGCTACCAGATGCCGTTCGAAGAGCTCGGCACCCCGCCCACCCGCATCGGCGCCAGCCTGCGCGATGTCCTCTCTTTTTTTGAAGCTTGATGGAGAACCCCATGACCGCACGCACCCCTGTTCACAACCTGCAAGTGGCCACCGAGCTGCACCAGTTCATCAACGACAAGGTGCTGCCCGGCACCGGCGTGGCGAGCAGCGCCTTCTGGCAGGGCTTCGACGCCATCGTGGCCGACCTGGCGCCAAAGAACATCGCGCTGCTGGCCGAGCGCGACCGGCTGCAGACCGAACTCGACACCTGGCACCAGGCCAACCCCGGCCCGATCCGCGACATGGTGGCGTACCGCAAGTTCCTGGAAACGATCGGCTACCTGGTGCCGTCGCCCGCCGGCGTAAAGACCAGCACGGCCCACGTCGATGCCGAACTCGCCGTGCAGGCCGGCCCGCAACTGGTGGTGCCGATTTTGAATGCGCGCTACGCGCTGAACGCGGCCAACGCGCGCTGGGGCTCGCTGTACGACGCGCTGTACGGCACCGATGCCATCCCCGAGACCGGCGGCGCCGAGAAGGGCAAGGGCTACAACCCGGTGCGCGGCGCCAAGGTCATCGAGTTCGCGCGCAAGGTGCTGGACCAGGCCGCGCCGCTCGCGAGTGGTTCGCACCAGGATACGACCGGCTACACGGTCGCCGGCGGCAAGCTGGTGGTGGCGCTCAAGGGCGGATCGAGCACCGGCCTTCAAGACCCCGCCAAGTTCATCGGCTACCAGGGCGATGCCGCGGCACCATCCTCGGTGCTATTGCAAAACAACGGCATCCATATCGACATCCGCATCGACCGCAACACGCCGATCGGCAAGAGCGATGCGGCGGGCGTATCCGACCTGGTGATGGAAGCTGCGCTCTCCACCATCCTCGATCTCGAGGACTCGATCGCCGCGGTGGACGCCGAGGACAAGCTGCTGGCCTACAGCAACTGGCTCGGCATTTTGCAGGGTACGCTGACCGAGGAAGTCACCAAGGGCGGCAAGACCTTCACGCGCGGCCTGAACCCGGACCGCGTGTACACCGGCGCGGATGGGAAGCCCGTCACGCTGCACGGCCGCTCGCTGATGTTCGTGCGCAATGTCGGCCACCTGATGACGAATCCGGCCATCCTGTACACGGCCAGGGACGGCAGCACGCACGAGATCCCCGAAGGCATCATGGACGCGGTCGTCACCACCGCCATCGCGATCCATGATTTGAAGCGCCAGGGCCAGGCGGGCATCAAGAATTCGCGCACCGGCTCGGTCTACATCGTCAAGCCCAAGATGCACGGCCCCAGGGAAGTGGCGTTCGCCGCCGAGCTGTTCGGCCGCGTCGAGGCGCTGCTGGGCCTGCCCGAGAACACCGTCAAGCTCGGCATCATGGACGAGGAGCGCCGCACCAGCATCAACCTGCAGGCCTGCATCGCGGCCGCCAGCGCGCGTGTGGCCTTCATCAACACCGGCTTCCTGGACCGCACCGGGGACGAGATGCACAGCGCCATGCGCGCCGGCCCGATGATCCGCAAGGGCGACATGAAGGCCAGCGCGTGGATCGCCGCCTATGAGAAGAACAACGTCGCGGTCGGCCTGGCCTGCGGCCTGCGCGGGCGCGCACAGATCGGCAAGGGCATGTGGGCCATGCCCGACCTGATGGCCGCGATGCTGGAGCAAAAGATCGCGCAGCCGCGCGCCGGCGCCAACACCGCCTGGGTGCCCTCGCCCACCGCCGCCACGCTGCACGCGCTGCACTACCACCAGGTCAACGTGGCCGAAGTGCAGGCGCAGATGGAAAAGGCCAACGCGCAGACCGACCCGGTGGCCGCGCGCGACGCCCTGCTCGGCGGCCTGCTGCAGATCCCGGTGGCCGCCACGCCCAACTGGAGCGCGGCCGAGAAGCAGCAGGAACTCGACAACAACGCGCAAGGCATCCTGGGCTACGTGGTGCGCTGGGTGGACCAGGGCGTGGGCTGCTCCAAGGTGCCCGACATCCACAACGTGGCGCTGATGGAAGACCGCGCCACCCTGCGCATCAGCAGCCAGCACATGGCCAACTGGCTGCTGCATGGCGTGGTGACCGAAGCGCAGGTGCGCGAGACCTTCGAGCGCATGGCCGCCGTGGTGGATGGCCAGAACGCGGGCGATCCGCTGTACAAGCCGATGGCGGGCCACTTCGACACCTCCATGGCGTATCAGGCGGCGTGTGACCTGGTGTTCAAGGGATTGGTGCAGCCCAGCGGCTATACCGAGCCGCTGCTGCATGGGTGGCGGTTGAAGGTGAAGGCAGCGGCGTAACTACGGCGTAACGGTTAAGGATTAAGGCAGCGGAAGAAGGCATGCGGTCACGCCGCCTTCAGCAAAAAGTCCACATGCACCGCGTCATACGGAAACTCGATCTTTCCGTCTGCCGTCTTGTCCAGCACGCCGCAGGCCAGCAGGACCTGCACATCGCCATGGACTGCCTTCACGTCGCGATCGACGCGGCGGGCCGCTTCGCGGATGGTGACGGCACCAGCACCCGCCAGCGCCTGTATCAAATCAAAGCGCTTGCCGCCCAGGGTGCGCATCAGCGCTTGCGCGGAAGAGAAGCTGTACCTTGGCGGCTGGGCGTGGCCGGTTTCCATCGCCTGGACCGCATCGGTCAGACTGCCTGCGAGGGAACGAACATCAATCTTCAGGGTGCTCATGGTTGTACCTCCGGATATCCTCAAAAAAATCAGCCATCAACTGGCGCGGGTTGCTGAATTCGTAGGTGGCTTCAGTCGATCCCCAATGCCGGTGATTGCCTTTACCGGCTTCGTTGTCGTAACGCAGCACGCAAATGCCAGCCACCACATAAGCCAGACGGTACTTGAACGTATGTGAGCTCCCGGCCAACGGCGCGGCCAACTGCCAGATCACCAGTTCGGCAAAGGCCCGTGCATGGACTTCGACACGTTGCTTCACCAGTTGCTTGGCTCTCATGTTGGAGATTTTGACAACATGTCGCAGTGTTGTCAATTACTCCAACAAAAATACTCATGATGTGAAGGCTGGCGCATAGTCAGCAAGCATCGAGGACTCCGGGTAATAAGTGAGAATTAGGACCCCCATTCACCACCCGCACCGCAGCGTCCCACCGATGCCGACCTCCACCCCTACCTTGCGCAAGCCCCGATTGAAAGCCAGGACGGCCAAGGCCGCCCGGCCGGCCGAACTCCGCCTCTCGCGCACGCGCCGCCCTGCCGAACTCGAGGTCGCCGACTGGCAGACCGCGCTGCGCCGCCAGTTCGGCCGCGAGCAAAACTTTGGCCTGGAAAACCTGGGGCAGGCGCCAGTGTTTTCCGACTTCCGCGTGCACAACCCCGCAAGCGGCACGCACTACCGCGTGGCCATCCGCGGCCAGGCCCCGGGCCAGAACTTCTGCACCTGCCCCGACTACGCCACCAACGACCTGGGCACCTGCAAGCACATCGAGTTCACCCTCGCCCGGCTGCAGGCCAGGCGCGGCGGCAAGGCGGCGCTGGCGCGCGGGTTCCAGTCCGAGTACAGCGAGATCTGGCTAGCCTACACGGGCGCGCGCCAGGTGCGCTTTCGCGCCGGGGCGGGCTGCCCGCCGGCCTTGCTGGCCCAGGCCGGAAAACTGTTCGACGCCTCTGCCGGTGGGGCCCTGGTGCGACACAGGCAGGGCGGACTGGAGCGACTGATGCGGGCCGCGCAAGATTGCGGCCATGAGCTGCGCTGCCACGATGATGTCTGGCAGTTCGTTGCCCAGATCCGCGACGGCGAACGCCGCCACGCGGCCCTGGTCGAGGCCTATCCCAAGGGCATCCGGGACAAGGCGCTCACCCGGCTCCTGAAGGTCAAGCTCTATCCCTACCAGGCCGAAGGCGCGCTGTTTGCCGCGCGCGCCGGCCGCTCGCTGATCGGCGACGAGATGGGCCTGGGCAAGACCATCCAGGCGATCGCCGCGGCCGAGCTGTTCGCGCACCACTTCGGCGTGCGGCGCGTGCTGGTGGTGTGCCCGACCTCGCTCAAGCACCAGTGGAAGAACGAGTTCACGCGCTGCACCGAGCGCGAGGTGCAGGTGATCCACGGCCTGCGCGCGCAGCGCCAGAGTCAGTACCGCGAAGAAGCGTTCTGCAAGATCACCCACTACGAAACGCTGGCGCGCGATGCCGACCTGATCGATGCCTGGGGGCCGGAACTCGTGATTGCCGACGAAGCGCAGCGCATCAAGAACTGGAACACCATCGCCGCGCGCGCCCTCAAGCGCATTACCAGCCCGTATTGCGTGGTGCTGACCGGCACGCCGCTGGAAAACCGGCTGGAGGAGTTGATCTCGATCGTGCAGTTCGTCGACCAGCATCGGCTCGGGCCGACCTGGCGGCTGCTCGATGAGCACCAGTTGCGCGACGAGGCCGGCCGCGTCATCGGCTACCGCGCGCTGGACCGCATCGGCCAGACCCTTGCGCCAGTGATGCTGCGCCGGCGCAAGGCCGAGGTGCTGACGCAACTGCCGGCGCGCGTGGACAACCGCATCTTCGTGCCGCTGACGCCCGAGCAGCGTGTGCACCACGACGAGAACGGCGCCATCGTCACGCGCATCGTCTCGCGCTGGCGCAAGACCGGCTACCTGTCGGACGGCGACCAACGCCGCCTGCAGTGCGCCTTGCAGAACATGCGCATGGCCTGCAACAGCACCTTCCTGCTCGATCACGAGACCGACCACGGGCACAAGGTCGATGAGTTAATGACTTTGCTGGACGAGCTGTTCGAAGACCCGGCCGCCAAGGCCGTGGTGTTCAGCCAGTGGCTGGGTACGCATGAGCTGATTCGCCGCCGCCTGGCACAGCGGGTTCCGGGCGAAGGCCGGCGCGGCTGGGGCCATGTGCTGTTCAGCGGCAGCGTGCCGGGCGACCAGCGGGGTGCGCTGGTAGAGCGGTTCCACAGCGATCCGGATTGCCGCCTGTTTCTTTCCACCGACGCCGGCGGCGTGGGGCTGAACCTGCAGCACGCGGCGGCCGTGGTGGTCAACATGGATTTGCCCTGGAATCCAGCGGTGCTGGAGCAGCGCATCGGCCGTGTGCACCGCATGGGCCAGTCGCGCGGCGTACAGGTGATCGACTTCGTCGGCCAGGGCAGCATCGAGGAGGGCATGCTGTCGGTACTGGCCTTCAAGAAGTCGCTGTTCACGGGCGTGCTCGACGGCGGCGAGCACGAGGTATTCCTGCAGGGCACGCGCTTGTCCCAGTTCATGAAAAGCGTCGAGCAGGTGGCCGGAGCCATGGGCGAGGCCGACGCGGATACGGCAGCGGAGCCACCTGCAACAGCGGGCGCGGCCGATTTGCCACCCGCACCGGTCGACCTGTCTCAGGCGCAGGACGCGACACCGGTCACGACCGATACCGAGGCCAGCGCCGAAGTCGTGATGCCACGCACCGAGCTTGCGGACCCGTGGGCCGCCTTCCTTGAGGCGGGTGCTGCGTTGCTGCAGGGGCTGGCAAGCGCGCGCTCCGCTGGCGGCGCATTGCCTGGCATGGCGCCCATCACGATCGAACGCGATCCCCTCACGGGCCAGGCCAGCGTGCGGCTACCGCTACCCGAGCCGGCCCTGTTACAGCAGCTGGCCAGGGCATTCGAGCCCTGGCTGCGCTAACCGGCGCACGCGGGCGGCTTTTCTTTCGAGCCCAATCTGGCTAAGCTGATGCGACCTCCACGAAAGGCAAAACCATGATTGCCCCCGTCAAACGCGACCCGCTGCTCAAGCCCGATGCGGCCACCGACCATATCCTGGGCCCGGCTTCCGCCGAGGTGACCGTCATTGAATATGGCGACTTCGAATGCCCGTCCTGCGGCCAGGCCTATGCGGCGATGAAGATCATGCTCGATCATTTCGGCCCGCAGCTGCGCTTTGTGTTCCGCCACTACCCGCAGCGGGAGATCCATCCTCACGCCGAACTCGCGGCCGAGGCCGCCGAGGCGGCGGGCGCCCAGCATATGTTCTGGCCGTTTTATGACCTCCTGTTCACACATCAACAGCATCTGCAGGACAAGCAGCTGCTGGACTACGCCGGCGACATCGGCCTGGACCTGCTGCGCTACCAGAACGAGATGAGCGATCACGTGTACCTGCAGCGCGTGCAGGAGCACCTGGCCGGCGCGCAACACCTGGGCGTGCGCGCGACGCCGACGTTCTATGTGAACGGCAAGGTCACGGACGTTTCCTTCGGCATGCAGCACCTGCATCAGGCGATTGACCGGGCGCTGCGCGCCCGTGGGTAGGCGCGAGCTTTTATGATCCTCGCCTCACCCACTTTTCCATCCGAGGATCCCCATGCCCACCATTCACGTTGAAATGCTGGAAGGCCGCACGCCCGAGCAAAAGAAAAAACTGGTCACGGAGATCACCCGCGTCACGGTCGAGGTGCTGGGCGGCTCGCCCGAGGCGGTCGACATTCTCTTGATCGATGTGCCGCGCGGAAACTGGGCCACCGGCGGCAAGCTGTGGTCGGAGCCGCGCCCGGCCACACCCGCCTGAATACCAGGTCGCTATTTAATCAATAGCATCATGCGAAGATCCTATAAGGGCTAGCACGTGATTTAACTAAAAACCTGAGGCGGAGCGCTTGCCACCACCGGCGCCTCGGCCTCGGCCCGCAGCCAGCGCACAAAATCCTGCGCATCGGGGTTGCAGGCGGCGCGCGGCGCGGCGACCACGAAGTAGCCGCGCTGCGAGGCGGCCGTGCCGCCGAACGGGGCCACCAGCCGCCCGTCGCGCAGCAGCCAGGCGACCAGCGGCAGGCGGCCGATCGCCACGCCCTGGCCGGCCACCGCGGCCGCAATGGCATCACTGTATTGGGTGAAGCGCAGGGTATTCTTCGTGCGCAGCTCGGGCAGGCCCATGATGTTCAGCCACGGCGCCCAGTCGGCGTTCAGTGCCGATTCCTGCGGCGTCTCCATCATCGCCAGGAGCGTGTGCTGCACCAGGTCGGCCGGCGTCTGCAAGGGCTTGACGGGGTTGCCGAGCAGTTGCGGCGCACACACCGGGTACACCGTCTCCTCGAACAGGGGCTGGCCCACGCCATCGCTGACGCGGCAAAAGCGCACGGCCACGTCGATATGCGTGCGCGCCAGATCCAGCAGCTCGTTGGTGGCCGAGACCCGCACATCCACGCCCGGGTGGTCGGCCGTGAAGCGCTCCAGCCGCGGAATCAGCCACAGTGAGGCAAAACCGGCGGTGGTGGTGATGGCCACTTGGCGCAGCTGGGTGCTGGCGCGCACGCGGGCCGTGGCATCGCGCAGGCGCTCCAGGCAGTCGACCACGGCGCGCTGCAGCACCTGGCCGGCCTCGGTCAGCACCAGCGCGCGGTGCCGGCGCTCGAACAGCGGCACGCCCAGGCCGGCCTCGATCTGCTGGATCTGCCGGCTCACCGCCGACTGCGTGAGAAACAGCTCCTTGGCGGCCAGCGTGAAGCTCAGGGTACGCGCGGCCGCCTCGAAGCTGCGCAGCAGGTCGAGCCGGGGCAGCTCCGAGCGCGGGATGGCGCCCGTCAGCGGCGCCGTGAATGAAGGCTTCGCATTCCCTGTACGCATGCCAATGATTCCAATTGACCGTTTGAGAGGAGGAGATTCACTCAGTATATTCATTCGTACCATGAATGCGAAAGGATCTGCCATGAAACCCGATAGCAACCGTTTCGACCTGAGCCTGCGCAAGGACGCGATGCTGCGCCTGCCAGATGCGGCCAGCGTGCAGATCGACTGCCGCGACGGCACCGTGTGGATCACGCTCGACAGCGACCGGCGCGACATCGTGCTCGAAGCCGGCGACCGCTTTGCCAGCACCGAGCACCGGCACGCCGTGATCACGGCGCTGGCGCCATCGTGCATCACGGTGTCGGCAACGCCCGCGCCAGCGCCGTCGCTGCACGAGCGCAACCGGCGCCGCCCCGGCCTGATGTTCGAACAGGTGCTGGTGTGATGGACGCCGCAGCGCGCTACCCGGTCGAATGGATCGACCGGCTGCAGCTCGCCGGCGGCGACTGGGTCACGCTGCGCCCGGTGCTGCCGCAGGATGATGTGCAAGAGCGCGCGTTCGTCGCGCACGGCCTGACCTCGCAGTCGCGCTACCTGCGCTTTCAGGTGGGTTTGAGCGAGCTGCCCGATGCGCTGACGCAGGCGTTCACGCACATCGATTACCACGACCACTTCGCGCTGGTGGCCGAATCGTTCGCGGGCGGCCAGCAGACGCAACTGGGCGATGCGCGCTTCGTGCGCGTCGGCGGCGCGCCCGAGGTGGCCGAATTCGGCATCGCGGTGGCCGACGCCTGGCACGGGCTCGGCATTGGCCGGCGCCTGCTGTGCCTGCTGGTCGCCGCCGCCCGCGCACAAGGCGTGACGCAGCTGTATGGCGACGTGCTGCGCGGCAACGCACCCATGCTGGCCCTGGCCCAGGCCAATGGATTTGCCGTGCAGCGGCACCCGGGCGACGCGAGGCTGGTGCGCGTACAGCGCGCGCTGGTGGCTCCGGCGACTCCTGAATTGATAGCTGATTGTGCATGACTGGCAAGGGCTACAAGGTGATTTGATGCATAAACCGGGCAAACGGCCGCCCCGGCAGCCGTTTTCTTTCTGTTGCAGCTTCGGCGCCGAAGCGGGCGCGAACGGCACGGTAAAATCGACCCAATTCGCGCTCTGCAGCGACCAAACAAATGGCTGTGTGGCCCGCGGGGCCTGCGGACACTACCCACCAGACAGGACGCCCGATGGTCGAGCAACATTCATCCGCGGCCGCCACCGCCCCGCCGGCTCGCGAATGCGATGTCCTGATCATCGGCGGCGGCCCGGCCGGCGCCACGGCAGGCGCCTTGCTGGCGCAGCGCGGCCACCAGGTGACGGTGCTGGAAAAGGCCCATCACCCGCGCTTTCACATCGGCGAGTCGCTGCTGCCGGCGAATTTGCCGCTACTCGACAAGCTGGGCGTGGCCGACGCGGTCCGGGCGGTGTCGATCGAAAAATGGGGCGCCGAATTTGTGTCGCCCTGGCATGCGCCATCATCGCAGACCTTCCAGTTTGCCGAGGCCTGGGACAAATCCATGCCGCATTCGTACGAGGTGCGGCGCTCCGAGTTCGATGACATCCTGATCCGCAACGCCGCCCGCAAGGGCGCCGAGGTGATCGAGGGTTGCCGGGTGCAGGCCGTCGCGTTCGATGCGGACCACCGGGGCGCCACCGTCGAGGCCCAGCACGACAACGGGCGCCGCCAGACCTGGCGCGCGCGCTTCGTGCTCGATGCGTCGGGGCGCGACACCTTTCTGGGTAAAAAGTTCGACACCAAACGGCGCAACCCCAAGCACAACAGCGCGGCGCTGTATGCCCACTTCAGCGGGGCGCGGCGCCAGCCGGGCAAAGCCGCCGGCAACATCACGGTGTTCTGGTTCGAGCATGGCTGGTTCTGGTTCATCCCGCTGGCCGATGGCGCCACCAGCGTGGGCGCGGTGGTCTGGCCGTACTACCTGAAAACGCGCGACAAGCCGCTCGATGATTTCTTTCTCGACACGATCGCCCTGTGCCCGGCGCTGGCCGGGCGGCTGGTGGAGGCCGCGCGCGTCACGCCGGTCGAGGCCACGGGGAATTTCTCCTACGCCTGCGACCAGACCCACGGCCCCAATTACCTGTTGCTGGGCGACGCGTTTGCCTTTATCGACCCGGTGTTTTCGTCCGGCGTGATGCTGGCCATGCAGAACGGCTTTTGCGCGGCCGACACGGTGGATGTCTGCCTGCGCGAGCCGGCGCGCGCACGCGCCGCGCTCAAACACTTCGACCGGCAGGCCCGGCTGGGCCCGAAGGAGTTTTCCTGGTTCATCTATCGGGTCACCAACCCAAGCATGCGCGACCTGTTCATGGGCCCGCGCAATGTGCTGCGCGTCAAGGAGGCGCTGTTGTCGATGCTGGCGGGTGATATTTTCGGCAAGACGCCGATCTGGGGCTCGCTGCTGGTCCTCAAGGGCATTTACTACGCCGCCTGCGCACGCCACTTCAAGCGCAGCTGGCAGGCCCTGCGCCGTCGCCGCGCCAACATCCGCACCCTGGATGAAGCCGCGGCCGTGGCCGGGCCCGGGACCCCCTGATGCGACCGGCCCACTG
Organism: Polaromonas sp. C04; assembly: GCF_002002705.1. Taxonomy (GTDB): domain Bacteria; phylum Pseudomonadota; class Gammaproteobacteria; order Burkholderiales; family Burkholderiaceae_C; genus Rhodoferax_A. The sequence continues at coordinate 195,906 of NZ_MUNS01000028.1, read as the reverse complement.
GCGCGTGCTGGTTGACGCCGTCCGGCTGCGCCTGGGCCTGGGCCTGCTGGCGGTGATGGGCCTGGCCTGGTCGCTGCTGGCGCTGCCGCTGAGTTACCTGTTGCCCCGCGCGCCAGGGCTGCGGCTGGGCCGCTACAGCGCCGGCCTGACCTTTCGTGTGTACCTGCGGCTGCTGACGTGGATCGGCGCGTGCCGCTTCGACCTGCGCGCGCTGGACGCGCTGCGCAAGCAGCCGGCCTGCATCATCGCGCCCAACCATCCTTCCCTGCTCGACGCGCTGATGGTCATCTCGCGCGTGCCGCATGTGGCCTGCGTCATGAAGGCCGAGCTCATGCGCAATATCCTGTTCGGCGCAGGGGCGCGGCTGGCGCGCTATATCCGCAACGACTCGCTGCACGCCATGGTGCGCCGGGCCGTGACGGAGGTGCGCGGCGGCAGCCATCTGCTGCTGTTCCCCGAGGGCACGCGCACCACGCGCGCACCCGTGAACCGGCTGCAGGGCACCGCCGGGTTGATCGCCAAATACGCACGAGCCCCGGTGCAGACCGTGTTCATCGAAACCACCGATGCCGCCTTCCTGGGCAAGGAATCCGCCCTGTTTCGCCGCACGCCGATGCCGGTGCGCTACCGCGTCCGACTCGGCAAGCGCTTCGATCCGCCGAAAAACGTGGCGGCTTTCGCGCGGGAACTGGAGCAGTATTTCAAGGCCGAACTGGCGGATGCTGCGCTCACGGACCGGCCGGCTGGCACGGCCGCGCGCGACGGGCAGCGAGCGCGCGACTGGTCGCATGGCGGCAGCGCATGACGGATGATTTGGGCGCCACGCCGCCAGCACCCTCCAGCACGCACCTGGTCCTGATTCCGAGCTACAACCCGGGCCCCAAGGTGTACGACACCGTGCGCGCCGCGCGCGCCCGATGGACCCCCGTGTGGGTCGTGGTCGATGGCAGCACCGACGGCAGCGCCCAGGGCTTGCAGGCCCTCGCCAGCCAGGACGCCGGCTTGCGCGTGCTCGTACTGCCGCGCAACAGGGGCAAGGGCGCCGCCGTGCTGCACGGCATCGATGCCGCCGCCGCCCAGGGCTTCACGCATGTGCTGACCCTGGACTCGGACGGCCAGCATCCGGCCGAACTGATTCCGGCCTTCATGGCCGCCTCCGCCCGGCAGCTTCAGGCCATGGTGCTGGGCGTGCCGGTGTTCGACGCCAGCGCGCCGCGCCTGCGCGTGCAGGGCCGCAAGCTCTCCAACGGCTGGGCCAACCTGGAAACCCTGTGGGCCGGCATTGGCGACTCGCTGTTCGGTTTTCGCGTGTACCCGATCGCGCCGCTGCGCCAGGTGATGCACGGGCGGCGCTGGATGCGGCGCTTCGATTTCGACCCCGAGGTCGTGGTGCGCCTGTGCTGGCGTGGCGTGCCGCCGGTGAATCTGCCGGCCCGCGTCCAGTACTTCAGCGCGGACGAAGGCGGTGTCTCGCACTTCAACTACTGGCGCGACAACGCGCTCTTGACCTGGATGCACAGCCGCCTGCTGCTCGGCTTTATCCTGCGCCTGCCCTGGCTGCTGGTGCGGCGCCTGAGAGGCCGTTAAGAGGTCGCCCCGAGGGCCTCAATGGAGCGGGTTCAGCACAAAGTCGTATTCCAGCAGGTAGCTGCCATCGTGTTGCTTCGCCCAATCCGCCACCAGCGACTGGCGCACGCCGAACACCGCGTCGGAATCGAGGTAGGGGTCGCCATTGCGAAAGACATGGGTGACCAGCGTCTCGTAACCCTCGGCCCGGATCATGAAGTGCAGATGCGCGGGCCGCCACGGGGAACGCTTCGTGGCCCTGAGCAGGTCGCCCACCGGGCCGTCGGTCGGGATCGGGTAGGCCTCGGCCACGATGGTCCTGAAGTCGAAGCTGCCGTCGCCGCGCGCGTGCAGCACGCCACGCGCCTGTGCGTGGTCGAGGCCGGATTTCTGCACGTCGTAAAAACCCTCCTCATCGGCCTGCCAGACCTCGAGGGTGGCGTGGGCCACGGGTTCCCCGTCCAGACCGCGCACGCTGCCGCGCACCTGGCACGGTGTGCCGCTGGCGCCATTGGCCACGTCGGCGCCGTTCTCGTAGTGCGGCGCGCCTTCCACGTAGAACGGACCGAACACCGTGGCCTCGGTACAGCCTCGGGGCTTGTCGTTGTTCATCGCGACGGTGAGCATCGACAGGCCCAGCACGTCACTCAGCAGGATGAACTCCTGGCGCGTGCCGGTGCATTTTTGGCCGGTGGCCGTGAGGAACTCGATGCCCCTTCGCCACTCGGCCTCGGTCAGCTTGACCTCGCGCGCGAAGTCATGCAGGTGCTGCACCAGCGCCGTCATGATCTCCTTCAGGCGCGGGTCCGGCGTGTCGGCCAGGCGGGCAACGACAGCCTCGGTGAGGTTGTCCTGGTTGAGGTTGCGCATGGTGGTCTCCTGGGGGGAGTTGGGGGTTCAGCGAATCAGGCCGGCCGCGTGCCGTCGAACGCGTCCTGCAGCAGCTGGCGCAGGGCCGCGCGCTCCAGCGGCCGGGGGTTCGGATACTGGTTTTGCAGGGCCAGCTCGCAGGCCTTGTCGAGATCGGCCGCTTTCATGCCAATGTCTTTCAAGGCCACCGGCGCGCCGTTGTCTCGGGCCAGATCGAACACGGCTTGCGGCGCGCATTGCGTGCCCCCCAGTGCGCGCGCAATGCGCTGCATGGCCAGCGGCGCCGCGGCGGCGTTGTAGGCCAGCGCATGCGGCAGCACGATGGCGTGGGTCTCGGCGTGCGGCAGGTTGAAGCTGCCGCCCAGGGTGTGGCACAGCTTGTGATGCAGCGCCATGCCGACGTGGCCGAGCACCGTGCCGCACAGCCAGGCGCCGTACAGCGCGTCGCTGCGCGCCTGCCTATCGTTTGCTTTGATTTTGATAGCAGGCAATGCCCGTCCGATGGCGGCTATGCCCTCCTGAGCCATCAAATCCATGATGGGGTTGCCGTCTGCGGCATAGAGGCCTTCAGCGGCATGGGCGATGGCATTGAGGCCGCTGGTCACGCTCACCGCCACGGGCAGGCCGGTCGTGAGCTCGGGGTCGTAGATCACCACCCGGGGCAGTACCCGCAAGTCTTTGCCTGTCTTCTTCAGGCCGGCTTCGGTGATGCCGTAAATTGGCGTCATCTCCGAGCCGGCGTAGGTGGTGGGAATGGCCAGGATCGGCAGGCCGGAATCCAGCGCAATCGCCTTGCCCAACCCGGTGGTGGAGCCGCCGCCCACGGCCACGGCGCAATCGGCCCCGGACCGGCGCGCCACCTCGCGGGCCTCGTGCGCGGTCTCGATCGGCACATGCATCACGGCGCGGTCGAACACGCCGGCGCAGCGCCTGGCGAGCAGCGCGGCCACGCGCTCGGCCAGCGGCCGCTGCCCCGGGGTGCACAGCACCAGCGCCTTGCGCGCACCCAGGGCGTCGATCTCGCGTGCGAGGTGCTGCAGGCTGCCCGCGCCGAACACCACACGGGCCGGGTTGGAGGAATAGGTAAATGCCTGCATAGGTTGCCTAAATCATGCCGCCGTTGATCGAGATTACCTGGCCGCTGATGTAGGCCGCGCGATCGCTGGCCAGGAAACCCACCAGGTCGGCCACTTCCTCGGGTGTGCCGGCCCGCTTCATTGGTACCAGCCGCGCAATGGCGTCGGCGTCGAAGCTCGCCTCGCTCATGGCGGTGGCGATGATGCCCGGCGCCACGGCGTTGACCGTGATGCCGCGACTGGCCAGCTCCAGCGCCAGCGATTTGGTGGCGGCGTGCAGGGCGCCCTTGGCCGCCGAATAATTGACCTGGCCGCGGTTCCCGGCCAGGGCCGCCACCGAGGTGATGTTGATGATGCGGCCCCAGCGCGTGCGGATCATCGGCAGCGTCAACGGCTGTGTCACATGGAAGAAGCCATTCAGCGACACATCCAGCACGCGCTGCCACTGCGCCAGCTGCATGCCCGGGAACACCGCGTCGTCGTGGATGCCGGCGTTGTTGACGACGACCTGGATCGGGCCTTCGAGCAGCAGTTGCTCCAGCGCGGCGGCCGTCGCCGCCGCATCCGTGACGTCGAAGGCGATCGCCTCGGCCTGGCCGCCCTGCGCCCGGATCGCCGCCACCAAGGCCTGGGCCGCGGCCAGGCCCCGATTCGCATGGACGATGACCTGCAAGCCATCCTGGGCCAGCCGCCGGCAGATGGCGGCGCCGATGCCGCCGCTGCCGCCGGTGACAAGCGCTCGTTTGCGGGTGGTGGTCAAGGGGCTGCTCCTGATGAATAGGCCGCTGCGTCAGCTGGGCGCAGCAGGGCCGCGTCCAGCACTACGGCCGCACGGCCCTCGAGCAGCAGTTGCGGGCCGGCCTCGAGCCGGAAGCTGTACAGGATGTGGTTCGCGTCACCGAGCAGGCGCTCGGCCGTGACCGTCAGGTCCGATGCGATCGTGTCCAGCCGCTGCACGTGCAGGGTCACACTGCGCACGCTGGCCAGGTAGCCGACGCGCGGCGGCGCGGCGCCGGCGCAGGTGGCTTCGACGGACTCGGCCAGCAGCGCGCCATGCACCGCCATGGCCTGCGCGGCATATTCAACGCCGCAGGCAGCGCCGAGCCGGCCCCCGGCGCGCAGGGGATTGTCGGGTGCCCGGTGGCTGCTGGCCTGGCAGACGATGCGCTCGGCGTCCCACTTTGTCACGGCATCGAGCAGGCACATGCGGCCCTGGTGCGGAATGCGCCGGGCAATCTCAAGCTGCTGCAGGATGGGTGGCGTCGGCATGGCATCAGGCACAGGGTGCGATGTCGAGCGCCAGCCGCAAGCCGTCCAGATAGTCCAGCACCACGCGCCCGGCCTGCTGCGTTGCGACGGCGCGCAACAGCGGCAGGCTGCGCGCCGCCGGAATGCTGCGACGCAGCGGCTCCAGCACCGGGTCCACCAACTGGTCGGCCGGGTCACCGGTGAGGCAGGCGTCGCCGTGCAGCGTGCAACGCGCCAGGCTGCGCGCACTGCGCTGCGGACTCAGGACCAGCGCGACGCCGAAAGTGTCGGGAACCGGCCGCGCACTGCGCAGCGGCTCGGGATAGTCGGTGTCGTAGGCCAGCAGCAGCACCGGCACCCCGTCCACCACGGCCTGCGCGACGGCTTCCAGCAGGCCGGCGGCAAAGCTGCCGTCGTAGGCACACAGCACCGACGAGGTCGCCATGGACCCGGTGGCAATGCCCCAGTAGCCGGAGGCGGCGTTGTGCACGGAGTTGTGGAAGCGCGTGGGCGAGATGAATTTGTCAGGAGACGCCAGCGCCACGCACATCTCGTGGCAGTTCAGACCATCGCCGCCCGACGAGGCGAAGACCGAAGGCACCTGGGCCGCCTCCAGCCCCGCGGCCTGCAGGGCCCCCTGCCCGATCGCGAGCGCGAGCTTGACCGTCGCCCCGGCGCGGCGCCGCTCGGCGGGGGGCAGCGCGGCGGGCGCGGGAAGCACGGTCTTTTGCGGCCGCGCGGGCGCCAGGCCGGCGAGCTGCCGGCGCCCTTCTTCCCAATGGGCTATGCCCGGACCGAGCAGGCCCACGCCGTCGATGTAGACGACCAGTGGCGCGGGCGATGCGGAGGACGAAGACGACGCTGTCATGACGCAGGGAGCCCTAACCGGCCCGGCCGAAAATGAGGCTGCAATTGGTGCCGCCAAAGCCAAAGGAATTGCTCAGCACGCTACTCACCGGCTGCGCGCGGTTGTCCAGCAGGTAGTTGACGGCAATCGCCGCATCCAGCCGCTCGGTGTTGGCGCCGCCGGGCATCAGGCCCTGTTGCAGCGCGAGGGCACTGATGACGGCTTCCAGCGCGCCCGCGGCGCCCAGCGTATGGCCGGTGGCGCCCTTGGTCGAACTGCACGGCGTCGCCAGCTCGCCGAACAGGGCCGCCACGGCCTGGCCCTCGGCCGCATCGTTGCCCGGCGTGGCCGTGCCGTGCAGGTTGATGTAGTCGATCTGCGCGGCGGGCAGGCCGGCGCTCGCCAGCGCCTGCTGCATGGCCAGGCGCGCGCCCAGCCCCTGCGGGTGCGGCGACGACATGTGGTACGCGTCGCTCGACTCGCCGACGCCGCGCAGCAGCACCGCGTTCGCATCCAGGCTGCCTGGGACCCGCTCCAGCAGGATGAAGGCCGCCGCCTCGCCGATCGAGATGCCGTCGCGGTTGACATCGAACGGCCGGCACGGGCGGCTGGAGAGCAGGCCGAGCGAGTTGAAGCCGCACAGCGTGGTCAGGCACAGCGTGTCGACGCCGCCGACGATGGCCGCATCGATCAAGCCGGCTTCCAGCATGCGCCGCGCCGAAGCAAACACCTTGGCGCTGGACGAGCAGGCCGACGAGACGGCCATGGCCGGACCTTCGAGCCCGAAGAAGCGACGCACGAAGGCGGACACCGAATACGGGTTGTGCGTGGCGGCGTAATGGAAGTCAGCCGGCAAGGCGCCGCTGAGCGGATCGCGGCGCTGGTAGGCCAGTTCGGTTTGCAGGATTCCCGCGGTGCTGGTGCCCAGAAAAACGCCCATGCGCTGGCGCCCGACCCGTGCGACGGTCCGGTGCACGGCCTGTTCAAAATCGTCCTGGCGCAGGCTCAGTTGTGCCAGCCGGTTGTTGCGGCAGTCGTAGGCGCGCAAATCGTCGCGCAGCACCTCGTCGTCGACCCCCGCCACCGAACCGGTCCAGGTATCCAGGTCGGCGCCCTCGAAGTCGCACGGCTGCAGGCCGCTGCGCCGCTCGCGCAACGACGCCAGGGTAGCGGTCAGCCCGCGGCCGATGCAGCTGGTCGTGGTGAAGTGCGATAACAAGAGGGGTTGCACGAGGCGGGGCCGGTGTTGGACAGTCAATCCAGTTTAGCAAACAGGGGGGCCGCACAAGGGCGCTCACGCCAGCGCCGCGCGCAGGGTCACACACTTCAAATGGGCGGCCGCCACGGCCTGCAGCAGCGACGGCAGCACGGCCAGGATGACCGGCGTGCCTTGCGGGGTGAGCGCGGCATGGCGGTCGTGCAGCAGCAGGATGTCGCCCGCGTGCAGCGAGCGGGTCAGGATGCGCAGCACGGCCTGCGCATTGCCATTGCGGGTGTCGTAGGCGCGCCGGCTCCAGCTGGCCAGCTGCAGGCCCAGGCGCTGCAGCACCGGGTCCAGAAACGGATTGCGCAGGCCGGCCGGGGCCCGGAAGAAGACGGGCGGGCGGCCCGTGATGGCCGTGAGTGTTTGCTGGGCCGTCTGCAGTTCGCGCAAAAAGCCGCGCGGCCCCTGCAGCGCAAAGCCATAGCCATGAGTCTGGCTGTGGTTCTCGATGGCGTGGCCGCGGCGCACGATGTCGCGGCACAGTTCGGGGTAGCGCGCGGCCTGCGTGCCGATGCAAAAAAAGGTGGCCTTCGCACCGTGGCGCTCCAGCAGGTCAAGCACCGCGGGCGTGACCTGCGGGTCCGGGCCATCGTCGATGGTCAGGGCGATTTCGCCGCGCGCCGCCGCGGCGGCCGGCAGGCGCGTCCAGTTGGCGCCGAGCCACTGGCAGCGCGGCAACAAGCCCGCGAGACTGAGCACGGCATGGTTGGCAAGCAGCGCGCTGATCGCCCAGGGCCAGACCGCGGGCCGCGCCAGCACGGCGATCAGTGCCGTGACGTGCAGCCCCAGCGAAGCCCATAGCAGTGGGGCGGGCTGCCAGTGTTTGACCGGTGTCTGCGTCGCCATGGCTCAGAGGGCTTGCGAAAAACGGCGCCCCGGCGGCCGCGGCCCGGCAAAAATGGCCGAGAACAGCAGTGCCAGGATGGCACCCGGTCCCACCGTGACGCCCATCGCCTGCAGGACCGGGACGCTGGAAAACGCCAGCACGCCAAAGCCGGCCACGGTGGTGAGATTGGCAAACAGCAGCGAGGCCAGCGTGCGTGGCGTGATGCCCGACAAGTCGTCGTCCTCGATGTCCCCGGCAGCGCCCGAATGACGCGTGTGCGATGGCGCGCGTCGATTGAAAAACAGCGCGTAGTTGGAGCCCACCGCGACGATCAGCAGCAGGCCGACCAGATGCAAAATCGTCAGGCGCTGGCCCGCGAGCGCGAGCCCGGCAGCCACCGTCAGCACTGCGCCGGCCAGCGGCGCCAGCACGCGCAACGCGCCCGCGAAGGAACGTAGCGCGACCAGCAGCAGCAGCGCGATCGCCGCGAGCCCCGCCAGCGACAGCACGATGGCCTCGTGCAGGTAACCGCTGTAGAGCTGATCGGCCTCGCCCTTGACATCGACGAACAGGATGCGGGTACCGGTATCTGCTTCATTCAAGGCGGCCAGCGCGTGGCGAATGCGGGCCGGGTCGATCGCGCCGACACCCGTGCCGCCCGCACCGACCGGCGCGTGCAAGGGCAGAAACGCGCTCCAGCCGGCAGGTCCATCTTTGTCTGCAGCGTGCTGAAGCAGCATGCCGTCCAGCGCCACCGCCAGCGACGTGCCATCGAGGTCGGAGCGCTCGAGCGGGCGCAGATGCCGTGCCGCCTGTGCATCCGCCAGGAAGGGCGCCAGGCGCTCCGGCCGGATCGGCAGCGGCGCGAGCGCCTGGCGCAGCCGCTCCTTCAATTGCGCCGGCTCCGGCAGGCTCGCCAACCGGGCCTGCTGGGTGGCGAGGCTGGGCAACAGGGTGGTGGGGCTGTCCACCCCGGCGATCGCGTTCGCCTGCACCAGCGGCTGCAACGCCGCCACCACGGACTCGGCTGCGCGCAGCACGCCCTCCTGCGTGCGACCCGACACCACCACGAGGTAGCGCACATCGGGCGCGCCCAGGTCGGCCCGCAGCGACGCATCGAGCGCCTGGTCCGCAGCAGACACCGGGCTGAGCGCCGACAGCTCGTTGTTCCACAAGGTCTGCCGGTGCAGCGCCAAGGTCACGCACGCCGCCACCAGCAGGCCGACGACGCCCCAGCGCAGCACACCGGCGCGTTGCACCACGCGCGCCAGGCGCCGGCCCAGCCGGGACACGTCGCGCACGCGAAAATCCCGGGGCAGCAGCACCGGGAGCACAAAGCGCGTGACGGCGGCCGCCGTCAGCAGGCCCGTGATGGAGTACAGGCCCAGCTGCGCCAGCCCCGGAAAGCCCGACAGCAGCAGCGAGGCAAAGCCGAACACCGAGGTCAGCACGCCGAGCCGGATCGTCGGCCAGAACCGGCGCACCCAGTGGCGATTGGACGCGGCCGTCTGCTCCGACTGGACGAACAGGTAAATCGAATAGTCCACGGCTTCGCCGATCAGGGTGGTGCCGAACCCCAGCGTGATGCCATGCACCGTACCAAACCCCAGACTGACCGCCGCCACGCCCGCCATCGCCCCGGACAGCACCGGCAGCAGGCCCAGCGCCAGCGTGCGCACGGAGCGGTAGATCAACAGCAGCAGCGTCACGATCAGCGCAATGCTGATGGCGGACAGGCGCGTGACTTCCTTCTTGATCACCTCGCGGACATTCACCGCGAACACGCCGGGCCCGGTCATGACCAGCGTCGCGGAGGCGGCTGAGGGCGAGGCAGGGCGTGCGACTTCCTGCTGCGCCGCGGCGAAGGCCGCGCGCACGGCGGCCATGGCCTGTTCCTGGCCATCGGTGTCCGAACCGGATACCCGCGTTTGCAGCAGCAGCAGGGCGCGCCGGCCATCGCGCGAGGCCCAGACGCCGCCCGCCGACTGCGGCCGGCTCGCACCACCGGCCGCGTCGCCGGCGAACTGCTCCAGCAGCAGCGGAAATTCGCCGGTCGGGTCGCGCGGCAGGATGGATTTGACCAGCAGACCGGCGGGCGACGCGAGCAGGTCGAGCGTGTCGCCCACCGCGCTGCGCAGCCCCTGGACGGTGAAGTGCGCGGGTTTCATCGCGGGGCTGAGCTGGTAGCGGTGCTCAAACAAAAAGGCCTGGTCGCGCTGCTGCGCCACGGCCTCACCATTGCTGACGGTGCTGAAACGGTTGTCAGCCCGAAGTTGCCGGGCCATGGCTTTGGACAACGCGGCACGGGTGGGCACGTCGGCCCCGTCGATGCCCACCAGAATCAGCCGCGACACCACGCCGTCGCGCAGCTGATCGACCAGCAGCCGCTGCTCCGGCGTCGGCGCCTTGGGCAAAAACGCCGACAGATCGGCGGTAAAGCTGGCACGGCTGATCAAGACCCCGCAGACCAGCAGGGCGGCGAGCCAGAGCCAGACCGCCAGCAAGGGGCGCTGCAGCCAGGGCCGCTTCATGGCGGGGCGGTCGAGGTGATCGTCATGACCGAGCGGTCCTTGTCCGCCTGCTCGATCTCGATCGAGCGCAGGTCGGCGTGGCTGCCGTGGATGACAACGCGCTGCACCGCGGCGGCCATCTTGGACTCAATCGGGCGCAGCGTCAGCGTCCAGCGCTCTTCGCTGCCTTCCAGTGTGAGGTTGTAGATGCGCGCCAGCGCTTTCTGGTCGCCGGCGAGCGTGCCGCGAATGCTCTCGGTGAAAGCGCCCAGTTCGGGATAGTCCTGCAGGGCCAGCACATAGCGTCGGTTTCCACGCTCGACCATCAAAGTGCTGCCTTCCAGCACCATGGATTCGGGCTTGGGTTTGACCGTGCGCTTCTCCAGCCGGTCGGGCGCGGTATAGAGCAGTTCGCCCGAGGACTCCACCGGCTTGTCCAGCATCGCGATGTATTTCTTCTCGACGAAGGTGGCGCGGCCCGATTTGTTTTGCGCCAGCGCCTGCATGAGCCGGTCCACGTCCCAGGCGGCATGGGCCGGCGCGCTCAGCAGCGCCAGGGCCAGGCCCGCAGCGGCCAGCAGGCAGCTCCACCAGCGTCGTCTTGAGATCAGCGAATCAGTCATGGCGTGTCCGGTGAGGTGCGGCGGCTGGCGCCGGCGCGCCCTGCCAGAAATCAAAGAAGTTGAACCAGTTGTAGGGTGCCACTTCGCAGTACTGCTCCAGCAGCTGCGCGTAACGGCTCATGGCAACCTGAATCGCAGCCGCACGGCCACCGGCCGGAACGCTGGAGAAATCCGCCACCGTTTCAAAATGAACATCGTAGCGGTTGCCCCCGCCATACAGCCCGACCATGAACAGCACCGGCCGCCGCAAAATGGCCGCCATGCGAAACGGGCCCACGGGCAGCAGCGCCGGCGCGTCCAGAAAGGGCAACGACACCGTGGTGTCCTGACCCAGCGAGCGGTCGCCCAGAATGCCGACCACGGCGCCCGTCTCGAACAGCGCATGCACGGCCATCATGGAGTTCACGTGACCGAGTGCGACGATGTCATGCTGCACGGCCGGATTGATGGCGGCCAGCAGCGCATTGATTTTCCGGGCGTTTTCCTCGTACATCACCATCACCACCCGCAGGCCCGGCTGCTGGCGCCCGACGGCGCGCATCACCTCAAAACTGCCCAGGTGCGCGCCCAGCAGCAGCGCCCCGCGCCCCTCGGCCAGCACGTCGGTGATCAGCTGCTGCCGGTGCAGTTCGATATCGAACAGGTCAAAGCGGTCGTTGACCAGGTAGATGCGGTCGTGAATGACCGAGGCAAAGGTCATGAAATGGCGCAACAGATGGCGCCATCCCACGCGGGCAGGGGCCGGCAGCTTCAAGACCCGCTGCAGGTAGCGGCGCGAGGCCAGCCGGGCCTTGGGTGAGAACAACAGGAAATACACCGCAATCCCGTATAGCACGCAGCGCGCTACCCGGCGCCCCAGGCGCAGGGAAATCCAGCACATGACGCGCAGCAGGAACTGGTTGCTGCGCTCCGGACTGTCCTTCCAGTTCACCGGGGCGTCGGGGTGCACGCTCGATTCGCTCATGTGACCAGCACCAGCGTTCCGCTGGCAACCTTGCGCGCGCCACACGCAATGTCCCAGCGCAGGCCGGCGGCTGTGTGCGCATACGCAATGAGCAACGACTCGCCCGGAGCGATCGGGCTGAAAAACTTGGCGGACGCGATTTGATGCACGCCGGCCAACGCGCCCGGCGCCCGCTGCACCACGGCGTCCAGCAGCACCACGCCCGGCAAAATGGGAGCGCCCGGAAAGTGGCCGGCAAACGCGGGGTGATCGGCCGGCACCGTCAGCGCTTGCACCATCAGGGGTTCATCCTGCATGCCGGCCGCGTCCCGTCTGGTCGTGGGTCTGCGCCAGCGCCTGCAGCGCCTCGCGCGGCAGTTTGCCCGTGCTGTTGCGCGGCAGCTGCTGCACCAGCAGCAGCGGGCGCGGCATGAACACGGGGTCGATGCGCTCGCGCAGCGCGGCGCGCAGCGCGGCCTGCGACAGGCCCGGGGCCACGGCGAAGGCCAGCAGGCGCGTCACGCCCGCGCCGGCGTCGTCCTCGTCCGGCATGAAAAAAGCCCCGTCCTGCACGCCCTCGATGGCATTCAGTTGATGGTTCAGGTAGGCCAGCGAATTGCGTTTGCCGGCAATGTTGACCAGATCGGCCTTGCGCCCGTGCAGCAGGAAATGCCGGTCGTCCACGCATTCCAGCACGTCGCCCAAGGCCACCGGCACCTCGACATGGCCGCCCGACGCCCACATGCGGTCGCCCTGCGGGACGAGCCGCACGTCCGGCAGCAGCGTCCAGGGCAGCGCCTGGGCCGTGCGGCGCGTGGCGATCTGTCCGGTTTCGGTGGAACCATAAATCTCCAGCAGCGGCGCCTGCAGGCGGGCTTCGGCGGCCTGCGCCAGTTGCGCAGGCATCGGTGCGGTCGCGGACAGCACCAGATCGAGCGCGGGAATCTCCACGCCCGCGCACAGCAGCGCGCGCAGGTGCACGGGCGTGGTCACCAGCAGGCGGGGCCGCGGCACCGCGGCGATGGCGCTGCAAATATCGGCCGGGTAAAAGGGGTGCCCGGCGCTCAGCGCGGCGCCGCCCTGCAGCGCCAGCAGGACCGTGGACTCGAAGCCATACATGTGCTGCGGCGGCACGGTCCCGACGATGCTGTAGCGCGCCCCGCCCTCCAATCCGAGCCGCGCCGCGCCGGCCTGCATGTTGCGAACCAGAGCGCCCCAGGTTTTGCGATGCGGCAGGGGCACGCCGGTCGAGCCCGAGGTAAACACGTGGGCCACGGTCTGGTTGGCCGGGATCTGCGGGACCTCGGCCGGCATGGCCTCGGGCCCCTCGCCGCGCGGCGCCGGGTCGGGGTAGGCGACATGCGGCAGGTCAATCGTGGTGAGGCCGTCGCTCAGACAAAACACATCGGGAGCCAACAGCCGCAGCTGGCGCACCATCTCCGGCGTGTGGGTCGGCGGCAGCAGGCTGATTCTGCCCGCCAGCAGGGCGGCCGCCAGCCCCACCGTGAAGTGATAGCGGTCGGTGCAGGCGTTGAGCACGTGCCGTCCCGGTGGGTACAAGGCCGCCAGCCGCCTTGCGTCGTGCAGGAACTGGCCGACCGTGACGACCTCGCCGTGGCGGTACGCCAGCGCCTCGTCCATGCCGCGATGCGTGACAAGCGGAAAGGTGGTCATGGCAGGCTAAAGCGCACGGGCGCTTGCAGCGCGCATCAGTGCGCGCGGCGCCGCAAGCCGGGCGACGACTGTCGGTAGGCCGCAAACGCCTCCCACAGTCCGGCCCGCTCGGCCTGCGGGACCACGCAGAGGCGCACCGCATACTCCGCGACGAACATCAGGACCACCAGCGGCAGGCCCAGCAGATTCGCAAAGACGGACCAGACGGCGATAGACGCGAGCCAGAACAGCAGCAGCGACAGCGTCGCCATGCCGGCAAAGAACAGCGTCCAGGCCCAGGTCGCGCGCCGGGTGTAGCGCACCGCGGCGGGCGACAGCGACCCGTGCAGCAGGGCCGCGAACTGCGACACCAGCGGGGTCTGCCCCGGCCGCAGGGTGCGACCGAACATCAGCCCCAGCAGCACCTGCAGGCCCGCATCCTGCAGCAAAAATACCCAGTGGTAGTGCCCCACCAGCCAGCCGCTGGCGCCGTACAGGCCGAGGCAGCCCGCCCCCCACAGCGCCAGCAGGAGCGGCCTGCGCGCGGAGCGCCAGGCGAGCAAAAACGCCAGTGTCAGGCCCGGCGCGACGGCCACGGCCGCCTCGAACAGACCGGGTGCCGGTGCCGCCGCCGCAAGGTGCGCCAAAAGGGAGTAGCCGATACACCCTGCGACGGCCGCCGCGCCCTTGCACACCGGTACCAGCCGTGCGGCCCATTCGGGTTTCACTTGGTTCTTTGCGCGGCGATGTGCTCGCTCAGGGAGCGCAGCGAGCGAAAGATCTGGCCGTTGTCTTCGTGGTCGGCACGCAGTTGCAGGCCGTATTGCCTGGAAATCACCAGCGCCACCTCGAGGATGTCGATCGAGTCCAGGCCCAGCCCGTCGCCGTACAGCGGTTCGTCGGGCGCGATGTCGGCGGCGGCCGTGTCGAGGTTGAGGGCGGACACCATCAACTCGGCCACCTCGCGCATCAGCGCGGGATCCGCCTTGGAGGCGGGCAATGCGGCCGCGGGCAGGGGATGGATGTTGGAGAGGGACATGGTGTGTGAGATCGAGTTACCCCGTTCAGGCCGAATATAACTACCATGTACGCATGGACTCGCCGCGGGAGCGTCATTTTAGCGGGCGATGGGGGCCATCGCCCGCGCGCACCCTGGAGTCAACGACCGCATCGACGCCATCGCATGGCGCCCTGAAACATCGTCATCTTTTGATACATATGCCCTTCCCGACCCTGCCCGACACCGCGCCCGACCCCAGCCGCTGCCCGCTGTGCGGCACGCCGAACCGGTGCGCCATGGAAACCCAGCGCGTCACGGGCGAGCCGCAACCGCCTTGCTGGTGCACGCAGGTTCAGTTTCCCGCCTCCGTGCTGGCGCGCGTGCCGGCGTCGGCGCGCGCCCAAGCCTGCGTATGCCGGGCCTGTGCGAGTGCGCAGGCAACAAACGTAACAACTTTGTAGCTATAAATTTTGTAGCTACTTTGGCATACCTTGAGTGGGCTGCGGCCCGTTTTGATGCTTGTCGGCGCGCGCCGCTCGAATCACCAGGTGGACGAACTGCAGTTTGCCAACCACGGCCCGCGACAGCACAAACGGGTAGAAATCGGGCTGGCCCATGCTGCGCGAGAGTTCGTTGAGCACGCTGGTGAGCTGAATCCATGAGTTGACGAACTCCAGGAACGGCGCGGCGCCGGCATCATCGGGCCGCCACAGCGCGTCCAGGCCGAAAGGCTCGTCGTCAATCTCCACCTCGTCGGCGTCGAGGCCAAAGCTCAGCGCGGTGTCCAGCGTATCCGTCATGTGCAGGTAGTGCGCCCAGGTTTCGGCCCAGTCCTCCCAGGGATGGCAGCTGGCGTAGCTGCTGACGAAGCGCTGCGCCCAATCGGCAGGCGGCCCTTGCCCGTAGTTGCGACGCAGGGCGCCGGCGTAGTCCTGCCGCTCGTCACCGAACAGGGCGCGGTAGTCGCCGAGCCACGGCGTGTCCCGGATCAGCCGGTCCCAGTAGTAGTGCCCGACCTCGTGGCGGCAATGTCCCAGCAGGGTGCGGTAGGGCTCGCGCAGCGCGGCCCGCAGGGCCTCGCGCCTGGCGTCATCGGCCTCCTCGATGTCCAGCGTGATGATGCCGTCGGCATGGCCCGTCATCACGCGCGGGCCGCCCGCGGGCGTGCGCAAAAAGTCGAAGGCCAGCCCGCGCTCGGGGTCCTGGTTCACACGCGACGCCAGCGGCAGGCCCAGCGCCAGCAGCTGCGCCACGAGGCGCCGCTTGGCGGCCTCGAACTTGGCCCAGAGCTGGCCGTTGTCTTCAAATGACAGATCGGGAATGGTGCGGTCGAGATTGCAGGCCACGCACAGCCCGTTGCCGTCGTGGTCGTCGGGCACACCGGGGGTATAGGGCACCAGCCAGTTGCAGCCCGCAGCGGTCTCGAAGTTGCGGCAGCGGTGGTACAGCGCAGCGCTGTTGTCGCCCCTCAGTTGCCAGCTGCCCTGCTGCGGCCCCGGCTGCAGCGGCAGCACGCGCTCACGCTGCACCTCGTAGCCCAGCGGCGTGCCGCAGGCCAGGCAGCGGCTGTTGCGAAAGAACACGGGGCGGCCGCACTGGCAACGGTAGGCGCGGGTCGCGGTGGGCGTCTTGCGGCGTTTCCACAGGCTGCCCGGCGGGTCGGCACGTACGTCAGTCGGCAAATTCATGGGCCCAGCCTCCAGAGTCGTCATCGCAGTTTGCCATGGGTACTCGTTGCGGCGTGGCAACTGTACGCAAAGTCCGCGCCGGCAGTGCCCGCGCAATGACACAATAGCGAAGGAGCCCCGCCACGGGCCACCTCCAGCCTGCCACCTCATTGCCACCTTGTCGCCACCCACCATGTGCCAGCTGCTCGGACTCAACTGCAAAACCCCGACGGATGCAACCTTCAGCTTCACCGGGTTTTGCCAGCGCGGGGGCCTGACCGACCACCATGCCGATGGCTGGGGCATCGCGTTTTTCGAAGGCCGGGGGCTACGCCATTTCGTCGACCACCAGAGCGCGGTGGAGTCGCCCGTGGCCGAGCTGATCCGCCGCTACCCGATCAAGAGCCGCAATATCGTGGCGCACGTGCGCAAGGCCACGCAGGGCGACGTGCTGCTGGAAAACGCCCACCCGTTCGTGCGTGAGCTGTGGGGCCACTACTGGGTGTTTGCGCACAACGGCGACCTGAAGGACTACCACCCCCATCTGCACGGCAGCTTTCACCCGGTCGGCACCACGGACAGCGAACGCGCCTTTTGCTGGCTGATGCAGCAGCTGGCCAAGTCGCACGCCGGCATGCCCAGCGTCGCCGAGCTGACGCTCACGCTGCACGAACTGGTGCCGCAAATCAGGCGCTTTGGCAACTTCAACTTTCTGCTCTCCAACGGCCAGGCGCTGTGGGCGCATGCCTCCACCAGCCTGTACTACCTGGTGCGCCAATACCCGTTTGCGCACGCCACGCTGTCCGACCAGGACCTGACGGTCAACTTTGCCGACATCAACTCGCCCGATGACCGCGCCGCCGTGGTCGTGACCACGCCGCTGACCAGCAACGAGACCTGGACCGCGTTTGCAACGAATGAGCTCAAGGTGTTTGTGGACGGGGCACCACTGGCGCAGTGACCCCATCCGCCGCGCTACGGCGCAGCCTCCAGCGCATCGGCGAACATGGCCGGCACGTCGAAGCCGGTTTGCTGGAAGATTTCCTGGAAGCAGGTCGGGCTGGTAACGTTGATTTCGGTCACGTAGTCGCCAATCACGTCGATGCCCACCAGCAGCAGGCCGCGCGCCGCCAGCACGGGCCCGAGCGCCTGCGCGATCTCGCGGTCGCGGTTGGAGAGCGGCTGCGCCACGCCCTTGCCGCCGGCGGCCAGGTTGGCACGCACCTCGCTGCCTTGCGGAATGCGCGCCAGGCTGTACGGCACCGGCTGGCCGCCGATCACCAGCACGCGTTTGTCGCCGCGCACGATCTCGGGCAGGAACTTTTGCACCATCACCGATTGCGTGCCGTTGCGGTTGAGCGTCTCGGTGATGCTGCCCAGGTTCAGGCCATCGGCGCGCACGCGGAAAATCCCCATGCCGCCCATGCCGTCGAGCGGCTTGAGGATGATGTCCTTGTGCACGGCATGAAAACGCTGGATGTCGGCCGCGCTGCTGGTGACCAGCGTCGGGCCGATGAACTGCGCAAACTCCATGATCGCAAGTTTTTCGGGATGGTCGCGCAGTGCCGCGGGCTTGTTGAAGACGCGCGCGCCTTCGCGCTCGGCCTGCTCCAGCAGATGCGTGGCGTAGATGTATTCGGCATCGAACGGCGGATCCTTGCGCATCAAGACAGCGCCGAAGTCCTTGAGGGCCGTACGCTGTGTGCCATCAACTTTGAACCAGTCTGAGGCGTCCCCCGTGAGCGTGATGGCGCGCACATCGGCCTCGATCAGGCCGCCGCGCATCCACGACAGCTGTTTGGGCTCGCACGCCGCAATGCGGTGCCCGCGCTTTTGCAGCTCGCGCATCATCGCAAAGGTGGTGTCCTTGTAGATCTTGAAATGCTCCAGCGGGTCGGCAACGAAAAGAATGTTCATGGAAAGAGACAAAAGAGGGCGGTAAGAATTTAGTCGGCGCGCCCGTACTGTTGCACAAATAGCGCGACGGCGCCGGCCACCACGCCCCAGAAGGCCGAACCCACGCCCGCAATCACCACGCCGCTGAGCGTGACCAGGAAGGTGATGATGGCGGCTTCGCGGTGCGACTCGTCCCGGATCGCGGCCGCCATGCCGGCGCCGATCGTGCCGAGCAGGGCCAGCCCGGCGATCGCCGCCACCAGTTCCTTGGGGAACGCGGTGAGCAGGCCCGTCACCGCGGCGCCGAAGATGCCGATCACGATGTACAGGGCGCCGCACGCGACCGCCGCCGTGTAGCGTTTGGCGGGATCGGCGTGGGCTTCGCGGCCCATGCAGATGGCGGCGGTGATGGCGGCGAGGTTCAGCGCATAGGCGCCGAACGGCGCCAGCACCAGCGTGACCAGGCCGGTCAGCGTGATGATCTTCGAGATCGGGATGCCTTTGGCGCCACCATAACCCGTGGCCCGGATGACGGCCACGCCCGGCAGATTCTGCGAGGCCATGGTCACGACAAACAAGGGAACGGCCAGGCTGACGATGGCGCTCCAGCTGAAGCGCGGCGCCGTGAACACCGGTCGTGCCAGGTCAAAACCGACGCCAGCGCCTACCAGTTCTCCACGACTAGCTACGAAAATAATAGCAATCACGAAAGTGACAACCACCGCGTAGCGCGGCAGCCAGCGCTGGCAGAGCAGGTAAGTCGCCAGCATCAGCAGCACCAGCGGCAGCGCCGTCTGCGCCGCGGCAAAGGCGTCCAGGCCGAAGCGCGCCAGCACGCCGGCCAGGAGCGCCGACGCAATCGCCACCGGGATGCGGTTCATGACTTTTTCAAACCAGCCGGTGGCCCCGGACACGGTGATGAGCGCGGCGCAGACCATGAAGGCACCCACCGCCTCGGCCATGGAAAAGCCGCCCGTCAGCCCGGCGGTGGCCAGCACGGCCGCACCGGGCGTGCTCCACGCCACCATCACCGGCATGCGCAGCAGCAGTGAGGGCAGCAGCGAGCACAGGCCCATACCCAGGCCGAGCGCCCACATCCAGGAGCTGATCTGGGCCGGCGTGGCGTGAAAGGCCTGCGCCGCCTGGAACACGATGGCCACCGAACTGGTGAAGCCGACCAGCACGGCGACGAAGCCGGCAGTGAAGGCGGAGAGGGAGAGGTCTTTGAAGAAACGCATGAGGAGGGATTCTGACAGTGCCCTTGGCGTCGGCGTCATGCCGGGGCGGCTCGGCACGCCGGCGGGTCGGGTCACGGCTGGCGTGGTGGGGGGTATGGGCCGTATTTCGGCTGTATTTCTGTGCAAGAGCTGCTGGCCGGGTGGCGCCCCGGCGGTCGCCTCACTTTCTCTTGCTTCGCCAAGAGAAAGTAAGCAAAGAGAAGGCGAGCCGGATTCGTCGGCCCTACGCTTCGCTACGGGCATGCTGCGTTGCTCGGCTTGAGCCGGGTGCGCGCAAACTCGGCTTCGCCTCAAACACGCGCGCCCCTGATCGGCTCAAGTCTGCGCTACTCGCCTCCTCATTACGGCGAGTAGGCAACCAAATACCCAAGCCCACAAGTACGCGCCATGGCGCGTACTTGTGGAGCCTTGTACTCGGCATTGAATTCTTCTGGCACTGGTATTGGTTATTGGTATTCGGCTCCCGCCGTCCTGGCACGGCTGAGCAGCGCAGGGGCAGATGGATCAGGGCTGGCGTTGTCTGAGCCCGCAGGGCGAGTTTAGCCAGACCCCATCTGCCCCGAGCAGCGCAAGGCACCCCGAAGGGGCCGTGTCTGCGGCTGCCCTTTCTTTTGGTGACTTTTCTTTGGGCACTCAAAGAAAAGTTACTGCGCCGTCGGGCGCACATCCCGACTCCCGCCCTCGCATGAGGAGAAACCCCTCAAATCTCGATCTTCGACCCCAGCTCCACCACCGAATTGTTCGGCAGATTCAGGAAATCGGCGGCCCCGCTGGCGGCGTGGTGCATCTGCGCAAACAGCTTTTCGCGCCAGGGCGCCATGCCGCTGCCGATGGTGGGGATCACGATGTCGCGCGACAGGAAATAGCTGGTTGTCATCGGCTCCACGTCGCAACCCCGGCCGCGGGTCTGCTGCAGCGCGCGCGGCAGGTCGGGGTCGTTCTTGAAGCCGTAATGGATGATCACCTGCCAGCAGTGGTGCCCGAGCGCCTCGACCTCCAGCCGCTTCTCCATGCCGATCCACGGCACTTCGTGGTTGCGCACCGTGACGAACAGGTTCTGCTCGTGCAGCACCTTGTTGTGCTTGAGGTTGTGCAGCAGGGCATTGGGCACCATGCCGGGCTCGGCGGTCAGGAATACGGCGGTGCCGGCCACGCGCGCCGGCGGACTCACGAACACCGCTTCGAGGAAGCTCGGCAGGTCGATGGCATCGGTGCGCAGCTTGGCATTGAGCAGGTGGCGGCCCTCTTTCCAGGTGACCATCAGCGTGAAGACACCTCCGGCGATCACGATCGGGAACCAGCCGCCCTCCAGGATCTTGAGCATGTTCGAGGACAGGAACGCCAGGTCCACCACGAAGAAACAGCCGGTGGCGGCGATGCACAGTGGCAGCGGGTAGTTCCAGGCGTAGCGGACCACGTAAAACGTCAGGATCGTGGTGATCAGCATCGTGCCGCAGACCGCGATGCCGTAGGCCGCAGCCAGCGCCTCGGACGACCTGAACAGCACCACCGCCAGCACGATCGCCACGAACAGTGTCCAGTTCACGAACGGCAGGTAAATCTGCCCCGTTTCCTTGACGCTGGTATGCAGGATCTGGATGCGTGGCAGATAGCCGAGCAGGATGATCTGCTTGGTGGCGCTGAAGGCCCCCGAGATCAGGGCCTGGGAAGCGATCACGGTGGCCATGGTCGCCAGCGCCACCAGGGGCAGCAACGCCCAGTCGGGCGCCATCAGGTAGAACGGATTCTTCACGGCCTGCGCATTCTTGAGTACCAGCGCGCCTTGGCCGAAGTAGTTCAGCACGAGGGCCGGCATGACGACGCTGAACCAGGCCACGCGGATCGGCTTTTTGCCGAAGTGGCCCATGTCCGCATACAGGGCCTCGGCCCCCGTGACGCACAGGATGATGGCGCCCAGGATCACGAAGGTCACGCCCGGGCTGTTGATCATGAAGCGCACGGCGTAATACGGACTCAGCGCCTTCAGGACCGCCGGGTGGCCGACGATCTGCATGAGACCGAGCAAACCGATCGCGGCCAGCCAGACGAGCATGATCGGCCCGAAAAACTTGCCGATGTCGGTGGTGCCCCGCTTTTGCACGACGAACAGCAAAAACAGGATCATCAGCGTGAGCGGGATCACGTATTGCTTGAACGCCGGCGACACCACCTCCAGCCCCTCGACGGCCGACAGCACCGAGATCGCGGGCGTGATGACGCCATCGCCGTAGAACAGGGCGGCCCCGAACATGCCGATCACGAGCAGGCGCCCGCGCAGTTTGGGCCGGTTGGCGACCGCGTTGGAGGCCAGCGCCACCATGGAGGCCGTGCCGCCTTCGCCGTTATTGTCGGCGCGCAGCACCAGCACCACGTATTTGATGGACACGATGATCGTCAATGTCCAGAAGAACATCGACAGGATGCCGTAGATGTTGTCGTGCGTGAGGGCCACGTGGCCGGTCGTGAAGACCGTCTGGAACGCGTACAGGACGCTGGTGCCGATGTCACCGTAGACAACACCGATGGCACCGAGCGTGAGCGCCGCGAAGGATGATTTGGATGCTGCCACTAATTGATGCACCCGGTCTTGATGCCGGACCGGCTTGCGTTGCCTTGAAGGGGGCTATTCTGCACTTGGAAGGCGCCACATCCCGTCAGTACAAACGTCTACACGCCGCAAATCACGCAATTGTTGCAATGCAACAACTGACGCGCCGGGCATGCCCGAGCGCCTCAGTCGTAGATCTCGGCGTCGGGATCGGTGGCTTCGAGCTCATAGCTGGCGGCGAGCATGGCGAGCCGGCCGATCACGCCATACATGTAGAAGCGGTTGGGGGCGCTGGCGCCGGGCTTCATGCCCGGCTGAGGTAAGCGCGTACTCTCGGCAAACGCCAGCGGCACGAACCGGGAGCCCGGAGCATTCAGGCTCTCGTCCACGCCGCGCTGCGCATGCACGCGGTAAAAGCCGCCCACCACGTAGCGGTCCATCATGTAGACCACCGGCTCGGCCACCGCGTCGTTCATGCGCTCGTTGGTCAGCACGCCTTCCTGGATGATGAGATCGCCCACTTCCTGGCCGGCCTTGCTGAAGTCCGCCCTGCTTTTGCGGCCGAGCGCCTCGAGGTCTTTCGCGTCGCGCACCGTCATGATGCCCTTGCCGGAGGTGCCGTTGTCGGCCTTGACCACCACGAACGGTTTTTCGTTGATGCCGTATTCCTTGTATTTGCGCCGGATCTTGGTCAGCAGCGCATCGACGTTGCTGCTCAGGCAGTCCATGCCCGGCCCTTGTGCAAAATTCACCTCGCCGCACTTGCCGAACATCGGGTTGATGAGCCAGGGGTCGATGCCCAGCAGCTTGCCAAAGCGCTTGGACACCTCTTCGTAGCTGTGGAAATGGTTGCTCTTGCGCCGTACCGACCAGCCCGCGTGCAGCGGCGGCAGCAGGTACTGCTCATGAATGTCTTCCAGAATGCCCGGAATGCCGGCGGCCAGGTCGTTGTTGAGCAGGATGGTGCAGGGATCGAAATCCTTCAGGCCGAGGCGGCGCCGGGTGCGGATCACCGGCTCCAGCGTCACGTGCTCGCCGTGCGGCAGCTCGACCGTGGTGGTTTTCTTGACGGCGGGGTCGATCGAGCCGACGCGCACGTTCAGCCCGGCCATGTGAAAGATGCGCTGCAGCTGCGCCACGCTGCTCAGGTAGAACGTGTTGCGTGTGGTGTGGTTTTCCGGGATCACCAGCAGGTTCCTGGCCTCGGGGCAGATTTTTTCAATCGCCGCCTGCGCCGCCTGCACTGCCAGCGGCAGCATCTCCGGCGTCAGGTAGTTCCAGCCGCCCGGGTACAGGTCGGTGTCCACCGGCGCCAGCTTGAAGCCGGCGTTGCGGATGTCGACCGCGCTGTAGAACGGCGGCGTGTGCTCCATCCACTCGAGCCGGAACCAGCGCTCGATGGCGGGCATGGAGTCGAGAACGCGCTGCTCGAGTTCGTTGATGGGGCCCGTGAGCGCCGTGATGAGATGGGGAACCATGCGGCCCTTTTTGGTTGTCGTCCGGTGGAGTACTGCACCGGATTCTAAAACCTGAGGGCGCCGCGGCCGGTTACAAGAGGGAATGGGGTGCCGCGCCCACCGCGACGACGCTCGGATCAGATCGGCTTGCCGGCCGTCTCCTTGAGCCACAGCAGCGGAATCGTCGAAATCACGGCCGCAGCGATCATGTACCACGCCGGGGCGAGGTCGCTGCCCGTGACCTTGATGAGCCAGGTCACGATGAGCTGGGCGGTGCCGCCGAACACCGCCACGCCCACGCTGTACACGACCGACAGGGAGGTGGCGCGGATCGGGCGCGGGTACAGCTCGGTAATGAAGGTGATGCCCGGCGAGGCCTGCAGCGCGAGCAGGACCGAGAGCACCGCGACCACGCCGATCAACACGGCGCCCTGGGGGTGTGCCACCAGCAGCATGAAGCCCGGCACCACCAGCACGACCATCGCCGCGCGCGACCACAGGATCACGGGCTTGCGGCCGAACCGGTCCGACAGCCGGCCCGCAAAGACCGATACCGGCACCAGGATGGCGGACGAGGTGACGCTCGCCCACAGCGTCAGCGACAGCGGCATGTGCAGGAACTGGGCGGCGTAGGTGGGAAAGTAGAAGACGGTGATATAGGTCGCGACCGTGCCGCCGAGGATCATCAGCACGCCCGACCAGACCAGTCCGGCGTGGGTCTGGAAGACTTCCTTGAGTTTGGCCCTGGAGCTGTCACCGGCTTGCGGCCGGTGGCCCAGCGTTTCGTCGAGGTGGCGCCGGATGTAGACGCCGAGCGGCACCATCAGCACGCCGATGGCAAACGGGATACGCCAGCCCCACGAATAGAGCGCGTCATGCGGCAAGGTGTTGGTCAGCAGCGTCGCCACGCCCGCACCGAGCAGCGAACTCAGGCCCTGGCTGACGAACTGCCAGCTGCCGAAGTAGCCGCGGCTGTGGTCGTCGGCGTACTCCAGCAGCAATGAGGTGGAGGCACCGACCTCGCCGCCGAGGGCAAAGCCCTGGACCAGGCGCGCCGTGACGAGCCAGATCGGCCCGAGCACGCCGATCTGCGCATGGGTGGGCGCCAGCGCCATTCCGAGCGAGCCGGCCGCCATCAGGATCAGGGTCAGGGTCATGGCCGGTTTGCGTCCAACCCGGTCGGCATACAGGCCCAGCACGAGGCCCCCGATGGGCCGCGCCAGGAACGCGATGCCATAGCTGCCCAGGGCCAGCATCAGGCTGTCGATCGCGTCCCTGGCGGGAAAGAACAGGCTGCCGATAATCACCGAGAAAAACGCATAGACCGTGAAGTCGAAGAACTCGAGGCCGTTGCCAATCGTGATCGCCGCAATGGTCTTGAAGGTCGCCTTGGGCCGCGGCGCGGGGCTGGCCATGGTTGCACTCATAGAGTTTCCTTTTTCGTACCGAGGCGGGATATCGACACCACCCGACAAATGTGCCGCGAGCAACAAACACAAATGCCCTAGCTGCGCACTTCGCCCTGACCCAATACGACGTACTTCAGCGACGTCAGCCCCTCGATCCCGACCGGCCCGCGCGCATGGAACTTGTCGGTGCTGATGCCGATTTCGGCGCCCAGGCCAAACTCGAAGCCATCGGCGAAGCGCGTGCTGGCATTCACCATCACGCTGGCCGAATCGACCTCGCGCAGGAAGCGCTGCGCGTGCATGTGGTCGCGCGTCAGGATCGCGTCGGTATGGTGACTGGAGTACTGGTTGATGTGCGCAATGGCTTCGTCCAGCCCCGCCACCACCTTGACGCTGATGATGGGCGCGAGGTATTCCTCGTACCAGTCCTGCTCGGTGGCGGCCTCGATTATCGGCGCACGCCGGCCCTCAACAGAGCCGGGTTGAACGGCCGCTCGCAGGATCTGTGCGGCTTCCAGGTCGCAGCGCATCTCCACGCCCTTGGCCGCGTAAATGGCGCCGATCTTCGGCAGAAATTCCTGCGCCACGCCGCGCGCCACCAGCAGCCCTTCGCTGGCGTTGCAGGGGCTGTACTTGCTGGTCTTGGCGTTGTCGGCGACCCTGACGGCCATGTCGATGTCGCAGGGATCGTCGACGTAGACATGGCAGTTGCCGTCCAGGTGCTTGATGACCGGCACCCTGGCATCGCGCGAGATGCGCTCGATCAGCCCCTTGCCGCCGCGCGGAATGATCACGTCGACAAACTGCGGCATCGTGATGAGCTGGCCGACCACCTCGCGGTCGGTGGTCTGCACCAGCTGCACCGCGTGGGCCGGCAGGCCGCTCTCGACCAGCGCCTGCTGCACCAGTTTCGCAAGCGCCTTGTTGGATTCGATCGCCTCCGAGCCGCCGCGCAGGATGCAGGCGTTGCCGCTCTTGATCGACAGGCTGGCGGCCTCGATGGTCACGTTGGGGCGGCTTTCGAAAATCATGCCGAACACACCGATCGGCACGCGCATCTGGCCGACGCGGATGCCGCTGGGCTGCTGGCGCAGCGCCGTGATCTCGCCAATGATGTCGGGCATGGCGGCCAGCTGCTCGCAGCCCTGAGCGCAGGTCTCCAGCACCTTGGGGCTGAGCCTAAGGCGGTCCACCAGCGGCGCGGCCAGGCCGGCCGCGACGGCGCGCTCGATGTCCTTCGCGTTCTCCACCTGCAGCGCCGGGCCGCTGCTGCGCAGCAGGCTTGCAAGTTTGCGAAGTGCTGCATTTTTGATAGCTGTATCCGCACGTGCCATCAGGGCTGAAGCCGCTTTTGCCTGCAAACCCAGGGTCCGGGTGTAGTCGGCGATGTCGAGGGCCGACGGGCCACTCTTGGACCCGAGCGCCCCCTCGGGGGGCAGCGCAGCACGCGAAGCGGCAAGCGTGGGGGTGTCACTGGGTGCGTTCATGCCCCTATTTTGGCACGCAGCGGCGTGCCGGCCCCTCTGGCGGGCAGCACCGCGCACTCGCGGCACAGCGTGGTCGCGAGCCGGTGCAGCGCCTGCCAGCCATCCTCCGGCCAGTCGGGTTGCTTGAGGCCCTTGACGATGCCGTCGACCTGGTGCGCCGCGTACAACAGATTGGCCAGCGCGGTGTCGCTCAGGCGCGGCAGCGCGCGCTCGAACAGGCGCTCCTTCAGGCCCCAGATGCGCTGCTCGCGCAGCGCCATGGGCAGCGGGCGCCCTGCGCCAATCGCGTCCTTCACGCGCTTGAGGGCGCGAATGTCCTCGGCCAGTGTGTAGTGCACCAGCACCTCGGCCTCGCCCTCGGCTTGCAGCCCGTCGAGCATGCGCGCCACGCGAGCGATCTGGCCGCCGAGCACCGCCTCGGACAGCTTGAACACGTCGTAGCGCGCGACGTTGAGCACGGCGCACTCGATCTGCTCGAACGTCAGCTCGCCCTGCGGGTACAACAGCGCCAGCTTCTGGATTTCCTGGTGCGCCGCCAGCAGATTGCCCTCCACCCGGTCGGCAAAAAACTGCAGCGTGCGCTGCCCGGTCTCGCCCGCGCCAACGCGCTGGCCCTGGGCCTGCAGGCGCTGGGCGATCCAGGGCGCCAGCGCGCCGCGCTCTACCGGTTCGACCTGCAGCGTGACGCCAAAGCTCTCCAGCGCGGCGAACCAGGCGCCGGATTTGGTCGCCTTGTCGAGCCGCGGCAGCAGCACCAGGGTCAGCGTGCTGTCATTGCCCTGCGCCTGCGCGGCCAGTTGCTGCAGCGCCGCGCTGCCCTCCTTGCCGGGCTTGCCCGAGGGAATGCGCACCTCGACGATCTGCTTGTCGGCAAACAGGCTGAGCGAGCCGCCCGCCGCCAGCACCTCGCTCCAGTCGAAGTTCGCGCCGGCCACCGTGTGCACCGTACGCTCGGTGTAGCCCTGGCTCCGGGCCGCGGCGCGCAGCGCGTCGGCCGCCTCCTGGATCAGCAGCGGCTCGTCGCCGTGCAGGGTGTACAGGGGTTTGAGTCCGCGCTGGAGGTGTTGCGGGAGTTGGGCCGGAGCGAGCTGCATGAGTGCGCAAGTTTACGCGGCCTTGGCCCACCGTTGGTGGGCTTGCGCGCTGCGCCCCCGGTACAGATTGTTCAGCTTCAGGGTCAGGCAATAGGCCGCACCGCCCGAGCGGTTGAACGATCCCAGCGGCACCACATGCACGCGGTAGCCGCGCGCGGTGAGCAGCTCGCGCAGCGGCTCGCTGCAGTGGCACATCACGACATCGCGGGCGATGCACACCGAGTTGACGCCCAGGTGCAGCGCATCGTCGGCGCCGGCCTCGATCAGCTGCGCACCCGCCACGGCCCGGATCTGCGCGCGGCCCGCCTCGGTAAAGGCCTCGGGGTAGTACAGCACTTCGCCGCCCGAGAGCAGGCAAAAGCAGGTGTCGAGGTGGTAAAAGCGCGGGTCCGCCAGCTCCAGCGCGAGGGTCGGGATACCGAACACCTGCTCGATCGTGTGGCGCGCCTGCGGGCTGGAGCGCTGGCCGTGGCCCATCCACATGATGCCGCGCCCGGCATCGAAAATGGCGTCGCCCGCGCCCTCGAAAAACACGCCCTCGGGCGTGCGGTGCAGTGAATCGACCTCGCCGCGCGCGAGCAATTGCTCGAACAGGCGCTGGCCGTGCGCCTCCTCGCCCCGGCGCTCGTCATTCAGGTAGCGCGCCAGCACCACCTTGCCGTCCAGCACCACGGCGCAATTGGCCGTGAACACCAGATCGGGCAGGCCGTGGGCGGCGGGCTTGACCACCACCCGGGCGCCGAGCGCTTCGTAGCGGGCCTTGAGAGCGACCCAGCCGGTGTGCGCGTCCTGCGACAGGCGCCGCGCGTCGAGCGACCAGCGGGTCGGGTCCATCCAGGGGTTGATGGCGTAGCTGACTTCGAAGTAGTCGGGCGGACTCATCAACAGATGCGGCGCCGGCGCCGCGGCAGGTTCTGGGGCGACGGGCGGCGCATCGCTCATGGCGGTGGTCTCCTGCAAGGGCCGTGGCGATGGCGCATTTGCTCCCGAATGTAGAGCAAGCTTTGCACGCATGGCAAGGACAATCTGCGTAAAAACATCGACGGCCCGGTCGATTTGATCGCGGCCGATGGTCAGCGGCGGGGCAAAACGGATCACCGTCTCGTGGGTTTCCTTGGACAGCACGCCGTGCGCCGCCATGCGCTCGACCACCTCGCGCGCATCGGCCAGCGCCGGGTCCATCTCCACGCCGACCCACAGGCCGCGGCCGCGCACGGCGTGGATCAGCGGCGCGGCCGCAAGCTGCACCGCCTGCAGCCGCGCCAGCAAATGGCCGCCCAGCGCCGCGCTGCGCGCCACCAGGTTCTCGTCTTCCATCACCTGCAGGGCTTCCAGCCCGACTGTCGCGGCCAGCGCATTGCCGCCGAAGGTGGAGCCATGGCTGCCGGGCGTGAACACGTCCATCACCGCGTGGTCGGCCAGGAACGCGCTGACCGGCAGCAGCCCGCCGCCCAGCGCCTTGCCCAGGATCAGCGCGTCGGGCCGGATGCCCTCGTACTCGAACGCGAACCAGCGCCCGGTGCGCCCCAGGCCCGACTGCACCTCGTCGAGGACCAGCAGGATGTTGTGTTCGGTGCACCAGTCGCGCAGCTCGGTGAAGAAGCCGGGCGGCGGCAGCACGATGCCGGCCTCGCCCTGGATCGGCTCGACCAGCACGGCGCAGGTGCGCGGCGAGGCGGCCGCGCGCACGCTGGCCATGTCGCCGAAATCGAAGAACTTGAAGCCGGGCGTGAGCGGCCCGAAACCGGCCTTGTAGTCGGGCTCGCTCGAGGCGCTGATCACGGTGGTGGTGCGGCCGTGGAAGTTGCTGCGCGCCACCAGGATTTCGGCCGTGCCGTCGGCGATTCCCTTGACGCGGTGGCCCCAGCGGCGCGCCGCCTTGATGGCGGTTTCCACCGCCTCGGCGCCGGTGTTCATCGGCAGCGCCAGCTCGAAGCCGGCGAGCCGGCAGAGTCTTTCCAGGAACGGCCCCAGCACCGTGCTGTGAAACGCGCGCGAGGTGACTGCCACTTGGCCCAGCTGGCGCGTGGCCGCCGCGACCAGCCGCGGGTGCAGATGGCCGTGACTGACGGCGGAATACGCACTCATCATGTCGAGGTATTCGCGGCCCTCCACATCCCACACCAGGCAATCGCGTGCGCGCTCCACCACGACCGGCACCGGATGGTAGTTGTGCGCACAGAACTGCGCCTCAGCTTTGATGAATTCTTGTGCTGCCGCTCTTTTTTCGATAGCCATGATGATCTCCTGGATAGAGATCAGTGTAGGTCGCAAGCGGCTGCGGCAGTGGTGAAGATGGGCGCACCGGTGCGGCCAGGTTGGCTGCGACTCGCACCTTAAACTTCCGATCCGGAAGTTGATTTCAGGGCTTGGTCAGCGGTAGGGGAAAACCGGCAAATTCCTTGATGGTTTGCAGCTCGGTGTTGGTCACGATCTTCTCGACGCCCAGCGTCACATCGTCGAACCAGGCGCTGATGAGCTCGTGGTAGTGCGCCAGGTCGCGGCAGGCCACGCGCACCAGGTAGTCGTAGCGCCCGCTGATCACGTAGCAGGCCACCACCTCGGGCGTGGCCGCCATGCGCTGCTCGAAGCGCTCGACGACGGCGCGGCGCTGGTCTTTCAGCGCGATCTCGGCAAACACGGAGACATGCTCACCCAGGCTGGCGCGCGCCAGCACGGCGCGGTAGCCCTCGATGTGACCGTCGGCCTCCAGCTTGCGCACGCGGTTCAGGGTGGCGCGCGCCGACAGGTGCACCAGCTGCGACAGCGCCTCCATGCTGGCGCGGCCATCGCGCTGCAGCGCGGCCAGCAGTTTGCGGTCGGTCGGGTCGAGCGGCATGGTTCAGTCAGGCCTCAAACCCTGATCAGTTGATGACTGAGCTTCGCGCCGCTGGCGCTACGGTCTGTCCCGCAATCTCTAGTCAGTTGGGGACAGAGCTCCGCGCCGCTGGCGCTACGGTCTGTCCCGCAAAGATTCATATTTCCTTCACGGCCGCGAGGCGGCGCATGAGCTGCTGCACGACGTCGGTCTGCATGTCGCGGTACAGCAGGGCCTCTTCGGCCTCCTTGGCCAGCACCACGGAGGAGTTGTAGCTGACGTTGCGCCGCTGCAGCAGCTCGGTCTCGGGAATCAGCTCCTTGCCATCCTTGCCGCGCAGCCTGAACCGCACGCGCAGGCGCAACTCCAGCTCGCGCACCTGGCCCGCGGAGTTCAGCGCCACCACCACGCGCTCGCGCTGGTCCCCCAGAATATCCAGAATGACCTGGGCGCTGTCGATTTGCTTGGCGTCGCTGATCACCTTCAATTTGCCACCGGCCACCAGGTCGCGCTTGAGCTCGTTGCCCAGCGGGGTGGCGGCGGCGCTGTACAGCGAGGTGAACGCAAAGTGGGGCGCCTGGCGCAGCTGGAAGCCGCAGGCCGTGAGCAGGCCCGCGCCCGCGCTCACCAGGATCAGGCGGCGTCGCGCCGCCGGGCCGCCCCCAGGCGCGACAGCCCCCTCGGGGGGCAGCGCAGCACGCGTAGCGGCAAGCGTGGGGGCCATAGCTGTCAAATCACCACGTTGACCAGACGGCCCGGCACCACGATGATCTTCTTCGGCTTGGCACCGTCGGCCACCTTGATGAAGGCTTCGCTGCGAACCGCGATGCGCTCGATCGCCTCGCGGCTGGCGCCGGCAGGCACGCGGATGGCGCCGCGCAGCTTGCCGTTGACCTGCAGCACGAGCTCCAGCTCGTCCTGTTCCAGCGCCTGCGGATCGACCTGGGGCCAGGGCGCATCGAGCAGCTCGCCATGCTGTGCGGCCAGCCCGAGTTCCTGCCACAGGGCATGGGTGATGTGCGGCGAGACCGGGTACAGGCAGCGCAGCAGGATGCCAAAGCCCTCGGCCAGCGCGGCGTGGCTGCTCGCCGAGCCGTCGTTCTTGAAGCTCTCCAGCGCGTTGAGCATCTTCATCGCGCCCGAGACGACGGTGTTGTACTGCATGCGCTGGTAGTCGTAATCCACCTGCTTGAGCAGGCCGTGGATGTCCAGTCGCAGCGCACGGGCTTTTGAGTCAAATTCGACCTTGGCCCTTGTCCCGCCTGCATAGACAGCTACGTTTTTCGTAGCAAATCCCCAAACCCGTTTGAGGAAGCGGTACGAGCCCTCTACCGCCAGGTCGTTCCATTCCAGCGTGGCCTCGGGCGGCGCGGTGAACATGGTGTACAGGCGCGCGGTGTCGGCGCCGTATTTCTCGATCAGGTCCTGCGGATCGACGCCGTTGTTCTTGGACTTGGACATGGTGCCCACGCCTTCGTAGTCGATCAGCAGGCCGGCCGGCAGATTGCCGACGGCGTTCTTGAGGCGGGCGCCCACCTGCTTGCCGTCCGGGTCGATCACGGGCTCGACATCGTGCGGCCAGAAATATTCCTTGCCACCGTTGTCGGTGCGGCGCGAGTAGATGTGGTTCAGCACCATGCCCTGGGTCAGCAGCCTGGTAAAGGGCTCGTCGACCTTGACCAGATCGAGGTCGCGCATCACCTTGGTCCAGAAGCGCGCATACAGCAGGTGCAGGATGGCGTGTTCGATGCCGCCGATGTACTGGTCCATCGGCATCCAGTAAGCCGCGCCCTCAGCCACCATGGCCTGCTCATTCTTCGGATCGCAGTAGCGCATGAAGTACCAGGACGAATCCACAAAGGTGTCCATGGTGTCGGTTTCGCGCCGCGCCGCCCGGCCGCAGATCGGGCAGGTCACGCCGGCATGAAAGCCCTCGTGCTTGAGCAGCGGGTTGCCCAAGCCGTCGGGCACACAGTCCTGCGGCAGCACCACGGGCAGATCCTTTTCCGGCACCGGCACCGCGCCGTGCTCGGGGCAGTGGATGATGGGAATCGGCGTGCCCCAGTAGCGCTGGCGGCTCACGCCCCAGTCGCGCAGGCGCCACGTGGTGCGCAACTCGCCCAGGCCCTTGCGCTTGAGCGCGTGCGCCACGGCCAGCACGGCCTCCTGCAGGCCCATGCCGCTGAAGCTGTCGGAATTGATGGTGACGCCTGCCGCCTTGTCGGCATACCAGTCCTGCCAGTGGTGGAAGTCGTAGTGCTCGCCGTCCACCAGCACCACCTGCTTGATGTGCAGGCCATATTTCTTCGCGAAGGCGAAATCGCGTTCGTCGTGCGCGGGCACACCCATCACGGCGCCGTCGCCATAACCCATCAGCACGTAGTTGCCGACCCACAGCGGAATCGGATCGCCCTCCAGCGGGTGCGTCACGTACAGGCCGGTGAACATGCCTTCTTTTTCGCGTGCGGCAAGCTCGGCCTCGGTGGTGCCGCCCTTTTTGCACGCCTCGATGAAGGCCGCGAGCTTCGGATTCGATCTGGCGGCCTGCGTGGCCAGTGGATGCTCGGGCGCCACGGCGCAAAAGGTCACGCCCATGATGGTGTCGGCGCGCGTGGTGAATACGTACATGCGGCCGTCCTGGATCAGCGCGCCGTCGTCGCCCCGGATGTCGTGCGTGAAGGCGAAGCGCACGCCCTCGCTCTTGCCGATCCAGTTTTCCTGCATCAGCTTGACGCGCTCGGGCCAGCCCGCCAGCCCGGTCTGCACCTGCTCCAGCAGTTCCTCGGCGTAGTCGGTGATCTTGAGGTAGTAGCCCGGGATTTCGCGCTTTTCCACCGGCGCGCCGGTGCGCCAGCCCTTGCCGTCGATCACCTGCTCGTTGGCCAGCACGGTCTGGTCCACCGGATCCCAGTTGACGACCTGCGTCTTGCGGTAGGCAATGCCTTTTTCCAGCATCTTCAGGAACAGCCACTGGTTCCATTTGTAATAGCTCGGATCGCAGGTCGCCACCTCGCGGCTCCAGTCGATCGCCAGACCCATCGCCTGCATCTGCTGCTTCATGTAGGCGATGTTGTCGTAGGTCCACTTCGCGGGCGGCACGCCGTTCTTCATCGCGGCGTTTTCCGCGGGCAGGCCGAACGCGTCCCAGCCCATGGGCATCAGCACGTTGTAGCCGTTCATGCGCAGGTAGCGCGTGAGCATGTCGTTGATGGTGTAGTTGCGCACATGGCCCATGTGCAGCTTGCCGCTGGGGTAGGGCAGCATGGAGCAGGCGTAGAACTTCTTTCGGGGCTCGCCGCGCGCGTCCCGCGCGTTCTCGGTGACGCGGTAGGCATCCACGGCTGTCCAGTGGGCGTGCGCCGCTTGTTCTACGTCGAGATGGCTGTATTTTTCTTGCATGGAAGAGGAAACCTGTCGCAGCGATGAGGTTGCAGGCACGGAGCGGCCCTGCACGAATGCTGGATTTTAGGCGCAGCAGCCGCGCGCGTGGGGCGCGCTTACTTCTGCGCCGGCCTGGGCGGATCGGCGACGAAGCCAATCCGGTTCAGCCCCGCCTGTTGCGCCGCGCCCATGACCTGCACCACGCGCCCGTACGGCACCGCCTGGTCGGCGCGCAGCTGCACCTCGGTGTCGGGGTTGCGGGCAGCCGCCTCGACCAGGCTGGCGGCGAGTTCGGCCTGGGTCACGGGCTTGTCGTTCAGGAACGCCTGGCCCGTCTTGTCGACCACCAGGGTGACGAATTTCGGCGCATCACTGGGGCCGGCCGCACCGGTTTGGGGCAAATCCAGACGGATCGAGCTGGCCAGCAGCGGCGCGGTAAGGATGAAAATCACCACCAGCACCATCATGACGTCGACCAGCGGCGTCATGTTGATGTCGCTCATCGGCGTCGGGCGCTCGCTGCGTTCTAAACGGCCAAAACCCATGGTGCAGCCCGTGGCATGGAATCAGGGATGAGGCGAGCGCTCGCCCGGATGGCTTGCCATCAATTCGCGAATGTCGCGGGCAAAGCCTTCGAGGTCGGCCTCGATGCTGCCGACAAAGCGCCCCAGCACGTTGTAGGCCAGCACCGCCGGAATCGCCACGGCCAGACCGGCCGCGGTCATGATCAGCGCCTCGCCCACCGGGCCGGCGACCTTGTCGATGGTGATCTGGCCGACCCCGGAGATGCCGATAAGCGCGTGGTAGATGCCCCAGACCGTGCCCAGCAAGCCGACAAACGGCGCCGTAGAGCCCACCGTGGCCAGCAGCACCTGGCCGAACTGCAGCTTGCGCAGCACGCCATGCAGCGCGTCGCGCAGCACCCGGGTCAGTTGCTGGGAGCGGTCGCCGGCGCTGGCCAGCGTTTGGGGCGCTTGCGTTTTGATCGCTGCAATCAAAGGCAGGACAAGGGCTTCGCGGTCAAAGGCTGCCACACGCTGGCGCGCCTCGTCGACCGTCGCGGATTGCCAGAACGCTGCCGTACTGCGGCCCACGTCGCCGCCGGCGCGGCGCAGCAGCCAGGTCTTCCACAGGATCACAACCCAGCTGGCGACCGACATGAGGAGCAGCAGCGCCGTGACCAGTTTGGTGATGAGATCGCCCTGCGCGAACAGCGCCCACACGCCCATGTCTACTTCAGGCCCAGCACGTCGAACATGTCGAACAGGCCGGCGCGGCGTCCGGCCAGGTAGCGCACCGCGCGCAGGCTGCCCTGCGCGTAGGTGGCGCGGCTGGACGATTTGTGGCTGATTTCGATGCGCTCGCCAATGCCTGCAAACAGCACGGTGTGGTCGCCCACGATGTCACCGCCGCGGATGCTGGCAAAGCCGATGCTGGACGGGTCGCGTTCGCCGGTAATGCCCTGCCTGGCGTACACGGCGCAGTCCTTCAGGTCGCGCCCCAGCGCGCCGGCGACGACCTCGCCCATCTTCAGCGCCGTGCCCGAGGGCGCGTCGACCTTGTGGCGATGATGGGCCTCGATGATTTCGATGTCGTAGCCGGTGGCCAGCCCCCGGGCCGCCATCTCCAGCAGCTTGAGCGTGACGTTGACGCCCACGCTCATGTTGGGCGCCATCATGATGGCGATGTCTTTCGCGGCGGCGGCGATCTCGAGCTTTTGCGCATCGCTGAAGCCGGTGGTGCCGATCACCGCGTTCACGCCCAGCTCACGGCACACCCGCAGGTGCGCCAGCGTGCCCTCGGGGCGCGTGAAGTCGATCAGGACCTGCGCGTTTTGCAGGCCGGCGCGCACGTCGAAGGTAATGGGAACGCCGCTGGCGTGCCCCAGGAAGGCCGCCGCATCGAGACCAATCGCCGGACTCTGGCCCATGTCCAGTGCGCCGGCCAGCTGGCAGTCGTCGCTGGCCCGGATGGCCTCGATCAGCATATGGCCCATGCGGCCGCTGGCGCCGGCCACGGCAATTCGGTGCGGGGCGGCAGCGGTGCCGCGCACCGGTTGGGAGGGGGTCTGTGTCATGAGGTCAACGGCCAGCGGGTTTCAGCGCCCGGGCGCTTCAAGCGGGGGGTAACTGGTGGGCAGCGGGGCGCTGGACGACGGCGTCGCATCGGCGGGAGGCGGCGCTGCGGGGAATTTCTTCAGGCTTTCTTCGGAGGCTTCCAGCACCGGCACCTTGCCCGGCTTGCGGCCGGACGACAGCGCGGCCACGAATTCAGCCTCGCTGGGCATCTCGTCGCCCTCAAAGCGCTCGAGCACGTCGTTCTTGAAAAACACCGTCAGCTTGCGCGACTGGGGTTCCACGCCCTGGCGCTTGAGGGTGAACACATAGTCCCAGCGGTCCGCATGGAACATGTCGGTCAGCAGGGGCGTGCCCAGCAAATCCTTGACCTGCTGGCGGCTCATGCCAGGCTGTAGCGCCTGGACCTGCTCTTTGGACACAAAGTTGCCCTGCACGATCTCCACCTTGTAGGGCGTGATGATGCCGGCCACGCTGGTACTGGCGCTGTTGAAAGTGCTGCAGGCGGCCAGGCCGGCGCCGGCCAGCAGGCTCAGGGCCAGTCGGGCGCCTCGAAGGAACATGGAACGCATGGGCAAATGTATGGCGATATGATCAACCCATTGTAGCGGCTGGGCCTGTCAAGGCAGCCTGCCCACCCGCACCGAAAGACGCACATGGCCAACATCGACGAACTCAAGAGCACCGGGTTGAAAGCCACGCTGCCACGCCTGAAAATCCTCGAGATTTTCCAGAAAGGTGCGCAGCGTCACATGACGGCCGAAGACGTGTTCCGCGTCCTGCTGGAAGAGCGCTCCGATATCGGGCTGGCGACGGTGTACCGCGTGTTGACCCAGTTCGAGCAGGCCGGCATTTTGAGCCGCAGCCATTTCGAGAGCGGCAAGTCCGTGTACGAAATCAATGAAGGCCAGCACCACGACCATCTGGTGTGCCTGGACTGCGGGCGGGTGGAGGAGTTTTACGACCCTGAAATCGAAGAGCGCCAGCATGCGGTGGCCAAGGCCAAGGGGTTCGCGATCGCCGACCACGCGCTGAGCCTGTATGCCAACTGCACCAAACAGGACTGCCCGAACCGGCCGGCGGTGGCACACCACCGCGGTTAGCTGGCCCCCACGCTTGTCGCTGCGCGTACTGCGCTGCTC
Organism: Polaromonas sp. C04; assembly: GCF_002002705.1. Lineage (GTDB taxonomy): Bacteria > Pseudomonadota > Gammaproteobacteria > Burkholderiales > Burkholderiaceae_C > Rhodoferax_A. The sequence goes on along the minus strand of NZ_MUNS01000028.1, from coordinate 159,268 downwards.
GCTGCGTCAGCTTTTCCGGTCCATCGCGCGGCGGTGCCGCGCCACAAATTCCTGGTAGGTGTCGATGCCGCGCAGTTGCAAAATGGTGCTGCGCACCGCTGCCTCGACCAGCACGGCAATATTGCGCCCCGCCACCACCTGAATCACCACCTTGCGCACCGGCACGCCGAGCACGTCCTGCGTCAGCGGCTCGAAGGGCATGCGTTCGTAGTCGCGCTCCAGGGTCTCGCTGCGCACCAGGTGGACGATCAGCTTGAGCCGCATCTTGCGCCGCACGGCGGTCTCGCCAAAGATGGCGCGGATGTCGAGCAGGCCGATGCCGCGCACCTCGAGCAGGTTTTGCAGCAGTTCGGGGCAGCGGCCTTCGATCGTGGTCTGGTTGATGCGGTCCAGTTCCACCGCATCGTCGGCCACCAGGCCGTTGCCGCGCGAGATCAGCTCCAGCCCGAGCTCGCTCTTGCCCAGGCCGGACTCGCCGGTGATCATCACGCCCAGGCCCAGGATGTCCATGAACACGCCGTGCATCGAGGTTCGGTCGGCAAAGTGCCGGGACAGATAGGCGCGCAGCACGTCAATCACGAAGGCCGATGGCTCCGGCGTGGCGAACATCGGGATCTGGGCCCGCTCGCACATCGCCAGCAGGGCGTCGGGCGCGGCCTGCCCGTCGGCCAGCACCAGTACGGGAGGCTCCAGCGTCACGATGCGGGAAATGCGGCGCGCGCAGTCTTCGGTCGTGCCCCGCAGCAGATAGGCCACCTCGCGCGGCCCGAGCACCTGCAGACGGTAGGGGTGGATGTAATTGAGGTAGCCCACCAGATCCGCGCCGGAGCGCGCCGCCTGCACCGCGTCCTCATCAAAGCGGCGCTCGGAGGCGCCCAAGCCCGCCACCCACTCCCATTTGAGGGCGGCACGGAACACTTCGAACAGGACGTCGGCGCTGACGACCGTCGGTTTCATCGAAAAGCAGGATGCTGGAGCGACGCCGGGCCGCCACGCAAGCGCAGCGCAGCCTTTCGCGGCGCGGGCGCAAAGGCCCCCCTGGAGGGCAGCGCATCACACGCAGTGACCAGCGTGGGGGTCATACCTTAGGCCAGTTGAGCCGATTGCCAGGTCGAGATCAGGGAGTGCAACAGCGTCGCATCCGTGCTGGCCTTGATTTTTTCCCGCAGCGCCGCATCGCTCAGCAATTCGGCAATCTCCGAGAGGATTTCCAGGTGCTTCTGGGTTGCGGCCTCGGGCACCAGCAAGAAGATCAGCAAGCCCACGGGCTGCTCGTCAGGCGCATCGAATCCGATCGGCTGCGCCAGCTGGAACACGGCAGCCATGGGCGCCTTCAGGCCCTTGATGCGTCCGTGCGGAATGGCCACGCCATGGCCCAGGCCCGTGGAGCCGAGCCGCTCGCGGGCGAACAGACTGTCAGTGACGAGCGCACGCGACAGGCCATGGAGGTTTTCAAACAGCAAGCCGGCTTCTTCGAAAGCACGCTTCTTGCTGGTTGCATCGACGCTCACGAGAACTTGAGCGGCTGGAAGGATGGACGCGAGACGGTTCATAGGGGTAATCAAAACGGATTATGCACCTGCGCCGCGCGGTGGTCATGCGCCCGTCATAAAACACCATCATTGCCGGGCTGAAGTGCCAACTAAGTCACGGCATCAATAAAAAGCCGCCCGAAGGTCGGGCGGCTCGGCGTGATCGGCGCGGGAGGATCCACGCGGCGTTTACATCACCATCACGCGCTTGGCCCCTACATGGTTGTGCTGCTGCAGCCGGTCCTTGTGGCGCACCACCTGGCGATCCAGCTTGTCGACCAGTTCATCCACGGCGGCATACAAATCCTCGTGCGAGCTTTCTGCAAACATGTCATTCCCTTTGACATGGATATTGCACTCGGCGCGTTGCCTTCCTTCTTTTTCCTTCTGTTTCTCAACGGTAAGCAGCACCTTGACATCGACAACCTGGTCAAAGTGGCGGCTGATTCGATCCAGCTTGGTCGTCACGTAACTGCGCAGGGCAGGGGTGACTTCAAGGTGGTGACCGCTGATCGTCAAATTCATAAAAACCTCCTGGGCTCTGGGTTGAAATTGCCACCCGCGTGACCGCAAGTGGCAGGCGAAGCGTGAATTTCCGAAGGCAAGTTCACTATGCCCCGGTTGCCCGTTAAAAGCAATCCCCGGCCCGCAGAAGTCTTGACAGCCATCAGTATCGGCCCTATGAAGCAGGGGCCTTCCATCCCGGCCGCACCCCCGGCCCTTGCCCTACCCTTTCATCCATGAGTCTGGACACCGTTATTCACGCAGGGTTTACCCTGGCACCCCATCCCCGCAACGCGCTGGTCCTCATGGGCGGGGGCGCCCGCACCGCCTACCAGGTCGGCGTGCTGCAGGCGCTCTCGGCCATGCTGCGGCTGCGGCCGCAGGCAACGCAAAGCTTCCCGTTCCAGATCCTGGTGGGCACCTCCGCCGGCGCCTTGAACACGACGTTTCTGGCGGGCTGCGCCACCACGGGGCTGCAAGCCTTCGACCGGCTGGCGCAATTTTGGGAGCAACTGCGCTCGGACCACGTCTACGCACTCAATGTCTCGTCGTGGGTCCCCTGGCCAGGCCAGACCGGCCGGTTTCTGGCGGCGCTGAGCCTGTCGCGCCAGGCGCTGGCGCAGGGCGCCATCCTGAACAACACGCCACTGGTGGACACCCTGCACCGCGCCATCTCGCTGCCGGCCATCGAAGAGGCGCTGCGCAGCGGAACCATCGAGGTGCTGGCCGTCACCGCGTCCAGCTACACCAGCGGCGTGCACTGGACGTTTTGCCATACGGCGCACGATGCCGCGCCGCAGACGTGGATCCGGCCGGGGCGTCGCGCCGAGTTCCAGCCCATCACCATCGAGCACCTGATCGCCTCGAGCGCGATCCCGTTTCTCTTTCCGGCCACGCCGCTGTGGGTCGACGGGCGGCGCGAGTTCTTTGGCGACGGCTCGATGCGACAGGTCTCGCCGCTGTCGCCGGCCATGCACCTGGGCGCGCAAAAGGTGCTGGTGGTGGGCGTCGGGCAACCGCAGCGCTCGAGCCTGGTCGGCAGCACCGTGCAAGAGGGCGCGCACGGCCCGACACTGGGCAGCATTGCCGGCCATGCCATGGCCAGCGTGTTCCACGACACGCTGCAGGCGGACGTCGAGCAGGCCCAGCGCGTGACCAAAACCATGAAGCAGTTGCCGCGCGAACTGGTGGCCGGCCTGTCCTACCGCAGCGTCGACGTGCTGGCGATCCAGCCCAGCCAATCGCTCGATGCGCTGGCGCAAGTGCACGCCCACGAGCTGCCCGCCGGGGTGCGCCGCGCACTCGGCGGCCTGGGTGCGTCCAATGGCGGCGGCGCCGCGCTGGCCAGCTACCTGCTGTTCGAGCCCGGTTTTGTGCAGACCCTGATGACGCTGGGCAGGCAGGACGCCTATGCGCGCAAGGGCGAGTTGCTGGCCTTCTTTGCGGGCGCCTGAGGCGGGGCGCGATGCGATAATCCCGGCTCACCCCGCCCGCCATGCTCAACATCTTCTCGCTCGTCAACGGCCGCCTGTTCCAGGAGGAGATCGAGTCGCTGGAAGAGCTGTCGCAGTTCCAGCCGATCTGGGTCGACCTGGAGTCTCCCACGGTCGAAGAAAAGCGCTGGATTCAGCAGTACTACGGCCTGTCGATTCCGGAAGATGCGATGGACGAGGACATCGAGGAGTCGGCGCGCTTTTACGAGGAAGACAACGGCGATCTGCACATCCGCAGCGACTTCCTGATCGCCGACGAGACCGAGCCGCGCACGGTGCGCGTGGCCTTCATCCTGAACCAGCACAACACCGATCTGAAGAGCCGCGGCGTGCTGTTTTCCATCCACGACGAGGACGTGCCGGTGTTCCGGTTGCTGCGCATGCGCGCGCGCCGCGCGCCGGGCCTGATCGAGGACGCCCAGGAGGTGCTGCTCAAGCTGTTCGACGCCGACGCCGAATACTCGGCCGACACGTTAGAGGGCATCTACGTGGAGCTGGAGAAAGTCAGCACCCAGGTGCTGTCCGGCCACGTGACCGATGCGCTGGCCGGCGAGGTGCTGGGCGCGATTGCGCGCCACGAGGATTTGAACGGCCGCATCCGGCGCAACATGATGGACACGCGCCGCGCGCTCAGCTTCATGATGCGCAGCAAGATGCTGGGCGCCGAGCAGTTCGAGGACGCGCGGCAGATTTTGCGCGACATCGACTCGCTCGATTCGCACACCGCCTTCCTGTTCGACAAGATCAACTTCCTGATGGCCGCCACGGTCGGCTTCATCAACATCAACCAGAACAAGATCATCAAGATCTTCTCGGTGGCCAGCGTGGCGCTGCTGCCGCCCACCCTGATCGCCAGCATCTACGGCATGAACTTCAAGGCCATGCCCGAGCTCGACTGGTCGCTCGGCTACCCTTACGCGCTGCTGATCATGGCAGCCAGTGCGCTGCTGCCGATGTGGTACTTTCGCAAGCGCGGCTGGTTGAAATGACTCCCCCCTGAGGGGGCGGCGCCAGTTGCATACTTCAGTCAAATTGGCCTCCAGCCCTTATTCATTAAACGCTGGTAGCTATTAACTTCATAGTGCCGTGAGAAACCCGTGCACGATGTGGTCGGCATAGCGGCTGGCCACGGTCTGCACGAACAGCGCGAAGTCGCCATGCGCCTGCTCGTCCGCGCGGTCCGAGATGGTGCGCACGGCGGCAAACGACACGCCGTAGTCGAGGCAGACCTGGGCCACCGCCGCGCCCTCCATCTCGACCGCCAGCGCCTCATGTCCCGCCGACTGCAAGGCGCTGCGCAGTGCGGCGGACTCGCCGGCTGCCGACACGAAGCGGTCGCCGCTGGCGATCAGGCCACGATGCACCCGGTGCGCCGCCACTCCCGATGAGGAGTCAAAACCGGCACCAGCCTTTGCCAGATAAGCCCTGGCCGCTTCAAAAAGAAGAGCGGACAAGGCCGCATCGCAGGCGATCAGTGAACGTCCGTACAAGGGCAGCTCGTAGCGCGGAAAGATCGGCGAGGCGTCCATGTCGTGCTGTACAAAGCCACTCGCCACCACCACGTCGCCCACCTGCACGCCCGGTGCGAGGCCGCCGGCCACGCCGGTAAACACGATGCGCGCCACCCCAAATTGCTCGATCAGCGCGGCTGCGGTGGTCGCCGCCGCCACCTTGCCGATGCGCGACAGGGCCAGCACCACGGGCTTGCCGTGCAGCTCGCCGAGCCAGAAGTCGCGGCCCGCATGGCTGATTTTTTTCGGCCGCTGGAGCAGCGCCAGCAGCCCATGCTGCTCCTCGGCGAGGGCGCTGAGGATGGCGGTGCGGGTCATGAAACGGGAGGCTTCTGGCGGCTTGGCGGACGCATGCCACGCACTCGCCAGGCGCTGACAAGTGTTACTTCTTGTCGCGCAATTCGCGCCGCAGGATCTTGCCGACCGGCGTCTTCGGCAGATCGGTGCGGAACTCGATCACCTTGGGCTGCTTGTAGCCGGTCAGGTTGGCCTTGCAAAAGGCGCGCACCTGGGCCTCGGTCAGGGCAGGGTCCTTCTTGACGATGACCAGCTTGACCGCCTCGCCCGACTTGGCATCGGGCACCCCGACCACGGCGCATTCCAGCACACCGGGCATCTGCCCCACCACGTCTTCCACCTCGTTGGGGTAGACGTTGAAGCCACTGACCAGCACCATGTCCTTCTTGCGGTCCACGATCTTGAAGAAGCCGCGCTCGTCCATCGTGCCGATGTCGCCGGAGCGGAAAAAGCCGTCCGCCGTCATGACCTTGGCAGTCTCGTCCGGCCGCTGCCAGTAGCCCGCCATGACCTGCGGGCCGCGGATGGCAATTTCTCCGGGCTGGCCCGCGGGCACCTCGTTGCCGTCGTCGTCCAGCAGCTTGAGTTCGGTGTTGGGCATGGGCAGGCCGATGTTGCCGCTGTAGGCCGTGCTGTCCACCGGGTTGCAGGTGACCGACGGGCTGGTTTCCGACAGGCCATAGCCTTCCACGATCGGGCAGCCGGTTTTTTCCAGCCACTGCTGGGCCACGGCACTTTGCACCGCCATGCCGCCGCCCACCGAAATTTTCAGCCCGCTCCAGTTCGCCGTGGCGAAATCCGGGTGGTTCAGCAGGCCGTTGAACAGCGTGTTGACGGCCGGAAAGCTGTGGAACTTGTGCTGCGACAGCTCCTTGAGCGTGGCGCCCAGGTCGCGCGGATTGGCGATCAGGATATTGGCACCGCCCATGTGCAGCGACAGCATCATGTTGGTGTTGAAGCCGAAGATGTGATACAGCGGCAGCGCACAGACGGTGACGATCTGCTCGCCCGCGGGGATCTTCTTGAGGGCGGGCTGGTACCAGGCTTCGGACTGCAGGATGTTGGCGACCAGATTGCGGTGCAACAGCGTGGCACCCTTGGCGACGCCGGTGGTGCCGCCCGTGTATTGCAGCACCGCCACGTCGTCCGCCTTGATCGGCGGCTTCTTCAGGCTGCCGCGCGTGCCACGCGCGATCGCGTCGTTGTACCGCACGGCGCCCGGCAGGTTGAACGCCGGCACCATTTTTCTTTTGTTGCGCACCACGTAGTTGACGAGGGCACCCTTGATCAGGCCCAGCGAGTCGCCCATGGCGCACAGCACGATGTGCTTGATGGGCGTTTGCGCCACGCACTGCTGCAGCGTAGCGGCGAAGTTCTCGATGATCACGATGGCCTTGGCCCCGCTGTCCTTCAACTGGTGTTCGAGCTCGCGCGGGGTGTACAGCGGGTTCACGTTGACGACCACGTAGCCGGCGCGCAGGATGCCGGCCACCGCCACGGGGTACTGCGGCACGTTCGGCATCATGATGGCGACGCGGTCGCCCTGCTGCAGGCCCAGGCTTTGCAGGTAGGCGGCGAAGGCCCGGGACAGGCTGTCGGTTTGCGCGTAGCTGATGGCCTTTCCCATGAAGCTGTAGGCCAGCTTGTTTGCGTTTTTCTGGAATGCGCTGTCGATCAGCTCCACCAGCGATGTGTACTGGTTGACGTCGATGTCGGCCGGAACACCGGCGGGGTAGGCGTTGAGCCAGGGGCGAGCAGTCATGAGGCGGTCTCCAAACTTCCAAAACGACGAAACACGGGCATTGTCTGCGCCGCTCCCGCCTGCGCCGAGTGTGTTTTCCCTAGGAATTTCAAGAGTCGGACCTCTAATCGGGCAACGCGGCCGTCACGGCCGCGCCCGGTGCGGCCTCACTCGATGGCCTTGGCCATCTCTTCAACGACCTTCTTGGCGTCGCCAAAGACCATCATGGTCTTGTCCATGTAGAACAGCTCATTGTCCAGGCCCGCGTAGCCGGCCGCCATCGAGCGCTTGTTCACGATCACGGTCTTGGCCTTGTAGGCTTCCAGGATCGGCATGCCGTAGATCGGGCTGCCCTTGACCAGCGCGGCGGGGTTCACCACGTCATTCGCGCCCAGGATGATGGCCACGTCGACCTGGCCGAATTCACCGTTGATGTCTTCCATCTCGAACACCTGGTCGTACGGCACCTCGGCCTCGGCCAGCAGCACGTTCATGTGGCCCGGCATGCGCCCGGCCACCGGATGGATCGCGTACTTGACGCTGATGCCTTTCTCGGTAAGCTTCTCGGCCAGCTCCTTCACGGCGTGCTGGGCGCGCGCCACGGCCAGGCCGTAGCCGGGCACGATCACCACGGTCTCGGCATTGCTGAGCACAAAGGCGGCGTCGTCGGCGCTGCCGCTCTTGACCGGACGCTGCACCGCACTGCCGGCCGCGGCGCTCGCCGTCTCGCCGCCGAAGCCGCCCAGGATCACGTTGAAGAACGAGCGGTTCATGGCCTTGCACATGATGTAGGAGAGAATCGCGCCCGAGGAGCCGACCAGCGAGCCGGCGATGATCAGCATCGCGTTGTTGAGCGAGAAGCCGATGCCGGCCGCGGCCCAGCCCGAGTAGCTGTTGAGCATGGACACCACCACCGGCATGTCGGCCCCGCCGATCGGGATGATGATCAGCACGCCCATGACAAAGCTCAGCGCCAGCATCGCAAAAAACGCCGTCCAGCTCTCGGTCGCCATGAAGGCGATGCCGAGCGCTATGGTCAGCAGGCCCAGCACCAGGTTCAGCATGTGCTGACCGGAGAACTGCACCGGCGCACCCTGGAACAGGCGAAACTTGTACTTGCCGCTGAGCTTGCCGAAGGCAATCACCGAGCCGCTGAAGGTAATGGCGCCGATGGCCGCGCCCAGGAACAATTCAAGGCGGTTGCCGGTGGGAATGGCAGCGCCTTTCGCCAGCCCTTCCAACAGGGCGGAGGGCTCGGCCACGGCGGCCACGGCAATGAACACCGCGGCCAGACCGATCATGCTGTGAAAGAAGGCCACCAGCTCGGGCATTTGCGTCATCTCGACGGTCTTGGCGCGGTAGGCGCCGTAGCCGCCACCGACGACCGCGCCGAGCAGCACCCAGGCCATGCCCAGCGCCTGGCCGCCGGACCGTTCGACAATCAGGGCCGCCGTGGTCAGGATGGCCACCGCCATGCCGACCATGCCGAAGAAGTTGCCGCGGATCGAGGTGGTCGGATGCGACAGCCCCTTGAGGGCCTGGATGAAGCAGATCGAGGCAAACAGGTACAGCAGGGTGACGACGTTCATGCTCATGCCGCATTCCCCTTGTCGGCCGCGGGCGCTGCCTTTTTCTCTTTCTTCTTGAACATCTCCAGCATGCGGCGCGTCACCAGAAAGCCGCCAAAAATGTTCACGGAGGCCAGCGCCACCGCCAGCACGCCCATGGTCTTGCCCAGCCCGGTTTCGGTCAGCGCGGCAGCCAGCATGGCGCCGACGATGACGATGGCCGAGATCGCGTTGGTGACCGCCATCAGCGGCGTGTGCAGGGCCGGCGTGACAGTCCAGACCACGTGGTAGCCGACGTACACGGCCAGCACGAAAATGATCAGATTGAGAATGGTGGGTGAGACGGCGTCCATGATGTCGCTCCTGGTAATTGGGTCGTTATTTGCGGCGCACTTCGCCGTTCTGGGTCATCAGGCAGGCCGCCACGATGTCGTCTTCCAGGTCGATCTTGAGCGCGCCTTCCTTGGTGAGGATCAGCTTGAGGAAGTCGAGCACGTTGCGCGCATAGAGCGACGACGCATCGGCCGCCACCAGTGCGGGCAGATTGGTCTCGCCGACCAGCGTCACGCCGTATTTCACGACGGTGCGGTCGGTCTCGGTCAGCGGGCAGTTGCCGCCGCCGCCCGGGCCCTTGCCGGCCGCAAGGTCCACGATCACCGAGCCCGGCTTCATGGACTTGACCATCTCCTCGGTGATCAGCACGGGGGCCGGGCGGCCCGGGATCAGCGCCGTGCTGATCACGATGTCGGCCAGCGCGACACGCTTGGCCACCTCGACCTGCTGGCGCGCGAGCCAGCTCGGCGGCATCGGTTTCGCGTACCCGCCGACACCGGCCGCCGCTTCGCGCTCCTCGTCGGTTTCATAGGGGACATCGATGAACTTGCCCCCTAACGACTCGATCTGCTCCTTCACGCTGGGGCGCACGTCGGAGGCCTCGATCACGGCGCCCAGCCGCTTGGCCGTGGCAATGGCCTGCAGCCCGGCCACGCCGACCCCCAGGATCACGACGCGGGCGGCCTTGACCGTGCCGGCCGCCGTCATCAGCATGGGGAAAAAGCGCTGGTAGCCGTCGGCCGCCATGATCACGGCCTTGTAGCCCGCGATGTTGGCCTGGCTGGAGAGCACGTCCATGCTCTGCGCGCGGGTGGTGCGCGGTGCGGCCTCGAGCGCAAAGCCGGTGAGCTGGGCGCCGGCCAGGCTTTGCAGGCCCGCCGCATCGAACGGGTTGAGCATGCCCACGACCGCGGTGCCGGGCTTCATCAGCGCCAGTTCGCCGCCGAACGGGGTTCGCACCTTGAGCACCAGCTCGCAGCCAAAAGCCCCCGGCGCATCGGTGATCTGCACGCCGACCGCGGCATAGGCTTCGTCGGTAACGCTGGCGGCCACGCCGGCGCCCGACTGGACGTGCAACGTGTGGCCCTGGGCGATGAGTTTTTTGGCCGTCTCGGGGGTGACGGCAACGCGGGTCTCGCCCACCGTGGTTTCGGCAGGTACGCCAATCTGCATGGAGCGTCTCCTCTCGTTGTTGAATCTGGGTTTACCTCAAGCTTACATTACTTCGCACAGCGTTTGAGCAGCGCTGCCCTATGGCTACGGCCAGCAGGCCGGAGACATTCCCGTTGCCGGCACAATGCATCAACCCACAGGAATCACCTTCACGAAAGCAAGCCATGCACCTTCCGCGATCTGCCGCAACGCTGGCGCTTGTGCTGGCCACCGGTGCCGCCCGGGCCGCCCTGGGCGGCCATGCCACCGACGTCCCCGCCGATGCCACGCGGCTGCAGGCGCGCGCCTTCTCGGCCCAGACCCGGGCCGGTACGGCCACCGGGGCGGCCTTCACACGCCATCAGATAACGCTGCCGGCCGGCGGCAGTGCCGTGGAGTTTGTGGATGCCAGCGGCAATGTCTTCGCGGTGTCCTGGGCGGCGCCCATCATGCCCGACCTCTCGGTGCTGCTGGGCAGCTACAAGGCCAGCCTCGACACCGCCCAGCAGGCCCCACACACCTTGCGCTCCCCGCGCCTGCTGCAGGCGGACGACGGGGACTGGGTACTGGTCTCCACCGGCCACCTGCGGGCCTACAGTGGCTATTCCTATCTGCGCTCCAGATTGCCTGCCGGATTCGACCTGCAGGAGCTTGCGCAATGACCACTACCCCGAAACGCGTTCCCGTCGCTTGCGGCGCCGGCGCCTGGACCCGGTTGCCGCAATGGAGCTTCGCTTTTCTGCTGGCCTGCGCCGTGGCCGCCTGTGGAGGGGGTGGAGGCACCTCCGGCACACCGGCGGCAAACCCGAGCAGCTCCACCGCACCATCGGCCGTTGCCGGCGACGCCAACGCCGTGCCCATCTATGTCGACGGCGGTGCGTCGGCATCGACCAGCGCCATCCCCAACGCGATCTTCACGGACATCGAGATCTGCGCACCGGGGAGCAGCAGCAACTGCGCCATCATCCATCACGTGCTGGTGGACACCGGCTCGGTGGGCCTGCGCCTGCTGGCTTCGGCCGTCAACACGGCCAACGCCGCGTTGCTCGGAGCCCTGCCCCAGGCGTCCACCGCTGCGGGTTCGGTGGTCGGCGAATGCCTGCCCTTCGTCTCGGGGGTGGCGTGGGGCGGCGTGCGCCTGGTGGACCTGCATTGGGCCAGCGCCGGCTACAACGGCAACGCGGCGCTCAACCTCCCGATCCAGGTCATTGGCGACACCGACCCGCGCGTCGCCGCGACGCCGTCGAGCTGCACGGGTCAGGGCACACCGCTGCAGAGCGCCAGCACCCTGGGCGGCAACGGCGTTGTCGGCATCGGCCTGTTCGCACAGGACTGCGGCGCGACCTGTGCGCAGGTCGCGGCACCGATCTACTACCAATGCGCAGGTGCAGGCGCCGGTTCGTGCAGTGCCATCGCCATGCCGGTGGCCCAGCAAATCCCGAACCCGGTGTCTGCCATGGCCAGTGACAACAATGGCAGCCTGATCAGCCTGCCGGCCGGCGCCGCGCCGCAGGCCAGCGGCCTGCTGGTGCTGGGCATCGGCACGCGGGCGAACAACGCCTTGCCGTCTGCCAGCGCGGTTCTGCAGACCGACGCGGGCGGCTATTTCACGGCCAGTTTCAACGGCAACACGCTGCCCCGCAGCTTCATCGACAGCGGGTCCTCCGCCAACTTCATGCCCACCACGGGCACGGTCAGCCTGCCCGCCTGCGCCTCGGGCTCGCTGGCAGGCACGGGCTACCTGTGCCCCGCTTCGTCGCTCACCTTGACCGCCACCAGCACCGGGCCATCGGCCACTTCGGCAACGGCGAATGTGCTCGTCGTCAACGCCAACAGCGCGGTGGCCGCCAACCCCGGCTACAACGTCATCCCCGGCCTGGCGGCAGACGGCGGCAGACTGGGCAGCAACCCCACCCTGGATCTGGGCGCCAGCTTCTTCTTCGGGCACACCATCGCCACCCTGATCGAGAACCAGTCGGCGCCCGGTTTCTCCGTCAACGGTCCGGCGTTCGGCTATACGCAGTAACAAGGGGTTGCGCCGGCGGATGTGACTCGTCCGCCGGACGGCCCCGCGGCGGCGATCCCCTCACGCGCGGGGATAATCCCATGCCTATGGACAAGCGCAACAGCGGGCAGCGGGTGGTCGTCGGTTTGAGCGGAGGCGTGGACTCTGCGGTCAGCGCGCACCTGCTCCAGCAGCAGGGCTATGAGGTCGTCGGCATCTTCATGAAGAACTGGGAAGATGACGACGACAGCGAGTACTGCTCCTCCAACATCGACTTCGTGGACGCCGCGGCCGTGGCCGACGTGCTGGGTATCGAGATCGAGCACGTCAACTTTGCCGCCGAGTACAAGGACCGGGTGTTTGCCGAGTTCCTGCGCGAGTACCGTGCCGGGCGCACGCCCAACCCCGACGTTCTGTGCAACGCCGAGATCAAGTTCAAGGCCTTCCTGGACCACGCGCTGCGGCTCGGCGCCGACAAAATTGCCACTGGTCATTACGCCCGGGTGCGCTACAACGACGCCAGCGCCCGCCACGAGTTGCTCAAGGGGCTGGATCCCTCCAAGGACCAGAGCTACTTTTTGCACCGTCTGAATCAGGCGCAACTCGCCAGAACGCTGTTTCCGGTGGGCGAACTGCACAAGACCGAGGTGCGCCGCATCGCGGCCGGGATCGGGCTGCCGAATGCGAAAAAAAAGGACTCCACCGGCATCTGCTTCATCGGCGAGCGGCCGTTTCGCGACTTCCTGAACCGCTACATCGCGAAGGAACCCGGCCCGATCAAGGACGAGCGCGGCCGCGTGCTGGGCCAGCATCAGGGCCTGAGTTTTTACACGCTGGGCCAGCGCCAGGGACTCGGCATTGGCGGCGTGAAGGCGCGCGGCGCGCCGCGCGGCGGCGGCGAGCACGCGCCATGGTTCGTGGCGCGCAAGGACATTGCCCACAACACGCTGTGGGTGGTGCAGGGCCACGAGCACCCATGGCTGCTGTCGAATACGCTGGATGCCGACGACGCAAGCTGGGTCGCGGGCGCGGCGCCCGCCGCAGCGCCCGACGCCGGGAGCGCCACCGGCCCCCTCGCGCTGGCTGCCAAGACCCGCTACCGCCAGCGGGACGCCGCCTGCACGCTGGCCGGGGGCGCCAACGGAGCCTTCCAGTTGAATTTCGACGAGCCCCAATGGGCGGTGACGCCGGGGCAGTCCGCCGTGCTGTACGACGGCGAGGTTTGCCTGGGCGGCGGCGTGATCACGGCCAGCGCCTGATTTATGAATGGAATCGGCCTGTAGCCCATACAGAGCATTGGCACTTCGCTATGTATTTGATAGTCAACAGCGAAGATCGGCTCACAGCACCATCTCAAGGTAGGTGTAGAGGTAGTTCGAGCCGCCGTTCACATTGCCGAGCAGGCTCGAGGAGCCAAAAATCCCCGAGCGGTGCGACACGCCAAACCCAAGGTAGGTGTCTTTCAGCGCGCGCGAACCGATCAGGTCGCCCACGCTGACGTCGATCGTCGGGTCCAGGTAGTTGAGCACGCGCGAGGTCGTGGCCAGGCTGCTGGCCTCCGCATACGGCACATGCTGCGCCACCGAGACACCCGCGCCGAAGCCGAGCCGCGTGCGCACCCGCGCGCTCCACGGGAAGCCGTAGTAATAGGCCTTCATGAAGGCATCGGCCTGCCAGCCATTTGGCTGCAGGCCGCTGTCGTTGTGGCGCAAGAGCCCGACATAGCCGACGAAATCGAGCGGCCAGCCCCCCAGCTTTTCAATGAAAGGCTTGCCAATCTGCACCGCTGTCACGCTGGTCGGGTGGACGTTGTCGATGCTGGCGCAGTGCAGCGTCATGATGCGGATCAGATGGCAGCCGTCGGCCGCCGCCGCGCCGTGCAGCACCTTCACGTACGTGGGCGAACGGGTCCCGTCCCAAGCTTTTTCGCGGCTGCCGAAGTCGTAGGCGGCACCGACGAAAACGGCCGGGTAGACGCCTTGCTGCACGATCGGGCTGGCGCGTACCGCGCGGGACAGCCGGGTGACCGAGACGCCGCCGAGCAGCCGCCAGCGCTCGGACAGGTCGTACGAGCCATACAGCGCCAGCGAGGTGTCGATGCCGGCGCCGGGCGCGTAGGCCGGCCGCCCCGGCAGGGCTTCGGATGGCGCCACGCCGTAGTAATAGTTGTTGAGCTTGGCGTCGCGCGCCGACAGCGTCACGCTCGGGCGCAGCGCCAGCCGGCCCGAGCGCCAGTCGAACGAATAGGCGAGCCGCAGCTCGCTGCCGTTGGAGGCGCCCTCGACGTCGTGCAGCAACTCCGCCTGTACGGTGCCCCACGGCTGGCGATAGCGCCACGACACACCGAGGTCCACGCCGGGTTCGCGCGGCGCCATGCCGGCCAGGCTGGGCGGGACCCGGTCGGCGGGAAAGCCGTCGAAGCGGCGATCCAGAAAAATGTCGACGCGCTGTGTCTCGTTTTTGAAAATCTTGAACCCGCCGCGACTGGCGTGCAAGAACAGCCGATCGCCTTCGTACAGGTACAGCGGCAGCAGGTCGTAGCGCGTGCCGCCGCCCACATAGGGCGAGCGCTCGATGCGCGTCATGGCGCCCAGCCCGGCACTGCCGGGGATGGTCAGCAGGTCGCTCAGGGGGTCGGTGTTGGCGCCTGCCGCCGTCGCCAGCAGCAGGCCCAGAGCCCCGGCGGCGGCGCACCGGCCGCCGCGCCACCGATCAGAACGGAATATCGTCATCCATGTCGTCGAAGCCGCTGGCCGACTTGGCCGGGGCCGGGGCCGCGGCGCGCGGCGCGGGAGCGCCGGCGCGCGCCGCGGGCGCCCGCGCATAGCCACCACCGCCCGCATCATCCGCGCCGGGGCCGCCCATGCCCTGGCGGCTGCCCAGCATCTGCATCTGGTCGGCGCGGATTTCCGTGCTGTATTTTTCGATGCCGTCCTTGTCGGTCCACTTGCGCGTGCGCAGGCTGCCTTCGACATAGACCTGCGAGCCCTTGCGCAGGTACTGCTCGACGATTTCGGCCAGCCGGCCGTTGAAGACGACACGGTGCCATTCGGTCGCCTCCTTCATCTCGCCGGACTGCTTGTCTTTCCATTTGTCCGTGGTGGCAACGGTGACGTTGGCCACGCGGTCACCGCTGGGGAAGGTGCGCACTTCCGGGTCTCGACCCAGGTTGCCGACGATGATGACTTTATTCACGGATGCCATGATGTCCTGCCTTGTAAGAAGCTACAGAAATACGCGCAACGCGGCGCATACAGCCCGATTGTGCCGCAAGCGGGCGTCGCGCCGGCCGGCCAGCAGGTTCCGCGCGTGAGACAATACGGCGCTGGCACAAGCGTCCCCGGCCTGGCATCCGGCAAAACCCCAGAACCCGTCGTTGCACAGGCTGCAGGGCTGGCCGAGGCCCGGTGGCAGGCTTGGCAGAACCTGTGGGTCATTGCGGGGCGCCGTGCGGCGCGTCCAGTGCTGCTCACGCCAGACCGACCAACCGAAACATCGACCCCATGGCTATCACAGCTTCGCCAGAAACCTTCAAAAGGGTTCCCCGAGTCAGCATGAGCGCGCAGGAGCGCCGATCCAGCATCACGCTGGCATCGATCTACGGCCTGCGCATGCTCGGGCTCTTCCTCATCCTGCCGGTGTTTGCCATCTACACCAGCACCCTGCCCGGCGGCAGCGATCAGTTTCTGGTCGGTCTGGCACTGGGCATCTATGGTCTGACCCAGGCGGCGCTGCAGATTCCCTTCGGGCTCGCGAGCGACCGGTTTGGACGCAAACCGGTCATGATGTTCGGCCTGGTCATTTTCGCGATCGGTTCCTTCATGGCCGGTACCGCACACACGCTGGACGGCATCATCGTGGGCCGGGCGGTCCAGGGAGCCGGGGCCATCTCGGCCGCCATTTCCGCCATGATCGCCGACTCCACCCGGGACGAGAACCGCACCAAGGCCATGGCCATTGTCGGCATGACCATTGGCATGAGCTTCATCGTGTCCCTGATTGCCGCGCCGCTCCTGTATCACTTGATTGGCGTGCCCGGCATGTTCATCCTGACCGGGGTGTTGGCGGTCCTTGCCATTGCGGTGATCAAGTGGGTCGTGCCCGACATGCCCATGACCACGCACGCCAAAGAGCGGCACGCGTCCGCGCCGCGCGATTCCGTCTTCACCCCCGCCCTGCTGCGCCTGCACTTCAGTATTTTTGTTGTCAATTTCACGCAGGTGGCCATGTTCGTGGTGGTGCCGGTGGCCCTGGTGCAGAACGCGGGCATCGCCGTGCAACAGCATTGGATGGTTTACCTGCCCGTGACGCTGGGGTCGTTCCTCGTGGCGGTTCCGGGGATCATCTGGGCTGAGAGTCGCGGTCACATGCGCCCCGTATTTATTGGTGCGGTGGCGCTGATGACATTGACGATGCTCGGGTTTGCTTTCGATTACACCCGGCCGGTGCCGCTGATTGCGGCCCTGTTTTCGTTCTTCGTCGCATTCAACCTCATGGAGGCGCTGATTCCGTCGCTGGTGTCGCGCACGGCCCCGCCGGCACGCAAGGGCCTGGCGCTCGGCATTTACAACACCGCCCAATCGCTCGGGCTGTTTGCCGGCGGCGCGTTGGGCGGGTGGATTGCAAAAGCCTGGTCCGGCGAGGGCGTTTTCCTGGCCTGCGCGGCGCTATCGCTGGTCTGGCTGTTTGTGGCCTGGTCCGTTCAACCACCCCCAAAGTCTGCCCACTGACCTTGCCGGTTCGCCGGCCGGCCGGGCGCCACACCGCCTGGTGCGAACGACTATCATGGTGGGTTTTCCCGAACGCGCACGATTTTGAACTCTCCCTTCGACGGCCCGCCCATCGATCCCGCTGAAAACGGCCAATACCTGGCCCGGGCGCTGCAGCAGCAGCGCATCAGCATCCGCGGCGCGCGCACGCACAACCTCAAGAACATCGACCTCGACATCCCGCGCAACCAGCTGGTGGTGATCACGGGGCTGTCGGGCTCGGGCAAGTCGAGCCTGGCCTTCGACACGCTGTATGCCGAGGGCCAGCGCCGCTACGTCGAGAGCCTGTCCACCTATGCGCGCCAGTTTCTGCAGCTGATGGACAAGCCCGACGTGGACATGATCGAGGGCCTGTCGCCGGCCATCTCGATCGAGCAGAAGGCCACCAGCCACAACCCGCGTTCCACCGTCGGCACGGTGACCGAGATCCACGACTACCTGCGCCTGCTGTTCGCGCGCGCCGGCACGCCCTACTGCCCGGACCACGACCTGCCGCTGCAGCAGCAGTCCGTGAGCCAGATGGTCGATGCGGTGCTGGCGCTGCCGGAGCAGCGCCGGGCCGCCCCAAGCAGCGAGAGCCCCCTCGGGGGGCAGCAGGAACACGACAGTGCCGAGCGTGGGGGCGAACAGCAGCACATACGGCTGATGATCCTTGCGCCCATCGCGCGCGACCGCAAGGGCGAGTTTCTGGACGTGTTTGCCGACCTGCAGGCGCAGGGCTACGTGCGCTTTCGGGTCGATGGGGCGGCGTATGAATACGACGACCTGCCCAAGCTCAAGAAGGCCGAAAAGCACAACATCGACGTGGTGATAGACCGCGTCCGGGTGCGGCCCGACCTGCAGCAGCGGCTGGCCGAGAGCTTCGAGGCGGCGCTGCGGCTGGCCGACGGCCGGGCCATCGCGCTGGAGATGGACAGCGGCCGCGAACACCTGTTCAACGCCAAGTTCTCCTGCCCGGTGTGCGGCTACTCCATCAGCGAGCTGGAGCCACGGCTGTTTTCCTTCAACTCGCCGGTCGGCGCCTGCCCGGCCTGCGACGGCCTGGGCTCGCAGGAGTTTTTCGACCCGGCCCGCGTCGTCGCCTTTCCCTCGCTGAGCCTGGCCAGCGGCGCCATCAAGGGCTGGGACCGGCGCAACGGCTACTACTTTGCGCTGCTGGAAAGCCTGGCCCGGCACTACAAATTCGACCTGGAAGCGCCGTTCGAGACGCTCGAGCCGCACATCCGCGACGCCATCCTGCACGGCTCGGGCGAGGAGGAGATCCGCTTCAGCTATGTGATGGACTCCGGCGCCTCGCAGGGCAAGAAGGTCAGCAAGAAGCACCCGTTCGAGGGCGTGATCCCGAACATGGCGCGGCGCTGGCGCGAGACCGACTCGGTGCTGGTGCGCGAAGACCTGGCACGCTACCGCAGCACCCAGCCCTGCGTGGAGTGCGGCGGCACGCGGCTCAAACGCGAGGCACGCCACGTCAAGGTGGGAGAGGGCGCGCAGGCGCGCGCCATCTTCGAGATCAGCCAGGCCACGCTGCGCGACAGCTTTGCCTATTTCAGCACCCTCAAGATGCGCGGCGCCAAGGGCGAGATCGCCGACAAGGTGGTGCGCGAGATCGGCCTGCGGCTGAAATTCCTCAACGACGTGGGCCTGAACTACCTGAGCCTGGACCGCAGCGCCGAAACCCTCAGCGGCGGCGAGTCGCAGCGCATCCGCCTGGCCTCGCAGATCGGCTCGGGCCTGACCGGCGTGATGTATGTGCTGGACGAGCCCAGCATCGGCCTGCACCAGCGCGACAACGACCGCCTGATCGGCACGCTGAAACACCTGCGCGACATCGGCAACAGCGTGCTGGTGGTCGAGCACGACGAGGACATGATGCGCGCCGCCGACCATGTGATCGACATGGGACTGGGCGCCGGCGTGCACGGCGGGCGCGTGATCGCGCAGGGCACCTTCGAGCAGGTCCGGGCCAACCCGGACTCACTGACCGGCCAGTACCTGGCGGGCGTGCGCAAGATCGCCGTGCCTGCGCGGCGCACCCCTTGGCTGCCGACCGTGGCCCCGGCCACCGTGGAGAAGAAAGGCCCGTCCCGGTTTCCCCCGAGCGCCGCCGGGGTCGCGCGCGCCGAGCGCCAGGCGGCGCACCTGGCAACCCAGGGCGAGCTGCAGTCGCTGCGCGTGGTGAATGCCACCGGCAACAACTTGCGCTCAATCAGTGTCGCGTTCCCGGTCGGGCTGCTGACCTGCGTGACCGGCGTCTCGGGCTCGGGCAAGTCCACGCTGGTGAACGACACGCTGTACACGGCCGTGGCGCGCACGCTGTACCGCGCCCACGACGAGCCGGCGCCGCACGAAGAGATCCTCGGCATCGAGCATTTCGACAAGGTCATCAACGTCGACCAGTCGCCGATCGGGCGCACGCCGCGCAGCAACCCGGCCACCTACACCGGGTTGTTCACGCCGATGCGCGAACTGATGGCCGAGATGCCGATGGCGCGCGAGCGCGGCTACGGCCCGGGGCGGTTTTCGTTCAACGTGGCGGGCGGGCGCTGCGAGGCCTGCCAGGGCGACGGCGTGGTCAAGGTCGAGATGCACTTCCTGCCCGATGTCTACGTGCCCTGCGATGTCTGCCATGGCCAGCGCTACAACCGCGAAACGCTGGAGGTGCTCTACAAGGGCAAAAACATTGCGCAGATCCTCGACCTCACGGTCGAGGCCGCGCACGAATTCCTCAAGGCCGTGCCCAACATCGCGCGCAAGCTGCAGACCCTGCTCGACGTCGGCCTGTCCTACCTCAAGCTCGGCCAGGCCGCCACCACGCTGTCGGGCGGCGAGGCGCAGCGCGTCAAGCTCGCGCTCGAGCTGTCCAAGCGCGACACGGGACGCACGCTGTACATCCTGGACGAGCCGACCACCGGCCTGCACTTCGCCGACATCGCCCTGCTGCTGCACGTGCTGCAGCACCTGCGCGACGCGGGCAACACCATCGTGGTGATCGAGCACAACCTGGACGTCATCAAGACCGCCGACTGGATCATCGACATGGGCCCCGAAGGCGGCGCCGGCGGCGGCCTGGTGGTGGGCGTGGGCACGCCCGAGACCATCGCGGCGAATCCGGACAGCCACACGGGGCGCTATCTGAAACGGCTTCTGCTCGGCGAGCAGCCCTGCGTCTCGCAGGCCGCCGCATGATGAGGCACGCCCGCTTCACCCCCCGCGATCTGCTGGCCGCGCTGGCCGTGGTGGTGATCTGGGGGTTGAATTTTGTCGCCATGAAGTTCGCGCTGCACGACTTCACGCCGTTCCAGCTGGGCGCGGCGCGCTTCGCGGCGGCCGTGTTGCCCCTGGTTTTTTTCATCCGCCCGCCCAGGCTGCACTGGAAGTGGGTCGTGCTGTTCGGCCTGTTCCAGGGCTTGGGGCAATTCGGCTTTTTGTTCATGGCGCTCAAGGTCGGCATGACGGCGGCGCTGGCCTCCGTGCTGATGCAGACCCAGCTCTTTTTCACTGCGATATTCAGCTTCGTGCTGCTGCGTGAACGCGCCACCCGCGCCCTGCAGGCCGGGCTGCTGCTGGCGGCCCTGGGGCTGGCCTGCTTTGCCATGAACTACATAGCACCTCATCTCGACACCGCGCGGGCTACCACCGCTTTGGGCTTTGTCCTGAACCTGGGCGCCGCGGCCATGTGGGCGGGCTCCAACATCGTGGCGCGCAAGGCGCAGCAGGCCACCCCGCAGTTCGACGCGCTGGCGTTCGTGGTCTGGAGCAGCCTGGTGCCGATCGTGCCGTTCATCGCGCTGTCCATGGTGTTCGACGACGGCGCCACACGCTGGCTGCACCTGGCCAGTTGGCGCGCTGTGCCGCTGAGCACCTGGTTCGCCATTGCCTACCTCGGCTGGGCCGCCACCACCGGTGCCTATGGGTTGTGGACTGCGCTGCTCAAGCGCCACGCCGCCAACCGCGTGGCGCCCTTCGGACTGGGCGTGCCGGTGGTGGGGCTGGCGGCCGGCATGCTGGTACTCGGCGAGAGCGTCACCGCCTGGCAATGGGCGGGCATTGCGCTGGTGGTCGCGGCGCTGGCTTGCGTCTTGTTTGGTGACCGGTATCTGAACAAAAAGAGCTTCCAGCCCTTACCGGATCAGCACATCTAGCTACTGGATCAATAGCAACCAGGATTCAGCCCCGCGCCGCCTGCAGCACGTCGCGCGTCTTGCGCGCCGCGCGCCGCGCGGCCTCGGCAAAGCCTTCGCCCGACGACGCGTAGAGGATGGCGCGCGACGAGTTCACCACGATCGGCGCATCGGCGCGCCAGCCGGCCTTGACCGTGGCCGCCGCATCGCCGCCCTGCGCGCCGACGCCGGGAATCAACAGCGGCACGGTGGGCGCGAGCGCACGCACGCGCTCGATCTCGGCGGGATAGGTCGCGCCCACCACCAGGCCGAGCTGGCCATTCAGGTTCCACGGTCCCTGCGCGAGCCGCGCCACGTGCTCGTACAGGAGCGGCTCGCCGGGCACGCTGGACAGGCGCTGGTTTTGCAGGTCGTCGCCGCCCGGGTTGGAGGTGCGGCACAGCAAGAAGGCGCCCTTGCCCTCGTATTGGAGGTAGGGCTGGATCGAGTCGAAGCCCATGAAGGGCGACAGCGTCACCGCATCGGCGCCGTAGCGCTCGAACGCCTCCCTGGCGTACTGCTCGGCCGTGGCACCGATGTCGCCGCGCTTGGCGTCCAGGATGACGGGCACCTGCGGTGCATTGCGGCGCAGATGTTCCATGAGCCGCTCGAGCTGGTCTTCGGCGCGGTGCGCGGCGAAGTAGGCAATCTGCGGCTTGAAGGCAATCACCAGGTCGGCCGTGGCATCGACGATGGCGGCGCAGAAGTCGTAAATCCGGCTGGCGTCGCCCTTGAGGTGGTCCGGGAACTTGGCCGGTTCGGGGTCCAGCCCCACGCACAGCAGGGAGCCGTTGCGGCGCTCGGCGCTGTGCAGCATGTCGAGGAAGGTCATGGCGGCAATTTTACGGTTACCGGCACAATCGGCCCCCATGCATGCACTTTCCCGGCGCCAGCTCGTCACCCTGGCCTTGCTGACCCTGATCTGGGGCCTGAACTGGCCGATCATGAAACTGGGCGTCACCGACTTCCCGCCGCTGACCTTTCGCGCGCTCTCGATGTGGCTGAGCCTGCCGGTGCTGTGGCTGGTCTTGCGCGGGATGAGGGTGCCGCTGGGCGTCGCGCGCGAACACTGGCGCGAGCTGTTCTGGCTCGCCTTCGCCAACATGTTTATCTGGCAGGGCCTGATCATCCTGGCCGTCAAGTCGCTGTCCAGCGGGCGCGCGGCGATCCTGGGCTACACCATGCCGATCTTCTCGGCCGTGCTGGGCGCCCTGTTCTTTGGCAACAGGATGCTGCCGCGCGCCTGGGCCGGCGTGGTGGCGGCCGGCGCCGGCGTGGTGCTGCTGCTGTGGTACGAATTCACGCACCTCACGGGCAGCCCGCTGGGCGTGATGGAGGCCCTGGTTGCCGCCGCCGCCTGGGCGGTCGGCACGCAGATGCTGCGCCGCACGACCCTGCCGGTGGCCACGCTCACGCTGTCGTTCTGGATGACGGCGCTGACCACCGCCGTCATGACGCTGCTGGCCCTGCTGTTCGAGACATCGCAGTGGAAGACACCGTCCGGCGCGACCTGGGCCGCGATCCTGTTCAATGCCGTGCTGGTCTTCGGCTTTGCCCAGGCCGCCTGGTTTTTCCTGGCGCGCGGCCTGCCGCCGGTGGCCTCCACGCTGAGCGTGATGCTCACCCCCATCCTGGGCGTGTTCAGCGGCGCCGTATGGCTGCACGAGGTGCTGCACTGGCAGGACTGGACGGCCGTGGTGCTGATGGTGGCGGCGATCGGCTCGGTGCTGGCGCCGGCACGCAAGACCTGAGCCTGCGCGGCGACGGCCCTGGCGCTACAAAGCCGGCTTGCGCCGGATCGGTCATTCCTGTACGCTGGATTGTCGTCAAAGCGGAACTCGCGATCTCAACCGGACGGCCCGGCCCGCCTTGCGGGCTGGAGGAGACTCACTCATGCCAAGCCGATCGAACGGCCTCGCGGCCGAAATGCAAGCAGTGCGCACGCTGGCGCTCGTGGGGGCGTCTGCCGCAGGCAAGACCACCCTTGCCGAGGCCTTGCTGTACCGGTCGGGCACCATCGGCGCGCCGGGCAGCATTGAGCGCGGCAGCACCGTCAGCGACCATGACCCGCTGGAGCGCCGCATGCAGCACTCGCTCAACGCGTCAGTGATGCACCTGACACACGCCGGGACGCGGCTCCATTTCATCGACACGCCCGGCGGGCCCGATTTTCTCGGCCAGAGCCTGCCCGCGCTGGAGGCGGTGGAAACCGCGGCCATCGTCATCAACGCCAGCACCGGCATCGAGCCGATGGCGCTGCGCATGATGGAGTACGCGGCATCGCGCCACCTCACGCGCATGATCATCGTCAACAGGATCGACGCGCAGGGGGTCAATCTGGCGGATTTGCTGGCGCAGATTCAGGCCGCCTTCGGGCGCGAATGCCTGCCGCTGAACCTGCCTGACGCCGCGGGCACGCGGGTCGTCGACTGCTTCTTCAATCGCGACGGGCATTCCGATATCGGCGCGGTCGACGCGGCGCATCGCGCACTCGTCGAGCAGGTGGTCGAGGTCGATGCGGCATTCGTCGACCGCTACCTCAATGAGGGCGATGTCGACCCCCGCGAGCTGCACGCGCCGCTCGAACAGGCCCTGCGCGAAGGGCACCTGATTCCGGTCTGTTTCGCCTCGGCCCGCAGCGGGGCCGGCGTGGCCGAATTGCTGGACGTGATCGTCAAACTGCTGCCCGACCCCACGGAGGCCAACCCGCCCGATTTCCTCGTCGGTGAAGGCGCTGCCGCGCGGCCCATGCGCGCCAGGCCCGACCCGTCGCTGCATGTGCTGGCGCATGTGTTCAAGGTCACGGTGGACCCGTATGTCGGCAAGCTGGGCATCTTCCGCGTGCACCAGGGCACGCTCACCCGGGACAGCCAGCTCTATATCGGCGACAGTCGCAAGCCGTTCAAGGTGGGCCATCTGTTCATGCTCCAGGGCAAGGACCATGTGGAGGTGCCGCGGGCGCTGCCGGGCGACATCGTGGCAGTCGCCAAGGTCGATGAGATCCAGTTCGACGCCGTGCTGCACGACGCGCCCGAGGACGACCGCATTCATCTGGCGCCGCTGGATTTTCCGATCCCGGTGCACGGGCTGGCGATCGAGCCCAAGCGGCACGGCGACGAGCAGCGCATGTGGGAGATCCTCGGCAAGCTGGTCGGCGAAGACCCCTGCCTGCGGGTCGAGCATGTCGCGGCCACCAACGAGACCGTGGTCTACGGCCTGGGCGAGCTGCACCTGCGCGTGCTGCTCGAGCGGCTGCGCGAGGTGTACCACTTCGAAGTCAATACACGCCCGCCGCGCATTGCCTACCGCGAGACCGTGACGGTGCCGGCCGAAGGTCACCATCGCCACAAGAAACAGACGGGCGGGGCTGGCCAGTTCGGCGAGGTGTTCCTGCGCGTCGAACCGCTGGCGCGCGGCACCGGCTTCGAGTTCGTCGACCAGGTCAGGGGCGGAACGATCCCGAGCCAGTACATCCCCGCCGTCGAGAAAGGCGTGCGTGAGGTGCTCACGCAAGGCGCCATCGCCGGCTACCCGGTGGTCGATGTGCGCGTGGTGGTCTACGACGGCAAGCACCACAGCGTCGACAGCAAGGACATCGCCTTTGCCACCGCGGGACGCAAGGCGTTCATGGCGGCGATCCGCGAGGCGCGCGCCATTGTGCTGGAGCCCATCGTCCAGATCGACATCGCGGCGCCCGACCAGTCGACAGGTGACGTCACGGGCGACCTGTCGACCCGGCGCGGCCTGGTCACCGGCACGTCCAATGTGGCGGCGGGAATGATGCTGATTCGCGGCCAGGTGCCGCTGTCCGAGCTGTCAGGCTACCAGTCGCGGCTCAATGCCATGACCAGCGGGCAGGGCCGCTACACCATTGCACTGTCGCATTACGAAGCTGTGCCACCGGCCATGCAGCAGACCTTGGTGGGGCAGCACCGGGTGCGCGAGGAAGAGTAATCAGCGCCACGCTGCAGTATTCGGCTTGAGAACGTTGGGAGGCGCCCTGCGGCTCACGCCGGAGCGCCGGCCGGCCCCGTGCTGGCTGGCCGTGTGCGCGAGGGCGGCAGGTAGCGATCCAGCGCAAGACCATCGGTGCGGATCTCGGGCTTGTGGCCCGTCACCAGGTCGGCCACCAGCTTGCCGGAGCCGCAGGCCATGGTCCAGCCCAGGGTGCCGTGGCCGGTGTTGAGGAACAGGTTGGCATAGGGCGTGGCGCCAATGATGGGCGTGCTGTCGGGCGTCATGGGGCGCAGGCCGGTCCAGAACTCCGCCTTGGGCAGGTCGCCGCCCGGGAACAGGTCGCTCACGACATGCTCCAGCGTTGCGCGCCGGCGCGGGTTCAGGCGCAGGTCAAAGCCCGCCAATTCGGCCATGCCGCCGACCCGGATGCGCTTGTCGAAGCGGGTCACGGCCACCTTGTAGGTCTCGTCCAGCACGGTCGATTGCGGCGCCAGTTCGGGATTGAGCAGCGGCACGGTCAGCGAGTAGCCCTTGACCGGATAGACCGGAAGGTCGAGCCCCAGCGGCGCCATAAAGCGGCGCGAATAGCTGCCGAAGGCCAGCACGTAGCGATCGGCCGTCAAGACCTGACCACCCGCGCGCACGCCGGTGATGCGGCCGCCCTCGGTGACCAGGCCATCGACCGTCTGGTCGAAACGAAAATCCACGCCCAGCCCCCGCGCGAGCGCGGCCAGGCCCTGGGTAAACAGGTGGCAATCACCGGTTTCGTCGTTCGGCAGGCGCAGGCCGCCGGTCAAACGCTCACGCGCCTGGGCCAAGGCCGGCTCGGCAATGGCGAGCTGGTCGCGATCGAGCAACTCAAAGGGCACGCCGCACTCCTGCAGCACGGCCACATCGCGCTGCACGGCGTCGAGCTGCGCCTGCGTGCGAAACAGCTGCAGCGTGCCGCCGGTGCGCTGCTCGTACTGGATACCGGTATCCAGACGCAGCTGGCGCAGGCAGCCGCGGCTGTATTCGGCCACGCGCATCATGCGCTCCTTGTTGACCGCGTAGCGGTCGGCCGAGCAGTTTTTCAGCATCGCCGCCATCCAGCGCAGCTGGAACAGGCTGCCATCGGGCCGGATCGACAGTGGCGCATGCTTCTGGAACATCCACTTCAGCGCCTTGAGCGGAATGCCGGGCGCAGCCCAGGGTGTGGAATAGCCGGGCGAGACCTGACCGGCATTGGCAAAGCTGGTTTCCTGCGCCGGGCCGCCCTGGCGATCGAGCACGGTGACCTCGGCGCCCGAACGGGCCAGGTAATACGCCGTCGTGGTGCCGATGACACCGCCGCCCAAAACGATCACTTTCATGGCATACCCCACAGTTAACAAGATATGTCGCTAGTTTATTAATTTGATTGCCACAAGATTCACTGAAATAATTAAACAATTGAGATATTTCAGCTGAATCTGTTGCGTTCCAGCCATTGGAGAAGTGAAATGACCGACCTTGACCGCATCGACCGGAAAATCCTCGACATCCTGCAGCGCCAGGGACGTATTTCCATGACCGATCTGGCCGAACAGATCGGGCTGTCGACCTCGCCGTGTTCCGAGCGTGTGCGGCGCATGGAGCGCGAAAAGGTCATCACCGGCTACCACGCCCGCGTGGACCCGGTGGCACTCGGCAAGACCTTGCTGGTGTTCGTGGAGATCACGCTCTCGTCCAAGTCGGGTGACGTGTTCGACAAGGTACGCCAGGAACTGCTGCACGTGCCCGAGGTCATGGAGTGCCACCTGGTGTCTGGCAGCTTCGACTACCTGGTGAAGGCGCGGCTCGGCGGCATGAGCGAGTACCGCCATTTGCTCGGCGACATTCTCAAGAAACTGCCCGTGACGGCCGAATCGCACAGCTACGTGGTGATGGAAGAGGTCAAGGAAAGCCTGTTCCTGCCGGTCGATCGCTGAGGCGTTCAAGCGTCCCCGCGTCGCCTTCCCCACCGAAATACTGGGTCAGTGCCCGCTGGAAGACCGGCTCGTCCGGCGCCACCTGCGCAAACAGCGTCACCGACGAGTGGAACTTGAGGTCGTCCGGCGTGCCGAAGATCTGCAGCGCCGTGCGGCCTTCGACGGCCAGCACGAGTTGGGTGCACTCCTTCAGCCGCGCCGCGAGCAGCGCGTGGTGCCAATAAGCCTCGGCCTCGGCCCTCGAGGCGATGCCGAAGTGCTGCGCAATGGCACTGCTGCCCAATCCCTTGATCTGCGGAAACACGAACCACATCCAGTGGCTGGTCTTGCGGCCGGCCGCCAGCTCGGCGCAAACCTGCTGGTAAACCGGGTTTTGCGCCTGCACGAAGCGCTCCAGGTTGTACGGGTCGGCCATGTTCATTCCTTGAAGGTGCCAGCGGCGGCAACCTTTCTCGCGCTGCGTGGGCTGGAGCACAGACGAGAGCACGCCTCAAGGCGCTCAATCAAGCACTGGCGTGTGCTCCAGCATCCCTGTCGGGGGCGGGCAGCGCCGCAGGAGCTTGTATGTATATCGGTATTGGCACTCTTCTCGTCATTATTCTTCTATTTGTCCTTCTACGCTAAAGCGCTTCAGGCCGCGCGCTGGAGTACCTCGAGCGCCAGGCACAGATCGGCCCAGGCCTTGGCCTTGTCGGGCAGGTTGCGCAGCAGGTAGGCCGGGTGGTAGGTGGCGATCACCGGCACGCCGCGGTACTGGTGCGGCTGCCCGCGCAGCTTGCCCAGCGGCAGCTTGTGCACCTCGGGCACCGTGGCCTGCAGCAGCGCGTTCACGGCGAAGCGGCCCATCGCCAGAATGATTTTCGGCTGCAGCAATTCGATCTGCCGGCGCAGGTAGGGCTCGCACTGCGCCACCTCCCCGGGCTCGGGGTTGCGGTTGCCGGGCGGGCGGCATTTGATGACGTTGGCAATGAAGACGTTGGCGTGGCGGTCCAGTCCGATGGCGCGCAGCATGTTGTCGAGCAGCTTGCCGGCCGGGCCGACGAAGGGCTCGCCCGCCAGGTCTTCGTTTTCGCCGGGCGCCTCGCCCACGATCAGCCAGTCCACCTGCGGCGCCCGGCCTGGCGCGGACGCGGCCGGGCCGACGCCGAACACCGTGTTGTGGCGGCCCTCGCACAGCTTGCAGGCGCGGCAGCCGGCAACCGCGGCCTGCAGCGCCGGCCAGTCCATGGTGGCGATGCCGGCGGGCAATGGCTGCAGCGCCGACGTCGCCCGATCTTCTGAAGGTTTTAGGCCTGCAGCCCTTGCTGGTTGTTCGCTGGCAGCTATTAATTCAGGAGCAACCGGCGGGCTGACCGTGCGCGGCATGGCGGCGGATACGACCGGCGCGACCACGGCAACGCCTTCCACCTCGGCTTCGGCCGCCGCTGGCGGCCACCAGACCGGGATGTTCATCTCCGCCAGCATGGCGCGCTGGCGTTCGTCGAGGTCCAGGCTCACAGCTTCAGGCTCATGACGATGGCGTCCTCGCGCTTGCCCTGCACGGCGGGATAGTAATTCTTGCGCTGGCCGACGCGCCGGTAGCCGTAGCGCTCGTAAATCTGCTGCGCACGATAGTTGCTGATGCGCACCTCCAGCCACAGCCACTGGGCGCCCTGCGCGCGCGACCACAGGGTGAGCGCGTCCAGCATCACGCGCGCCCAGCCCTGGCCCTGGTGCACCGGCGCGACGGTGATGTTGAGCAGATGCACCTCATCGACGCCGCGCATCGCCACGAAGTAGCCCAGCAGGTTCTCGCCCGCCGTGAGCAACTGGGCCTGGTAGCCGGCCGCCAGCGAGTCGGCGAAGTGGTGGCGCGCCCACGGATGCGCATAGGCGATCTGCTCGATCGCCACAACCTCGTCGATGCGCGCCGCGGTCAGGGGCTCGAACTGGGCTTCCAGGGTTTTCAGGACGGCACTCATGGCACAGGACAGGTGGAAAGGGTCAGATCGTGGGCGACAGCACGGCGCGCTCGGCCGCACGCTCGTCGGTGGTTTTTGCCACTTTATCGCGAATATAGAGCGGCAGGGCCTGGTCGGCAGGAACCGCGCGGCCCGCCGCGATCAGGCCTGGAGCCAGCCGCAGCATCGCCGTGGCCGTGGGCAGCGCCTCCCGCCGCGGCATGCCTTGCGGCAGACGCGCGCCGTACGCGGCAAACACATTGCCGGCCAGCGCCCAGCCCGCCCTGGCCTGCAGGATTTCGGGTCGAATCAGGCTGAAGTCCCCGTCAGGCCTCCACAGGTTGCTCTCAAATTCATAGTCGGCAAGGTACATCTCGTCCATGCGCGCGTCCAGCACGGCGCGCACGCGCGTGGCGCCGTGCAGGTAACGCGCTTCTTCGGCGACGGCGAGCAGGGTGTCGATGGGCAGCACCTTCACTTCGGACAAGGCGCCGCTGCCGGACAACAATCTGGCGCTGGCGCCAAAGGCCATCCCCTGCGCCACCGAGCAGGCGGTGCGCAGCCCGGTGAACGAGCCCGGGCCGCGCCCAAAAGCGATCGCGTCGAGCTGCTCGAGCCGCAGGCCGGCCTGCGCCATCAGCGCCTGGATCGCCGGAATCAGCGTGCTGGAAGCCTGTGCGCCGCCCGCGCCGGTGTGCTGCCACAGCTGCGCGCCATGCGCCACGGCAATCGACATGGCTTCGGTGCTGGTATCGAAGGCAAGCAGCTTCATGCGGGGCAATCGTGGCACGGGCGAAACAACGGGGCAGGAGAACACATGGCCTCATTATCGAGGGGCCGGATAATCCGCGCATGTCATTCCTGTCCCGCTGCGCGCTGGCGCTGTCTGCCCTGGTGCTGGGCACGGCCTGCGCCCAACCCATTCCCCCCGAGATCGCCAGCGCGCTGGCCCGCGCCAGGGTGCCGCTGGACGCCGTGAGCCTGCTGGTGCTGCCGCTCGACGGCGGCCCGGCCCGCTTGAGCCACCGCGCGCAGGCCTCCATGAACCCGGCCTCGGTGATGAAGCTGGTGACCACCTTCGCGGCGCTGGACCAGCTCGGGCCCGATTTCACCTGGAAGACGCGCTTTTACATCGACGGCACGCTGGACAACGGCGTCGTGAACGGCAACCTGGTGATTCGCGGCGGCGGCGATCCGAAATGGGTGATCGAGCGCATCACGGCGGACTTCCAGGCCCTGCGCGAGCGCGGCGTGCGCGAGGTGCGTGGCGACATCGTGCTCGATGCCAGCCTCTTCGACGTGCCCGCGCACGACCCCGGCGCCTTCGATGGCGAGCCGATGCGCCCCTACAACAGCGCGCCCAGCGGCCTGCTGGTCAACTTCAAGTCCGTGCTGCTGGGCTTCGTGCCCGACCCGGCGAGCCACACGGCGCGCGTCACCAGCGAGCCGCCGCTGGCCGGCCTGACGGTGGATGCCAGCGTGCCTTTGAGCAGCGACGACTGCGCCGGCTGGCGCGGTGCGCTGCAGGCCGATTTTTCCAGCCCGGACCGCATCCGCTTTGGCGGCAGCTACAGCGTGCGCTGCGGCGAGCAGATCTGGCCGCTGGCCTATGCCGACCCCGCCAGCTACGCACGCCGCGTGATGGCGGCCGTGTTCGCGGCCTCGGGCGGCGTGCTGGACGGCCAGGTGCGCCCGGGGACCACACCGCCCACGGCCCGGCTCATCCTGGAGGCGCCGTCGCTGCCGCTGTCCAGCATCATTGCCGACGTCAACCATTTCAGCAACAACGTGATGGCGCAGCAGGTGTTCCTGACCTTGAGCGCGCAGCAGCGCGGCCAGGGCAGCTTTGCCGCCTCGCGCGAGGTCGTGGCGCGCTGGTGGCGCCAGACCTTTGGCGCCGGCGGACCCCCGGCGCCCGTGCTCGACAACGGCTCGGGCCTGAGCCGCGACGGGCGCATCTCGGCGCTGGCGCTGGCGCAATTGCTGCGCACGGCGGCGCAGCGGCCCACGGCCGATGTGTTCGAGCAGTCGCTCTCGCTCGCCGGGGTGGACGGCACGGTGGCCCGCATGCGCAGCAGCGGCACCGCGCCTGACGCCATCGGCAATGCATGGCTCAAGACCGGCACGCTGCGTGACGTCGCGGCGGTGGCCGGCTACGCCACGGGGCGCAGCGGGCGGCGCTATGCGCTGGTCGGCCTGATCAACCACCCGAACGCCCCCACCGCCCGGCCCGCGCTGGATGCGCTGGTGGAGTGGACGGTGAAGGATCAGTAATAGCTGTCGGCCGGCGCGCCCGCCAACCTCACCAGCGCTGGCTCAGCTTGGTGTAGGCGTTGGTGCCGAACAGGCGCTGCGCGCTCGGCGCGAAATAAAGGGGATCGGCAAACAGGTAGGTGGTGTAGTCGACCCCGGGAAGAAGGGTGGAGGTCGTGCACAGCGAGGAGTTGACCTGGTTCGCGCCGATACCGATGCCCGGGCCGGGATCGACCGAGGTGCAGACCGGGGTCGGGGTGGGGTAGTTTCCGGTCGTGCCCAGCGGCGCATACCCCGACGGCGCTGCCGTCACGATATTGAAGTAAAAGGCCGCATCGACGTACAGGACATCGGCGCCAAGGTTGACGACGCTCAGCAGCAGCGCGTTATTGAAATTCACCGTCGTCTTGCTCAGCAGGGAGTTCAGGCGCGGCTGGCCAATGGCCGCGGCCCAGGGCGAGACGCTCAGATCGTAGGTGCCGACCAGCACCACGTGCTGGGCGCCGGCGTTCACCAGACGCTGGACCTGGGCCCCGAGATCCTTGGCCGCCTGTGTGACATTGGCGGTCATCTGGGCCTGGGCTGCGGTGGTGCTACCTGCCGCCACCATGGCTTCCCACTCGGCCACGATGTCGCTGATGCCGCCATTGATCAGCACCACGTCGCTGGGCTGCAGCGTGTTGGACGCCAAAAAGGCGTCGATCTGCTGCGTCACCGTCTTGGTGGCGGTGCTGCCGGCGGCATCGGGCGTGACGGTGATGCGCGCGTTGCCCTGCGCATAACCCAGGCCGCCGCTGCTGGAGGGCGCGATGCTCAGGCCGTAGCTGGCCGCCAGCTGCTGCGTCCAGTTGTTGACGCTGCCGTCGTTCACCGTGTACTTGTTGTTGACGCCGAGATTGCCGACATCGCTGAAGGCGTCGCCGAACGAGATGAAGCGCGTAGGCGTGAGGGCCGACTCGACCGAGCTGCCGCAGCCCGCCAGCAGCGCCACCGACGCGCAGGCCGCCAGCATGATGATGCGGCGCAACCAATTTCCTGTCATTGCAATCTCCAAAGTCTTGGGCGGTAGTTTAACGAGGCCCGGTGTCAGCCCGGTAAAGCGCGCCGTGCGGCGCCACGCTCAGGCGGCCGCGGCGCGCTGCAGCCGGTCGCGCACGCCGTCCCAGTCGGGAGTGTCGGGCACGGTCTCGATCCAGATCAGGGTCGCGCCCTGCGCATCGAACTCGCGCAGCACCGCAAACAGCTGCTGCGCCGTGGCGCCGGCGTCGTCGGGCATGCGCCGGCGCATCACGCGCGACGAACGGCTGCGCAAAACAGCGCGGGAATAGATGGCGATGCGCGCCGTCGACTGGTCCAGGTCGGCCCCCAGCAGGTCGAGCGCGGTCTGCAGCGCATGTGCGTCCATCAGGCGCACCTTGGCGTTGGGCGCGTAGTGCGCCGCCAGCGTGCCCGAGGCCCGCGGCGTCGGTGCGGCGCCCGCATCCTGCAGTTCCTCTTTGGTGCGCAGCTTGTGGCCGCAGGCCGCCTCGATCTGCTCGCGCGTGAGCACCCCCGGGCGCAGCAGCACGGGCGCGCCGCGCGTGCAATCGACGATGCTGGACTCGATGCCGACAGCGCAGGCGCCGCCGTCCAGAATCAGCAACGCGTCGCCGAACTCCTGCTGCACATGCGCGGCCGTGGTCGGACTGACGCGCCCGAAACGGTTCGCGCTGGGGCCGGCCACGCCATACACGCCCAGCGCACTGCAGGCCCGCAGCAGCGCCAGCGCCACCGGGTGCGACGGGCAGCGCAGGCCGATCGAATCCTGCCCGCCGGCCGCGGCGGCCCCGACCTTGGGGCGGCGCGGCAGGATCAGCGTCAACGGGCCGGGCCAGAAGGCGCGCATCAATTTTTGCGCGAACTCCGGCACGCTGGCCGCAAAGTGCGCCACGCCTGCGCCGTTCGGGTCCGGGTCGGCCACATGCACGATCAGCGGATGCTCGCGCGGGCGGCCCTTGGCGGCAAAGATTTTTGCCACGGCCGCGTCCACACCGGCGTCGGCGCCGAGGCCGTACACCGTCTCGGTCGGAAATCCCACCAGATCGCCCGCCGCCAGCGCACGCGCGGCGATGGCGATCGAATCTGCGGCGTCTGCCGGCAGGATCATGCGCAGGCGCTCCGGCGTGGCGCGCTCAAAATGCGTCCAGCCCCAGCAGCTGCGCCGCCTGCTGCGCCGTGGCACGGGCCTGCGCCACGCTGGCGCCGGTGATGCACAGGTGCCCCATCTTGCGCCCGCGCCGCGCCTGCTGCTTGCCGTACAGGTGCAGGTGCGCCCCCGGCAGCGCGAGCAGCTCGCGCCAGGGCGGCGTCACCGCCTCGTCACCCGAGGGGAACCACAGGTCGCCGAGCAGGTTCAGCATGATGGCCGGGCTGTGCTGGCGCGGCGCCACCAGCGGCAGGCCAGTGAGGGTGCGCAGCTGCAGGTCGAACTGCGAGAGGTCGCAGGCGTCGATCGTGTAGTGGCCGCTGTTGTGCGGGCGCGGCGCCATCTCGTTGACGACCAGCGAATCGTCCTGCAGCACAAAGAATTCAACGCACATCACGCCCACGTACTGCAAGCCGTTTGCTATTGATTCGGTAGCCTCTATCGCAGACCGGGCAAGGGCTGGCGGCACATTTCCTTCATAAACCTCGGTCACGGCCAGGATGCCGTCACGGTGCAGATTGCGCTGCACCGGGAAATGCACCATGGCGCCATCCAGGCCGCGCGCCACAATCACCGAGCATTCCGCCTTGAGGGCCAGCATTTTTTCCAGCACGCAGGGCGCACCATGCAATTCGGCCCAGGCCGCGGCCAGCTCGGCACGGGTCTTGACGCGGATCTGCCCCTTGCCGTCATAGCCCAGGCGCGCGGTCTTGAGGATGCCGGGCAGCAGTGCCTCGGAGACGGCGGCCAGCTGCGCCGCGGTTTCGATCACGGCATGCGGCGCACAGGGCACGCCGCAGGCCACGAAATGCGCCTTCTCGCGCGCGCGGTCCTGCGCAATGGCGACCGCATCGGCACCGGGCGACACCCGGCGCTGCGCGGAGAGCTGTCGCAGCGCCGGCGCGGGCACGTTCTCGAACTCGGTGGTGATGGCATCGCAGCGCTGCGCCAGCTGCGCCAGGGCCTGCGGATCCTGGTAACCGGCCTGCAGATGGTAGTGGCTGACCAGCCCCGCCGGACTGCTGGCATCGGGGTCGAGCACCACCGTGAAGTAGCCCATGCTTTGGGCCGCCTGCACGAACATGCGCCCGAGCTGGCCGCCGCCCATGACGCCCAGGGTCGCGCCTGGAAGGATGGGCGCCCCCACGCTTGTCGCTTCGTGCGTGTTCATGCGGCGCCTGCGGGTGGCAAGGTCATGGCGCGCGCGGCCTCGGTCTGCTCGGCGCGGAAGGCTTCGAGCCGCGCACGCAGCGCCGCGTCCTCCCCCGCCAGCATAGCCACCGCAAACAGCGCTGCATTGGCCGCGCCCGCCGCGCCGATGGCAAAGGTGGCGACCGGCACGCCCTTGGGCATCTGCACGATGCTGTAGAGCGAATCCACGCCTTGCAGGTGCCGGCTGGGCACCGGCACGCCGAGCACCGGCACCAGCGTCTTGGCTGCCAGCATGCCCGGCAGATGCGCGGCGCCGCCGGCGCCCGCGATAATGGCGCGCAGCCCGCGCGGCACGGCCGATTCGGCATAGGCAAACAGCTCGTTGGGCATGCGGTGCGCCGAAACCACCCGCGCTTCATAGGCGATGCCGAACTGTTGGAGAATCTGCACTGCGTGCTGCATCGTGTCCCAGTCGCTGGCCGAGCCCATCACCACGCCGATTTGAATAGTCATCTTTGAATTTTACGTTTTCACCCCGAACTACCCACAATGATCGACATCACCCTTGAAAATATTCAGTCCGACCTGATCGATGCGTCGAACGCCCAGCCCGTGCTGCTCGACATCTGGGCCGAATGGTGCGGCCCGTGCAAGCAGCTCGGCCCGGTGCTGGAAAAGCTCGAGGCGGACTATGGCGGGCGCTTCGCGCTGGCCAAGCTGGACGCCGACAAGGTGCCGCAAATCTCGCAGCAGCTGAGCCAGATGTTCGGCGTGCGCAGCATCCCGTTTTGCGTGCTTTTCAACGCCGGGCAGCCGGTGGACGGCTTCGTGGGCGCCATCCCGGAGGCCGAGATCCGCCAGTTCCTCGACAAGCACGTGGCCAGTGCCGAACAGGCGCAGGCCGAGGAGGCGGACGCGCAGGCCCAGGACGCGCTGCAGGAGGGCGACACCGGCAGCGCACTGGAAAAGCTGCAGTACGCCGTGGCCACCGACCCGGCCAACGATGACGCACGCTTCGACTACGTCAAGCTGCTGCTGCAGCAGGGCCATGTCGACGATGCCAGGGTGGCGTTCGCGCCCGTGCTTGACAAAGCCGCCACGGTGCGCCGCTTCGATTCGCTGCAGCGCTGGATGGATGCTATCGATTTTGTAGCTAGCCACGCAGACGGGGTAGGGGCTGAGGCCGCATTTGATGCGAAAATCGCGGTCAACAAGCGCGACTTCGAGGCGCGCTTTCACAAGGCCCAATGGCTGATGGCGCAGCAGCGCTGGACTGACGCGCTCGACGAACTTTTGGAGATCCTGATGCGCGACAAGACCTGGAGCGAGGAGCTCGCGCGCAAGACCTGTATCGCCATCCTGGACATCATCGAGCCGCCCAAACCCAAGGTGGCCGACGGCCAGATCCCGCCCGATGATCCGACGGTGGCGAGCTACCGCCGGCGCCTGAGCAGCGTGATCCTGAGTTGACGCGCCCCAAGCAGGTCCAGCGCCGCCCGCGCGACCTCTGTCATTCCCGCGCAGGCAGGAATCCGCCTCCCGCAGACCACTACCGTGGATTGCCGGTCAAGCCGGGAACGACAGCCATCAGGCAGTGAGCCGCTGCAGCGCTTCCTGGTACTTGGCGGCGGTTTTGGCAACCACGTCCGGCGGCAGATGCGGCGCCGGCGGGGTCTTGTCCCAGGGCTTGCCATTGATGCGCACGGCTTCCAGCCAGTCGCGCAGGAACTGCTTGTCGTAGCTCGGCGGGTTCTGCCCGGCGGCAAAGGCCGCTTCATAGCCCTCCACCGGCCAATAGCGCGACGAGTCGGGCGTCAGCACCTCGTCCATCAGCGTCAACATGCCCTGCTCGTCCAGGCCGAACTCGAATTTGGTGTCGGCAATGATGATGCCCTTGCTCAGCGCAAAGGCCGCGGCGGTCCGGTAAATCTCGATGCTGATCTTTTTGATCTGCGCGGCCAGTGCGGGGCCGACCACCTTGACCATGTGTTCGTAGCTGATGTTCTCGTCGTGCGCGCCAGCCTCGGCCTTGGCGGCCGGTGTGAAGATGGGCTCGGGTAGCTTGCTGGCATTTTTCAGGCCGGCGGGCAGCGGCACGCCGCAGACCGACTGGCCCTGCTGGTACTCCTTCCAGCCGCTGCCGGCCAGGTAGCCGCGCACCACGGCCTCGACCGGGATGGGTTTCAGGCGCTTGACCAGCATGGAGCGGTCCTTGACCTGCGCCACTTCCTCGGGCGTTACGACGCTCTCGGGTGCCGCGCCGGTCAGGTGGTTCGGGCACAGGTGCCCCAGCCTGTCGAACCAGAACAGCGCCATTTGCGTGAGCAGCACGCCCTTGCCCGGAATCGGCTCGCCCATGATCACGTCGAACGCGCTGATGCGGTCGCTCGCCACCATCAGGATGCGGTCGGTGCCCACGGCATAGTTGTCGCGCACCTTGCCGCGCGCGAGCAGCGGCAGGGATTTGAGGGAGGAGGTGTGCAGGGACGGAGCAGGGCTGGTCATGTCAGTGGGTGTTCGGGTTCGATGACGGTGGCGCTCGAGGGCGAGCGCCAACACTTAAGTCTATTCTCACTCAAGGCAAAAAAGCCACCGGGTCGGTGGCTTTTGCGGCTGGGGCGCGGTCTGGGCGACGCTCAGTGCACCACCTGCGCCAGCTCGCCCCGGGCGTACTGGCCCGCCACCACCTGCAGGCTGTGGCCCTTGATTTTGGCGCCCTGGCCTTCGCAGCCGAACTGGACATAGCGCTGCTTGCAGATCTGTTTGGCGGCTTCGCGCGCCGGCTTGAGGTAATCGCGCGGGTCGAACTTGTCGGGGTTTTCGAACAGGTACTTGCGGATGGCCGCCGTCATGGCGAGGCGGATGTCGGTGTCGATGTTGATCTTGCGCACGCCGTGCTTGATGGCTTCCTGGATTTCCTCGACCGGCACGCCGTAGGTCTCCTTCATGGCGCCACCGTATTTACGGATCTCGGCCAGCAAATCCTGCGGCACGCTGGAGCTGCCATGCATCACCAGATGCGTGTTGGGGATGCGGCGGTGGATTTCCTTGATGCGGCCGATCGCCAGGATATCGCCGGTGGGCTTGCGCGTGAACTTGTAGGCGCCGTGGCTGGTACCGATGGCAATCGCCAGCGCGTCGAGCTGGGTGCGCTGGACAAAATCGGCGGCCTGCTCGGGGTCGGTCAGCAACTGGTCCAGGGTCATGGTGGCCTCGGTGCCGTGGCCGTCCTCCTTGTCGCCCTTCATGGTCTCCAGCGAGCCCAGGCAGCCGAGTTCGCCTTCGACCGTCACGCCGGTGGCGTGCGCCATGTCAACCACCTTGCGGGTGACGTCGACGTTGTAGTCGTAGTCGGCAATG
The DNA here is from genome assembly GCF_002002705.1 of Polaromonas sp. C04. Taxonomy (GTDB): domain Bacteria; phylum Pseudomonadota; class Gammaproteobacteria; order Burkholderiales; family Burkholderiaceae_C; genus Rhodoferax_A. Next base: position 121,407 of record NZ_MUNS01000028.1, on the reverse strand, counting down.
GTCTTGCCATCGGCCTTGAGCGAGCCGTCCATCATGACCGAGGAGAAACCCAGGTTGATCGCGCCCTGGCAGACGTCGGGGCTCTGGCCATGGTCCTGGTGCATCACCAGCGGGATCTTCGGATACGCTTCGAGCGCCGCCTGGATCAGGTGCTTGATGAAAGGCTCCCCGGCATACTTGCGCGCGCCGGCGCTGGCCTGCAGGATCACCGGCGCGCCGACCTCGTCGGCGGCCGACATGACGGCCTGGACCTGCTCCAGGTTGTTGACGTTGAAAGCCGGAATGCCGTAGCCGTGAGCGGCGGCATGGTCCAGCAGCTCGCGCATCGAAACGAGTGCCATGATGAATGATCCCTGAGAGTTGAAAACCGGCACCTGACCGGCGCCAAAGCGGCTTGGTAACCGTCTGGTAACCAAGCCGCGATTTTAACGTGGCGCCGGTTATCGCACGAATCGTGCGCTCTTTGGCGGGCGCTATCAGCTGACCTGGCAGATCTTGAGCATGTTGGTGCCGCCCGGCGCGCCCATGGGTTCGCCGCAGGTGATCGCGTACACATCGCCTCGCTGCACGATGTTGCGGCTCTTCAGATGGCCTTCGGCCTCGGCCAGCGCGGTATCACGGTCCACGCTGGTATCCATCAAGAGCGGGCGCACGTTGCGATACAGCGCCATCTTGCGCTGCGTGGCGACCTTGGGCGTGAGCGCGTAGATCGGCACATGAATGCGGTGCCGGCTCATCCACAGGGCGGTCGAGCCGCTGTCGGTCATCGCCACGATCGCCTTGGCCCCCAGGTGGTGCGCGGTGAACAGCGCGCCCATGGCAATCGACTGGTCGATGCGCCCGAACGTCTTGCCCGAGAAATCGGCCTCCAGCTCGGCGTACTCGGCCTTCTCGGCTTCGGCGCAAATCTTGGCCATTTCCTGCACCGTCTCCAGCGGGTACTTGCCGGCGGCCGTCTCGGCCGACAGCATCACGGCATCGGTGCCGTCCAGCACGGCGTTGGCCACATCGCTGACCTCGGCGCGCGTCGGCACCGGGTTGCTGATCATGCTCTCCATCATCTGCGTGGCGGTAATCACCAGCTTGTCCATCTCGCGCGCCATGCGGATCATGCGTTTTTGCAGGGCCGGCACCACCGCGTTGCCGACCTCGACCGCCAGGTCGCCGCGCGCGACCATGATGCCGTCGCTGGCCTTGAGGATCTCTTCCAGCCGCGGAATGGCTTCGGCGCGCTCGATCTTGGCGATCAGCCCCGGCTTGTGCTGGTACGGCGCCGCCGCCACGTTGGCGAGCTGGCGCGCCATTTCCATGTCGGTCGAATTCTTCGGGAAGCTCACCGCCAGGTAGTCGGCCTGAAAGCTCATCGCGGTCTTGATGTCTTCCATGTCCTTGGCCGTCAGCGCCGGCGCGGTCAGGCCGCCGCCCTGCTTGTTGATGCCCTTGTTGTTGGACAGCTCGCCGCCGAGCTTGACGGTGGTGTGCACCTGCTCGCCGCGCACGACATCGACCGTCAGCACGATCAGCCCGTCGTTGAGCAGCAGCAAATCGCCCGGCTTGACGTCGCGCGGCAACTCCTTGTAGTCGAGACCGACGCCGTCCTGGTCGCCCGGCTCGGTGCGCGAGGCGTCGAGCACAAACTTCTGCCCCGGCGCGAGCAGCACCTTGCCGTCGGCAAACACGCCCACGCGGATCTTCGGACCCTGCAGGTCGGCCATGATGGCCACTTCGCGGCCAACGCGCCTGGCCGCCTCGCGCACCAGGGCGGCCCGGTCGATGTGGTCCTGCGCCTTGCCGTGGCTGAAGTTGAGCCGCACCACGTTGACGCCGGCCCGGATCATCTGCTCCAGCAACGCCGGGTCACTGGAGGCGGGGCCCAGGGTGGCAACAATTTTGGTGGCGCGACGCGGCATGGGGTGAGTCTCCGATGTAATTAAGTTTCGGATTCTCGCCGCAATCGGGGAACATGTCAGTTACGAAATCCCCGGCATTGCAGTCGATTCGGGTGAAAGTCTTTCACCCGGACCCGCAGTCGCCCGCGCCGCGAACTCAACCGTTGGCGCGCTTTTGCAGGATCTCGAACGCCGGCAGGGTCTTGCCCTCCAGCACTTCGAGAAAGGCGCCGCCGCCGGTCGAGATGTAATCCACCTGCTTCTCGATGCCGTATTTGGCAATCGCCGCCAGCGTGTCGCCGCCACCCGCAATCGAAAACGCCGCGCTTTGGGCAATCGCACGCGCGATGCCTTCGGTGCCGTGGGCAAACGCATCGAACTCGAACACGCCGACCGGCCCGTTCCAGACAATGGTGCCGGCCGCCATCAGCTGCGCCGCGAGCCGGGCCGTGGTCTGCGGGCCGATGTCGAGAATCAGGTCGTCGTCGGCCACCTCGGTGGCGGCCTTGATGGTGGCCGGCGCGTCGGCGGCAAAGGTTTTGGCTGTCACCACGTCGGTGGGGATCGGCACCTCGGCGCCGCGCGCCTTCATGAGATCCATCACGGCGCGGGCCTCGTCCAACAGCTCGCGCTCGGCCAGGCTCTTGCCGATAGCCAGGCCGCTGGCCAGCATGAAGGTGTTGGCGATGCCGCCGCCCACGATCAACTGATCGACCTTGGCAGCCAGGGCTTTCAGGATGGTGAGCTTGGTCGACACCTTGGAGCCCGCCACGATCGCCACCAGCGGGCGTTTCGGGTTGCTCAGCGCACGCGCGATGGCATCCATCTCGGCCGCCAGCAGCGGGCCGGCGCAGGCGATCGGCGCGTACTGGGCGATGCCGTAAGTGCTGGCTTCGGCGCGGTGCGCCGTGCCAAAGGCATCGTGCACGTAGATGTCGCACAGCGAGGCCATTTTCCTGGCCAACACTTCGTCGTTCTTTTTTTCGCCGCGGTTCAGGCGGCAATTCTCCAGCAGAACCAGCTGGCCGGGGGACAGATCCTTGCCATCGACCTGGAAGCCATCGACCCAGTTGGCGATCAGCGGCACCTCGCGGTCCAGCAGTTCGCCCAGGCGCGCCGCGACCGGCGCCAGCGAGTCCCGCGGCTGGAATTCGCCCTCCGTCGGGCGTCTGAGATGCGAGGTCACCATCACGGCCGCACCGGCGTCCAGCGCCATCCGGATGCAGGCGATGGAGGCGCGAATGCGCGTGTCTTCGGTGATGCGCCCCATCTCATCCAGCGGCACGTTCAGGTCGGCGCGGATGAAGACGCGCTGGCCACGGACTTTGCCCTGGGCGCACAGATCGGAGAAACGGATGAAATTCATGGCAGGACGGGCTCGCAAGGACGAAGGGGCGGGGCAAGCGCCGATTTTAGTGGCAGCGTCGGCGCATTCGGCCCAGGCGGGGCCGCTACCAGCCCAGCCCCACATGCAGCGGCAAGTACACCGCCATGCCCACCAACAGGGTGCCCAGCATGCTGCCACGCCAGAAAAACCAGAGCGCGCCCGCGACGGCCGAATACACGCGCGCGTCCTGCCAGGTGCTGACCAGATGGCCCTGCGTCATCACGATTTCGGGCACGATCACGGCCGCCAGCGCGGCAATCGGCGCGTAGTGCAGCCCGCGCTGGACCCAGCGTGGCAGGCTCCAGGGTTTGGCCGAGATCAGGAAGAACGAGCGCGCCAGCACCGTGACACAGGCCAGGCCGACGATGGTGGTCAGCATCCACAAGTTGGAGCTGGTCATGTGGAATCGCCCCCACGCCCGCCCACTGCGTGTGGCTCGCTGCCCCCCAGGGGGGCCTTCGCGCCTTCGGGCGGGCGCGGCTCGAGCAGCAGGCACACGGCCACTGCGGCCGCGATGGCCAGCAGGATATTGAGCTTGAGCGGCAAGGCGTAGGCCGCCACCGCCGCGGCGCCGGCGACCCCGGCCGCGACCCGGCGCAAGCGCGTATTCGTCATGGAGCAGGTGATGCCGATCAGCGCGAGGATGCCCGCAAAGTCCAGTCCCCAGGCCATCGGGATCACGTTGGACAACACCACGCCAAGCAGGCTGGCGCCGACCCAGCTGACCCAGTTCATGCAGCAGTTGCCGGCCAGATACGCCTCCTGCGCTCTCAGCCGCGCCGCATCGCCGCCGGGCTCGGGAAAGCGCTGCACAAACATCACGTAGCTCAGGTCCGCCGTCAGGTAGCCGGTGAGCATGCGGCGCCACAGCGGCAGGTGCATCAGGTACGGGCGCAGGTGCAGGCTGAACACCACGAAGCGCAGGTTCACGCACAGGCCGGTGGCCAGGATCACCCACATCGGCGCGCCCGCGCTGATCAGGGGAATGGCGGCCAGCTGCGAGCTGCCCGCAAACACGATCAGGCTCATCAGGCAGGCCTGGAAGTCGCTCATGCCCGACGTGACCATGGCCACGCCGGTCATCAGGCCCCAGGCCGCGATGCCCGGCGCGATCGGCAGCATCTCGCGCAGGCCCCGGCGGAATTCGGGGTGGGTGAAGTTGGCGCGCAGGAAAAACACTAGGGCGTCAATGGGTCAAAGGCCATGCCGGGCTCCAGCGCAAAACCGCGCAGGAAATCGGCGGCCGCGAGACGCTTGCCGCCGGGGCGCTGCAGCTCGGTGACGCGCAGGACGCCGGTGCCGCAGGCAATGCGCACGCCGTCGGCATTGGCGGACAAAATCGTGCCGCAGCCCTTATCAATCATGGGCAATGCACTATCGATTTCAGAGCGCCATAGTTTCAGGGTTTCGCCGCCGAGCTGGCTGAAAGCGCCTGGAAACGGGTCGAACGCGCGGATGCGCCGTGCAATCACCGGCGCTGGTTGCGACCAGTCGATCGCCGCTTCATGCTTGTCGATCTTGTGCGCATAGGTCACGCCGGCGGCGGGTTGCGGGACCGGTTGAAGGCCAGTGCCGGCGGCCAGCGCCAGCGTCTCGACCATCAGCCGCCCGCCGAGCAGCGCCAGCGTGTCGTGCAGACTGCCGGTGGTGTCCTGCGGCGTGATCGGCACGCGCGCCACGCGCAGCATGTCGCCGGTGTCCAGCCCCGCGTCCATCTGCATGATGGTGACCCCGGTCTCGGTATCGCCGGCCTCGATGGCGCGGTGGATCGGCGCCGCGCCGCGCCAGCGCGGCAGCAGCGAGGCGTGAATGTTGAAACACCCCAAACGCGGTACATCGAGCACCCACTGCGGCAGGATCAACCCGTAAGCGGCAACGATCATCGCATCGGCCTGCGCCGCTTCGATGGCCGTGCGCGCGGCCGCCGCGTCCTCGGGATACTTGCCACCCAGGCGCAGGCTGCGCGGCTGCGCCACGGCAAAACCGTTATCCAGCGCGAACTGCTTGACGGGCGAGGCGTGCAGCTTCAGGCCGCGCCCGGCCGGGCGGTCGGGCTGCGTCAGCACCAGCGCGATCTGGTGGCCGGCAGCGTGCAGCTGCTGCAGGGCAACACGGGCGAATTCGGGCGTACCGGCAAAGATCAGGCGCATCGGTCAGAACGTCGGGTGGGTTGGGCCGCCGCGCACGGCGGGCTCCAGGCTATTGTTTGTTGTCGTTGGGCGCGTTGAGGAACTCCATGCCCTGCTGGGTGCGCGCAACCTTGCCGGCGGGGTCAAAGTAGACCCAGTAGAACATGTCGCCGTCGGCGCGCCAGCGATAGGTCCAGATGTCGCCATCCCAGCTGTACACGCGATCGATCTTTGCCGGGCGGCCAAATTCGCGCAGCACGTCGGCACGGCTCCAGCCAGGCTGGATCCTGGCGAACTCGGCCGCCGTCAGGACCTGGCGCGCCCGCAGCACGTGGCCCGAGGCGTCGAGGTCCACCATGGTGGCGGTCTGGCCCAACGGCTGGCCCGAGTACTGCAGGCGCTCGCCCGTCGGCAACGCCACCACCGCCGTCGGCGTGCCCAGGCGCGACAGCACCTCGGCACGGGTCATGCCGGGCTGCACGGGTGAAAAGACGGCGCAGGCCGTGAGCAGCAGCCCGGCCGCCACCGACAGCACTGGTTTGCACACGTGCATGGGCCTCTCCTGTGAAACGGATGCGCGCCGCAGATCAGACCTTTTCCGCTTCGCGTCTGGCTTTGAGCATCTTGGTCTTGATGCGGTTCCGCTTGAGCGGCGACAGATATTCGACAAACACCTTGCCGATCAGGTGATCCATCTCGTGCTGGATGCACACGGCCAGCATGCCCTCGGCCTCGAGGGTGCACGCCTCGCCCTGGCCGTCCAGCGCCGTCACCTTGACGGCGGCAGCGCGCTCCACGCCGTCATAAATGCCGGGCACCGACAGGCAGCCCTCGTCACTGACATGGCGCTCGGCGCTGGCCCAGATGATTTCGGGGTTGATCAGCACCAGCGGCTGGTTGCGCTCGTCGGACACGTCGATCACGAGCAGGCGCTCGTGCACGTCGATCTGCGTTGCCGCCAGGCCGATGCCCTGCGCCTCGTACATGGTCTGCAGCATGTCGGCGATCAGGGTCTTGATGCGCGCGTCGACCGCGCGCACCGGCTTGGCCACCGTGTGCAGCCGGGGGTCGGGGTAACAGAGAATGGGAAGTAAAGCCATGGAATCTCAAAATAGATGTCGCTATTTTCGCTACTTTTGCCGCCGCCGGCCGTCGCAAAAGCCAATAAACGTTGCCCAATCAAGGGCTTGAGTGCAGAATCAACCGCGATTTATCAAGATTTTCGCCGGGTTTTCCGCCACGCGCAGACGGCCCGATTCAGTCTCCTTTGCGGCGTCCGTGATGCAGAAAAATATGAAACACATGATGGCGGGAACGAACACGGCAACCACCACGCTCACAGTCCGGACCCCTGTGCTGGTCCTCACCGCCCTCGCAAGCCTGTGGCTCGCAGCGCCCGCGCAGGCCCAGACCCAGACCCAGACCCAGAATTACCCGGTCACCCCCACACAGCGCGCCACGGCCGAGCAGGTCGCGCAGGCCGGCGTGCCAATTGGCGAGCTCGCACCGAATGCGCCCGACAGCTACACCGTGAAACGTGGCGACACCTTGTGGGCCATCTCGGGCCTGTACCTCCAGCGCCCGTGGCGCTGGCCCGAGCTGTGGGGCATGAACCTGCAGGAAATCCGCAATCCGAACCTCATCTATCCCGGCCAGAACCTGTATCTGGACAAGTCCAACGGGCGGGCCCGGCTGCGCACAGGCCCGGCCGGCAACGGCTCCGCCATGGATACGGTGCGCCTGTCACCGCATACCCGCTACGAAACGCTGGCCGGCAATGCGCTGCCCACGCTGCGCTCGGACCTGATCGAGCCGTTCCTGGCCGAGCCCATCATCGTGGATGAAAACGGCCTGGCGCACGCGCCCCGCATCGTCGCGACCCAGGAAAACCGCGTGCTGCTGACGCGCGGCGACCGCGCCTATGCACGCGGCGATGCCAGCGCCCCCTTGAAGGACGACGCCGGCAAGGCGTCCGAATTCCGCGTGTTCCGCAACGCCACGCCCTTGAAGGATCCGGACACCGGCATGGTGCTCGGCTACGAGGCGCAATACCTGGGCAAGGCGCGTCTCGTGCGCGGCGAATCGACCTCCACCGACGATCGCGTCGATGGCAAGTTGCAGGCCGAGATCGTGCCGGCCACCATCGACATCGTCTCCGCCAAGGAAGAAATTCGCGTCGGCGACCGCCTGTTGCCCGAGCCGCCGCGCCAGTTCCTCAGCTACACGCCGCATGCCCCGCAGGGCGAGGTCAAAGGGCGCATCGTGTCGGTGTACGGCAGTGCCGTGGTGAATGCGGCGCAAAACCAGGTGGTGGTGATCAACCGCGGCACCAGTGACGGCATCGAGAGCGGCGACGTGCTGGCCATCGTGAAAGACGGCCAGCGCCTGGTGGACCCGACCGACCCGGCCAGGGCGCACATCAAACTGCCCGATGAACGCAACGGCCTGCTGATGGTGTTCCGCCCGTTCGAGAAGCTGTCCTACGCGCTGATCCTGGAGATCACCGACGGCGTGAAGGTCGGCGACCGCGTCGTGAATCCGCGCTAGGACATGCCCACCTTCGCCCGTGCCACCGCGCCTGCGGCCTGATCGGCCGCCACGCCCATGGAGCACGACGAACTCGCCGCCTGGCTCAGGCTCACACTGACCCCCGGCGTGGGCAACGCCAGCGCGCGCAAGCTGCTGGCCGCGTTCGGGTTGCCGCAGGCCGTGTTCGGCCAGTCCGCCACGGCGCTGCGCCAGATCGTCAGCGCCACCCAGGCCAGTGCGCTGCTGGCCGAGCCGCCCAAACTGGCCGCCCAACTCGACGCCACCTGGCAATGGCTGCACGAGGCGGCACCGGGCACGCAGCGCCGGGTGCTGGCGCTGGGCGACGCGGACTATCCGGATTCGCTGCTGACGATCGAAGATCCGCCGCTGATGCTGTACCTGCTCGGCGCCGGGAATTTTGAGGAAAATCAGGCTGTAGCCCATACGGGGCCTGCACAATCAGCTCCTCATCTGATAGCGAATGACTTGCGGCGCAGCCTGGCCATCGTCGGCAGCCGCAACCCGACGCCGCAGGGCGCCGTCCACGCGCGCCAGTTTGCCCGGGCCTTCAGCGAAGCAGGCCTGACAGTGATCTCGGGGCTGGCGCTGGGAGTCGACGGCGAGGCGCACCTGGGCGCGCTGGAGGGCGCGGCGGTGGGGGGCCAGCGGCTGGCCACCGTGGCGGTGGTCGGCACCGGACTGGACCGCGTCTACCCCAAAAAGCATCTGGAGCTGGCGCACCGGATTGCGCGCCACGGCTTGATCATCAGCGAGTTCCCGATCGGCACGCCGCCGCTGGCGGCCAACTTCCCCAAGCGCAACCGCATTCTGGCCGGGCTGGCGCAGGGCACCCTGGTGGTGGAGGCAGCGCTGCAATCGGGCTCGCTGATCACCGCCCGGCTTGCCGCCGAGCAGGGCAAGGAGGTGTTTGCCATCCCCGGCTCGATTGCCTCCACCCAGTCGCGCGGCTGCCACGCACTGATCAGGCAGGGCGCCAAGCTGGTCGAGACGGCGCAGGACGTGCTCGAAGAACTCCGGCTCCCGGGCACTATCAACAACATAGCATCTAGCCCAGACAGCACGGGGGCTGAGAGCCAAAATCCTTCACAACAAAGCCTGCTCAAGCAGATGGGTTACGACCCCGTCAGCCTGGACGCCCTGCAAGCCCGAACCGGGCTGGCGACGGCACAGTTGCAGGCGCAACTGCTCGAACTGGAGCTCGATGGCCAGGTGGCGCGGCTGCCCGGCGGCCTGTTCCAGCGCATGGGCCGGGCTTAAAAGGCCCCCCACGCTTGTCACTTCGTGTACTGCGCTGCCCCCCAAGGGGGCTGAACTTGCTCGGGACGGCCCTTCGCTGCGTTCGCTGGCCCCCGCGCTCGCCAGGCTTCTGCGCTATATTGGGGCCATGTTTGAAGTGCTCGTGTTCGTCTACGAAAACTACTGGCGAGGCGACGCGTGCCCCGAGCTGCAGCAGCTCGGGCGCAAGCTGAGCATCGTCGGCTTCGAGGAAGACGAGATTGCGCAGGCCCTCGCCTGGCTCGATGGACTGAATCTGGCCGCGCAGGACACGCAGATGGCGCCGGTAGCCGACCCCGCCGCACCGCGCCAGTCGCCCATCAGCATGCGCGTGTACTCGGTGGCCGAGCAGGACCATCTGGGCGCGCAATGCCTGGGATTCATCAGTTTTCTCGAATCGTCGGGGGTGCTGCCCGCGCCCATGCGCGAAATCGTGCTGGACCGCGCGATGGCCGCGCCTGGCGACCCGGTCTCGCTGGACGATCTCAAGATCATCGTGCTGATGGTGTATTGGCGTTTTGGCGAGGAGCCCGACTCGCTGGTGCTCGATGAGCTGTGCGACGACGCATCCGGCCGGCTGGCGCACTAGAAAGCCCCCACGCTTGTCGCTGCGCGTACTGCGCTGCCCCCCGCGGGGGCTGGCCTTGCTTGGGGCGGCCCGGCGCGGCGGCCGGCTCGCACACCCGGCGCCGCTCAAGAGCAGCCGCTTTTTTCAGTTCAGCAAACGCTCGGGATTGGCATCGAGCTTGGCCAGCGCCTCGCGCGTGGCGCGCACCGTCAGTGCCTCTTCTTCGGTCGGCACCAGCAGGCCGGCCTGCAGATAGGCTGCGAGCCGGCGCGCCTGGATCAGGTAGCTGCGCCCGTCGGTCGAGGCAAATAGGTGCAGCTGCTTGCGCTCGCTGCGCCAGACATACTGGGCCTGGCTGAGCTTGTTGTTGTGGTCGAGCGTGAACCAGCTCCCCAGCTCGAGCTCCTGCGCCCAGCCCAGCATGGCTTCGGTGGGTCGCGAGCCGCCGTCCGACACCACGTCGATGCTGGAGGCGTCGATGCCCAGCATCATCTCGAGACTTTCGGCATCGAACGGCAGGTCGCCGGTGCCGTCGTCGGTGACAAAGTCTTCCAGATTCGCCAGCCGCTGCGCCATGTCGTCGATTTGCGCCTGCGGGATGGCGGCGGTCTTGGACAGGAAGGCGTCGGCCAGCGTATCGCCAATCACCTTGAGGTGAACTTCCTGCACCGGCTTGCCCATATTGAGCTGGGTCATGCCCTGGCGCAGCTGCTGCAGCAGCTTGGGCAAGTCCTGGATCACGCGGGCCCGGTCGCTGCGGTTGGGCTTGGCGCTGGCGGCCCACACCAGATCCACCGCCGCACGCTTGAGCAGCAGGGTGTCGTCATGCTGCGGGCCGTTCTTGACGGCTGCCAGTGCCAGCACCTCGGCCCAGACCTTGAACAGGAAATCGCGAATCTCGTCGCGCACCGGCATGGTGCTGAGCATGTTGCGCATCTCGATGGTGTACTGGATCGCCAGTGTTTCCTTTTGCTCGACCTGCTGCGCCACCGTGGTAACGCGCTGTGTGACGTCTTTTTCGGTCAGGAACTTGGCCAGGAATTTCTGGAATTCATCGTGCACCAGCTGGAACACCCGGCGTCCGGTCTCGGGGTATTGCTCAATGACCTGCACCACCCGCTTGATCTCGGCCTCCAGCGTGCTGCCGCCGATGGCGCGCGCATCGAAGCCCATGACGCACGAGCCCATGCGGTCGATCAGCTGGCGCGCCGGATGCTGCAGCGTGCCGAAGAACTCGGGCTCGGCGATCGCCACGCGCAGCACCGGCATTTGCAGCCGGGCAAACCAGACGCGCACGCTGGCCGGAATGCGCTCCTCGGCCAGGATGCTCTGGAACATCAGCGCCACGATTTCAATGGTCGCCTTCTCGTTGGCGTTGGTTGCGCGGCTTTTGAGGCTGGCGGTGCGCTCGCGAATCTGGTGCACTGCCTGCTCGACACCCGGTGCGTCGTAACTGACCTCGAAGCCCTCATAGGCAGCCAGCTGTGTGGCCTGGATGTCCGAGATCGCCTGCGCCAGCGCCGGCGAGGCCTGCATCGGGCGCGTCATGTCGTAGCCTGAGACCCGGTCGCTTAGCAGGCGCTTGAGCTGTCCGATCACGCCCTGGGCGCGCATGCGCACCCGCGCCAGCGGCGTGCTGCCCGTCAACATGCGGGTTTCGTCGGCCAGACGGCTCACGCCGGTCCGGCCTGCGACCGGTGGCACGCCGCTGCCGCTGGAAACACCGCCGCTGCCGGCCGGACCCCCTCCCGCAGCGCGGCCCCCAGCACCACCGCCTCCGGTGAAGCCGGACCCCTCGGAGTGGCCGCCCGTGGTGTCGGCTGGCGTGTCCCCGCCCGTGTTCGGAGCGTCGGCGCTGCGGCGCGCCCCCAGCCGGCCGCCGGCGCTGCGCTTGACCAGCGGCTTGAGATCGATCTCGGGCATGACGCCGCGCTGGATCAGGAACTCGTTGGCATGGTGATAGGCCTCGATCAGGCGGTCTACCAGGTGGTGCCGGATCACGTCGTTGACCAGCGCCCACGCCACCCGGTCCAGCCCGCAGGCGGTCCATTCCTGCACCACCAGGGCAGCCAGCACTTCGGGGCGAAAGGCATCATGGCTGTCCATTTCATGCATGCCGTCCAGCCGCTGGATGCGCAGGCGCAAGTCGTTCAGCTCCCAGCTGGTCTTGTCCAGGATGGATTGAACCAGGCGCGACGCCAGGATGGTGTTTTCGACCTCTTCGTTGCCGACCAGCGACAGCAGTTGGGTTGCCTGCATGTCGCGCGCCACGGCAACGGCCGGCGTCAGGGTCCTACGCCAGCCCTGCTGCACGCCATCCTGCCAGCGCGGACCCAGCTTCTGAAAGGCCAGCATCGCATCGCGCCGCTCCTGCATGTTGCGGGGGTTGCCGACCTGATCGGCCAGCGCTGCCAGCCGCGCCTGAATCGCGCTGGCCATCTCGGCGAAAACGTCCCCCACCTCGGCGACAAACTGCTCGCGCGCCTGGCGCGCCAAGAGTGAATCAGGGGTGGACGGGCGCGCAACAGCCATGCTGGTCTAGACCTGGGCTCCCGCATTCGGGTCGTTCGGATCTTCTCCCTCTTTGCGGACCGGCGTCTTGATCATGTCTTCCCGTTTGATGCCGAGCTCCATCGCAATCGCGGCGGCCACGAATACCGATGAGTAAATACCGAACAGGATACCCACAGTCAGCGCCAATGCAAAGTAATGCAGCGTCTGGCCGCCAAACAGCAGCATCGACAGCACCATCATCTGGGTCGAGCCGTGGGTGATGATGGTGCGGCTGATGTTGGCAGTGATGGCATGGTTGATGATCTGCGTCGAGTCCATCTTGCGAAAGCGCCGGAAGGCCTCGCGCACCCGGTCGAAAATCACCACCGACTCATTCACCGAGTAGCCCAGCACGGCCAGCACCGCCGCCAGCACCGAGAGCGAGAACTCCCAGCGGAAGAAGGCGAAGAAGCCCAGGATGATGACCACGTCGTGCAGGTTGGCGATGATCGCCGACACCGCGAACTTCCACTCGAAGCGCATGGCAAGGTAAATCATGATGCCAACCACCACCGTGCCCAGCGCCTTGAGGCCGTTCGTGACCAGTTCTTCGCCCACCTGCGGCCCGACGAATTCAGTGCTGCGCATGACGACGCCAGGGTCATCTGCCTTCAGGGCGGCAAGGACCTTCTCGCTCTGCTGCGCCGAGGTCACCCCCTTTTCGACCGACAGGCGAATGATCACATCGCGCGAATTGCCAAAGTTTTGCACCTGCACATCGGAAAATCCAAGTTTCGCGGTGTCGTTGCGCACCCTGGCCAGATCGGCCGGCTGTGGGTAGGTGACCTGCATCACGGTACCGCCGGTGAACTCCACCGACAGGTTCAGGCCGCGCGAGATCAGGAAAAACACCGCCAGCGCGAAAACGACTGCCGAGACCACGTTGAATAACAGGGCATACCGCATGAACGGGATGTCCTTGTGGATTTTGAAAAATTCCATGGTGCCGCCCCTTATTTCGCCTTGGCGACGGCGGTCTCTGCCGCCGGGCGCCAGACCGTACCAATCGACACGCTCTTGAGTTTTTTCTTGCGCCCATACCAGAGATTCACCAGGCCGCGCGAGAAGAATACCGATGAGAACAGGCTGGTCAGGATGCCGATGCAGTGCACCACGGCAAAACCGCGCACCGGACCGGAGCCAAACGCCAGCAGCGCCAGACCGGCAATCAGGGTCGTGACGTTGGAGTCCAGAATCGTCGCCCAGGCCCGGTCGTAGCCGGCGTGAATCGCCGCTTGCGGCGAGGCGCCGCCGCGCAACTCCTCGCGCACCCGCTCGTTGATCAGCACATTGGAGTCAATCGCCATACCCATGGTAAATGCCATGGCCGCGATGCCGGGCAGCGTCAGCGTGGCCTGCAGCATCGACAGCACCGCAACGATCAGCAGCAGGTTGAAGGTCAGCGCCAGGCTGGAGAACACGCCGAACAGCATGTAGTACACGCACATGAACGCGACGATCACCAAAAACCCCCAGGTCACGCTGTGAAAGCCCTTGCTGATGTTGTCGGCGCCCAGGCTCGGGCCAATGGTGCGCTCCTCGATGATCTCCATCGGTGCGGCGAGCGAGCCGGCGCGCAGCAGCAGCGCGGTGTCGCTGGCCTCCATCGCGGTCATGCGCCCGGAGATTTGCACGCGGCCGCCGCCGATCTCGCTGCGGATCACCGGCGCCGTAACCACTTGACCCTTGCCCTTTTCAAACAGGATGATGGCCATGCGCTTGCCTACGTTGTCGCGCGTGACATCGCGGAAGATGCGCGAACCCTTGGAATCCAGCGTGAGGTTGACGGTGGGCTCCTGTGTCTGGCTGTCGAAGCCGGCCTGTGCATCAGTCAGGTTCTCACCCGTCAACACCACCTGCTTCTTCACGATGACGGGCTGGCCGTTCAGGTCCAGGTAGCGTTCATCGCCAAACGGCACCGCACCGGCACCGGTTTCGGCGACGCGCGCCTCGGTGCCCTCATCGACCATGCGCACTTCCAGCGTAGCGGTACGCCCCAGGATGTCCTTGGCCTTGGCCGTGTCCTGCACGCCGGGCAGCTGCACCACGATGCGGTCCAGCCCCTGCTGCAGGATCACCGGCTCGGCCACGCCGAGTTCGTTGATGCGGTTATGCAGCGTCACCATGTTCTGCTTGAGCGCCTGCTCCTGGATGCGCCGCACGGCCTCGGGCTTGATGGAGGCCATGAGCTTGTACCCGAGGCCATCGGGCGCGTCCGTGGTCTGCAGGTCGGCAAACTGGTCCGCAATCAGGTTCTTCGCGCCCTGCAGCGTCTGGCTGTCGCGGAACGCGATCTCGATCACGGTGTCGTTGCGGTTGATGCCGCTGTAGCGCAAGTCCTTTTCCCGCAGCAGCGTACGGATATCCCCGCTCATGGACTCCGTTTTCTGGGTCAGCGCTGCGTGCATGTCCACCTGCAGCATGAAGTACACGCCGCCGCGCAGGTCCAGCCCCAGGTACATCGGCTGCGCATGCAAGGCCGTCAGCCAGGCCGGCGAGCGCGACAGCAGGTTCAGCGCAACCACATAGCCCGGATCCGACGGATCGGGATTCAGGGCCTTCTGGATCGCGTCCTTGGCCGCGAGCTGAATGTCGGTGTTGTTGAAGCGGGCCTTGATGGAATTGCCCTCGAAGGTCACGGCATCGGCCGTGATATTTGCTGCCTTGAGCGCGTCTTCGATGCGGGTCTGCGTGGTGGCGTCCACCTTCACGACGGACTTCGCCGACAACACCTGCACGGCCGGCGCTTCACCAAAGAAATTGGGCAGGGTATAGATCACCCCCACCAGGAATGCGATCACGATGATCGCGTACTTCCACACCGGATAACGGTTCATGTTCGCGCTTTGCTCTTTAACGACTTGAAACGACTGACCTGAAAGCCATCGAACGGATTACTTGATGGTGCCCTTGGGCAGCACCTGCACCACCGCGCTGCGCTGCAGCTGCACTTCCACGCCGCTGGCAATCTCGACGCTGAGCAGGCTATCGCCCAGCTTGGTGACCTTGCCCAGCACGCCGCCTGCGGTGGCAATCTCGTCGCCCTTGGCCAGCGCCGACAGCATGGTCCGGTGTTCCTTTTGTTTTTTCATCTGGGGGCGGATCATCACGAAGTAGAGCACCACAAACATCAGCACGAGAGGCGCCATGCTGGTGAGCGACGACATCATGTCGCCGCCGGCAGCGGCGGCGGGAGCGGTTTGGGCAAAGGCAGAAGAAATAAACACGGGGAAAACTCCACAACGATTGGATCAATGGAAACCCCCGGGCGCAGGAATGCGCCCGAAAGCAGGCAATGCGGGATTGTATGCCGCGCTATCATGTCTGCCCGCGAGACCGGCCGTGCCTTCTGATGGACCTACACCCATACACGCCCGTCCCTGCGAACGACGGGGTATTTGAGTGACAAATCCCCGGCTCAGGCCACTTTCCTGACCCCTTGCGGATCGCGCCACTGCGCCAGCAGCGCTTTCCATTGCACGCGCGCGGCCTTCAGGTGGCGCTCCTTCACATGGCCGTAGCCGCGGATCTGCTCGGGGATGCGCGCAATCTCGACGGCGGTGGCGTGGTTGGCGGCGCTGAGCGACTTCAGCATCTCCTCAATGCTGGCCCGGTACTCGCCAATCAGCGCGCGCTCGGTGCGGCGCTCCCCGGTCTTACCGAAGATGTCGAGCGCGGTGCCGCGCAGACCCTTGAGTTTGGCCAGCAGCTTGAAGGCCGTCAGCATCCAGGGGCCAAAGGGCCGCTTTTGCAGTTCGCCCTTGTCGTTGCGCTTGGCGAGCAGCGGCGGGGCCAGGTGGTAGTTGAGCTTGAAGTCGCCCTCGAACATGCCGTTGATCTTGGCGAGAAAAGCCGTGTCGGTATGCAGCCGCGCCACCTCGTACTCGTCCTTGTAGGCCATCAGCTTGAACAGGTAGCGCGCCACCGACTCGGCGAGCAGCGTCTTGCCCAGCGCCGACTCCGCCTGGCGCACCTTGTCGACAAAGGCCCGGTACTGGGCCGCATAGGCGGCGTTCTGGTAACCGGTCAGGAATTCAACCCGCGTGGCGATCATGTCGTCCAGCGAGGTCCGTTTCTTGAACTCGATCACCTGGCCCGGTGAGGCCAGCGCGGCCACGCCCTGCGGATCGTGCGCGGCGCGCCGGCCCCATTCGAACGCGGCCTTGTTGTTGTCCACCGCCACGGCGTTGAGCTCGATGGCACGCAGCAGCGCATCGCGGCCCAGCGGGATCCAGCCCTTTTGCCAGGCGTAGCCCAGCAGCATGGGGTTGGTGTAGATGCTGTCGCCCATCAGTTGGGTGGCGGCCGTGTCGGCATCGAACGAACCGACCGCTGCTGTACCCACCGCCTTGGCGATCTCCCCGGCGCAGGCCTCGCCCGGATTCTTCCAGTTGGCGTCGTGCACGAACGCCGCGGTCGGCGCGCTGTGCGTGTTCAGCGCCACATGGGTGCGGCCCTCGCGCATGCGCAGCATCGTCTCCTTGCCGGCCGCGACGATCGGGTCGCAGCCGATGATGAGGTCGGCCGCGGCCATGCTCACGCGCGTGGTGCGGATGTCGTCCTGCCGGTTGGCGATCAGCACATGGCTCCAGGTGGCGCCGCCCTTTTGCGCCAGCCCGCCCGCGTCCTGCGTGACGATGCCCTTGCCTTCCAGATGCGCGGCCACGCCCAGCAGCTGGCCGATGGTGATGACGCCGGTGCCGCCGACGCCCGCGACGACGATGCCCCAGACTCCGCCCGGCACATCACGCGCCTCGGGGATCACCGGCTCGGGCAGCACGCCCAGCTCGAACGGCGACGCGGCCTTGTCCTTGGCTTTCTTGCGAAGCTGGCCGCCTTCGACCGTGACGAAGCTTGGGCAAAAGCCCTTGACGCAGGAATAGTCCTTGTTGCAACTGCTCTGGTTGATCTGGCGCTTGCGCCCGAATTCGGTCTCCAGCGGCTCCACGGAGAGGCAGTTACTTTGCTCGCCGCAGTCGCCGCAGCCCTCGCACACCAGCTCGTTGATGACCACGCGCTTGGCCGGGTCCACCAGCGTGCCGCGCTTGCGCCGGCGGCGCTTCTCAGTCGCACAGGTCTGGTCGTAAATGATGACCGTGGTGCCCTTGATTTCCCGGAACTCGCGCTGCACCGCGTCCAGCGTGTCGCGGTGCTGGATGGCGATGCCCTCGGGCAGTCCTTTAACGGCATCGTATTTTTCGGGCTCGTCCGTGACGATGGTGATCTTGATCGCACCTTCGGCCCGCATGGACTGGGCAATCTGCACCACCGAGTGCCCCTCGGGGCGCTCGCCGACGGGCTGGCCGCCGGTCATGGCGACCGCGTCGTTGTACAGGATCTTGTAGGTGATGTTGACGCCGGCCGCAATGGACTGGCGCACCGCCAGCAGACCGCTGTGGAAGTAGGTGCCATCGCCCAGGTTGGCGAAGATATGCTGGTCGGTGGTGAACGGCTGCTGCCCGACCCAGGGCACGCCCTCGCCGCCCATTTGCGTGAAGCCGACCGTGCTGCGGTCCATCCAGGTCGCCATGAAGTGGCAGCCGATGCCGGCCATGGCGCGCGAGCCCTCGGGCACCACCGTGCTGGTGTTGTGCGGGCAGCCCGAGCAGAACCACGGCAGCCGGTCGGCCTTGACTTCCAGCACCTGCATGGAACGCTCCTTGGCCTGCAGGATCGCCAGCTGCGCGTCGATGCGCGCCGCCATGTCGCCATCGACCCCGAGCTTCTTGAGCCGCTGCGCGATGGCGCTGGCAATCAGCGCTGGCGACAGGTCGGCATTGGCGCGCAGCAGCGTGTTCGCGGTCGGATTCGCCATGGACCATTCGCCGCCGCTGAAGTCGCCCTCGCTCTGCTCGCTGAACTTGCCCACCACGTTGGGGCGCACGTCCGCGCGCCAGTTGTAGAGTTCTTCCTTGACCTGGTATTCGATGACCTGGCGCTTTTCTTCCACCACCAGGATTTCCTGCAGCCCGGTGGCGAACTCGCGCGTCAGCTGGGCTTCCAGCGGCCAGACCACGCCGACCTTGTGCAGCCGGATGCCGAGCTGCTGGCAGGCGGCGTCGTCCAGCCCCAGGTCGATCAGCGCCTGGCGCGTGTCGCTGTAGGCCTTGCCCGAGGCCATCAGGCCGAAGCGGTCGTGCGGGCCGGAGGTGACGTTGTAGTTGAGCCGATTCGCGCGGATGTAGGCCAGCGCGGCGTACCACTTGTAATGGAACAGCCGCGCCTCCTGCTCCAGCGCGTGGTCGGGCCAGCGGATGTGCAGACCCCCCGGGGGCATTTCGAAGTCGGTCGGGATCTTGATCTGCACGCGCTCGGGGTCGATCATGGCCGTGGCGCTGGACTCAACGATCTCCTGGATCGTCTTCATGCCGGCCCAGACACCCGAGAAGCGGCTCATGGCAAAGGCATGGATGCCCAGGTCCAGGATCTCCTGCACCGTGGCCGGGAAGAACACCGGCGTGCCGCAGGCCTTGAAGATATGGTCGCTCTGGTGCGCGGCGGTCGAGCTCTTGCTGATGTGGTCGTCGCCGGCCACCGCGATCACGCCGCCAAACTCGGTGGTGCCCGCCATGTTGGCGTGCTTGAACACGTCCGAGCAGCGGTCCACGCCCGGCCCCTTGCCGTACCAGATGCCGAACACGCCATCAAACTTGTTCGTGCCCGCCGGTGAAAACCCGAGCTGCTGCGTGCCCCACAGCGCGGTGGCCGCCAGCTCCTCGTTGACGCCGGGCTGGAACACGATGTTCTGCGCCTTCAGGTACTTGGCGGCCTTCCACAGTGCCTGGTCATAGCCACCCAGCGGCGAGCCGCGGTAGCCGCTGATGAAGCCCGCCGTGTTCTTGCCCGCCAGCTGGTCGCGCAGCCGCTGCAGCATCGGCAGCTTGACCAGCGCCTGCACTCCGCTCATGAAGGCCGGACCGTAGTCCAGCGAGTACTTGTCGTCGAGCGCGACGGTTTCCAGGGCTTTGCGGATGTGTTCTGGCAGCGGGGCGTTCATGTACGTCAGTCTCCAAGATTTTTGTCATTCCCGCGCGGCCTGCCCCCGACTCAGATCGGGGTGCGGGAATCCACCGCAAAGTGTATGTCGCAGCGCCAGATAAGTGTTTGCTTTCTTTGCCTGCCAAAGGCCTTCTCAAGAAAGAATCTTGCTTAAAATTTGACCATATGGAAACACTCGACAAGTTTGACATCGCCATCCTGCACGAACTGCAAACCGATGGCCGCCTGACCAATGCAGAGCTTGCGCACCGCGTCGGCCTGTCGGCCGCGCCATGCTGGCGCCGCGTGCGCGCGCTGGAGGAGCGCGGCTACATCACCGGCTACCAGGCGGTGATCGACCGCCACAAGATCGGCCTGGGCGTGCTGGCCTTCGTGCGGCTCGACGCCGACCGCAACTCGGGCGACGCCACGCGCCAGCTGGAAGCCGCCATCAAGCAGCTGCCCGAGGTGATTGCCTGCCACTACATCAGCGGCACCGGCACCTTCGAGCTGCAGGTGGTGACGCAGGATCTGGACAGCTTTTCGCGCTTTGCGCTGCAAAGCCTGATCAACCTGCCCAACGTCAAGGATATGCACACCAGCTTCTCGCTGGGCGAGGTCAAGGCGCGCAGCGCGCTGCCGCTGGGGCATTTGAGTGCGGTTACACGTGTAACCACAAAGTAGTTAACACTTTCTGACCTGAAAGTCGGAGTGCGCCGCCGTGACATATGTCACAAAATTCTCAGCGTTTTTTTAAGTATCGACTCCAAGTCGTTGAAAACGTGTTGTTTTTCTCGTTTCTAAGAGCTTTGAACGTTGACGCTGACTCCATGTCGCAACTACCATTCGTCACGTTTTGAGTAGTACCAAGGTTTTTAAGTACTAACTCTTATAAACGGTTCTACAACGCGGCTCGCCGCAGGAAAGGAAAGTTAATATGAATAAGCAACTTTTTGCCAAGCTCGCCCTGATCGCCCTCGGTGCCGGTGCCGCCGCCGCACACGCCGGCCTCGCCACCTCAACCTTCCAGGTCCAGATGACGATCACCTCGTCCTGCTCGGTGACCACTGCGCCGACCAACATCAACCTCGGCAGCGTGGTCGCCCAGACCGCCGCGGTGACCCAGACGGGCAACACCACCTTCAAGGTGAACTGCTCCAAGAGCACGCCGTTCTTCATCGGCCTGTCGCCGTCGAACAACAACACCGTCGGCGCCGGCGTGATGTCGGGCACCGGCAGCAACGCTGACAAGGTGCCGTACACGCTGTACTCGGATTCCGGCTACTCCATCGCCTGGGGCAACACCGCAACCAGTTCCAGCGTCGGCAACGGCAAGTCTGGCACCGGCGCCGGCATGGCCAGCGGAAACGCGGTCTCGTTCACCGCCTACGCCAAGGCCACGAGCGCAGACTTCACGCCCGACACCTACACGGACACCGTGACGGTCAACGTCAACTACTGATCCGCGCTGCGCGACCGCGCCGGCACGGTCGCCCAACTCGTTTGCACACCACCCGGTGTCCGCACAACTTCATGCGGACGCCGCGAACCTTTATAGGAGCCTGCGCATGAACACGCGACCGATCGCCGGGCTCGCGATGACAGCCCTGCTGGCCGGTGTCGCCCACGCTGGGCCGGCGGTCGCAACCTTCCGCATCCAGATGACCGTCACCTCGTCCTGTGCGGTGACCCTCTCGCCCACGGCCATCGACCTCGGCACCGTTACGACCCAGTCCAGCGCCGTGAACTACAACGGCAGCACGACGCTCGAGGTCAACTGCTCGAAGAAGACGCCGTTCTACATCGGTCTCGCGCCCTCCAACGGCAAGAGCAACGGCAAGGGGGCGATGTTCGGCGCGCAGGCGGGGAACGGCGCTCAGGTGCCCTACACCCTCTACTCCAACGCAGCGCTGACGAAGGTCTGGGGCAACACCGCCACCAGCACAAGCCGAGGCAACGGCGTCGCCGGCACCGGCACCGGCATGGCTGCGGCAAACGCCGTCTCGTTCCCCGTGTACGCGAAGGTGACCAACGTCAACTTCATGCCGGACCGCTATGCGGACACGGTGACGGTCAGCGTACATTACTGAGCAGCCCGAACTGCCCACCCCAAGACATGCGCCGACTCTTCTCCCTCCTGCTGCCCCGTCTCGCCGCCTGCGTTGCAGCGCTTGGCTGTGCCGCCACGTTCGCCAGCGGCCTGCAGGTCGCGCCGGTCTCGCTGACGCTGGCCAGCTCGCAGAACGCCGACGGCCTGTGGCTCAGCAACACCGGCGACAACGTGGTGCATGCGCAGGTGCGGGTCTACCGCTGGACGCAGGAGGACGATGCCGACAAGCTCGCGACGACGCGTGGCCTGGTCGCGAGCCCGCCGATGGTGGAGCTGGCGGCGGGTGACCGGCAGCTGATCCGCGCGATCCGGCTCGGCGCGCCGCCTGCCGGCGGCGCCGAGGAAGCGTACCGCCTGATCATCGACGAACTACCGGTGCACGACCCGAGCCAGAAGGGCCTGCAGTACGTGCTGCGCTACTCGGTGCCGGTGTTCGTCGAGCCGGCCGGCGTGCCGGCCAGCGCACCGCAACTGCAATGGGCGCTCAGGCGCGAAGGCGACAAGCTACTGCTCGAAGTCAGCAACAGCGGCGGCACGCACGCCCAGATCGCCGACGTCGGCTACACCGACGCAGCAGGCAAGCGCGGCGACATCGCGCGCGGCCTGCTCGGCTATGTGTTGGCGGGTGCGCGCATGCGCTGGGCGGTGCGCGTGCCGGCCGCCGCGCTTGCGGACGGCGGCCGCTGGGAGGCCATGATCAATGGCAAGACGGACCAAAGCATCACGCTGGCCGAGCGTCCTCGCTGAGGTCCTGTTGCTGCCTCTGGCCTTGCTCGCCGGTGGGGCGCAAGTCGCGAATGCCGGCCCGGACCCGGCAACGCAGATCGCTGGCGCGTCCGACGACAGCCTGGCCAGCGCGAACGGGCAGGACGTGTACCTCGACGTGACGCTGAACGGCAGCGCGCGCGGCATCGTGCACTTCGGCGATCGTGGCGGCCAGCTCTGGGCCCCGGCCGCCAGCCTGCGCGCGCTCGGGTTCGTGTTGCCGGCCGGCGGCCCGGACCCGGTCCGCCTGCAAAGCCTGGCCGGTCTGCAGGTGCAGTACGACGCACAGCAGCAGCGCGTGCTGCTTACCGCGCCGCTGTCGCTGCTGAAGCTCCCCGAAACGGCGCTGACCGTGCCGGGCATCACGCCGCACAGGGTCACCACGTCGCCGGGCCTGCTGCTGAACTACGACCTGTACGGCACCCAGGGCGAGGGCTCGGCCGCGTCCTTGAGCGCGTTCACCGAACTGCGCGCCTTCGGCGCCTGGGGCGTGGCGAGCAGCACCGCGCTGTCGCAGCAGACGCGCGCCGACGGTGGGGCGTGGCAGCGCCAGTCAGTGCGGCTGGACACCGCCTGGAGCCAGTCCTGGCCGGACAAGCTGCTGACGCTTCGCGTCGGCGACACGCTGACCGACGCGCTGACCTGGACCCGCGCCACACGCATCGGCGGCCTGCAGATCGGCAGCAACTTCGCGCTGCAGCCGTACCAGATCACGACCCCGGTGCCGGCGCTGCTGGGCTCGGCCACGCTGCCGTCACAGCTCGACCTGTACGTGAACGGCATGCGCCAGTTCAACGGCCAGGTGCCGGCCGGCCCGTTCCAGCTGAACACGCTGCCGAACATCAGCGGCGCCGGCAACGCGCAGGTCGTGCTGACCGACGCGTTCGGCCGCAGCACGACGCTGAACTTCTCGCTGTACGGCACGCAGCAGTTGCTGAAACAGGGGCTGTCCAGCTGGTCGGTCGAGCTCGGCCGCGTGCGCCAGAACTACGGCCTGGTGTCGAACGACTACGGGCGCGACCTGGTGGCCAGCGGCACCTGGCGCTATGGCCTGAGCAACAGCTTCACCGTCGAGACGCACGCCGAAGCGACCGCCGGCCTGGCGAGCGCCGGCGCCGGTGGCGCATGGCTGCTGGGACGGGCCGGCGTGCTGACCGGCTCGCTCGCGCATTCCGGCGGCTCGGGGCAGAGCGGCTCGCAGCTCGGCCTGGGCTACAACTGGACCGACAGCCGCTTCAATGTCGCTTTCAGCGGCACCCGCACCGAAGGCGCCTACCAGGACGTAGCCGCGCTGTATGGGAGTCTTCCGGCGCGCGCCAGCGGCAGCGCCACGGTCGGCTACAACACCGACCATATCGGCAGCTTCTCGCTCAGCTACCTGTCCCAGCAGTACCCGGGTCAAACCGCGTCGCGCTATGCCAGCGCCGGCTGGTTCAAGTCGCTGGGTCGGGCGACCACGCTGTCGGTCACCGCGAACCAGGATCTGGTGAACCGCAATCTGCGCGGCGTGTTCGTGAACCTGACCTGGGCGCTTGATGCGCGCACCAGCGTCAGCACCGGGCTACAGCACGACAACACCGGCAACTTCGTGACGGCCAGCACCAGCCGCGCAACCCCGAGCGAGGGCGGCTGGGGCTGGAACGCCGCGCTGCGCCAGGGCGACGATCAGAACGGCGGTCAGGGCGAGCTCGACTACCTGGGCCGCTGGGGGCGCTACACCGCTGGCGTGAGCGCGTTCAACGGCACCCGATATGCGTACGGCGATGCGAATGGCGCGCTGGTGTTCATGGGCGGGCACCCGTTCGCCGCGCGCCAGATCAACGACGCGTTCGCGCTGGTCTCGACCGACGGCGTGCCCGGCGTGCCGGTGCTGCTGGAAAACCGCCCGGTCGGCAGCACCGACGGCAACGGCCAGCTGCTGGTCACGCCACTGAACGCGTACCAGAACAACAAGCTCGGCATCGACCCGATGAACCTGCCGGCGGATCTGCGTATCGATCGCGTGGACGCGATTGCGACCCCGGGCGACCGCGCCGGCACGCTGGTCGAGTTCGGCATCACGCCGGTGCGTTCAGCCTCGGTCACGCTGGTCGACGCGACCGGCAAGCCGCTGGCGCTGGGCAGCCGGGTCCAGGTGAATGGCCAACCCGGCACCGCGCTCGTCGGCTACGACGGCGACGTGTACTTCGACACGCTGGCCGCGCACAACGTTGTTGCGGTGCACACGCCGCAGGGCATCTGCAGCGCACGCTTCGATTACCACAAGGACGCGAGCGGCGGTATTCCGCAGATCGGGCCGCTCTCCTGCACCCTGGAGGCCAGACCATGAGTTCATCACCCCGACACCCCATGAAGGCGTTGCTGCCCCTGCTGATGCTGCTCGCGCTGCTGCTTGGCGCGGCGCCGGCGCGTGCCGCCAGCGGCATCACCTGCTCCAGCGCATCGATGACCGCGCTCAGTTTCGGTACGGTGAACCCGCTGGCCAGTCTAACCACCGTGAACGCGACGCTGAGCTACACCTGCAGCAATGGCGACAACAACAACACCCATTCGGCGCTGCTGTGCTTCAGCATCGGCGAGCCCGGCGGTGCGCAGACGAACCCGCGGCTGATGAGCGGCAGCGGCGCGAACAAGCTGCAGTTCCAGCTGTACCAGGACGCTGCCCGCACCCAAGTCTGGGGCAGTCAGTTCTTCGGTACCTTTCTGACGCCATTGCAGATTCCCATCACGCTGACCAAGGGCGCCAGTGCAAACAATAAGCAGGCCACGCTGTACGGTCAGGTGCTGGGCGGCCAGACCGGCGCGATCCCCGACAGCTACGCGGATGTCTATGCGAACGGCGACACGGCGCTGACGGTCAACGATGCCCAGAGCGGGACCGCACCGACGACATGCGGCACCGCGTCGACGTCGGTCTACTTCCGGTTCACCGTCAGCGCGTCGGTCGCGAAGCAGTGCACCGTGAGCGCGACCTCGAACCTGAACCTCGGCACGGTCGCGCCGACCGCCACCAACGTCGCGGGCAACACCAGCATCAGCGTGACCTGCAGCAACACCACACCGTACTACATCGGGCTGCTGCCGTCGAACAACAACAGCGCGGGCGCCGGTGCAATGTCGGGCACCGGCGGCAATAGCAGCAAGGTGCCGTACCAGCTGTACCAGAACGCGGGGCTGAGCACGGTCTGGGGCAACACCGCGACCGCGACCAGCGCCGGCAACGGCGTGGCCGGCACCGGCACGGGAGTGGCGCAGTCCATCGCCGTCTACGCGCGCGCCGCGTCGGCGGACTTCCAGCCCGACACCTATACCGATAGCGTGGTGGTCAACGTCAACTACTGAGCCGCGGGCCCGCGTGACCAGGCCGGCCAACGCTCACTATTCGATAGCAAACGACCCAGACTATTACCGGGTTTCAGCCTGTTTTGGCCACAAAACCCAAAGCCTGAGCGGCTGCTTCAGCCGCCCCGCCAGTTCCCCCGCCTGCGCGCCCCAGCCGGCAAAATAATCGGCCCGCACCGCGCCCACGATGGCGCTGCCGGTGTCTTGCGCCAACACCAGTTTTTGCAGATTCACCTGCGCGCCGCTGGAGGCGAGCCAGACCGGCGTGCCGTAGGGAATGCTGGCGGCATCCACCGCGATGGAGCGCCCGGGCGTGAGCGCCACGCCCTGGGCGCCGCGCGGGCCGAAGGCGGCGTCCAGTTCAGACAGCGGCTCCTCGCGGAAGAACACAACGCGCGGGTTGCTCCAAAGCAGCTCGTTCATGCGCTGCGGGTTTTGCGCGAGCCAGGCGCGGATGCCCGGCCAGGTCGCGTCACGGGTGGCGCCCTGGTCCAGCAGCCAGCGCCCCACGCTCTGGTACGGCTGGTCGTTGGTGCCAGCAAACGCCAGCCGCACCAGGTGCTGGCTGCCGTCGGGCTCGGCGATGCGCAAGCGCCCCGAGCCCTGGATCTGCAAAATCAGCGCATCGATCGGGTCGGCCACGTACGCAATCTCGTTCCCGCGCAGTGCCGCCCGGGCTTCGGGCAGCGTGTCGATTTGCTGGCGCGTGTACCAGGGCCGGCGCTGGTTCAAACCGGCCGGCGGGCGGTACAGCGGCACCGTGTAGCCGGGGCCGGGCAGGCGCGAGGCGTCCATGAGCGGCTCGTAGTAGCCGGTCAGCAGGCCCTCGGACGCGCCGGGGCCGCCTGCTGCGAGCGGCTCCACGCGGTACGGCTGCAGGCGCTGCATCATCCAGGCGCGCTGCTCCTCGCCCGTGCCGATGCTCAGACGGCGCACCTCGGCGCACAGCGGCGCAAAGGTGGGGCCGGGGCGCTCGCAGCTCTTGATCCAGGCGTTCCAGGCCTCGAAAAGATGGTCGTCGGTAAAGCCCGGCAGATCGGCCCAGCGCACCGGCACCCAGCGGCTCTTGCCGCGCTGCAGGGCGGGCGGCAGCGGGCCGTTGTCGCCGGGCAGGGCGCCGGGCGCCGGGGCGGCGATACCGGCCTCTCGCGCAGGGTTGTAGGGCGGCGCGCTGGCGCAGCCCCACAGCGTCCCTACAATCGCCGCACTGGCCACACACCGCGAGAGCCGCCACAGGAGTCGATTCATGATTTTGCTTTTGGTTGAAGCGCTGGCCGCCCTGGCGGCGCTGCTGCTGATCGTCTGGTGGACCATGTTCTCGGGCCGAAAGCAGGGCGAGTTGACGCTGCCGGAGCCGGCTCCGAAGGATGCGCCAGACATCACAATTTCAGAGGAAAGCAAGCCCTGAGCCCTTGTGTGGCGTGCACGATGCGCTATACATTTCGCAGCGCATTGGCCAACTCCACGGCCGACTTGACTTCCATCTTGTCGAACACCCGCGAGCGGTGCACCTCCACCGTGCGCACGCTGATGTTGAGCTGGTCGGCAATCAGCTTGTTGGGCAGGCCTTCCACCACCAGGCGCATCACGTCGTGCTCGCGCTCGGTCAGGCCGGCCAGGCGCGACTGCACGCTGGTTTGCGCACTGCGCGCCTGCAGGATCTGCGCCGACTGCTGCAGCGCCTGCTCGACGCGATCGACCAGTGCGTTGTCGGAAAACGGCTTTTCGCAAAAGTCGAAGGCGCCGCGTTTCACGGCGGCCACGGCGGTGGGCACGTCCGCGTGCCCGGTCAAAAAAATCACCGGCATGGCCTGCACCAGGCCGCGCAGGGCGAGTTGGTCGAATAGCGCCAGGCCGCTCATGCCCGGCATGCGCACGTCGAGCAACAGGCAGCAGGGCTGGGTCGGCACGAAACCGGTTTGCAGCATTCGCATGAATGCCTCGGCACTGTCGTAGGAGTCGCTGGGCACATGGCGCGAACGCAGCAGCCAGGCCAGCGCTTCACGCACGCTGGCATCATCGTCCACCAAAAAAACGGTTGCATTCAACGCGGGTTGCATGGGCGCATCCTAACGCAGCGACGGGCCGCCCCGAGCAAGTGAGCCCCCTCGGGGGCAGCGCAGCACACGCAGTGGCAAGCGTGGGGGCTCTCGCTAATCAGCTATGCATCTGCGGCGGCCGCGGCCGGTGAATGAACGGGCAACGTGAATCGGAAAATCATGCCCTGCGGCTGGTTCGGCTGCAGCGCGAGGAAGCCGCCATGCTGCTCCACCACCGTGCGGCACAGGCTCAGGCCCAGCCCCATGCCCTCTCGCTTGGTGGTGAAAAACGGCGTGAACAGTTGTTGTGCAACCTGCGGCGCAATGCCTGGACCGAGGTCTGCCACCGAGAACTCCAGCCAGCCGGGGCTGTGCGCCGTGCGCTCGGTGGCCGCTGTGCGCCGCACCGCCAGCACCAGCAGGCGCCGGGTGATGGCCGGCTCGTCCATCGCCTGCATGGCGTTGCGCGCCAGATTCAGCAGTACCTGCTCGACCATGGTGCGGTCGCACAGCACGGAGGGCAGGTCTTTCTCGAACGACAGCTCCACGCGCACGCCGAGCTTGCCCGCCTGCAAACTGATCAGCGGCAGGATGGCGTCAAACAGGTCCTGCGGGCGCACCACCTCGCGCGCCTCGTCGCGCCGGCGCACGAAGTCGTGCACGCTCTTGATGATTTTGCCCGCGCGCCCGGCCTGCTCGGCAATGCGGCGCATGGCCAGCGCCAGGGAAGAATGCCCGTCCGGCCCCGGGTCGCCCTGGAGCAGGTTCATCGAGCCCGTGGCATAGCTGGAGATGGCGGCCAGCGGCTGGTTCAGTTCGTGGCTCAGGAGCGAGGCCATCTCGCCGACCGTGGCCAGCCGCGCGGTGGCCTGCAGCCGCTCCTGCGTGGCGCGCGTGAGTTCCTGCACGCGGCGCTGCTCGCTGATGTCCAGGCAGGCCCCCATCCAGCCGGTCTGCACGCCCTGCGCATCGATCAGCGGCGCCTCGATGATCAGCACCGGAAAGCGCGTGCCGTCCTTGCGCACGAACACCGACTCGAAGCCTTCGCGCGGCGGCACGCTGCTGCCGCTCATGCGGATCGCGTGGCGCTGGCGGTATTCGTCGGCCTGCTCGGGCGGCCAGTAGGGCGCGGGCACGCTGTGGCCCATCAGCTCCTCCGGCGCAAAGCCCACCATCTGGCAAAACGCCGGATTGACATAGGTGATGCGGCCCTGCAGGTCGCGCGCACGCAGCCCGGTGACCAGCGAGTCCTCCATGGCTTTGCGAAACGCCAGCGCATCGGCCAGGCCGCGCTCGGCGCGCAGGCGCCGGCGCATGTCCTTGGCCAGCAGCACCAGCACCGAGACCAGCGCAATCGACATGACGCTGACCAGCGCGGTCAGCACATCGGGAAACAGATCGGGAGCGGCGCGCCAGCTGTCCATGCGCAGCACCAGCGTGTAGCCCGGCAAATTCAGCAGCTGCTGCGCCGTGAACACGCGCGAGCCGCGCCGGCCCTGGCCGTGCAGCGCCAGGCGCGTGCCGTCGGCCTCGGTGAACGACACCTCCTGGCTGCGCGTGAGCTGCTTCTCGACCAGATCGGACAGGATCTCCTGCAGCGAGTAGGTGGCCACCAGATAGCCCGCCGGCTGCCCGCCGCTGGCGAGCGGCAGGCACACATCCATCATCTCCATGCCCAGCCCATCCGACTGCGGCACGAAATAGCTGTTGGAGTAAGCCGGCCCGCTGAAGCGGTGCGCGTTGGCACAGGCCAGGGCCATGTCGGACTGCGCGATGGAGCGGTCGTAGCGGCTGAACACCGGCACGTGGAACGGCGAGTCCACATGCTCCAGGATCGCCAGTGCGTCATCGCGCCATTCGATGCGCATCAGCTCACGGCGCTCGTGCAGCAGCGCACGGGCGCGCAGCGCCCAGGCCTCGGGCGCCGGACTGCCGGCCTGCAGGGCCTGCAGGCTTTGCACATTGCGCGCCAGGCCGGCGCGGATGTCGCCGATGGTGTTGGCCGTGTCGCGCTCGAGCTTGGCCTGCACCTGGCTGGCCTCGTAGCGCCCGGCCAGGAACACCAGTGTCGCGAGCACGGCCAGCACCAGCCCCGCCAGCAAGGCCCAGAGCGACCAGCGGCGCCAGGCCAGCGCCAGCTTGTCCAGCGCCGGTCGCAGCGAGGCCCTCACAGGACGCGGTGCTCCAGTGCGGGCAGCTGCTGGCGCGCCACCTGGAGCCGCGCCGCATCAAGTTCGCCCAGCACCACACCGGCGCCCTCGGCCAGCGTCTGGATCACCACACCCCAGGGATCCACCAGCATCGAATGGCCCCAGGTGCGGCGCCCGTTCTCGTGCAGGCCGCCCTGCGCCGGCGCCGCCACATAGGCCAGGTTCTCGATGGCGCGCGCGCGCAGCAGCACCTCCCAGTGCGCCTGGCCCGTGGTGTGGGTGAAGGCGCTGGGCACCAGCAGCAACTCGGCGCCGCGCGCGGCATAGGCGCGGTACAGCTCGGGAAAGCGCAGGTCGTAGCACACGCTCAAGCCCACGCGCCAGCGATGGCCGTCGCGTGAGGGCAAATCGAACATCACGGGCTCGCGGCCCGGCTCGAGTACGCGCGATTCGTCGTAGCGCTCATGCCCGTTGTCGAAGCGAAACAGGTGGATCTTGTCGTAGCGCGCCACGCACTCGCCGTGCGGCGTGAAGACCAGGGTGCTGTTGCGCACATGCGCCGGATCGGGTGTCGCCAGCGGCAGCGTGCCGCCGACGATCCACAGCCCGAGTTCGCGCGCGGTATCGGCCAGGAACTGCTGGATCACGCCACTGCCGCCACCGCCACCAAAAACCTCCTGCACCGCGAGCTTGTCGGTGTCGCGCCGGCCCAGCAGGCAAAAATACTCGGGCAGCACAGCCAGTTCGGCCCCCGCGTGCGCGGCCCCGGACAGCAGCACGTGGGCCTGGCGCAGGTTCACCTCGGCACTCACGCCCGAGACCATCTGGATGGCGGCAACTTTCATTGTGTGACTCCTGTCTTGTGCTCCACCCTGGTGATTTTGGGGTCGGTCCAGGTCCCGTCGATGTGGAACTCCTGGGTTGCCGCTTCCATCAGCGGGCGCCGCAGGAAATACTGCGCCAGAAAGCTGCCCAGGCCGATGGCCGGGTTGATCGCGGTGGCGATCAGGGACGCCGTGCCGGCGTTGAGTTCGGGCACCACCACCACGCGGATGCTCTGCGTCTCGCGATCCAGATCGGCCTGGCCGTCCATCAGCACGGCCGCGTTGACGCCCTTCATCTGCAGGTTGTTGGTGGCGGCGATGCCATGGTTGATCTTGACGTCGCCGCGCACGAAGTCGAACGCGAAACCGTCGCTGAACACGTCGCTGAAATTGAGCGTGAGGCGCCGCGGCAGCGACTGCAGGCTGAGCACGCCGAGCAGCTTGGCCAGGCCGGGATCGGCCTTGAGGAACTGCCCGCTCTCGATGTTGACGTTGAACTGCCCGCCCATCGTCGGGTAGTCCAGGGTGAACGGGGAGCCGGTCCAGGTCACCTGGCCCTGCATCGTGCCTTTGCCCCGGCGGATCACGTCCTTCATGCCGAAGCGCGCCAGCAGCGCGCCCGAGTCGTTGATGTCCAGCTTGAAATTCATCATCGTGCGGCGCAGTCCGCCTGGCGCTGCGGCCTGCGCGTCGGGCGCGGCCCAGTTGCCAGTCGCGCTGAAGGTGGCCTCCGGCAGGGTGATGTTGAGCTTGTTCAGCCGCCACTCGCGGACGCCGGCTTCGCGCGCCGCGGCCGCCGGGCCGCGATTCACGGCGTCGATCTCGACGCGCCCGAGCCGCTTGCCCTTGAGCTCGAAATCGTCCACCACGATATCCAGCGCCGGCACGCTGTCGGTCGGCTTCTCGAGCAGCTCCTCGACCTTGCTGGTGGAACTCGCGGCGATCTTCAGGCGCGCCAGCCGTGCGTACACGCGCCCGGCGCCCGCGCCCGACGGGGGCCGGTACTCGGCGTAGCCATCGAGTTCGTCGGCATCCAGATTGGCGCGCCAGGTGCGTCCATCGCGCGAGCCCCCCACCACGACGTTGTGCAGCGTGCGCCCCTGCACCGTCAACTCGCGCGCGCGCAGCGCCACCACCGTGGGCAGGTAGTCGGATTCGTCGGCGGGCGTGGCGACCGGCGTAGCCGCCTGGGACGCAACCGCGCCCGCGCCAGGCGTGGCGGCCCGGTGCAGCAGCGCCTGCCACGCATCCAGATCGAGACGCTCCAGATTCACGCTGGCGACCACGCCCGCATCGGGCAGCGAGGGCGCCTCGCCCGCGCCCAAGCCGACGCCGATGGCACCGCGCACGACCCGCGCCTGTGCGCCGGAGAGATCGCGCACATACGTCGCAGAGGCGATGCGCCCGATCTCCAGGCTCAACTGGTCCTGCGCCTGGCCTGCGGCACCGGGCAGCCGTCTGCTCTCCAGGTGCAGCGGCAGGGCTGCGTCCGCGCTCTTGTTCAGCGGCGCGGGCAGGTTCAGCGCGAGCCCCTGCAGGCTGCTCGTCACCGACAGATCGGGCACACCCTTGCGAAACCCCAGCACCGCGGCATAGGTGGTGCTGCCCGTGGCGTTTTGCGCGAGCCGCGCGACAGCCCCCAGCTCGCGCGCCTGCTGCAGGGCCAGCGCCGTGACGCTGCCCTGGGCCCGGATCACGATCGGCGAGTCGGGCTGCGCGGCGGTGGGCGCGCGCATGCCGCCCTCGATGCGGATGTCGCCGCCCAGCATGCGCGCCTGCCCGCCGTTGATGGCAAACCCGCTCTCGGTGAAGCTGACCACGCCCTGCGCCTTGCCCAGCAGCGGCGTGCCGGGCGACATCTGCAGGTCGTTGCCGGCCAGCGTCACGCTGCCCAGCACTTTGGATTTGGCCATGCTGTGAATCGGCAGCTCCAGATGCAGCTTCAGGTCGGCCGGGCCGCTGGCACTGGCCTGGCTCAGGGCCTGCCCCGTCATGGCATCCAGCGGCGAGCCCGCCACAAAGCCCAGCATGTCCTTGAGCGGACCTTTCGTCTGCGCATCCACCACCACGGTGGCGGCATGCGCCAGGTCGGCAATCTGCGCATCGGCCTTGGTGACCGGCAGACCGCCCGCGCCCGCAAACTTGCCCGTGGCACCCTTGATCTGCATGGACTGGCGGTCGAACACCAGCGTGGCGGAGAGCTGGGTCAGCGCCGGCCAGGGCAGCTCGCCCGCCGACTGCAGGCTGCGCGGCACAAACGCAAACGTGGTGTTTTGCAGATTCGCCGCAACGTGGAATTCACCTTGTTTGGGATCGGCAAACGGGAGGTCGTGCAGATCGCCCTTGACGACAAACTTGACCGTGCTGGCGCTGCCCGCCAGCACGGCGTCGCGCACATAGTCGCGCACCGATGCCGGTAGCACCAGCGGCAGGTAGCGGTACACGCGCGCGGCCTGCGCCCGCGCCAGGCTGCCCTGCAGGTCCAGCACGCCGGGAAAACGCGCATGGCTGGGCGAGTGCGCGGGGTCGCTGGTCTTCCAGCTGAGCTGCAGATCGCCCTGGGCGTCCGCGTTGGAGAATTTCACATTCGTGAGCTGCGTGGCAATCTGCTCGCCGTTGACCTGCCACTGCACATCGGCGGCCAGCTGGTCCAGCGGCACCACCGGGTCCTCGAACACGCCCGGCAGGTCCAGGGCGCCGGCCTGGATGGCGATCCGGGCCTTACCGCTCGACTGGGTCAGGTCGAAGTCCACCGTTGCGCCGCGAACACCCGGCGTGCCCACTGGCGCACTCACAGGCACGTGGGCCGGCGGGCCGGGTGGCGCCGCAGCGGGCTGCGCGGCAATCTCCAGTTGCACCACGCGCCCGCGCGCGCTGAACTTGACGGGCGCCTCCAGCAGCCCCTGCCAACTGCCGGCAACCTGCTCGACCAGGCCTTTGGGCGCGTAGGCGGCGAGCGCCGCGTGGGCGCCGGGGCTCAGGGGAAGGCGGTCGGCGATTTGCGTGAGGGCTGCCAGATCCAGCTTGTCGGCCCGCACCTCGCCTTGCGCCGGCACGCGCCCCTCGGCTTGCGTGTAGGTCACCTGCGCATTGCCGCCGGGCCAGCGCAAACCGTCCGGCGTGCTGAACTGCAGCCCCTGCGTGGAAAAGTTGAACCCGCCCGCCAGCAGCCGGCCCCCGAACCGCCCGACCACCGACTGCAGGACCAGCGGCTGCAGCTGCGGCCCGAGCGTGGCAGCGACCTCGGCCAGCGCCACATCGAAGGTGCCGCCGGTAAACCGCCCATGGCTCACGTCGGCCCAGGCCCGCACCGCGCCGTTGCCGCGCTCCACCGTGAGATCCGGCAGATCGGCGTAGCTGTGCAACTGCGCCAGATCGACGCGCGCGAAGTCGGCGTACACCTGCCCTACCCACTGCTGCCATTGCCCGCTATGGCGGGCGAGGAGCGGCTGGCGTAGCAGCGCTGCCAGGTGAAAGCGTTCGCCCCACTGCGGCGGCGGTGTGGCGTCGATGCGCATGGCGTGGCTGCGCGCCTTGTTGCGCAGCACGAAATCGACCTGCTGGAGCACCAGCGGCGGCGCGCCGCGCTGCTCATCGCTCCAGCGCAGCAGGCCGTCGTGGATCACAAACTCGGTTTGCGAAAAAAACCAGTCGAGCGCACGGGCGTCGTGGCTGGTGGTGCTGGAGAAGTCCAGCCCGCCGACCAGGATTTTCCCGTCCGCGGTGCGGCGGATGTCGAGCTCCGGCCGGTCGATGTACAACTGCTCGAAGCCCAGCCTTAAGAGCGAGCGTGGCGACAGCGCGGCCAGCACGCGCGGCAGCCGCAGCGCCACCCGGCCAGCGCCGTCGAGCAGGGTCACGTCGCGCAGCTCGAACGAGGGGATCATGCCGGTGGATTGCGCACTGATGGCGCCGATGCGCACCGGTACCCCCAGTGCCTTGCTGGCCTGGATTTCGAGCATCGGGCGAAACTCGCCGATTCGCGGCACAATCCAGCCGTGCAGCCCGCCCCAGGCCAGCCCCAGCAACAGCCATGCACCCAGCAACAACCACAACACCCATTGCACTGCAACAGAGAAGGCTCGGAGCCGCCGCGAGGGGGAGGGTGTCAGTTCATTCATCAGGCATCAGGACGTGGCAGGAATTATGACCCGCAGCAGCTCTGTGGGTTCAGCACCGGGGGGTGAAGTTTTGTTAAACGCCGCAGCCGGCGCTCCCGCACCGCTCTCAATGCATTCGCGCTTCCTGCAGCGCCTGCACCGGCGCTATGAGAGCCAGTTGCCCTTGCTGCCCGCGGGCGCGCCGGAACGCGCCGGCATGCGCCAGGCACTGGCGGCGTTGCAGGCCCAGGGCCTGGCGTGCGGTGCTGCGCTGCGCGTGCTGCGCCAGCTGGTGCTGGAGCGCCTGATCACGCTCGACTGCGACCAGCAGGCGCCCCTGGCCGTGGTCACGCGTGCCGTCACCGAACTGGCGGAGCTGGCGCTCGATGCGGCCTGCACGCAGGCCTTCGCCGAACTCGATGCGCGCCACGGCGCGCCGCTGGCGCCGAATGGAGGGCGCGCCCAGATGTGGGTCGTGGGCATGGGCAAGCTCGGCGCGCGCGAACTCAATGTGTCGAGCGACATCGACCTGATCTACGTCTACGACCACGATGGCGAGAGCGCCGGCATCGAACAAGGCCGCAACCGCCTGTCGAATCACGAGTATTTCGCCAAGGCGGTGAAGATCATCTACGGCCTGATCGGTGAAACCACCGAGCACGGCCTGGTGTTTCGCGTGGACCTGGCGCTGCGTCCGCACGGCAACTCCGGCCCCTCTGCCGTCTCGCTCGGCGCGCTGGAGGACTACCTGCAGGCGCAGGGGCGCGAGTGGGAGCGCTTTGCCTGGCTGAAAAGCCGCGTGGTGGCGCCCCGCGCCGCGATTGAAAACCGCTCGGCGCAGGCGCTGCGCGGCGTGGTGCTGCCCTTTGTGTTCCGGCGCTACCTGGACTACAACGTGTTCGATGCGCTGCGCATCCTGCACCGCCAGATTCGCGAGCACGCGGCCAAGCGCAGCGCCGGCCATCCCGAGCGCGCCAACGACGTGAAGCTCTCGCGCGGCGGCATTCGCGAGATCGAGTTCACCGTGCAACTGCTGCAGGTGGTGCGCGGCGGCCAGTTTCCCGAGCTGCGCACGCGCCCCACGCAGGATGCGCTCAAGCGCGTGGCGCATGCCGGACTGATGCCGCAGGCCACCGCAGACGCGCTCTCCCGCGCCTACGAATTCCTGCGTCGCGTGGAGCACCGCATCCAGTACCTGGACGATCAGCAGACACACGTGCTGCCGACCCGCGACGACGACCTGGCCTGGATCGCCCACACCCTGGGCTATGCCAGCGTGTGCCCGTTCCTGAGCGATCTCGACATGCACCGCGAGCTGGTGGCGCAGGAGTTCGACACGCTCCTGGGCGGCGCCGACGAAAGGACCTGCCGCGGCTGCCACGGCGGCGCCAAAGCGGCGACGCCCGAACTGGAGGACCTGCTGGCGCAGATGCCCGAGCGCTTTCGCGAGCGCATCCGGCAGTGGCAGGAACACCCGCGCGTGCTGGCGCTGCGCGACGAGGCTCGGGCGCGCCTGCTGCGGCTGCTTGAGCGCACCGCGCAGTGGCTGGCGCAGGGCACCGTCGTTGAGGACGGCGCCGTGCGCCTGGCCGACTGGATCGAGCCGCTGCTGCGCCGCGAGAGCTACCTGGCCCTGCTGCTGGAACGCCCTCAGGTGCATGAGCGGTTGCTGCGCCTGCTGGGCGCCGCGCGCTGGCCCGCGCGCTACCTGGTGCAGCACCCCGGCGTGATCGACGAGCTGGCCAACGACAGCATGCTGGCCGAGCGCTTCGCGCCCGCCGAGTTCGAGCAGGAACTCGAGCAGCGCCGCAGCGCACTGGCGCGCACCAAAGAGGACGACGACGAGACCCTGCTGAATCTGCTGCGCCGCGCCCACCACGCCGAGGTGTTTCGCACGCTGGCGCGCGATGTGGAAGGCCGCATCACGGTCGAGCAGGTGGCCGACGACCTGAGCGCGCTGGCCGACAGTGTGCTGCGCGTCACGGTGCGCTGGTGCTGGCAGCGCCTGAAAAACCGGCACCGCGAGGAGCCGCTGTTTGCCATCATCGGCTACGGCAAGCTCGGCGGCAAGGAACTCGGCTACGGCAGCGACCTAGACATCGTGTTCGTCTACGAGGACGCGGATGAACGCGCCCCGGAAGCCTACGCCGCGCTGGTGCGCAAGCTGATCAACTGGCTCAGCGTGAAGACCGGCGAGGGCGACCTGTTCGAGATCGACACCGCGCTGCGCCCGAACGGCAACTCGGGCCTGCTCGTCACCAGCTTCGAGGCCTACGCGAACTACCAGCAGCAGCGCGGCAGCAACACCGCCTGGACCTGGGAGCACCAGGCCATGACGCGCGCGCGCTTCGTGCTCGGCGAAGATACGCTGCGCGCGCGCTTCGACGCGGTACGCGAGGCCGTCATCACGGCACCGCGCGATGCCGGCGCCCTGCGCGGCGAGATCGTGGCGATGCGCGACAAGGTGCGCGCCGCCAGGCCGGTCAAGGGCGACCGCTTCGACGTCAAGCACAGTGCGGGCGGCATGGTGGATGCCGAATTCGCGGTGCAGTTCCTGGTGCTGTCGCAATCCAGGCAGCACCCTGAGCTGCGTCCCAACGTCGGCAATATCGCGCTGCTGCAGCGCGCCGAGGCCTGCGGCCTGCTGGCGCGCGGCATCGGCGAGGCGGCCGCGCGCGCCTACCGCGAACTGCGCCGCGTGCAGCACCGCGCGCGCCTGAACGAAGAGCCCACCCAGGTCAGCCCGCCCGCGCTGCAGGCCGAGCGGGACGCGGTGCTGGCGCTGTGGGCCGCGGTGTTCGGCTGAGCGGGCGCCGGCGCACAAACGTTTCGATTCTTTACATTTTGGCGGCCCCCGGCGGGCGGAACTCTTTGACGCCTGCGGGTGTCCATAGACAGAACTAGCCCATCTTCAGGTTTTGGATATACCGGTTTTCTGCTGCGAAGCCTTCCGGGTTTTTACAATCCAGTTGTCCCCCCCGAGGCGCTTCTCCTCCTCCCTCACTCTCTGCTTCGCTTCGGGACGTTTCGCAGCATTTTTAATTGGGCAGGCCGCCGCCGAGGCCGCCCGCCAGCGCCGATCGGCTCAAGCCGGCCGGGTGTCGATGAAGCTCTGGCGCTGCGTCAGCTTGTCGTGCAGCCTGGCCAGATTCGGGTGATCGGTGCGCCAGCCGATCTGCGGGAAACGGAACTCCATATAGCCAAGGGCGCAGCCCACCGCGATGTCGGACAGGCTCAAGTGAATGCCGCTGCAAAAAGGCTTGTCGCCCAGCCCCTGACTGATCGCCTTGAGGCAGGCCTGCACTTTGCCCAGTTGGCGGTCGATCCAGGCCTGGCTGCGCTGCCCATCCGTGCGCCCGGCCCAGGTGGACTCCAGCCGCGCGAGGATGGCGGCATCTAACAGGCCGTCGGCCAGCGCTTCCCAGGTCTTGACTTCCGCGCGCTCGCGCCCGGGCGGCGGGATCATCTTGCCCACTGGCGACAGCGTGTCCAGGTATTCCACAATCACACGCGAATCGAACACTGCCTCGCCGCCTTCAAGTACGAGGCACGGCACCTTGCCCAGCGGATTGGAGGCCCCGATCGCCGTGCCCGCCGCCCAGACGTCTTCCGTGACGAACTGGTAGTCGAGTTTCTTTTCAACCATCACGATGCGCACCTTGCGCACGTAAGGGCTGCTGTCGGATCCGATCAATTTCATGGGCATGTTGACTTTGGGCGCTGGTTTGCCGGGGGAAATCCGCCGGAAAACCCGATTCTATAGATTCACCCCGACGCAATTTGGCACGGTCACTTTGTCAAGCATAGATCGTGGCGCGCAACCGACACAACTACAATGACAGGATGTCTTTTTCCCCCCTCACGGCGCTGTCGCCGCTCGACGGCCGCTACGCGGCCAAGCTCTCCATGCTGCGCCCCCTGATGAGCGAGCAGGGCTATATGCACCGCCGCGTGCAGGTCGAAGTTGCCTGGCTGATCACCTTGAGCGATGCCGGCTTTGCCGAATTCAAGCCCCTCAGCCCCGGAGCACGCACTTACTTGCTCGGTCTGGTGAAAAATTTCTCCGAAACGGATGCCAGTGCCATCAAGGAGATCGAGAAGACCACCAACCACGACGTCAAGGCCGTCGAGTACTGGATCAAGTCCAAGTTCGAGGCCCGGCCCGAGCTGGTCGCCATCAGTGAATTCGTGCACTTTGCCTGCACCAGCGAAGACATCAACAACACCAGCCACGCGCTGCAGCTCAAGGCCGCGCGCGAGCAGGTCATCTTGCCCACGCTGGACGCCCTGATCACGCGGCTGCGCGAGATGGCGCACGCCTACGCCGACGTGGCCATGCTCAGCCGCACGCATGGCCAGACCGCGAGCCCCACGACCGTGGGCAAGGAAGTGGCCAACGTGGTGGTGCGCCTGGCGGCTGCGCGCGAGCGAATCGCGGCCGTCAAGCTGATGGGCAAGATGAACGGCGCGGTCGGCAACTACAACGCGCACCTGTCGGCGTGGCCCGACTTCGACTGGGAGGCCTTCGCGCGCAAGGTGGTGGAGACGCCGACGCCGCTCGGGCTCGGGCTGACGTTCCAGCCCTACAGCATCCAGATCGAGCCGCACGACTACATGGCCGAGCTGTGCGACGCCCTGGCGCGCACCAACACCATCCTGATCGACTGGTCGCGCGACGTCTGGGGCTATGTCAGCGTGGGCTATTTCAAGCAGCGCCTCAAGGACGGCGAAATCGGCTCCTCGACCATGCCGCACAAGGTCAACCCCATCGATTTCGAAAACGCCGAGGGCAACCTGGGCCTGGCCAACGCGCTGCTCAGGCACCTGAGCGAGAAGCTGCCGATCAGCCGCTGGCAGCGCGACCTGACCGACTCCACGGTGCTGCGCAACATGGGCGTGGCGCTCGGCTACGCGGTGCTGGCCTGGAACTCGCTGCTGACCGGGCTGAACAAGCTGGAGATCAACACCGAGGCGCTGGCGGCCGACCTGGAGCGCTCATGGGAAGTGCTGGCCGAGCCGATCCAGACCGTGATGCGGCGCTACGGCCTGCGCGGCGGGTATGAACAGCTCAAGGAAGTCACGCGCGGCAAGAGCGTGAGCGCCGAGGCGCTGCACGGCCTGATCCGCTCGCTGGCCATCCCCGAGGCCGAGAAGGAGCGCCTGCTGGCCCTGACACCGGCCAGCTACACCGGCAAGGCCGCCGAGCTGGCGCGGCGCGTCTAGACGTGACCTCCACGCTTGTCGCTGCGCGTACTGCGCTGGGCTCGCGCAACATCCGTGCGCGCAGCTGTACAGTGCAGCGAGCCCATGCCGGGCCTACGCTATGCACGTGCCGAGGCATCACGCTTCGGCCCGGCCCCGAGGGGGCTGGCCTTGCTTGGGGCGGCCCGGCGCTGCGGCCGGCCCCCACGCTCGGCGTTGCACGCTATAAGACGGGCCAGCGGCGACTCTGATGGCCCTCAAATCCACCATCTTCAAGGCGAGCCTGCAGATCGCCGACATCGACCACGGCTACTACGCGGACCACACGCTGACGCTGGCGCGCCATCCGAGCGAGACCGACGAACGCATGATGGTCCGCCTGGTGGCGCTGGCGCTGCAGGCGCACAAGCTGCAGAGCGTGTGCGGCGGCGACGGCACGCTCGCGTTCGGCGCGGGCCTGTCCAGCCCCGACGAGCCCGACGTTTTCTTGCGCGACTTCACGGGCCAGACGCGGCTGTGGATCGAGGTTGGTCAGCCCGAGGACAAGCCGCTGATCAAGGCCTGCGGCAAGGCCGACGAGGTGGTGCTGTACTGCTTCTCGCATGCGGCGGAGATCTGGTGGCGCACGATGGAGGGCAAACTGTCGCGCCCGCAGAACCTGAGCGTGTACCGGGTGCCGACCGCGGCCTCGCAGTTGCTCGCCCGGCTGGCGCAGCGCAGCATGCAGTTGCAGGCCACGATCCAGGAAGGTGCCTTGATGCTGGGCGACGACGCGCACGGCATCGACATCGAGTGCCAGCGCTGGAAATAACGGCGTTTCAGGCCTTTAGCCCATATCAGTTATACGCTTGCCGCTATTTTTCCAATAGCAACGACGCTTCAGGCCGGTCGCGGCACGCCGCAGCGCCAGCACTGCTCGAAGCCGCCTTCCACCAGTTCGCCGCACACGCAGTGCCAGCGCCGCTGCGGCAGGTTCTGGAACGCGTGCAGCAGGCTGCGCGCCTCGGCTTCCTGCGCCTTGTCCATCAGCCAGACTTCGGGCAGGCACTGGTCGGGCGGCAAGTCGCCCGCGGCCCCGCCCAGGAAGTAGCGCTGCATCGAGGCGTCGAAGCCGGCCTGGCGCAGCACGTCAACCCATAGCGTGGCAATCGCGATGTTCGGGGCCTGGGCCAGGCGCAGCATGGCGGACCGCAGGCGCCTCAGGCCGGCGCGGCGGCGGGCGCCGGCGTCGCCGGGCGGACCCAGCCTTCGGCAGCGCGTTCGGCATAGCGGTTGAAGCGCCAGGCCGTGTTTTCCTGCGTGATGCGGCGCCAGGTGTGGCGCTTTTCGGCCGGGCTCATGTCGGTCCAGTGCTGCACTTCGCCGAAGGTGCGCCCGCACCCCTTGCACACGGCGTCGCCCTGGCTGGTCGAGCAAATCGCGATGCAGGGCGTGTCGGGCGTAGTGTCGTACCAGGTGCGCCAGGCGGCCAGCGCGCGGGCCGGGAAGGACGCCTCGTCGGCCTCGTCCTCATGGTAGAAGACCATTAGCGCATACACCTCCGCCAGCGCGCGGATTTCGGCGCTCAGCGTGACGCCGTCCGGCGACGGCGCCTTGTCGCGCCAATAGTTGATGGCGGCTTCGATATCGGTGATGTGGATTCCGGCCATGAGGTGCAGTAGAGCGGAACCGGATGATAGCGCCGCGCCTGCGGCCCTGGCGCCATTGGGGTATCGGCGACGCCCCAACAAAGCCTTTTGGTTTGCGGGGTCTCCGCGTTCGATGGTCCAATCGCGGCCAAGAAGGGGAGTAGCTCCCTGTGGGTGAATCGTCAACACGAAGAACTGTCCGCCAGTTCATCCGGTTCCCCAGATCGAGGCCGCACACGCGGCCCCAATCGAGCAAGACCTTCGCCATGCACTGGTTGTGCAGCGCGAAGGCCGCCCCCCTCCGGCGCGCCACGCGTTGCCCACCGGGTGTTGTTTGAACCGACACGACAATACGACAGAGTTTTGCCATGGAATTTTTCTCCTCCGCCTGGTGGTCCGCTCTCCTCGCCATCATCCTCATCGACCTGGTGCTCGCGGGCGACAACGCCATCGTCATCGCGCTGGCCGCGCGCAGCCTGCCCCAATCGCTGCAGCGCCGCGCGATTGTCTGGGGCACGGTCGGCGCCATCGTGGTGCGCGCCGCCATGACCGTGGGCGTGGTCTGGCTGCTCAAGGTGCCAGGCCTGATGCTGCTCGGCGGCCTCGCGCTGCTCTGGATCGCCTACCAGCTGCTGACCGGCAGCGGCGGCGACGCGCACGACAAGCCCGCCGCCAACACCTTCTGGGGCGCCATGAAAACCATCGTGGTCGCCGATGCGCTGATGGGTGTGGACAACGTGCTGGGCGTGGCCGGTGCGGCGCACGGTTCGTTCGCGCTGGTGCTCATCGGCCTGGTGATCAGCGTGCCGATCGTGGTTTTGGGCAGCACGCTGGTGCTCAAACTGGTGGATCGTTTTCCGCTCATCATCCAGGCCGGTGCGGCGGTGCTGGCGTTGACCGCCGCCAGCATGATCGTGAGCGAGCCCGTGCTGCGCGGCGTGTTCGCCGACCCTGGAACCCTTCACACGGCGGCGCGCTGGGGCACTTATGCGCTGGCCGTGGCCGGCGTGCTGGGCGCGGGCTGGTGGCATCGCCGCAGGCTGGCAGCGGATGCTATGCTCCCCCACCATGAAACTCATCTTTAAATGGCTGCTTCACGCGGTGGCGCTGCTGGCGGTGGCAGGCCTGTACAGCGGCGTGCAAGTCAAGAGCTTCACGGCGGCGCTGATTGCCGCGTTCGTCATCGGTCTGCTCAACACCATCGTGCGCCCGGTTCTGGTGGTGCTGACGCTGCCGGTGACGCTGATCACGCTCGGGCTGTTTCTGTTCGTCATCAATGCGCTCATGTTCTGGGCCGCCTCGGGCCTGCTGGCGGGCTTTCACGTGACCGGTTTCGGCGCCGCGCTGATCGGCTCGCTGATCTACTCGCTCTTGGGCGTGCTGATCGACTCAGTGCTCCAGAGCCTGTTCCTTAAGAAGTAGCTGCACCTGGCGCAGCCGGGTGTCGATGATCGAGGCCTCGATGTGGCCCTCCGGATCGCGCCCCGTGCCCTCCTTGCGCACCAGATCCTGCGCCGCCTTGAAGCGGTCCACGGCGGCCGCGTAGTCGAGCTGCGCCACCTGCGCCTCGGCTTCGGCGCGGATGGCGCGCAAAGTCTCGCCCTGCGCACTGTAGGCGCTGGCCAGCAGTTGCCAGGCGCTGGCGTCGCGCGGGTTCGAAGCCACCCAGGTCTGCAGCCGCTGCGCCGCCTCCAGCGCCTTGCCGGTGCGGATGCGCGCCTCGCTGGAGAGCACCAGCTCCGGGCGCCCGGGCGCGGCCGGATCCACCAGCGCCAGCACGCGCGGTGCATCGCCCGCGGCCCACGCCACTTCGGCGG
This sequence comes from Polaromonas sp. C04, assembly GCF_002002705.1. Classification (GTDB taxonomy): domain Bacteria; phylum Pseudomonadota; class Gammaproteobacteria; order Burkholderiales; family Burkholderiaceae_C; genus Rhodoferax_A. The sequence goes on along the minus strand of NZ_MUNS01000028.1, from coordinate 78,101 downwards.
CCAGCAAATTGGCCAGCCGCGCGGCGGTCGCGTCACCGGCCACCAGCGGCGTGAGCCGGGCCACCAGTTGGCGCGCCTGGGCGAAGTTGCGCTGCTTCATGCTGGCCAGCGCCCCCGCGTACAGCGCGCCCGCCTGGCGCGCGGGTGTCATGGTGGCAGCGGCCGCCGGGGAGGCGCCGGCCACCGCAGCGCGCAGCGCATCCACGCCGGGATTCGACAGCACCTGCGCGCGCGCCGTGATCATGGCCTGCTCCAGGCTCAGCGCGGGCAGCGGCGGTGTGGCATTCAGCTGCGCGCGGGCCTGCATGTCGGCAATGCGCTCGGTGGTCAGCGGGTGCGTGCGCAGGTACGGAAACGAGCCGTTGTCGTTCAGGCGCGAGGCCTGCTGCAGCTTCTCGAACATGGTGGCAAAGGCCTGCGGCGCATAGCCCGCCTGCGTCATGACGCCGTAGCCGATGCGATCGGCCTCGCGCTCCATGTCGCGCGAAAAATTCAGCTGCCCCTGCATGGCCGCGGCCTGCCCGCCGCTGATCATGGCACCGCCCAGATCGGGGCTCTTGCTGGCCGCCAGCACGCCCAGGATCATCGCGCCGATCATCAGCGGCGTCATGCGGCTCTGCTGCGCCATCAGGCGCGAGATGTGGCGCTGCGTGACGTGGCTGAGCTCATGCCCCAGCACCGACGCCAGCTCGTCCGGGCTGTCGACGATGGCGATCAGCCCGAGCTGCAGCCCCAGGTAGCCGCCGGGCAGGGCGAAGGCATTGATCTCGCGGTCGCGCCCGAGGATGACCTGCCAGGCGTAGCGGTCGTCCATCTCGGGCGTGAGCTCGCCGCGCACGCGCGCCGCCGCCAGCAGCCGCGTCCAGATGCCCTGCACGTACTCGGCCAGCACCGGATCGTCGATGTAGTCGGGGTCGCGGTACAGCTCGCGCGCAATGCGCTCGCCCAGCCGGCGCTCGGCGCCGGTGCTCATCTCGCCGCCATCGCCCAGCGTGGGCAATTGCGCGTACGACCACGTCGGTGAAAACAGCAGGGGCAAGGCCAGCACGGCGGCGGCCAGCGCCCGCACGAGCATGTTGATGCGGTAAGTCATGGCCGTATGATGCTTGAAAGAAAAATCCGTTCTGTCAATGGTTTTTACCAACCGCCTTTGTTACCTATGAGCACCCGCAATGTCCCCCCCGCCACGGCCCTGACCCACTTCGACGCGCAAGGCCAGGCCCACATGGTCGATGTGGCGGCCAAGGCCGCCACGCACCGCATTGCCGTGGCCGGCGGGCGCATCACCATGCGGCCCGAGACGCTGGCCCTGATCGAGGCCGGCACGGCCAGGAAGGGCGACGTGCTGGGCGTGGCGCGCATCGCCGGCATCATGGCCGCAAAGAAAACCAGCGAGCTGATTCCGCTGTGCCACCCGCTCGCGCTCACCCGGGTTGCTATTGATTTCGAAGCTAACAGCGTAGATGCAGCGGGGGATTCAGCCATATTTTGTACCGCAACCGTGGAAACCGTGGGCCCCACCGGCGTGGAGATGGAAGCCTTGAGCGCCGTGCAGGTCGCGCTGCTGACCATCTACGACATGGTGAAAGCCGTGGACCGCGGCATGACCATGACCGATGTGCGCGTGCTGCAAAAGCACGGCGGCAAGTCGGGCAGTTTCGTCAATCCGTGAGGCCATGGCCTTTCACCCCTGACCCTCGTTCGTTGCCCAGTTCTCCAGCTTCAAACCGGGCACCTGCGCAAAAGCACGGTCATTGCTGACCAGCACCGCATCCAGTGCCAGCGCATGGGCGGCAATCATCAAGTCAAAGGCACCGAGGCCCACGCCACGGCGCTCCAGATCGGCGCGCAGCGCGCCGTGCATGGCCGCCGCGTTGGCGTTCCAGTCCAGCACCTCCACCCAGCGCAGGAATTCATCGACCACCTCCTTGACGCGGGTAGCGGCCGGTTTCTTCGCCACGCCGTACAGCAGCTCGGACTGGGTGATGGCCGAAATGCACAGCGCGGCCGGCGGGTGGCGCGCCATGTGCACACGCACTGCGGGGTGGGTGCCCTTGAGCGCGTAGCTCACCATATTGGTGTCGAGCATCCAGCGCGTGGGCGCGGCGGGCGCAGTCGGCGCGGCCATCAAAGGTCTTCGCGCACCTGCGAGGCCACGTCACCGCGATCGGCCAGAAAGTCCTCTGGAATCCGCGCCGCATCGGCCAGCGCAAAAAATTCGCTCCAGTCGGCGGGGCGGCGTGACAGCACCACATCCTGCGTCAGCGGATCGCGACGGATAAAGACCTCATCGGTGTCAAAGCGGAATTCGGCCGGCAGCCGCACCGCCTGGCTGCGGCCGGTTTTGAAGACTTTGGCAGTTTGCATGGCAGCTCCCGAGTTCAAAAAAGTTCATCTTAATACATACCATGGTATATATCAACCTTCCCGCTACGGCGCAGGCGCCCGCAGCTTTTGCGGCAGGCGGGTGTCGTCCGCCGTCCACTGCGCATAGTCCTTTGGAAATGCCGCCCGAAAGCGCGCCAGATGGAACAGCGCGTCGTCATCGCGGCCGAGCAGCACGTCGGCCGCTATCAGTTTTTCGATCACGCGCGGCTCGGGCGAGTAGTGCAGCAAGCGGCCGGCCAGCGCGCGCATTTGCGCCGCATTGCCCGGTGTCAGCTCGGTGATGGTGAGTTCGGCAAAACGCACGGGGTTCCTGAACAGCATTGAGTCGCGCACCTTGGCCAGCGTGTCGTCGCGGTAGGGGGCGTCGCGCTGCTCGGGGGCGAGGTAGATCTGGCTCACGCGGTGGTAGTCCCAGGCGGCGTACAGCACGGCCGTCAACACCGCAAACGCTACCGAAACAATAGCTAACTGCGCAGATACACCAAGGACTACAGGCCGATTTGATGTCACATTCCGGCGCGCCCCCGTCAGCCACAGCCACGCCAGGCACAGGCCGAACGCGATCTGGAACGGCCCGTACCACAGCGGGTATTCGAGCAGGCTGTGCAGCCCGATCACCGCCAGAATCGCCCACGCCATGCGGCGCGTCGGGTCGGCCTCGCGCCATGGCCGCTGCCGACATGCCCACCACACAAAGCCGCCGCACACCAAGAGCGCCGCTGGGATGCCGAGCGTCACCGCGAGCTGCAACGGCAGGTTGTGCGCGTTGTCCAGAATTTCACAAAAGCGCGGGCCGTCGTACAAGGTGATGTAGTGCGCGTAGGCGAGTTGGCCCCAACCCCAGCCCAGCCAGGGGTGCTGGGCGATCAGTTGCAGCACGTTGGCCCAGAGCGTGAGGCGGCTGGCGCAAAGGCGGTCGCCGGCGCGCAGACGCGCAAAAGCATCGTGTCCGAACAGCCCGAACCCGGCCAGCCATGGCAGGAGCACCGCGGCCAGCGCATAGGCCAGCACGGCCGCCAACAGGACGCGGCGCAGGGCCGGCTGGCGCCAGCCGCCCCACAGCCAGGCCAGTGCGCACAGCAACACCAGTTGCAGCAGCCCGGTGCGCGACGAAGACGCGGCATTGCCCGCCATCAGCAGCGCGGCCGCGGCCCAGCCAAGCCAAGCCCGGCGTCCGCCGAAACGCCCCGTCGCCACCAACCACAGCAGCGCGGCCAGCGCCATGTTGGTCAGCGTCGCAAACTGGTTGCGCTGGCGCAGGTTGGCAAAAGCCTCGCCCAGTTCGGTCTGGTTCACCCATGGCAGCAGGCTGGCGCCCGCGCCGAAGTACTGGCACAGCCCCATGACGCTGCTGAGCAGGCCGGCCGCCAGCCAGGCCCATGCGGCGGCGGTGACCAGGCGCCCGCAGAAATCCCGGTCCGAGAGACGGCTGCACAGCGCCAGCAAACCCGCGGCGCAGGCCCACGAGAACAGCAGCGGCACCGCGGCCGGCGACGGCCCGGGCGCAAACGGATTGAGCCAGGGCAGGGCGATCAGGAAGAAAATCGGGATGGATTGCATACGCCTCAAGTGTGCCGCAGGTGTGGGACGCTGCAGGCGCGGCCTTTGGGATAATCCAGCGTTACGACAGGCCCACCCATGACACCCCCCATCCTCATCACCGGCGGCGCCGGCTACATCGGCTCGCACACGGCCGCCCTGCTCATGGAGGCGGGGCACAGGGTTGTCATCGTCGACAACCTGAGCAACAGCAGCGTGCATGTGCTGGAGCGGCTGCGCCAGTTGTGCGGCGATGCCTTCGAGTTCGTGCAGGCAGACGTGCGCGACGGCGCCGCGCTGGACGGCGTCTTCGCGCGGCATGCTGTGGCCAGCGTGATCCACTTTGCCGGCCTCAAGGCCGTGGGCGAGTCGGTCGCGCAGCCGCTGCGCTACTTCGACAACAACGTGGGCGGCACCCTCAGCCTGCTGCAGGCGATGGAGCGCGCCAATCTGCGCCGGCTGGTGTTCAGCTCATCGGCCACGGTGTACGGCGAGCCGCAGCAGGTGCCGATCCCCGAGACCGCGCCCTTGAGCGCCACCAACCCTTACGGCCGCACCAAGCTCGTCTGCGAAGACATGCTGCGCGACCTGCAGCGCGCCGATCCGCACTGGCAGGTCGCGATTCTGCGTTACTTCAACCCGGTCGGCGCGCACGCCAGTGGCCTGATCGGCGAAGCGCCCAGCGGCGTGCCGAACAACCTCATGCCCTACATCACCCAGGTCGCCGTGGGCCAGCGCGAATACTTGAGCATCTTCGGCAACGACTACCCCACGCCGGACGGCACCGGCGTGCGCGACTACATCCACGTGATGGACCTGGCGCGCGGCCATCTGGCGGCGCTCGACCACCTGGCAAAGCAGCAGTCCTCCATCACCGTGAACCTGGGCACCGGCTCCGGCGTCAGCGTGCAGCAGCTGGTCGACACCTTTGCGCGCGTGGCCGGCCGGCCCATCGCGCACCGCCATGTGGCGCGCCGCCCCGGCGACGTGGCCGCCTGCTATGCCGACACCACCCTGGCGCGCACCCTGCTGGGCTGGCAGGCCGAGCACGACCTGGTGCGCATGTGCGAGGACGCTTGGCGCTGGCAGGCGATGAATCCTTCGGGGTATGCAGACCGATTGTTATCTGACCTGAGTTATTTCGGCACTTCCACCCCCGCTAGCTGCGGATAGCGCACCTGCAGCGCTGCCCAGCCCTCACGGGCCTCTGCGCAGCGCTTGGGCTGATGAATGCGACATATGCGCGCCAGCGTGTCGCGCGCAACCTCGGGCTGGCCATTCAGGCCAGCCGCCAGCGCATAGCGGAACAGCACCGACGAGAACCCATAGCGCTCGGCCACCTTGCGCATCCAGTCCACCTGCTGCGGGGTCATGCCGGGTGTGGCCTCGGTGCGCGCGAATTGCAGATAGGCTTCGAGTTGCGTGAGCAAGCGCAGCTTTGGCGCCGGCGTCACGATGCGGTCCGTTCCGATATGCGCCGATTCAAAGCGCAGGATGCGGTAGTTTTCCTCGGCCTTCAGGTAGTCCATGGCCACGCCCACAAACACCACGCTGAGCAGCACGGTGAACGACAGCACCGCCCAGCGCGGCAGACGCAGCGACACCCCGCCTGCCGGCGAAAAGCCATCCACCGCGCCCATCGCCAGCCCGACCGGAATCAAAAAGTAGGCGTACTCCAGCGGGTATTCGAGCATGCCGTGCGTGACCACACCGCCCACCGCCGCCAGGAGCCACACGGCGCGCGCATCGCGACAGGCGCGAATGTGCGCAATGAACCACCAAGCCAGCGCCGCGATGATGAGGCCGCCGATCGGCACGCCATTCCATAACAACAGGTCTAATACCAGGTTGTGGCTGTGGTCGAAAAGGTACCCGAGGACGGGATGATCCAGCGCCACGCGCTCCTGCGCCGCCCCCACCTGCTGCCAGCCGTAGCCCCACAGCGGCTCGCGCCCAATCGCGTCCAGCATGGCCCGCCAATACGGCAGCCGCGGGCCGGCCCGCATCTGGTCGCCAAACGAGCGCCCACTAGACAGCATCAGCGCATCGCAGACCATCGGCCAAAGCAGCACGCCGGCCGCAAACAGCACGCCCAGCACCAGTAGTTGCGTGCGCGTGATGCGCAGGTTTGCGCGCTCCATCAGGGCAAGACCCCACACGACAAGCAAGCCGATTTGCAGCCAGCCGGTGCGCGACTGCGTCATCACCATGCCCCACAACAAGAAGCCGGCGCCCAGCCAGAAGGCGGTGCCGTTGACCTTTTGGCGCTGCTGTAGCCACAGCAGGCCGCACAGGCCGAGAAAGCACAGCGTGCACAAGTTGTTCGGCTGGGCCACGTTGCCGAAGGGCCGCGCGCCGGGCGGCAGGTCGGCCGCGTAGATGTTCAGGCTCAGCGCGCCGGTCCACTGCACCAGCGCAACGCCGACCGACAGTAGCGCGGCGAAGCACCAGGCCGCCATCAAGACGTTCAGCCCGCCGCTGCGATTGTCGTCGGCAGCCATCAAGCTACCCGCCACTACGGCCGCGAGCCACAAGCCGATATACAGCGCCGCCATCAGCGCATCACCGACGAAGAGAAGCTTTCCGGTGATGAGTTGCGCCAGCACCACGGCGCAGCACACAACGGCGATGGCCGCCAGCTGCCATGAAACACGAGCACCGGTGACTATGCTTGCAGTGACGGCTGGCAGCAGCAGCAACAGCCCTGCGATTGCCAACCCGTCACTCCAGGCCGCGGTCCACGGCGGGTAATGGTTGGGCACCAGCCAGGCGGCGGTGGTCAAGATGGTCAATATATTCACGAGAGTTCGTCTGGTGCTATCAGTTGAACAAAGGCCGCTGATGTCTGATCCACTCCATTTTCATGAATCCGTCTCCTCAATTCTTGCCTGATCGCGCAGCTATTGCGGACGCAATTGCAGTAAAAAAGCCGCCCGAAGGCGGCTTCCGTCAAAGGATTGATTCAGACGATGGGTGCTTAGCTACGGCAGCTGGAAGGAAGGAACTTCTGCAGCATCGTGGCGTTTCCAGCACACTTCCACCCGGCCACAGGGGTGTTGGTACCCGAGACATAGCCAGCAGCGGCCATCTGGCTGCTCAGTGCGGCATCGGAGTAAGGCGTCAAAGTAATACCGGCCGTAGCAGGGACGGCACTACTGATGTTCTGCGCCAGGACGGTGATCACTCCGGTTGCGTCGGTTGCAATCGAAGCAACGTAGTGAGACGTGGCAGACGCGCTTTCGCAACCAAAGCCGTTAGCTCCGGGTGCAGTGGTCAAACCCGTCTGAGATGATTCTGTGATGGCGTTTTTGCAAGTATCAGCTGCCAGAATCAACTCGGTCACCTTCGCGCGGACCGTGTAGTCCTGATACGCCGGCAGTGCCACGGCCGCCAAAATGCCGATGATCGCGACGACGATCATCAACTCGATCAGGGTGAAACCCTGTTGAACCTTCTGCATGGAACGCTTCATGAAAAACTCCTTGGTTGAAACGAAAGGAAACCGAAATGCCAATAAGTTACAGCAGGTTGCGTGCCAGGGCGTCCATCCCGCTTTTTTGTGAACCTTTTCACGCTTTGGCGGCTCCAGATCGACCGTTTTTGACCCACTCAGACCAGGGGACTGACAATTTTCGTCACTTAATGCAGACCGAGCGCACCTGTTTCAGGTCGGTCATGCCCAGCATGATCTTTTCCATGCCGTCCATCTTGAGGGTGCGCATGCCGCTCTCGACCGCGGCGGCGAAGATCTCGGACACGCGGGCGCGCTCTTGCACCAGCTTCTTCAGGATGTCGTCGGCAATCAGCAGTTCGTGCAGGCCGACGCGGCCTTTGTAGCCGGTTTGATTGCATTTGTCGCAGCCCACGGCGCGGTAGAAAGTGAGCTTGCCGTCTTTGCCGTACTGCCCGGTCCAGGCTTCCAGCAGCTTTTGCGCCTCGCCGCCGGCATCCAGCTTCCAGGCCACGGTGTGGCACAGTTCGTCGGCATATTCCTTGATGAAATCGTTGATTTCCGCCGAGGTGGGCTCGTAGGCCTGCTTGCAGTCGCACAGCTTGCGCGCGAGGCGCTGCGCCAGGATGCCGAGCAGCGCATCGGAGAAGTTGAACGGGTCCATGCCCATGTCGAGCAGCCGCGTGATGGACTCGGGCGCCGAGTTGGTGTGCAGCGTGGAGAACACCAGGTGGCCGGTGAGCGAGGCTTCCACGCCCATGGACACGGTCTCCTTGTCGCGCGACTCGCCGACCATGATGATGTCGGGGTCGGCGCGCAGGAAGGCCCGCATGATGAGCGCGAAGTCGATGCCGGCCTTTTTGTTGATCTGCACCTGGCGCAGGCCTTTTTGCGTGATCTCGACCGGGTCTTCGGCGGTCCAGATCTTGGTCTCGGGCGTGTTCAGGTGCTTGAGGATGGAGTGCAGCGTGGTGGTCTTGCCCGAGCCCGTGGGGCCGCAGACATAGAACAGGCCATAGGGTTTTTCAATGGTCTTGATGAGCCGCGCCTTGTTGTGCGGCGTCAGGCCCAGCTTGTCGAGCGGAATGGGCTCGCCGCCGGCCAGGATCCGCATGACCACGTCTTCCACGCCGCCGGCCGAGGGAATGGTGGCGACGCGCAGCTCGATGTCGAGCGGGCCGTATTTCTTGAACTTGATCTTGCCGTCCTGTGGCTTGCGGCGCTCGGAGATGTCGAGGTCGCACATGATCTTCAGGCGCGTGACCATGGCCTGCCGAAAATGCGCCGGCACTTCGATGTAGGGCGCCAGGATGCCGTCGATGCGAAAGCGGATGCCGGTCTTGGCCTTGCCCGGCATGGGCTCGATGTGGATGTCCGACACCTTCTGGTTGTAGGCGTCGATGATGACCTTGTTGACGAACTTGACGAGCTCGTTGTCGGCGGCGGCGGACTCCAGCGAGTCTTCGGTGCCGTCGTCGTCCATGGGCGCCGTGAGGTCGGCCAGCAACTGGTCGATGGAGCCGCCCTCGTCACTGGCGCTGCCGAACAGCTGGGCCAGGGTTTCGTCGAACTCGGTCTGGGTGGTGACGCGCCAGGCCAGTTTGCGCGCACGCGGAAACACCTGCGGCACCACGCGCGAACCGCGCACGGCCTCGGGGTCCAGGCACATCACGACCAGGCCGTCGGGCGATTCTTCGAGCGGAATCCAGCCCTGCTGCTCCAGGAATTCGCGCTTGAGCGAGCCGTGCAGCATCTCGGAGCGGATGCGCCCGGGGCTGAGCGGCTCGTAGGGCACGCCGAAAAACCGGGCCAGCGAGGCGCCGATCTGGGCCGGCTGGAGGTGGTACGCCGCCACCAGCACATGCTCCACCGGGCGCCCTTGTTCGCGGGCCTTTTGCATGCATTGCGCGAGCTCGGCGTCACTGAGCACGCCATCGGCCACCAGGCCGTCGTACGGCGTGGTCTTGTTGCTGCGCCGCGCGTCCTGCGCCTTTTGCCGGCGCTGGCGAATGGCGGTGGCCAGTGTCTTGCACAGCTGCTTGGCGCCTTCGAGTTCGAGCGCGCCGAACGGCGCGTCGCTGTGGTTGTTGATGACCTGCAGCACGCCATACAGCGTGGCGCCATCGAGGATGGGCTCCACCAGCATCTGCTTGGTGCGGTAGCCCGAGCGTTTGTCGACTTCCTTGAGGAAGCTCAGCTGCGGGTCGATGCGTTTGAGCGCTGCGGCGTCGTACACGTCGGCAATGTTGAGCCGCTGCTGGCTGAAGGCCACGTAGCCCGCGAGGCTTTGCGCACTGATGGGCAGCTTGAGCGCGCCCGTGGTGTTCAGGCCGGTCTTGAAGCGCGAGACGATGGCGCTGCGGTCTTCGTTGACGGCATACAGCGTGAGGCGGTCGGCGTTGAACAGCTTGCAGATGTCGTCGCTGACCTCGAGCATGATCTGGTCGAGGTTCTCGGTTTCATGAATGCGCGTGGTGACCTGCTGGAGCTGGCGGAAAAACAGCACCTCGAAGGTGACGCCGCGCTTTTCGGGCGGCAGCCGCTGCGAGTCGAAAAACGCCTGCTCGGCGTCCTTGTCGACGGGCGGGGGCAAGACTGCGCTCATAGTTCGAACTCCTGGCCGGCAGCGAGCCAGCGGATGTCGTGACTGACCCCGGGGCCGAACGGCCGGGTCTGGTCGAAGCGCGTCACCTCGGACATGATGAGCTCGGTTTCGGCGGGTTTGGTGTGGGTGATGTAGATGGGGTAGCACTTGCCTTTGGCGATGCCGCGCAACTCGTCGGCCAGCACCTCCGGCGACAGGTGCAGGCTGCGCAGCGCCACCGCTTTTTCGCGGTTGCTGAACGCGGTCTCGATGATCAGCATCGCCACGTCGAGCTGGTTCAGCCGCTGCCAGAACGGCGGGTTGCGCTCGGTGTCGCCCGAGAAAACCCAGGCGCGGCCGCCGGCGCTGACAGCGTAGCCGACGGCCGGCACGGTGTGGGCGGCCGGCAGGGCTTCGATCTGCTTGTCGTTGATCGACAGGATCTGACCCATGGCCAGCTCATGAAAGCTGACGAGCGGGGCCTGCTGCGAGGGAATGCGCGTGAAATCGGGCCAGATGACGTCGTTGAACACGTGGGTCTTGAGCGCCTCGATGGTGCCGGCCAATGCATGAATCTGCAGCGGCGTGCTGCGGCGCGAGGCCACCGCATCGACCATCAGCGGCAGCGCCGCGATGTGGTCCAGGTGTGAATGCGTCAGGAACACGTGATCGATGCGGTACATCTCGGCCAGCGTGAGGTCGCCCACGCCGGTGCCCGCGTCGATCAGCACGTCGTCGTCGATCAGAAAAGACGTGGTTCGGCAGTCTTTGGCGATGGCGCCGGAGCAGCCCAATACGCGCACCTTCATGCAAGCCCTTGCTGTGTGGTTACCTGGTTTTGAAACGGGTTGCGCCAGCCCCTGCGGGATCGAATGGCGGCAAGATGTTCAAGGCTACTCGCTCTGAATGGCGCCGGTAAAGGTATTTGTTGGCATTAATGCGCTTTAAATCGGGCCGCCCGTAGGGCAAAGCCCCGGGCCGGCGCGCCTGGCCGCCCTGGGCGGTACCGCCTCAGGCCTGCATGAACTGCATCCGCGTGCCGGCCAGCTCCAGCAGGTCGCCGTTTTTGAGCGCGACGGGCGCGCCGCTGACGGGAATGCCGTTGAGGGTCGGCACGCTGGCGCCTTCGACGTGCGCAACGACAAAACCGAGCGGGCGCCGGGTGATGGCCGCGACCGCGACGCCGGGCTTGCCGATGGTGGTGACGACTTTGACCAGCTGCACCTCGCGCCCGGCCGCTGCGCCTGACAGCACCTTGATGGCAGCACCCGGGCGCAGGTCCACATCGGCGGGAGCCACCGCAACGGGGGCCGGGGCCGAGGCTGGCGGCGTCATGGCAGCGGACGCTGCCGGCTGCATCGCCGCGATCTTGTCGGGCGTCGCACCGGCGGTTTCATTCACGAACCGAATCTTGTACTTGCCCACTTCGACCGTATCGTTGTTTTGCAACAACTGCTTTTTGATCGACTTGCCGTTGACGTAGCTGCCATTGGTGCTGTTGAGGTCTTCGAGGTAAACCTCGCCGCCCACCATCTGCAGGGCAGCGTGCTCGCCGCTGACGGCCAGGTTGTCGATCACGATGTCGTTATATGGCCGCCGGCCCAGCGTCGTGCGGTCCTTGGTCAGCTGAAATTCCTTGATGACGACACCGTCGATCGACACGATCATTTTCGGCATGGCCGGCTCCTGTTTCTGTAATGGCTGTGTGGCCCGCTGGGATCAATGGCTAGTTTCCCAGCATTCTGGAAATCAAGCCCCGTTTTGTAAAGTTGTCGTTGCGCTGGGCGAGCAGCACTGAAATATTATCGCGCCCCCCGTTGGCGTTGGCGTTGTCGATCAACCGTGTCGCCATTTGCGGCAGCGCCGCGTCCGTGCGCAGGATGGCCGCAATGTCTTCCTCGTCCATCATGTCCGACAGCCCGTCCGAACACAAGAGGTAAAGGTCGCCTGGCGCGGTGCGAAGCTCTTTGACCTCGAGCAGGACGGTGTCCTCGACCCCCAGCGCCCGGGTGATGAGGTTCTTGTGCAGCGAGCCGGCCGCCTCCTCGAGCGTGATCAGGCCGGCATCGAGCTGCTCCTGCAAGAGCGAGTGGTCCCGGGTGATGCGCTCGAGCAGGCCCTCGCGCAGGCGGTAGCAGCGCGAGTCGCCAATGTGCCCGAGCATGAGGCGCTCGCCCTGGAACACAGCCACCACCAGCGTGGTGCCCATGCCCGCGTACTGCGGGTTGGCGTTGGCTGCGTTGAAGATGGCGCGGTTGGCATGGTCTGCACAAATCTCCATGGCGCGGCGCACATCACGGGCAGCGGTCTGTTGGCCCGCCTCGGTCAGCCAGCGCCCCAGTTCGGAGCGAATGAAAGTCGTGGCCATGGCGCTGGCAACTTCGCCCGCGTTGTAGCCGCCCATGCCATCGGCCAGCACGGCCAGCCCCGATGACGCGTCGAACGTGACGGAGTCCTCGTTGTTGCCCCGGACGAGACCCGGGTCGGTATGTGCGCAAAACTGGTAAATCAACGGGCCGCCTTTTGTCCACTGCATCCGGCTGGTCCCATGGCGGCGACCATGCAGACAGCAAATACTTGTTTCAGCACGTTACCAGAGGCGCTGGCGGCAAACAAGAAACTTCACAGGGCGGCCCCGCGACTTGTTGCAAAAGTGCCGCCGCCGGCCGAGGCGGCGGGCATTCAGCCGGCGGCCGGCGCGGCGTGGCTACGCGCCGACAGCGCCTTGCCAACCCCCACCACGAACAATGCGCCCGCCGCGCCGGCGGCGTAATGCAGCCATGGGGCGGCCGCCAACACACCCTTCAGGACCGCATCGCCGACGATGGTCTCGCCGGCCACCCAGCCGATCAGGGCCGCACCCACGGTAATGATGAAGGGGAAACGCGCCATCAGCTTGACCATCAGGGACGCACCGAACACCACCAGCGGAATGCTGATGGCCAGCCCGAAGATCAACAGGACCATGCTGCCCTGCGCGGCGGCGGCCACGGCAATAACGTTGTCCAGGCTCATCACGAGGTCGGCAATCAGGATGGTGCGCACCGCCGCCAGCAGGCTGCCATAGGTCTTGCTCTCGCCTTCGCCCTCTTCCTCTTCGCCCAGCAACTGCACGCCGATCCACAGCAGCAGGCAGCCGCCGACGATTTGCAGATAGGGCAGCGCGAGCAGCTTGGCGGCCACCACGGTCAGCGCGATGCGCAGCACGACCGCAGCGCCCGAGCCGAACACGATGGCCCTTTGCTGCTGCTTTGGCGGCAGCGAGCGCGCCGCCAGCGCAATGACCACGGCGTTATCGCCGGACAGGATGATGTTGATCCAGATGATCTCGATCAACCCGATCCAGAAATCAAGGCTTTGCAGTAACTCCATGGGGTGCTCCGGTGCTTGTCAATGCAAAAAGCGCCCGTCACTTGCGGTTCGGGCGCTTCCTGGTCCTGTCTGGAGTCTAGCGGCCGGATCACCGCCTGCCGGTTCGTAATATTGCTTACGACACGGCCTGCCGGCTTACAGCAGCGCCTTGAGCAGCTTGGCCATCTCGGACGGGTTGCGCGTGACCGTGAAGCCGCACTCTTCCATCACGGCCAGCTTGGCCTCGGCCGTGTCGGCGCCGCCCGAGATCAGCGCGCCGGCATGGCCCATGCGCTTGCCTGCCGGGGCGGTGACGCCGGCGATGAAGCCGACGATGGGTTTTTTCATGTGGTCCTTGCACCAGCGCGCGGCTTCGGCTTCGTCCGGGCCGCCGATTTCGCCGATCATGATGACGGCGTCGGTGTCCGGGTCGTCATTGAACAGCCGCATGATGTCGATGTGCTTGAGGCCATTGATCGGGTCGCCGCCAATGCCGACCGCGCTGGACTGGCCCAGGCCGATTTCGGTCAACTGCGCCACCGCCTCATAGGTCAGCGTGCCGGAGCGGCTGACCACGCCGATGCGGCCCTTGCGGTGAATGTGGCCGGGCATGATGCCGATCTTGATTTCGTCCGGCGTGATCAGGCCGGGACAGTTCGGGCCGAGCAACAGGGTTTCCTTGCCGCCGGCCGCCACCTTGGCGCGCATTTTGTTGCGCACCAGCAGCATGTCGCGCACCGGGATGCCCTCGGTGATGCAGATTGCCAGGTCCAGGTCGGCCTCCACGGCCTCCCAGATCGCGGCGGCGGCGCCCGCGGGCGGCACGTAGATCACCGACACGGTCGCGCCCGTCTTGTCCGCGGCTTCCTTGACCGAGGCGTAGATCGGGATATTGAAAATCGACTCGCCCGCTTTCTTGGGATTTACGCCCGCGACGAAGCAGTTCTTGCCGTTGGCATATTCCTGGCACTTCTCGGTGTGGAACTGGCCGGTCTTGCCGGTGATGCCCTGGGTGATGACTTTGGTGTCTTTGTTGATGAGGATCGACATGATGTTTTCCTAGTCAGTTGAGGACAGAGCTGGTCCGCTGCGCGGCCTGCGGTCTGTCCCGCAAAGCTTCAAGATTTGACGGCAGCCACCACTTTTTGCGCCGCTTCGGCCATGGTGTCGGCGCTGATGATGGGCAGACCGGACTCGGCCAGCATCTTCTTGCCCAGCTCTTCGTTGGTGCCCTTCATACGCACCACCAGCGGCACACCCAGGTTGGTGGCCTTGCAGGCCGTGATCACGCCGGTGGCGATCGTGTCGCACTTCATGATGCCGCCGAAGATGTTGACCAGGATGGCCTTGACCTTGGGATTTTTCAGCATGATCTTGAAGGCCTCGGTGACCTTCTCGGGGGTCGCGCCGCCGCCCACGTCCAGGAAGTTGGCCGGCTCGGCGCCGAACAGTTTGATGGTGTCCATGGTCGCCATCGCCAGGCCCGCGCCGTTCACCAGGCAGCCGATGTTGCCGTCCAGGGAGATGTAGGCGAGGTCGAACTTGCTGGCTTCGATCTCGGCCGGGTCCTCTTCGTCAAGGTCGCGGTAGGCCACGATTTCGGGGTGGCGGAACAGCGCATTCGGATCGAAGTTGAACTTGGCGTCCAGCGCCTTGATGTTGCCGTTGCCCTCCAGGATCAGCGGATTCACCTCGACCAGCGAGGCGTCGGTTTCCATGTAGCACTTGTAGAGCTTTTGCAGCACATCGACGGCCTTTGCGGTCGAGCCGGCCGGCACGCCGATGCCGTTCGCCAGTTCGGTCGCCTGCGCGTCGGTCAGGCCCGCGGCCGGATCGACAAACACCTTGATGATTTTCTCGGGCGTGGCATGCGCCACTTCCTCGATGTCCATGCCGCCCTCGGACGAGGCCATCATGGCCACGCGCTGCGAGGCGCGGTCGGTCACGGCCGAGACGTAATATTCCTTCTTGATGTCGGCGCCGTCCTCAATCAACAGGCGGCGCACCTTCTGGCCCTCGGGGCCGGTCTGGTGCGTGATCAGCTGCATGCCGAGGATTTCGCCGGCCAGTTTCTTGACCTCGTCGATGGAGCGCGCGAGCTTGACGCCGCCGCCCTTGCCGCGCCCGCCGGCGTGGATCTGGGCCTTCACCACCCACACCGGGCCGCCCAGTTTTTGCGCGGCTTCCACCGCCTCCTGCACCGTGAACGCCGGAATCCCGCGCGGCGTCGGCACACCAAATTGACGCAAGATTTCCTTGCCTTGGTATTCGTGAATCTTCATGAGGTCTCTCTCAGGAATGGATGGTTTTGGTCCTGGATACGGCGGCGATGGCCGCGCAGCGGACGATGGACTTGGCAGCTGTGAACTGTATCATGTTGCAATGCACCAAACCCGGCGCGGGCATACAGTGTATTCATGAACACGTTGGCAGGAGCACCCAATGCCCAGAATCTTTATTGACGGCGAGGCCGGCACCACTGGCCTGCAAATCCGCGAGCGGCTGCAGCAGATGCCGCAGATCGAGCTGGTCAGCATCGCCCCCGAATTGCGCAAAGACCCGGCCGCGAAGCGCGCGCTGATGGGCACGGTGGACCTGGTGGTGCTTTGCCTGCACGACGGCGCCGCTATTGAATCTGTAGCGATGATCGATGACCTGGCAAGGGCTACAGGGCGAAAAGGCCCGAAAATCATTGACGCCTCGACGGCGCACCGCACGGCGCCGGGCTGGGTCTTCGGCTTTCCGGAACTGGTGGTGGGGCAGCGCGAGGCCGTGATGCACGCCGAGCGCGTGGCCAACCCCGGCTGCTACGCCACGGGCGCAATCGCGCTGATTCGCCCGCTGGTCGATGCGGGCCTGATCCCCAGGGATTTCCCGCTGACGCTGCCCTCCGTAAGCGGCTACTCGGGCGGCGGGCGCAGCATGATCGAGGCCTATGAGAGCGGCCACGCGCCGCTGTTCGAGACCTATGCGCTGAACCTCCAGCACAAGCACCTGCCCGAGATCATGAAGTACACCGGCCTCACGCGCCGGCCGATATTCGTGCCCTCAGTGGGCAACTTCAAGCAGGGCATGCTGGTCGAGTTGCCGCTGCATCTGGACCTGCTGCCGGGCCAACCGAAGGTGGCCGACCTGCACGATGCGCTGGCGCGGCATTACGCGGCCAGCGAGCCGGCGGCGAATGGCGAACACTGGGTCACGGTCGAGCCGGTGGGCGAGGCGACCAAACTCGAAGCCATGGCGCTCAACGACACCAACAAGATGGAGCTGCGCGTGTTCGGAAACGAAGCGTTGCGCCAGGCTGTGCTGGTGGCCCGGCTGGACAACCTGGGCAAGGGCGCGAGCGGCGCCGCGGTGCAGAACCTCAAGCTGATGCTCGGGCTCTGAGCTTCAGCTTCTTCAAGAGAAGGTGCCCTCTCCCAGAGGGAGAGGGAGAAGGAGAGGGAGAGGGAGAAGGCGCAGAGGGGCTCCGTCTATTCATCTGGCTCCGCGCCGCGCAGCACCTTCGCCACTACCGACCCCGCGAATCCGCGCGCCAGCAGGAAGCGCGCCTGTTTCGCGCGCCCGCTAGCGTCCTGCGCCGGCGCGGCGAAGCGGCGCCGCCAGACTTCGTGCGCGCGCTCGAGCTCCGTGGCCTGCAGGGCGGCGACGGCCTGGGCAATGGCCTCGGGCGCGATGCCTTTTTGCACCAGCTCCTGGCGTACGCGCATCGCGCCCAGGCGCGGCGCGCGCTGGTGCAGGACCGACTCGACCACGCGCGCCTCGCTGATGAAGTCCTTCGCCGCGAGCTCGTCGAGTGCGCGCGCCAGCGTGCCGGGTTCTTCCTCGTATTGGGTCAGCTTGCGCTCCAGCTCGGCGCGTGAATGCTCGCGCTGGCCGAGCAGGCGCAGCGCGCGGCCTTTGAGAGACGGGGCAGCAAAAGCCATCAAGTCCCCAGTACTATTAAATCAGTAGCGCCCTGCGCAGGTGGGGCATGGGCTGGAGGCTGATTTAAGCCTTGATTTTTTCGGATACGGCAGCATCGACGGCTTCGGCCAGCAGCGGAATGCCCAGCGACTCGCGCACCTTGTTCTCGATCTCGGCCGAGAGCGCGGCGTTCTCGCGCAGGAATTCGCGCGCATTGTCGCGGCCCTGGCCGATCTTCTCGCCGTTGTAGGCGTACCAGGCGCCGGATTTTTCGATGATGCGCGCCTCCACCCCCATGTCGATGATCTCGCCATGGCGGCTGATGCCTTCGCCGAACAGGATGTCGAACTCGGCGGTCTTGAACGGCGGCGCCACCTTGTTCTTCACCACCTTGACGCGGGTTTCGTTGCCAATCGCCTCGTCGCCCTTCTTGATCGTGCCGATGCGCCGGATGTCGAGCCGCACCGAGGCGTAGAACTTGAGCGCGTTGCCGCCGGTGGTGGTCTCGGGGCTGCCGAACATGACGCCGATCTTCATGCGGATCTGGTTGATGAAGATCACCATGCAGTTGGTTTTCTTGATGTGGGCGGTGAGCTTGCGCAGCGCCTGGCTCATGAGCCGCGCCTGCAGGCCGGGCAGGCTGTCGCCCATTTCGCCTTCCAGCTCGGCCTTGGGCGTGAGCGCGGCGACCGAATCCACCACGATCAGGTCGACCGCGCCCGAACGCACCAGGCTGTCCACGATTTCGAGCGCCTGCTCGCCGGTGTCGGGCTGGCTGATCAAGAGGTCCTGCAGATTCACGCCGAGTTTTTGCGCGTACTGGATGTCGAGTGCGTGCTCGGCATCGACAAAGGCGCAGGTGCCTGCCTGCTTTTGCATCTCGGCGATGACCTGCAGGGTCAGCGTGGTCTTGCCCGACGATTCCGGACCGTAGATTTCCACCACGCGCCCGCGCGGCAGGCCGCCGACGCCCAGCGCAATGTCGAGCCCGAGCGAGCCGGTGGAGACCACCTGGATGTCCTCGATCACCTCGCCTTCGCCCAGCCGCATGATGGTGCCCTTGCCGAACTGCTTCTCGATCTGGGCCAGGGCGACCTGCAGGGCCTTGGCTTTTTCGCTGGTGGGGGCGAGGCCCTTGACGGGTGCATCCATGGGAAACTCCTTGAAAATCAACGGTTAATGAGCCATTGGGCTCGGGGCGTCCAGTGCCGTGATTTCTGTTGTTAACGACAGGCTGGATGCTTGAACAGTAGTTTAACGTGGCGGGTCGAATAAAGTAAACGCGATTTTTAGTCAGTTTGATTTACCATTGACCGATGACTGAAAATCCACCGCATCCCCCGGCGGAAGACGGCTGGCGGCAAACCCATCTGGGCCGATTGCTGGGCCACGCGATGCGCCGTTTCGACGAGCGCGTGCTGCAGCTGATGGCGCAAAACATCGAGGTGCCGCTGGCCTTGTCGAATCTGGCGGCGCGCGGCCAGGTCAGCGCGGCCCACATCCACATCACGCGCCACCTGTCGCTGCAGGGCTCGCGCCTGACCGAGCTGGCCGAGCGCGCGGGCATGAGCAAACAGGCCATGGGCCAGCTGGTGGACCAGTGCGAGGCCTGGGGGCTGGTCACGCGCGCGCCCGATTCGCGCGATGCGCGCGCGCGGCTGGTGCGGTTCACGCCTACCGGGCTGGACTGGCTGCAGGCCTTCCGGCACGCCGTGGTGCAGGCGGAGGCCGAATTCCGCGCCGACGTGGGCCCTGAGGTGGCGACCGTGGCGATGATCGGGCTGGAGATTTATGCGGCCTGGAAGCCGGCACGGGCCTAGAATTTGCCCACAAGTGCGCCGACCCCACCAAAGCGCCTAACCGGAGACATGCATGCGGATTCTGATTGCCGAAGACGATCAGGTGCTGGCAGACGGCCTGCTGCGCACGCTGCGCGCCTCGGGCGCTGCCGTGGACCATGTGGCCAGCGGCACCGAAGCGGACGCGGCGCTGCTGACCAACAACGAGTTCGACCTGCTGATCCTGGATCTCGGACTGCCCAGAATGCATGGCCTTGAAGTGCTGAAGAAGCTGCGCGCGCGCGGCTCGGCGCTGCCGGTGCTGATCCTGACCGCGGCCGACAGCGTGGAAGAACGCGTCAAGGGGCTGGACTATGGCGCCGACGACTACATGGCCAAGCCCTTTTCGCTGCAGGAGCTCGAAGCGCGCGTGCGCGCACTGGTGCGCCGCGGCATGGGCGGCGCCAGCAGCACCATCAAGCACGGACCGCTGGTGTACGACCAGGCGGGCCGTGTGGCCACGATCGACGGCAAGATGGTGGAGCTGTCGGCGCGCGAGCTGGGCCTGCTGGAGGTGCTGCTGCAGCGCGCCGGGCGTCTCGTCAGCAAGGACCAACTGGTCGAGCGCCTGTGCGAGTGGGGCGAGGAGGTGAGCAACAACGCCATCGAGGTCTACATCCACCGCCTGCGCAAGAAAATCGAGAAGGGCCCGATCCGCATCGCCACCGTGCGTGGCCTCGGCTACTGCCTTGAAAAAATCCCGTGAATATGGCCCCCACGCTCCCTCACTGCGTGTGGCCGCTGCCCCCCGAGGGGGCCTTCGCGCCTTGGGACGGCCCGGCGTCGCTCACGTGAAACTGTTCCAGCGTGAGCAGCGTTCGCTGTTCGGGGAAATCCTCGACTGGATGCTCACGCCGCTGCTGCTGTTGTGGCCGGTCAGCCTGGCACTGACCTGGCTGGTGGCGCAGGGCATTGCCAACCGGCCGTTCGACCGCGCTCTGGAATACAACGTGCAGGCGCTGGCGCAGCTGGTCTCGGTGCAGAACCAGCAGGCGCAGTTCAGCCTGCCGCAGCCGGCGCGCGAGTTGCTGCGCGCCGACGACGACGTGCAGGTGTACTACCAGGTGCTCGGCCCGCGCAACGAACTGCTGAGCGGCGAGCGCGACCTGCCGATGCCGACCGACGAGGAAAGACCACCCGTGGGCGACGTGCGTCTGCGCGACGGCGAGATGCGCGGACAGGACGTGCGCATTGCCTACGTCCAGGTCGCTCTGGGTCTGCCCGGGGCCCAGCCCGCGCTGGTGCAGGTGGCCGAGACGCGCGAGAAGCGCTCGGTGCTGGCCACCGAGATCATCAAGGGCGTGATGCTGCCGCAGTTCGCCATTCTGCCGCTGGCCGTGCTGCTGGTGTGGCTGGCGCTGGTGCGTGGCATCAAGCCGCTGAGCCAGCTCGAAGAGCGCATTCGCGCGCGCCGCCCGGACGACCTGAGCCCGCTCGACGACAAGGCCGTGCCGCTGGAGGTGGCGCCGCTGGTGTCGTCCGTGAACGACCTGCTGACGCGCCTGAAGGACTCGATCGCGACACAAAAGCGCTTTCTGGCCGATGCCGCGCACCAGCTCAAGACACCGCTGGCGGGCCTGCGCATGCAGGCCGACATGGCCCTGCGCGAGGGCTCCACGGACGATCTCAAGCAGTCGCTGCGCCAGATCGGGCGCTCCAGCATCCGCGCCACGCACACCGTGAACCAGCTGCTGGCGCTGGCGCGCGCCGAGAGCAGCGGCGCCAGCCTTGCACGCCAGCCCTGCGACCTGGTGCGCCTGACCATGGACGCGGTGCAGGACTGCCTGCCGCGTGCGCTGGAAAAGCGCATCGACCTGGGCTACGAGGGCGCGCAGCCCGCCGCGCCGGGCGTGCTGCTCGAGGGCAATGCCACGCTGCTCACGGAGTTGATCCGCAATCTGCTGGACAACGCCATCAACTACACGCCGTCCAGCGCCGAGCACCCCGGGGTGGTCACCGCGCGCGTGCTGGCCGACACCTTCGGCAAGGTGCTGCTGCTGCAGGTGGAGGATTCGGGTCCGGGCATTCCGCTGGCGGAGCAGGACCTGGTGTTCCAGCCCTTTTACCGCGTGCTGGGCAGCGAGGCCGACGGCTCCGGCCTGGGCCTGCCCATCGTGCTCGAGATCGCGCGCCAGCATGGCGCGGCGGTCAGCCTGGAAGATGCGCACCCCGGACAGATGCCGCCCGGCGCGCGCTTCAGCGTGCGCTTTACGACATGAACGCCGCGAAGGGCCGCCCCGAGCCAGTTCAGCCCCCTCGGAGGGCAGCGTAGTACGCGCAGCGACAAGCGTGGGGGCTCTACTACCCTGGTCGATACAGATTGAGTTGCAGCCGCTCGCGCTCGATCACGCGCGCCACGTGCGGCAGCGCGGCGGTGCGCTGCACGGCGGCCCACAGCACGGGGAAACCGGCCGGATCGATGCCCGCGATGCTGCCCCAGCGCAGCAGGGTCAGCGCATAGGCGTCGAGCGGGCCGAAGCGCTCGCCCCCGAGCCAGGCCCAGCCGCGCGCCTGGGCCGCCGCCACCAGCGCCTGCAGTTCGCCCAGCATGCCGCGGTACAGCTGGGTGTTGTAGCGCTTCAGGTCGCCATGCACGGCCGGGTTGTCGGCGAACTTCTGCGGCATGAAGATATGGGTAAAGGTGGGATGCACGGTGTTGTTCATCCACGCCAGCGTTTCCAGCACCCGCGCCTTGGCCAGCGGCTCGGCGGGCAAAAACCCCATACCCGGAAAGCGCTCGGCCAGGTACGTCACGATGGCCACGATCTGCGTGATCACCTCGCCGTCATCGACCAGCACCGGCACCTGGCTGCGCGGGTTGACGCTCCGGTAGGCCGGCTCGTAGTTTTCGCCCTTGTGGATCTTGACCATCAAGGGCTCGTAGGGCTCGCCCGTGGCTTCCAGCAGGGTGTGGGGCACGAAAGAGCAGGCGCCGGGGGCGTAGTAGAGCTTCAGTGGCATGGTGGATTCCGTTTCAAGTAGTTCGGGGGCAGACTTGCAGCGCTTTGCCGGCCGCTGCCATTTTCAGGGTATCGAGCCCTGCGTGCCAGCCGGTGCAGACGCCGTGGCGGCCGGGGTTGCGCCGTCCTTCAACAAAAGCAGGTCCCGCGGCCTGATTTGCTGCGCCACGCGCTGCGGCTCGGATTGCTGTACGGGCCCCATGCCATACAGGCGCAGCCAGTCATGCGACCAGGCAAAGTAGGCGCCATTGGCCAGCAACAGCAGCAGGGCAAGCAGTCTCAGCACGGCAGCAGGCGGACGGATCTGCGCGCTAGTGCAGGGGGCGCACGCTGACTTCGGAACTGGTGATTGGCTGCATGCCGGCCTTGGTGTGCACCAGCAGCGCGCCGGTCTCGCTCACGCCGTGGGCACTGCCGCGGGTCTCGCCGCCCTGGCCGTCACTGACGCTGACCTCGCGGTCGCGCAGCACGTCGCGGGCGTTGAAGCGGGCCTGGAACGGCGCAAAACCCAGCGCCTCAAAAGCCTGCACTGCCTGCACCAGCGGCGCCGCCACGCGCGCCAGAGCCTGCGGCGCGTCCACGCCGGGCAGCAGCTCCTGCAGCCCGCCAGGAGGCGTGGCCAAACCGGCGCCGTCGCGAGACGTGATGTTCAGGCCCACGCCGATCACGGCGTAGCGCAGCTCGCCAAAACTGGCGGTCTCGATCAGGATGCCGGCCAGCTTGCGCTCGCCGCGCGCATCGCTGAGCCACAGGTCGTTGGGCCACTTCAGGCGGATGTCCGGGTGCAGGCTCTCCGCCACGCTGATGCCCACCGCCAGCGACAGCCCGGACCAGTCCGCCGGCGCCAGCGGCAGGCCGAGCGAGAACGTCAGCGACTCGCCCCGCTGGCTCTGCCAGTCCCGCCCCAGCCGCCCGCGCCCCGCCGTTTGCTGCTCGGCCAGCAGCAGCACCGGCGCCATGCGCCCGGCCCGGGCGCGGCGCATCAGCTCGGTGTTGGTGGAGTCGATCTCGGACAGCACCTCGACCGCAAAACCCGGCAGCGACGGCGCCACCGCCGCCTGTATGGCCTGCGTGGGCCAGGCAATGACCTGTGTGCTCATGGCTTCAACTCCTTCGTCGCTTGGGCGCCAGCAGCGTGCCGCGGCAGTTCTTCGCGCCGCACCAGCACGGGTACTCGGCCTTGAGCTTGGGCGTGTAGCGCTCGTCGATGATCAGGCCGTAATCGTAGTTCAGCTCTTCGCCCGCCGCGATGTTGCGCAGCGCCTTGATGAAGACGCGCCCGCCCTCTTCGTCGGCCTCGCAGTTCGGATCGCACGAGTGGTTGATCCAGCGCGAGGAGTTGCCGCCGAACTTGGCGTCGATCACGTGCTTTTCATCGATGTGAAAGTAAAACGTGTGGTTCGGATCCTTGGGATCGTGTGGATGGCGCGCCTGCGCGGCCTTCCACGTCACCACCTCGCCCACATACTCGATGATGGTCTCACCCTCGGCAATGTCCTGCACGGCGAACACGCCCTTGCCGTGCACCCCCGAGCGGCGGGTTTGAATGCGGCGGCCTGATGCAAACGACGGGTTTTTGGGCACGGCTGAAAATTTGGTATGGTGAATTCATGTGTGGGCGCGTGCGCCCACGTGTGCATGTGCGGGCGCCTGCGCGCCCGCGAGAGAACTGGATTGTAGTCAGATGAAAAGCGAAGCTTTCAATAAAACATTGGTCATTGCAGAAAAGCCGTCGGTCGCGCAGGACATCGTGCGCGCACTCACGCCCACGGCCGGCAAGTTCGACAAGCACGACGAGTATTTCGAGAGCGACAGCTACATCGTCTCCAGCGCCGTCGGCCATCTGCTGGAGATCCAGGCGCCCGAGGAATTCGACGTCAAGCGCGGCAAATGGAGTTTTGCCCACCTGCCGGTGATCCCGCCGCACTTCGACCTCAAGCCGGTGGAGAAAACCAAGACCCGGCTGAATGCCGTGGTCCGGCTCGCCAAGCGCAAGGACGTGACCGAACTGATCAACGCCTGCGACGCGGGCCGCGAGGGCGAGCTGATCTTCCGCCTGATCGAACAGTACGCCGGTGGCGCCAAGCCGCTGGGCAAGCCGGTGCGCCGCCTGTGGCTGCAGTCGATGACGCCGCAGGCGATTCGCGACGGCTTCGCGCAGCTGCGCAGCGAAAAGCAGATGCAGGGGCTGGCCGACGCGGCGCGCTCGCGCTCCGAGGCCGACTGGCTGGTCGGCATCAACGGCACGCGCGCCATGACCGCCTTCAACTCGCGCGACGGCGGCTTCTTCCTGACCACGGTCGGGCGGGTGCAGACGCCCACGCTGTCGGTGGTGGTGGAGCGCGAGGAGCAGATCCGCAAGTTCATCAGCCGCGACTACTGGGAGGTGCATGCTAGCTTTGGGGCCGAGGCCGGCGAATACCCGGCCAAATGGTTCAACCCGGCACACAAGCGCGATGTCGACGACGCCGAAAAAAGGGCGGACCGCGTCTGGTCGCAGCGGGAGGCCCAAGCCATTGCCGACGCGGTGCGCGGCAAGGCCGCCAGCGTTACCGAGGAGAGCAAGCCCACGACGCAGGCCTCGCCGCTGCTGTTCGACCTGACCTCGCTGCAGCGCGAGGCCAACGGCAAGTTCGGCTTCTCGGCCAAGACCACGCTGTCCATCGCGCAAAGCCTGTACGAGCGGCACAAGGCGCTGACCTACCCGCGGACCGACTCGCGCGCGCTGCCTGAGGACTACGTGCCGGTGGTCAAGCAAACCTTCGAGATGCTGGCGGAGAGCGGCATGAAACACCTGGCGCCCCATGCGGCCACGGCGCTCAAGGGCAACTATGTCAAGCCCAGCAAGCGCATCTTCGACAACGCCAAGGTGAGCGATCACTTTGCCATCATCCCCACGCTGCAGGCGCCGCATGGCCTGTCCGAGGCCGAACAGAAACTGTACGACCTGGTGGTGCGCCGCTTCATGGCGGTGTTTTTCCCGAGTGCCGAATACCTGGT
Organism: Polaromonas sp. C04; assembly: GCF_002002705.1. Taxonomy (GTDB): domain Bacteria; phylum Pseudomonadota; class Gammaproteobacteria; order Burkholderiales; family Burkholderiaceae_C; genus Rhodoferax_A. Next base: position 53,084 of record NZ_MUNS01000028.1, on the reverse strand, counting down.
CACCACTCGCATAACAACTGTTGCCCCCACGCTTGTCGCTGCGCGCACTGCGCTGCCCCCCGAGGGGGCGGCACCTGGCTTGGGGCGGCCCGGCGCTGCGGCGGCCGTCGGTCACAGCTTCAAGACCGAAGGCAAGGTGCTGGTCAGGCCGGGCTGGCTCGCCATCTATGGCAAGGAAGCGGCCGAGGAGGTCGCCGACGCCAAAGACGGCGACAAGGGCCAGAGCCTGGTGCCCGTGAAGCCGGGCGAAATGGTGCGCGCCGAGACGGTCGAGCCCCGTGGCCTGAAAACCCGCCCACCGGCGCGCTACTCCGAGGCCACGCTGCTGGGCGCAATGGAAGGCGCCGGCAAGCTGGTGGACGACGACGAGCTGCGCGAGGCCATGCAGGAAAAGGGCCTGGGCACGCCGGCCACGCGCGCGGCCATCATCGAAGGCCTGATCAACGAAAAATACATGCTGCGCGAGGGCCGCGAGATGATCCCGACGGCCAAGGCGTTCCAGCTCATGACGCTGCTGCGCGGTCTCGGCGTGGAGGAGCTGTCCAAGGCCGAGCTGACGGGCGAATGGGAATACAAGCTGGCGCAGATGGAGCACGGCAAGCTGAGCCGCGAATCCTTCATGGCCGAGATCGCCGCCATGACCGAACGCATGGTCAAGAAGGCCAAGGAATACGACCGCGACACCATTCCGGGCGACTACGCGACGCTGCAGGCGCCGTGCCCCAACTGCGGCGGCGTGGTGAAGGAAAACTACCGCCGCTACACCTGCACCGGCAAGAGCGGCACGGGCACGGACGCCTGCGGCTTCTCGTTCGGCAAGACGCCGGCCGGGCGCACCTTCGAGGTGGCCGAGGTCGAGCAGTTTCTGCGCGACAGGAAGATCGGCCCGCTGGAGGGTTTCCGCTCCAAGGCGGGCTGGCCGTTCACGGCCGAGATGGTGCTCAAGTTCGACGAGGAGACCAAGAACTTCAAGCTGGAGTTCGACTTCGGCGACGACAAGAACGCCGAGACCGGCGAGCTGGTCGACTTCTCAGGCCAGACCTCGCTCGGCCCCTGCCCCAAGTGCGGCAGCGCCGTGTTCGAGCATGGCAAGAGCTATGTTTGCGAAAAGTCAGTGCCCACTGCTGCGCAGGCGACGCCTACGTGCGACTTCAAGAGCGGCCAGATCATCCTGCAGCAGCCCGTGGTGCGCGAGCAGATGAGCAAGCTGCTGCAGAGCGGCAAGACCGACCTGCTCGACAAGTTCGTCTCCATGCGCACGCGCCGCGCCTTCAAGGCCTTCCTCGCGTGGGACAAGGAGGCCGGCAAGGTCAACTTCGAGTTCGCCCCGTCCAAGTTCCCGCCGCGCAAGACAGCCGCCAAAACGGCCGCGCCCGAGGCGGCAGCCGCCAAGGCCGCGCCGGCCAAGACGGCGCGCAAGGTCGCGGCCAAGGCCCCCGCCAAGAAAGCCGTGACCAAGAGCCCGGCCGCCAAAACACCGCGCAAGTCGGCCGCCAAGCCCGGCGCCGGCCTGACCCCGAGCGCGGCGCTGGCCGCCGTCATCGGCGCGGAGCCGGTGGCGCGCACCCAGGTGATCAAGAAGCTGTGGGACTACATCAAGGCCAACGGCCTGCAGGACGCGCAAAACAAGCGCGCCATCAACGCCGACGCCAAGCTCCAGCCCGTGTTCGGCAAGGACCAGGTCACCATGTTCGAACTGGCCGGCATCGTGGGCAAGCATTTGAGCTGAGGCGAAAAACGCGGGATGATGCGGGGCTCAACCCTTCAGGAGGCCTCATGCAACATATTCCGCGCTCATCGCTCGCCGCTGCCGTGTTCGGCGCCGTCAGCCTGGCCACACCGCTGGCCGTGCCGTCCGCGCAGGCGGCCGGCTTCACGCTGTCCAGCCCGGACATCCCGGCCGGCGGCACCATTCCCAAGAGCTTCGAGTACAACGGCTTCGGCTGCGCCGGCGAGAACAAGTCACCGGCCCTGCGCTGGAGCGGCGCGCCCAAGGGCACCAAGAGCTTTGCCGTGACGGTGCACGACCCGGACGCGCCGACCGGCTCGGGCTGGTGGCACTGGATGGTGATCAACATCCCGGCTGGCGTGACCGAACTGCCGGGCAACGCCGGCGCGGCCAACAGCACCACCTTGCCTGCCGGCGCGGTGCAGGGCCGCAATGACTACGGCGCCAATGCCTGGGGCGGCGTATGCCCGCCGCCGGGCGACAAGCCGCACCGCTACGTGTTTACCGTGTATGCGCTGGGGACCGACAAGCTCGACGTGCCGGCCGACGCCACGGCAGCCCTGACCGGCTTCATGATCAACGGCAACACGATCGCCAAGGCCAGTTTCACCGCCCACTACGGCCGACCCAAATAAGGGCGGCTCAGCGCGCCACGATCGCGATGCCGCGCAACTGCCCGGCGCCCGTTTGCGCGGGCGGCTTCGGGTAGCGCTTCGGGTCAAAGCGATGCAGCAGTTCGGCCTCGCGCGCGCGCGCCAGCGCCAGGTTCGCGATCTTGATGTGGCCGTAGCCGCGAATGCTCAGGGGCAGCGCCGCGATCTGCGCGGCCAGCGCCTGGTTGGCGGGCGTGAGGCCGGCCCCCAATTCGTCCAGGCGCGCCTCGAACTGTGCAATGAGCGCGCGCTCCAGGCGCCGCTCCGCGCTGTAGCCGAACACATCGAACACGGTGCCGCGCAGCGCCTTGCCGCGCGCCAGCCACTTCATGGCGGGCAGCATCCAGCCGCCCAGACGAATCTTGGCCGGGGGCTGGCCATTCCTCGGTCGTGACAGCAAGGGCGGCGCCATGTGGAACTCGAGCTTCACGTCGCCCTCGAACTGTGCCGACAGCTGGCGCGCGAAGCTGCCGTCCGTGTACAGGCGCGCCACCTCGTATTCGTCCTTGTAGCTCATCAGCTTGAGCAGGCTGCGCGCGGCGTTGCAGGCCAGCGGCAGCGCGGGATCGGCGCCGGCCAGAGCGGCCTCGCGCTGGCGCACGCTGCGCACGCGCGCCTCGAAGCGCCGGGCCCAGGCGGCGTTCTGGTAGCCGCCCAGATGCGCCACGCCCCGCGCGACCAGCGCGTCCAGCGATTCGTCAAGCGGCCCCTCCGCCGGCGCGCTGCGCATGCGCTCGAGCGCCGGCGGGTCGCCGGCGGCCATGCGGCCCAGCGAGAAGGCCATCTGATTCGCCGGCACCGCCACGCCGTTGAGTTCGATCGCGCGCGTCAGCGCCTCCAGGCTCAGCGGCACCAGGCCGCGCTGCCACGCATAGCCCATGGCGAGAATGTTGGACGCCAGCGTGTCGCCAAGGAATTCCTCCGCCAGGGTCTGCGCGTCGAAGGTCTCCACCTGCCCGGCGCCGGCCACGAAGCGCATCTTCTCCAGCAGCAGTGCGACCTGGAGTTCGGCGTCGGGGTTGCGCAGCGATTCGGCCACGGGGATTTCGTGCACGTTCGCCAGGACTTTGGTGCGGCCGTGCCGGACCGTCTGCAGCGCGTCCTGCGAGGCGCCGACCACAATGTCGCAGGCCAGGATCGCGTCGGCCTGCTGGGTGTCGATGCGGACCTGGTTCAGCCGCTCGGGCGTGTCGGCCAGCCGCACGAAGCTCAGCACCGCGCCGCCCTTTTGCGCAAAGCCCATGAAGTCGAGCACGCTGGCGGACTTGCCCTCCAGGTGCGCGGCCATCGCGATCACCGCGCCCACCGTCACCACGCCGGTGCCGCCGACGCCGGTGACGAGCAGGTCATACGGCGCGTCCCACCCATGCGCGGCGGGCCGCGGCAAGGCCGCCACGCCCCGCAGGAAGGCGTCCCGGCCGGCCGCCAGCGCACCGCTCTTCTTGCGCAGCGCGCCGCCGGTGACGCTGACGAAGCTCGGGCAAAAGCCCCGGGCGCAGGAGTAGTCCTTGTTGCAGCTGGTCTGGTCGATCTTGCGCTTGCGCCCGAACGGTGTCTCGGTCGGCAGCACCGCCACGCAGTTGCTCTGCACCGTGCAGTCGCCGCAGCCCTCGCATACCGCCTCGTTGATGAACAGGCGCCGGGGCGGGTCGAGCAGCTCGCCCTTCTTGCGGCGCCGGCGCTTCTCGGCGGCGCAGGTCTGCTCGTAGATCAGCACGGTCACGCCCGGCACCTCGCGCAGGCGCCGCTGCACCGCATCGAGTTCGCTGCGGTCGTGGAATTCGGTGCCGGCCGGAAAACGGCCCTTGATGGCATCGTATTTGTCGATCGCGTCGCTGACCACGACCACCTGTTTGACGCCCTCGGATTCGACCTGGCGCGCGATCCGGTCGACGCTGATCACGCCGTCCACCGGCTGGCCGCCGGTCATTGCGACCGCGTCGTTGTACAGGATCTTGTAAGTGATCGTGGCATTCGCCGCCACCGCCTGGCGGATCGCGAGGTAGCCCGAGTGGTAGTAGGTGCCGTCGCCCAGGTTCTGGAACACATGGGGCGTTTTGGTGAACATCGAATGCGAGACCCAGTCGACGCCCTCGCCGCCCATCTGGATCAGGCCGGCAGTGCTGCGGTCCATCCAGTTGGCCATGAAGTGGCAGCCGATGCCGGCGCGCGCGGTGGAGCCTTCGGGGACCTTGGTGCTGGTGTTGTGCGGGCAGCCGGCGCAGAAGTAGGGCAGCCGCTTGACCGAGTCGCTCGCGTTGCTGAGCAGCTCCGGCGGTGTGAAGTCGCGCACATGCTGCAGATGGTCCCCGAGGTCGCTGTTGTTCGGGAAGTGCTCGGCCAGCCAGTGCGCGACCAGCTCGATCAGGCGTGACGGGCGCAGCTCGCCCAGCGCCGACACCAGCGGGCGGCCAGCGCGGTCCTGCTTGCCCACCAGCGCGGGGCGCGCACCGGGCGGCGCGTTGTAGAACAGGTCGCGCAACTGCGTCTCGACCACCCCGCCCTTCTCCTCGACGATCAGGATCTCGCGCAGGCCCTGCGCGAAGGCCTGGATGCGCGTGGGCTCGACGGGAAAGCTGAGCCCGACCTTGTACAGGCGCACGCCGACCCGCGCCAGGCTGGCCGGCGTGATCTCGAGCCGGCGCAGCACTTCCAGCAGGTCGTAGTGCGCCTTGCCGCAGGTGATGATGCCGACCGTGGCGTGCGGGCTCTCGATCACGTGGCGGTCGATGCTGTTGACGCGCGCGAATGCGGCCACCGCCTGCAGCTTGTCGGCCAGACGTGACTCGATGCGCAGCGAGGGCAAATCGGGCCAGCGGTAGTGCAGGCCGTCGGCGGGCTCGCGGTGGCCGGTGGCGGCGCGCACCGCGTCGGCATCGACCCAGGCGGCGACGCGCGCGTTGACCAGGTCGAGGTCCACGGTGCTGGCGCTCTCGACGATCTCCGACAGCGCCGCCATGCCGACCCAGGCGCCGCAGTAGCGCGACAGCGCGTAGCCGTACAGGCCGAACTCCAGGTACTCGGCCACGCAGGCCGGCTGCAGCACCGGCATGCTCCAGGCCATGAAGGCGTGATCACTCTGGTGCGGCATCGACGACGAGACGCAGCCGTGGTCGTCGCCTGCGACCACCAGCACGCCGCCATGCGGTGACGAGCCGTAGGCGTTGCCATGCTTGAGCGCGTCGCCCGCGCGGTCCAGCCCCGGGCCCTTGCCGTACCACAGCGCAAACACGCCGCAGGCCGTGCGCTCGGGGTCGGACTCGACCCGCTGCGTGCCCAGCACCTGGGTGGCCGCCAGCTCCTCGTTGATGGCCGGCACGAAGCGGATGCCGGCGTCCTTGAAGCGCTCGCCGGCCTTCCAGATCGCCAGGTCCACCATGCCCAGCGGCGAGCCGCGGTAGCCGCTGACGAAGCCCTGCGTGTTCAGGCCGCGGGCCGCATCACGCTGGCGCTGCATCAACAGCAGACGCACCAGCGACTGGGTCCCGGTCAGGAAGATGGCGCCCGAGGATGCCCACAGGCTGTCCGACAGCTGATAGTGCGGGCGCAGAACGGGTGGGTCGGCAACAAGGGTATCCATCAGGGAAATTATTGTTCTGCTTCCCAGGTAAATCTTTCTTCAATACACTGGCGAAATCGCCTGTTTCGAGAATTTCATCTTCAAATTCCGCCATGAATGCCGATCCTGTTCTTCTTGACGCGAACAGTCTGAAAATCCTGTTCGAACTGCAGCGCGATGCGCGCCAGACCGTGCAGCAGATCTCGGAGGCGGTCGGGCTGTCGGCCACGCCGTGCTGGAAGCGCATCAAGGAGATGGAGGCGGCCGGCGTGATCCGCGGCTATACGGCGGTGGTCGACCGCGAGAAGGTCGGGTTGATGGTGGCCGCGGTCACCGAGGTCAATCTGGAGCGCCACAGCGAATCGCAGGTGCAACGCTTCGAGGAGGCCGTGGCGGCGAGCCCGCAGATCGTGCGCTGCGTGTCGGCCACCGGACCGGCGGACTACATCCTCACGGTGCTGGTGCCCGACATGAAGCACTACGAACAGTTCCTGCACGAGACGCTGTTCAAGCTGCCGGGCGTGACGCATGTGCGCTCGAGCATCGTGCTGCGCGATGTCAAGTCCGAGGTGGCGTTGCCGATCGAGCAGGTACCGCTGCCATCGGCATCGCCCGCGCGAACCCGGCGGCGCTGACCGGCTGCCGGATCAGCGCAGGTGCAACCCGGCCATCACACCAGGAACATCGCGGCCGCCACGGCGGTCGGCAGCGCCGCACCGAGGAGCAGGCCGCCGGCGCCAATGGACTCATCGTTGAAGCCGCGCCGCAGCAGCGCAATGCCGGCCGGGTTCGGGGCGTTCGCAATCACCGTCAGGCCGCCGCCGGCGACGGCGCCCGCCACCAGCATGTACTTGGCCGGGTCGGAGATGCCGGCGATCAGCGAGCCCAGGTAGGTCAGCGCCGCATTGTCGGTGATGGCGGTCAGCCCCAGCGCGCCAAAAAACAGCGCGGTCGGCTGCAGGCTGGATACGATGGGTTGCAGCCACCACTGCTGCAGGCCGCCGAGCACCACCAGGCCGGCCAGGAAAAAGCCCACCAGCAGCGCCTCTTTGAGGATCAGCGGCGCCTGGTAGCGCGCGTACGCCTGCGTGAACCCCAGGAACAGCAGGAACAGGCCCAGGAAGATCACCGGGTGGTGCGCGAACGCCACCACGCCCGCCAGAAAGGCCAGGTGGATCAGGATGACGATGCCCGGCACGCGCGCAGCACCGGCTTCTACCCCCACCGGTGCGGCGGCAGCCGGAAGGTCCAGCAGGTGCCGGCGCAGCACCAGCGTCATCACCGTGGCGTTGATGAGCACGGCGATGACTGCCCGCCAGCCGAAGTGGGCCAGCATGAAGGCGCTGTCCCAGTTCCAGGTGGACGCCACCATGAGCACGGGCGGCGCCGCAAACGAGGTCAGGGTCCCGCCCACGGAGATGTTCACGAACAGCACGCCGAGCGCGCCGTACTTCAGGCGCTCGGGGATGCCGGGCCGAAACACCAGGGCGCCCAGCATCAGGGCGGCCAGCGTCATCGCTGCCGGCTCGGTGATCAGCGAGCCGATCAGCGGCACCAGCGCCAGGCACAGCCAGACCTGCGCGACCACCGTGCGCACCGGGGCCGCCCCGGCGATGGCGGCCACCAGCGCCTGGATGAAATCCACCACGGGCCTGGATGCGGCGACCACCATGATGACGAACACGAACAGGGGCTCGGCGTATTGCCGGGACTCGGCATAGGCGATGGCCTGCGCGCCGCCCCCGATGGCCGCCATGGCCAGCACCAGCACCGCAGCCCAGAAGCCGAACACCACCTCGACCTCGCCCAGCAGATGCAGCAGCCCCGCGTGGCGCGGGTGCCGGTGCGCGAGCCGCTCGAAGTACTTGGTCGAGAAGGTGTGAACCAGCGCCAGCGCAAAGAGGGCCGCGGCAACGACTTCGATGGTGTGCATGGCGGCCTGTGCCGGCAAGGTGCTAGCCGGCGATCACGCGCACCATTTCCAGGCACTTGTTGGAGTAGCCCCACTCGTTGTCGTACCAGCTCACCAGCTTGACGAAGGTGCTGTCGAGCGCGATGCCGGCGTCGGCGTCGAAGATCGAGGAGCGGCTGTCGCCGCGGAAGTCGGTGCCAACCACCTTGTCTTCGGTGTAGCCCAGGATGCCCTTGAGCCCGCCTGCGCTCACATCCTTCTCGGACTGCGCCTTCATCTCGGCGCAGATTTCCTTGTAGGTCGCGGGCCGATCCAGCTCCACCGTCAGGTCGACCACCGACACGTCGGAGGTCGGCACGCGGAACGACATGCCGGTCAGCTTCTTGTTCAGCTCGGGGATCACCACGCCGACCGCCTTGGCCGCGCCGGTGCTGCTGGGAATGATGTTTTCCAGAATGCCGCGGCCGCCGCGCCAGTCCTTGTTGGAAGGGCCGTCCACGGTCTTTTGCGTGGCGGTGGCGGCGTGCACGGTGGTCATCAGGCCGCGCTTGATGCCCCACTTGTCGTTCAGCACCTTGGCCACGGGCGCCAGGCAGTTGGTGGTGCAGCTCGCGTTGGAGATGATGGCCTCGCCGGCGTACTTCTTGTGGTTCACGCCGAACACGAACATCGGCGTGTCGTCCTTCGACGGCGCCGACATGATGACCTTTTTGGCGCCCGCGGCGATGTGCTTTTGCGTAGTTTCCTTGGTCAGGAACAGGCCGGTGGACTCGAGCACGATGTCGGCGCCGACCTCGTTCCACTTGAGGTTGGCCGGGTCGCGCTCCTGCGTCAGGCGGATCTTCTTGCCGTTGACGATGAGCGTGTTGCCGTCCACCGCGATGTCGCCCTTGAAGCGGCCATGCACCGAGTCGTACTGCAGCATGTAGGCCAGGTAGTCGGGCTCGAGCAGGTCGTTGATGCCCACGACCTCAATGTCGGGGAAGTTCTGCACCGCCGAGCGCAGCACGTTGCGCCCGATGCGCCCGAAGCCGTTGATGCCAATTTTGATCGCCATGGTTGCTCTCCAGAATTAAAAACCCAAATCCGTTCGCCCTGAGCTTGTCGAAGGGCTTCGACAGGCTCAGCCCGAACGGCACTTATCTCTTCGCCAGCACGGCCTGCACCGTCTCGGCCACGTTCTCGGGCGTGAAGCCGAAGTGCTCGAACAGCGCCGGCGCGGGCGCCGATTCGCCGTAAGTATCGATGCCGACGACGGCCGCGCAGCCGTATTTCCACCAGCCGCCGGTCGCGCCCATTTCCACCGCGATGTGCGGCACGCCGGCCGGCAGCACGGCGCTCTTGTACGCCGTGCTTTGCTGGTCAAATGTGGTTGTACTCGGCATGGAGACTACGCGGACAGCTATCTTTCTAGTAGCGAGCAGTGCCTGCGCCTGCAGCGCGAGCTGCACCTCGGAGCCGGTCGCGATGATCACGGCCTGAGCCTTCTTCTTGAGCCCCACGTCGCTCGGCTCGGCCAGCACGTAGGCACCTTTGCTGATGCTCTCCAGTCCGCACGCCTCGGGCGCGGCCTGCGAGCGGCCCTTGGGCGCGTAGGCGATGTTCTGGCGCGACAGCAGCAGCGCCGTCGGCTTATTCTTGTTTTGCAGCGCGACGGCCCAGGCAATCGCCGTCTCGGCCGTGTCGCCGGGGCGCCAGACGTCGAGGTTGGGAATCAGCCGCAGGCTGGCGGCGTGCTCGATAGCCTGGTGCGTCGGGCCGTCTTCGCCCAGGCCGATCGAGTCGTGCGTGAACACATGCACCACGCGCAGCTTCATGATCGCGGCCATACGGATGGCGTTGCGCGAGTAGTCGCTGAAGGTCAAAAAGGTGCCGCCGTAGGGGATGTAGCCACCGTGCAGCGCAATGCCGTTCATGACCGCGGCCATGCCGAACTCGCGCACGCCGTAGTTGATGTGGCGCCCGCCGACCATCACGCCATTCGCATCGGGCGTTTGCACCACATCGCCGGCCAGATCAAAACGCAGCGCCGGCGTGCTCCTGGTGTTGGTCAGGTTCGAGCCCGTGAGGTCGGCCGAGCCGCCCAGCAACTCGGGCAGCGCGGCCGTGAAGGCTTCGAGCGCGAGTTGCGAAGCCTTGCGCGAGGCCACCGTCTGGCCTGCGGTGTGCGCGGCCACGGCCGTGTCCACCGCGACCTGGTGGAAGTTTTTGGGCAGCTCGCCCTTCATGCGGCGCACGAACTCCTTGGCCAGCTCGGGGTGCGCGGCCTTGTAGGCGGCAAATTTCAGGTCCCAGTCGGTCTCCAGCGCCAGGCCCGCGGCCTTGGCATCCCAGTCGGCATAAACCTCCTTGGGGATTTCGAACGGCTTGTAGTGCCAGCCCAGCGCCTCGCGCGTGAGCTTGATTTCTTCCACGCCCAGCGCCTCGCCGTGCGCCTTGGCCGTGTCCTGGCGGTTCGGGCTGCCCTTGCCGATGTGCGTCTTGCAGACAATGAATGAGGGCTTGTCCGCACTGTTCTTCGCGTCGGCAATCGCGCGGTCCACCGCGTCCACGTCGTGCCCATCGATCGGGCCGATCACGTTCCAGCCGTAGGCGGCAAAACGCTGCGCCGTATTGTCGATGAACCAGGGCGTGACCCGGCCGTCGATCGAGATGCCGTTGTCGTCGTACAGCGCAATCAGCTTGTTCAGCTTCCAGGCGCCGGCCAGCGCGCTGGCCTCGTGGCTGATGCCCTCCATGAGGCAACCGTCGCCCAGGAACACGTAGGTGTGGTGGCCCACGATGGTGTGGTCAACATCACCATCTTTGCGGTTGAACTCGCTGGCCAGCAGCTTCTCGGCCAGCGCCATGCCGACCGCGTTGGTCAGGCCCTGGCCGAGCGGGCCGGTGGTGGTTTCCACGCCGGCCGTGTAGCCGAACTCGGGGTGGCCCGGCGTCTGGCTGTGCAGCTGGCGGAAGTTCTTCAGCTCGCTCATCGCCAGCTTGTAGCCGGTCAGGTGCAGGAGCGAATAGATCAGCATCGAGCCGTGGCCGTTGGACAGCACGAAACGGTCGCGATCCGCCCAGTGCGGGTTGCGCGGGTTGTGCCGCAGGTGCCGGCCCCACAGCGCCACGGCGATGTCGGCCATGCCCATCGGGGCGCCGGGATGTCCGGAATTGGCTTGTTGTACGGCGTCCATGGCCAGCGCACGAATTGCGTTGGCCATCAGTTGGGTGTTTGCCATTGTGGGCGGCTCCGGAGGGGGAAAAGTCGGGGGAAACCCGAGATTTTACCGTTTGGAGTGGTGGGGGCCGTTTGCGAGGCAATCAGCTTCGACATCTGTCAAGGATCGTGTTCAAAAGGACGTCAATCGATGTGTCGTGATGCCATGAAAGGCGCCTATAGGCCCAAAGGAGCCAAGAAGCCGGAATTCTGAATTGTTCAGACGGACCGGCGTGTCCAGTGGCCACTACATCAGCGGCTTAGGCAGAGGTGCCCGTCATTGCTGAAATTCGTAGGTGCGCCGTTAAACGCAATTTTTAAAATTTAACAATCTTGTTATTCTTTGATAAACGTTGATAAACTTCATGTTATGATGTTGTCAATAACTCACTGGAATGACATCATGGATGAATCGCAAGAACAAATTGAGGCCCTGCAACAGGCCTATCAAAATGACGATGAAATGAGGCATGTTCTGGATGCGTTTTCCAGGTACCAGAACTCGATGCGGACGGTGAATGTCGATGTGATATGGAATAGAGTTGGACGTGGCAAGATAAAGCGGTCTCAAGTCGTGACAGCTCTTAAGAGGTTGCAAGAGCTTGGTTTTGGCACCTATACGAAAGGTGCAAAAGGGCACCCATCCCGATTTGGCTTCCCGCGCGCCAAAGGTCCGCTCTGGATTTCCTTGCGTGCTCAAGGTGAAAAAGAAGAAGATTTACCAGACGATACGACAGACGACCCTACAATTTTTGAAGGTTTTGACGATATCAATGCGGGCGGTGACCCAAGCTCGGTCATACACAGGTTTCGCCTTCGACAAGACAAAGAGGTTGTATTCAACCTCCCTGCAGACCTTACCTTCATTGAAGCCAAGAGACTAAGCCTGTGGCTCAAGAGCATTCCGTTTGATAGCGATGGTGACGAGTTCTAACCGCTATCGTTTTTCATTTCTAAACCCATTCGTTAAGCGCAGCTATGACAAGGGTAGTAGCTGAATTCTTCTTAGTGGCCCCTTTAGGAGAGAGACAATGTCTGATCAAGAGCTGAGAGACAAGAATCACAACTTACTGGGTAAGATTAAAACTCTTTCCAATGGGAAAAGCGAACTACGAGATAGAAACAATAACTTAAAAGGAATCTATGATCCCAAGTCAAATGAAACCCGCGATAGAAACAACAACCTTGTTGCAAAAGGCAACATGCTGACGACATTGCTCTAGTGTGCTAAATGCGCCTCTCCGTCTCGGGGTGGCGCTCAGTGGGCGTTGTTTTGCGCAGTCGGCCGGCGAGGTCCAACATCGAAGTCAAGCCGCAACGCGCTTGCGCGCTGTCGGGCGTGATTGACTCTTTAAATTTCAGTTCACTTCCACCCGGAGCGCATCGTTGATCCGCGCCTGGTAACCGCTCCCCTGTGACTTGAAGAACGCCAGGATGTCAGCGTCCAGACGAACCGATGTCAGAACCTTGGTGGGTTTGACTTGCGGCCCGCGGCTGCGCTTGAGCACGGGCGCACCCAGCATGTCTTCGGTTCATGCCGGGTTGTCGGGGTCGGCGACCTTGGCCGAGGTTTTCTTTGACAACTCGGCGGTAGCAGCGAGCTTCATCTTTTTCTGCGTTCCTTGGTGAGACCATTTGAGGCCCGCTTGGGCGTCCCGCACGTCGAAACTACGCGGTGGCGCGTTTGCGTGGTGTCCTGCTTGATCGACCCGTTAAACCCCGCGTTTCCTGCGCAGAGGCCAGCATGCTGGCCAAGGCCTTGTTGCCTTGTTGACTGCCTCCGACGTGGGAAATACTTTCTGAATTTCGGGCTTCAAGACAACAACATTGCTACTCTGCATGAAGTGCTTCAGGTACTTGCCATGCACACCCGCGCCGAGTTGATCCCGTTTCAATTCTTGAATGTCCTGATCAGCCATTTTTGTAGATGCTTTTTTCATATCGCGTCGCCTTTCGTGCGCTGATGATTCGAATACTGTTGCGGCGCTCCGCATAGACGACCTCCAGAAGCCGCGCCTTGTTTGACATTCCGTAGGTCCGGCTTCGATCCTCAAACTCGGTGTGATCGGTGTCTGCAAAATCATGTACCTTTGTGAGGCACCAGGCGCACTTGCAATTCGCATCCAACCGCCATCGCGTAGTGTTGCCCACGCAATACGCCTACACCGCAGTGCGACATCGCCCCGCTTCGCCGCACTAGTCAGCCGACGCCGATAAGATGCCTCTCATGTCCCGCATCCCTTTCTCCACTGCACCACGCCAAATGGTCGCCGGCTGCGCGCGCTGGCCCGCCCTGTGGGCCGGGATGGGGATCCGCACCCGGATGCGGGCCGCACTGGCTTGAGCCCGGCGGTCGCTTCCACAGCCCTTCTGCGCAAACCTCAGACCGCCGGGCCAACACCGGCTCCATAGGGCGGGCGCCTGCCTGTTGCGGCGGCGCAAGGTTTGCAATCTTCGAAGTTATCTCTGCCTCACAGGCAGACCAACGGGAGAAACCAATGACACACCAACTGCACAACCGATGGGCCGCGATGATGCTGATGCCGATGTGGATCCACCACCAGGCCACCGAAGTGGTGGCGAAGTGCATCGACCCTGAACTGTTGCGCGACCCACGCGCCCTGAACGACTTTTGGCGGCCTGCGGCCGGGGAGCGTTTGAATCCGCTGGAGTTCCACGGCAAGCGGGCACAGCGCCGGCAAGATGCGTGTTGATGACGCTGAGGGCGACATAGCCCGGCGTGTCCGGTTGATGGTCCTGCTCGTATGCGGGGCGTGATGGCCACCGAGCTGGTCTTCCTGCTCAGCGAGGGACTTTGGGCGAGCGGCTTCTGGCTGCTCGCCATCATGGCCGTCACCTGCGCGCCCGCGGTGCTGGGCGGTTTGGGCGTGGCAATGAAGCGCGACAGGCGCTCGTTCATCGAAATCCGGATTGGGAAATTCATCAAGAGGAACCCCCGTCTGTTTCGCAACTGAACCCGTGCCGGGGCGTGACATCCGCATGACCAGGTGCGCGGCGCTGCGATCACCTCAATCCTTCAGCCCGAGTCCGAGGCTTGAGATCTTCCCGCCCACGACCTCACGCACCACCAGCGCCGCCGGGCCCATACGCACGGAGTCGCCGGCCACCGGCGCGCGACGCAACTGCGCAACCATCCAGTCGCCCAGGGGCATCGACGCGTCGGCCGGCATGGGCAAGCCATAGAACTCACAGATCGACCCGACCGGTGTCTTGGGGTCGAACTGGAAGTCCAGAAAGACGGCGCGCAGCTGCCGCTCGTCGGCGGGATCGGGCATGGCCACGCCCAGCTTGCGCGCCATCAGCGCAATCGTGCTGCCCTGCGTGAGCAGCGAGGTCAGCACGACCATGAACGCGATGTTGAACAGCAGCCCGGCGTGCGGCGTGCCGGCGAGCAGCGGAAACAGCGCCAGCACGATCGGCACCGCGCCGCGCAGACCGACCCACGAGATGTACCAGGTCTCGCGCGCCGTGTAGTGAAACGGGCGCAGGCAGAGCCAGACGGCCACCGGCCGGGCCACGAAGATCAGCGTCAGGACCACGGCCAGCGCCGGCACCACCGAGTCCAGCATCCTGCTTGGCGTCACCAGCAGTCCCAGCAGCAGAAACATGCCGGCCTGCGCGAGCCAGGCGTAACCATCCATTGCAGCGAGGGTCGGGCCGACCACCCTGGCCGCGCGATTGGCAACGATCAGGCCAAACAGATAGACGGCCAGAAAGCTCGATCCCCCGGCCATTCCGGTGGCGGCGAAGACCGACAGCCCGCTGGCGCCGATCAGCAGCGCCAGGATGCCGCTTTCAACCTGCCGGGTCGCGACACGGCGCAGCAAGGCGGCCATCGCAAAGCCGCCGCCCACGCCGATCAGCCCGCCCCAGCCGAACTGTTGCAGGAACGACAGCGCGACCGCCGACCAGGCCGAGCCGCTCGAGGCGCCGGGCGCGAGCAGCGCAATGAAGCTCAATGTCAGATAAACCGCCATCGGGTCGTTCATGCCGGACTCGATCTCCAGCGTGGCCGCGACACGCTCGTTCAGCACCACGCCCGAGCGCGTCAGCAGCGCGAACACCGCGGCCGCATCGGTCGAGCCGACGATGGAGCCCAGCAGCAACGCGGTGCGCCAGTCCAGTCCGACGAACAGCACGCCGGCCAACGCCGTGATGGCCGCGCAAATCAGCACGCCGACGGTGGCCAGCACCGAAGCCGGCCGCAGCCCGGTGCGGAACCGCGCATAGTTGGTGCGCATCCCGCCGTCGAGCAGGATGACCGCCAGCGCCAGGTTGCCGACCCAGAAACTCAGCCGGTAGTCGTCAAACCGATACCCGCCCAGGCCGTCCTCGCCCGCGAGGATGCCCGCGCCCAGAAAGACGAGCAGGAACGAGAAACCGATGCGCACCGAAAACAGGCCCGCCAGGACGCTGATGAAGACCAGCGCCGAGGCCGCAAGCAAAGGCAGGTTGACGAAATCCATGGCTCGATTGTCGGGGCAGATTGTGGCGGCGTGTCATTACCTGCGGGTGCGAACCGCGTACACCTGTTTTTAGATCATTTCAACCTGTAGCCCATATCCGATCCAGGCGGTGCGCTATAAATTTGATACTTCCATGGCAGCAGTGACCTTGACTGCGCGCCGGCAGGCATTGCGTGCTGCTTCGCGAATCAGGCGGCGCTGCACGCCTGCACCTGCACCAGCAGCCGCCTGAGGTAATCCTCCTCGATCCTGAATTCCTCGAAATGCGCGACGAGGTTTTCCAGGTACTGGCGGTTCGTGCCCAGGTCGCCTTCGCCTGTGGCGATGATCGCTGCGGCCTGCCTGATTGGCAGGTCGCCAACGTACTGTGCGTGCGCCGTGTTGGTGCCGAACACCAGAGCGTTGATCGGGCCTTGCGGCGTCGCGACTGGCGCGCGGAACGGGCGATAGTGACCCTGCAGCATCTCGCGGCGCCAGACGATGTCGCTCTCGCATTCGGCGCACGCGCCGGCAATGCGGAAGGCGACGCCTTGGCAGTGGCCGGCGCCGGGTTCCAGCCCGAGCATCAGGGCCGGTCGCTGCGGTGAGCCGCGGCCGATCTCGAGCCTGATGCAAAAGCGGCGCTGCCAGCCCTCGATGTCGGCCAGCCGAACTTCCTCGAAGTGAAAGCCGGGGTCCCACATGAGGGAGCCGTAGCCGAAGACCCAGATGTCTTGTGCGCTGCCGCAGTCACCCAGCATGGCGCGCCGGGAGGCGTCCAGCTCATGATCGGACAGACGCCAGCGCGGACCCAGACCATTCAAACGCGCCCGCTCATCCCAGGTGGCAATGAGTTCCGGCGTGACACGCAGCTCGGACTGGTCGGGCGGGATCACCTTGCCCTGCAATTGCGGGACGTGCCTGAAAGGCGGGGAACTCAAAGGCTCATCCTTCGCGGGCCGGCCGTGTCACAGGCCTCGCGGGATGAGCAGGCGCACGCCAAACCAGATGAACAGGCTGCCGGCCGCGCGATTCGCCCAGGCCACCAGCCGGGAGTTGGCGGAAACCCGCCGGCGCGCATGGGACACCAGCACGGCCAGGATGAGGTACCACGTCGTGCAGACAAACAGGTAGGTGAGCCCCAACAGCAAAAACGCCAGCGACTTGCGGGGCGCATCGTGGCTGACGAATTGCGGCAGCAGGGCGACGAACACCAGCAGCACCTTGGGGTTGAGCGCGTTGGTGAGAAAGCCCTGGAAGTACACCCGGCGCGAGGCATCCATCGGGGGCTGCGCGTGCGCCTCGCGCCGGCGCAGCGACGCGCGTATCTGCGCTGCGCCCATGTACACCAGGTAGCCGGCGCCGAGCCACTTGACGACGGCGAACATCGCCGGCGTGGACGCGATCAGGGCCGACAGACCGATGGTCGCCGCAAGCACGTGGACCGAGCAGCCCGTGCCGATGCCAAGCGCCGCGAGCATGCCGCTGCGCCAGCCGCCCGCCGCAGCGCGTCGCACCAGGTACAGAGTGTCCGGGCCGGGCGCCATGCTCACGATCAGTGCGGTCAGTACAAAAAGCTCGAGGTTCTGCATGGCGGTTAGGAGTGTTCAGGCGTCCCGGTTATACGGCATGCAACTGAAAATGCCAATGCGGCCCACTACGACCGGTCAAGCGCCGTAGCGCGACTCAGGCGCTTTTCTTGCTCAGCAGGGACAGAAACTCGCGGCGCAGCGTGGCGTCCTTCAGGAAGGCGCCGCGCATCACGCTGTTGGTCATGCTCGCATCGCTGTCTTTCACGCCGCGCCACTGCATGCAGAAGTGATCGGACTCCAGCACCAGCGCCAGGCCGTCGGGCTTCACGCGCCGCTCCAGCTCGTCGGCGAGCATCATGATTGCCTCCTCCTGGATCTGCGGGCGGCCCATGATCCAGTCGCAGATGCGGGCGTACTTGGACAGACCGATCAGGTTCGAATGTTCGTTGGGCAGGATGCCGATCCACACCTTGCCCATGATCGGGCACAGGTGGTGCGAGCAGGCGCTGCGTACGGTGATGGGGCCGACGATCATCAACTGGTCCAGATGCGAGGCATTGGGGAATTCGGTGACCGCCGGCATCGGGACATAGCGCCCGCGAAAGACCTCGGTCAGGAACATGCGGGCCACGCGCTCGGGCGTGCCGTTCGTGTTGTGGTCGTTCTGCGTATCGATCACCAGCGCATGCAACACCTCCTGCATCTTGCTCTGCACCTCGGCCTTCAACTCGTCGAGCTCGCCCTCCTTGATGAAGGCCGAGATGTTGTCGTTGGCGTGGTAGCGGCAGCCGGCGCCGATCAGCCGGTAGCGGATGCGGTCGGACGCGCTCAGCAGCGCGGGCAGCGCACTGCCCTTGAGGATCGGAGGTGATGTTTCCAGGGTTCTCAGCATGGGGTTTCCTGACGGTTGTGCGTATGCATTCATACGTTAGATGGAATGGCGCGGCCGTCCGTTCCGGGAGGCGGTCGGCGCCGCGTCCGGCGCGCCCGCTACACTGCCCCGCATGACCCCGCCTCCTGCTTGCGCCATGATCCTCGCCGCCGGCCGCGGCGAGCGCATGCGGCCCTTGACTGACGACTGCCCCAAGCCACTCTTGAGGGTGCGCGGCAAGCCGCTGATGCAGTGGCCGATGGAAGCGCTGGGGCGCGGCGGCTTTGATCGGCTGGTGGTCAACACGGCCTGGCTGGGCGAGCAGATTGAGCATCAATTCGGCCTGCAGCCCTTACTGAATCTGCGCAGTGCGCTATCAATTTCATACTCTCACGAAGGCCGCGACTTTGGCGGCGCGCTGGAGACGGCGGGCGGCATCGTGCGCGCGTTGCCGCTGCTCGCCGATGTGTTCTGGGTACTGGCCGGCGACGTGTTCGCGCCCGATTTCGCGTTCACGCAGGCCGCGTTCGAGCGCTTTGCCGCCAGCGGCAAGCTGGCTCACCTGTGGCTGGTGCCGAATCCGGCGCACAACCCCAAGGGCGATTTCGGGCTCTCGCCGCAGGGGCTGGCGCTCAACCATGCGGAGCAGAAATACACCTTCAGCACCATCGCCCTGTACCGCCGGGCGCTGTTCGAGCCGCCATATTGCGACGTGCCCAGCGGCAACCCGCACGGCGTCAAGACCCCGCTGGCACCCCTGTTGCGCGCCGCGATGGACAATGGGCAGATCAGCGCCGAGCTGTACCTGGGGGCCTGGACCGATGTCGGCACGCCCGAACGCCTGGCGCAACTCAACACCACCGACTAAAGCATCATGACCACTTCGATCTACGCCCAGCGCCGCGCCCGCGTCGCCCAGCAACTCGGGGCCGAGGGCATTGCCATCGTGCCGACCGCACCCGAGCGCCAGCGCAACCGCGACAACGATTTCCTGTACCGCTTCGACAGCTATTTCCACTACCTGAGTGGCTTCACCGAGCCGAACGCCTGGCTGGTGATCACGGGGGACGGCCGCAGCACGCTGTTTTGCGCGCCGAAGGACCTGGAGCGCGAAGTCTGGGACGGTTACCGGCTCGGGCCGGCGGCAGCCCCCGAGGTGCTTGGTGTGGACGCTGCGTTTTCCGTAGCGGAGCTGGATGCGCAATGCCCGAAGCTGCTGGAAAACCGCAGCACCGTGTGGTACCCGTTCGCCACGCATCCCGGGCTGGAGTCGCGCATCGACGGCTGGCTGAACAGCGTGCGCGCACGCGTGCGCTACGGCGCGCTGTGCCCCGCCGAGCAGCGCGACCTGTGCGGCATCGTGGACGAGATGCGTCTCGTGAAGGACGCGCACGAGCTGGCCACCATGCGCCGTGCGGCGCAGATCAGCGCGGGCGCGCACATCCGCGCGATGCAGCTGTCCGCCCGCATGCTGCGCGACGGCCAGCAGGTGCGCGAGTACCACCTCGACGCCGAGCTGCTGCACGAGTTCCGGCGCCACGGCTCGCAGAGCGTGGCCTACGGCTCGATCGTGGCGGCCGGCGCGAATGCCTGCGTGCTGCACTACCGCGCCGATGCCGCGCCGGTGCGCGCAGGCGACCTGGTGCTGATCGACGCCGGCTGCGAGCTCGATGGCTACGCCAGCGACATCACGCGCACCTTTCCGGCCAACGGCACCTTCAGCGGGCCGCAGCGCGCGCTGTACGAACTCGTGACGGCGAGCCAGGAGGCCGGCGCCGCCGTGACCAGGCCGGGCGCGCGCTTCAACGACCCGCACGAGGCCGCCGTGAAGGTGCTGGCGCAGGGCATGCTCGATGTGGGCCTGCTGGACGCCAACAAGGTCGGCGGCGTGGACGACGTGATCGAAAAGCGCGCCTACTTCCCGTTCTACATGCACCGCACCAGCCACTGGCTGGGCATGGACGTGCACGACTGCGGCAGCTACGTGGAGCCCGGCGAGGTGGGCCAGACCAGCGAGCGCCGCGACCCGCTGTCGGGCGAGCTCATCGTGAACCGCCCGAGCCGCATCCTGCATCCCGGCATGGTGCTGACGCTGGAGCCCGGCATCTACGTGCGCCCGGGCGCCGGTGTGCCCAAGCAGTTCCACAACATCGGCATCCGCATCGAGGACGACGCCGTGGTGACGGCCAGCGGTTACGAGCTGATCAGCCGCGGTGTGCCGGTGAAGGCCGACGAGATCGAGGCGCTGATGCGGGCCTGATTCGGCCTTGTGCAGGCGTGACACGCGCGCACGGCCCCATCGCGGGAACGTGGCGGCGCGCAGCTCCATCTAATGGGTCAGGAACAGCCCCGAACGCGCGGGGAGCCTTTGAAAAATCCAACCCACTGAGGAGTTTGTCATGTCATTTTTCCTGATGCCCACCCCCGTCGCTGCGCGGCGTTTGTTTTTGGGTCGCTCCGGCGGCCTGGTTCTGTCTGGTGCTGCAATTGCCCTGCTCGCGGGCAATGACGCGCTCGCGGCCAAGCACGGCAGCGGCAAGGCCGGCGACATCCAGATTCTCAACACCGCGCTCGGCGCCGAGCTCGAAGCCATTGCCGCCTACCAGGTGGGCGCCGAGAGCAAGCTGCTGGAAAAACCCGTGCTCGACCTCGCGGTGACCTTCCAGGGCCAGCATAAGGAGCACGCGGACCTGCTCTCCACGACCATTCAAAAATTGGGCGGCAAGGCAGTGGTCGCGAGGGACAAATACAACTTCCCGGTGGATCAGCTCAAGACGCAGGCCGACGTGCTCAAGTTCGCGGCCCAGCTGGAACAGGGCGCCGTGAGCGCCTACCTCGGCGCGGTGCCGCTGTTTGGCAACCGTGACCTCGCCAAGGCGTCGGCCAGCATCCTGGGCGACGAGGCCATGCACTGGGCGATCTTGCGGCAGGCGCTGG
Source organism: Polaromonas sp. C04 (assembly GCF_002002705.1). Lineage (GTDB taxonomy): Bacteria > Pseudomonadota > Gammaproteobacteria > Burkholderiales > Burkholderiaceae_C > Rhodoferax_A. The sequence goes on along the minus strand of NZ_MUNS01000028.1, from coordinate 32,223 downwards.
GCCTGCCGTCGGTTCCTTCCGCCTTCATGTCATGAAGATCCGCGGGCTGGTGCTCGCCAGCCTGCTCGCGTTGGGCACGACTGCCTGCGTGGCAGCAGCGCCGGACGCGGTGCGCGGCGAGCAGATCTACACACGTTGCCTGGCCTGCCACGCGCTCGCCTATGACCGGGTCGGGCCGCGCCACTGCGGCCTGTTCGGGCGCCTGGCCGGCAGCGTGCCCGGCTTTGCCTATTCGCCGGCCATGAAGAACTCGAAAATCGTCTGGAACGAGAAGACGCTCGACCAGTTTCTGAAGAGTCCGCTCAAGATGGTGCCCGGCACCGCCATGACCTACGACGGCGTGCCCGATCCGAAAGACCGGGCCGATCTGATTGCCTATCTGAAACAGGCCACGAGCCCGGGCTCGCCCGCATGCCATAAGTGATCGTTGGGGCGTTCAGCCGCGGTCATAGAACAGGCCGGCGCACAGCGCCAGCCCGACGATATACAGCAGCCAGGTCGGCGAGATCACGTAGGGATAGAACATCAGCGCCACGCCGAGCCATTTGGTGGCCGGGCGCTGCATCTTCTTGCCGTAGCGCCACGCGACCAGGCCGATGAGTCCGAAAACAATGGCACCGAAAAGGTAGGCCGGGCTGGGCAGCGTGAAGCCGAGCGACTGCAGGTCGGACAGGTTGTTCATTCAGGTCTTTCCTCGATCTGGCTCGCCACCGACCGGCGCAGGGCCTGGGCGGACATCCGGGCGTCCGCCACCCGCGCGGCGGGGAGCTTGACGGAGGCAAAGTTTAAAGCGGTGGGCATGAGCAACTCCTGAAGGAATGGGCAAAAGGCAGCAACCCCACCAAAACCTGTCTCGGCGGCGTGGCCAAGGCCGACTTCGAAATCGTCGGGATCTGAAGGAAGCGATGCAACCACTCATCATCATCGGCGCAGGTCTGGCGGGCTGGACCACGGTGCGCGAATTGCGCAAACGCGATGCCACCGCGCCGGTGCTGCTGATCACGGCCGACAGCGGCGACTTCTATGCCAAGCCCTCGCTGTCCAATGCGTTCGCGCAGGGCCGCTCGCCCGCGCAACTGGTGAGCACGCCGGCCGCCAAACCGGTCGAAACGCAGAACGTGACGCTGCTGGCGCACACACGCGTACAGGCCATCGATCCGGTGCGGCGCGTCGTGACGACCTCGCACGGCAAGTTTGTCTACCGCGATCTGATGCTGGCCACCGGCGCACAGGCGATGCGCGTGCCACTCGCGGGCGATGCGGCCGACCGCGTGCTGTCGGTCAACTCCTTGCAAGACTTCTCGGCGTTCCACGCCCGACTGGTGGGCACTGATAGCTCCCAAAACCATAGCAAACACGTCGTCATCATGGGCGCCGGGCTGATTGGCTGTGAATTCGCCAACGACCTGGCCGGACAGCGCACCGAGCTCGTATTCCTGCTCATGCCGGTGACCATCAAGACGCCTGCGTTGCCGATCGTGGTCGCGGCCCCCGCGCCCGGCCTTGCAGGCCAATGGACCCGCAGCGATCCCAGCCTGTGGCAGTTCATGGGCGCGGAGAACCGGCAACACGACTTTGTGCTGACCGGCCAGCACACCGCGCGGCGCGGCGAGCAGGCCCGGCTGGTTCAGGTTTAAGGCAGCGCCGCCGCGTCCAGTTCGGCGCGGGTCGGCAGGCCTTCGCTGTCGCCCAGCACCTGCACGGCGCGCGCGCCGATCCAGGCCCCGCGCCGAACGGCCTGGGGCACGCTCAAGCCCTCGAGCAGCGCACTGATAACGCCGACCGCAAAACCGTCGCCGGCGCCCACGGTGTCCACCACCTTGGCCACCGCAAAGGCCGGCACATGGCCGCTGCCGGCCTCGCCGTCGAAGTAGGCGCCCGCACTGCCGAGCTTGACCACCACCAGGCTGGCGCCGCGCCGGCGGTAAAAGCGGGCAATGCCTTCGGCCGTGTCTTCGCCAGTCAAGAAACGGCCCTCCTCCAGGCCGGGCAACACCCAGTGCGCGCATGCAGCCAGCTCGTTGATGGCCTCGCGCATGCGCCCGGGCGTGGCCCACAGGGTGGGGCGCAGGTTGGGATCGAACGACACGCTGCGGTCGGCGTCGCGCATCAGCTCCATGCTCTTGCGCACGAGCGGCAGCGTCGTGGCCGAAACGGCGGCAAACACGCCAGTGGCGTGCAGGTGCCGCGCCGACAGGAGCCAGGCCTCATCGATGTCATTCACGCCCATGTGGCTGGCCGCCGAGCCCTGGCGGTGGTATTCCGTGGGCGGATCGCTGCCGTCCGTGACTCGGCCCTTGAGCTGAAGGCCGGTCCGCTGCGTGGCATCGCACACCACGCGCGAGCAGTCGATGCCTTCACGCGCCATGGCCTTGATCAGGTAGCGCCCCATCATGTCCGTGCCCAGCCGGCTCGCCCAGCCGACCCGCAGGCCCAGCCGCGCCAGGCCGATGGCGACATTGGTTTCGGCGCCGGCCGTGCGCTTGTGAAACGCTGCGGCGTCTTCCAGCGGCCCGGGCGTATCGGCCACCAGCAGCAGCATGGCTTCGCCCAACGTCACGACATCCAGCGCACTGGTCCCTTGCTGGCTTTCAGTGCGCATGCTGATGCGAGCTCAGGATCTGGCCCAGGAAGTTGCGCGTGATTTCGTGCTGCGGATGGCTGAAGAACTGCTGCGGCGGTGCCTGCTCCACGATCCGGCCGTCGGCCATGAAGATCACGCGATCGGCGACGCTGCGGGCAAAGCCCATCTCGTGCGTCACGCACAGCATGGTCATGCCGTCGTCGGCCAGGCCGATCATGGTGTCCAGCACCTCCTTGACCATCTCGGGGTCGAGCGCCGAGGTGGGCTCGTCGAACAGCATGATCTTGGGCGTCATGCACAGCGCGCGCGCAATCGCCACGCGCTGCTGCTGGCCGCCCGAGAGCTGGCTCGGGTATTTTTGCGCCTGCTCGGGAATGCGCACGCGCGTGAGGTATTTCATTGCGATGGCCTCGGCATCTTGCCGGCTCAGGCGGCGCGAGCGCATCGGCGCCAGCATGCAGTTCTGCAAAATGGTCAGGTGCGGAAACAGGTTGAACTGCTGGAACACCATGCCCACTTCCTGGCGCACCGAATCGACGTTGCGCCCGCCCGCGGTCAGATCGATGCCATCGACCACGATGCGGCCCTTTTGCACCGTCTCGAGCCGGTTGATGCAGCGGATCAAGGTGGATTTGCCCGAGCCCGACGGCCCGCACACCACGATGCGCTCGCCGGCCCGCACCTGCAGGTTGATGTCGGTCAGCACCTGGAAATGGCCGAACCACTTGTCCACCGCTTCGATGCGGATGATGGGCTCGGCGCCGGCCTGCGCGCCGTCGGTAATGTCGGTCATGGCAGCCTCGCGCGTTTCAGGAGCCCTTCATCACCGGGAAGTCGGTGCCGAGCCACTTCTGGTACAGCTTGTTCAACTCGCCATTGGCCTTGTTGCGCTCGACAAAGTCGTTCACCGCCTTGAGCAGCTCCGTCTGCCCGGGGCGCAGCGCCACGGCCATCTCCTGCTGGCGCAGCACGAATTTTTCTTCGTAGGTGTTGGCGGGCGCGCGCTTGGCAATTTGCGCAGCGACGGTGGTCGAGCAGCCGATGGCATCGACCTGCCCCGACATCAGCGCCTGCATGGCCGATGCGTCGTCATCGAAGCGGCGGATCTCGGTGCCTTCGGGCGCCACGGCCGTCAGGGCGATGTCCTGCGTGCTGGCACGCGCCACGCCCACGCGCAGGGTCTTGAGGTCGGCCGGGCTCTTGATCGGGAGTTTCTTGAGGCCATACAGCACGATGGTTGCAGCCGCGTAAGGCTTGGAAAACTGCACCTGCTTGGCACGCTCGGGCGTGATCGCGAGCGAGGCCACCAGCAGATCGACCTTGTTCGTGATCAGGAACGGAATGCGGTTCGGCCCGGTGACCGGCACCAGCTTGAGCTTGACGCCCAGGTCCTTGGCCAGCAGCCGCGCCACGTCGGCGTCGTAGCCATCGGGCTGATTGCTGCTGTTGAGGGTGCCGTAAGGCGGGAAATCGACCAGCAGCCCCACCGTGAGTTCGCCCTTCTTCTTGATGTCTTCGACGGTCTGTGCATTGGCGCAGGACAGCCACGCGGGCAGCACGGCCGTGAGGCCCAGGGCGGCTGCAGTAGTGCCGAAGTGGCGGCGGTTTTGAGCATGAATCATGGTGAAGTCTCCGTAGTTAACGTCAGGGGATGGAAATCGGGGATGCCAAAAGAGCGGGCGCTCAGCGTGCGACCGCCGCCTTGTGGCGGCGCTCCATTCGTGCGGCCAGCAGCGATAGCGGCCAGCACAGCACGAAGTAAATGGCCGCCACGACGCTGAACACGACGAGCGGCTGAAAGGTGGCATTGTTGATGATCTGGCCGGCGCGCGTGACTTCGGTGAAACCGATGATCGCGGCCAGCGACGTGCCCTTGATGATCTGCACCATGTAGCCGACGGTAGGGGCCACCGCAATGCGCAGGGCCTGCGGCAGAACCACGTCGCGCATGCGCGAGCGGTACGACAGGCTGAGTGCCTCGGCCGCTTCCCACTGACCGCGCGGAACGGCTTCGATGCAGCCGCGCCAGATCTGCCCGAGGAAGGCGCTGCTGTTGAGCACCAGCGCGGTACCCGCGGCAATCCATGGATTGATGTCGAAGCCGAGCACCGGCGCGCCAAAAAAGATCAGGAACAGCTGCAGCAGCAGCGGCGTGCCCTGGAACAGCTGAATGAAGCCGGCCGACATGGCGCGCAGCAGCGCCACATCGGACGTGCGGCTGAGCGCGACGGCCAGGCCGCCGATGGCGCCGCCAATGAACGCGATGACCGACAGCGCCAGCGTCCAGCGGGCGGCTTCGAGGATGAACAGGAATTCGGGGGTGCCGAAGGTGCGCATGGTGTGAGGGTTACCGGCGGTCGGGGTAGCTCAGCCCCCACTGGTAGACCAGCTTGAACAGGGCGGAAAAGGACAGCGCCAGCACCAGGTAGATGACGGTTACAACGATGTAGATCTCGAAGCTGCGAAAGGTCTGCGACTGCAGGTTGGCCGCCACCGATGTCAGGTCGTCGGCGGAGATCACCGAGACCACGGCCGAGCTCAACATCAGCAGGATGAACTGGCTGGTCAGCGCCGGAAAGATGGCTTTCAGCGCGGGCTTGAGGATGACGAAGCGGAAGATCTCGTGGCGCTTGAGGTTGAGCGCCAGGGCGGCTTCGATCTGGCCCTTTGGGATCGATTCGATGCCGGCGCGGATGATCTCGGTGGCGTAGGCGCCCAGATTGACCACCATCGCCGTCAGCGCCGCCGTGTGCGCCGACCAGCGCAAGCCGATGGCCGGCAACGCAAAGAAGAAGAAAAACAACTGCACCAGGAAGGGCGTGTTGCGGATCACCTCGATGTAGGTGTTGATGACCCAGCGCAGCGCGCGCGGCCCCGCCGTCTTGCCCCAGGCACAGACGATCGCGACCGCCAGGCCGCCCAGCATCGCCAGGACGGACAACTGGATCGTGATCCACGTGCCCTTGAGCAGTAGCGGCCAGGCGGCAAAGACCGCGCCGAATTGAAATGTGTAGTTCACGATTGAAACGGGTTTTGGCAATGGTAGCGCCTGTGGCGCCGGCGTCCCGTTTTGCGGTGGATTTCCGTGGCAGAGCCCCGCATAGCGCGGTCTACAATCAAACTCCTTTATAGAAGCTGACGGAGACACCGTATGCCCAGCACCCCGGTCAACACCGACGAACACCGCGCCGAAATGCGCAGCGCTGCGCTCGAGTACCACGAGTTTCCAACCCCCGGCAAGATCGCCATTGCCGCCACCAAGCAGTTGTTGAACCAGCACGACCTGGGGCTGGCCTATACGCCCGGCGTGGCCGCACCCTGCGAGGAAATCGTCAAGGACCCGAACACGGCTTTCAAGTACACCAGCCGCGGCAACCTGGTCGCGGTCGTGACCAACGGTACGGCGGTGCTGGGTCTGGGCGACATCGGTCCGCTGGCGGCCAAGCCCGTGATGGAGGGCAAGGCGGTCCTGTTCAAGAAGTTTGCCGGCATTGATGTGTTCGACATCGAGATCAACGAAAAGCACGACCTGGACAAGCTGGTCGACATCATTGCCTCGCTGGAGCCGACCTTCGGCGGCATCAATCTGGAAGACATCAAGGCGCCCGACTGCTTTTATGTGGAGCGCAAGCTGCGCGCTCGCATGAAGATCCCGGTGTTCCACGACGACCAGCACGGCACGGCGATCTGCGTCGGCGCCGCGATCCTCAACGGTCTCAAGGTGGCAGGCAAGGACCCGAAAAAGATCAAGCTGGTGACCTCGGGCGCAGGCGCGGCGGCGCTGGCCTGCCTGGGCCTGTTGCTCAAACTGGGCATTCCGCGCGAGAACATCTACGTGACCGATCTGGCGGGCGTGGTCTACGAGGGCCGCACCGAGCTGATGGACGAGGACAAGATCCAGTTTGCGCAGAAGACCACGGCACGCACGCTGGGCGAGATCATCGAAGGTGCCGATGTATTCCTGGGCCTGTCGGCGGGCGGGGTGCTCAAGCCCGGGATGGTGAAGAAGATGGCTGCACGTCCGCTGATCCTCGCGCTGGCAAATCCGAACCCGGAAATCTCGCCCGAGGAGGCCCATGCCGCGCGCGACGACGTGATCATGGCCACGGGGCGCAGCGACTACCCGAACCAGGTCAACAACGTGCTGTGCTTCCCGTACATCTTCCGCGGCGCGCTGGACTCTGGCGCGACCACCATCACGGTCGAGATGGAAATTGCCGCGGTGCACGCGATTGCCGAACTGGCACAGGCCGAGCAGAGCGAAGTGGTGGCCGCCGCCTATGCCGGCCAGCAGCTGGCCTTTGGTCCGGAGTACCTGATCCCGAAGCCCTTCGACCCGCGCCTGATGATGATCATTGCGCCGGCGGTGGCGCAGGCAGCCGCCGACAGCGGTGTGGCCTTGCGCCCGATCCAGGACATGGCGGCCTACCGCGACAGGCTGCAAAGCTTTGTCTACGCGTCGGGTGCGACGATGAAGCCGATTTTCACGATGGCCAAGACCGCCGCGAGGAAGCGCGTCGCCTACGCTGAGGGCGAGGAGGAGCGCGTGCTGCGCGCCGCGCAGATCGTGGTGGACGAAGGGCTGGCGCGCCCGACGCTGGTCGGCCGCCCGGCCATCATTGCCCAGCGCGTCGAGAAATTCGGCCTGCGGCTCAAGCAGGGTCTGGACTACGACGTCGTCAACGTCGAGCAGGATCATCGCTATCGCGACTTCTGGCAGACCTACCACCGCATGACCGAGCGCAAGGGCGTCACGGTGCAGATGGCCAAGATCGAGATGCGCCGGCGCCTGTCACTGATCAGTTACATGATGCTCGAAAAGGGCGAGGTCGACGGCGTCATCTGCGGCACCTGGGGCACCACGGCAATGCACCTCGTGTACCTGGATCAGGTGATCGGCAAGCGCGCGGGCGTGTGCACCTACGCCTGCATGAATGGGCTGCTGTTGCCCGAGCGACTGGTTTTTCTGGTGGACACCCATGTCAACTACGATCCGACCGCCGAACAGCTGGCCGAGATCACCATGATGGCCGCCGAAGAAATGATGCGCTTTGGCGTGCATCCGAAGGCCGCCCTGTTGAGCCACTCCAACTTTGGATCGAGCAGCCAGCCCAGCGCGCTGAAGATGCGCCACACGCTGGACCTGCTGCGCGTGAAGGCGCCGTGGCTGGAAGTAGACGGCGAAATGCATGGCGACGTGGCGCTGGACGGCAAGGCCCGCCGCGCCATCATGCCCAACAGCACCCTGACCGGCAACGCCAACCTGCTGGTGCTGCCCAACATCGATGCCGCGAATATTTCCTACAACCTGCTCAAAACGGCGGCGGGCGGCAACATCGCCATCGGCCCGGTATTGCTGGGCGCCGCCAAACCCGTGCACATCCTCACGGCCAGCACCACCGTGCGGCGCATTGTCAACATGACGGCCCTGACCGTGGCGGACGCGAATGCTTCGCGATAAACTGTTTTTAGACAGCAAGCACTAACTTTTTAACCCCAAAACGCTCTCTGCGGCTGCCCAAAATTTGGGCAGCCGCTTGCATTTCCGAAACACTTGCGGCACACTAGCGGCTTGAAATTCCGGGTTAACCCGGAGTTTCCGAAAGGCGTATTTCATGTTGCGAGCCGCAACCATCAAAAAAAGCAAATCAGGACTCGCTTGTATTTTCCTGGCAGCGACGTTGATTGGCACCACTTTGGTGCGTGCCAGACAGCCACTGCCAGAGGATAACCTGCCGACCGTTTCAGTCGCCGAGTTGCCGATTCAAGGGCGCGAAACCTACCGGCTGATCCGTCAGGGCGGGCCGTTTCCGTATGACAAGGACGGTGTGGTGTTTGGCAATCGCGAGCGGCAGTTGCCGGCGCAAAGGCGCGGCTACTACCACGAGTACACGGTGAGAACGCCCTATTCGCGTGACCGCGGTGCCCGGCGCATCGTGTGTGGCGGCCGTGTGCAGGCGCCCGACGCCTGTTATTACACGGGCGACCACTACGCCAGTTTTCGTCGGATCGTCGAATGACGGCCCGGCATTTTGAACCAGCCTGAAAAACTGGGGTACCGGCCCACAAGGCCGGATTGGATTTATGACTATAGAAAGAGAAGCGGAGATGGATACACCACTTCGTACCGTAAGAACCAACATCGTGCAGTCGATCCGCGCCTTCCGGGTGCAGGAACTGCAGGACGCTGCCCAGCACCTGGGTCAGCACTTCTTGTACGCCAACCTCGCCAGCGCCCAGAGCAAACAGGACGTGCTGGACCTGATCGCCCAGCAATTCACGTTTCCAGCCCACTTCGGCAAAAACTTTGATGCGCTCTACGACTGCATGACCGACCCGCTGCACAAGTCGGGGCCGCAGCCCGGCTTCGTCATTGTGCTCGAGCACATCCCGGCCAACGGCAAGTTTGACAAGGAGGCGCGCGAGCAGCTGCTGGACATCTTCCGCGACGCTGCAGACTATTGGGGGGATCGAAAAATACCCTTCAGATGCTTCTATTCTTTTCTGTAGCCCGTTCTGCACACACCAGCCAAGCAGAACGGGCGAAAGAGGCACACAGCGACGGCAAGGGCGGCGACGCGCCGGCCGGCATCGATTTGACAACCGAGTCGGGCGAGAAAATGCCGACCGACCTGCTGGTGGACATCTCTCCGCTGGCGCTGCGCATGAGCAGCCCGTTCAATTCGGGCTACTGGCTAGCCGCGGCCTGAACCGTCAGGGAACCGGCACAAATCCGGGGTGGGGTCACACAGCCGCCATTCAAAAAGCCCGTCCGGTGACGGGCTTTTTCATGGCCGGGCCGGTCACACCAGCGCCAGCGCCAGGTCCAGATACTCATTTACCGGCACCTCCTCGGCCCGGCGCTGCACGTCGAACTGACCGGCAAAGCCCTGCTCTTGCAGCCATCGGCCCAGCGTGTGGCGCAGCAGCTTGCGGCGCTGGCTGAACGCCACCTGGACGATTTCGCTCAGGCGCTTGACATCCACCGGCGCCGGGCTTTGCAGCGGCACCATGCGCACCACGGCGCTGTCCACGCGCGGCGGCGGCTCGAACGACTGGGGCGGCACGAGCAGCACGTTTTCCATGGCGTAGCGCCATTGCAGCATGACCGACAGGCGGCCGTAGTCGCTGGTGGCGGGCCGCGCCACCATGCGCTCGACGACTTCCTTTTGCAGCATGAAGTGCTGGTCTTCGATCACGTCCACAAAGCCAAGCAGATGGAACAGGATCGGGGTGGAGATGTTGTAGGGCAGGTTGCCGACGACGCGCAGCCGGGGTTTGCCATTTGCTATTGCTTCGATAGCTGTCTGCGCTTGTGCGACAAGGGCAAAGTCCACTTTCAGCACATCGGCTTCGAGCACCGTGAGCTGGCCGTGCGCACGCAGGCGCTGCGCCAGATCGCGGTCCAGCTCGATCACCGTGAGCTGGCCGAGGCGCTCCACCAGCGGCTGCGTCAGGGCGGCCAGGCCGGGGCCGATTTCCACCATGGCCTGGCCGGGCTTCGGCGCAATCTCGCGCACGATGGCCTCGATGATGGCCGCGTCGGTCAGGAAATGCTGGCCAAAGCGCTTGCGCGGGATGTGCTTCATCCTCGCACCAACGGGACCGGCCGTGGCGTGGGGGCCATCGGCCGCCGCGCCGGGCCGCCCCAAGCAAGGCCAGCCCCCTCGGGGGGCAGCGCAGTACGCGCAGCGACAAGCGTGGGGGCCATACCTATTGCGGCGGATCGCGGTAATCGACGTAGGCGCGCCCGCGCAGATCCTGCGCCCAGGTCGCGTAGGCTTCCTCGAGTTTTTTCTCGCGCAGGATATTGCGCGCGACCTCGCGCTTTTGCGCATCGGTGAGCTTGACATCGCGCCGTTCCAGCAACTGGATCAGGTGCACGCCAAAGCGCGAGGTCACCGGCTCGCTGATCTCGCCCGGCGCCAGGCTGTTCATGACGCTTTCAAACTCCGGCACATACTGGCCCGGATTGGACCAGCCCAGATCGCCGCCCTCGCGCGCGCTGCCATCCTGCGAATACTCGCGCGCCAGCGTGGCGAAGTCGGCCTGCTTGGCCAGAATGCGGTTCCTGAAATCGGTCAGCCGCTCGCGCGCCTGCGCCTCACTCATCTGCGCTCCGATACGCAGCAGGATGTGGCGCGCATGGCTTTGCGTGACGGTCGCGGGCATATCCGCGCGCTGCCTGTCGATCACCTTGAGGATATGGAAACCGGCGCCCGAGCGCACCGGCCCGACGATGCCGCCGATCGGCGCATTGCGCGTCGCCTCGACAAACAGGGTCGGGTAGCGCGCGGCATCGCGCAGCCCCATCTGGCCGCCGTTGCCGCGGCTGGCGCCGGAGTATTCGTTGACCAGGGCGGCAAAATCATCGCCCGCACGCGCACGGTCGGCCACCTGCTGGGCGCGCGCCTGCAGCGTCTTGACCTGCGCGTCGCTGGCGCCCTCGGGCACCACCACCAGCACCTGCGCCAGGTTGATCTCCAGCCCGCTTCCATCGGTACTGCCCTGCTGCTCGTGGAGAAATTGATCGACGTCGAGGTCTGTCACCTTGACCTGGGGATCGACTTCGCGCTCGCGCAATCTGGACAGCAGGATCTGGTTGCGCAACTCGTCGCGGAACTGCTTGAGCTCGATGCCCTGGCCTGCCAGCTTGCTGCGCAGCGTGGCCACATCCACCTGATTTTGCCGCGCCACATTCTGCTCGGCCTGGTCGACACTGGCCTCGTCCACCTTCAGCCCCAGTTCCTTGGCCTGCTGCAGCTGGGCCTTTTCAGTGATCAGGCGCTCCAGCACCTGGCGCACCAGCACGTTGTGCGGCGGAATGGGGCCGCCCTGCTGCGCCAGTTGCGGCTCGATGCGCTTCAGGCGCGCCTGCACCTCATTGTTGGTGATGGGCTCGGAATTGACCACGGCCACGATGTAGTCGGCCTGGCGCGGCGCGCTGGACACCGGCGCCGGCGTCGGCACGCGCAGCAGGCCCGCGCCAGCTCCCAATGGGAGAGACGGGCGCAAACCCTGGGCCAGGGCGGGCGGGGCCATCCAGGTCATCAGGCCGGCCAGGATGAGGGCGAGGGCGCGTTGGAGCATGGTGGAGGCGTTGGAGTAAAGGGAATGATGCATCAGTTGTAGTTGCCAAAGCGGCTGGGCGTGGTGGTTTGCTGGCGCAGGTAATCGTAGCCCGGGATGTTCGTGCGCAGCGTCTGGGTCGGATTCGAGCCCAGGCGCGAAAAACCCACGAACTCGAGCTGGAACTGGATGCTCTTGTTGGCGGTCAAGGTGCTGGTGGTCAGTTGCTCGATCAGGACGCGCCCGATCCAGCAGCCCGCATCGTACTCAAGGCCCATGACGGCATTCACCAGCTTGTGGTCCAGCATACTGTAGTTCAGGCGGCCCACACTGTACCAGCGGCCCTCGCCCTGCCCGAGCCCCGGCCCCAGGTTCCTGCCCTTGTCACCCCACAGGTCGTTGATCGGCCATTGCCAGCTGAGGTCCCACTGCGTGCTGGAGTTGGTCGGCGTCACGGGGTCGATGTACTTCGTGTAGGAGGCGTTGACCACCCGGTAGCTGCCGGGGCTGTAATGGCCGCCGATCGAGGAGCTGAGCGACTCGTGGGTCTTGAGGTTGATCTGGCCCGAGGCGTCGAGCGACCACCGAGGCGTCCAGTTGATCGAGGTGCCCAGCAGCAGGTCGCTGACACCGGCCGGGTCCGGCGTGCCGCCAGGCAGCGTGACCTGCTGCTGTTTGAAACGCAGGCGCTGCGCCACCCCAAAGCGGGCCGCTTCCGCCCCGGTATCGGGATCGAGCAGCCGCGTGGTGACGCCCAGCGTGAGCAGGTTGGCGTCGGAGATACGGTCGTTGCCGCTGAATGCGTTTTCGGTATAGACGGTGGCGAAATTGAAGTCGTTCAACGCTGAATCGTAATTGGGCAGCAGGCCCTGGTTGCGATACGGCGTGTACACGTAAAACGCGCGCGGCTCCAGCGTCTGGCGAAAGCTGCGGCCAAAGTAGCTGGCGTCGCGCTCGAACACCAGACCGTTGTCCAGGCTGAAAGTGGGCAGCACGCGCGAGGCGGTGCTGGCGCCATTGGTCAGCGGAGTGTCGAATTCATAGCTGGTGGCGTTGAGCTGCAGCTTGGGCGTCACGAACCAGCCCGGCGCCTGCCACGGGTGGCTGATCTGCGCCAGTGCATACGAGCGCTTGGCGTTGGGCTGCAGGGTCAGCGTGGAGTCGGCGCTGAATTGCGTGTAGTCGCCGGTGAGGGAAAAGTCGAAGCCGCCCGCGTCCAGCCGCGTGTACGCGCCCGTCAACTGCGGCAGCCGGTCATACGGCGGTGTGATCGGCGAGCCCACCTCCTGCAGCGTCTGCCATTTCAGCGTGCGCGCGCTGGCGGAAAAATGGCCCTGGGCCCACGACAGCGACGCATCGTTGGGCAGCACCTGCTGGATCAGCGAGGGCAGCGCATGCGGGAAGTCGATCGCATAGTTGTCATCGCTGACCCGGTTCAGGTTCACGTTGAAACCCAGGTTGCCGATGCTGGAAATGCCGGTGTTGATGGTGCCCGAGTCGGTGGTGGCATAAGACCAGCGGTCACGGTCGCGCAGCATGTCGGTAGGCATGTAGTTGGCACTGATCTGTCCCCGGTACGGCGCTTCGAGGTAGCGGAACTCGCCGCCGAGATTGAGGCCGCGCCGGCTCATCAGCTCCGGCGACAGCGTCGCATCCCGGTTCGGTGCAATGTCCCAGTAGTACGGCTGCACGAGGTCGATGCCGTTCACGCTGTTCATGCCGAGGGTGGGCGGCAACAGGCCCGACTTGCGCTTGTCGCTGAGCGGAAAGCTCATATCCGGAAACGGCAGGATCGGCACGTCCTTGAAGCGCAGCTGCGCGCCCTCGGCCCGGCCCACATCTTCATCCGTGTCGAACTGCAAGGTGGTGGCCTTGAAAATCCAGTCGGGCATCCAGCTCGGACCCGGCTTGCGCTGGCAGGTGGTATAGGTTGCGTTGTGCGCGACCGAGTGCTTGTCGTCGATGAAGTCGATCCGCTCGGCATGACCGTAGGCGTTGTTGAGAAAGCGGTAGTCGGGTTGGGTAAAGAAGCCTTCGAACGAATCCAGGTGGAGCTGCAGCACCGGACCTTCATAGACGTTGCCGGCGCGGTTGACATGAACATCACCATGCGCGCGAGCCAGATCCTCGGGCTGGTTGTAGTCGATCCGGTCGGCCCGGATCATCGTGTCGCCGCGGCGCAGCTCGGCGTTGCCTTGCACCTCGGTGTCCAGATCCGTCTGACCCGACAGGCGCTCGCCCGACACGAACGTCGGCAGCTGCTGGCGCGTCGCCTCGGGAATCTTCTCCTGCAGCAGCGTGCTGCGCTTGAGGATCAGTGGCGCGTCGTCCACCGCCTGGGCCCGCGCCGGCAAGCCGTGCAGCAGCGCGCACGCGACCCAGGCCACCGGCGTGAGGACGAAACGGCAGCGCAGTGCCCGGCGTTTGGGGTCGTCCATCAAATCAAGGGGTCCATCAGGCGAGTCTGTCGGGTCAGCGGTGGGTGAAACAAAACCGGCAAACCGGTCGGCCGGCAGCAGGCCGGGTTTGTAGAATGGATTATCCATGAGCCCACTTAACTCCCCGCCCGCGCCGTCACCCTTTGTTGCACCTGGTTCAAGTGGTCCTGGCACCGTGGCCTGGCCCGACCCGCAGCGCGAGGCAGCCTTTCGCGACTGGCTCGCCGGCGTGGCGGCGCCCTACCAGTTGCAAGGCGCCACATTGCGCGCGGCCTCGGCCGACGCGAGCTTTCGGCGCTACCTGCGCATCGACTCGGCCACTGGCACCCCCTTCATCATCATGGATGCGCCGCCCGGGCTGGAAGACTGCCGCCCGTTCGTCAAGGTCGCCGCGCTGATGCTGGACGCCGGACTGAACGTGCCGCACATCCTGGCCTGGGACGAAGCCCGCGGCTTCTTGCTCTTGAGCGACCTGGGCACGCAGACCCTGATGGACGTGATCGATCGCGAACGGCCGCAGGCCAACCAGGGCCTTTACCTGCAGGCGGTGGACGCGCTGCTCACCTGGCAGCGAGCGTCGCGCCCCGGCGTGCTGCCACCGTATGACGCGGCGCTGCTGCAGCGCGAGCTGGCGCTGTTCCCGGACTGGTACCTGGCCCGGCACCGCGGCGTGCCGGTCGAAGGCACGCTGCGCGAGACGCTGGACAAGACTTTTGCCACCATCGTCGAGCGCAACCTGGCCGCGCCCAGCGTCTATGTGCATCGCGACTTCATGCCCAGAAATCTGATGCTTGCAACACCCGCGCTGGGTGTGCTCGATTTCCAGGACGCCGTCTACGGCCCCGTCACCTACGACATCGCGAGCCTGATGCGCGACGCGTTCCTGAGTTGGGAAGAAGACTTCGTGCTCGACATCACCATCCGCTACTGGGAAAAGGCACGCCAGGCCGGCCTCATGGACTTCGAGGACTGGCACAGCGACTTCGGCGCGTTCTACCGCGCGGTGGAGTGGATGGGCCTGCAGCGTCATTTGAAAGTGGCCGGCATCTTTGCCCGCCTGACGCTGCGCGACGGCAAGCCCAAGTACCTGGCCGATGCGCCGCGCTTCATCGGCTACATCCGCGCCACGGCGGGCCGCTACCGCGAGCTCACACCGCTCTTGCGGCTGATCGACAAGGTCGAGGGCACCCAGGCCGTCACGGGTTACGCGTATGGCCGGGTTTAAGGAAAAAGTGGCTGCAACCCATATCCCGCCTCCGAAGTCAGCTCTTCTTTTGATAGCTCACCCCATTTGATGCCGCGCTTTTACTGCCCCGTGCCGCTCGCCACCGGCACCCCGCTGGACCTGCCCCCGGATGCCGCGCGCCATGTGCAGGTGCTGCGCCTGCAGCCGGGCCACGCCATCACCCTGTTCAACGGCGCGGGCGGCGAATGGGACGCCCGCGTGACCCGCATGGGCCGCAGCGATGTGCAGGTGGCCGTCGGCGCGCACCACGCTGTCGAGCGCGAAGCAGTGCGCGCCGTGCACCTGCTGGCCGGGATCAGCGCCAACGAGCGCATGGACTGGCTGATGGAGAAGGCTGCCGAGCTCGGCGCGGCCAGTCTCACGCCGCTGCTGGCCGAGCGCAGCGTGCTCAAGCTCAAGGGCGAGCGCGCCGGAAAAAAACTGGCGCACTGGCGCGCCGTGGCCAGCGCCGCCTGCGAGCAATGCGGGCGCAACCGCGTGCCGCCGATTCACGATGCACAAAGCCTGGCCGAGTGGCTGGCCAGCGAGGACGGCCGCGCCGCGCCGCCCGACGCGCCGGTGCACGGCACGCGCCTGCTGCTGTCGCTGCGCCCCGACGCGCGGCGGCTGGCCGAGGTGGCAGCCGGTGGCGGCGGCCCCGTCACACTGTTGTCCGGCCCGGAAGGCGGACTGACATCGACCGAAGAGGCCGCCGCGCTGGCCGCCGGCTTCCTGCCGGTGACGCTGGGCCCGCGTGTGCTGCGTGCGGAGACCGCGCCGCTGGCGGTGCTGGCCGCCCTCACGCTCTAGGGGCGCTTCTCTTTTAATAGCCGTCGGCGCAGAGTCTGCAAGGGCTGGCGCCCGATTCGATGCTGAAAACGCGGGCGCACGCGCTCAGCGGATGCGCGGCGGTGCCAGCAACTGCTCGGGCGTGGTGAAGTAGGCGGCCGTCGCGCCGCGGCGTGCACGCGCCCGGGCCAGTTCGTGCCGCGCCACGCTGCGCAGGTGCACCTCGTCGGGCCCGTCCATCAGGTGCAGGGCACGGCCCCAGGTCCAGAAATACGCCAGCGGGGTGTCGGGCGACAGGCCCATGGCGCCGAACACCTGCATGGCGCGGTCCACCACGCGGGTTTGCAGCCGCGCCGCCACCACCTTGATGCCGGCCACGTCGGCCCGGCTTTGTGCGCTCAGGTCCGCATGGGCGCCCTGGTCCAGCGCCCATGCGGCGCGCAGCACCAGCAGCCGCGCCTGGTCGATCTCCAGGCGCGACTCGGCGATCCACTCCTGCACATTGGAAAAGTCAGCCAGGTACTTGCCGAAGGCGCGGCGCTCCAGGGTGCGCTCGCAGGCCAGCGCCAGCGCGAGCTCGCACTGGCCGATGGTGCGCATGCAGTGGTGGATGCGCCCCGGCCCGAGCCGCGCCTGCGCCATCGCGAAGCCCGCGCCCTCGGCCCCGAGCAGGTTCGCCGCGGGCACGCGCACGTTCTGCAGCACGATTTCGCAATGCCCTTCGGGCGCGTGGTGCTGCATGATGGGAATGTTGCGCACCAGGCGCAGGCCGGGCGCGTCCATCGGCACCAGCACCAGGCTGTGCCGGCCGTGCTGTGGCGCTTCGCCGGCGCCGTCGCCGCTCTCGCACATCACGATCAGCAGCCTGCAGTGCGGATGGGCGGCGCCGGTGATGAACCATTTGCGGCCATTGAGTACCAGCGCATCGCCATCATGGCGCAGCGTGGTCTGCAGGTTGGTCGGGTCGGACGAGGCCACGTCGGGCTCGGACATGGCGAAGGCCGAGCGCATCGTGCCGTGCAGCAGCGGACCCAGCCACTGCGCGCGCTGCGCCGGCGTGGCGAAGCGGTGCAGCAGCTCGATGTTGCCGGTGTCGGGCGCGCTGCAGTTGAAGACCTCCGGCGCCCAGGGCAGGCGGCCCATGATCTCGGCCAGCGGCGCGTAGTCGAGGTTGCACAGGCGTGTGCCGGGCTCGTCCTCGCGCAGTCCCGGCAGAAACAGGTTCCACAGCCCCTGCTCGCGCGCCAGCGTCTTCAGGTCTTCGAGAAACGGGGGCGGGTACAGCCCCCCGGCCACCGCCTGGTGCCAGGCGGCGTTGTAAGGCAGCACGTAGTGCGCCATGAAGTCTTCAAGGCGCCGGCACAGGTCCTGGGCGCGCGGGGAAAGGTCGAAGTCCATGGGGCATTGTGGGCACGCCCGCGCGCGCCGTCATAACGCACGCGACACCGACCGCGGCGTCTGCTGCAGTCAAGCCTTGATGGGACGCCCTGTCGATATCGCTTTTCCCGGCGCACGCCGGCCAGCGGCGAGCAGCCGCCACGCAAACAGCGCCAGACAGAACACGCCGATCGAGAACACGATGTCGCCGGGCACCCGCAACCACACGAAGGTTTCCATCAGACGTGAATGCACGACTTCGGCCGAACGCGCGTACCACACACCCCGGGTGATGCTGGCCCAGGCCTGGTAGATGCCGGCCGGCACCAGCGAGATGAACACCATCATGCCCAGTCCGATATTCAGCGACCAGAACATCGGCTGCAGCAGCCGGTCCGACCAGGCAGCAGGGCTCGAGAGCCCGCGCAGGCAGAACAGCAGCAGGCCGATGCCCAGCATGCCGTAGACGCCGAACAGCGCGGCGTGGCCGTGCGCGGCGGTCAGGTTCATGCCCTGCATGTAGTACAGCGCGATCGGGGTGTTCACGGAAAAGCCCAGCACGCCGGCGCCAACCACGTTCCAGAAGCCCACGGCGATAAAGCACAGGATCGGCCACTTGTAGGCCTGCACCCAGGGCGCCGCCTTCGAGCGCTGGTAGTTGCGCCAGGCCTCGATGCCGATCATGGCGAGCGGCACGACCTCGAGCGCCGAGAACATGGAGCCGATCGCGATGACGGAGGTCGGCGTGCCCGTGAAGTACAGGTGGTGCAGCGTGCCCAGGATGCCGGCGAACAGGAACACCATGGTCTCCAGCACGATGGCGGCATTCGCGGTGGCCGCGTGGATCAGGCCCAGGCGTGTGAACAGCAGCGCAATGACCGCCGTGGCAAACACTTCGAAGAAGCCTTCGACCCACAGGTGCACCAGCCACCAGCGCCAGTACTCGATGATCGAATAGTGCGTGTGCTGGCCCCAGACCAGCGAGGTGGCGTAAAAGCCGCCGATGCACAGGGCCGCGAGAAACACCATGGCGATCAGGCCGCGGCTCTCGGAAGGCTTCTTGAGCGCCGGCAACAGGCCGCGCCCGAGCAGGGTGACCCAGAACAGCAGCCCGATGAACAGCAGGATTTGCCAGACACGGCCCATGCTGGTGTATTCCAGCCCCTGATTGCCGACCCAGAAACCAAAGTTGCTTCCCAGATGCTGCAGGGTACCGAGCCAGCCGGTGACCGTGGAGCCGACCACGATGAACAGCAGCGCGTAGAACAGCACATTGACGCCCAGCTTCTGGTACTTGGGCTCATGCCCCGAGATGGCCGGCGCAATATACAGGCCGGTAGCCAGCCAGGCGGTGGCGATCCACAGGACCGCAAACTGCGTGTGGATGGTGCGGCTCACGACGTAGGGCAGTACCTCGGCCAGCGGGAACCCGAAGAAACTCTTGCCCTCGACGGCATAGTGCGCGGTGATCACGCCCATGCCGACCTGGGCCAGAATCAGGCCGATCACGACGAAGAAGTATTTCCGCGTCGCGCGCATGGAGGGCGTCGGCTTCAGGTCGAACAGCGGATCGGCCTTGGGCGGGGTCGGGTCACCCTGCTCCTTGCTGGTGGCGTGAAAAAATATCATCGCGGCGATCGCAGCAATCATCAGGAGCACGCTGGCGATGGACCAGATGCCGGTGCCGGCGGTCGGCGTATTGCCCACCAGCGGCTCGTGCGGCCAGTTGCTGGTGTAGCTCAGGTCGGTGTCCCCCGGACGGTCGGTCGTGGCCGACCAGGCGCTCCAGAAAAAGAAGGCGGCCAGGGCTTGCCGATCGGCAGGGTCGGGCAGCGAGTTGGCATTCATGGCGTACTGCTCGCGCAGCTTGTCCAGCGCAGGTGCCTCGCCAAAAAGCCCCTCGTAGTGGCGTGCCAGTTGTTGCACCGCCTCGGCCCGCTCGGGCGAGAGCGTGATGACGCCGCTGGCGGCGTCATAGGTGTTGCGCCGCATCTCGACCTTCAGCAGGGCATTGAGCCGCCCCTGCTGCCCGGCGTCGAGCTGCCCGAACGACTTGCGGTAGTCGCGCTGCGCCCAGATCTCGCGCAAGGCCAGCGCCTCGCGGTGCAGCCAGTCGGCAGACCAGTCCGGCGCCAGGTAGGCGCCATGCCCCCATACGGTACCCAGTTGCTGGCCGCCCGCGGACAGCCAGGCTTCCTGGCCGCGCTGCACCTGCCCGGCCGAGAACAGAACCTCGCCCTGGGTGCTGGCGACCTGGTTGGGGATGGGCGGGGCCTTGACATAAATCTCGGATCCGACCCAGCCCAGGACGGCAAAGGAAAGAACACAGATGACGGCCAACCAAGTCCATAGTTTGCGCGTGGCGTGCATGGAAATATCCTGTTTCATTTGAGTTAAAAAATACGGCGGACCTGATCTTTGTCGATCGACCCATTAAGATGTATTTTCTATAAATCTTTAAGAAGACTGCTTGACCTAAATCAAGATCAGGGTAATCCCTAGCCTTCAATCGGGGCGCCGGGTGGCGCATTCCCGCTGATGCAGCGAAAAAACCGGCACGGCTTGCAGCCCGCCAGCGTGGCGGCCAAAATGCGTAGCGGGTCGTTCAATTCATTTTTCAAGGAAACATCATGGGCTTGCTTGATTCGGTAATAGGTGCGATGACAGGCGGACAACAGGCGCAGGGCGGTGCAGGCGGCGGCTTGGGCGGCCTGATCGGCATGGTCACCAGCAATCCCCAGTTGCTGCAGGCCGTGACCGGCATGCTTGGCAACGACGGCGAGCACGGCGGCCTGGGCGGCCTGGTTTCCAAGTTCGAACAGGCCGGCCTTGGCAATGTGGTCGGCTCCTGGATCGGCAACGGCCAGAACCAGCCGGTGACGGGCGACCAGCTCACGCAGGTGCTCGGCTCGGGTGCGATCTCCAACATCGCGGCGAAGCTGGGCGTGAGCCCCGATGAGGCGGCCGGCCAGTTGTCGAATATTCTGCCCGGGCTGGTGAACCACCTCACGCCCAACGGTCAGGCTCCGGCCGGCGGCTTGGGCAATGCGGGGGACCTGATGGGGATGCTGGGCGGTTTGCTACATAAATCGTAGCTGACAGCGATTAATGGGTCAGGGCTGGAGGGCCTTTTGACCCGTCATCCCCGGCGGCGCGTCAGGCCGCGAAGCGCTGCTCCAGCCAATGCCTGAGCACGGCAAAGACAGGTTCGGGATCCTGCTCGTTGAAGATCTCGTGGTACAGCCCATCGAAGCATTTCGCCGTCAGCACCTGCTTCGGCGCGGCGGCGGCAAAGGCAAGGCTGCCCGCGGGTTTCACCAACTTGTCCTGACCGGCCCACATCAAGAGGGTCGGCACGCGCCAGCGCGGCGCCTCAGCCAGCGTGGCGCGCCCCGCCTCGGCGATGAACAGCGCGAGCCGGGCCGCAATGCGGTCGTGCACCCGCGGATCGGACCGGTACGCCGCCACGGTGGCGGGATCGTGCGAGAGGTATTGCAGATTCAGCCCGTTGCCGACGCGCAGGTTCGGCGCGATTTTGGGCAGCGTCCCCACCAGGAATTTCTGGAACCCGTTGAGCCCCGCATCGAGCGCGGGCGAGGACAGCACCAGCGCGTCCACCGGCCGCAGCTGCAGCGAGACGAAGCGCGCCGCCACCAAGCCGCCCAGGCTGTGCCCCAGCAAGATCAGCGGCAGCGCCGGCGCCTTGCGGCGCGCCAGCTGGGCCCGGACACTGTCCACCACATCGGCCAGGTCGTCGAGCAGGCGCGTGCTGGAGGTCAGGCCGCCGCGCGGGCCACCCGACTCGCCATGGCCGTACTGGTCGTAGCCGCGCACCGCAAAGCCCCAGTCGCCCAGGCGCCGCGCCACTTTCTCGTAGCGGCCCATGTGCTCGCCCAGGCCGTGCACCAGCAGCACCATGCCGCGCGGGCGCGCGCCGCCGTGCAGCGGCCAGTCGTACAGGGCCAGGTTCTCGCCATCGGCCGCGGTGAAGGTGGACAGGGTGGCGCTCGTCGCGCCGTGCGTGGCCGCCATGGCGGGTGGACTTACGGCAGGCTGGCCATGACCTGGGCAACCGCCGCGGTCAGCTTTTTGGCATACGGCACGTGCAGGAATTCATTCGGGCCGTGCGCGTTGCTCTTGGGGCCGAGCACGCCGCAGACCATCATCTGCGCCTTCGGGAACCCTTTGGACAGCATGCTCATCAGCGGAATCGTGCCGCCCTGGCCGATGTAGCCGCAGGGCGCGCCGAAGTGGGCCTGCGAGGCCTCGTTCAGCGCCTGCTCGAACCACGGCGCCGTGGCCGGTGCATTCCAGCCGGTGGCGCCGCCGCCGGACTCGAACGTCACCCTGGCCTGGTACGGCGCGTTGTCTTCCAGCAGGGTCTTGAGCTGTTGCACCGCCTGCGCCGCATCCACCAGCGGCGGCAGCCGCAGCGAGAGCTTGAAGGCGGTGTAGGGGCGCAGCACGTTGCCGGCGTCTTGCAAGGCCGGGAAACCTTCGGCACCGGTCACGCTCAGCGTGGGCAACCAGGTGCGGCTGAGCAGTGCCTGCACCGGTTCGGTGGTGGTCGGCAGTGCGAAGGCCGTGGCGCCGCCGCAGTCGTAATGCGCCCAGGGAAAGCGCTTGTAAACCTCGTCGCCCAGGATGGCGGCCGTGGCCCGCGCCTGCGCCAGCCGCTCGGGCGGCACTTCGCAATGAAAGCTTTGCGGCAGCAGGCGCCCGGTCTGGCTGTCTTCGAGCCGGTCCAGCACCTGGCGCATGATGCGAAAGCTCGACGGCACCAGGCCCGAGGCGTCGCCCGAATGCACGCCTTCGGTGAGGATTTCCACCTTGAGCGTGCCGCTGGCCAGGCCGCGCAGGCTGCTGGTGAGCCAGAGCTGGTCGTAGTTGCCGGCGCCCGAGTCCAGGCAGATCACCAGATCGACCTCGCCCAGGCGCGGGCGCAGTGCATCCACATAGGGCAGCAGGTCGTACGAGCCGGACTCCTCGCAGGTCTCGACCAGGCCGACGATGCGTGGATGCGGCACCTTCTGGGCTTTCAGCGCCTGGATCGCGGCGATGCTGGCATACACCGCGTAGCCGTCGTCGGCGCCGCCGCGCCCGAACAGCTTGCCGTCCTCGTACTTGGGCGTCCAGGGGCCGAGGTCGTTGCGCCAGCCGGTGAATTCGGGCTGTTTGTCGAGGTGGCCGTACATCAGCACCGTCTGCGTCGATTCGGGTTTGGTCGCGGCGACCTCAAAGAACAGCACCGGCGTGCGCCCGTCGAGCCGCACGATCTCCAGCCTCAGGCCCTGCACCTTTTGCGCCTGCACCCAGTCGGCGGCGTTGCGCAGCACCGTCTCGAGGTGCCCGTGCTGCGCCCAGTCGGGGTCGAACCCGGGTGACTTGGCGGGGATCTGGATGTAATCAGTGAGCTGCCTGACAAGATCGTTGTCCCACTGGGCGCTGACTTGCGTGAGGGCGTCGGCGGGGTTGAGGGCGGAGGCTGGAATTCGGGCATTCATGGCGCTGGCTCCTGGTTGATACCGGTTGATTATTGATTGGCGTCGGCGGCGGGCGCCGGCTTGGGGTTGAGCGTGACCTGCAGGCCCTCGCGCGTGACCTTGAACCCGCCGAGTTCATAGCCCCAGTCGCTGGCCCGGGCCATGTCTTTGGCGCTGATCCGGTGCAGCGGGAAATCGTCGAACAGCTGCTCGGCCAGGCGCGGCGCATAGCGCTGCACCATGCCCTGGTAGGGCGCGGGCACGCCGTCCAGATTCAGGCTGGTGACTTGCACATGGGTCATGCGGATGGTGTTGTCGCGCGGCTCGAAGCGCAGGCCGTAGTCCATGCCGATGGTGCCGCTGTAGGCGTCGCCCATGAGCCGCCCCGACAGCGCCAGGTCCAGCGCCGTGGCGATGCGGTTGCGCTCGGGCAGCAGCGACAGGCGCGGCGTCTGCACCTGCAGCTCCAGCAGATCGCCCAGACTCTGGCGGTACGGAAAGCGTTTGGCAATTGCCTGCTGCAGCTGGGCCTGCGGGATGGTGTAGCTGAACGGGCCGAGATTGAGCAGCGGCTTCGCGCAGGCGACCAGCGAGGTACTGAACACGACAACGGCAAGCCAGCGCAGGAGACACTTCATGGGGCATTCGTCAACGAAGAAACGCCATTGTGCCTTCACAGGAAGCACTGCGGCGCATGGCTACGCCTGGTTACGCCGACCCGATCGCGTCTGCGCGATGGCGGCGCCTGACGATTCGGGTGATGATCGCGGGCTGGAGACCTCACGACAGAGATAGCCATGTTCCCCACAACCCGCATGCGCGTCGGCGTCGGTGGCTGGACCTACGAGCCCTGGGGCAGCAACTTCTACCCCGAAGGGCTGGCACACAGCCGTGAGTTGCATTACGCCAGCCGCCAGCTCACCGCCATCGAAGTCAACGGCACCTATTACGGCACGCAAAAGCCCGCGGTGTTTGCGAAGTGGCGCGAGGAGACCCCGGCTGACTTTGTGTTTTCCCTCAAGGCCTCGCGCCATGCGACGAACCGCAAGGTGCTGGCCGACGCGGGCGAGAGCATTGACAAATTTGTGCAGAGCGGCATCAGCGAACTGGGGTCCAGGCTCGGCCCCATCGTCTGGCAGTTTGCGCCTGGCAAACGCTTCGAGCCGCAAGACTTCGAGGCCTTTCTGGCCCTGCTGCCCAAACAGGTGGATGGCTGCCCGCTGCGCCATGTGCTGGATGTGCGCCATGCCAGCTTCATGACGCCCGAGTACCTGCAACTGGCGCGCCGCTACCGGGCGGCCACGGTGTTCGCCGACTCGGACGACTACCCCTCGTTTGCCGACCTGACGGGCGATTTCATCTACGCACGGTTGATGCGCAGCAGCGCGGCGTGGCCAAGCGGCTACGCGCCGGCCGCGCTCGACCTGTGGGCGGCGCGGCTGCAGACCTGGGCCCAGGGCGGGGAACCCGCGGACCTGCCGCACGTGAGCGCAACAAACCAAGGCGTGACAGGCAAACCGCGCGACGTGTTTGCCTTTTTCATCAGCGGCGCGAAGGAGCGGGCGCCCGCGGCGGCACAGGCACTGCTGCAGCGGCTCGGCGTTGTGGCACCCAAAGTGGTAGCCTGTTGACTGGCAGGAAACTGCTGGCCGGAATCTTTACGATGCCTTTACGCACGGTTCACCACGTTGACAGCGAAGAGGGCTTTAATAGGGTCATGGGGCTGCCGGACGTACCGGTCGCAGGCCCCTCGGGAGAAAGGAGTGTTTATGAAACTGAACACCATCTGGCCATTCATCGGAGTGGTGTCGCTCGCTGGCGTTTTGGCCGCACCCGCAGCCCATGCGGCGGACGGCAACGCGGGCACCGGCCTGTACCTGGGCGGCTCGGTTTCCTTCAGCCATGCCAGTGATTTAGGCTCCAAAATAGACCCATCGCTGGCCAGCCAGGGCTACAACAGCAGCAGCTCGGCCGATTCCTGGAACACCAACGGCAGCCTGCGCCTGGGTTACCAGTTCACCCCGAATTTCGCACTGGAAGGGACCTACGACAACGTGGGCAACATGGGCGTGCAGTCCGCTCTCTCGTCGCCGGCGGACACGGCCTCGGGCAACTGGAAATCCTACGGGCTCGGCCTGCACGCGCTGGGCATCGTGCCGATCGACCCGCAGTGGTCGGTCTATGGCCGCCTCGGCGTCGAGCAGTGGCATACCAGCCTGAACCTGAACTCCAATGTCGGCGGGCCCACCAGCCTGTCCAACAGCGACAACAGCACGTCGCTGGCGCTGGGCGCCGGCGTCAGCTATGCGCTGACGCGCAACGTCGACGCCACGGCGGAGTTGATTCACTACACCCACGTGGGTGACCCGGCAAGCACCGGACGCACCGGGCTGAACCAGTTCAGCCTGGGCTTGCGTTACCACTTCCAGTGAGCCGCATGTCCCAGGAGGCGCCGCCTCCCCGGGGCGGCCTGACGCCAACTAGCCGCGCTGGAACTTGAACACGGCCGTGCCGGCGCGCGCATTGGGCAGAAAGCGCACCTCGCGGCCGTCCTGCAAGCCGAAGGCGTCGAGGACTTGCAGATGGTTTTTCTGCGCCAGCACCTCGAAGTCGCGGTACGTGCCGACGCGGATGTTCGGCGTGTCGTACCACTGGTAGGGCAGGCGGCGCGTCACGGGCATGCGGCCCTGCAACACGCTCAGGCGGTTCGGCCAGTGCGCAAAATTGGGGAAAGCGACGATGCCGATGCGGCCCACGCGCGCCGTCTCGCGCAGCATGATCTCGGCGTTGCGCAGGTGCTGCAGCGTGTCGATCTGCAGCACCACGTCGAACGAGGCGTCGTCGAACATGGCCAGGCCCTCGTCCAGGTTGAGCTGGATCACGTTCACGCCACGCCTGACGCAGGCCTGCACGTTGGCGTCGGCTATCTCGATGCCGTAGCCGCTGCAGCCGCGTTCGCGCTGCAGCAGGTCCAGCAGGGCGCCGTCACCGCACCCGAGGTCCAGCACGCGCGCCTTTTCGGGCACGAGACGGGCGATCGACGCCGTGGTGGCTGCGTCACTCATGACGGTTGCTCCCCGGCGCGATGCGTCGGACTGGCCACTTTACTATCAAAATAAGAGCGCACAACGCCCATGTAGCGGGGATCATCGAGCAAAAAGGCATCGTGCCCATGGGGCGCGTCGATCTCCGCATAGCTCACGTCGCGGTTGTTGTCGAGCAGCGCCTTGACGATCTCGCGGCTGCGTTTGGGCGAAAAGCGCCAGTCGGTCGTGAAGCTCACCAGCAGGAACCCGGCGCGCGCGCCGGCCAGCGCCTGGCTCAGGTCGCCGCCATGGCGGCGCGCGGGGTCGAAGTAGTCGAGCGCGCGCGTGATCAGCAGGTAGGTGTTGGCGTCGAAGTACTCGGCGAACTTGTCGCCCTGGTAGCGCAGGTAGCTCTCGATCTGGAACTCGACGTCCTGGGTGCTGTACAAGTACTCGCGCAGGTCCGGCGCCGGGCCGCCCCCAGCCGGACCAGCTCCCTCGGGGAGCGTGGGTGCCCTGAGACTGCGACCGAATTTCTCGTTCATCACGTCATCGCTCAGGTAGGTGATGTGGCCGATCATGCGGGCGATGCGCAGGCCGCGCTTGGGAATCACGCCATATTGGTAAAAGTCCCCGCCGTGGAAGTCCGGGTCGGTCACGATGGCGCGGCGCGCCACTTCGTTGAAGGCAATGTTCTCGGCGGTGAGGTTGGGCGCGCTGGCCACCACCACGGCGTGGCGCACACGCTGCGGGTACTGCAGCGTCCACGAGAGCGCCTGCATGCCGCCCAGGCTGCCGCCCATGACCGCGGCCAGCACTTCGATGCCCAGCCCATCGAGCAGCCGGGCCTGGGCATCGACCCAGTCTTCGACGGTGACTACCGGAAAGTCGGCGCCATAGACCTTGCCGGAGCCCGCCGGTGCATCCGGGTCGGGCTGCATCGGGCCGGTGGAGCCGAAGCACGAGCCGAGGTTGTTGATGCCGATGACGAAGAATTTGTCTGTATCCACCGGCTTGCCCGGGCCGATCATGTTGTCCCACCAGCCCTCGCTCCTGTCCTGCCCGGCATAAGTGCCCGCGACGTGGTGCGAGGCATTCAGCGCATGACAGATCAGCACCGCGTTGGACCTGTCCGCGTTGAGGCTGCCGTAGGTCTCGTAGCTCAGGTCGTAGTCGCGAATCGATGCGCCGCTTTGCAGCAGCAGCGCATCGTCAAAATGCATCGTCAGGGAAGTGGCAATCAACATAAAAAACCCGGCGCGGCTGAAACAGCGGGCCGGGTCATCTGATCGGAGGCGCAAGCCGTCTTTAGCAGAATTTCGGAACTCGCTGATTCCGGCGCCCGCAATCTGGAACAAATCGGCGCGTGGGTGAAGAATATTTCAAAGTATATCAATCCCGCTTTGACCGCCTAGCCCAGCAGGGCAAACAACCCCAACGCGGCAAAGACGGCCGCCGACACCCTGTGCACGACACGGATCGGCACCAGCCGCGTCATGCGCTCACCGAGCCAGACCACGGGCGCGTCGGCCAGCAGCATGCCGGCAGTGGTGCCTGCCACTACCCAGTACGGGTTGTACCGGGCGGCCAGCATGACCGTGGCAATCTGGGTCTTGTCGCCCATCTCGGCCAGAAAAAACGTGACCACGGTCGTGCCGAAGACGCCAAACCGTGGCGTTTTATCGACCTCGTCGTCGTCCAGTTTGTCGGGAATCAGCATCCATACCGCCATGGCGATGAAGGACAGGCCCAGCGCCCAGCGCAGTGCCTGCGGGCCGAGTTGGGTGGTAACCCAGGCGCCCACGGCGCCGGCCAGCGTGTGGTTGATGAGGGTAGCCGCGAAGATGCCCAGCACGATGGGCCAGGGCCTGCGAAAGCGCAGCGCCAGGACCAGCGTCAGCAGCTGCGTCTTGTCCCCCATTTCAGCCAGCGCGACGATCCCTGCGGAGACAAAAAAGGCTTCCATTGGCCGATGTTAACGACTGGCACCTTCAACCCTGCCGTCGCGGCAGCGCCGGGCCGCACGGTTATGGCGCAGATGGCCCGATTTTTGCTTAGTTTTGGTGCATTCACTGATGTTTCATCAAGAACGCACCAATTTATGGCATTTCATTCGAAAGAGGGTTTATGGAAGCACTAAAACAGGGCTCGGACGTCTTGTTCATTCTGCTGGGCGGCATCATGGTGCTGGCCATGCATGCCGGCTTTGCGTTCCTGGAGCTGGGGACCGTTCGCAAAAAGAACCAGGTCAACGCCCTGGTGAAGATTTTGGCGGACTTTTCGGTCTCCACCGTCGCCTATTTTCTGGTGGGCTACGGCGTGGCTTATGGCACGCACTTTTTTGTGGGTGCGGAGGAACTGGCGGCAAAGGACGGCTTTGAGCTGGTACGGTTTTTCTTCCTGCTTACGTTCGCGGCCGCGATTCCGGCCATCATCTCGGGCGGCATTGCCGAGCGTGCGCGTTTTTACCCTCAATTGCTCGCAACGGCCGTTATCGTCGGTTTTATCTACCCATTTTTTGAAGGCATCGCCTGGCACCAGAATTTTGGCGTGCAGGCCTGGATCCAGTCCGTCACCGGCCAGCCGTTTCATGACTTTGCCGGCTCCGTCGTGGTCCATGCGGTGGGCGGCTGGCTCGCGTTGCCGGCGGTGATCCTGCTGGGCGCGCGTAGTAATCGTTATCGCAAAGATGGTGCGATCAGTGCCCATCCGCCGTCAAATATTCCATTTCTGGCGCTGGGCGCCTGGATCCTGACGGTCGGCTGGTTTGGCTTCAACGTCATGAGCGCGCAGACGATCGACAAAATCTCCGGACTGGTCGCCGTGAACTCGCTGATGGCCATGGTCGGCGGCACGCTGGCGGCGCTGGTCGTGGGCAAGAACGACCCCGGCTTCGTCCACAATGGCCCGCTCGCCGGGCTGGTGGCGGTCTGCGCCGGCTCGGACCTGATGCATCCGCTGGGCGCGCTGGTGGTCGGTGCCATTGCCGGCACGATCTTCGTGACCCTGTTCACGCTGACCCAGAACAAATGGAAGATCGACGATGTGCTGGGCGTCTGGCCGCTGCATGGACTGTGCGGCAGCTGGGGTGGGCTGGCCGCCGGCATTTTCGGCAGCAAGGCGCTCGGCGGGCGCGGCGGCGTGAGTCTGGTGGCGCAACTGATCGGTACCACCATGGGTGTCGCCTGGGCCCTGCTGGGTGGTCTGCTGGTCTATAGCGTGATCAAGGCCGCGATGGGTCTGCGCCTGAGTCAGGAAGAAGAGTTTGAAGGGGCCGACCTGTCGATCCACCGCATTGGTGCCACTTCAGACCGTGAGGTCAGCTGGTAGGGCGGGCGGCGCGTCCGGGCCTGGCGCCAGCGCTTCCCACGACAGGGCGTGGTAGTCGAAGCCGGCCGCCAGCGTGGGCTTGATGATCTGAAAGTAGGGCGACACGTCGAAGTCGCGCGGCACGTACAGGCTGTGGTGCCGCACATGCACAATCTCGCGCACATGATCGGCATGGTCCGGGTCCTGCAGGTGCACGATCTTGATCAGCGGCAGGATCGGGTAGCGCACCGACTCGAAACACTGGGCAATCAGGGTCGAGCAGATGGCCCGTGTGGGGTCGCCGCTGCCCAGCGCCAGCATGCGCCGACGCCAGCGGGTCGGGACCGGCGGCGTCGGGAGCAGGTAGCGCGCCAGATCCACCACATTCTTGAGGTCGTACTGCTCGCCCACCCGCTGCAGGGCGAAGTCACACACGCTCCGCACCTCCCCGGGCGTCATGCCCACGGGACGACAGATCCGGCAATGCAGGCCGCGAAAATGCGCCAGGCCGACGGCATGCACGCCGAGTTCCATATCGGCCTCGATCAGGCACAGCGGCAGGCCGTCCGGTCCGTGCGAGTCCGCCTGCGCGCCGACAAACAGCGCGGCGTGCGACCAGGTCGACTGCGTCAGGTACTTGATGGCCGTGCTGATGCGCGTGTTGCCCTCCACCAGCAGCACGTCGCCGGGGCGCAGGCAAGCCGCCAGCTTGTCGGGATCGATGGGCCACGCGGCGCCGACGCCGCTGCCCTTGCTCCTGCGCGTCAGGTAGTGGCCGATCCGCCGGCCGATCCAGCGGGCCACGCTGTTCATGACCCGCTCCTGCACTGGGCGTAGGGTTGCTGGGGAATCGTCATGGTGATCCTCTGTTTATAGATGTAACACAAACACGATTGGTTCCCTATGGCGCACTGGCCCGCGCCACGGGCCGGGCGCTGCGCGGCCACGGGCGTGTGCGATGATGTTTTTTCGCTCATTGCCGCCCATGTCCATCGAAAACCAGCTCGCCGAACACCGCAGCTACCTGCTGCGGTTTGCACGCCTGCAGCTGCGCAACGAGGCCTGGGCCGAAGACGCCGTGTCGGAGACGCTGCTGGCCGCACTGTCGAGGCCGCAGTCCTTTGACAACAAGTCGCAGCTCAAAACCTGGCTGGTGGGCATCCTCAAACACAAGGTAGTGGACACGCTGCGCCAGCGCGCGCGCGAGGTCAGTTATGGCGGCGAAGACGACACAGCCGACGGCAGCGAGGAGCTGGACGCGCTGGTGTTCAAAAACGGGGATCACTTTGCGTCTCTGCCGGCCGACTGGGGCAACCCCGAACAGGACCTGAACTCGCGCCAGTTCTTTGAAGTGCTGGAGGCATGCACCGAGAAACTGCCCGCCGCCATGGGCCGGGTGTTCCTGATGCGCGAATGGCTGGAATTGCCGTGCGAAGAGATTTGTAAGGAATTGAAGCTGACCCCGACCAACCTCTATGTGCAATTGCACCGGGCCCGCCTGCGCCTGCGCGAGTGCCTTGAACTCAACTGGTTTGGCTACGCCCCGACGACCCTTTCATCATGATCCTGCGACGTACCTGCAAGCAAGTTGCTGCGCTTTTAATAGCACGGGAAGACCGAGTCCTGCCGGTTATGGAGCGTATTGCCTTGAGATTGCATCTGGCTGCCTGCACCGCGTGCCCTATCTTCGAGCGGCAGGTGCTGACCCTGCGCAACGCCCTGCGCCAGTGGCGCAATTATTCTGAAGAGTGAGCGGATGAAAACAACCGGCCCTTTACTACGCAACAAAGTTTTTTGTGCGCCGCCCCGAAATACCGCATAATGCTTGGGTGTTTCTGTTCATCAGGGGCACAGGTTTGCGGTGATTGGTCAGTTTCGCGTCTTTGAAGTCGTTATTGGTTTGTTGATTGCGTTTATCGGACTCCATCGCTTTTTAGTTTTTTTCAGGAGTCCTTTATGGGCAACAAACTTTACGTGGGCAACCTGCCCTATTCCTTCCGCGACGAAGACATGCAACAGGCGTTCAGCCAGTTCGGTTCCGTGTCCAGCGCCAAAGTCATGATGGAGCGCGACACTGGCCGCTCCAAGGGTTTCGGCTTCGTCGAAATGGGCAGCGACGCAGAAGCGCAAGCTGCCATCAAGGGCATGAATGGCCAGTCTTTCGGCGGCCGTGACCTCGTGGTCAACGAAGCCCGTCCGATGGAGCCACGTCCCCCGCGTAGCGGTGGCGGCGGCTTCGGTGGCAGTGGTGGTGGCGGCTACGGTGGTGGCGGCAGCGGTGGTGGCTACGGCGGCGGCGGCGGCGGCGGTGGCCGTAGCGGCGGCGGCGGTGGTGGTTACGGCGGTGGCCGCAGCAGCTACTAAGCTATCCAGTATCCAGCGGGCTTTTGGCCCGCCAGAGACACAAAAAAGGGCCCTTGCGGCCCTTTTTTATGGCCCACGCCACGGGCCTTTGCGCACTCAACAAACCCTTGACGGCTTTCGCCATATCGCGCTCATAATGCGCGCGTGTGGAATCGGAATAACCACACAGGTTTGCGGTGATCAGTCGGGTTCGCATCTTTGAAGGTCGTTGGCTGCGTGTTCGGGACTCCATCGCTTTATCAATGTGTTTTTGAGGAGTCCCTTTATGGGCAATAAACTGTACGTCGGTAACCTGCCTTATTCGGTGAGCGACAGCGATCTGCAACAGACTTTCGGCCGATTTGGCGCCGTCACCAGCGCCAAGGTCATGATGGACCGCGACACCGGCCGCTCCAAGGGCTTCGGCTTTGTGGAAATGGGCAGCGATGCCGAGGCACAGGCCGCGATCGCCGGCATGAACGGCCAGCCGCTGGGCGGGCGCAACTGCGTGGTCAACGAAGCGCGGCCGATGGAGCCACGCCCACCGCGCAGCGGCGGGGGCGGCTATGGGGGAGGCCTG
>NZ_MUNS01000023.1 GCF_002002705.1 Polaromonas sp. C04 | reverse complement strand
CTTGGGCAGCGGCGGCGCCGGCATGGTGGCCGGCGACCAGCACGTGCACCTCACCGCCGCACTGGGCGGCAGCGCTCACGGTGTTCAGGGTGGCGCCCTTGAGGTGGGCGTTGTCGTGTTCGGCAATGACGAGTGCGGTCATGGTGGTTCTCCTACTTTCAGTTGAGACAGAGCAAAACTGCTGCGCAGTTCTTGGTCTGTCCCGCAAGATATTTAAATAACTTTGGCTTCGTTCTTGAGTTTGTCCACCAGGGTGGCGACATCGGGCACCTTGATGCCGGCGCTGCGCTTGGGCGGCTCGCTGACCTTGAGGGTCTTCAGGCGCGGGCTCACATCGACCCCGAGGTCTTCGGGCTTGTAGGTGTCGAGCTGCTTTTTCTTGGCCTTCATGATGTTGGGCAACGTCACGTAGCGCGGCTCGTTCAGGCGCAGGTCGGTGGTGACGATGGCGGGCAGGCTGATAGACAGGGTCTCCAGGCCGCCGTCGACTTCACGCGTGACCTGGGCCCGGCCATCGACCACCTCGACCTTGCTGGCGAAGGTGGCTTGGGGCAGGTCGGCGAGCGCGGCGAGCATCTGGCCGGTCTGGTTGCAGTCGTCGTCGATGGCCTGTTTGCCCAGGATCACCAGGCCGGGTTGTTCCTTGTCCATCAGGGCCTTGAGCAGTTTGGCGACCGCCAGGGGCTGCAGCTCGGCGTCGGTCTGCACCAGGATGGCGCGGTCCGCGCCGATGGCCATGGCGGTGCGCAGGGTCTCCTGGCACTGCTGCACGCCGCACGAGACGGCGATGACTTCCGTGGCAATGCCTTTTTCTTTCAAGCGCACGGCCTCTTCGACGGCGATCTCGTCAAAGGGGTTCATGCTCATCTTCACGTTGGCGATGTCCACGCCAGTGCCGTCGCTCTTGACGCGCACCTTGACGTTGTAATCGACCACGCGCTTGACGGGGACCAGGACCTTCATGAGGGTATCTCCAGGATGTTCAGAATGCGGCAATGCCGGTGATGGCCCGGCCCAGGATTAAGGCATGCACATCGTGCGTTCCCTCGTAGGTGTTGACCACCTCGAGGTTCACGAGATGCCGCGCAACGCCGAACTCGTCGCTGATACCGTTGCCGCCCAGCATGTCGCGCGCCACGCGCGCGATGTCCAGGCTTTTGCCGCAGCTGTTGCGTTTCATGATCGAGGTGATTTCAATCGCGGCAGTGCCTTCGTCTTTCATGCGACCCAGGCGCAGACAGCCCTGCAGGCCGAGTGTGATCTCGGTCTGCATATCGGCCAGTTTCTTCTGGACCAGTTGGTTGGCCGCCAACGGCTTGCCAAACTGCTTGCGATCCAGCACATACTGTCGTGCCCGGTGCCAGCAGTCTTCCGCCGCGCCGAGTGCACCCCAGGCGATGCCGTAGCGCGCGCTGTTCAGGCAGGTGAACGGTCCTTTGAGCCCGCGCACCTCGGGGAAGGCGTTCTCCTCGGGACAGAACACCTCATCCATCACGATCTCGCCCGTGATGCTGGCGCGCAGGCCAACCTTGCCGTGGATGGCCGGGGCCGACAGGCCTTTTGCGCCCTTTTCGAGCAGGAAACCGCGGATCGCGCCGCTGTCGTCCTTGGCCCAGACCACGAACACGTCGGCGATTGGCGAGTTGGTGATCCACATCTTGCTGCCGCTCAGACTGTAGCCGCCGGCTACCTTCCTGGCCCGCGTGACCATGCTTCCAGGGTCGGAGCCGTGGTTGGGTTCGGTCAGGCCGAAGCAGCCGATCCATTCGCCGCGGGCGAGCTTGGGCAGGTATTTCTGCTTTTGCGCCTCGGTGCCGAACTCGTTGATTGGCACCATCACCAGCGAACTCTGTACGCTCATCATCGAGCGATAGCCCGAGTCGACGCGTTCGACTTCGCGCGCCACCACGCCGTAGCAGACGTAATTGAGGCCGGCGCCGCCGTACTGTTCGGGAATCGTTGCGCCCAGCAGGCCGAGTTCACCCATTTCGCGGAAGATCGCCGGATCGGTCTGCTCGTGGCGGAAGGCCTCGAGCACGCGCGGGGCGAGCCGTTCCTGGCAGTAGGCGTGGGCAGCATCGCGCACCTGGCGTTCGTCGGCTGTAAGCTGTTGGTCGAGTAGCAGCGGGTCGTCCCAATGGAAGCTGGTTTTTGACATGGTGGTTTCCTTAACAGGTGGGGAGACGGTTTCAAGCCGGGCTCAATCGCGCCCGATCAGCTCGCGACCAATGATCATTTGCTGGATCTGCGTGGTGCCTTCGTACAGGCGCAGCAACCGCACGTCGCGGTAGAAGCGCTCGACCGGGAATTCATTGATATAGCCCGACCCGCCATGCACCTGCACGCCACGGTCGGCAACGCGGCCGACCATTTCGGTGCAAAAGAGCTTGGCGCAGGAAGCGTGCATGCTCACGTCCGGATCACTCTTGCCCGGTGGCTTGGCGTCATAGCGCAGCGCGCAGTCCTGCACCATCGACCAGCCGGCATAGAGTTCGGCCTGGCTGTCGGCGAGCATTGCCTGGATCAGCTGGAAGTCACCGATGCGCTTGCCAAACTGCTTGCGCTGGCGCGCGTAGGCGACCGCCTCGTTGAGAATCCGCTGCGCCATGCCGCAGGCCACGGCCGAGATGTGCAGGCGTCCGCGGTCGAGCACCTTCATGGCAGTCTTGAAGCCTTGGCCGGGCTTGCCGCCGATGACGTTGGCCGCCGGCACGCGCACGTTGTCGAGGTTCACGTCACAGGTCTTGGTGCCGCGCTGGCCCATCTTCTTGTCGGGCTTGCCCAGACTGAGGCCCACCAGGTCCGCAGGCACGATGAAGGCCGAGATACCGCCCGCGCCCGGCCCGCCGCTGCGCGCCATCAAGGTGAACGCCCCGGCACGCGGCGCATTGGTGATGAAGCGCTTGGCACCGTTCATCACGTAGACGTCGCCGTCGAGCTCGGCGCGAGTCTTGATCGCCGCCGAGTCCGAGCCGGCATCAGGCTCGGTCAGCGCGAACGACATGATCAGTTCGCCACTGGCGACGCGGGGAAGGATTTCGCGCTTCTGCGCTTCGGTGCCGTCCATCAGGATGCCCTGCGAGCCGATGCCGACATTGGTGCCGAACACAGAGCGAAAGGCCAGCGAGGTCTGCCCGATCTCGAATGCGACTTGGCATTCCTGGCTCATCGACAAGCCAATGCCACCGTATTCCTCGGGAATGGACAGACCGAACAGGCCCATGGCCTTCATGTCCTCGACGATGTCGACAGGCACCTCGTCGAGCTCCTCGACGGTGTTCTCGGCCGGAACCAGCCGTTCGCGAATGAAGCGCTGCACGCTGGAAAGCAGCAGTTCGAAGGATTCGGTATCGATAGCCATGATGTTTGCGTCGTGTATCGGATTGGTGTCAACGATGCTTGAACTCGGGTTGGCGCTTGTCCAGGAAGGCCTTCATGCCCTCGTGGGCATCGTCGCTGGCGAAGCGTGCGTGCAACTGCCGTCGCTCGAACCAGATGCCTTCGGACAGCGAGGCCTCCCACGTACGGTTGACGGACTCCTTGATCGCCATCAGCGCCGGCAGCGAGTAGCCGGCGATCGTGCTGGCCAGCGTGAGGCTTTCGGCCTGCAGCCGCTCGTCGGGTACCACGCGCGAGACCAGGCCGTAGCGATCGGCCTCGGCTGCGTCGAGCATGCGGGCCGACAGGCACATGTCCATGGCCTTGGCCTTGCCGATGGCGCGTGGCAGTCGCTGCGTGCCGCCGGCGCCGGGCAGCATGGCGAGCTTGATCTCCGGCAGCGCAAACTTCGCGCTCTCGGCAGCGATCACGATATCGCAGGCCAGCGCCAGCTCGCAGCCGCCACCCATCGCAAAGCCGGCCACCGCGGCGATCACCGGCTTGCGCACGCGGCGGATGGTCTCCCAGTTGCGCGTGATGAATTCGCTCCGGTAAACGTCCATGTAGTTCCAGTCCACCATGGCAGCGATGTCGGCACCGGCTGCGAAGGCGGGGCCATTGCCGGTGATGACGATGGCGCCGATGCCGTCATCGGCATCGAAGGCCAACAGCGCGGCACCGAGCGCGTCCATCAGCGCGTCGTTGAGCGCGTTCATCTGCTTCGGCCGGTTCAGTGTGAGCACGCCGACACGACCGGAGGTTTCGGCGATGACAGGCGGTTCCTGTGTCACGCGGGAGGGTGCGGGGGCAGTCATTTCGCCTCATCCTCCTTGACCATGTCGCGCAGCTTGAACTTCTGGATCTTTCCGGAGGGCGTGGAGGGCATCGCGTCGCGCACGATCAGCCGCTCGGGGATGTATTGCACGGTAACCTTCTGTGATTTCAGGAAGTCGACCAGGGTGGGCAGATCGATGCTCTGCCCCGGCTTGGGCACGACCACGGCGCAAGCCCGTTCGCCCAGACGCTCGTCGGGATAGGCCACGATGGCCGCCATCGCAATGGCCGGGTGCCGGTACAGCAATGCCTCGATTTCAACCACCGGAATGTTTTCGCCGCCGCGAATGATCACGTCCTTGGAGCGGCCGGTGATGCGGATGTAGCCCCGGTCATCCATGCGCGCCAGGTCGCCGGTATCGAACCAGCCGTCGGCATCGGTGGCGTTCCATTGCGGGCGTTTCAGGTAGCCGCCGAAGTTCGAGCACGAGCGCACCAGCAGCTTGCCGGCCTCCCCGGCTGGCAGTTCGGCGCCATCGACCTCAACCACCTTGAGCTCGACGCCCGGCAGCGGGCGGCCGTCGGTCGTGAAGGCGCGCTCGTCATCATCGTCGAGTTCGATCAGCGTGACCGCGCCATTCTCGGTCATGCCCCAGGCCGACACGATCTTCGTGCCCAGCACCCGGCGCGCCTGTTCTACCAGCGGACCGGGGATGGGTGCACCGGCACAGAGGAAGGTACGCAGGGTCGGCACGGCCAGGCCAGATTCGGCCACATTCTTGGCCAGGTCGGTCAGGAAAGGCGTGGAGGCCATGGTGAACGTCACCCCTTCGGCACGAATCAGGTCGATGCCCTTGAGCGGCTCCCAGATGTCAAGCAGCACGGCGCTGGCGCGCAGCATGATCGGCATCATCAGCCCATACATGAAACCGGTCTGGTGCGCCATCGGCGATGCCATCAGGACCACGTCATCGCCGCCCAGCCGCAAGCGTTTGGCGTAAGGAATGATGTTGGCCATCGTGGTGTTCGCCGTGTGCATCACACCCTTGGGCTCACCGGTGGTGCCCGAGGTATAGATGAGCTGCGTGACGTCGTCGGGGCCGGGCCGGTGACGCGTCAGGATGTCGCGCGCATCGGCGTCACTCTCCCAGGCCGGTCCGCTCAACAGGGCCTCGAAACTGTTGGCGCCCGCGCCGCCGACCACCACGACATGCTGAAGCTCAGGCAGGCTGGGCCGCAGGGCCGTGACCATCTGCTCGTAGTCAAAACCGCGAAACAACGTCGGCACGATCACCACTTTGGCCTCGCCGTGCTTGAGCATGAAAGACAGCTCGCGTTCCCGAAAAATGTGCATCAGCGGGTTCATCACCGCGCCGATGCGCGAGCACGCCAGGTAGGTGACGGTGAACTGCCACCAGTTGGGCAGTTGGCAGGCGACCACATCGTTGCGGCCCACGCCCAGGCGCGTCAAACCCACGGCCACGCGGTCGGCCATGGTCGCCAGTTCACGGTAAGTGAACCGTGTCGTGCCGCCGCTTTCGGCCTGCACGGCAGTCAGCGCCAGCTTGTCGGGGCAACTGGCCACACAGGCGTCCAGGTCGTCGTTGATGGTCCTGTCGTGCCAGAAGCCTTGGGCCACACTTTGGGCCCGGCGGGGCGCAATGAGAACGGCGTCGAATTCCATGGTCTTGTCTCCTCTTATGGTCTGGGGGTGATGCGGTCAGGCCGGTACTGCGGCACGGCCGGCGCGGGTGCGTGCAATGATGGTTTTCATGATCTGGGCCGTGCCGTCGCCGATCTGGAAGCCCAGCACGTCGCGCAGCCGCTGTTCCATGACGCCGCGGTCATAGCCTCCATGGCCGAACATCAGCAGACACTGGTGGATGACGTCATAGGCGAGCTTGGGACCCCACCACTTGCACATGGCGGCCTCGGCGCTGTGCGGCGCGCCCTTGTCCTTGAGCCACAGGGTCTGCAGGCACAGCAGGCGTGCCGCCTCGACCTGGGTGTCGAAGTCCGCCAGCGGATGCGACACACCCTGAAATGCCGACAGTGGCTTGCCGAAGGCTTCGCGCTGCGCGACATACTCCCAGGTTTCTTCCAACGCCGCACGTGCGACAGCCAGCACCTGCAGACCGATCAGCGCGCGCGAGAAGTCGAAGCCCTGCATCACCTGCACAAAGCCCTTGTTCTCATCGCCGAGCCGGTGGTTCAGCGGCACGCGCACGTTCTCGAAGAAGATCGAGCCCCGCCCAATGGCGCGCTGGCCATGGCAGTCGAACCGGTTTGTGGTTATCCCGGGCAAATCCATCGGCACCAGCAGGGCCGTGACGCCGTGCGCCGCAGATTCCACTGAGCCGGTGCGGCCGAATACGACTGCCGCATCGGCCTGATCGGCCGCCGAAATGGACGTCTTCTCGCCGTTGACCACGTAGTCGTCGCCGACCCGTTCGATGCGCAGCCGCAGATTGCCGGCGTCCGAGCCACCGCGCGGCTCGGTCAGTGCGATGGCGAACAGCGCCTCGCCCTGCGTGAGTTTGGTCAGCCAGGGCTTGGCCACCTCGGGCTGGCCGTGCTGCGACAGGATCTGGCCGTTGAGCGAGGCCAGCAGGTTGATGTAGCTGATGCTCAGGTCGGCGCGTGCGATTTCTTCATGAATCACGCCGGCCGCCAGGCAACCCATGCCCTGGCCGCCCACGGCCTCGGGCAACTCTGGCGCGATGAAGCCCATCTCGCCCATCTCGCGCATCAGCGCGCGGTCCAGCACGCGCGTCTTGTCGCGCTCCAGAAAGCCGGGCGCGACCCGCCCGGCGGCAAAGCGGCGCGCGTGCTCTGCCAGCGCGGCCAGGTCTTCGTCGATGTAGGGGTTCATGCAGTCTCCTGTGCGCACCGGTGTGCGCGGTCGGTTTGTTGGGGATAGGTTGAACGCCAGCGTGCTTTACTTCGCGTACTTGCGGAATTCGGGCTTGCGCTTTTCCTTCAACGCATTGACGCCTTCGCGCGACTCCTCGGTGTCGTAGAAGAGCTTGAGCGCATACATACCCAGGCCGGCAATTCCGCTCTGGTGCGCCGTGTCCACGTTGAACGAGCGCTTGGCGATGGCGATGGCCGTCGGGCTCTTCTCGCAGATTTCGTCGCACCACTTCTGCACCTCGGCGTCGAGCTGGTCGTGCGGCACACAGATGTTGGCCAGGCCCATGGTCACGGCCTCGGCCCCCGAGTAGCGGCGGCACAGGTACCAGATCTCGCGCGCCTTTTTCTCACCCACCACGCGGGCCAGAAAGGCCGTGCCATAGCCGGGGTCGACCGAGCCCATCTTCGGGCCGGCCTGGCCGAACTGGGCCTTCTCGGAACAGATGGTCAGGTCGCAGATCGTGCACAGCACGTTGCCGCCACCGATCGCGTAGCCCTGCACGCGCGCAATCACCGGCTTGGGCACGTCACGGATCGCCGTGTGCAGCTCTTCCATCGGCAGGCCGATGGTGCCGCGGCCGTCGTAGTTGCCATTGTGGGCCGATTGGTCGCCGCCGGTGCAGAACGCGCGGTCGCCGGCGCCAGCCAGCACGACCACGCCGACGTTTCGGTCGTAGCCGGCCTTGTTCAGGGCCTTGATCAGCTCGTCGCAGGTCTGGCCGCGAAACGAGTTCAGCTTCTCGGGGCGGTTGATGGTGATCCAGGCCGCGCCGTTGCGCACTTCGTAAAGAATGTCTTCGAATTCCATGTGGTTCTCCTGTGGGTTTGGGTAAAAAGGATTGAGATATCAGCCGTTCATCGTCAGGCCGCCCGACACGCTGAGCACCTGGCCGGTGACAAAGGCGGCGTCGTCGCTGGCGAAGAAAAGAATGGCGCCCGGCAGATCATCTGGTTGGCCAATGCGGCCGAGCGGAATCGAGCGCGTGAAGGCCTCCATCAGCTTCTCGGGATTGCCTGCGCCTTCCTTGTAGTCGGCGAACAGCGCGGTATCGGTGGGTCCCGGGCACACCACGTTGACGGTGATGCCGTGCCGTGCATGCTCGCGCGCGATGGTCTTGGAGAAGGCCACCAGGCCGCCCTTGCACGCCGCGTACACCGCCTCGCCGGAGGAGCCGACACGCGCTGCGTCGGAGGCGATGTTGACGATGCGCCCCGCCTTGCGCGCCGCCATGCCGGGCAGCACTGCATGGTGCATGTGCAGTGCACCGGTCAGGTTGATCGCGATCAGCTTGTCCCACTGGGCCGGCTCGGTCTTGGTGAAAGGCTTGAACACGTCCCATCCGGCGTTGTTGACAAGCACGTCGATCGGCCCCAACTGGGTCTCGGCGGCGGCCACGGCCGCATCCACCGCTGCGCGATCGGTGATGTCGCATTTGAATGCCACCGCCGTGCCGCCGGACGAGGTGATGTCTGACGCGACGCGCTGCGCCGCCTCCAGGTTCATGTCGAACACCGCGACTTTCGCGCCTTCTTGCGCGAAACGCCGGCAGGTCGCACCGCCGATGCCGCCACCGCCGCCAGTCACGATAACCGTCTTGCCTTCAAATTTCTGCATGTTTATCTCCATTGCTAGTCAGGGTTGGTATGCTCGAGAGACGTTTTTCACTCACAAGACATATATGTCAATACATTGACGTATATTACACGACTCATCTTTTCTTTGCAAGGGCCTTCTTCATTGTGAATCTTATGGATTACCCTAATAAAAATACTTCTGTAACCCGGGCCGAATTAGCCAACAGGTTGTTCTTTCGTTTGTATCAATGTGCAAATATGTTGCATAAAACAGGTTCTCGCGCGGTGGAGAAAGAGGGCCTGACGACCCAGCAATGGGCCGTGTTGGGGGCTTTGTCCCGGCCGGAGGCTGAAGGCGGGATGAGCGTGGGCAATCTGGCTCGCTACCTGATGGTGAGTCGCCAGAATCTGTCAGGCCTGATCAGCCGGATGGAGCGCGACGGCCATATTCGCACCGCGCCCGATGGGCGTGACCGGCGCTCGCGACTGGTCACCATGACCGAGTCGGGCGGGGATGTCTGGATGGTGCAGGCCCAACCGAAAATTCATGACTACTACGAGCAAGCGCTGGCGGGCTTTTCGATCAGCGATATCACCCATGCGCTGCACTACCT
The DNA here is from genome assembly GCF_002002705.1 of Polaromonas sp. C04. Lineage (GTDB taxonomy): Bacteria > Pseudomonadota > Gammaproteobacteria > Burkholderiales > Burkholderiaceae_C > Rhodoferax_A. Next base: position 244,658 of record NZ_MUNS01000023.1, on the reverse strand, counting down.
GCTCAAGCTGCTGGACAACATGAAGCGCCTGGACGGAGATGAGGAGTCTGGCCAGCCGGACGATTCCTGATCCTCAGGTAGTACCGTTGAACAGCAGCAGGTACTTCTTGTCGACGACTTTATAAAGCCGGGGCCGCAGGCACACGGTGTGGCTTGAAAGGTCTTTCTTGAGGAGGTAGACCAGATGGCTCAACATTGAAGCATTCAGGGACCAATAGCAAATGGGGCAAATGTAGGGCGCTAGCGAAATGCAGCTTGCGTCGACGTCCACCGTCCGGTTGTGGAACGAGTGACCGTCCGGAGTTGGCCGAATGCCGTCATGTAGCGAGCCCGCCTTGCGAGCCCAGAGTGAAGGCCACCGCGCCGTGCCTCACGTGGCCAGCGTATGCAGCGGAATGTCCTTCTCCGCCGCCAGCTTGTCGAGCTGCCTGCGCGTGCGCGTGAGTAAAAAAGCCGCGATGGCCTGGTGCGTCGTGGGCGCGAACATGGCGCGCATGTCGGCGCTGGCCACGCCGGCCGCCGCGCACAGCGCTGCGGCAAAGTGCGGCTCCAGCGCGGCCACGGCCACGCGGCCGTCGCGGCAAGGATAGACGCGGTAACCCGCGTGGGCGCCGCCGACCGAACCGGTGGGCAGTGTCAGGCCCCAGCTGCGGGGCAGCGCGAGGTAGCCTGCGGCGCTTGAAAGCGCGACTTCGATGAACACGCCTTTGCCTTTGGCCCGCTGCGCCAGCGTTGCCTGCAGCACGGCCTCGCTGGCCATCAGCGAGCCGCCCATGTCGGCGTACAGCGTGGGCGGCAGCGCCAGCCCGCCCACCAGACCGTTGTCGGCGAGGTAGGTGAGGTCGTGGCCCGGCTCTTCGGCGCGTGCGCCCGGCGCGCCGACGATGGCAACTTGCGACAGGCCGGGGTATTGCTTGTGCAGGGCTTTCCAGCCGAGCTTGAGCTTCTCCAGCGCAGAAGGGCGAAAGGAAGTGAGCAGCACGTCGGCACTGGCCAGCGCGCGGTGCAGCGCCTTCTGGCCGGCCTCGGTCTTGAGGTCGGCGCTCGATACCTTCACGCCCTCGTGCAGTTGCGCGTAGGCGGCCTTGTTGTAGTGGCCCATCGGGTCACCGGAAGGCGGCTCCAGCTTGATGCAGCTGGCGCCCATCTGGCGGCAGCGCATCAGCGCGGCCGGGCCGGGCAGGTTGAGGGCGAGGCTGAGAACGCGGATGCCCTTGAGGGGCTGCAGCGGCTTGGGCGAGGGTGTGGGCATAAGCGGTTTGCTATGGATTAAGGAGCTGCTTGCGTACGCCCCATATGGGCCGGAGCGCTATTTCATCATAAACCATGGCAAACTGCGGCTACGCACAGCCCCGGCTAACTCGTCTCCATCGGCAGGCCCACGTAGTTTTCCGCCAATGCTGTCGAGGCGGCACGCGAATGCACGAGGTAATCGAGCTCGGCCTCCTGAATCTTCTGGCCAAACTCGCCCGTGTCGGGAAACTTGTGCATCAGCGAGGTGAACCACCACGAGAAGCGCGCGGCTTTCCAGACGCGGCGCAGGCAGTGGTCGGAATAGTGGTCGATGCCGGCGCTGGATTTTCCCTTGTAAAACTCGATCAGCGCCTTTGACAGGTAGCTCACGTCCGAGGTCGCAAGGTTCAGCCCCTTGGCGCCGGTGGGCGGCACAATGTGCGCCGCGTCACCGGCCAGGAACAGGTGGCCGAAGCGCATCGGTTCCGCCACAAAACTGCGCAGCGGCGCAATGCTTTTTTCGATGGATGGACCGGTGACCAGGTGCTCGGCCGCTTCGGGGTCCAGGCGCAGGCGCAGCTCGCTCCAGAAGGCCTCGTCGCTCCAGTTGGCCACCTTCTCATCCATCGAGCATTGCAGGTAGTAGCGGCTGCGGTGGGTGCTGCGCATGCTGCACAGCGCAAAGCCGCGCGGGCTGTTGGCGTAGATCAGCTCGTGCGCCACGGGCGGCGCATCGACCATGATGCCGAGCCAGCCGAAGGGGTAGACCTTCTCGTAGGTGCGCAAGGCTTTGGGGGGCACGCTGGCGCGGCTGACGCCGTGGTAGCCGTCGCAGCCGGCGATGAAGTCGCACTCGATCTCGTGCGTCTGGCCGTCTTTCTCGTAGCGTACCTTCGGTTTGGCGCCGTCAAAGTCGTGCACGCTGACGTTGCCGGCCTCGTACACCGTGGTGAGGCCTGCGGCCTGGCGCGCATTCATCAGGTCGTGCGTGACTTCGGTCTGGCCATAGACCATGACCTTGCTGCCGCCGGTGAGCTCGCGCATGTCGATGCGGTGGCGCTGGCCCTTGAACAGCAGGTTGATGCCATCGTGAATCACGCCCTCAGTGTGCATGCGCGCGCCCACGCCGGCCTCGTCGAGCAGATCCATGGTGATCTGCTCGAGCACCCCGGCGCGGATGCGGCCGAGCACGTAGTCGGCACTTTTGCGCTCCACGATCACGGCGTCCACGCCGGCCTTGTGCAGCAACTGGCCGAGCAGCAGGCCCGACGGGCCCGCACCGATGATGGCAACCTGGGTACGCATGATGTATCTCCTTGTCCTTATCTGAATCCCGCTAGGTTAGGCCGGGCGCTGCTGCTGCGCCAGCCCTTGCGACGGGACAGTGTGCGATGATTGTGATCATTGCGCGATGATCGCGCAGTCAGCGGGGCATCAGGCATGGACAGCAACACGGGTATCGCCAAGGCAGACTTGATTGAGGGCATGGCCCGCGGCATGGCCGTGCTGGAGAGTTTCAGCACCGAGCGCCAGCGGCTCAACGCCACGCTGGCGGCGCAACGCGCCGGCATGACGCGCGCGGCGGCGCGCCGTCATCTGCTCACGCTCGCGCACCTGGGGTATCTGGAGACCGATGGCAGCTACTTCTGGCTGTCGTCCAAGGTGCTGCGCTTTTCTGGCAGCTACCTGGCATCGGCGCGCCTGCCGCGCGTGCTGCAGCCCACTTTGAGCCGGCTGGCCGCGCAGACGGCCGAGTCGTTCTCGGCCGTGGTGCTGGATGGCGAGCAGGTGGTGATCGTGGCGCGCAGTGGCTCGACCCGCGTGCTGGCCTATGGCCTGCACCTGGGCGCACGGCTGCCGGCCCACGCGACCTCCACGGGCCGGGTGTTGCTGGCCGCCAGGCGCAAAAGCGATTTCAACGCCTGGATGAGAGGCGAAGGGCAGCCCGGAGGTCGCGAGTTGCCGCGCCTGACGTCGCACACGGTGGTGGAGCCGAAGAAATTCCGCGCCCTGATCGAGCAGGTGCGCACCGACGACTACTGCGTGGCCAGCGAGGAGCACGAACTCGGCGTGCATGCGCTCGCAGTGCCGCTGCGCAACATGCAGGGCCAGACCGTGGCGGCGCTCAACGTGGTGGCTTCGCCGCAGCGGCTGGAGGCGGGCGTGATGCAGCGCGAACTGCTGCCGCGGCTGCTGGACGCGGCGCGCGAGCTGCGCCCGCTGTTGTAGCCGTGGCAGGCTTGGTGTCAGGCCACGGACCGTCGGGCGTCAACAACTGCTCGAACACCTGCGCGGCCAGGTCGATGAACGCCCGCAGCTTGGGCGCCACAAATTTCTGCCCGGGATAGACCAGGTGGATGGGGTCTGCCTTGGAGCGCCAGCGCGGCAGCACCCGCACCAGTTTGCCGCTCCTGACCTCCGAATGGCAGGCGTAGGTGGGCAGCAGCGCCACGCCCTTGCCCGACAGGGCCAGGGCCTTGATCAGGTTCATGTCGTTGGCGATGAGCTGGCGCGCCATGGGCACGGTCACGCTGCTCTTGTCGCCTGTCAATTCCCAACCGTCCTGGCCCAGCGGCGCAAACTGCAGGCAGGCGTGCTGGCGCAGGTCCTTGGGATGCTCCAGCGCGCCGGCCTTGCGCAGATAGGCGGGGCTGGCCAGTGGAACCCAGCAGGCGCGCCCCACCTGCCGCGCCACCAGGCTGGAGTCCGGCAGTTGCCCCGCGCGAATGGCGACATCCACACCTTCGGCCACCAGATCCACAAACCGGTCCGTGAAGATCAGTTCCACGCCGAGCTGGGGGTGGTGCTTGCGCAGCGCGGAAATCAAATCGACCAGGCAGAAGTTGCCCATGTCGGCCGGTGCCGTCACGCGCAACAGGCCCTGCGGTTCGTGCAGGGTGGCCACGACCTCTGCCTCGGCCTGCAAAATGCCGTCGAGCCCCTGCGAGGCCTGCTGAAAGTAGCCGGCGCCGGCCTGCGTGAGATGCAGCTTGCGGGTGGTGCGCTGCAGCAAGGTCACGCCCAGCCGCTGCTCGAGTCCGGACACTCGCGCGCTCACCGTCGAATTGGGCATGCCCAGTTGCCGCGCGGCCTGGCTGAAGCTGCCGGCTTGGACCACCTTGACGAACACCATGATTTCATTCAGATCCATGGCGTTTATTATGCATATAGCTGAATAATATTTTCTGATTTAACCACCTAGTAAATAGTGCCGGTTGCCTCTACATTGAGGTTACGCAAGGAGTTTTGCCATGAAAAAGCTTTCATTTATTCAACGCAGCAACGCCCGCCACTGGGTCGGCGACGGTTTTCCCGTGCGCAGTATTTTTTCGTACAACGACATCCACGAAGAGATGTCGCCGTTCCTGCTGCTCGACTACGCGGGGCCGGAGACTTTCCCGCCGACCACGGCGCGGCGCGGGGTCGGCCAGCACCCGCACCGCGGGTTCGAGACTGTGACCATCGTCTATGACGGCGAGGTGGAGCATCGCGACTCCACCGGCGGGGGCGGCACCATCGGCCCCGGCGACGTGCAATGGATGACCGCGGCCGGCGGCATCGTGCACGAGGAGTACCACGGCGCCGAATTTGCCAGGCGCGGCGGCCGCTTCGAGATGATCCAGCTGTGGGTCAACCTGCCCGCCAAGGACAAGATGTCGGCGCCTGGCTACCAGGGCATCCTTGACGCGCAGATTCCCAAAGCGGATCTGCCGGCGGGCGCCGGCTTCGTGCGCGTGATCGCGGGCAACTACAACGGAACGCAGGGGCCGGCGCGCACCTTCAGCCCCATGAATGTGTGGGATGTGCACGCGCGGGCCGGCCAGCGCGCGGCGTTCGAGCTGCCCGAGGGGCACACGACGGCGTTGTTCATCCTCAAGGGCAGCATCAAGCTGGCCGCCAACGGGGAAGCCGTGCGCGAGGCCGAACTGGCCGTGATGGAGCGTGCTGGGACCGAGCTGGGGTTCGAAGCGCTGGAGGACACGACGCTGATGCTGTTGAATGGCGAGCCGACGAATGAGCCGATCGTGGGCTACGGGCCGTTCGTGATGAACAGCGAGGCCGAAATCCGGCAGGCGTTTGTCGACTTCCAGAGCGGCCGCATGGGCCGGATCGCCGCCTCGACTTCTGCTTGAGGCGTCCTGGCGTTACACCCCGAGGTGCTGGCTCAGCACCTCGGGCCTGGCCAGCAGCTCGGCCGACGTGCCGCTGAAGGCCACCTGGCCCTTGACCAGGATCACGTTGCGGTCGGTGATCTGCGTGACGTGCTTCCAGTTCTTGTCCACGATCACGCTGCTGATGCCGCTCTCGCGAATCACACCGCAAATGCGCCAGATTTCGCGTGCGATCAGGGGCGCCAGACCCTCGGTGGCTTCGTCGAGGATCAGCACATCGGGATTGGTCATGAGCGCGCGGCCGATGGTCAGCATCTGCTGCTCGCCGCCCGAGAGCTGCTGGCCGCCGTGGTTCAGCCGCTCCGTCAGCCGCGGGAAGGTGTCGAGCACGCGCTCGTAGGTCCAGTCGCGCTGCCCCTGCGTGCCGGCGCGCGCCGCCATCTTCAGGTTTTCCACCACGCTCAGATTGCCGAAGATGCCGCGGCCTTCGGGCACGTAGGCGATGCCGAGCTGGGCAATCTCGTAGGGCGCGCGCCCCATCATGGGTCGGCCCATGATCTCGACCGAGCCCGAGCGCGGCTTGACCAGGCCCATCAGGCTTTTGAGCAGGGTGCTCTTGCCCATACCATTGCGGCCCATCAGGCCGATGGTCTCACCGCGCGCCACCGAAAAATCGATGCCGCGCAGGATGTGGCTGGCACCGTAGTAGGTGTTGAGGCCCTGGGCGTGGATGAGTCGGTCCGTCATCCGCAAAGCCTGTTGTTGCCGGCGTTGTCTTTCCCGCACGGGTTGTCATTCCCGCGCAGGCGGGAATCCATGGTCGAGAAGAGGTGGATTCCCGCCTTCGCGGGAATGACGAGTGGCATCAATGCTCTTCTCCCAGATAGGCGGCCTGCACACCCGGGTCGGCGCGTATTTCCACCGGTGTGCCGCTGGCGATCACCTGGCCGTTCACCATCACGGTGAGCTGGTCGGCCAGTGCGAAGACGGCGTCCATGTCGTGCTCGACCAGCAGCATGGCGTGCTCGCGCTTGATGAGCAGCAACAGCGCCACCATGCGTTCGGCCTCTGACACGCCCATGCCGGCCAGCGGTTCGTCGAGCAGCAGCACCTGCGGCTCGGTGGCCAGCGTCATGGCGATTTCGAGCTGGCGCTGCTCGCCGTGGCTGATGGTGCCGGCCACCGCACGCCGCCGGTCTTTCAAGCCGGAAAGCTCGATAGCCCTTTCGCAGCGTGCATGAGTAGCTACTGATTTCGTAGCGACACGGCGGGTGTCGGAGAACCAGCCGAGCGGGTTCCACGGGCTTTGGGCCTCGCGTGACTGGGCCGCCAGCCGCACGTTGTCCCAGACCGTGAAGGGCAGAAAGATATTGGTCTTCTGGTAGCTGCGGCCCAGTCCCTGGTGCGAGATCCGCTCGGGCGCCCAGCCCGTCACGTCCTTGCCACCGATGGACACCGAGCCCGAGGTCGGCGGCAGGTCGCCGGACAGCAGGTGGGTCAGCGTCGATTTGCCGGCGCCGTTGGGGCCGATCACGGCGTGGATGCGGTTGCGCCACAAATCAATGGACACGTCGTTGACCGCGGCCAGGCCGCCAAAGCGTTTGACGAGGTGGGTGGCGGACAGGAGAACTTCACTCACCGGCGCTCTCCTTGCGCGGGCGCAGGCGTTGCACCAGGCCGAGCAGCCCGCGCGGCGCAAACGTCACGACCAGGACGATGAACAGGCCCATCCACAACTGCCAGTGTTTGCCCAGATTGACACCGCCGGCCTGCGGCAGGTCCTTGAACACGTTCAGCAGGATCTCGAACGCAAAGGCGCCGACAATCGCCCCGGCGAAATTGCCCATGCCGCCCAGGATCACCATCATGAGCGCATCGGCGCTCATATAAAAACCCATCAGCTCGGGATTCATGTAGCCGGTCTGGCAGCCCCACAGATAGCCCGCCAGCCCGGCCAGCGCACCGGCCAGCGTGAAGGCCGAGAGCTTGTAGCCAAAGGTGCCAAAGCCCATGGCGCGCATGCGGTGCTCGTTCACGCGAATGCCGGCCAGCGCGCGGCCAAACGGGCTCCAGAGCAGGCGGCGCAGGAACACATACACCAGCAGCATGAGGGCCAGCGTGACGTAGTACATCGTCGCCTTGCTGTCCAGGTCGAACGGTACCCAGCCGAAGATGCCGGCATCGGGCTTGAAGTTGATGTACAGCCCGTCGGAGCCACCCAGCACCTTGTTGTCGAAGAACAGGTAGAACACCATCTGCGCGAATGCCATGGTGACCATGATGAAGTAGATGCCCTGGGTGCGCACCACGAAGAAGCCGATGATGAGCGCCGCCAGGGCCGAGGCCGCCACGGCGGCCGGTAGCGTCCACCACAGGCTGACCGCGGCGCCCGCAGGAGTCAAAAAGGCCAGTGCATAACCCGCCAGCCCGAAGTAGGCCGCATGACCGAGCGACACCAGGCCGGTGACGCCCTGCAGCAAGTCCAGGCTCATCGCAAAAATCGCCATGATCATCATGCGCGTGACCATCTGCGTATAAAAATCGCTGCCCGCGAACGGGAAGGCGAGCAGCGCTCCCAGACCGAGCGTCAGCGCCACCTGCACGCTGCGCGGCAGAAGCTCTAGATTGGCCTTTGGCGCACTCATGCAGCCCCCACGCTTGCCGCTGCGCGTGCTGCGCTGCCCCCCGAGGGGGCCTTCGTATCTTGGAGCGGTCCTGCGTTACTCATTGTTTGAACAAACCTTGCGGCTTCCACAGAAGCACGGCCGCCATCAGCATGTACACCAGCATGCCCGACAGGTGCGGCAGCAGGACCTTGCCGAAGGTGTCGACCAGGCCCACCAGCAGCGCTGCGATCAGCGCACCACGCACGGAGCCGATGCCGCCAATCACCACCACCACGAAGCACATGATCAGCACCTGCGAGCCCATGTTGGGATAGACGCTGGAAACGGGCGCGGCAATCATGCCTGCCACCGAGGCCAGCGCGACGCCCAGCGCGAACACGATCGCGTGGATCAGCTTGATGTTGACGCCCAGCGCCTCGGTCATGTCGCGGTTGAAGGCGCCGGCGCGAATCTTCATGCCCAGGCGGGTTTTCGAGATCAGCAAATACAGTCCGATGGCCAGCGCCACGCAGATGCCCGAGATGACCAGCCGGTACACCGGGTACGACAGGGTGTCGGTCAGCGGAATGGAGGCAGCGAGGACATCCGGAATCGGCACGCTGTGCACGTCGTCGCCCCACAGGATGGAGCGCATTTCCTCAAAAATGTAGATCAGGCCAAACGTGAGCAGCACCTGGTCCAGATGGTCGCGCTCGTAAAAATGGCGAAACAGCAGCCACTCCAGCGCCAGGCCAAAAATGATCGACAACACGGCGCCGCAGGCGATGGCCAGCGCGAGACTGCCCAGCAGGCTGCTGAGCGCATACGCCAGGTAGGCGCCCAGCATGTAAAAGCTGCCGTGCGCGAGGTTGACCACCCCCATGATGCCGAAGATCAGCGTGAGCCCGGCGGCCAGCATGAACAGCAGCAGGCCGTACTGCACACTGTTGAGGAGCTGGATGAGGAAGGTGGGGAAGTCCATCAATGAGAAATGAAAACGGCGGATGATCTCCGCCGTGGGTCGGTGCACCGCGCACCGAACGAGTTTAACGCGGCATCACACCATCTTGCAGCCGGCGCCGCTGTCCGACAGGGCCTTGGCCGCGACGCCGAGCACCTTGTTTTCGCGGTTCTCGACCACGCGCAGGTAAATGTCCTGCACCGGGTTGTGGGTTTTGCTCATGGTCCATTTGCCGCGCGGGCTGTCGATGGTGGCGGTCTCCATCGCCTTGTAGAACGCAGGCTTGCTGGCCAGGTCACCCTTCACGGCGTTCGCGCCATGCACCAGCAGCAGGCCGGTGTCGTAGCCCTGCACCGCGTAAACGTCGGGCTGCGAGCGAAACGCCTTGGCGTATGCCAGACGGAAGGAATGGTTACGCGGCGTATTCAGGGAGTCGCTGTAATGCAGGGTGGTCATGATGCCGTCCGCGGCCGGACCGGCGGCGTCCAGCACGCCTTCGGTCAGGAAGCCGGAGCCGTACAGCGGGATCTTGCCTTTGAGGCCGGCAGCGGCATAGTCCTTCATGAACTTGACGGCACCGCCACCGGCAAAGAAGCAGGCCACGGCATCGGGTTTGAGCGCGGCAATCTCGGTCAGCAGTGCCTGGAACTCGACATTGGGGAAGGGCAGGCCAAGTTCCTTGACAATGGTGCCGCCGGCCTTGGTGTAGCTCTCCTTGAAGCCTCCAAACGCTTCGTCGCCCGCAGCGTATTTCCAGGTGATCCAGACCGCCTTCTTGTGGCCCCTGTCCATCAACACCTTGCCGAGTGCGAGCGTTGGCTGCGAGTTGGTGAAGCTGGTGCGGAACACATTGGGCGCGCACAGGGCGCGGGTGGCGGCCTCCACGCCGGCGTTGGGGATCAGGCTGAGCACGCCGGACTCGCGTGCCACCTTTTGAATGCCCATCTGCACGCCGGAGTGAACAGTGCCCACCAGCACGTCGACCTTGTCGCGCTGCACCAGTTTGTTGGCGTTCTCGATGGCCTTGGAAGGGTCGGACTCGTCATCGACCTTGAAGTACTCGATCTCGCGGCCGCCCAGCTTGCCGCCCTGCTCGTCGATCGCCATGCGAAAGCCGTTCTCGATCGCCACGCCGAGTTGCGCATAGGTACCCGTGTAGGGCAGCATCAGGCCGACGCGCACCTTGCTGCCTTGTGCGCGGGCGATTGCAGGCAGCAGCAGGCCGGTGGATGTGGCGCCGATGAGGGCGGCACTTTGGGTCAGAACGAGGCGGCGAGAGGTCATGAAAACTCCTTGGGTCATGCAGCGAAATTTGGTTTTTGCATGTTACCGGCCTCAGAGCCCCCAGACCCTAGTGAAAAACCCGAAGTTTATAGATGAATTGTTGAAGGTTAAATGAAATGCGCCGGCACGCGTGAGCCGGACTCACGCCGCTGCGATTGCCTGGGCCAGCCATTCGCGGCACCAGGCGGTGCCCTCGGCCTCTGCCATCGTGCCGCTGCTGGCGTCGTGGCACCAGACCTCACCCACCCGCTGCGCGCCGAGGTCCTGCAGTCGCTCGTCGAATTTCTTGCCGCCGAAGCAGAAGGTCGGCTGGTGGGCGCTGTCGCCCAGCGCGATCACACCGTAGCGGACGTGCCCGAGGTACCGAGGCTGCGCGTCGAGCGATTCGTACAGGGAGCGCGCATTGTCGGGTACATCACCGGCTCCGTAGGTCGAGGTGCAAATGAGATAGAGCAGCGATCCGGCCGGCGCATCGCCGAAGACATTGATATCCAGGCCGTCCATCATCAGGACCTCGATCTCGTCCACCAGATCGGCGCAGTCCATCTGGATGGCCTGCGCGACGTAGTCGGCGGTGCCCGTCATGGTGCCCACCAGGATTTTGAGTTTCATCAATCGGTTTCCGAAAGAGGAGGCGCCATCTACCCGAGATCAGCCCAGTAACAGAAAGATCAGCGCCAGGGCGGCAGGCAGCGCCTGTACAAACAGGATCTTGCGGGATGCCGTAGCCGCGCCGTACACGCCGGCCACCAACACGCACACTGAAAAAAATAGCTTAATGGGGAACCCGGCCTGGCCCAGGCTCAAACCCCAAAACAAGCCGGCAGCGAGAAAGCCGTTGTACAGCCCCTGGTTGGCCGCCAGCACCTTGGTTTGTGCCGCGGTGGCCGGTGTTTGATTGAAGGCCTTGAGCCCCAACGGCTTGTCCCAGAGAAACATTTCAAGCACGAGGATGTAGACGTGCAGCAAGGCAAGAAGGGCGACGAGGGTATTGGCAATCAAGGTCATTGAATGTTCCTGAAAACGTTCAGAAGCAGGCGCCGCGTGGGCTGGTGGCGAATCAAGCGCGATACTACCTGCGGTCACCAGGGCTGTCGATCTCGATGTTCCGGTACCGGTGCGCCGCGCGACCGTAGTGTTTGGTGTTCACCCCAACTTGGCACCTCGCTCGCTGAGCAGTTCGCGCAGCAGCGAGCGGTGGCAATGCGCCTCGTCTTCGCAATAGCAACCCATGGCGAAGTTGGCGTGGTGGGACAGCGCAGCGAGCAGGTCCAGGCTGCGGCTGGCATCCGGTTCGGCCATTTCCGCGCGGTATTTTTTTCTGAAGGTCGCCCACTCGCGATCGCCACCAGGCTGGTCATGCTGGGCGGCCTGTGCGAACTTCATGGTCTCCACGCTGGGGGCGAGATTGGGGTACCACACGTCATACCAATTCTGCGACGAGAACTCGGCCTTGGGCACGCCGCGCGGTGGTCGCCTGACCGTGCCGATGCGAAGGCCCTCGTCAGCCGCTCTGGGTGTGCCGAGCCGGATGATGCGTGCGGTCATTGCAATCTCTTTCTGGATAACAAGCGTTGGCGGGTACCTTACGTCGTTCGGCTCGCCGCGGTTGTTTTGCACCCGGGCTGATTTTGCGGACCGATGCGGCCGTTGTCACGCGGCTCTCACGGTAGAATACCCGCTGTCGGGGCGTAGCGCAGCCTGGTAGCGCATCTGGTTTGGGACCAGAGGGTCGAAGGTTCGAATCCTTTCGCCCCGACCATTTATCAATGAAAAAGGCTCACTCCGTGGGCCTTTTTTCCATCTGCCCGTAGCTCAGTTGGATAGAGCAACAGCCTTCTAAGCTGTGGGTCGGGGGTTCGATCCCCTCCGGGCAGGCCAAATCTGCATTTCAAACCGTCTCACGTCCGGAGCAACTGCTTCAGGCAAGGAAGCGCTCGACCAGTCTGACCCAGTAGCTGGCGCCGATTGGCAGGATCGCGTCGTTGAAGTCGTAGCCGGGGTTGTGCACCATGCAGCCGCCTTCGCCGTCCCCGTTGCCGATCGTGAAGTAGCAGCCCGGCTTTTCTTCGAGCATGAAGGAGAAGTCTTCGCTGCCGGTCAGCGGCTCCATGTCGGGGATCAGCGACGCCTCGCCGAAGTGGTCGATCGCGACCTGGCGCGCGAACGCGGTCATGGCCGGATCGTTCTGCAGCGCCGGGTAGCGCCACTGGTAGTCGATTTCCGCGCTGGCGCCCAGTGTTTGCGCCTGTGCCTGCACCAGCGTGGTGATGCGTTCGCGCAACTGGGCGCGCACCTCGGGGCTGTAGGCCCGCACAGTCAGGCGCATCTCGGCCGTATCGGCGATCACGTTGGGCGCATTGCCGGCATGGATGGCGCCGACGCTGATGACCGCCATCTGCCGTGGATCGACATTGCGCGAGACAATGCTCTGCAGCGCGATGACGATGTACGACGCCACCACCACGGCGTCGATCGACATGTGCGGCGCCGAGCCATGGCCGCCCCGGCCCCTGACCGTGACGATCACAGTGTCGGACGAAGCCATGAAGTTGCCGGCGAGGAAACCGAATTTGCCAGCCGGGAAGCCCGGCATGTTGTGGTACGCGAAGACCGCATCGCACGGAAACTTCTCGAACAGGCCGTCCTCGATCATCTTGCGCGCGCCGGCCTGGCCTTCTTCGGCCGGCTGGAAAATCAGGTGCACGGTGCCGTTGAAGTCGCTCCGCTGCGCCAGGTGGCGCGCCGCCGCCAGCAGCGTGGCGGTGTGGCCGTCGTGGCCGCAGGCGTGCATCTTGCCGCCGACCGTACTGGCATAGGGCAGGCCGGTGGTTTCGTGAATGGGCAGTGCGTCCATGTCCGCGCGCACGCCGATCGCCTTGCTGCCATGGCCCTTCGTCAAAGTGGCGACCACGCCTGTGCCGCCCAAGCCGCGATGGATGGCGTAGCCCCAGACCTGCAGCTTCTCGGTGACGAGATCGCTGGTGGCGAACTCCTCGTAGGCCAGTTCGGGGTGTGCATGGATTCGGTGGCGCAGCGCCAGCATCTCCGGCAGGTTATCGACGATGTCAGGCAAAAGGGCGCTATCAGTGGTCATGTGTGTTCCTCTCGGGTCCGCCGGCGGCGCCACGGAATGCATCGCACGTGCGATACCTGTGCAGGTCTGGCCTCGGGCGAGTCCCACTCACATTTTAGATTCTGTCGCGATGTAGGTGGCCGGCCAGCTCTCGGATGGCGCTGCACCGATCGGAGGGCATTTCGCGGAGCACCTCTGCGATTAGCTCCAAGGTTCTAACCGGCTCGATAGGCAGGTGCGCCTATACAACAGTGCTGTCTAAATTTCGTTCTGTTCGCGAGCGGCGCGCCGGATGCCGCGGCCCTGTTGGTACACTTTTCCAAACCAGAAAAATGAGGGGGCAATTTGCATGATCAAGAAGCAGGGGCGAGTCCCGTCCTTGCGGAGTTCTCTTTGCTTTCCTTGTTCAATCTGTTTTTCAAACTCCCGTCTCAAGCCAAGAGGAGATCTGAACGTTCTCGCGTCGCCGGTGATTCTGCGGCTCGTCGGTCCGAACGTGGGCAACAGGCAGCAGCACGCGCCAGGATGGTTGCCAATCGCGAGCTGGTGTTCAAGATAGTGCGTGATGCGATGCTCCTGTCCGAGGTTCTTTCGGGAAGCTACAAATTCAAGGTTCTCTCGTTGAGCCGAAAAGGCAACAAGTTCGCCGTTTTGATGGATACATCGGCACCCCTGCAGGGCGGCCCAGCACGGCAATTGGACGTCGAATCGCTGGTCATCCGGCTGGCCGAGAGACGGCACGGGATCATCGTCACGGCCATGTACTGGCGTTCGGTTGACCGGCAAGCTGCGCTCGCTGCGATGCAGGCCCCTCGTGCTACCCGCGTGAATTTCGAGACTCCCGATGCGCTTGCCCGCGTGAACGCTGTGGAGCAGTCTGACCTGAGCTCAACGAATTTTGGCGAAATCAATTAACGAACATGAACCCGCAAATGCCCTTGCTTCCAGCATTCATGCGGATTACAGCCTGATTTTCGACTCCCTGCGGGGATCAGTCATCGCTTTTGATACTGGGTTGCTCCAAACAATATCTCCCGCTCCTTGTCACCGGTAATGGGCCTGCGCAAATCCGCCAGCACCTGTACGCCGCGCATGACGGCCGGGCGCTGTGCGATTTTGTCGAACCAGGCTTTGAGGTGCGGGTAGTCCGCCCAGTCGATGCCCTGGTTTTGCCAGCTGCGCAGCCACGGGAAGATGGCGATGTCGGCGATCGTGTACTGGCTGCCGGCGATGTAGGGGTTCTTGCCCAGCTGTCTGTCCATGACGCCGTAGAGACGTTTGGCTTCATTGGTGTAGCGGTTGATCGCGTATTCCAGTTTTTCGGGCGCATACGTCCTGAAATGATGAGCCTGACCGAGCATGGGACCAATGCTGCCCATCTGGAACATCAGCCACTGTAGTACTTCGTATTTCTGGTGATCGCTTTGGGGCAGGAACCTGCCCGTCTTTGCGGCCAGGTACAACAGGATGGCCCCCGACTCGAACAGCGAAATCGGCCTGCCTTCCGGTCCCTGCGGATCGGTCATCGCGGGGATCTTGTTGTTCGGGCTGATCTTGAGAAAATCCGGCTTGAACTGGTCGCCAGCGCCGATGTTGACTGGATGCACCCGGTAGGGCAGGCCACATTCCTCCAGCATGATGTGGATCTTGTGGCCATTGGGTGTTGGCCAGGAGAAAATTTCAATCACGGAGAGACTCCTTTGCAAAGGGGCCATTTTCCTCCCGGCTGCCACCTTGTGCTGGCTCAGGAACGCAGCGAAGGGCCGCCCCGAGCAAGTTCAGCCCCCCTCGGGGGGCAGCGCAGCACACGCAGTGGCAAGCGTGAGGGCTCAACCCCCGCGCGTAATCGGCATCTGGACTTCGCCGTGCACCAGCAGGTGCCTGGCAAACTCCAGCTTGGCGAGCGAGGCGCGGTGCACTTCGTCCGGGCCGTCGGCCAGGCGCAGCGTGCGCTGGTGTGCGTAGGCGTAGGCCAGCGGGAAGTCGTCCGACACGCCGCCGCCGCCGTGGGCCTGGATGGCCCAGTCGATAATCTGACAGGCCATGGTGGGCGCGACGATTTTGATCATCGCGATCTCGGCCTTGGCCACCTTGTTGCCAGCCGTGTCCATCATGTAGGCGGCCTTGAGCGTGAGCAGGCGCGCCTGCTCGATCATGCAGCGGGCCTCGGCCACGCGCTCCTGCCAGACCGACTGGCGGGCAATCTCGCGGCCAAACGCCACGCGCGTGTTCAGGCGCTTGCACATCAGCTCCAGCGCACGCTCGGCCATGCCGATCGAGCGCATGCAGTGGTGAATGCGTCCCGGGCCAAGGCGCCCCTGGGCGATCTCGAAGCCACGGCCTTCGCCCAGCAGCAGGTTCGATGCCGGCACGCGCACGTTCTCCAGCAGCACCTCCATGTGGCCATGCGGCGCATCGTCGTAACCAAATACCGACAAGGGGCGCAGCACCTTGATGCCGGGCGCATTGGCGGGCACCAGAATCATCGACTGCTGCTCATGGCGTCCGGCATCGGGGTTGGTCTTGCCCATCACGATGTAGATGGCACAGCGTGGGTCGCCGGCACCGGACGACCACCATTTGCGGCCATTGATCACATATTCGTCACCTTCGCGGCGGATGCTGCACTGGATGTTGGTGGCGTCCGATGACGCCACTTCCGGCTCGGTCATCAAGAAGGCCGAGCGGATTTCACCCTTGAGCAGAGGCTCCAGCCAGTGGTCCTTGTTGGCCTCGGAGCCGTAACGCTCGATGGTTTCCATGTTGCCGGTATCGGGGGCCGAACAGTTGAAGACTTCGGGCGCAAAGGGCACGCGGCCCATGATCTCGCACAGCGGCGCGTATTCGAGGTTGGACAACCCCTCCGGCGCACGCGGCGAGTGCGGCAAAAACAGGTTCCAAAGCCCTGCGGCACGGGCCTTGGGCTTGAGTTCTTCGATGATGGTGGTCGGGATCCAGGCATTGCCCTTGGCCCGGTTTTCGGCAATCTCGCGGAAGAAACGGGCTTCATTCGGGTAAATGTGCTCGTCCATGAACTTGAGCAGGCGCGCCTGCATGGCCTTGACTTTGGGGGTGTATTCGAAATCCATAAGGGCTCCTGGTGTCTCGGGGTTGAGGTGAATGAATGGGGCTCAGGCTTGGCGGGCAAATTTCCAGGCCATTTGCGCCAGCGGGACAACGCCGGCGGCCGACTTCGCGGCCTGCGCGCTGGAGGCGGTTCCTGTCTCCACGCGTTTGGCGATCCCTTGCAAAATGGCCGCGAGGCGGAACAGGTTGTAGGCCATGTAGAAGTTCCAGTCGGCCTTGAGCGCCTCGGGGGTGCTCAGCCCGGTGCGTTCGCAATACAGGCGGATGTACTCGTCTTCGGTCGGAATGCCGAGGCTGGCCACATCCAGTCCGCCGATGCCGCGGAACGCGCCCGGCGGAATGTGCCAGGCCATGCAGTGGTAGCTGAAGTCGGCCAGCGGATGGCCCAGCGTGGACAGCTCCCAGTCCAGCACCGCCAGCACGCGCGGCTCGGTGGGATGGAACATGAGGTTGTCGAGCCGGAAGTCGCCGTGCACGATGCTGACCTTGCTCGCGTCCAGCGCGCTGGCCGGAATGTGCGCGGGCAGCCATTGCATCAACTGGTCCATCTCGGGAATCGGCTGGGTGATGGAGGCCACGTATTGCTTGCTCCAGCGACCGATCTGGCGTTCGAAATAATTGCCGGGTTTGCCATAGTTCGCGAGGCCGCGCTCGGCGTATTTAACCTTGTGCAGCGCCGCGATGACGCGGTTCATTTCGTTGTAGATGGCGCCGCGCGCGGCCCGGTCCATGTCGGGCAGGGCCTGGTCCCACAACACGCGGCCCTGCATGAACTCCATGATGTAGAACGCCCGTCCGATGACGGACTCGTCTTCGCACAGGCAGTACATGCGCGGCACCGGCACATCGGTACCCTGCAGGCCGCTCATCACGGCAAACTCGCGCTCCACCGCATGAGCCGACGGCAGCAGCTTGGCGACCGGCCCGGGTTTGGCACGCATCACGTAGCTTTGTCCGGGCGTGATCAGTTTGTAGGTGGGGTTGGATTGGCCACCCTTGAACATCTCAACGCTCAAGGGGCCGGCAAATCCTTCCAGGTTGGCATCCAGCCAGGCAGTCAGGGCCGCCACGTCGAACAGATGCTGGTCAGAAACAGGGCGGGTGCCGACGAAATGATCAAAGTCGCTCATGGTGGGAGATTTATGGTTTCAGTTGTCTGCATCAACGATGCGCATGAGCGCATCGCGGTTTCGGATCGTCAATCCAGCCGGCTCGATGCGAATGGCTTCCTCGCGCTCCATGGCCTTGAGTTCCTGGTTGACCCGCTGGCGCGAGGCTCCCAGCAACTGCGCCAGTTCTTCCTGCGCCAGATGCAGGCCGATACGCACTTCGCTGCTGTCCGACAGGCTCGGCACGCCATAGCTGCGCACCAGATGCAGCAACTGCTTGGCCAGACGGGCGCGCAGGGGCAATGTATTGAGGTCTTCCACCAGGCCATACAACTGGCGAATGCGGCGGGCATGCAGGCGCAGCATGGCTTCGTAGAGTTCCACATGCGCCGCGAGAATCTTCTTGAAATCGGTTTTGGCCACGCACAGGATGGTGGTCTCGCCGTGCGCATAGGCATCGTGGGTGCGCCGGTCGCCGTCGAAAATGGACACATCGCCAAACCAGATGCCCGGCTCCACGTAGGTCAGGGTGATCTGCTTGCCCGAGATGGAAGTCGAACTGACCCTGACGGCACCCCGGGCACAGGCAATCCACTCCTCCGGCGGATCGCCGCGCGCAGCAATCAGCTCGCCGTCCTTGTAACGTTTGACGTAGGCGCATCGAAGAATGTCGTGTCGTAGCGATGGAGAAAGTGATGAAAACCAGCGACCGGAGTTGATCGCTTCACGTTCTTCGATGGTAAGAATGGGGTCGTCCATAGCCTGTCTTTTGGGTGACTGATAACGCCTCCATTGTCGCGTGCGGGACCAGGCGGCCGCATTGGGGATGTCACCTGAGTGTCTGCCTTATTCAAGGCCGGGGCAAATGCCGGCGGCTATTCGAAGCGTGGCGTCTGCTTGCTCAAAAAGGCGGCGATCCCGATCCCGGCATTGGCGTGGTGCAGGTTCCGTACAAAGTGATCGCGCTCGGCTGCAAGCTGGCCGCTCAAAGTGTTGTGCGACGCCTCATTGACCAGCTCCTTGATGCTCGCCAGCGCATTCGGCGCCCGGGCGTTCAGGCTCGCGGCGAGCGCCAGGGCCTCGGTCAGCGCGCCGCCCGCATCGGCCAGCCGATTCACCACGCCCAGCTCATGCAGGCGCTGCGCGCTGATCCGTTCACCGCACATCATCAGCTCGGTGACCAGTTGACGGGGCAGGGCGCGGGCGAGGCTCCAGCTGCCGCCGCCGTCGGGCGACAGGGCGATGTTGCTGTACGCCATCACGAATACCGCGTTGGTGGCGGCAACCAGCAAATCGCAAGCCAGTGCCAGCGAGAACCCGGCGCCCGCCGCCGCACCTTCCACCGCCGCGATCACCGGCTTGGGGAAAGCGCGGATGGCCTCGATCCAGCTGTGCAGCCCTTCGATGCTTTGCGCCTGGTAGTCCGGTGGCTGTTGCCGGTTGGCCAGCAGGCGCTGCAGATTGCCGCCCGCACTGAAGATCGCTCCTTCACCCACAAGGACGACGCTGCGCACATCCGCGCTGGACTCGGCCACATTCAGGGCCTCGACGCCCGCGGCATAGATATCCGGCCCCAGGGCATTGCGATGCTCCGGATTGCTCAGCGTGAGCACCATGGTCTGGCCATGGCTGGTGCTTTTGAGTTCAGCGGGCATGATTTAGTGAGTTGAGGACAGGGCTGAAGATCTGTTCTGCAAGGTATCACGATTCTTCATGCAGCAGGCTCAGGCCAATCGCGCCGCGGCGCCGCAGCCACGGGCTGGGACGATAGCGCGGATCGCCATAGACGGTCTGCATGTTGAACAGCACCTCCAGCACATTG
This sequence comes from Polaromonas sp. C04, assembly GCF_002002705.1. Lineage (GTDB taxonomy): Bacteria > Pseudomonadota > Gammaproteobacteria > Burkholderiales > Burkholderiaceae_C > Rhodoferax_A. The sequence continues at coordinate 225,368 of NZ_MUNS01000023.1, read as the reverse complement.
GCGGGGCCGTAGCGATCGCCCATGGCCAGCGGCCCCAGGGGATAACCCAGGCCCAGCGTCACGGCGGTCTCCAGGTCTTTGGGCGAGCAAATGCGCTGCTGGCACATATCGGCCGCGATGTTGATGATGGTGGCGACGACGCGCTGCGTCACAAAGCCACCGCTGTCGCGGATCACGCTGACGGCCTTGCCGTCGCGCGCGAACAGGGCATGGGCCGCATCTCGCATGTCGCTACGCGTGGCCGGATTGGTAGCCAGCACGCGGCGTTTGGTGGCAGCATCGTCCACCAGCATGTCGATGCCGATGGTGCGCGCAGGGTCGAGTCGTTCGACCACGGCAACGGTGGTGACATCGAACCCCAGAGGGGCGACCAGCGTCAGCGCAGCGGGCGACGGCGATGCGCCGGTTTCAATCGAAGCCCCAAGGGATTTCAGCAACGCGAGCAGTTCTGCGCGACGGGCCGCGCGCGGTGACACCCACACTGGCGGCATTTCGTCCACTTGCGGAGCTGGGGGCTCGGGGCTGATTTGGGCGACACCGTCTACATAGCGGTAAAAACCCTCGCCGACCTTCTTGCCGACGACGCCGGCGGCCAGCCGCTGCGCCGTGATCACACTGGGGCGGTAGCGCGGTTCCTCGTAGTACTGCTGGTAGATGGACTCCATCACCGGATGCGAAACGTCCAGCGCTGTCAGATCCATCAACTCGAACGGCCCGAGTTTAAAGCCGGCCTGGTCTCTCAAGATGCGGTCAATGGTGACGAAATCGGCGACGCCTTCGCCTACGATGCGCAGGGCTTCGGTGCCGTAGCCGCGCCCCGCGTGATTCACGATGAAGCCGGGGGTATCCTGGGCCTGCACGGCGGTATGGCCCATCTGCTTCGCATAGGCTGCCAGGTTGGCGCAGATGGCGGGATCGGTTTTGAGTCCGGCAACGGCCTCGACCACCTTCATCAGGGGCACCGGGTTGAAAAAGTGATAGCCCGCAAACTGCTGCGGGCGCTTCAACCCTGCGGCAATGGCGGTGACGGACAGCGATGACGTATTGGTGGCCAGTACCGCGCCCGGACGCACCAGACTCTCAAGTTCCGAGAACAGCGCTTTCTTGATGTCCAGCCGCTCCACTACCGCCTCGATGATCAGGTCGCAGTCGGACAGCGACTGCAGCGAATCCGTCGCCAGCAAGCGGGCTTTCTGGCCGGCAACCTGGGCCGCATCCATGCGGCCCTTTTCCTGCAGCTTGTCCCACTGCGCGAAGACCGCGTCGCGCGCCTTGGCAACGGCCCCGGGCTGGGTGTCAAACAGCTTGACGGTGCTTCCGGCTTGCGCCGCGATCTGGGCGATGCCCCGGCCCATGGCCCCGGCGCCCACTATTCCCACATTTGTATAGACAGGTTTCATGCGGGGCATTATCACGCAGCACGTAGCGTGGCGGCTATGTCAGAATTCTTGTTACTTGATGGACCCGACTGTGAATATCCGTAACTTTGCCGCTGGCGGCGCTCTGTTGCTTGCCGCGTTGAGCGGTCATGCGCTCACCTTGGGCGCCATGCGGGGGGCCGCGCTGGTCGGTCAGCCACTTGACGTTTCTGTGCCGGTGGCACTTGAAGCGGGCGAAGACGCCTCTTCCCTGTGCTTTGATGGCGATGTTTTATATGCCGACACCCGGTTGGGCGCCAGCCGGGTCAGCATTGCGCCGCAGGCGGCGTCGGCTCGCCAGGAGGTCATCGTGCGGATCCGCTCGACGGTCGCGGTGGACGAGCCCGTGGTGACGGTGAATCTGCGCGTGGGATGTGCCGGGGCCGTGACGCGGCGCTACGTTTTGCTGGCGGATGCGCCGAACGTTGCCATGGTGGCTCCAGCGTCGCTTGCCGCGCCGGGCCTGTCGCAGAGCAGTGGCGGCAGCAATGCATCTTCCGGTTTGAATCCCGACTCGGGCCCGACTTCGCCGGACGCCGGCCAGGCTGTCGCCACGCGAAGTCCGGGGGCAGCCCCGGGTGCCCGGCGCGTCGCACGCTCACACATCCGCCGTCCGCCGCGGCGCCGTGTCGCACATTCCACTGTCTCGCCCAAGGCGGCTGCGTCGACGGCCGGCAAGCCCGCGCGCGAAGAGATCGCCTCCAACAAGGCACGGCTCAAGCTGGACCTGCTGGCAGAACCTGCCCCTGATCTCAGGGTCTCCAGTGCGCTGCAAAGGCCTCCTGCCGAGAACGACCCCAAACGCGCGGAAGCGGCCGCCATGTGGCGCACCCTGAATGTCCAGCCGCAGGATGCATTGCACGATGCGCTAAGAATGCAGGCGCTGGAGGCCGACATGAACACGCTGCGCGCCCAGAGCCTGAAAAACCAGGCCAGTCTGCTGGAGCTCAGCATACAACTGCAAAGGGCCGCAGACCGGCGGTTCAGTAACGCGCTGGTGTACGCGTTGCTGGCCTTGCTGGCGGCAGCAGTCGGTGTGGCGGCCTACCTTGGGTGGCAGATGCGCCGGGCGCGAGCCCCGGGCCGTCGATCCTGGCGGGGCGATGGCCGCGGTTTGGCGGCTCATGACGAAGAGGTTTTGGGCCCCCTTGGCGCCACCATTGTGAGTCCGCTCAGCGAGCAACTTCCCCAAACTCCTTCTCCTCGGAATGGCCGGTTCGGTGGCAACCAGCCGATGGCGGGGCGGGTTGCAAAGTCAGGGGATGACGACCCTCTTAAACATCCCCCTGCCAGGCCGTCCTCGGACTTCTCTCCCAGCATGGCGCCGGCGGCGCGGGCGGTGAATGCCGAAGAACTGTTCGATATCCAGCAGCAGGCCGATTTTTTTGTCTCCCTGGGCCAGCATGAGCAGGCCATCGAGTTGCTGAGGCAGCACATCGGCGACAACACCGGCACCAGTCCGCTGGCCTACCTTGACCTGCTCGGCATCTACCACAGGTTCGATCTCAGGGACGACTACGAGCGCCTGCGCGTGGACTTCACCCGGGCCTTCAACGTGCAGGTGCCGCCGTTTGGCGCATTCAGCGATGCCAGCAAAGGGCTTGAGGCGTACCCGGCCGCGTTGTCCCGCATAGAAGCGCTCTGGCCCTGCATTCAGGTTCTTGACGTCATTGAAGCTTCGATTTTTCGTCGGCCCGGCACCGGCGACGCTGAAGGGGAACCGTTTGATCCGGAGGCTTACCGCGAATTGCTGCTGCTGTTCTCGATTGCCAGGGAGGTGGCTGTTTCAACGGGCGCCGACAAGCACCTGGCGGCCCCCCGTGCCACCGCGACGTTGCCTGACACCGTGCCTCCCTTGACACCGCCGCCGCCGTCTCCCCGATTGGGGCTCGATATTGATTTGAGCGACCCCTGCGGCCCTTGAGACCCCGAGGTGCCGCCAAAGGCGTCCAGAGTTCTGCCGGGAGGTCGCTATCGACGCACCTGCAGCGCGCCGGGGTTGACGATGTTGGTGGGCGTGCCCTTGATGAAGTTGACGACATTGTCAAATGCCGCGCTGAAGTACATCTCGTAGCTGCCTTGCTCGACATAGCCGATGTGCGGCGTGCAAATGCAGTTTTCCAGGCGCAGGAGGGCATGGCCCTGCAGCGGCGGCTCGGTCTCGTACACATCCACGGCCGCCATGCCGGGGCGGCCGCGGTTGAGCGCGCAGATCAGCGCGTCCGGCTCGATCAACTCGGCCCGGGCCGTGTTCACGAACAGGGCGGTGGGCCGCATGCGTGACAAATCGTCGAGGGTGACGATACCGTCGGTCTGGTCATTGAGCCGCAGGTGCACCGACAGGATATCGGCGCTGGAGAAGAATTCTTCGCGGCTACCCGCTGCCAGCAGCCCATCGCTGACGGCCTTGCTGCGCGAGGCCTCGCTACCCCAGACCATCACATGCATGCCGAAGCATTTGCCGTAGCCGGCGATGATGCGTCCGATCTTGCCGTAGCCCCAGATGCCCAGGGTCTTGCCATGCAGCACGCTGCCGATGCCGAAGTTCGGTGGCATCGAGGCGGTCTTGAGCCCCGATTGCTGCCAGGCGCCGTGCTTGAGATTGGAAATGTACTGTGGCAGGCGGCGCATCGCCGCCATGATGAGCGCCCATGTCAGTTCGGCCGGCGCCAGCGGCGAGCCCACGCCTTCGGCAATGGCGATGCCCCGCTCGGTGCATGCCGCGACATCAATATGGCGGCCAACCTTGCCGGTTTGGGCAATCAGCTTGAGCTTTGGCAATTTTTCGATCAGTTGGCGGCTGAACTGGGTGCGCTCGCGGATCAGGACGATCACGTCGGCATCCTTGAGTCGGACCGCGAGTTGGCCCATGCCCTTCACGGTGTTGGTAAAGACCTTGGCAGAGTAGGCGTCGAGTTTGCTGGCACACTGCAGTTTGCGAACCGCGTCCTGGTAATCGTCAAGAATCACTATGTTCATAGCGCCATTGTGCCTTGGCTCCCGGTGTACCGGCTCACAGCTGCCCAGCGCCTCACACCGCTGGCTGCATACCTTTCCATTCGTTACCAGGACCCATCACCATGTCAATTTCCATGTCATCCGCCAGTCTGCCGGTCTTTACCACCATGCTGGGCAACCTGAGTCATTTGCTGGACAAGGCACAAGCGTGTGCCGATGCAAAAAAATTCGACGCTTCGATCCTGATGCAGTACCGGCTGGCCCCCGACATGCTGCCTTTTACGCGGCAAGTCCTGATCGCCTGCGACACCGCAAAAAATGGCGTTGCCAGGCTGGCCGGCATGGAAGCACCCAAGTTCGAAGACTTTGAATCCACCATCCCCGAGCTGAAGGCGCGGATTCAAAAGACGCTGGATTACCTGGCTACAGTGCCTGCCGGCGCGCTGGATGGAACGGAAGACAAGGACATCACTTTCCCGGTCGGGCGCGACGCCACCCACACCATGAAGGGTGAGGCCTACCTCACGCGCTGGGTTTTGCCGAACCTGTTCTTCCACGTGACCACCGCCTATGACATCCTGCGGCATAACGGGGTGGAGATTGGCAAGCGCGATTATTTGCTGGGCGCAAAGGCCTGAGGCTCAGTGCAGGGTTGCCTCAAAGGCGGCCAGCCGTTCCAGTTCGGCGCATACATCCGCCATGCGGCCAGAGATGACCATCCGCCCGGCACTGGCTGGCGCCGAGTTGGCGTCCACCACACGCCATACGCGCAGCGGCTTGTGCGTGCTTGTATTCGAATGATTTCGGCCTGCAGCCCTTATGGAGTGGGCATGAGAAGCTATTGAACTGATAGCGCTCCGGTCGAGCCGGGTCATCGCCGGCCGTTGTGCGCAGGCGGGTTGGGCCATGCCCGGCATGAGCCAGTGAATGGCGTCGTGAAGTGGTGCGAAGAGCCTGGAGGCGGTGAACAATGCGAGTCCCATGTGAAACCTTTCAATCAAAAAAGAGGGTCGAACACAGACAGGATTGCTTGAAACATCGCCGCGCCAGGGTTGTGATCTGCTGCATTGCGGCAGCCGTCAAACGCCCGTCACCTGGAGCGGCAACTTGAACCTACATGAGCATGGTGTTGCGGATCAGTCCCACGGCCAGGCCCTCGATCTCGAACGGCTCGCCGGGCTCGACGATGATGGTCTGGAAGTCGGGGTTCTCGGCGTGCAGCTCGATCAGGTGCTTGTTGCGCCGAAAGCGCTTGACCGTGACTTCGTCGCCCAGCCGCGCCACCACGATCTGGCCATTCTTGGCGTCTTTGGTGGCCTGCACGGCCAGCAGGTCGCCGTCCATGATGCCGGCGTCGCGCATGGACATGCCGCGCACCTTGAGCAGGTAGTCCGGCTTGCGCTGGAACAGGCTGCTCTCCACGTAGTAGGTCTGGTCCACATGCTCCTGCGCGAGAATCGGGGAGCCGGCGGCCACCCGCCCAACCAATGGAAGCGCCAATTGCGCCAGGCCTTGCAGTGGCAGGGAGAACTGCTTGAAGCGCGATTCGTTGATGGAGCGCAGCGCGTCACTTTTGAGGCGAATGCCGCGCGAGGTGCCGCTGACGAGCTCGATCACGCCTTTGCGGGCCAGCGCCTGCAGATGCTCTTCTGCCGCATTGGCGGACTTGAAACCGAGCTCGGCGGCGATTTCGGCGCGTGTGGGCGGCGCACCGGTGCGCGCAATGGCGCTCTGGATCAGGTCCAGAATCTGTTGCTGGCGGGCGGTGAGCTTGGGCGGGAACGGCGTCTGGTCGATCATGATGACTCCTTGGACTGCGTTTGAAACAGGGCCCGGATGGCAGTTACTGTTTTAATATCCAGTAGCTGTATTTTTAACCAGTTTTTGAAAGTTTGCAAGTCATGGCGCAACAAAGCGACAAAAAAATCGTGGTACTGGGCACGGGCGGCACGATTGCCGGCACGGCGGACAGCGCCGCCGACAACATTGGCTACACGGCCGCACAGGTGGGCGTGGCGCAGCTGCTGCAGGCCATTCCGGCCCTGTCCTCGGTCCTCGCCGGGCGTGCGCTGATCACCGAACAGGTGGCGCAGATCGACAGCAAGGACATGAGTTTTGGCGTCTGGCAGCAGTTGGCCAGCCGCGTGGCGCACTGGCTGGCACAGCCCGAAGTGCAGGGCATCGTCATCACCCATGGCACCGATACGCTGGAGGAGACCGCGTACTTCCTGCAGACCGTCCTCAATCCAGCCAAGCCGGTGGTGCTGACCTGCGCCATGCGCCCGGCCACGGCTGTGACGCCCGACGGGCCGCAGAATGTGCTGGACGCGGTGGCGGTGGCCATGCACCCCGGCGCGCGCGGCGTGGTGGCGGTGTGTGCGGGCACCCTCCACAGCGCGTTCGACGTGCAAAAAGTGCATCCCTACCGGATCGATGCCTTCAACTCGGGCGATGCCGGGCCGCTCGGCTATGTGGAGGAGGGTGCGCTGCGTTTGCTACGAAATTGGCCAGAAGCCCATATGGGTTCAGCACAGTATGCTATTGAAAATATAGCGAATTTCGCACGGTGGCCGCGCGTCGAGATCGTCATGAACTACGCCGGCGCCAGTGGCGCCGTGGTGGATGCGCTGGTGGCGCAGGGCGTGCAGGGCCTGGTGGTGGCTGCCACCGGCAACGGCACGCTGCACCATGACCTGCAGGCTGCGCTGCTCAAAGCCCAGCGCGCCGGTGTCAAGGTGGTGCGCGCCAGCCGCTGCCCCAACGGCCGCGTGCTGGGCCAGCCCGGTGACGCCATTCCCGATTCGCAGGGCCTGTCTGCCGTGAAGGCCCGCGTGGCGCTGATGCTGGCGCTGATGCCCGCTTGACGGAGGGCGCCGCAGCGCGAACGCAGCGAAGGGCCGCCCCGAGCAAGTTCAGCCCCCTCGGGGGGCAGCGCAGTACGCGCAGCGACAAGCGTGGGGGCTCTAGTTCTCCAGCGCCGCAAACGCGCGCGCCGTGATGTCTTCCACGCTGCCGGTGCCGCTGATGGCACGGTATTTGGGCGCAGCAGCGGGCTCGGCCTTGGCCCAGCCGGCGTAGTAGTCCACCAGCGGGCGGGTCTGCGCGCTGTACACCTCGAGCCGCTTCTTCACGGTTTCTTCCTTGTCGTCGTCGCGCTGGATCAAAGGCTCACCGGTCACGTCATCCTTGCCGGCCACCTTGGGCGGATTGAACTTGACGTGGTAAGTGCGGCCCGAGGCCGGGTGCGAGCGGCGCCCGCTCATGCGTTCGATGATGGCGTCAAAGGGCACGTCGATTTCCAGCACGTAGTCGAGCTTGACGCCCGCCGCCTTCATCGCATCGGCCTGCGGAATGGTGCGCGGAAAGCCGTCGAACAGAAAGCCGTTGGCGCAGTCGCTCTGGGCGATACGCTCCTTCACCAGTCCGATGATGATGTCGTCGCTGACCAGCGCACCCGAGTCCATCACGGCCTTGGCCTGCAGGCCCAGCGGCGTGCCGGCCTTGACCGCGGCGCGCAGCATGTCGCCCGTGGAGATTTGCGGGATGCCGTATTTCTGGCAGATGAACGTGGCCTGCGTGCCTTTGCCCGCGCCGGGGGCGCCTAACAGAATCAGTCTCATGAATCTCCTCGAATTTGGTAAACCAGGTGGCATCGCTGGGATCTGGAACCTGCAACGGATCCCGCGACGCTTCATTGGCGGCAAGAATAGCACGCAGGAGCTTCAGGCTGGCTTACGCCGCGCCGATGCTAACGCAGCGAAGGGCCGCCCCCGAGCAAGTTCGGCCCCCATGGGGGGCAACGCAACACACGAAGTGGCAAGCGTGGGGGCTCTACGAGGCAAACAGTTTGCGCACGCGCTCCAGATCTTGCGGCGTATCGACGCCCGGGCCGGGGGCATGCTGCGTCACGTGCACGGCAATGCGGTAGCCGTGCCACAGGGCGCGCAGTTGCTCCAGCGCCTCGGCGTCTTCGATGGGCGCTGTCGCCAGCCTGGGGAACTCGCGCAGAAAACCGGCGCGGTAGCCGTAGATGCCGATATGCCGCAGCGGCGCCGCCGGTGGCAGTTGCGTGACGCCTTGCGCGGCGCCATCGCGCCACCACGGGATCGGGGCGCGGCTGAAGTACAGTGCCAGTCCCTGGCGGTCCAGCACCACCTTGACCACATTCGGGTTGACAAAATCCGCCAGCGTATCGATGGCGTGCGCCGCCGTGCTCATGGCGGCCTCGGGGCGCTGCAGCAGCAGTTCGGCCACGGCATCGATCAGCAACGGCTCGATCAGGGGCTCGTCGCCCTGCACATTGACCACGATATCGTCGTCCGACAAACCGAGCAGATCACAGGCTTCGGCCAGCCGGTCGCTGCCCGAAGAGTGGTCGGCGCGGGTCAACACCGCCTCGACGCCATGGGCCCGGCAGGCGCTGACGATCTGCGCGCTGTCGCCCGCCACCACCACGCGCACCGCCGGCACGCCGCCCCTGCCTGCCATGCCAGACTGCAGGGCGCGCTGCGCCACCCGCACGACCATTGGCACGCCGCCGAGGTCGGCCAGCGGCTTGTTCGGCAGCCGGGTCGAGGCCAGCCGGGCTGGAATCAGGACGGTGAAGCTCATGTCAACAGGTCTCTTGCCTCATTCCACCAGTGGTGTGCGCTTGGGCAGCTTCTCCAGTTCGTCGTCGCTCAAGGTGCGCGCCTCGTCCTCCAGCAGGACCGGAATGCCGTCGCGCACCGGATAGGCGAGCCGGGCGCTGCGCGAGATCAGCTCGTGGTGCGCACGGTCGTAGTCGAGCGGGCCCTTGGTCACGGGGCAGACCAGCAGTTCAAGAAGTTTGATGTCCATGGGCGGGTGTCTCTGAGGTGGCTGTGTGCGGTGATGATAGCTTTGCATCCAGCAGCGCATCGACGGCCGCGAGAAAGGCCGGCTCGGGCGCAAATTGCAATGGAACGGCCAGTGCAGCGGGATGGCCGCGCCACAGTTTGACCGCGTCTTTTTCGGTACAAATCAGGGTGTAGCCCTTATCGGGCGTTGGCATCCAGCTATCAAAATCGTAGTGATCGGGCAACGCGATGGTGTGCGTCAGAGTCAGGCCGCGTGCGCGCAGCATGCTGAAAAACTCCTCGGGCCGCGCGATGGCCGCCACGGCGAGCAGCGGCTGGCCCTGCAACTGCGCCAGGGGCAGCCGCGTGCCGTCCTGCCGGACGGCGAAATCGGCCAGTGCGCGCTTTGAGGTGAAGCCGGCAAAGGCGGGGTGCGCTCCGCTGTGCAGTACCAGATCGACCGGGCGCGGCCAGGACTCGCGCAGCGGGCCTGCGGGCAGCAGGAAACCGTTGCCGGCGCCGCGGTCGTCAAACACGCAAATCTCGATGTCGCGCCGGAGCGCGTAGTGCTGTAGGCCGTCGTCGCTGACGATCACCTGGGTGGCAGGGTGGGCCGCGAGCAGGGCCCGGGCCGCGTCAATGCGCCGGCGTGCTACAAAAACTGGAGTGCCTGTGGAACGCCGGATCAGGGCGGGCTCGTCACCCACTTCCGAGGCCAGGCTGTCGCCTTGAGCCTCGCGGCAGTCGGTCGTGTGCCGCCCGTAGCCGCGCGAGATCACACCGACGACGAGTCCACGCGCCTGCCAGTGTTGCACCAGCGCCATGACGACCGGCGTTTTGCCGGCGCCGCCCGCCACCACGTTGCCGATGACCACAACCACCGGCGGCGGCCCGCCGACGCGGTGCGTCTTGACTAGGCCAGTCCGGTACAACGTGCGCCGCGTCGCGCTCAACACGCCGAAAACCAGGGAAAGCGGCCACAGCAGCCAGGCCAGCGCGCCGCGTCGCGTCCAGGCCCGCAGCAATGCATCCCGCATCGCGCTACTTCGCGCCTGCCTTGGCCGAGGACTGGGTGGCAAAGGTGATCTGGTTCAGCCCGCTGCGCCGCGCCGCTTCCATCACGGTGATGACCGACTGGTGCGTGGCGCTGGCGTCCGCGCTGATGATGACCACGGTGTCCCTGCCGGCTTGCGCCGCCTCGGTCAGCGCCGCCGCGATGGCCTCGACGCTGCGGCCCGCGATCGGCGTCTTGTTGACCATGTAGCGCCCGTCGCTGCTCACGGCCACGATGACTTCCTTGTTGTAGTCGCGCTGCGCCTCGGTGTCGGCCACCGGCAGCCTGAGCTGCATCTCGGTGAACTTGCTGTAGGTGGTGGTGAGCATCAGGAAGATCAGGATCACCAGCAGCACGTCGATGAACGGAATCAGGTTGATCTCGGGCTCGTCCCGCGATTTGGGCCGGAAGTTCATGGCGGGATCCCTCTACCGGCGCAAGGTCGCCAGATGCCGCACAAACCGCTCGGCTGCGAGCTCCAGCGTCAGCAGGTATTCGTCCACGCGGCCGCGGAAGTAGCGCCAGAAAATCAGCGATGGGATCGCGATGATCAGCCCGAAGGCCGTGTTGTACAGCGCCACCGCGATGCCATGCGCGAGTTGCGCCGGGTTGCCGACGCCCGCCGCGCCACCAACGGCCGAGCCGAGGCCGCCGGGCGACTGCGAACCGAAGATCTCGATCATGCCGATCACGGTGCCCAGCAGTCCCAGCAGCGGCGCGGCCGAGGCGATGGTGGCGAGCGCGCTCAGGTACTTCTCCAGCCGGTGCGCGACGGCGCGGCCGGCCCCCTCCAGCGTGGCGCGCAGGTCAGCCTCGCTGCAGCGCGGGTCGATGTTGAGTGCGCGCAGGCCGCTGGCCAGGATTTCACCGAGCGCCGAGTTCTGCTCGAGCTGCGTCACCACGTCGGGCGCCGGCACGGCGGTGCGCGACACCGCAATGGCTTCGTCGAGTAGCCGGGGCGGTGCAATCCTGGCGGTTTTCAGGCTGGCAAAGCGTTCGATGACGAGGGCCAGCGCCACGATGGAGGCGGCAACCAGCGGCCAGATCGGCCAGCCGGCGGCTTGTATGATGGACAGCAAATGGAGTCTCCGCTCTGGAATAGGGCGCGTGGGTAGCGCTGGAAAAGTACGTGGGTGCGGGATGGGATTATGGCCCACCGTTCCGGGATTTTGGAGAATCAGTCGATGATGAATCCTTCGCGCAAGGCCCTGCGTCGGGCCGGGCCCTCGGCCCTTCTTCGGGCCTGGTTCGCGTGCGCGCTGCTGCTCATGGCGGGCGCCGCCGTGGCGGGCGGCCTCGAAGCGGTCAGCCCCTCCGTCCTGCGCACCCGGTACGCGGCGCTGGGCCCCGAACTGGCGAATAACCAGTTCAACGGGCCGCTGCACCTGGACTCGGTCGAGACCTCGCAGCAAAGCGAGGGCGACATCTATGCCGTGGTCGATTACCCGTTTGCCACGGTCAGCAATGCGCTGAACAGCCCCGAGCACTGGTGCGACGTGCTGATCCTGCACCTGAACACCAAGTACTGCCGCGCGAAGACCACAGGCGCGGCAACCCAGCTGGACCTGAGGGTCGGCAAGAAGTTCGATCAGCCGGTGGCCGACGCCTCCGAACTGGTGTTTGCCTATCGCGCGGTCACAGTCACACCGGAATATTTCGATATCGAGCTCGATGCACCGTCGGGCCCATTTGGCACGAGCGACTACCGCATCCTGCTCGAGGCCGTATCCATTGAGGGCGGCCACACCTTCCTGCACCTGGGCTACGCCTTCGGTTACGGCGCGGTAAGCCACATGGCGTTGCAGGCCTACCTGGCGACCGTGGGCCGCGGCAAGGTGGGCTTTACGACCTTGGGCGTGCCCCAGGTCGGGAGCCAGCCAACCTACATTGGCGGCATGCGCGGCCTGGTGGAGCGCAACACCATGCGCTACTACCTGGCCATCGACGCCTACCTGGGGGCGCTGTCGGCGCCGCCGGCGAATCAGCTGGAAAAGAGGTTGCAGAGCTGGTTCGCGGCCACCGAAAAATACCCCCGCCAGCTGCACGAGATGGACCGGACGGCCTATCTGGAGATGAAGCGCAGCGAGTACCGGCGCCAGCAATCGTCACCTTGATGGCGGCTCACAGCATGTCTTCGGAAATCTACTCGAGATTCTGCGTCAACCGGGCATGCGTATACGGCGTTAGAGTGCTTGGAATATGCGTAATAACCCGTTGGATTGTTACAACAACTCTTCATATATCGCTTTTCGGCGCAGGAAGAGTTGGTAGTATTCAAAACGCTTCCCTTAACCCTCTGGAGAACCCTGTATGAAAAAAATCATTTTGCCTCTGAGTATCGCCCTGGCCCAAATGCTGGCCGTGAGCGCTTTTGCCCAAACCTCGACGGGTCAAGCCGACGTTTCCGGCTCCAAGGCTGCTCCGTCTGCCCCGGCGACCCCCGCCGAGAAGGCCGCTGCCAGGACCGAGCGCAAGGCTGAAGGCAAAGCTGCCGCCAAGGAAGAGACGCCCCAAGAGGGCATGCCCAAGAGTGCCGGCACTGCGCGCAAGACCACCAAAGCGCAGCGTAAGGCGGCCCACGCCAAGCGCAAGGCTGCTGCAGCCGCTGCCGTCAAGAGTGGCGAACTCCAAGCTGTACCTGGCGAGAAATAATCTACCCGAAAGACGCACTCGCTGCACAAAGGCGGACCCACCCGGGTCCGTTTTTTTTGGCGATCTCCTCACATCTCTACATTGATTCCAGCTTCAGTGGTTAGGCCGGTGGTCAGGGGCTTGATTGCTGAACGGGTTGACTCGCAGACATGCCTCCATTCTTTTGATTGATGCGGCAAGTGTTCATATACTGGTTTGTTCAACCATCCTCGAAGGAGCCGGTATGAACAAGATCATGTTGACTATGGGTATCGCCCTGGCCCAGATGCTGGCCGTGAGCACTTTTGCCCAGGCCAAGGGCGGCGAAGCTGACACTACGGGTTCCATGGCGGCCCCTTCTGCCCCGGCCACCCCGGCCGAGAAGGCTGCCGCCAAGGCAGAGCGTAAAACTGAAGGCGCTGCCGCCGCCAAAGACATGGCGCCGAAGGAAGGCGAGAGCAAGAGCGCCGGCACTGCTCGCAAGTACACCAAGGCCGAGCGCGCCGAAGCCCGCGCCAAGCGCAAGGCCGAGACCGCCGAAGCCATCAAGCGGGGCGAAGTCAAGTCTGGTGAGATGTACTGAAGATAGACTCGCCTCAACCCGGCGGATTCACCCGGGCCCGTTTTTTGAGAGGAACTCATTGGCAGGGCACGCGCGCAGTGGGCCGATGCAGTAACCGGCTTGCCGTACGTGCGGGCCTTCTTCATGACCCGGATAATGGCGCATCGCGATGCCTCTGAGAAACCAACAAAAAATGTGGATAACTTTGTTGAGAAGTACGTCCGCACCCTGCCGCAGGCCGCGCCAGCGCGTGAATGTGACAAATCGCTTACATTTTGAGCTGAAAAATAGTGAATGAAATCAATAACTTGCACGGTGATATCTGCGTTTGCGCACGGCTCTGATACTTTGTCATGCAGGGTGCGGGCCGCTGTGGAGGGTTGCCGTTTGATGCGGCCCGAATCAAGCCATGCTTGACGCGCCCAGCCCCGTCACGGCGCCGCGAATCTGGCAGGTTGGCGCGCTGTGCCGCGCCGTTGCTGATGCGCTGGACGCCCGCTTCAACCCGGTCGCGGTGCGCGGCGAGATTTCGAATTTTTCACGCGCGGCCAGCGGCCACTGCTACTTCTCGCTCAAGGACGAAACCGGCCAGATTCGCTGCGCCATGTTCCGGCGCGCCGCTGGCCTGCTCGACTTTGCGCCGCGCGATGGGGAACTGGTCGAGTTGCGCGGGCGCCTGGGCGTGTACGAGCAGCGCGGCGACCTGCAATTGATCGTGGAGAGCATGAGCCGGGCCGGGCAGGGCGCGTTGTTCGAGCAGTTCCTCAAACTCAAGGCCAGGCTGGAGCAGGAGGGCTTGTTCGATGCCGCCCGCAAACGCGAACTGCCCGCCATGCCGCGCGGCATCGGCATCGTCACCTCGCTGGGCGCCGCCGCGCTGCACGACGTGGTGACCGCACTCAGGCGGCGCGTGCCCCACATCCCGGTGGTGCTCTCGCCCGCGCTGGTGCAGGGCGCCGGCGCGCCGGCCGATCTGGTCCGGGCGCTATCAAATCTGTATCGCCTCACGCCCTCTGGACAAGGGCTTGCGGCCGATTTGGCTCCAAAAAAGGGCGCGACGCAGAGTCCTTGCATCGACGTGATCCTGCTGGTGCGCGGCGGCGGCTCGATGGAAGACTTGTGGGCTTTCAACGACGAGCAGCTCGCGCGCACCATAGCTAAAAGCCCGGTACCACTGGTCAGCGGCGTTGGCCATGAGACCGATTTCACCATCGCCGACTTCTGCGCCGACCTGCGCGCGCCCACGCCGACCGCCGCCGCCGAGCTGGTGGCGCAGCCGCGTGAGGTCTGGCTCGGGGCGCTGGCGCTGGCGGGGGAGCGGCTGCACGACGCGCTGCTGCGGCAGATCGACAGCCAGAGCCAGCGTGTCGATCTGGCGGCCTCCAGGCTCGGCCGGCCGTCCGCATTGCTCGCTCGCCAGCAGCTGCGTTTGGGCCATCAGGCGCAGCGCCTGCGCTACGGTGCGCTATCGGATTTGCAGCATAAAGCGTCCCTTGTACAAGGGCTGGAGGCCAATTTCCCTGAAAAGGTGCGACGCGCGGCGGCGGCCGCGCAGGAGCGGCTGGCGCGCGCGCGTTTGCGCCTCGAGCTGCTCGATCCGCGGCTGGTCCTGCAGCGCGGCTATGCCTGGCTGGCGGACCTGGAGGGCAGCGCCATCACCCGCGCGAGCCAGACCCACATCGGCCAGGCGCTGCGTGCCACCCTTGCGGATGGCGAGGTTGATCTCACGGTATCGCCGCAACGCCTCATTTAATTCCTACAATCAGCAATCCCGACAACAAACCACGAGGAAAGAAATCATGGAACACAAGCTGCCTGCACTGCCTTACGCGATCGACGCGCTGGCCCCCAGTTACTCCAAGGAAACCATGGAGTACCACTACGGCAAGCACCACAACGCCTATGTGGTGAACCTCAACAACCTGCAAAAGGGTACCGAATTCGAGAACATGGCACTGGAAGACATCGTCAAAAAATCCAGCGGTGGCATCTACAACAATTCCGCGCAGATCTGGAACCATACCTTCTTCTGGAATTGCATGAAGCCGAGTGGCGGCGGCGAGCCGTCCGGCGCGCTGGCCAAAGCCATTGCGGCCAAGTGGGGCAGCTATGCCGCGTTCAAGGAAGCATTCGTGAAGTCGGCGGTCGGCAACTTCGGCTCCGGCTGGACCTGGCTGGTGAAGAAGGCCGATGGCTCGGTGGATATCGTCAACATGGGTGCCGCCGGCACGCCGCTGACCACGGCCGACAAGGCGCTGCTGACCGTGGACGTGTGGGAGCACGCCTACTACATCGACTACCGCAACCTGCGCCCGAAATACGTGGAAACCTTCCTCGACAAGCTGGTGAACTGGAGCTTTGCCGAGAAAAACTTCGGCTGATAGCGGCTACTGTCCCATGAAAAAGCCGGCGCGAGCCGGCTTTTTTGCATCTGGTGCGGGTACCGCGCGCCTTGCTGGCAAAAAGAACGCGCCAGGCGGCAGGTGACGGGCGTCAATGCCCCTCGAACGGTTTGCCACCCAGCTTGAAACCGGCCTTGATCGCTCTTTTGGCAAACCAGCCCTGATTCATTTCCAGCACGTAGCGCACGGGCCTGGCCGAGCAGTGCGAGTCGGTGGTCTGCGGCGCCATGTCGGCCAGATTCACGATGGTGCCGTCGTCGGCCACGAACGCAGCCGTCAGCGGCAGGATGGTGTTCTTCATCCAGAAGCATTGAGTGGCCGGCACGTCAAACACAAACAGCATGCCCTCGGGCTGCGGCATCCGCTTGCGAAACATCAACCCGAATTCGCGCTGCGCGGGGGTCTGCGCCAGCTGGACGTCGATCTGGTACATGTCGGCTGTCAGCTTGATACGCGGCAGCTCCAGTTGCGGGCTGCCCTGGGCGTTCGCCGTGCCTGCCAGCAAGGCGAGGCCGATGACGAGGATGGATAACGACGCGGAGCGCAGATTCATGGCGTTCACCTTCAAAGGGCGGGCTCAAAAACAAAAATGCCCGCAGGAGCGGGCATTTTCGCGCAAAGTCAAAAGGACTTATTCAGTCTTGGGGGCAGCGGCTTTCGCAGCCTTCTTGGCTTTATGGGTCTTCTTGGCTTTGTGGGCCTTTTTCGTGGCCTTGGCAGGAGCGGCAGCGGCTGGCGTGGCGGCAGGTGCTGCGGCAGCGGCGGGGGCTGCAGGTGCAGCAGCGGGGGCGGCAGGCGCTTGTGCGTAGGCACCAACAGCAAACAGACCAGCGATCAGGGCGCCGAGGATTTTGTTCATTTGAGAATTCCTTGAGGTAACGTTATGGTGAAGCTCCCTCCCAGTAATCGGAAGGCTCTTCTGTAACGGGGCCGCTTTGCGCTTGGTTGACAGAAGCGACAGAAATTTTTAAAGCTAAAATCCGCAGGTTCCCTTCGAACAGCAAAAGCGGCCGAATCAAGCCAGTCACCACCGGAGAAGTTCCCCCCATGTATCAGCACATCAAGGTGCCCGCCGAGGGCCAGAAAATTACCGTCAACGCCGACATGTCCCTGAATGTGCCTGACCAGCCCGTGATCCCCTTTATCGAAGGCGACGGCACGGGCGCCGACATCACGCCGGTGATGCTGAAAGTGGTGGATGCCGCGGTTGCCAAGGCCTACGGCGGCAAGAAGAAGATCCACTGGATGGAGGTCTATGCCGGTGAAAAATCCACCCAGGTGTATGGTCCCGACGTCTGGCTGCCGGATGAGACCCTGGAGGCGGTGCGCGACTATGTGGTGTCCATCAAGGGGCCGCTGACCACGCCTGTGGGCGGCGGCATCCGTTCGCTCAACGTGGCGCTGCGCCAGCAGCTCGACCTGTACGTGTGCCTGCGCCCGATCCAGTACTTCAAGGGCGTGCCCTCGCCGGTGAAGGAGCCCGAAAAAACCAACATGGTGATCTTCCGCGAAAACTCGGAAGACATCTACGCCGGCATCGAGTTCGAGGCCGAGTCCGACAAGGCCAAAAAGCTCATCAAGTTCCTGCAGGACGAAATGGGCGTCAAGAAGATCCGCTTCCCGAACACGTCCGGCATCGGCATCAAGCCGGTGTCGCGCGAAGGCACCGAGCGCCTGGTGCGCAAGGCGATCCAGTACGCGATCGACAACGACAAGCCCAGCGTGACCATCGTGCACAAGGGCAACATCATGAAGTTCACCGAAGGGGGGTTCCGCGATTGGGCCTATGGCCTGGCGGCGAAGGAATTTGGCGCCCAGCTGATCGACGGCGGTCCGTGGATGAAGTTCAAGAACCCCAAGACGGGTAAGGACATCACGGTCAAGGACAGCATTGCCGACGCTTTCTTGCAGCAAATCCTGCTGCGCCCGGCCGAATACTCGGTGATCGCCACGCTCAACCTGAACGGCGACTACGTGTCCGACGCGCTGGCCGCGCAGGTTGGCGGCATCGGTATCGCTCCCGGCGCGAACCTGAGCGACACGATTGCCATGTTCGAAGCCACGCACGGCACGGCGCCCAAGTATGCCGGCAAGGACTACGTGAACCCGGGCTCCGAAATCCTCTCGGCCGAGATGATGCTGCGCCACATGGGCTGGACGGCCGCAGCGGACTTGATCATCAGTTCGATGGAAAAGTCGATTCTGAGCAAAAAGGTCACCTATGACTTCGCCCGGCTGATGGACGGCGCCACGCAGGTGAGCTGCTCCGGCTTTGGCCAGGTCATGATCGATCACATGTAAAGTTTGTATTGGCGCGGGCGGCCCACAGCCGCCCTGCACCGGATCACCGCCCCGCAGCGCCTTCTGCGGGGCGGTTTTGCTTTTCGGGCTTGAATGTGGCCCGGGCGTCACCAATTTACCCTCGTGGTGCAGCGCGGCGAACTGCCCGATAGAATGAAATCCATGGCAACCAAAATCCCCTCCAAACCCCCTGCGCCGAGGACTCAGCCGCCCGACGGGGAGAATGGCGACTCGGTCGTTCTGGAGCGGCGCACCCAGAAGGTCAAGCCCCCCCACATGCACCAGGTGGTGATGCTCAATGACGACTACACGCCGATGGAGTTCGTGGTGGTGGTGATCCAGGAGTTTTTCAACAAGGACCGCGAGACCGCGACGCAGATCATGCTCAAGATCCACCTGGACGGCCGGGGCGTGTGCGGCGTGTATTCGAGGGACGTGGCGGCCACCAAGGTCGACCAGGTCATGGACGCCGCCAACAAGGCAGGGCATCCGCTGCAATGTATCAGCGAGCCTGTTGAATAAATTACACAAGCGTCCATATAAAGTTCATCATTACAGCAAGGCAAAAAGGAAATCACATGATTGCCCAGGAATTGGAAGTCAGCTTGCACATGGCCTTCGTGGAGGCCAGGCAGCAGCGCCACGAGTTCATCACCGTGGAGCACCTGTTGCTCGCCTTGCTCGATAACCCCAGCGCCGCCGAGGTGCTGCGGGCCTGCTCGGCCAACATCGACGACTTGCGCAAGTCGCTCGCCAACTTCATCAAGGACAACACGCCGCAGGTGGCGGGTGCCGACGATGTCGATACACAGCCCACGCTGGGCTTCCAGCGTGTGATCCAGCGCGCCATCATGCACGTGCAGTCCACGGGCAACGGCAAGAAGGAAGTCACCGGCGCGAATGTGCTGGTGGCGATCTTCGGCGAGAAAGACTCGCACGCCGTGTATTACCTGCACCAGCAGGGCGTCACAAGGCTGGACGTGGTGAACTTCATCGCGCACGGCATCAAGAAAAGCGATCCGCCCGAGCCCGCCAAGAGCAGCGAATCGGCCGCCCAGGAAGGCGAAGAGGGCGGTGAGCGCAACGAAAAGGCATCGCCGCTGGAGCAGTACACGCAGAACCTGAACCAGCTCGCCAAGGACGGCAAGATCGACCCGCTGATCGGCCGCGAATACGAGGTCGAGCGCGTGATCCAGATCCTGTGCCGCCGGCGCAAGAACAACCCGCTGCTGGTCGGCGAGGCCGGTGTCGGCAAGACCGCGATTGCCGAAGGCCTGGCCTGGCGCATCACGCAAAAGGATGTGCCGGAAATCCTTGCCGAGTCGAACGTCTATTCGCTCGACATGGGCGCGCTGCTGGCCGGCACCAAATACCGCGGGGACTTCGAGCAGCGCCTCAAGGGTGTGCTGAAGAGCCTCAAGGACAAGCCCAATGCGATCCTGTTCATCGACGAGATCCACACCCTGATCGGGGCCGGCGCGGCCTCGGGCGGCACGCTGGACGCGTCCAACCTGCTCAAGCCGGCGCTCAGTTCGGGCCAGATCAAGTGCATCGGCGCCACCACGTTCACCGAGTATCGGGGGATCTTTGAGAAGGACGCTGCGCTGTCACGGCGCTTCCAGAAAGTGGATGTGGTGGAGCCCACCGTCGCCGAAACCGTGGAAATCCTCAAGGGATTGAAGTCGCGCTTTGAAGAGCACCACAGCGTCAAGTACGCCGTGGCGGCGCTGCAGGCCGCAGCGGAGCTGTCCGCCAAGTACATCAACGACCGGCATCTGCCCGACAAGGCGATCGACGTGATCGACGAGGCTGGCGCCGCGCAGCGCATCCTGCCTGCCAACAAGCGCAAGAAAACGATCACCAAGACCGAGGTCGAGGAAATCGTGGCGAAGATCGCGCGCATTCCGCCGGCCAATGTGTCCAACGACGACCGCGGCAAACTCAAGACGCTGGAGCGCGACCTCAAGAGCGTGGTGTTCGGCCAGGACAAGGCCCTCGATGTGCTGGCCAGTGCCGTCAAGATGGCGCGCTCGGGCCTGGGCAAGGGCGACAAGCCGATCGGCTCGTTCCTGTTCTCCGGTCCCACGGGCGTCGGCAAGACCGAAGCGGCCAAGCAGCTCGCCTACATCATGGGCATCGAGCTGATCCGCTTCGACATGTCGGAGTACATGGAGCGCCACGCCGTGAGCCGCCTGATCGGCGCGCCGCCGGGCTACGTCGGTTTTGACCAGGGCGGTCTGCTGACCGAGGCCGTCACCAAGAAGCCGCACGCGGTGCTGCTGCTCGACGAGATCGAGAAGGCGCACCCGGACATCTTCAACGTGCTGCTGCAAGTGATGGACCATGGCACGCTGACCGACAACAACGGGCGCAAGGCCGACTTCCGCAACATCATCATCATCATGACGACGAATGCGGGCGCCGAGACCATGAACAAGGCGATGATCGGCTTCACGACGCATCGCGAAGCGGGCGACGAGATGGCGGACATCAAGCGCCTGTTCACGCCCGAGTTCCGGAACCGGCTGGACGCCACGGTGAGCTTCAAGGCGCTGGACGAAACCGTGATCCTGCGCGTGGTCGACAAGTTCCTGCTGCAGCTCGAGACGCAACTGGCCGAGAAGAAGGTGGAAGTCACCTTCACCGATGCGCTGCGCAAGTACCTGGGCAAGAAGGGGTTCGATCCGCTCATGGGTGCGCGCCCGATGCAGCGCCTGATTCAGGATACGATTCGCCGCGCGCTGGCCGATGAGTTGCTGTTCGGCCGCCTGATGGAGGGCGGACGCCTGACGGTGGACATGAAGGTGACCACCGACGACAAGGGTGTCGAAACCGGCGAGGTGCAGCTCGATATCCAGCCGCTGCCCAAGAAGGAAGGCCGCGCCAAACCGGAGTCGGAAGAAGCGACCACCGGCTGATACCGCCTGCGGCAAAATGCAAAGGGTCGACAGCGTCAGGCTGCCGACCCTTTTGCTATTCTAATAATAGCTATATACCGATATCCAGTAAGGTCTAAAGGCCTATTTCATCCCTAAAACTCCCGGGTGATCATGCACACCTTTCTCTGGCACGACTACGAAACTTTCGGCACCCAGGTGCGGCGTGACCGGCCGGCCCAGTTCGCGGCCATCCGCACCGATGCCGATCTCAACGAGATCGGCGAGCCCCTGATGCTGTACTGCCAGCCGGCGCCCGATTTCCTGCCCGATCCGCAGTCGTGCCTGATCACCGGCATCACGCCGCAGCTGTGCCTGGCGCGCGGCGTGCCGGAGCACCAGTTTGCCGCGCAGATCGAACAGGCGCTGGCCGAGCCCGGCACGATCGGCGTGGGCTACAACACCATCCGCTTCGACGATGAGATCACGCGCTTCATGTTCTGGCGCAACCTGATCGATCCGTACGCGCGCGAGTGGCAAAACGAGTGCGGGCGCTGGGACCTGTTAGATGTGGTGCGAACCGCGTATGCGCTGCGCCCGGACGGCGTCAACTGGCCAAAAAATGCGCAGGGCGGCGCCAGCTTCAAGCTGACCGACCTGACGGCCGCCAATGGGCTCATCCACGAGGCCGCGCACGACGCGCTGTCCGACGTGCGCGCCACCATCGCGCTGGCGCGGCTGCTTCGAGGCGCGCAGCCCAAGCTGTTCGACTTTTGTCTGGGGCTGCACAAAAAGGACCGCGTGGCGGCCGAGCTGGGCTTGCCCACTTCGCACCAGTTTGCCCGGCCGTTTCTGCACATCTCGGGCATGTTCCCGGCCGAGCGCGGCTGCCTCGCCGTGATGTGGCCGCTGGCCAGCCACCCGACCAACAAGAACGAGCTGATCGCCTGGGACCTGGCGCACGACCCGCGCGAGCTCGCCCTGCTGGACGCCGACACGATCCGCACGCGCCTGTTCAGCCGGGCCGACGATCTGCCCGAGGGCATGACGCGCCTGCCGCTCAAGACGGTTCACCTGAACAAGTCGCCGATGGTGATCAGCCAGCTCAAAACGCTCACGCCCGCGATGGCGCAGCGCTGGGGGCTGGACGTTGACCAGGCCCTGGCGCACGCCGGCGCTGCGGCCGCGCTGCCCGACATGAGCGCGATCTGGCAGGAAGTCTTCCGCCGTCCTCCGGAGCCGGCGCCCGACGTGGACGAGGACTTGTACGGCGGCTTTGTCGGCAACAACGACCGGCGCAAGCTCACGCAACTGCGCAGCCTGTCCCCGGAGAAACTGGCCGCTGCCCGCACCGGTTTTGACGACCCGCGGCTGGAGGAACTGCTGTTTCGCTACCGCGCGCGCAACTATCCCGCGACCTTGTCGGACGACGAGGCCCGGCGCTGGGAAGAACACCGCGCGGCCCGCCTGTTCGAAGGCGAGGGTGGTGCGCGCACCGTGGAGCAGCTGTTCACCGAGATCGACCAGTTGTCGGAGACGGCCGACGAGCACGGTGAAGAGATCCTGGGCGCGCTGTACGACTATGCCGAGAGCATCGCGCCCTCGCGGTGAGGCCACTGACATGGGGCGCCCGATGACGATGACCGATCTGGCCGAATTCGCGCAGCGCCACCGGCGGCTGTTCGTGCTGACCGGCGCGGGCTGCAGCACGGAATCGGGCATCCCGGACTACCGCGACGCCAATGGCGACTGGAAGCGCGCCGCGCCTGTGACCTACCAGGCCTTCATGGGCGAGGAGGCCACACGCCAGCGCTACTGGGCGCGCAGCCTGATCGGCTGGCGCGTGATGGGCCACGCACGGCCTGGCCTGGCGCACCGCGCGCTGGCCCGGCTGGAGACGGCCGGGCGCATGGAGCTGCTGCTCACGCAGAACGTGGATGGCCTGCACCGTGCCGCCGGCAGCCGGCGCGTGATCGACCTGCACGGGCGCATCGACATCGTGCGCTGCATGGCCTGCGAAGCCCGCAGCCCGCGCGCGGCGCTGCAGGCCGAACTGTTGCGCCGCAACCCCGAATGGGCCGCACTGGATGCGACGCCCGCGCCCGACGGCGACGCCGACCTCGAGGCCCGCGACTTCTCGGGTTTTGATATTCCCGCGTGCGCCCACTGCGGCGGCCTGCTCAAGCCCGACGTGGTCTTCTTCGGCGAGAACGTGCCACGCGAGCGCGTCAACGAGGCGCTGGGCGCATTGGCGCAGGCCGACGCCGTGCTGGTGGCCGGCTCCTCGCTGATGGTGTATTCGGGCTTTCGCTTCGTGCAGGCGGCCGTGGCGGCCGGCAAGCCGGTGGCCGCCGTGAATCTGGGGCGCACGCGGGCGGATGAACTGTTGACGCTCAAACTGGAGCGGCCCGTGGGCGAGGCGCTGGAGGCGCTCGCCAGCGCCCTGGGCGAACGCGCTTAACCCGCCAGACCGACAAACACGTTCTGCACGTCGTCGTTGCCGTCGATGGCCGCCAGGAAGGCTTCCACCTCTTCCAGCTCCGCGGCGCCCAGGCTTGCGGGGTCGATCGGGTTCTTCGGCCGGTAGCCCAGCTTGGCGGACAAGACGCTGAAACCGTGGGTGGGCAGCGCGCGGCTCACCAGATCGAGATCGGTGGGATCGGTCAGGAACAGGGTGGTGCCGTCTTCCTCGCCCGGCTCGAAGTCCTGGGCGCCCGCTTCAATCGCGGCCAGTTCGGGATCGGCGCCCGCCGTGGCAGGTTCGGCTTCGATCATGCCCACATGGTCGAAATCCCAGGACACCGAGCCCGACGTGCCCAGCTGGCCCTTGCGGAACAGCACGCGCATCTCGGGCGCGGTGCGGTTCACGTTATCGGTCAGGCATTCGACCATCACGGGCACGCGGTGCGGCGCAAAGCCCTCGTACATCACGTGCTCGAACTGCACCGCCTCGCCCGTGAGCCCGGCGCCTTTCTTGATGGCCCGGTCCAGGGTTTCCTTGGGCATGGACACCTTGCGTGCCTGCTCCACGACCAGCCGCAGGCGCGAATTCAGGGCCGGATCGGCGCCGCCGCGCGCCGCCACCATGATGTCCTTGGCCAGTCGCCCGAACAGCTTGCCCCTGGCATCCGCGGCCTGTGCCTTGCCTTTTGCTTTCCACTGCGCGCCCATGTGTGAGGTTCCTTGATGTTTTGCCGCATTGCTGCGTGAACCCCGCAGTTTATGCCAGGGGCCAGCGGCTCCTACAATCCTCCCCTCACTCAAAACACCCGCCATGCAAACCACCGACGCCGAAGACGGAACAGAAAAAATTCAGGAACCGCGCCTGTGGCGTGACAACGGCTGGACGGCGCGCGTCATCAAGAATGAAGACGACGACGGCTGGGCCGTGGCCATGACGCTGCAAGGCCACGCGGAGCCGGCCCTGGTCGGGCCGTGGACCATGGGGCGCGACAAGAAAAACCCCAAGCCGCTGGATGTACCGGCGTTCAACACCCTGGTCAAGACCGCCGCTGAATTCGTGCGGCGGCATGAGCAGCAATTGCACGCCACGCTGCACCAGCAGATCGCCATCACGCACAACACCGAGCGCCTGAGCATCTCGCTCGACATCGAACCCGACGAAGAGAATCCGTCCGCGCTGCTCCGCGCCCTGGATGCCTCTGGCGAGCCGCTGGCGGAAATCCGCGTGGCGCCTTCTTTCAAGCTGACCCGGGCCAGCGCAAGCGCCTGGGCCGAGGCCGGTTTCAGCGCGGATGCCGTGCGCAGGGCGTAGCGTGAGTGGAACCATGAAAGTCGCTGTCATGGGTGCCGGTGCCGTGGGCTGCTACTACGGCGGCATGCTGGCGCGCGCCGGCCACGACGTGGTGCTGATCGCCCGGCCCCCGCACGTGCAGGCCATCCACCGCGACGGCCTGCGCATGGAAACGCGCAGCTTCGACGAGCACGTCCGCCTGGCTGCCAGCGCCGAGGCCGGCGCGGTGCAGGGCGCTAAGGTGGTCCTGTTCTGCGTCAAGTCCACCGACACCGAATCCGCCGGCGCCCAGATGCGGCCGCACCTGCCGGCCGACGCCCTGGTGCTGTGTCTGCAAAACGGCGTGGACAACGCCGACCGGCTGCGCGCGGTGCTGCCCGACACTGCGGTGGCCGCGGCCGTGGTGTACGTGGCTACCGAAATGGCCGGCCCCGGCCACGTCAGGCATCACGGCCGCGGCGAGCTGGTGATCGAGCCCGCCCATTCCGGGTCGTTTTCCAGCGAAGCCGTGGCGCAAGCGCTGATCGCAGCCGGCGTGCCCACCGAGGTCTCCAGCAACGTGCGCGGCGCGCTGTGGGCCAAGCTCATCCTCAACTGCGCCTACAACGCCGTCTCGGCCATCGCCCAGCTACCCTACGGCAAGACCGTGCAGGGCGAGGGCGTAAAAGACGTGATGCGCGACGTGGTGGCCGAATGCCTGGCCGTGGCCCAGGCCGAGGGCGTGCAAGTGCCCGGCGACGCGGTGGCGGCGGTGGACACGCTTGCCGACAGCATGCCCAGCCAGTTTTCCTCCACCGCGCAAGACCTGGTGCGCGGCAAGCGCAGCGAGATCGACTACCTCAATGGGCTGGTGGTGCGGCGCGGCGAGGCGTTGGGGATTGCGACGCCGGCGAACCGGGTGCTATGGGCGTTGGTGAAGTTGCTGGAATCAAAGCGGGCTTAGTGGCGCATCTTCCCGCACGCTCAAAACGGTGGGTCAACCGCCGTTCGCTTCAACGCGCCGGGGCATCGAGCAGTTTTGAAATGATCCGCCAGTGCTGCGGCTCGACCGGCGTGATGGACAGGCGGTTGCCCTTGCGCAGCACCATCAGGTCTTCAAGCGCCTCATGGGCGCGCAGCTCGGGCAGCGCGAGGTTGCGCGTCTTGCGCAGCACCTGCACGTCCACCAGCAACCAGCGCGGCTCCTCTGGTTTTGATCTGGCATCGAAGTAGGGCGACGTCGAGTCGAACTGCGTCGGGTCGGGGTAGGGCGTGGACGCCACCTGCGCGATGCCGACAATGCCGGGCTCGGCACAACTCGAGTGGTAGAACAACACCCCGTCACCCACGCGCATTCCATCGCGCATGAAGTTGCGCGCCTGGTAGTTGCGCACGCCGACCCAAGGCACCGTGGCGCTGGGCGCAGCCAGCGCGTCATCCACCGAGCATTCGCCGGGTTCGGATTTCATGAGCCAGTAGCGTGTCATGAGGCCTGCCTTATTGCGTCATGGATCGGGTGGAAACGAAACGCCTGCCGTGCCGGATTCCCATTTCGGATATTTTTGCATGATCCGGCCATATAGCGCCGAATTCACGAAGGCGGACAACCAGGCCTGCAACGGCGCCCAGGGCTGTTGTGCAAACCAGCCGGTGTCGGTCTGCGCGAACTGGCGCACGAACGGTGCCAGCGCCATGTCGGCCAGTGCCGCGCGCTCGCCGAACAGATGGGGAGTGCTGAGGAGTTGCGCGTTGAGCCGGTCCAGATAGACCGCGGCCTGCGCTCGGTGCGCTGGCGCCGCGGCGCCGTCTGCATCGTCATGGCGGCCGGCGTACTTGTAGCGGTCCAGGTGGTATTTGAAGCCGTCATCGAATTCGGCAATCAGCGCCAGCATGGTTTCAAGATCCGCCCGTTCGGGCCGCAACCATTGCCCGGGATCGTTGTGCCGCAAGGCCCACAGCATGATGTCCAGGCTCTGGTCGATGACCCGGCCGCCCTCATCGATCAGGACCGGCACGGTGGCCTTGGGTGAGGCCTGCAGCAGCTCCGGCGGCTTGTCGCGCAACACGACTTCGCGCAGTTCGCAGACTTGTGCGCTCACCGCCAGCGCGAGGCGTGCGCGCATGGCGTAGGGGCAGCGGCGGAAGGAATACAAAACGGGTGTCAAGGGTGTTGCCACGAGCGTTGCATTTCACGGAGAAATCAAAAGAATTCGCCTCCAGCCGTTGACTGGCGTACACAGACAGCTATTGTTCTTGTAGCGAGCACGCGCCTTGTCCAAATTGCCGCCGCAGCGTTTCGAGATCTGCGAGGATTTTCATGGCGCGCGTCTTTGCGGCCTACTTGGTCCCGAAGATGCGGTCGCCCGCGTCACCCAGGCCGGGCAGGATGTAGCCGTGCTCGTTGAGCTGGCGGTCGATCGCGGCGGTGTAGATCGGCACGTCCGGGTGCGCCCTGTGCAGCGCGGCGATGCCCTCGGGGCAGGTCAGCAGGCAGACGAATTTGATCGACTTCGGGTTCAGTTCCTTGAGCCGCTCCACGGCGGCGATGGCCGAATTGCCGGTCGCCAGCATCGGGTCGACGACCACGATGTCACGCTCTTGCATGTCTTGCGGCATCTTGAAGTAATACTCCACGGCCGTCAGCGTCTTCGGGTCGCGGTACAGGCCCACGTGTCCGACGCGCGCGCCCGGCACCACGTTCAGCATGCCTTCCAGAATGCCGTTGCCGGCGCGCAGGATCGAGACGAACACCAGCTTTTTGCCATCGATCACGCGCGCGGTCATGGTCTCCAGCGGGGTCTCGATCTGCACGTCCTGCATCGGCATGTCGCGTGTGACCTCGTAGGCCATCAAGCTGCTGATCTCGCCCAGCAGGCGCCGGAAGGTGTTGGTGGACGCTTCTTTTTTGCGCATCAGCGTCAGCTTGTGCTGCACCAGCGGGTGATCGATCAGGTGCACATTGGCGGGCAGGGTGGTCATGGGGTTTCTTCTTCCTTTTTCAAAAAACGGTTCCGTCGCTCTCAATTGCGAGGGGCGGCGCGCCGCCGCGCTGGCGCTGCGCCAGCACGCGGCCGGCCGCCCAGGTGCCGCCCTCGAGCACACAGGCCAGCGGCATCTGCGATTCACTCAATCCTAGCTGCTCACGCACCAGCGGCGCCAGTTCGTCCAGCAGGGCAACGGTCAGGGCGCGCCATTCGACGATGAGTTCATCGCCGGCGCGGTGTGTCTGGGTGGCCAGCGCCGCATCCTTCAGGCGCAGCACGCCGGCATCGAGCAGCAGGCCGCCGTTGCGGTATTCGGGCAGGCCCGTGAGCGCATCGAGGCCGGTGACGGTCACGCCCGCCCACTCGAACGGCTCCAGCAGCGAATAGGTCAGCCATTGCGAGAGTTTGTGGAACGGCATCCAGCCGTCCGAGAGACCTTCGCCGCGCACGGCGGAATGCCGCCAGCAATCGCCGAGCGCTATTTTTTCAATAGCGTTGTGTCCAGGCCAGATGGGGGCCAGGGCCGTTAAAAGTGTGGAAAGGATACGGCTGGCCGGCACCGTGGTCGCACCGTCAGTCGCCTCGTCGTTGCTGCCAGTCTGCTCGGGCGCCGTGAGGTAATCGAACAGGCGCCCGGGTCGGCACAGGCCGCCCGCGCCGCCAAAGATTTCGGGCTGCTCGGCAATGACCTCGCCCAGGCGGCGCAGCAGCGCGGCACGCCCGTCCAGCCCCACCATCGGGTTGTCGACACCGACCTGAAATGCGGCGCCGAGCTGGCGTGCCGTCAGCGCCATCAAGCCCGGCGCGTCGGCCTGGCAGCGCTGGGTCGGCTTGCTCGAAAACAGGCCCTTGCGGAAGGCGTTGAAACTCGCCACGCCCAGGCCTTCCGAGCGCGTCAGGCGCTGGCCGGAGCGCGGGTCGAGGTAATGCCAGTCGGGCCCGGCGCCGGCGTCGAGCAGCACGCTGACGACGGCCAGATCGATCTGCGCGCGCGCGCGCCGCGGCGGCGATACCTTGCCCAGGGCTTCATTCAGCAGCGCCACGCGGTCCAGCCCGCCGGCCTCGAAATGCCGCCAGCGGCTGTGGTACGGAATGATCAGGTCCGGGTAGCGCTCGCGGGTGACTTCGGCCACCAGCGCCGCTGCCTCAGCCAGCGCGTCGTTGTGCACCGTGAAGTACACGGACTCACCTGCACGCGCACGCGCCAGCAGGCCCCGGGCGCGCGTGCGGATCGTGTCTGTACTGCGTAATAAGGCTGCAGCCCTTGTTGCATCTGCGCTGTCTGCTATCAAAACAATATCTTTCATTTATCCAGTTGCCGGCCCTTGGCCTTTTTGAGCTCATCGGCATCCGGCACGGCGCCGGGCGTGAAATAGCCGGCCGCCATCTTGGCATCCATCTCGACCCGGGCATCGTCCGGAATCAGGGCATCGGGAAGATTCACGCGCTCGACGATCTCGATGCCGGCCTTGGTGATGGCGTCGAACTTCATGTTGCTCATGGACACGAGCCGGTGGATTTTCGTGATGCCGAGCCAATTCAAGGTGTCGGGCATGAGCTCCTGAAAGCGCATGTCCTGCACGCCGGCCACGCATTCGGTGCGTGCAAAGTACTGCTCGGCGGTGTCGCCACCGAGCTGGCGCTTGCGCGCGTTGTAGACCAAAAACTTCGTCACCTCGCCCAGCGCGCGGCCTTCCTTGCGCGAGTAGGCGACCAGCCCGACGCCGCCGCGCTGCGCGCCCTGGATGCATTCCTCGATCGCGTGCGTGAGGTAGGGGCGGCAGGTGCAGATGTCGGAGCCGAACACGTCCGAGCCGTTGCACTCGTCGTGCACGCGGGCCGTGAGTTCGACCGCCGGGTTGGCCAGGTCGCGCGGGTTGCCGAAGATGTAAATCGTTTGCCCGCCAATCGGTGGCAAGAACACCTCCAGGTCGCTGCGCGTCACCAGCTCGGGGTACATGCCGCCGGTCTCCTCGAACAGCACGCGGCGCAAATCGGCCTCGGTGCAGCCAAAGCGCCTGGCCACTTCGGGCAAATACCAGACCGGCTCGATGGCCGCCTTGGTCACCATGGCCGCGCCGTTTGCGGTGAGGAACTTGCCGTCCGCCTTGAGCCGCCCCGACTGCAGCGCCTCGATCACCTCGGGCAGGATCACGTGCGCCTTGGTCACGGCGATGGTCGGGCGAATGTCGTAGCCCGCCGCCAGCTCGGCCGCGAACACCTCGGCGATGCGGGCGCCCCAGGGGTCCATCGAGACGATCCGGCCCGGCTCGCTCCACTGCGGATAGGGGCCGATGACGTCGGTCGGTGCAGTGTTGGTCAGGTCGGCCTTGTGGTGCGGCGACAGCGCGCCGGAGGCCACCGCCAGCGCCCGGTACACGCTGTACGAGCCGCTGTGCGTGCCAATCACGTTGCGGTGGCTGCGCTTTGATGTGGTGCCGACCACGGGGCCGCGCTCGGCGGCGCTGGCGGCTGCCCAGTGGATGGGCAGGGCGCCATGCCCGCTGGCATGCGAGGTCAGGCGAATATGGCTGGGGCCGGGGGCGCCGCCGGGGGCAACGGGATCGGGGGACTTCGGCGCAACTTCAATGGGCATCGCGGCTCCTCAAAAAATGCAATGTACAGAGGTGTGTCGGGGCTGACAAGGCTCGGTGAAAGGGGCGGGCACGCAAGCTCGCGCTCAAGGCGCCACCAGTTGCGCAAAGCGCGCCAGATCCACGTTGCCGCCGCTGATGATCACGCCGACGCGCGCGCTCTTCAACGCCACGCCGCCGTGCTGCGCGCCCGCAAAACCCAGGCAGCCGGTGGGCTCGACCAGCATCTTCATGCGCTCGGCGAAGAAGCTCATGGCCTGCACCAGTTGCGCGTCGCTCGCGGTCAGGATGTCGTCCACGTCGCGCCGGATGATGGCAAAGGTGTACTGCCCCAGGAACTGCGTTTGCGCGCCGTCGGCGATGGTTTGGGGAGTGTCGATGTGCACGATCTCGCCGCGTTGGAACGACTGCTGGCCATCGTTGCCGGCTTGCGGCTCCACGCCGTAAACCTTGCAGCGCGGCGACAGGGCGCGCGCGGCCAGCGCCGAGCCCGACAACAGACCACCGCCGCCCAGGCACACGAACAGGTGGTCCAGTTCGCCCACCTCGTCGAACAATTCCTTGGCCGCGGTGCCCTGGCCCGCCAGCACATCGGGATGGTCATAAGGCGGGATCAGGGTCATGCCGCGCTCCTGGGCGAGCCGCTGGCTGATGGCCTGGCGGTCTTCGGTAAAGCGGTCGTAGGTGATGACCTCGGCGCCGTAGCCGCGCGTGGCCGCCAGCTTGGCGGCGGGCGCATCCTGCGGCATCACAATCGCGGCGGGCATGCCCAGGATGCGCGCCGACAGCGCGACGGCCTGCGCATGGTTGCCCGACGAGAAGGCCAGCACGCCGGTTTTGCGCTGCGCGGGTGTGAACTGCGACAGCGCGTTGAACGCGCCGCGGAATTTGAAGGCCCCCATGCGCTGGAAGTTCTCGCATTTGAAGAACAGCTGCGCGCCGAGCAGGGTGTCGGCCGTGCGCGAGCGCAGCACCGGGGTGCGGTGCGCGTGGCCCTCTAACCTGCGCGCCGCGGCGGCGACGTCGTCGTAGGTGGGGAGTTGCAATGGGGGCATGGTGATCGGTTCCATCAGCGTTTCTTGCTCCCGAAGATGCCGCCCAGCACGCCGCGGATGATTTCGCGCCCGACCGTAGAGCCCATGGTGCGCACGGCCGATTTGGCCATGGATTGGGCCAGGCCGTCGCGCTGGCCGCCGCGCGGGCCGGTGGAGCCGAACAGCACGTCGCTCAGCCCGCCCAGAATGCCGCCGGATGCGGGCTGCGCCGTCGTGCTGCCAGGCGGATGGGCGCTGGCAGGTGCGGACGCCGTGCGGGCCTGGAGTTTTTCGTAAGCCGACTCGCGGTCCACCACTTTTTCGTAGACCCCGGCGACCAGCGAGCCGGCGATCAGCGCCTGGCGCTGCGCCAGCGTGATCGGGCCGATCTGGCTGCCCGGCGCCAGCACATAGGCCCGTTCGGTCATGCTCGGGCGGCCCTTGGCGTCGAGCAGGCTCACCAGCGCCTCGCCCACCGCCAGTTCGGTGATGGCGGCTTCGATGTCCAGGCCGGGCTTTTGCCGCATGGTCTGCGCCGTGGCCTTCACGGCCTTCTGGTCGCGCGGCGTGAAGGCGCGCAGCGCGTGCTGCACGCGGTTGCCCAGTTGCGCCAGCACCGAATCGGGAATATCCAGCGGGTTCTGCGTGACGAAATACACGCCCACGCCCTTGGAGCGCACCAGCCGCACCACCAGCTCGATGCGCTCCACCAGCACCTTGGGCGCCTCGTTGAACAGCAGGTGCGCCTCGTCGAAGAAGAACACCAGCTTCGGTTGCTCGGGGTCGCCGATCTCGGGCAACTGCTCGAACAGCTCGGACAGCAGCCACAGCAGGAAGGTGGCATACAGGCGCGGCGCGTTCATCAGCTTGTCGGCCGCCAGGATGTTGATGACCCCCTTGCCATTGACCGTCTGCATGAAGTCCGCGATGTTGAGCATCGGCTCGCCGAAGAACTTCTCGCCGCCCTGGGACTCGATCTGCAGCAGTCCGCGCTGGATCGCGCCCACGCTGGCCGCGCTCACGTTGCCGTACTGGGTGGTGAACTGGCCGGCGTTGTCGCCGACGTATTGCAGCATGGCGCGCAGGTCCTTCAGGTCGAGCAGCAGCAGGCCGCTGTCGTCGGCGATCTTGAACACAAGGTTGAGCACGCCGGCCTGGGTGTCGTTCAGATCGAGCATGCGCCCGAGCAGCAGCGGCCCCATGTCGGAGATGGTGGCGCGCACGGGGTGGCCCTGCTCGCCGAACACGTCCCACAGCGTGGCGGGGCACGCCAGCGGCTCGGGCGCGGTGATGCCGCGCTCCTTCAGCACCTGCGCCAGCTTGCCGGCGATACTGCCGGCCTGGCTGATGCCGGTCAGGTCGCCCTTGACGTCGGCCATGAACACCGGCACGCCGATTTTCGAGAAGCCCTCGGCCATGGTCTGCAAGGTGACGGTCTTGCCCGTGCCCGTCGCGCCCGTGATCAGTCCATGGCGGTTTGCCAGGGCGGGCAGCAGCTCGCACAGGGTGGCGGCGTTTTTGGCAATCAGCAGCGGTTCGGCCATGGCGGGGGTTTCCTCGGGGCAGGCGGGTCGTTGAAAAGTAAAATCGGTGGTGTAGATTAAATCAATACCAAAGGATTCTCCGTGGCCGGACACAGTAAATGGGCGAATATCCAGCACCGCAAGGGCCGGCAGGACGAGAAGCGCGGCAAGATCTGGACCCGCATCATCCGCGAAATCACCGTCGCGGCCCGTGCCGGTGGCGGTGATCTCGGCGCCAACCCGCGTCTGCGGCTGGCGGTGGACAAGGCCAAGGCGGCCAACATGCCGGCGGATCGCATCAAATACAACATCGACAAGGCCACCGGCAACGCCGAGGGCGTGAGCTATGAAGAAGTCCGCTACGAGGGCTACGGCATCGGCGGCGCCGCCATCCTCGTCGACACCATGACCGACAACCGCGTGCGCACCGTGGCCGAGGTGCGCCATGCCTTCAGCAAATTTGGCGGCAACATGGGCACCGAAGGTTCGGTGGCGTTCCAGTTCAAGCACTGCGGCCAGTTGATTTTTGCGCCCGGCACCAGCGAGGACAAGGTGATGGAAGTCGCGCTCGAAGCTGGCGCCGAAGACGTGATTGCCGACGACGACGGCGCGATCGAGGTGCTGACGGCGTACACCGACTTTGAAGTCGTGAAGAACGCGCTGGAAGCGGCGGGCTTGAGGCCCGAGGTGGCCGGCGTCACCATGCGCGCCGAAAACACGGTCGATCTCAGCGGCGACGAGGCCGCGCGCATGCAGAAACTGCTCGATGTGCTGGAAGACCTGGACGATACCCAGGAGGTGTTCCACAACGCCAACATCGACGAGGCGGGCAGCGCATGAAGGTTCTTGTGATTGGCGGCGGTGGCCGTGAACATGCGCTGGCCTGGAAGCTCAGCGCATCGCCCAAGGTGCAGCAGGTCTTTGTGGCGCCCGGCAATGGCGGCACCGCGCTGGACCCCCGGTTTGAGTGTGTCGATATCACGGAAGTCAGCGCCCTGCGTGCCTGGGCTGCCATGAACAAGATAGCGCTCACGGTGGTGGGGCCGGAGGGGCCGCTGGCGGCGGGTGTGGTCGATGAGTTTCGCGCGCATGGCTTGCGGATCTTTGGACCGACCAGGGCCGCCGCGCAGCTGGAAAGCTCCAAGGCGTTTTCCAAGGCCTTCATGAAGCGCCACGGCATTCCGACCGCCGAGTACGAGACCTTCTCAAGCGCCGCCGCCGCGCACGCCTACGTGGACAGGAAGGGTGCGCCGATCGTAGTCAAGGCGGACGGCCTGGCGGCCGGCAAGGGGGTGGTGGTGGCCATGACCGCCGCCGAGGCGCACGCGGCGATCGACTTCATGCTGCTGGACGACACGCTGGGCGTCACGCACAACGCGGGCGCGGATGGCCAGGCCGTGCCGCGTGTGGTGATCGAGGAGTTCTTGCACGGCGAGGAGGCCAGTTTCATCGTGCTGTGCGACGGCAAGAACGTGGCGGCGCTGGCCACCTCGCAGGACCACAAGCGTCTGCTCGACGACGACCAGGGCCCCAACACCGGTGGCATGGGGGCCTATTCGCCGGCGCCGGTCGTGACGGCCGACGTGCACGCCCGCACCATGCGCGAGATCATCCTGCCGACCCTCAAGGGTATGGAAAAAGACGGCATCGCCTACACCGGCTTTTTGTACGCCGGGCTGATGATCGACGCCAGGGGCCGGCCCAAGACACTGGAATTCAACTGCCGCCTGGGTGACCCCGAGGCGCAGCCGATTTTGCTGCGGCTGAAATCGGATTTGTTCGAGGTCTTGTGGGCCGCCACCGAGCCCGGCCTGCACGGCCGCCTCGACCAGGTCGATCTGCAGTGGGACCGCCGTACCGCGCTCGGCGTGGTGCTGGCGGCGCACGGCTATCCGGTGAGCCCGCGCAAGGGCGACGTGATCACCGGGTTGCCGCCAGAGGCCAGCGACGCCGTGGTGTTTCACGCCGGCACGGCGCTGGAGGACGGCGTGCTGCGCACCTCGGGCGGGCGCGTGCTGTGCGTGACGGCGCTGGCCGACAACGTCAAGCTGGCGCAGCAGCGTGCCTACGAAGTCACGCGCAGCATCGCGTTCGACGGCATGCAATACCGGCGCGACATCGGCCATCGGGCGGTCAAATGATGACGTCCGGCGGTGATACCGTGCGCGCGGCGCGAACCTATCTGCTGGAGTTGCAGCAAAGCATCACGTCGACCATCGCTGCGCTGGATGGCACGGCCTTTTTGACCGATGTCTGGAAAAAACCCCCCGGCGAGCCGTTGCAGGGCTCGGGCGTGACGCAGATATTGGAGAACGGCCCGGTTTTCGAGCGCGCGGGCTGCGGCTTCTCGCATGTCACGGGCCCGCGGCTGCCGCCCTCGGCCACGCAGCACCGGCCCGAACTGGCCGGCGCACCGTTCGAGGCGATGGGCGTCTCGCTGGTGTTCCATCCGCGCAATCCCTATGTGCCGACAGTGCACATGAACGTGCGCATGCTGGCCGCCACCGCGGCGGGCCAGGCGCCCGTATGCTGGTTCGGCGGCGGCATGGACTTGACGCCGTTCTATGGCTTCGAGGAAGACGCGGTGCATTTCCACCGCACCTGCAAGGCGGCGCTGCAGCCGTTTGGTGACGACAAGTACCCGCGCTTCAAGCAATGGTGCGACGAGTATTTTTTCCTGAAGCACCGGGGCGAGGCGCGCGGTGTCGGCGGCGTGTTTTTCGACGACTTTGCCGAGCTCGGTTTCGAGCGCAGCCTGGCCATGATGCAGTCGGTCGGCTCGGCGTTTCTCGGCGCCTATCTGCCCATCGTGGAGCGCCGCAAGGACACGGCGTATGGCGAGCGCGAGCGCAGCTTCCAGTTGTACCGGCGCGGGCGTTATGTCGAGTTCAACCTGGTGTGGGACCGCGGCACGCACTTCGGGCTGCAATCGGGCGGGCGCACCGAATCCATCTTGCTGTCCATGCCGCCGCTGGCGAGCTGGTCCTACCAGCACCAGACCGAGCCCGGCTCGCCCGAAGAAGCGCTGTACACCCGGTTCCTGCCGCGACGGGAGTGGGTTTGACTGCCGGCCCGCGGCGTGTCGGCATGTTCGGCGGCGCGTTCGACCCGCCCCACAATGCCCACGTCGCGCTGGTCCAGGCCGCCATGGCGCAATTGCAGCTCGATGAGCTGCGGATCTTTCCCACCGGCCACGCCTGGCACAAGCCGCGGGTGCTGACGCCCGCGCAGCACCGGCTGGCGATGGCGCGGCTGGCGTTTGCCGGACTGCCCGGCGTGGTGGTGGACGAGCGGGAAATGCTGCGTGCCGGCCCGACCTACACGATCGACACCCTGCACGAACTGGCGCGGGAGCAGCCCGGCGCGCAGCTGTATCTGGTCATGGGCGCCGACCAGGCGCGTGCCCTGCCGAGCTGGCACCGGTGGCAGGATCTTTTGCAGATCGCTACTATTTCAATAGCTGAACGCCAACAGCCAGAAAGGGCTGGCGCCGGATTTGATGCCAAAAATTATCCGCAGGGGCGGTTTGCGCCGCTGCAACTGCCCCTCATGCCGGTCAGCGCCACCCAGGTTCGCGCGCTGGCCGCCAAGCCTCACAATACGGCTCAGGGGATCGCCCAACTGGTTCCCGGCCCCGTTGCACGCTATATTGAACAACATCACCTCTACCTTGCCCCTTGATGACCACCGAAACCAACGCCAAAAAAGACACCCAGAAACTCCAGCGCGCCATCGTCGATGGGCTGGAGGACGTAAAGGCACAGGACCTGCAGGTGTTCAACACCGAGCATCTGTCCGCGCTGTTTGAGAGGGTCATCATCGCATCGGGCAGTTCCAACCGTCAGACCAAGGCGCTGGCCAGCAGCGTGCGCGATGCCGTGCGCGACGCCGGTTTTCCCAAGCCGCGCATGGAGGGCGAAGCCAACGGCGAGTGGATCATCGTGGACTGTGGCCGCGCGGTGGTGCATATCATGCAGCCCACCATCCGGACCTACTACAACCTGGAAGAAATCTGGGGCGGCACGCCGGTGCGCCTGAAGTTTGGCGCGGCCCGGCCCGAAGTGGCGCCGGCCGCCAAACCGGCAGCCAGGCCGGCGGCAAAAGCTGGCGCGAGGAAGCCCGCCGCGAAAAAGACCGAGTCAAAAGTGGCACCAGCCCCCGCCAAATCTGCAAAGCAGGCTACAAAAATAGTAGTGAAGGCGGAAACATCACCTTCACTGCGCCGCTCGTCCGCCGTCAAAACGGCGGCCCGCGCGGCCAAAACCGCGGCTAAAACGCCGGCCGGAGCGCCGGTCAAGACCGCGCCGCGATCGCGCGCCAAACCTGCTGCCCCAAAAGCGCCGGCCCGCAAGGCCTGACGGCGTCCCGGCTCGCGTGTCATGAAGCTGGTGATCGTGGCCGTCGGCCAGCGCCTGCCCGAGTGGGCGCAGACAGCCTGCGACGACTACGCCAAACGCTTTCCGCCGGACTGCAGAATCGAGGTCAAAACGGTCAAGACCGAGCCGCGCGGCTCCAGGACGCTGGACACGCTGTATGCGGCCGAGCGCGAGCGCATCCAGGCGGCCATCCAGTCCAGCTGCGGCAAAGGCGCTCGCGTGGTGGCGCTGGATGAGCGCGGCAGCACGGTCACGACCGCGGCGCTGGCGGGCAAGCTCAAGCAATGGCAGCTGGAAGGCGTCGACGTCGCGCTGGTGATTGGCGGACCCGACGGACTGGACCCGGCATTCAAGCAAAGCGCCCAAGAGCGCATCCGTTTGTCGGACCTGACGCTGCCTCATGCCTTCGCGCGCGTGCTGCTGCTGGAGCAGCTCTACCGCGCCTGGTCCATCAACGCCGGGCATCCGTACCACCGTGAGTGAATTCATTTACCTGGCCTCGCAGAGCCCGCGCCGGCGCCAGTTGCTGGAGCAGATGGGCGTGCGCTTCGAGCTGCTGCTGCCCGATGCCGGCGAGGACGCCGAAGCCATCGAGGCCGTGCTGCCAGGCGAGGCGCCGGCCACTTACGTCAAGCGCGTGACCGGTCTCAAGCTCGACGCCGCCGTGGCGCGGCTCAAACGCCGCGGCCTGCCGCCCGCGCCCATCCTGTGCTGCGACACCACCGTGGCGCTCGGGCGCACCATCTACGGCAAGCCGGTGGACGGCCCCGACGCCCGGCGCATGCTGCGTGAGCTCTCCGGCACCACACACCGCGTGTTGACCGCCATCGCGGCGCAGCAGGGCCGCCAACGGCTGGCCGCGTTGAGCGATTCGCGCGTGACGTTTGCCGCGCTCACGCCGGCGCAGATCAGGCGCTATGTCGCCTCGGGCGAGCCGCTCGGCAAGGCCGGGGCGTACGCGGTGCAGGGCAGGGCGGCAACGTTCATCACGCACATCAGCGGCAGTTATTCTGGCATCATGGGATTGCCGATGTTCGAGACGGCGCAACTCCTCCAAGCCCTCGGCCTCCAATTTTGATTCACCGCTGGTGAAGCCTGCTGCATGCAACAAGACATTCTGATCAACTGGTCGCCCCAGGAAACGCGCGTGGCCGTGGTGGAAAGCGGTGCTGTGCAGGAGCTGCACGTGGAGCGCACGCTTGAGCGCGGGCTGGTCAGCAACGTCTATCTGGGCAAGGTGGTGCGCGTGCTGCCGGGCATGCAGTCGGCCTTCATCGACATCGGCCTGGAGCGCGCCGCTTTCCTGCACGTGGCCGATGTCTGGCATCGCCAGGAGGGCGGGGAGCCGCCGCTGATCGCGCGCAACACCCAGCCGCAGGTGCCGATTGAAAAGCAGGTATTTGAAGGCCAGGCCCTGATGGTGCAGGTCATCAAGGATCCGCTCGGCAGCAAGGGCGCGCGGCTGTCCACGCAAATCAGCATCGCGGGCCGGCTGCTGGTGTTCCTGCCGCAGGACGACCATGTGGGCGTCTCGCAGAAGATTCCCGCGGCGCAGCGCGACGCCTTGCGCGCGCGGCTGCAGGCCCTGGCGGGGGAGCCCGGCGGCGGCTTCATCCTGCGCACCAACGGCGAAGACGCCACCGACGCCGAACTGGCGGAAGACATTGCCTACCTGCGCAAAACCTGGGCGCGCATCAAGGAGGCGTCGATGCGGCTGCCGCCCAAGTCCCTGCTGCACCAGGATTTGAACCTGCTGCAGCGCGTGCTGCGCGATCTGGTGAGCGCCGAGACGCAGACCATCCGGCTCGATTCGATCGAGCAGTTCAGCATGCTGCAGGCTTTCGGCCGCGAATTCATGCCGGCCGCCGCCGAGAAGCTGCAACTCTACAAGGGTGAGCGCCCGATTTTCGATCTGTTCTCGATCGACGAGGAAATCGCCAAGGCGCTGGGGCGCCGCGTCGATCTGAAGTCGGGCGGCTACCTGATCGTGGACCAGACCGAGGCGCTCACCACGGTGGACGTCAACACCGGCGGCTTCGTCGGCGCCCGAAACTTCGACGACACGATTTTCAAGACCAACCTGGAAGCCACCTGGGCCATCGCGCGCCAGCTGCGCCTGCGCAATCTGGGCGGCATCATCATCGTGGACTTCATCGACATGGTGCGCGAGGAGCACCGCGAGGCCGTGCTGGCCGAGCTGCGCAAGCAACTCGCGCGCGACCGCGTCAAGACCATGGCCGGCGGTTTTTCACAGCTCGGCCTGGTGGAGATGACGCGCAAGCGCACGCGCGAATCCCTGGCCCACATGCTGTGCGAGCCGTGCGAAGCCTGCGGCGGCAAGGGCAGCGTGAAGACCGCACGCAGCGTGACCTACGACATCCTGCGCGAGATCCTGCGCGAGGCGCGCCAGTTCAACCCGCGCGAATTCCGCGTGGTGGCGGCGCCCAAGGTGATCGAGCTGTTTCTGGACGAGGAAAGCCAGCATCTGGCGGGACTGTCCGACTTTATCGGCAAGCCGATTTCGCTGCAAAGCGAAAGCGCCATGGGGCAGGAGCAGTACGACATCGTGCTGCTGTAGGGCATGGCGCGCGCCGGCCGGCCGGCAGCGCAGCCTCAAGCGACCATTTTCGCTGTGTGAGGCTCGTCGAAGCCCATGCGGTGCAGGCGCGCATACAGGCCGCGCTGCGCGACCAGTTCGGCGTGCGTTCCCTGTTCCACCACCTGGCCCGCCGCCATCACGGCGATGCGGTCCGCGTGCTCGATGGTGCTCAGGCGGTGCGCGATGATCAGGGTCGTGCGCCCCGTCATGAGCCGCTGCAAGGCCTCCTGCACCAGCCGCTCCGACTCGGTGTCCAGTGCCGAGGTTGCTTCATCGAGGATCAGGATCGGTGCGTCCTTGTACAGGGCCCGGGCAATGGCCAGGCGCTGGCGCTGCCCGCCGGAGAGCTGGGTCGCGTTGTGCCCCACCAGCGTATCGATGCCGGCCGGCAGCGTGGCGATGTGACTCGCGAGGTTGGCCGCCTCCAGGCAATGCATGACCCGTTCGCGGTCCACTGCCTGGCCGAGCGCCACGTTGGCCGCCAGGGTGTCATTGAGCATGGTCACGTCCTGGCTGACCATCGCGATCTGGCGGCGCAGCGCCGACAGCTGCCAAGTGGCGATGTCGTGGCCGTCGAGCAGCACGCGGCCGCCCTGGGGCAATACAAAGCGCGGCAGCAGGTTGATCAGCGTGGTCTTGCCCGCGCCCGAGGGTCCCACCAGCGCCACGATTTCGCCGGGGGCAATGCTCAGTGTCACGTTGTTCAGGGCCGGCTCTGCCTCGTCGTTGTACTTGACGCTGACCGCATCGAAGGTGATTTGGCCCAAGGCGCTCTTGGCCTGATAGCTGCCGTCGGCCTCGGACGGTGTCTGCTCGATCAGATCGAGCCCGCGCTCGAGCGCCGCGAGCCCGCGGGTGATCGGGTTGGCCACTTCGGAGAGGTGCTTGATCGGCGCCACCAGCATCAGCATGGCCGAGACGAATGCCACAAAGCTGCCCACGCTGATGCCGCTGGTGTTGTTTTGCCACAGTGCGATGGTGATCACCGCCGACAGGGCCGCCGCCGCCAGCATCTGGGTCAGCGGCGTCATGGCTGCCTGCGCGGCGACCGACTTCATGGCGAGCCGGCGGATCACCTGGCTCAGCGTATCGAAGCGGCCGGCCTGGGAGGCCTGCGCGTCATGCAGCCGCACCATGCGGTGCGCCAGCACGTTTTCTTCCACCACATAGGCCAGGGAGTCGGTGGCGTTCTGGCTCGCCTTGGTGATGCGGTACAGGCGGCGCGAGAGCGTTTGCATCACGAACGCGACCGCGGGAAACAGCACACCGACGATCAGGGTCAGCTTCCAGTTGAGGTACAGCAGGTAGCCCAGCAGGGCCAGCAGCGTCATGGAATCGCGCGCCAGCCCCGAGAGCGAATTGACCAGCATGGTGGCGCCCGTTTGCACCTCGTAGACCACGGTGTTGGACAGTGCACTGGCCGACTGGCGCGTAAACAGCGACATGTCGGCATCCAACAGACGTGCGAACAAACTCCGGCGCAGCAACAGCATGCCGTCGTTGGTCACCTTGGCCAGCGCCAGCTGTGCCAGGTAGCCGCTGAAGCCGCGCACCGCGAACAGCAGCAGCAGCGCGGCCGGCACCAGCCACAGCGGCAAGGCGCCGCGCTGGAAGCCCCGGTCCAGCAAGGGCTTGAGCAGCGCCGGAATCAGGGGTTCGGTGGATGCTCCGACGATGGTCGCCACCACTGCCGCGAACCAGGCCAGGCGGGCCTGTCCGAAATACGGCAGCAGGCGCTTCAGGCCTCGCAAAGGCGGGGATGAGGGTGCCGGCACGGTGGCGTCCGCCGTCACGCCACTGCCACCGGGGCTTGCGGGTGCTGCTCAAGGTTCAATTTGAAGGCTCGAAACAAAAGATCACTCCGGTTAACAAGGATGCGAGACAGTGCCATTGTCGCAATGGGCATAATGACGGCTGGCCTGATGATTATCAGACACCGCAGTTTGTGAGTTTTACCAGACAAGATGAATCGAAAAACAATCGAATCGCGCCGGCTCCTGCTGGCCGGCTTGTTGGCTGTTCCCCTCGCACCCGCCTTCGCACAATTCCGGGTTGAAGTCTCAGGCGTAGGCCTGACCCAACTGCCCATTGCGGTCGCGCCGTTTCGTGGCGAAGACCAGTCCCCCCAAAAAATTGGCGCCATCGTGCGCGCCGACCTGGAGCGCAGCGGCCAGTTCCGCGGTGTCGACGCTGCCGGCGTCGCGCTGGACGAAACCTCGCGCCCCGATGTTTCGGTGTGGCGGCAAAAAGGCGCCGATTCGCTGGCCGCGGGCAGCGTCACCAGGCTGGCCGATGGCCGCTTCGATGTGCGGTTCCGCCTGTGGGACGTGGTGCGCGGGCAGGACCTGGGCGGCCAAAGTTACGCCGTGGTCGCGGGTGATCTGCGCCTGGCGGCACACCGGATCGCCGATTTCATTTACGAAAAGCTCACCGGCGACAAGGGCATTTTTTCCACCCGCATCGCCTACGTGACCAAAAACGGGTCGCGCTACACCCTGTGGGTGGCCGATGCCGACGGCGAGAATGCGCAGGCGGCGCTGGCCAGCCCCGAGCCCATCATTTCGCCAGCCTGGTCGCCCAATGGCGGCCAACTTGCGTATGTGTCGTTCGAGTCGCGCAAGCCGGTGGTGTATGTGCACGACGTTGCCAGCGGCAAGCGCCGCCTGATTGCGAACTTCCGCGGCTCCAACAGCGCCCCGGCCTGGGCCCCCGACGGGCGCTCGCTGGCCGTCACACTGAGCCGGGACGGCGGCTCGCAGCTCTACACCATCGGGGCCAATGGCGGCGAGCCGCGCCGGCTCAACCAGAACGCCAGCATCGATACCGAACCCGCGTATTCACCCGACGGCAAGAGCATTTACTTTGTCAGCGACCGGGGCGGCGCGCCGCAGATCTACCGCATGGCGAACACCGGGGGCAGCGCGACGCGCGTGACCTTCGCGGGCAACTACAACGTGTCTCCCGCCCTCAGCCCGGATGGACGCTGGCTGGCCTACATATCGCGAATCAATGGCGCGTTCAAGCTGCAAGTCATGGAACTTACAAGTGGAAACGTGAACTCAATCACTGACACGTCCGCCGATGAACACCCGAGTTTTGCGCCCAACAGCCGCCTGATCGTCTACGCTACGCAGCAGCAAGGCCGCGAAGCGCTGATGACCACGACACTGGACGGCAAGATCAAGGCGCGGCTGGCCGGTCAGGGCGGCGACATCCGGGAGCCGAGCTGGGGCCCGTTCCAGAAACAATGAATTTTTACTTCAGGAGTTTGACTATGAAACGTATCTTGTTGGCATTTGCGGTGGTTGCACTCATGGCGGGTTGCAGCTCGGGCGTCAATCTGAACAAGGCGCCGGTAGACGACAAATCCGGCAGCCTGGTGACGCCGGGCGCTGACAGCGGCAACGCGGCCAAGAGCAATGTGGCGCCGGTCGATCTGAGCAATTCGGCACAGAACGCTGCGGGCCCGGCCGGGGTGGACCACTCCGTGTACTTTGACTTCGACAAGTACATCGTCAAGCCCGAGTACCAGAGCCTCATTGAAGCCCATGCCCGGTTCCTGAAGGCCGACCCGAAGCGCCACTCGGTGATTGAGGGCAACACCGATGACCGCGGCAGCAGCGAGTACAACCTGGCGCTGGGCCAGAAGCGGGCCGAGGCCGTGCGCCGCGCTCTGGATCTGCTGGGCGTGAACGACAACCAGGTCGAAGCGGTCAGTTTCGGCAAGGAAAAGCCGCTCGCGCTGGGTGATGATGAGGCCTCGCGCGCCAAAAACCGTCGCGCCGACATTACCTACCGATGAGATCTGTGGCGACCCTGAAGCTGCTGCGCGGCCTCGTCCTTGCGACGTCGGCCTGCGCGGCCTTGACCGCCGCGCACGCCGGCCTGTTTGAAGACGACGAAGCACGCCGGGCCATTCTGGAGTTGCGCCAGCGCGTCGATGCCAGCCGCCAGGCGGCCGACGCGGCCCAGGCCAAGCAGTCGGACGACAACGCCCAGCTGCGCCGCAGTCTGCTCGACCTGCAAAGCCAGATCGAGGCCATGCGCGCCGACATGGCCAACCTGCGCGGGCAGGACGAGCAGCTGGCGCGCGATGTGGCGGACCTTCAGCGCAAGCAAAAAGACATCGTGCAGAACGTGGATGCGCAGCAGGCCGCGAGCCAGCCGGCGCAGGTCACGGTCGATGGCAAGACTTTCTCGGCCACCCCCGCAGAAAAAACCGACTTCGAAGCGGCGCTGGGCACCTTCCGCCAGGGTGATTTCGCGGGCGCGCAAACCGCATTCGCCGGCTTCGTCAAGCGCTACCCGCAAAGCGGCTACAACCCGTCCGCGCTATTCTGGCTCGGCAATGCCCAGTACGCCACGCGCGACTACAAGGGCGCCATCACCAACTTCCGCGCGCTGGTGGCACAGAGCCCCGATCATGCGCGCGCAC
This sequence comes from Polaromonas sp. C04, assembly GCF_002002705.1. Lineage (GTDB taxonomy): Bacteria > Pseudomonadota > Gammaproteobacteria > Burkholderiales > Burkholderiaceae_C > Rhodoferax_A. Next base: position 181,071 of record NZ_MUNS01000023.1, on the reverse strand, counting down.
CCGAGTCCATCCTGTCCATTGCCAATTGCCAGATTGAGCTGGGCGACACGAAATCCGCGCGCAAGACACTGGGCGACCTGATGAAGGCCTATCCGCAATCGGAAGCGGCCCAGGCCGCCAAGGAACGGCTGGCCAAGCTGAAATAAGCGTGGCCGGCGAGGAGGTTGGGTGACCGGTCCTGCGTCACCGCTCCTTTAAAATTGGGCGATGCAAATTTCTGACATCCAGGCGCTCACCACGCAAGTGCTGTGGGCCGCCTTTCTCCTCTCGGTCATCTTCGGGGCTATTGCCCAGCGCACGCATTTTTGCACCATGGGTGCGGTCAGCGACGTCGTCAACATGGGCGACTGGACGCGCATGCGCCAGTGGGGCATGGCCATAGGCGTGGCCATGATCGGTTTTGCCGTGCTGGTGTACAGCGGGCAAATCGACCCAAGCAAAACCCTGTATGCCTCGAATCGCTGGATCTGGCTGTCGGCCACCGTGGGCGGTGCGCTGTTTGGCTTCGGCATGGTGCTGACCTCGGGCTGCGGCAGCAAGACCCTGATTCGCATCGGCGGCGGGAGCCTGAAGTCGCTCATGGTTTTTATCGTGATGGGGATCGCCGCCTTTGCCACCCTCAAGGGCATCACGGCCGTGGCGCGGGTTGACACCGTGGATCAGGTTGCTATTGATTTTGCAGCTGGTACCGCACTACCCAATTGGGCTGCAGCCGCTTTTGGCATCAAAGCCGCGCTGGCCGGGCTGATTCTGGCCGTGCTGCTGGGCGGCGCCCTGATCGTGTGGGCGCTGGCGGGGCCGGACTTTCGCCGTCCCGACAATCTGCTGGCGGGACTGGGCATTGGCGCGGTGATTGTTGCCATGTGGTGGGTCAGCGGCCATCTCGGCTACGTGGCCGAGCACCCCGACACGCTGCAGGAGACTTTTCTGGCCACCAACTCGGGCCGGGCCGAAGCCATGAGTTTTGTTTCGCCCGCGGCCTACACGCTCGACTGGCTCATGTTTTTCAGTGACAAGAGCAAGGTCCTCACGCTCGGCATCGTCTCGGTGTTCGGCGTGGTGGTCGGCTCGGCAGCCTGCGCCATCGCCATGCGCAACTTTCGCTGGGAAGGCTTTGGCAGCACCGAAGACGTGGCCAACCACATGTCGGGCGCCGTTTTGATGGGCGTGGGCGGCGTTACCGCCCTGGGCTGCACCATAGGCCAGGGCCTGAGCGGCATCTCCACGCTGAGTGCGACCAGCTTTGTCGCCGTCGCGGCCATCCTGGCCGGTGCCGTGGCAGCACTCAAGTACCAGATATGGCGCATGGAGCGCACGGCTTGAACCAAAACAATCCGCTGCCCGTCAGCTTGCCGGGCGACATTGCCGTTGACGCAGAGCGCCGCTTTGGCGGGCTGGCGCGCCTGTACGGCGTGGCCGGAGCCGCGCGGATTCGCGCCGCCCATGTGGCCGTCGTCGGCATCGGCGGCGTGGGCTCCTGGGCCGCCGAGGCGCTGGCGCGCAGCGGGTTGGCGCGCTTGACGCTGATCGACCTGGACCACGTGTCCGAATCCAACATCAACCGCCAGATTCAGGCGCTGGACGCCACGCTCGGCCAGGCCAAGGTGCTGGCCATGCGCGAGCGCATCGGCCAGATCAACCCCGCGTGCGTCGTCACCGGCATCGAGGAATTCGTCGAGGCGGCCAACTGGCCGCAACTGCTGCCCGCGGGGGTGGATGCCGTGATCGACGCCTGTGACCAGGTCCAGGCCAAAACCGCCATGGCCGCCTGGGCGCGCGCGAGCGGCGCCATGTTCATCTGCGCCGGTGCGGCCGGCGGCAAGCGCCATGCGCACAAGGTCGACATCGACGATCTGGCCCACACCACGCACGACCCGCTGCTGGCCCAACTGCGCTACCGCCTGCGCAAGGAGCACGGCGCGCCGCGCGAGGGCAAGAAAATCGGCATCGCCTGCGTCTTCAGCCGCGAAGCCGTCATGCCGCCCGATGCCAGTTGCGCCGTGGAAGGGGACGGCTCCCTCAACTGCCACGGCTATGGCTCGGTAGTCAGCGTCACTGCCACCTTCGGGCAATGCGCGGCGGGCTGGATTCTCGATCAGTTGGCGGTGCGGCACTGAAAAAAGCAGGCGCCAATCACGTTATAATTTATGGCTTTGCTGAAAAGCAAAGATCAGGCGAAAGCCTTGAGGGACCTTAGCTCAGTTGGTAGAGCAGCGGACTTTTAATCCGTTTGTCGTGGGTTCGACCCCCGCAGGTCCCACCAAGCTACACATAGAAAGCCAGCTATCGAAACGATAGCTGGCTTTTTTGCTTCTCAAGGGCGGGGGTGTTCGCGCGCCTGCAGACCCCGTCTTTTTTGCTCCGGGAAGTCCGCGCCAAGGCTTCGCGGTATTGCAGGTGTGGGCGCCGCCCTTGCAGCCTGGGCTGCGTCGAACCGGGACTTGGGCGGAAAATCGCCTGCGCTGTCTGGAGAACGAGCTTGAGAAAAACTGGCAAATCGGGTCCTGATCCTGATCGGACGGAGGCGCTGGCCCTGTACCGCCAGCGTGCCGCCCGGTACGACCTGGAAATGGCACTCTTCGAGCCGATCCGGCGCATGGCGATCTCGCGCCTTGCGCTCAGGCACGGTGACGTCGTGCTGGACGTGGGATGCGGCACCGGGCTCAGCCTGGCCTTGCTGCGGCAGGGGGTCGGCGCCAAAGGTCGGGTCATCGGCATCGACCAGAGCCCCGAGATGATAGCGAAGGCTAAAGCGCGGGTCATGCAGAACCACTGGAGAAATGTGGTTTTGCTGTGCTCGCCGGTCGAGACGGCCAAGATACCGCGACCGGCAGATGCCGCCCTGTTCCATTTCACGCACGACCTCCTGCGCCGGTCCGATGCGCTCGCCAATGTGCTCCATCATTTGAAGCCGGGCGCGCGAGTGGTCGCCAGCGGGCTCAAGTGGAGCTGGGCTATCCCCGCAAACCTGTTCGTGTGGTCCGCAGCGCTGCACTCCGTCACGACGCTGGAGGGGCTCGATAAACCCTGGAGCCGGCTGGCCGCGCGCATCGGGCCCCTGAATGTGGAAACACTGCTGCTGGATACCGTCTACATCGCCAGCGGACAACTCGCAGATCAGGCTTGACCCAATGTATGCCTGCTTCAGGTTAAAGCGGCTTTTGGAGAGTCTCGTGGGCAAAGTCAATTCTGTGCAGCCGGCTACAGAATTTTTGCCAAAAAGTCCTTCGTGCGCTGGGCTTGCGGATTCGAAAAGATATCTTGCGGCTTTCCTTCTTCGACGATGTAGCCGCCGTCCATGAAGATGACGCGATGCCCGACCTCGCGGGCAAAGCCCATCTCGTGGGTGACGACCACCATCGTCATGCCTTCGACCGCCAGCGCCTTCATCACCTGCAGCACTTCACCGACCATTTCGGGGTCGAGCGCGGAGGTGGGTTCGTCGAACAGCATGACGGCGGGCTCCATCGCCAGTGCCCGGGCGATCGCCACACGCTGCTGCTGGCCGCCGGAGAGCTGATCGGGGTAGCTGTCTTCCTTGCCCGACAGGCCGACCTTCGCCAGTAGTTCGCGCGCAATCTTGTTGCTGTCGGCCTCCGACATTTTCTTGACCTTGCGCGGGCCGATCGTGATGTTCTCCAGAATGGTCAGGTGCTTGAACAGGTTGAACTGCTGAAACACCATGCCCACATGCTGGCGCAGCTTGTGGATATTCTTCCTGGAGTGGGTGAGCTTCATGCCGGCGATTTCGATTTCACCGCTTGTCACCTCTTCCAGCCCGTTCAGGCATCGCAGGAACGTGCTCTTGCCGCTGCCCGACGGGCCGATGACAACAACGACCTCCTTCTCCTGCACATGATTGTTGATGCCCTTGAGGATCTCGTGCGCGCCAAAGGACTTGTGGAGATTGTTAACGTTTATCAACTTGAAGCCTCCTCTCCAGATGAGACGCCCACTGCGACACCGCGAAGATGATGATGAAGTACAGGACGGCGATCAGGCCCCAGATCTTGAATGACTCGAACGTGGATGCGATAACGATCTCGCCCTTGTAGACGAGTTCGATGATGCCCACTGGCGCCAGCAGCGAGGTGTCCTTGATCGTTTGCGCCGCCTGATTGACCAGCGGCGGAATCATCCGCTTGAACGCCTGTGGCAGCACGATGTAGCGCATGGTCTGGAAGCCCGTCATGCCGATGCTCTCAGCTGCTTCCCTCTGGCCTCGATCGACACCCAGAATGCCCGCGCGAATGATCTCCGTGACGTACGCGCCTTCGTTCAAACTGAGCGTGAACGCCGCAGCCAGAATCGGATAGGTCAGCTGCCCAAACCATTCGTTGACCGGCAGGATGGCGGGCAGCCCCAGCACGATGAAAAACAGCTGGACCAGCAGCGGGGTGGAACGGAATATCTCGACGTATGTCGACGCGAGCCAGTTCAGGATGCGGAACCGGGACAGGCGCATCAGCGCCGCGACCAGGCCGATGATCACCATGAGGATGATCGCGACGATCGCATACTGGATCGTGAGGCGCAGTCCATCCAGAAGAACGGGGAGGTTTTGCCAGATTACATTCATAAGCCTTGGCCTCGTCTTGTTTTTTTATGCCATCGATTCCGGTGTGGCTGAAAACAAGGTGCGCAGCGCAACGTGCGCACCGCGCGTCCCTCGTGTCAGCCCGGCAAATGAAAGGGAGCCTAGTCTGTGATCGCCACGTCGGCCGGTTTCATCACACCGTTGACTGCGCCGCTGACATCACCACCAAAGTACTTCACAAACAATTGGTGGTACTCGCCGCTCTTCTTGATCTTGGCCAGACCGTCATTGATCTTGCCGGCCAGTGCAGGATTCTTCTTGCTCACCGCGATACCGTAGTATTCACCGGTCAGCAGATCACCCACGACCTTCATGCCCGGGTGCGATGTCTTGAAGTTGACATTGACCGGGTTGTCGAACACCACTGCGTCCACACCGCCGGTGGCAAGCGCCTGGTAGGCGGTATCGATGTCCTGGAACTGCTTGATGTACTCCGGGTTGATGCCGTGCGCGGTCATGTAGTCGACCGACGACGTGGCCTTCTTCGTCGCGACGACGTGGCCCTTCAGGTCAGCGAAACTCTTGATCTTGGAGTCGCTCTTGACGAGCACCGACAGACCCGATTTGTAGTACGCATTGCTGAAGTCGACACTCTGCATGCGGCTTTTCTTGATCGTGATCCCCGCGACCGCGGCATCGATCGATCCGGCCTGCAGACTCGGGATGATTCCGTTGAACGGCATGGTTTTCAGGGTGATGGTCATGCCTTCAGCCTTGGCGATGGCGCTGATCATGTCGATATCGAAGCCCGATACCTTGCCATTCACCTCTGTCTCGAACGGCGGGAACGTGGTATCGGCACCCACGACGATGGACATTTGACCGCCAGCGCTATCCGCGGCCGAGGCCGTCGTGGCACAAACGGAAAAAGCCAGTCCGGCGATCAGGGGAGCGGCCAATGCGGCGAGAAGTGATTTGCTTTTCAAAGCGTTCTCCTTGATTTTGAAAAATTATTGTATGCCTTCAGAGAGCCAGCGCAAGAGCGCCTCGCAGGCGCCGGCGGGGCGGGCCTGGGGCTGCTCGCTCGTCCACCGCCCACCGTCCGGGTGTCAGAATCGGTACTTCGACCTTCTCTCTTGCACTTCAAGATTTCACCATGACCATTTCCATGTATCAGGCCAGCGTGCCGCGGCTGGCGAACATCCTCGGCAACCTGTCGAACATTCTGGACAAGGCGCAGGCTCATGTCGACGCCAGGAAGCTCGATGTTTCCACGCTGATGAACTATCGGCTGTTCCCCGATATGCTGCCTTTCGCAAAGCAGGTGCAGATCGCCTGCGATAAAAGCAGAAGCGTCGTGGCGCGCCTGGCGGGGCTGGATGTGCCGGTCTATGACGACCATGAAAAAACTCTGGCGGAACTCAAGGTTCGTATTGCCAAAACGATTGCCTTTATCCAGAGCGTGTCGCCCGCGCAGATCGACGGCACCGAAGACAAGGAGGTCGTGCTCAAGGTCGCGGGCAAGGAAACGCACTACAAGGGCATGCAACTCCTGCTGGGACATTCCCTGCCGAATGTCTATTTTCACATCACGACTGCGTACAACATCCTGCGCCACAACGGTGTCGGGATTGGCAAACGCGATTACCTCGGCAACCCCTGACCCGGCTGCAGCTCCGCCAATACCGCCTGCATCCGCATTGTTCGGGTCAGCCGTTATGCACCAGCATCTTCGCCTGGGCATTGGCGACTTCGATGCCGTCCTGATTGGTGCAGGTGCCCCCGAGCGTGACCAGCCCGCCCTCGATCTTCGGCTTGGCATCGAGCGCAGCGACCGTCCATTTCACCTTGAGCGTGTCGCCGGCGCGCACCGGGTGGGTAAAGCGGATGTGATGTTCGACATAGGCGATGGCGGTGCTGTGGAACAGCATGCCGAGCGGCGCGGCCATTGCGTTGCTGGTCAGGTAGCCATGCGCAATGCGGCCGCCGTAACGGCTTTTCGCGGCGAACGCTGCATCGACGTGCAGTGGATTGAAGTCGCAGAACAAGCCGGCGCCGAGCACGATGTGCGCCTCCGTGAGTGTCAGGCTGGTTTCAAATTCATTGCCCAGACTGAGTTCGTCGAAGCTGCGACCGATGTACATGTTCATGCTGAGATCCGCAAAGGTGGCCCGATCGGGCCATGCCAGCGCTTGAATGCTGGATGAAAGGCGCGGGCATCATGATAGACCAGCAGCGCCCCATCTCGCCCCAACTGCTTGTCTCCCGGAGTTTGTTCCCCTATGCTTGAAGACCAGCCACTGGAGACAAGCCATGATCAAAGTCAGCGTGATGTACCCCAACACACCCGGGGCCCGTTTCAACCACGAGTATTACCGCGACAAGCACATGCCGCTGGTCAAGAGCAAGATGGGTGACGCCTGCAAGTACTACACGATTGACAAGGGGCTTGCCGGCGGCACTGCTGGCGCGCCCGCGACCTATGTGGGCATGTGCCACATCTTCTGTGATTCCGTGGAGTCGTTTCAAGCCGGCTTCGGACCGCACGCGCAGGAGATCATGGCGGACATTCCGAACTACACCGATTTGAGTCCGGTGATCCAGATCAGCGAAGTCGTGGTGGGCTGAAGGCGCGGGTGTTGGACGGTGCCGGAGACGGCAACGCAAGCTGCGCCGTCTGCGCCACGCGCACGCAGTCCTGGATATGCTGCTCGCCCAGGTAGCGGATGGCCGTGTAGCCCATGGCGGCGGACACGGCCTGGCCGGCCAGAGGCACATACTTGGCGGCCTGCTGCACGGTCAGGCGCATGCCGATCTTTTGCGCGGCCATAAAGACCAGCTCTTTGGTGATGAATTTGCCGATCAGCACCGACCCGACCACGGCGACCGCCTTTTGTACTTGCGCGCGCTGGCCTGGGTCCAGCCGGTCGAGCTGCACGGGCGTGAGGCCGAACTCGGCGCTGATCTTGGGCAGCAGGCGCGACAGCAGGGCGGCGTCCACGGCCCAGTCCAGCCCCGGCACGGGTACCGTGCTGGCCACGGCGGCCACTAGTGCGCGCCGGTGCAGCAACTGGTGGCTGCGGCGCACGGCGGCCGACAGGGCCTCGTCGCCAGCAGCCATTTGCAGGGCGGTCGGCATGCCGTGCCGATCAGGCGAGGGAGATCAAATCGACGGCCAGGCGACCGGGACTGTGCATCATGGTGAGCGCTCCAAAAACGAGTGAATCGGCGAACCACTCTACACCGCTGAGTGTCATTCGATCCCCTCAGGCGCCGGCGGTGTGCTCGATTTCCTCGGTCAGCTCCAGCCAGCGTTCTTCGAGTGCATGCAGCTCGTCGCCGACCGCCTTGAGTCGCTTGCCGGTCTCGGCAATAGCCGCCGGCGCCAGTGGCGTTGCCAGCTGTGCCTCGATCCGCGCTTTTTCCTGCGTCAGCTCCGCCATGCGCCGCTCGCAGCCATCCAGCTCGCGCTTGATGGGCCTGGCCTTGTCCGCCTGCTGCTGCCGGCGCTGCGCGTCGAGTTTTCGCTGTGCCGGTGCATTCTTTGAGTTAAATGTGCCTGTAGCCCCCGTGGGTGCTTCGCTTTCAGCTATTTTTATAGTAGCAACAACGGGCTCCTTCAACGACTCCTTGAGGCTTTCGCGCTGGCGCTTGGCCTCATCCAACAAGTAGCGCTGGTAGTCGTCGAGGTCGCCGTCAAACGGCTCGACACCACCGCGCGTGACCAGCCAGAACTCGTCGCAGACGGCGCGCAGCAGGGCGCGGTCGTGGCTCACCAGCATGACAGTGCCCTCGAACTCGTTGAGCGCCATCGACAGCGCCTCGCGTGTGGCCAGGTCCAGGTGGTTGGTCGGCTCGTCGAGCAGCAGCAGGTTGGGACGCTGCCAGACGATCATGCACAGCACCAAGCGCGCCTTTTCGCCGCCGCTCATGCTGCCCACGGCCTGCTTGACCATGTCGCCGCCGAAGTTGAACATGCCCAGAAAGCTGCGCAGGTCCTGCTCGCGCGTGCCCTGGCCGTGGTTTTGCCCGCGCGCCGCGGTCTCCTTGACGAGACGGATCATGTGCTCCAGCGGCGTATCCAGCGGCCGCAGCACGTCGAGTTCCTGCTGGGCAAAGTAGCCGATGTTCAGGCCCTTGCCTTCGGTGAGTTCGCCTTGAATAGGCGCCAGCGCGCGCGCCACGGTTTTCACCAGCGTGGATTTGCCCTGGCCGTTCGCCCCGAGGATGCCGATGCGCTGGCCCGCCAGCACCGAGCGGTTGACGTGCTGCACGATCACGGTGGGCGGCGTGCCGGCCGGGGCGTCTTCGGGCGGCGGGTAGCCAAAGCTCGCGCCCGACATCGACAGCATCGGATTCGGTAGATTGGCCGGCTCCTTGAACTCGAAGCTGAAGTCGGCGTCGGCCAGCATCGGCGCGATTTTCTCCATGCGCTCGAGCGCCTTGACGCGGCTCTGCGCCTGCCTGGCCTTGCTGGCCTTGGCCTTGAAGCGGTCGATGAACTTTTGCAGGTGCGCGATCTTGTCCTGCTGCTTGCCAAAGGCGGCCTGCTGCAGCTCCATCTGCTCGGCGCGCATGTCCTCGAATTTGCTGTAGTTGCCGCCGTAGCGCACCAGCTTGCCGGCGTCGATGTGCAGGGTGACGTTGGTCACCGCATCGAGAAACTCGCGGTCGTGGCTGATCACCACCAAGGTGCCCTCGTAGCGCTTGAGCCACGCTTCCAGCCACACCAGCGCGTCCAGATCCAGGTGATTGGTCGGCTCGTCGAGCAGCAGCAGGTCGGACGGGCACATCAGCGCGCGCGCCAGCTGCAGCCGCATGCGCCAGCCGCCCGAGAAGCTGTTCACCGGGTTGCTCAGCTCGGTGGTCTTGAAGCCCAGGCCCAGGATCAGCGCCTGGGCACGCGCGGGCGCATCGTGCGCTCCGGCGTCGTGCAGCTCCATGTAGGCGTGCGCCATGCGGTCGTAGTCTTCGGTGGCCTCGGCAGCGATTACCTCGGTCTGGGCGGCCAGCAGGGCGGTGTCGCCCTCGACCACGAAGTCGGTGGCGCTCTGGTCGGTCTCGGGCATCTCCTGCGCGACCTGGCCCATGCGCCACTGGGCCGGGATGTAGTAGTCGCCGCCGTCTTCGTGCAGCGTGCCGTTCAGCAGTGCAAACAGCGAGGATTTGCCGGCGCCGTTGCGCCCCACCAGGCCGACCTTCTCGCCGGGGTTGAGGGTCACAGAGGCGCTGTCGAGCAGCACCTTCGCGCTGCGGCGCAGGGTCACGTTTTTAAGGGTAATCATGATTCAAGAGATTCGCGCGTCACCAGCAGCACCTGGTCAACGCCTGCGCTGGTTTCCAGCCAGACCGCTTCGAGGTGCGGAAAGGCGGCTTCAAAGTGATCGCGCTCGTGGCCGATTTCCAGCACCAGCACGCCGTGTTCGGTCATGTGCTGCGGCGCGTCGCGCAGCAGCTGGCGGATGAAGTCCATGCCATCCGCGCCACCGGCCAGCGCCAGTGCGGGCTCGGCGCGGTACTCGGGGGGCAGGGCGGTCATGCTTTGCGTGTTGACGTAAGGCGGGTTGCACAGAATCAGGTCGTAAGGGCCGCCCACCTGGGCCAGGCCATCGGACGGCAGCAGTGTGATGCGCCGCTGCAGCTGGTGCCGGTCCACGTTGATGCGGGCGACTTCGAGGGCATCGGTGGAAATATCGGCGGCATCGATGCTGACCTCCGGATAGACCATCGCCGCCAGCACGGCCAGACTGCCATTGCCGGTGCACAAATCCAGCACACGACGGGTCTGCGGTTCCAGCCACGGGTCGATGTCGCCGTGTACCAGCAGCTCGGCAATCAGGCTGCGCGGCACGATGGCACGTTCGTCCACATAGAACGGCACGCCCTGCAGCCAGGCCCCGCGGGTCAGGTACGCGGCGGGTTTACGCGTTTCGATGCGCGCTCTTAAAAGAGTAGCTACCTGTGCTTGCTCCAAGGGGGCTACGGGCCGATTTGCTACTGAATCCGGGCCCTGCAGCGGGGAATCCAGCGGCAGGCCCAATTGCCACAGCACCAGCCAGGCGGCTTCGTCGAACGCATTGTTGGTGCCGTGGCCAAAGGAAACGCCGGCTCCTGCGAGCTGCTCGGCGCCCGCGTCGATCAACTCGCCGATGGTCATGCGGACAGCGTTTCCAGCACGCGGCGGTAGATGTTCTTGAGCGGTTCGATATCGGCCACCGCCACGCACTCGTCGATTTTGTGGATGCTGGCGTTGGGTGGGCCGAGTTCGATCACCTGCGGGCAGATCTTGGCGATGAAGCGGCCGTCGCTGGTGCCGCCGGTGGTGGAGAGTTCGGTCTCGAGGCCGGTCTCGGCCCGAATCGCGTCCTGCACCGCGCTGACCAGCGTGCCGGGCGTGGTCAAAAAGGGCAGACCGCCCACGGTCCACTGCAGCTCATAGTCCAGGCCATGCCGGTCCAGCACGGCGTGCAGGCGTTGCTGCAAGCCTTCGGGCGTCGATTCGGTCGAAAAGCGGAAATTGAAGTCGATCACGACCGTGCCGGGAATCACGTTGCCGGCCCCGGTGCCACCGTGGATGTTGCTCATCTGCCAGGTGGTGGGCGGGAAGAATTCGTTGCCGCGGTCCCATTCGACAGTGACCAGCTCGGCCAGCGCGGGCGCGACCAGATGGATCGGGTTCTTCGCCAGATGCGGATAGGCGATGTGGCCCTGCACGCCTTTGACCGTGAGCTTGCCGCTCATGGTGCCGCGGCGCCCGTTCTTGATCATGTCGCCGGTGCGCTTGACCGAAGTCGGCTCGCCCACGATGCAATAGTCCAGCCGCTCGCCACGCACCTTGAGGCGCTCGCAGACCGTCACGGTGCCGTCCAGCGCCGGGCCTTCTTCGTCGCTCGTGAGCAGGAAACCGATGGACAGCGCCGGGTCGGGATGCGCCGCCAGAAACTCTTCCACCGCCACCACCATGGCCGCCAGCGAGGTCTTCATGTCGGCGGCGCCGCGGCCGTACAGCAGGCCGTCCCGATGCGTGGGCGTGAACGGGTCGCTGCGCCACTGCGCCAGCGGGCCGGTCGGTACCACATCGGTGTGGCCCGCGAAAACTATCAATTTGGTAGCGTCTTGTGCCCGTGCAGGCTGGGCATTCGCGTTAAAACCTTTGCGAACCGCCCACAGGTTGGTGACCTGAAAGTGCTCCGGGCCGCCCAGGATGGTTTCGCATTCGAAGCCGAGCGGGGCCAGGCGCGCGCCGATGATCTTCAGGCAGCCCATGTCATTGGGCGTGACCGAGGGTCGGGCGATCAGCTGTTCGGCAAGGTGGAGCGTGGAGGTCATGGAGTGGGTCCGCAATCAGGGCATTGGCATTACAACGGGCCAAAGCCCGTCTTGCCAAAACCGGTGGCGCCGAAACCGGTCGTGCGCACGTCCAGCGTAATTTCTGTGAATGAAGGATCGTCGCTTTGCGGCTCTTCTTCCAGCGCCTTGGCCGCCCGGACCTGGTTGTTCTGCAGGCGCCACATCAGGTTGGTGGGCGAATCCGAATGGCTCAGGCCTTCCTTGCGCTCGACGCTGCCGTCCAGAATCAGGCGCGCGATGTCTTCTTCAAAGCTTTGCGAGCCCTCGGCAATCGAGTTTTCCATGGCTTCCTTGACGCCCGGGAAGTCGCCTTTCTCGATCAGCTCGGCCACCAGCTTGGTGTTGAGCATGACCTCCACGGCGGGCAGCCGCTTGCCGGCGGCGGTGCGCAGCAGGCGCTGCGACACCACGGCCTTGAGCGCGGCGGCCAGGTCGCCCAGCATGGTCGGGCGCACTTCCACGGGGTAGAAGCTCAGGATCCGGTTCAGCGCCTGGTAGCTGTTGTTGGCATGCATGGTGGCCAGGCACAGGTGGCCCGACTGGGCGTAGGCGATGGCCGAGGACATGGTGTCGCGGTCGCGGATTTCGCCGATCAGGATCACGTCGGGTGCCTGCCGCAGCGCGTTGCGCAGCGCGGTTTGCAGCGACTCGGTGTCGGTGCCGACCTCGCGCTGGTTGATCACGGACTTCTTGTTCTTGAACATGTACTCGATCGGGTCCTCGATCGTGAGGACGTGGCCCACGGCGTTTTCGTTGCGGTGGTCGATCATGGAGGCCAGCGTCGTGCTCTTGCCCGCGCCGGTGGCGCCCACCAGCAGCAGCAGCCCGCGCTTTTCCATCACCAGCTGGCTCAGGATGGGCGGCAGGTTCAGCGAGTCCAGCGGCGGAATGTCGTCGGCGATGTAGCGGATCACGGCGGCATAGCTGCCGCGCTGGCGCAGGCCGCTGATGCGGAAATTGCCGACCCCATGGAGCGGAAAGGCCATGTTCAGCTCGCCGGTCTTTTCCAGCTCCTCGATGCGCTCGGGCGCCAGGATTTCGGCCAGCAGGTTGCGCGGTGCCTCGGGCGGCAGCACCTGCGCGTTGATGGGAACGCACTGGCCATTGATCTTGATCAGCGCCGGCGAGTGGGCCGACAGGTACACGTCCGAGGCCTTGCGGTCCGCCATCAGGCGAAGAATTCTCTCCATCGTGTTCATCGTGCGTCTTTTCCCGGAAGTGTTGTGAGGTGGTGACCGGCTCAGTCGCGCAGCAGCTCGTTCAGGCTGGTAGTGGCGCGGGTTTTCGCGTCGACCCGCTTGACGATGATGGCGGCGTACAGGCTATACTTGCCGCCGGGCTTGGGCAGGCTGCCGCTGATCACGACCGAGCCCGCGGGGATGCGGCCGTAGCTCACCGTGTCGCTGGCGCGGTCGTAGATCGGGGTGCTCTGGCCCAGGTACACGCCCATCGAGATGACCGAGTTTTCTTCGACGATCACGCCTTCGACCACTTCGGAGCGTGCGCCGATGAAGCAGTTGTCCTCGATGATGGTTGGATTCGCCTGCAAGGGCTCGAGCACGCCGCCCAAGCCGACGCCGCCGGACAGGTGCACGTTCTTGCCAACTTGCGCGCACGAGCCCACGGTAGCCCAGGTGTCGACCATCGTGCCTTCATCGACGTAGGCGCCGATGTTGACGTAAGAGGGCATCAGGATCGCGCCTTTGGCAATAAAGCTGCCGCGGCGTGCCACGGCCGGCGGCACCACGCGCACGCCGGTGCCGCGCATCTGCTCTGCGTCGAGGTGCGCGAATTTGGTTTTGACCTTGTCGTAAAACCCCAGATCGCCGGCGCGGATGATTTCGTTGTCGTTCAGTCGAAAGCTCAGCAGCACGGCCTTCTTGAGCCACTGGTGCGTGGTCCACTGGCCCACGCCTTCGCGCGTGGCTACGCGCAGATGGCCGTTGTTGAGTTCGCCGATGGCGTGCTCCACGGCTTCGAGCACTTCCTTGGGTGCGGCCTTGGGCGAGAGGTTGGCGCGATCTTCCCACGCGGTATCGATGATTTTTTGCAGTTGTTGGGTCATGGTGGAGGTCTCGGGATCGGGGTTTTGGAAATCAGGATTGGGCTTTGACAAATCGAACGATGCGCTGCGCGGCCTCCAGGCACTCCGCTGTTTCAGCCACCAGCGCCATGCGGATGCGGCCCCGGCCGGGGTTCGAGCCATGGGCCTCGCGCGCCAGATAACTGCCGGGCAACACCGTCACATTGTATTGAGCCAGCAATTCGCTTGCGAAAACGGTGTCATCGCCGGGCCCGCCGGTGCGACTGGCGGGCACCTTGGCCCACAGGTAAAAGCCGGCGTCGGGCAGCGCCACCTCCAGCACTTGGGCAAGCAGTGGCGTGACCTGGGCAAATTTCTCGCGGTACATTGCGCGGTTGTCCACCACATGCTGCTCGTCGCGCCAGGCGGCGATGCTGGCCGCCTGCACCACGCCGCCCATGGCGCTGCCGTGGTAGGTGCGGTAGAGCAAAAACTGCTTCAGCAGCGCCGCATCGCCCGCCACGAAGCCGCTGCGCATGCCGGGCACATTGCTGCGCTTGGACAGACTGGTGAACGAGACCAGATTTTTGAAGTTGCTGCGCCCCAGTTGCGCCGCCGCCTGCAGCGCGCCCAGCGGCGGCTCCTCGCGGAAATAGATCTCGCTGTAGCACTCGTCCGAGGCAATCACGAAACCATGGCGCTCGCTCAAGTCGAACAGCTTGCGCCACTCGGCCATTGGCATCACGGCGCCCGTGGGGTTGCCGGGCGAGCAGGCGAACAGCAGCTGCGTGCGCGCCCAGACCTCGGCCGGCACGCTGTCCCAGTCCACTGCGAAGTTACGTGCCGGATCGCTCGGTGCAAAGTACGGCTGCGCGCCCGCCAGCAGCGCCGCGCCCTCGTAGATTTGGTAGAACGGGTTGGGGCAGACCACGATCGCCCCTGGCCGGGTCGGGTCCAGCACGGTTTGCGCGAAGGCAAACAGCGCCTCGCGCGAGCCATTGACAGGCAGCACCTGGGTGGCCGGGTCCAGCGCCAGGCCGTAACGGCGCTCGAGCCATGCGACAAAGGCCTCGCGCAGTTGGGGCGAGCCCGCGGTGGCCGGATAGGCGGCCAGTCCGCCGGCCGGGTCGGCTGCGGCATTCATCAGGGCCTGTTTGACGAGGTCGGGAGTGGCATGCCGCGGCTCGCCGATGCCCAGGCTGATGGGACGGTAGGAGGTGTTGGGGGTGATGCCGGCGAATAATTGCCGCAGCCGCTCGAAGGGATAGGGCTGTAATTGACTCAACAAGGGGTTCATCCCCGAATTATCCCGGATGGACCGTGCTGTGATGAGGAATCGGCTGGATTTCATGTAAAACAGGGGGCGTTTGGCGCTCCGCCGTCCCGGATACTGGGGGAAGGTCCAGGCAACAAGAAGTCACAACATGAAATTTCTTCCATGAGCCGTTTTTTCCGAGCGCCGGCGTACCTGTCGGCCCTGTTGTGTGTTGCTGCGGCATTGGCAGGCTGCTCGCACCACGACGACAACACTTATCAGGGCTATATCGAGGGCGAATTCGTGTACCTCGGCTCGTCGCAGTCCGGCAAGCTCGCGCAATTGCCGGTGGCGCGCGGGCAGACGGTCGAGGCCGGTGCGCCGGTGTTCGCGCTCGAATCGGTGGACGAAGCCGCTGCGGTGCAGCAGGCGCAGCAGCAACTCGCGGTGGCGCGCGCGCAACTGGCCGACATCCAGACCGGCAAGCGGCCGCCCGAAGTCAACGTCATCAAGGCACAGCTCGCGCAGGCGCTCGCCAATGCGCGCAAGGCCGCATTGCAGCTCACGCGCGACGAGGCCCAGTTCCGCGTCGGCGGGATCGCGAAGGCGCAACTCGACGACTCGCAGGCCAACGCCGATGCGACCGCGGCCCGGGTGCGCGAACTGGCGCATCAGGTCGATGTCGCCAGGCTCCCCGGGCGGTCCCAGCAGATCAGCGCGCAGAGTGCGCAGATCGAAGCGGCGCAGGCGGCCGTCGCCCAGGCGCGCTGGAAGCTGGATCAGACGCGTGTGAACGCGCCGGCCGGGGGGCTCGTGTACGACACGCTGTATCGCATCGGCGAATGGGTGCAGGCCGGCAATCCCGTCGTGCAACTGCTGCCACCGCAAAACGTAAAGGTGCGCTTTTTTGTGTCGGAGACGATCGTCGGCGCCCTGGCGCCGGGCCGCGCCCTGGCGATCCACTGCGACGGCTGCGCTGCGGACGTGCCTGCGAAGATCACGTACATCGCGAACAAGGCTGAATACACGCCGCCCGTGATCTACAGCAACGAGAACCGCGCGAAGCTGGTGTTCATGGTCGAAGCGCGTCCTTCCGCCGCCGCCGCCGCGCGGCTGCATCCCGGCCAGCCCGTCGCGGTGACATTGCAATGAGCCCGACCGCGCCGCCCTACGCCATCGACGTGCAAAAGCTCAACAAACGCTTCGGCGACAAGCATGTCGTGAGCGACCTGTCGCTGCAGGTCGCGCGCGGCGAGATCTTCGGCTTTCTCGGGCCGAATGGCAGCGGCAAGACCACCTCCATCCGCCTGATGTGCGGATTGCTCACGCCGGATTCGGGCACCGGCACCTGTCTTGGCTACGACATCGTGCGCGAGAGTGCGCAGATCAAGCGCAACGTCGGCTACATGACGCAGCGCTTCTCCTACTGGGACGACCTGACGATCCGGGAAAATCTCGACTTTGTCGCGCGCATTTACCAGATGCCGGCCCGCCGCGAAACGGTGGACCGCTCGCTTGAGTCGCTCGGTCTGCAGAGTCGGGCGGATCAACTGACGGGCGCGTTGTCCGGTGGCTGGAAGCAACGGCTCGCGCTCGCCGCCTGCATGCTGCACGAGCCGCAGCTGCTGTTGCTCGACGAACCGACCGCGGGCGTCGACCCCGGGGCGCGCCGCAACTTCTGGGAAACGCTGCACCAGCTCGCTGCGCGCGGCATCTCAGTGCTGGTCAGCACGCATTACATGGACGAGGCCGAGCGCTGCCACAAGCTCGCGTACATGGCGTACGGCAGGCTGCTGGCGCAAGGCACCGCAAAACAAATCATCGACTCGCAGAATCTCGCAACGTGGAGCCTGTATGGCGAACATCTGAGCCAACTGTCGGATCGGCTGCGCGGGATGCCGGGTGTCGATCAGGTCGCCGTGTTTGGTTCGGCGCTGCATGTCAGTGGCAGCGACCACGCTGCGCTCGAAGCCGCTGTCGAGCAGGCGACCGCCGGCACGGGGTTGCGCATCGAGCGTATCGAGACCGGACTCGAGGACGTGTTCATCTACCTGGTGGACCGTTCAAGCGACAACGATGGAGCGCCATCGTGACGACGCGCGTTCTTTTCTCGTGGTCGCGCTGGTGGAGCATCGTGCTCAAGGAGTTCCTGCAACTGCGGCGCGACCGCATCACGTTCGCCATGATCATCGGCCTGCCGATCATCCAGCTCACGCTGTTCGGCTTCGCGATCAACACCGACCCCAAGCACCTGCCCACCGCCGTCGTCATGGGCGACCAGAGCGCCTTCACGCGCAGTTTTGTCGCGGCGATGACCAACTCCAGCTATTTCGACATCGTTGAAACCCTGCCCGATGAGGAAGCCGGCCGACGCGCGCTGGCACAAGGCCGGGTGCAGTTCGTGCTCAACATCCCGGTCGATTTTTCGCGCAGGCTGCTGCGCGGTGAGCGTCCGTCGCTGCTGGTCGAAGCCGATGCCACCGACCCCACTGCGACGGGCAGTGCACTGGCGGCGCTCTCCGGCCTGGTGCAGCCGGTTGCGGACAAGGACATTACCGGGCCGCTGGCCCACCTGAATGGCAGCCCTGCTGCGTTCGATGTGCAGGTGCACAAGCTGTACAACCCCGAGGGCATTACGCAATACAACGTGGTGCCGGGCCTGATGGGCGTGATCCTGACACTGACGATGGTGATGATGACCGGCCTGGCGATCACGCGCGAGCGCGAACGCGGCACGATGGAAAACCTGCTCGCGACACCCGCGCTGCCGGTCGAGGTGATGACCGGCAAGATCGTGCCTTATGTGGTGATCGGGCTGGTGCAGGCGTCCATCATCCTGGCCGCGGCGCGCCTTGTCTTTCATGTGCCGTTCGCGGGCAGCCTGCTCGCCATCTATCTGGCCTCGCTGCTGTTCATTGCGGCGAACCTGACGGTCGGCATCACGCTGTCGTCGATGGCCCGGAACCAGTTGCAGGCCATGCAGCTGACCGTGTTCTATTTTCTGCCGAGCCTGCTGCTGTCGGGCTTCATGTTCCCGTTCGCGGGAATGCCGGGCTGGGCGCAATTCATCGGCAACCTGCTGCCGCTGACCTATTTCAACCGGCTGATTCGCGGCATTTTGCTCAAGGGCAGTGGCTGGGTCGACCTGTGGCCGTCGGTCTGGCCGATGGCGTTGTTCATGGTCATCGTAATGGGCATTGCGCTGCGCTTTTACCGGCGCACGCTCGACTGAGGGGACCGGTCAATGAAGCCGCTCGCTCTTTTCGTCACCATTGCGCTGTGCGGCTGTGCGGTCGGACCGGATTTTCGGCCGCCTGCCGCGCCGGCCACCCAGACCTACACCCGCGAAACCCCGCCTGCGGCAACGGTGGCGGCCGGTGGCGCGGCGGGGGCATCCCAGATCTTTGTCACCGCGCCACACGCCGTCCCGATGTGGTGGACCCGGTTTCACTGCGATGCGCTCAACCGCCTGGTCGATCACGCTTTGCAGCACAGCCCGACGCTCGCGCAAGCCCGCGCAAGACTCATCCAGGCGCGCGAAAACTACCTGGCACAGGCCGGCGCGACCGACTTCCCGAAGATCGACGCGACGCTCGGCGGCGCGCGGCAACAGGTCGATATCGCGGCGTTCGGCATCCAGAATGTGCCGAATCCCGGCCCGTTTTCGTTGTACAACGCGTCGGTCAGCGTGTCGTATGCGCTCGATATCTTCGGCGGCAATCGCCGCGCGCTGGAGGCCTTGAAGGCGCAGATCGACTATCAGTCCTTCGAACTCGAAGCGGCGCGGCTCACACTGGCAGGCAACGTCGTCTCGGCCGCCGTTCGGCGCGCGTCGCTGGCGCAGCAGATCGCGCTGGCACAGCGCCTCGCCGACGCCCAGGCGCAACAACTGGCGATCACCGAGGGACGCTTCGCGGCCGGTGGCGTGGCGCAGCTCGACGTGCGCAGCCAGCGTACGCTGCTGGCGCAGACCCGGGCGTCGCTGCCGCCGCTCGCAACGCAACTCGCGCAGGCCGATCACCAGCTCGCGATTCTGCTGGGCAGCGTGCCGTCCAAGGCGGATTTCGGCGCCATCACGCTCGATGCGCTGCAGTTGCCGGACACGCTGGCGCTCACCCTGCCGTCCACGCTGGCGCGCGAGCGGCCCGACATCCGCGCGTCGGAGGCGCTGCTGCACCAGGCCGGCGCGAATGTCGGCGTGGCGACAGCGAACCTGTATCCGCAGTTCATGATTTCCTCCGGGATCGGCTCGGAGCGCACCCGCATCGAAGATGTCGTGAACGGGCTGAATATCTGGAATGTGGGCCTGGCCCTCACGCAGCCGATTTTTCATGGGGGCGCACTGCAGGCGAAGAAACGCTCGGCGCAGGCGGCGTACGACGCAGCGCTTGCCGGCTACCAGCAGACGGTATTGCAGGCGCTGCAGCAGGTCGCAGACACCTTGACGGCGCTGGGCAACGATGCGCGCGAACTGCAGACCCGCGATGAAGCCGCGCAGCAGGCGCAGGCGAGTCTTGCGATCGCGCAGGAGCGTTATTCAGTCGGCGGCGTCAGCCGGTTCGATCAACTCGATACG
Source organism: Polaromonas sp. C04 (assembly GCF_002002705.1). Classification (GTDB taxonomy): domain Bacteria; phylum Pseudomonadota; class Gammaproteobacteria; order Burkholderiales; family Burkholderiaceae_C; genus Rhodoferax_A. The sequence continues at coordinate 161,330 of NZ_MUNS01000023.1, read as the reverse complement.
CAGCGACAGGCGCTGCAGACGGCGCTGGAGCGGACCCGCGCACAGGCCAACCGGCTCGCCGATACGGCGGCGCTGTTTCAGGCGCTGGGCGGCGGATTGATCACATATTGACACAGGCATCAGCATGACTCGACAACTCATCAGCTCCGGATCGACCTTTGAGCAGGAAATGGGCTACTCGCGCGCCGTGGTGAGCCACGACGCGGGCGGCGACTGGATTTTTGTCTCGGGCACCACGGGCTTTGACTACGCCAGCATGACCATCGCCGGCGACGTGGTGGCGCAGACCGACCAGTGCCTGCGCAACATCCAGGCGGCACTGGCACAGGCCGGCAGCAGCCTGACCGACGTGGTGCGCGTCACCTATGTGCTGCCCGACGCGGCCGATTTCCCGCAATGCTGGCCCACCTTGCGCCGCTACTTCGGCGAAGTTCTCCCTGCGGCCATGATGATCTCGGCCGGCCTGGCCGATCCGCGCATGAAAATCGAGATCGAGGTGACGGCGCGCAAGCCGGCCCCGTGACTCCGTCGGTATAAAAATGATAGCTGCCAAGCCCCGGTTTAAAAGGGCTGCGGCGCTAAAAGGCTCAAATTTCGAGCACCAGCTGGGTTTGCGTCACGACGGCGCACAGCTTGCCCTGGGCGGTCAGGATCTTCGTCTGCCAGACCATCGTGGTCTTGCCCCGGTGCAAGGCCTCGCACTCGGCGGTCACGGTGCTGCCCACCCTGGCGGCACCGATGAACTTGGTGCTCGACTCCACCGTTGCTGTGCGTTTGCCCTCGGCAAGATTGACGAAGGTGCCAACCCCGCCCAGGGTGTCGGCGAATGCCATGATCGCGCCGCCGTGCAGGATTTCACCCGTCGTGCACAGATCGGGCCGGACCTTCAGCGTGGCGACCACGCGGTCCGGCGTCACCTCCACCAGCTGCATGCCGATGAGGCCGGGGAACAGCGGCGCCAGAAGTTCCGCAATGGAAGCAAGATCGTTCACGGTATCTCCTTCGATGTTTGCCGACACAAGGCCCTATTTTGCGGGATTCATTGGCCGCGGGGAGGGGTTCTCGGGCGCGACACTGGCCGACGCAGGGAAGGCGACTGCAATCCGCAACCCCGACTGCGTCGGCTCGCTGGCGTAACCGATGTCGATTTTTGCGTCAAACCGGTCTGCAATGGTCTGCACGATGGACAGGCCCAGCCCGGACCCCACTTCGTCCTGGCCCACGATACGGTAGAAAGGATCGAACACGCGTTGGCGTTCTTCCGGCGCGATGCCCGGTCCCGTATCGGTGACCTGCAAGGTCACCTGGCCCTCGTTGGTGCGCACGGAGAGATTAATCTGGCCCCCGCTGGGCGTATAGCGGATGGCGTTGTCCACCAGATTCTTCACCAGTGTCTTGAGGTCCGCCTCGGGGGCCATCACACTGGCGTCCTGCGCGCCCACGACGCCTGCATCGATATCCTTGACTTCCGCCAGAGGCATCAGATCTTCCAGCACCTGCCGGAAAACCTGTTGCACTGACACCGTTTGGGTTCGCTCCCGGGAAGAATCCTGCACGCGGGCCAGCGTGAGTAGCTGATCCAGCAGACTCCGCGTGCGCCGGATACCGCTGCGCAACACGGCCAGCCGCTCCCTCGCGTGCGCCGACATGTCCGCAGCGTCCAGTTGCTCCGCTTGCAGCGAAAGCGCCGTCAGCGGCGAGCGCAGTTCGTGCGCCGCGTCCGCGACAAAGCGCCGCTGCATCGACACCGACTGGCCCACCCGCGACAGCAACCGATTGATGGCCACCACGAAGGGGCGAACTTCCGAAGGAAGGTGCGCAGGGGCGACTTCGCGCAGATCCTGCTCGGAGCGCCGGTCAAGCTCCAGAGCCATCGTTTTCAGTGGCCGGAACATGTTGCGGATCAGGCCGCCCACCAGCAGCAGCAAGACGGGAATCAGGATCAGGAACGGCATCAAAGTGCGCTGCGCGCTGTCGCGGGCGATCTCATCGCGCACTTCCGTACGCTGACCAATGGCAACCCGGGCTCCGGGCGCCACTGTCTTCACGAACACCCGCCAGGACGTGCCGCCCAGTTTCGTGGTCTGGATGCCATCGGATAAATTGGCTGGCAGGCCGGAGAGCGCCCCAGTCGGCTTGACGAACGTGGCGCTGGCAGGGCGCAGCCACTGCACCATCACGCGCGAGTCGGGATCACCCTCGAGCTTGTCCACGTGCGGGGCGGCGGATGGGACAGGCAACTGCTGCCCATCGAAGAGGGCCGCCATCTGGCGAAGCTGATCGTCCTGCAGTTCGATGGCCTCCTGGAACGCCGACAAAAAAGAAACAATGCCGCCGGCGACCGCAATCATCGCGATGACCCCGCACAGCCAGGCCGACAGCCTGAACTGCAACGACTGCCTCAGCTTTCCCTGGAAACCATCCATCCCACCCCCCGTACATTTTTAATGACGTCACTGCCCAGTTTTTTGCGAAGCGAGTGAATCAGGAATTCGACGGCATTGCTCTCGACCTCTTCGCCCCAGCCGTAAATCCGGTCTTCCAGCTCGCTGCGCGAGAGGATGGCGCCGGGCCGGACCAGCAGGGCTTGCAGCAAGGAAAACTCGCGCCCGGACAGGCGGTTTACCACGCCACTCACGGTGGCTTGCCGTGTGGCGGGGTCGAGCGTCAAAGCACCGTTCGACAGTACCGGGTTGGATGTGCCCCCCTTGCGCCGCAGCACCGCGCGCATGCGCGCCAGCAGTTCGGCCATCTCAAAGGGTTTGAGCACGTAGTCGTCGGCACCGCCGTCCAGCCCGCGAATCCGCTCATTCAGTTCGTCACGCGCCGTGATGATCAGCAGCGGCACGGGGTTGTCCCTGGCGCGGATCGAGGTGAGCACGTCCAGACCATCCTTCCCTGGCAAACCGAGGTCGAGCAGGACGAGGTCATAGTGCTGATCGGCGAGCGTATCAAGCGCTGTTTGCCCATTCTTCACCCAGTCAGCCGCGTAGGAAGCATCCCTCAAAGCACCCTGGATAGCGTCCCCGATCATGGGGTCATCTTCAACCAGCAGAACGCGCATTTATCCTCCGGCGGTCAATGGGCTTGTTTCGCCGCCTTTTGCGGAAAGAACAGGATACAGGTCAGCATCAACGCGAACAGCACCGCCGATGCGGAATAACGGCTCAATGCCAACCCGCCGGCATTCAAAGGCTTGTCGAGAAAGTCACCTACCACAGCCCCCAGGGGGCGCGTGAGAATGAATGCCGCCCAGAACAACAACGTGCGAGAGATGTTTGTCCAGTAGTACGCTGCCGCCATAAGTGCCAGTAGCACGCCAAATACCACCGCACTTCCCTCATAGCCAAGACCTGCCGTGCTGGCCGTCCAGTCGCCCAATGCGGTGCCCAGGGTTTGGGAAAACATGATCGTCACCCAATAGAACATCTCAGCCTTCGGCGAACCGACGGTATCGACCGATACCGTCCCCATGGATCGATACCAGATCGCCAGGGAAGTCATCAACAGGGCAAACAATATGGTCGACCCCCCCGCATAGCCAATGCCAAGAGAACGGTCGGCAAAATCCGCCATCGTGGTCCCGACCGTCGTCGTTGCAATGATGGTGATCCAGTAGAGGAAGGGGTGAAAAGCCTTGGCCTTGATTTGGGCGACCACGGCAATCAGGAAGATGGTCGCAAAAATCGCCGTTGCCACGAGATATCCCAGGTTCATCGACATGGATACCGCGTCGCCGCCGGTTTCACCCAGCGTGGTGGCAGCGATCTTGATGATCCAGAAAATCAGGGTGACTTCCGGGACCTTGCTCAAGGTGGTTGAGAGTTGCTTGTTCATGAGAGGTTTCGCCTTGCTTGTGAGTCCTGCGGCTGCAGTTTGCTCCGGGTTTTGTGTGTGACCGACAGATACCAGATGGCAAAGGTCGCCGCCAGCGCGACGCCGAATACTGCCGTCGTCGTTTGCAGCGGAACATCGAAGCCGTCGACCAGGTTGTCGGTCATGAGCGTGCCAAAAATGCTGAGCAAAACCACTGTGATCCAGTACTTCCATGGCACGTATTTCCTGGCATCCATCTGGGCAACCAAAAAAGCAACAAGCAGCACGCCCATGACGAGCGAGGTGCCCGTCAAGCCCAAATTCAGATTGACGTTGAGAAAGTCCGCCGCCGTCTCCCCAACGGTCGTCGCCAGGATTTTGATGATCCAGAAAAAGATCGTAACTTCTGGAACCTTGTTCAGCATTCGCGCATTGTTTTCGTTCCTGGTGTTCGTCACGGGTTTTCTCCTGTCGGGACTGGTGGTGTTCAAGATGACAGGCACAACTATCGCGGGTGACACTTAGGACAAGCTTAGCGCGTCACTCCGTAAGCCTGCTGCCGCGCATCGGTCGGGCTCGTCGGCTATATTCCACCGGTCGAAGCCGAGGCAAATGACGATCGGCAAATCGCCGAGCCGACCCGCTTCACCGGATCAACTTAACCCAACCCGCCGCGACGAAAGCCGGGGCAATTCACTCGCATGGTCGTCTGCAGATGGCGACGGCCATCAGGAAATCATGGACATTCTTCAAATATTGATATTGGCCATTGTTCAAGGCGCGGCGGAACTGCTGCCGGTCTCAAGTTCGGCACACGTCATCGTTGCCGAGAAGCTCATGGGCCTGGATCCAACCGCGCCTGCCATGACCCTGCTTTTGGTCATGTTGCATACGGGCACGATGTTTGCCGTCATCGCTTATTTCTGGCGGAACTGGGTCGAGACGTACTTCAAATCACCCCATGAGCGACGTACCAATCTCATCGGGATCGTCACGGCCACCGTTGCAACGGGCATTGTTGGATTGACGCTGCAATACCTCATCAAGCACATCGTGGCCAACGGTGACCCTCATTTTGAGATCGAGCAACTCTTCGGGAATTCAAAGCTGATGGCAGCCGCATTGGCAGCGGGCGGGGTGCTGATCATTCTCTCCTCACGGATCAAGGAACGATCAGGCGTTGAGCTTTCACTCAAATCTTCGACCCTGATTGGCGCGGTTCAGGGCCTTTGCCTGCCATTTCGGGGGTTTTCACGCTCCGGAGCCACCATCTCCACCGGCCTCGTCCTTGGCGTATCGCGCCGTCGGGCCGAAGAGTTCAGCTTTGCTCTTGCGGTGGTTTTAACCCCTGCGGTTGTTGCGAAAGAATTGTATCGACTGGTCAAGCACCAAGGCATTGCGCCGGGAGCGTCTTTTCCCAGCCTCATCCACATGGCGGCCCCCGGCCTCCTCGGAATGGTATTCAGCTTCATCGCAGGTCTGGCGGCGCTTCGCTGGCTGTCAAGTTGGCTCGAGAGCGGCAAGTGGTATCTATTTGGTGGCTACTGCCTGGTTGCCTCACTGATTGTGTTGTGGGTGAATTGAAATCGGAGAAGTAGCTGTACGCAGCCAGGCGCTCAGGGCATCAGCAGGCCGAACGCGGCGCTCCACATTATGAAAATCTGTGAGTGCGGCCGCACCCAACCGATATAAGTTGCGCGGTCACCAACGCCTGGCCTGCACCCGTTTTGAGCGCTTTTGCCTCGCAGCAGCAAGGTATCATGACACCCTGTACAGGGCCATTCGGGATGCAGACTTGCAGCCCGTTCGCCGTTCAAATCAATCCGTCAGCGTCAACCGTCCGTGCGTCTCAATTCCATCAAATTATCCGGGTTCAAGTCCTTCGCCGAGCCGACCAACTTCCTGCTGCCGGGGCAACTGGTGGGCGTGGTCGGGCCCAACGGCTGCGGCAAGTCCAACATCATGGACGCGGTGCGCTGGGTGCTGGGGGAAAGTCGGGCCTCCGAGCTGCGTGGCGAATCCATGCAGGACGTGATTTTCAACGGCACCAATCTGCGCAAGGCGGCCAGCCGCTCCAGCGTGGAGCTGGTGTTCGACAACGCCGACCACCGCGCCGGCGGCCAGTGGAGCCAGTTCACCGAGATCGCGGTCAAGCGCGTGCTGACGCGCGACGGCACCTCCAGCTACTACATCAACAACCAGCCGGTGCGCCGGCGCGACGTGCAGGACGTGTTCCTCGGCACCGGCCTGGGCCCGCGCGCCTACGCCATCATCGGCCAGGGCACGATCAGCCGCATCATCGAGTCCAAACCCGAAGAGCTGCGCCTGTTTCTGGAGGAAGCCGCAGGGGTTTCCAAGTACAAGGAGCGCCGTCGCGAAACCGAAAATCGTCTGTCGGACACGCGCGAGAACCTGACCCGCGTCGAAGACATCCTGCGCGAGCTCAATGCCAACCTGGAAAAGCTGGAGAAGCAGGCAGAGGTGGCGCAAAAGTACAACACGCTGCAGTCGGACGTGACCCTGAAGCAGCATCAGCAATGGTTCCTGAAACGCGCCGAGAGCGAAGCGGACCAGGCCCGGGTCCGGCTTGATGCCGAAAAGGCGGTCAACGACCTCGAATCGCGGCTGGCCGACCTGCGCCACATCGAAGCCGACCTGGAGACCATTCGCCAGGCGCATTACGCGGCCGGTGACCAGGTCAACCAGTCGCAGGGCCTGCTGTACGAGGCCAGCGCCGAGGTCGGGCGGCTGGAGGCCGAAATCCGCTTCGTGGTGGAGGGCCGCCAGCGCGTCGAGCAGCGCCTGGCAACCTTGAAAGAGCAAACCGCGCAGTGGGCCGCGCGCGGCGACGATGCACGCGCCGAGACCGAAACCCTGGCCGCGCAGGCACAGGATGCCGAAGAAAAGGCCGAGTTGCTGGCTGCGCAGGTCGAGGAGCAGGCCCAGGTCCTGCCCGATCTGGAAGACGCGCTGCGCCAGGCGCAAACCAAAGCCAACGAGCAGCGCAGCAGTGTGGGCCAGGTGCAGCAGCAAATCCAGGTGCTGGCGGCGGAGCAGCGCAGCATTGAAGAGCAGTCGCGCCAGCTGAATCAGCGCCGCGAGCGTCTGGCCGCCGACAAGAATGCGCTGGCGGCGCCCGACGAAGCGCGTCTGGTCAACCTGAACAGCCAGCTGGCCAACGCGCAGGAAGCGGCCAGCGTGGCCGACGCGCGCCTGCACGAGTTGCAGGAGTCGGTGCCGCAGCTCGATGACGACCGCCGCACCCGGCAGCAGGTGGTGAACAGCGAATCCGCCAAGCAGGCGGATCTGTCGGCCCGCCTGGAGGCGCTCAAGGCCCTACAGGAAAAGGTCAAGACCGACGGCAAGCTCAAGCCCTGGCTGGCCAAGCATGGGCTGGACGGCTTGCAGGGCCTGTGGAGCCGGATCCATATCGAGCAGGGCTGGGAGAACGCGCTGGAGGGTGCGCTGCGCGAGCGTCTGGGGGCGCTGGAGGTGAGCCGGCTCGACATGGTGCGCTCGTTCGGTGCCGACGCGCCGCCAGCCAAGCTGGCTTTCTACAGCCCGCCGCAGGCAGCCCTGCCCGAGAAGGCAGCGGCGCTGCCCCGGCTGGCCGACCTGCTGCGCCTGAACGATGCGGGCCAGAAGGCCTTGCTGACCGACTGGCTGCACGGCTGCTACACGGCGCCAAGCTTTGAAGACGCGCTCGCCAGCCGCGCCCAATTGCAGCCGGGCGAGGTGATTTACGTCAAGACCGGGCATGCGGTCAGCTTGCATAGCGTGAGCTTTTACGCGCAGGACTCCGAGCAGGCGGGCCTGCTGGCGCGCGCCCAGGAAATTGAAAACCTCGAGCGCCAGCTCAAGGCCCAGGTACTCATCAGCGAAGAGTCCCGCTCGGCCCTGGTGCGCGCCGAAGCCGCGTATTCCGATGCGTCGCAGCGGCTGATCGCAGCGCGGCGCGAGGCGGCCGAGAGCCAGAGCCGCGCGCATGAGCTGCAGGTGGAGACGCTGCGCCTGACGCAGCTGGCCGAGCAGACCCGCGCCCGCAGCGAGCAGATTGCCGCCGACCTGCACGAGGTCGATGCCCAGCTGGGCGACCTGCAGGAGCGCCGCGTGACCGCGGAAGGCCGCTTTGAAGAGCTCGACATGCAGCTGGCCGACACCCAGGAGCGCCATGCGCAGCTCGACGAGCGCGTGATCGAGGCCGAGCGCCAGCTGACGCAGTGCCGCGAGCAGCAGCGCAGCCTGGAGCGCCAGGCCCAGGAGGCCACGTTTGCCCAGCGCAGCCTGGAGTCGCGCAAGGCCGAACTGGCCCGCGCCATGGAAACGGCCGCCCAGCAGGCCCAGAGCATCGCGCAGGAGCAGCAGCAGGCCCTTGATGAGCTGACCCGCCTGACCGCCGCCGCGGCCCAGGCCGGCCTGCAGAGCGCGCTGGCGCTCAAGCTGGAGCGCGAAGCCGCACTGGGCGCCAAGCGCAGCGAATACGACGACCTGACCACCAAGCTGCGCGCCAGCGACGAGCGCCGTCTGCAGCTCGAGCGCGAACTCGACCCGCTGCGCCAGCGCATCACCGACTTCCAGCTCAAGGAGCAGGCCGCGCGCCTGGGGCTGGAGCAATACACCCAGCTGCTGGCCGATGCCCAGGCCGACCTGGACGCCGTGGCCCAATCCGTCGCGGATGGCAACGTGCGTTTGCCCGGCATGCAGGGCGAGATCGACCGCCTGCACCGCGACATCGCGGCGCTCGGGGCCGTGAACCTGGCCGCGCTCGAGGAACTGACCACCTCGCGCGAACGCAAGCAGTTCCTGGATGCCCAGACGGCCGACCTGGTGGAAGCCATGACCACACTGGAAGACGCCATCAAGAAGATCGACAGCGAAACCCGCGAACTGCTGGCCGGCACCTTCAACACCGTGAACGAGCATTTCGGCCGCATGTTCCCCGAGCTGTTCGGCGGCGGCAACGCCCGGCTGGTGATCACCGGCGAGGAAATCCTCGACTCGGGCGTGCAGGTGCTGGCCCAGCCGCCGGGCAAGAAGAACCAGACCATTCACCTGCTCTCGGGCGGCGAAAAGGCCCTGACCGCGATTGCGCTGGTGTTTGCGATCTTCCAGCTCAACCCGGCGCCGTTCTGCCTGCTCGACGAGGTCGATGCGCCGCTGGACGACGCCAACACCGAGCGTTATGCGAAACTGGTGCGCGCCATGAGCCGTGAAACCCAGTTCCTCTTCATCAGTCACAACAAGATCGCGATGGAAATGGCCGAGCAATTGATCGGCGTGACCATGCAGGAGCAGGGTGTCTCGCGCATCGTGGCGGTGGATATGGAATCCGCCGTCTCCATGGCCGAGGCGGCCTGACCCGCAGGAAACCGAAGATGAGCACGTTGCAAATCAGTCTGGCCATCGCAGGAGGCCTGGTCTTGGCCGGTGTGGTGGCGCACAGCACCTGGAGCTCGCGCAGAAACGCGCCCCGGCAGGCATTGCCCGAGGCCGGCGACGCTGCGGGCCATGCTGGTCGTGTCGCGCAGGCCGACGGCACCGAGCCGTCGCGCACCGAGCCCACCTTCGATGACGACCTGGCGGCGCCCCCGCTGCCGGTGCCCGAGAAGAAACCGGGCATGGATGCCCTGATTGACGTCATCGCACCGATTGCGCTGGACGCCCCCGTCTCGGGGGACGCCGCACTGGCCGCCATGCCGCCCACGCGGCGCGCCGGCAGCAAGCCGTTTGCGATCGAAGGCTTCAACGAGGCCGCCCAGCACTGGGAAACACCGGCGCCGGGCCAGCGCTACAGCGCCTTCCAGGCCGGTGTGCAACTGGCGAATCGCACCGGCGCCCTCAACGAGATCGAATACTCCGAGTTCGTGATGAAGGCGCAGGCCTTTGCCGACGCGGTCAATGGCGCGCCCGAGTTCCCTGAAATGCTCGATGAGGTGGCCCGTGCGCGCGAGCTCGACCAGTTCGCCAGCGATCACGACGCGCAGCTCGGTTTCTCGCTGCGCGCGCAGCGTGCCGCCTGGAGCCCCGGCTACGTGCAGCAGAACGCGGCGCGCCTGGGCTTTGTACCGGGCGTGATTCCGGGCCGCATGGTGCTGCCCGCGAGCACGGCCGGCCTGCCGCCCCTGCTCGGGCTGGCGTTCGATACCCAGGCCGCCATGGCCGACGACCCGGCGCAGTCGGCGCTGCGCGAAGTCACGCTCAGCCTGGATGTGCCGCAGGTGGATCGCGGCGAGCAGCCCTTCACGCGCATGCGCGAGGCGGCCGCGGCCCTGTGCGCGGCGATGGACGGCATTGTCACCGACGACAACGGCCAGCCGCTGGTGCCCGAGGCCATGGACGTGATCGGCACCGACCTGGAGCAGCTGTACGACACGCTGGACGCACGCGACCTGTCGGCCGGCTCCGCGCTGGCGCGCCGCCTGTTCTCCTGAGCCGGCGCCTGCCGCCGCGTTCCGCCATGGCACACACCGATTTGTTTGCGGCGCCCGAGCCGGACTCCGCCGCCGCGCGCATCGAGGCGCTGCGCCGCCAGCTGCACCACCACGCGCACCGCTACTACGTGCTCGACGAACCCGAAATCCCGGACGCCGAATACGACCGCCTGTTTCGCGAGCTGCAGGCGCTGGAGGCCGCTCGTCCCGAACTCTTGCGCCCCGATTCGCCGACCCAGCGCGTGGGGGGCAAGCCGCTCGACCAGTTCGCCAGCGTGCGCCACGCCGTGCCGATGCTGAGCCTGCGCACCGAGACCGACACCGAACCCACGGGCGCCATCAGCTTCGATGCGCGCGTGCGGCGCGAGCTGGGCCTGACGCTGGACGATCCCCCCGTTGAATACGTGGCCGAACTCAAGTTCGACGGCCTGGCGATGAACCTGCGCTACGAGGCCGGCATGCTCGTGCAGGCCGCCACGCGCGGCGACGGCGAAGTGGGCGAAGACGTGACGCAGAACATCCGCACCATCGGGCAAATTCCTTTACGGCTACCCAGTGGCGTGCCCTCCGTTCTCGAGGTGCGCGGCGAGATTTTCATGCGCCGCGACGACTTCGAAGCGCTCAATGCGAAGCAGCGCGACAAGGGCGAGAAGACCTTTGTCAACCCGCGCAACGCCGCCGCCGGCGCGGTGCGCCAGCTCGACCCCGCGATCGCGGCGCAGCGGCCGCTGAGCTTCTTTGCCTACGGCCTGGGCGAAGTCACGCCCCCCAACCAGGGCGGCCCCGAATTCCGGACCCACTACGAGCTGCTGCAAACCCTCAAATCATGGGGTTTTCCGGTCGCAGCCCAGGTGCAGATTGCACATGACGCTACTGAATTAGTAGCGTACCACCAGGCCATCGGCAGTCAGCGCGACCAACTGCCGTTCGACATCGACGGCGTGGTGTACAAGGTCAACAGCCTGGCGCTGCAACAGCGGCTCGGCTTTGTCACGCGCGAGCCGCGCTGGGCGGTGGCGCACAAATATCCGGCGCAGGAGCAGCTCACCACGGTGCTCGGCATCGAGGTGCAGGTCGGGCGCACCGGCAAGCTCACGCCCGTGGCCAGGCTGGCGCCCGTGTTCGTCGGCGGCGTGACCGTGACCAACGCGACCCTGCACAACGAGGACGAGGCGCGCCGCAAGGACGTGCGCATTGGCGACACCGTGATCGTGCGCCGCGCCGGCGACGTCATTCCCGAGGTCGTGAGCGTGCTGCCGGAGCGGCGCCCGCCCGGTGCGAAGGTCTTCACCATGCCGCGGCACTGCCCGGTCTGCGGCTCGGCGGCGGTGCGCGAGGAGGGCGAGGTGGACTACCGCTGCAGCGGCGGCCTGTTCTGCAGCGCGCAGCGCAAGCAGGCCATCCTGCACTTCGCGCAGCGCCGCGCGGTCGAAATCGAGGGCCTGGGGGACAAGCTGGTCGATCAACTGGTCGACAGCGGCGTCATCCGCACCTTGCCCGACCTGTACCGCCTGGGCCTGACGTCGCTCGTCGCTCTGGATCGAATGGCCGAGAAGTCCGCGCAGAATATCGTCGATGCGCTACAAAAATCGAAGCAGACCACGCTGCCGCGGTTTCTGTTCGGGCTTGGCATCCGGCATGTCGGCGAGGCCACGGCGAAAGCCTTGGCGCGCCATTTCGGCAAGCTCGATGCCGTCATGGACGCCACCGAGGAGCAGTTGTTGCAGGTGGGCGATGTCGGCCCGATCGTCGCCAGCAGCATCCGCACCTTTTTCGAGCAGCCGCACAACCGCGAGGTGGTCGAACAGTTGCGCGCCTGCGGCGTGACCTGGGAGGAGGGCGAGCCCGCTCCCGTGGCGCCGCAGCCATTCGCCGGAAAAACCTTTGTCATCACGGGGACCCTGCCCACGCTGACCCGCGACCAGGCCAAGGACCTGATCGAAGCCGCCGGCGGCAAGGTGGCGGGATCGGTCAGCAAGAAAACCAGCTACGTGGTGGCCGGGACCGAGGCCGGCAGCAAGCTGGCCAAGGCGCAGGAGCTCGAGGTCGCGGTGCTCGACGAGGCCGGTTTGCTGGCCTTGCTGAACGCCCCGGCCTGAAGCGGCCGTTGCATCCAACGTCGATGGCCATGCAGTCGACAGACATCGACATCGGGGAACGCGGCCGCGACAACGCCTGGACGGTGTTTCTCGTGTTCCTGCGCCTGGGGCTGACCTCGTTCGGCGGCCCGATCGCGCACCTGGGCTACTTCCGCGCCGAATTCGTCACGCGCCGGCGCTGGCTCAGCGAGCGCAGCTTCGTCGATCTGGTGGCGCTGTGCCAGTTTTTGCCCGGCCCGGCCAGCAGCCAGGTCGGCATCGCGATCGGGCTCTCGCGGGCTGGCTTGCCGGGAGCGCTGGCCGCGTGGACCGGCTTCACGCTGCCGTCGGCCATCGGACTCACGCTGTTCGCGCTCGGGCTGTCCGCCTGGGGCGACGCACTGCCAGCCGGCATCCTGCACGGCTTGAAGGTGGTCGCCGTCGCCGTCGTGGCCCAGGCCGTATGGGGCATGGCCCGCAAACTGTGCACCGATGCGGCACGCATCGGCATCGCCCTGGCGGCCGCCGGCATCGTGCTGCTGTGGCCGACGGCCGCGGGGCAGGTCGGCGTGATCGCCGCGGCCGCCGTGCTCGGCCTGCTGTGCTTCAAACCTGCCTTGGGCGGCACGCATGATGCGCTGCCGATCTCGGTCAGCCGCCGCACCGGCGCCGTGCTGCTGGGGCTGTTTTTCGCGCTGCTGGTGGGCTTGCCGATCGGGCTGGACGTCTGGCCGAACCAGGCGCTGGGCCTGATCAACGCCTTCTACCGCGCCGGCTCGCTGGTCTTTGGCGGCGGCCACGTCGTGCTGCCGCTGCTGCAGGCCGCGGTGGTGCCCAGCGGCTGGGTCACGAACGAAACCTTTCTCGCGGGCTATGGCGCGGCGCAGGCGGTGCCCGGCCCGCTGTTCACCTTTGCGGCGTTTCTGGGCGCCTCGATGCACAGTGCCCCGAATGGCTGGATCGGCGCCGCGCTGTGCCTGATCGCGATCTTCTTGCCCTCGTTCCTGCTGGTCATCGGCACCTTGCCGTTCTGGGAGCCCCTGCGCCACAGCGTTCGCACCCAGGCGGCGCTCGCCGGCGTCAACGCGGCGGTGGTCGGCCTGCTGCTGGCCGCGCTGTACCGCCCGGTCTGGACCAGTGCCATCGGGCGGCCGCAGGACTTCGCGCTGGCGCTGGTTGCCCTGGTGGCCCTGATGGCCTGGAAGCTGCCGCCGTGGCTGGTGGTGCTGGGCAGCGGCGCGGCGGGCGGGCTGCTGGCAGCTGTGATGCCCTGATGAGCCGGATTCGGCGTCCTCGAGCAGCGAGAACCGCACGGGCAGGATCTCCCGGGTCGACACCGCACCGCTGGCGTCCTTGTCGACCAGGATGAGCTGCTGCTCATCGGGCAGGCCGGCCGGTATCACCATCTTGCCGCCGGGTTTCAGCTGGTAGATGAGCGGCGCTGGAATCAGCTCGGGCGCCGCCGTGACCATCACCTTGTCGAACGGCGCGTGCTCCGGCCACCCGGCGCGGCCATTCCCGATTCTGATCTCGACGCTGGCATAACGCTGCCGGGCCAGTCGTTGCCGCGCCTGCGTAGCCAGCTCTTCAATGAGCTATTGGCAAAAATCGACTTTGCGGCGATTTCCGCAAGCATGGACTGGCGCAGGTCCTGGAAATCCGGTTCGGTCATGGTGGCCTCTGGAGAAGCGGCGCTGACGGGTTGATCCTGCGCTCGCCTGCGGCGTGAGAGCAAGGCCCTGTGAGCGCTGCGCGTTTGCCGTCGCGCAAATGCGGTATTGCGGACGGAGATTGCCGGGCTATAAACAAAATCGCGGCGTTATCCGTAGGGGTGATCCGTCCGGGCTGGACATCACCTCCATCGCACTGCGCGCCAACCCGAGTCTCATCAATCATTGACCTGATGTGGAGGTTGAAATGACACGTAAATACATTGACTGCCGGGAATATCCGAGCGAGATGAATTGCACGGTCGCGCTCTGTGCCGACACGGACAAGGAGTTGCTTGCCGCCGCCGTGCAGCATGCCGTGGCGGTGCATCAGCATCAGGACACACCGGAACTGCGCTCCCAGCTGCAGAAACTGTTCAAGGAAGGCAGCCCGCCGATCGAAGCTCCGCGCAAGTAGCGGACGGCGCAAATGGCTTCGCCAGAGGCTATTGGGCGTAGAAGCCCGAAGCGACCAGGCCCGGGGTTCCATCGATCTTGACCGCCTTCACGTAGGCCCATTTCTGCGATGGCTGGGTCTGCCCGGGTTTTGGAAACATGTAGTCAACCCATCCAGAGCCCCTGGTTTCGGCCGTCTGAATCATGGCATCATGAAATAACTTGCCGTTGGCATCTTTCTGCCCGGTGACCCGCGTTCCCTCGCGGGCCGGGAAAGCAGGATTCAACAGGACATTTGCCTGCAGATCGTAGACAAACAAATAGGTATCGCCGTGAAACCACTCCGAGTCCTTCACCCTGAACTCGGAAAATGCCGCCTTGCCTTTGCTGTCGATCAGTGCTGCGGCCTTGTTGACCAGCATTTCAACCTGCATGGCTCTGTCAGATGCCGGTGGGGACTGCTGCGCATTGGCGGGGTTGACCATCGCCGAGGCGGCCAACGCAGTGCAAACCAGGACTTGCTTAAGCATCGATTTCTCCTTGGCCGATGTGGAAAAAGCCCCGTAAGGCTCGACCTGTGGGGCGAACGCGCGAACTGGCGGCGCCATTGCGTTTTTTAGTCTTGCCGCGACACAAATTCAAGTGCGCGTGCCTTCGGGCCGATCCTGTTCCGCGCCGGCCGACGACCTGGCGCGCGGCTTCAACATCCCATGGTGGATCGCAAACGCTGCGGCTTCGGTCCGGTTCGCCGATCGGGTTTTGCTCAGGATGCTCCGAATGTGGTTGGCCACGGTGTTCGGGCTGACAAACAGCGCGCTGGCAATGTCCCGGTTGCCGCGCCCGGCCGCGACCAGCCGCAATACCTGCGCCTCGCGCTCGCTCAAGCCAGCGGGATAGTCCAGAGCGGCTGAATCGGGTGTCGATTCCCGCCGGCAGCTCTCGATTTGCGTGCGCAGCGATGCCATTCCCAGTGCGCTGGCTTCGACGAGCGCGGCCTCCAGCAGCGCCTGCGCTTGCTGCCGATCGCCCGGTCCATGCCGGGATATCAACATCACTGCGTACTGATGACGGGTTCGCGCCAATGCAGGACGCGCGCCCTGGCGCTCATTCATGGCCAGGGCGGTCTTGTAGTGGCGCTCGGCGTCCTCTTCGCGGCCCAGAGTGGTGCACAACATCCCAAGGAGCAGGTCGGCCGCGCCAAAGCAGGCGATCGAGGTTCCGGCCAGCAGGTTGCGTCCTTCATAGGGCGCCAGCCATCGATAAAGTGCCGCGGCGCTGTCCGTATCGTGCAGCGTGCAGCACACATGGGCGAGGTAGGCCAGACTCGCCAACCAGACACCATCGTGCGCCAGCCCGGCAAAGCCATCTGCTGCCAGCTCATTGAACTCGCCTCGTGCGGCGTCCAGCTGGCCCAGCTCGGCGTAGATCAGCGCAAGCCCGGGCCGCCAGACGTTGGCTTGCCCGGTCGCCGTGACAAGGTGCTGCAACAGCGGCGCCACCTCGGGCAGGCGGCCCTGTTCGCGGCGCAGCGTGAACATCTGCACACCGTACACGCCTGCCGCGTCCAGACCGGGCATGCGGTCGCCAATCTGCAGGGTGCGCTGCGCGAGCGCCTCGACCTGCGCGAAGCGCCCCTCGAACAGCGCATGCATGGTGCGCGAGCAGGCCCCCACATACTGCAGGAAGGGCTGGCGCAATTCATCCGCATCACGCTCGTAGGCCGCCAGGCCGGCTCGCCAGCTCTCCATGTCGCCCAGCTCGAAATGATCGAACATGCGCCACGCGGCGGCCTGTGACATCAGCAGCCGGTCGCCCGCTTGCGTGGCCAGGCGCAATGCCTCCTCGGCGTTGTCCATCCTCTGTGAGGTCCGTTCGTGCTGCCACCGCGCCGACAGCGTTGCAATCAGTGTCGTGGCCAGGGTTGACGGATCGTTCGTGCGCCTGGCCATCGCCAGCGCCTGTTCGAGTACCTTCATCGCCTGGGCTTCCTCACCGCTGAAGATCAGGGCCCGTGAGAGCGCGCTCAACAACTGAACCATCAGGGACAGCTCCCCGCTATCCAGCGTGACGAGCGCCTCGCGCAGCAGGCGGGCGGCGGCAACGCCCGGCAGGCCGGGTGCCCAGCTCGCAGCCTCGAATCCGAGCGAGGCGCGTGCCAGCTCGTGGCTGTTGCCCGCGTCCCTCGCCAGATGTGCCGCCTGCTCGAATACCTCGCGCGCCTGCAGGTATTCGCCGCCTCTGGCATGAGCTTCACCCAGCGCGTTGAGTACCCGGCAGCGCGACACGGCGTCGACGCCCGTGTCTGCATCCATGCCCTGCAGCGCCAGGCCGTAGTAGCGCACCGCCTCTTCATGCGCCATCAGCCTGTCGGCCTGCTCGGCCGCTCGCAGCGCGTACGCGACCGCCAGCGCGGGATCGCCGCCGGGCAGGGCCGCCCAGTAGTGATGCGCCAGGGCCGGCAACTGGCGCCCGGGATCGTTGCGATGCGCGGCCTCCAGGGCACGGCCCACCTTCAGGTGCAAACGCCCGCGCTTCGGGAGCGCGATCTCGTCATAGAGGATTTCCCTGAAAAGGGCATGCCCGAAGTGATAGCGGCCAGGCGTCGTCGGCAGCGCCTCGATCACATTCGCCCGTAACGCTTCCTCCAGCGCGCCGGTCAACGCGTCCTCGTCCAGCTCGTCCACCAGACGCGCGAGCAAAGCAGTATCGAACGAGCGTCCAATCACGGCGGCGCAGGTGAGCACCTGATTGGCTTGCACCGAGAGCCGGTTCAGGCGTTGTCCGATGACCTCCTTGATGCCTTCGGGGATGCGCAGCAGCCGGCCCGCATGCGAAGCGGTTGAACTGCCACATGCCGCGCCTTCGAATGCCTGTTCCTGCACGAGCAGTCGTGTCATTTCGCTCACGAACAGCGGATTGCCCTCGGTCTGGCCGTGCACCCTGTCGAGCAGCGTCGGCGGGACCGCGGCACCAACCGCGAGCTTCATCATGAGGGCTGTCTCGTCCCGGCTCAGGCCGGACAGGCGCAGGCGCGTAAAGTGCCGGTGCCGGGCCAGCTCGCCAAGCGTGCCGGACAGCGGGTGCTGGCGCGACAGCTCCATGTCGCGGTAGGTCACCAGGACCAGCATGTGGCAGGCGCCCAGATCCGGCGCGAGAAACTCGAGCAGGCGCAGTGACGATGCGTCCGCCCAATGGAGATTGTCCAGAATCAGCAGCAGCGGCTGCTCCTGGGCCGCCCGCCTCCAGAACTCCGTGATCGCATGGAACAGCCTGAAGCGTGTCTGCAATGGGTCGGTCGTGGGCAGGAGCGGCGGGAGGTCCGGAAAGCGCTGCGCGACGTCGGGGAGGATTTCTGCCAGCGCCGGCGCAGCGCGCGCCAGCGTACGGCGCACCACCATATCGTCGTGCGAATCGAGCCAGCCCTGTATGACTTCCAGCCAGGGCCAGTACGAAGGCGCTCCCGGCTCCTCGCTGCAGCGCCCCCAGAGAACCTGCATGCCGCGCACCGCGGCGCGCCGGGCCAGCATCTGCGCCGTATGGGTCTTGCCGATTCCTGGATCCCCGGCCAATGCCGCCGCGCCGCCCGAGCCGGCCAGCGCGCGCGTCAGCAGGGCGTCCAGGGCAGCCAGCTCGCGCTCGCGCCCGACAAACAATTCGGACGCAGGTTGAAGGGCCGCCTCTGCGCTGGACGTGGTGCCAATGTCCGCGCACAGCGCCGCGCCGCAGCCATCGCAGAAGAGTGCGGCAGGCCGATTTTCCCGGCCGCAGAGAGCGCATTGCATTGGCATCGTCAGACCTGATCGCGGCGGTGAAGCCTGAAATGGATGAGCGCCGGGCTGGGCGCCCCGCCGGGCCGTCAGGCGAACGACTCCGGACGGATCCGGCTGACCTCGACCACGACGTCGGCAGGCAGGTGGGCCAGTCGCGCCGCTTCGCGAATGGCGTCAGCGCTGGGCGCCTCGTACAGGCAGTAGGTCTTCTTGCGATCAGCCGACAGGAACGAGATCAGCCAGTTGACGCCGACATCGGTGTTGATCTGCTTGACGGCCGCGACACCTGCATCATCAAGTTGCAGTGCGTCGGCGAATTGGCGCTCGATCAGGAACAGTGGCATGGCTTGCACCTCCTGGATGGCCGCCGCCGGCCGTCCACCAGACATTCTGCGACGAACCGCAATCCCGGTCAACGCATCGCGCCAGCGGTCCCGGGATAGTCAATTTTGACCATTGGCCAAGGCATCGGGTGCCTTGAAAAAATGATCAATCCGGCGGATTGTGCGCACGCCCTGCATCTCCTAGAGTGAACTCACGTCGGCGCCCCGGACCGACCGGAACTTTCGATTCCCACCCACCAGGAGTTGCCATGTTCAACGATACCCAATTGCAAGCTTACAAGGCGCAACTGCGCGGCGCTCTCATCGAACCCGGCGACGCCGCCTACGATTCGTCGCGCAAGGTCTACAACGCCATGATCGACAAGCGGCCGCGGCTGATCGCCCGCTGCGCCGATGTGGCCGACGTGATCGCCACGGTCAACTTCGCGCGCGAGCACGCGCTGCTGCTCGCGGTGCGCGGCGGCGCCCATAATGGCGCCGGCCTGGGCGTGTGCGACGACGGCCTGGTGCTCGACCTGTCGGCGCTGCACGGCATTCGCGTCGATCCCAGGGCGCACACGATGCGTGTCGAGGGGGGCTGCACCTGGGGCGATGTCGATCACGCCACCCACGCCTTCGGACTGGCGACGCCGGCCGGCATCATCTCGACCACCGGTGTCGGTGGGCTGACCCTGGGCGGCGGCATCGGGCACCTGTCGCGCCGCTTCGGCCTGACCATCGACAACCTGCTCTCGGTCGATATGGTGCTGGCCAACGGGCAACTCGTGACGGCCGGCAGCAAGGAGAACGAGGAGCTGTTCTGGGCGGTGCGCGGCGGCGGCGGCAACTTCGGCGTCGTGACCTCGTTCGAGTTCAAGCTGCATGCGGTCGACAACGTGGTCGCGGGTCCCACCCTCTGGCCCCTGGAGCGTGCGGCCGAGGTCATGCGCTGGTACCGCGATTTCATCGTCGGTGCGCCGCCGGAACTCAATGGCTTCTTCCTGTTCCTGACCGTGCCGCCCGCGCCGCCGTTCCCCGAGGCGCTGCACCTGAAGAAGATGTGCGGCGTGGTGTGGTGCTACACGGGCGACCCGGCCCGGGCGGAGCAGGTGTTCGAACCCGTGCGTGCCATGAGCCCTGCGCTCTACGGCATTCACGCCTTGCCCTACCCGATGCTGCAGCGTGCCTTTGACGGCCTGTATCCGCCCGGCCATCAATGGTACTGGCGCGCCGACTTCGTCGACGAGCTGCCGGACGCCGCGATTGCCCTGCACGTCGAACACGGTCCGCGCGCGCCGACGATGCAGTCCTCGATGCATCTTTATCCGATCGATGGCGCCGTACACCGGGTGGGCCGCAACGACACGGCGTTCTGCTACCGCAGCTCGAAATGGGCCATGGTGATCGTGGGCGTGGACCCCGATCCGGCGAACCGCGAGAGCATCACCCGCTGGTGCAAGGACTACTGGGATGCGCTGCACCCCTATTCGGCGGGCGGCGCCTACGTGAACTTCATGATGGACGAGGGCCAGGAGCGCGTGCAGGCGACCTACCGGGAGCATTACCCGAAGCTCGCCGCGGTCAAGCAGAAGTTCGACCCCGGCAACCTGTTCCGTGTGAACCAGAACATCAAGCCGGCAGGCTGACCGCGCGTTTTCACGGAATCCGCCGCGGCAGCGGCGTTCAGGTCGCCACCAGGCGCACCACACCTGCTGCGGCCTGCACGTCCTTGTCTCGACGGCCCACGTACGTCAGGAAAGCGCCCTGACGCGACTAGCAGCGTCAGGAATCGGGGTGGGTTCAGCCATTGACCGCCATGGCGCCGCAGCGTAGATTGATGCGCATTCATACCTCTTCTTTGGGAGACGCATCATGTTCCAGCCCACCCTGATGGCCGGCCAGCGCATCCTCGTCACCGGCGGCGGCACCGGGCTGGGGCGCGCGATGGCCGGGAAGTTCCTGTCGCTGGGCGCCGACGTGGCGATCTGCGGCCGGCGCAAGCAGGTCTGTTACGAGACCGCCGCGGTATGGCGTGACCAGTTTCCCAAACGCCGCATCGACACCTTCGGCGTCGACATCCGCAATGCGCAGGACGTCGAAACGATGGTCGCGGCGCTGTGGGACAGCGGCGGGCTGACGGGCCTGGTGAACAACGCCGCCGGCAACTTCATTGCGCCGACCGAGAGCCTGTCGCCACGCGCATTCGACGCCATTGCGAACATCGTTTTTCATGGCAGCTTTTACGTCACGCAGGCAGTCGGCAAGCGCTGGATCGCCGAGGCCAGGGCCGGCGCCTGGCAGCCGGGCCGGCCCTACCGCAGCGTGATGAGCATCGTCGTCACCTGGGTCGACAACGGCTCGCCCTATGTGGTGCCGTCGGCGATGAGCAAGGCCGGGATCGAGGTGATGACCAAGTCGCTCGCGGTCGAGTGGGCGCGCTACGGCATCCGCCTGAACGCCGTGGCGCCCGGCGAGATTCCGACCGAGGGCATGAGCAAACGGCTCAGCCCGGGCGAGGAGCCCGGTGCGCGCAGCAAGCAGCGCAACCCGATGGCGCGCGCCGGCGATATGAGCGAGCTGCAGAACCTGGCGGCGTTTTTGCTGGCGCCCGGCCAGTGCGACTGGCTCACCGGGCAGACGATCACGATGGACGGCGGCAACGCGCTCGCCACCGGCGGCAACTTCTACGAGCTGCGCGAGTGGAGCGACGCACAGTGGCAGGCCGCGCGCGAGCGCATCGAGGCGCAGAACCGCAAGGACAAGGAATAGCGCAGCACAATACACACCATGACCATTCGCGAAATCCTCAAAATGGGCGACCCGCGCCTGCTGCGCATTGCCCAGCCCGTGACCGAGTTCGACACCGACGCGCTGCATTTGCTGGTGTCCGACATGTTCGACACCATGCACGCCGTCGACGGCGCGGGACTGGCCGCGCCGCAGATCGCGGTGAATTTGCAACTGGTGATCTTTGGTACCGACGAGGTCAACCCGCGCTACCCCGATGCGCCGCTGGTGCCGCGCACGGTGTTGCTGAATCCGGTCATCACGCCGCTCGGGCCGGAGGAAGAGGACGGCTGGGAAGGCTGCCTGTCGGTGCCCGGCCTGCGCGGCGTGGTGCCGCGTTTCTCGCGCATCCGCTACACCGGGTTCGACCAATATGGCGACGCTATTGATCGCACGGCAGAGGGCTTTCACGCGCGCGTGGTGCAGCACGAATGCGACCACCTGATCGGCAAGCTGTACCCGATGCGGGTGCGCGACTTCACGAAGTTCGGCTTCACCGAGGTGCTGTTTCCGGGGCTGGATGCCGGGCAGGATGACTAACCCCCGCTTCAGGCGTTCAGGGTTTCCAGCAATTCGGTCTCAATCTCGATCTGCGCGCGGTTGTGCTGCAGCTCCGGCCCGTCGATCAGGAAGGTGTCTTCGACCCGCTCGCCCAGGGTGGTGACCTTGGCCAGTTGCAGATTCAGCTTGTGGCGCGCCAGCACGCGCGCCACCGAATAAAGCAGGCCGACGCGGTCGCTGGCCGAGATGCTGAGCAGCCAGCGCTGCGCCTTCTCGTCCGGGGCCAGCTCGACGCGCGGTGTCACGGGAAAGCTCCTGACACGGCGCGACACGCGGCCGCGGCTCGGGGCGGGCAGCTCACCGGGCTGCTCGATGGCATGCGCCACGCCGGCTTCCACCATGCTGACGAGTTCGCGGTAATGCTCCGGCAGAAACGAGGTGACCACCTGGAAGGTGTCGAGCGCGAAGCCGTTGCTCGTGGTGTGCACCTTGGCGTCCAGAATGCTGAGGCTGGCCTGGTCGAAATAACCGCAGATGCGCGCGAACAGGTCGGGCTTGTCCGGCGTGTACACCAGCACCTGCAGGCCTTCGCCGACCGGCGACAGGCGCGCGCGCACGATGGCCTTGGGCATGGCGGGTGCGGCAGCGCCGGCTTGCCGCGCCACGTGGCGCGACAGCTGGCGCGCGTGCCAGGCAATGTCGGCGGCGTCGTGGCGCATGAAGTAGCCCACGTCGAGCGTGTCCCACAGCGCCTTGTAGGCCTCGAAGGGTTCGGCGTGCAGGGCCAGCAACACCAGCGCCTCGCGCTTGCGCGCCTCGATGTCGGCACCGGGGTCGGGTGCACGGCCGCCCAGCACGCGCAGCGCGAGCCGGTACAGGTCTTCCAGCAGCTTGCCTTTCCAGGCGTTCCAGACCTTGGGGCTGGTGCCGCGGATGTCGGCCACGGTGAGCAGGTACAGCGCGGTCAGGTAGCGCTCGTTGCCGACGCGTTTGGCAAAGGCCGCAATCACGTCGGGGTCGCCCAGGTCCTGCTTCTGCGCGATCCGGCTCATGCTGAGGTGTTCCCTGACCAGGAATTCGATCAGCCTGGCGTCTTCGCGGGCGATGTCGTGCTGGCGGCAAAAACGCCGCACTTCGCTGGCGCCCAGCTCGGAATGGTCGCCACCGCGGCCCTTGGCAATATCGTGGAACAGCGCGGCGGTGTACAGAATCCAGGGCTTGTCCCAGCCCGCGGCGAGCTGCGAGCAGAACGGGTATTCGTGGGCATGCTCGGCGATGAAGAAACGGCGCACGTTGCGCAGCACCATCAGGATGTGCTGGTCCACCGTGTACACATGGAACAGGTCGTGCTGCATCTGGCCGACGATGCGGCGAAACACCCACAGGTAGCGCCCCAGCACCGAGGTCTGGTTCATCAGCCGCATGGCGTGCGTGATGCCTTCGGGCTGCTGCAGGATGCGCTTGAAGGTTTCGCGATTCACCGGGTCACGCCGAAACTGGCCATCCATCACGCCGCGCACGTTGTACAGCGCGCGCAGGGTACGGGCCGACAGACCCTTGACGCCGACCGTGGTTTCGTACAGCAGGAAGGTTTCGAGAATCGCGTGCGGCTGCTTCTCGTACAGATCGTCGCTGGCCACCTCGATCATGCCGGCCTTCTCGAAGAAGCGCTCGTTGATCGGATGCAGTTCGTGCGCGGACGGGCTCAAACGCTCCTCGATGTTCAGCAGCAGGATCTGGTTGAGCTGGGTCACAGCCTTGGCCGCCCAGTAGTAGCGGCGCATCAGCGATTCGCTGGAACGAACAACCGGCCGTTTCGCCGACGGGCCGCCCCTAGGCGAAACAGCCCCCTCGGGGGGCAGCGAGGACACGTCAGTGCCGAGCGTGGGGGTTCCATACCCGAAGGACTCGGCCACCGCGGTTTGCAGATCGAACACCAGGCGGTCTTCGCGCCGATGCGCCAGCAGGTGCAGCCGCGCGCGGATCAGGCACAAGAGCGCCTCGTTGCGCTTGATCTGCCGGGCCTCGAACGCCGTCGCCAGGCCACCTCTTGCCAGTTCGTCCCAGCTCTTGCCCAGGCCGGCCGCCCTGGCCACCCACAGGATCACCTGCAGGTCGCGCAGGCCGCCGGGCGACTCCTTGCAGTTGGGCTCCAGCGCGTAGGGCGTGTTCTCGAACTTGGTGTGGCGCTGGCGCAGCTCCAGCGTCTTGGCCACGAAGAACGCCGCGGGATCCATCGCGGCGTCAAAGCGCCGGCCAAATTCCGCAAACAGGGTTTTGCTGCCGGTGACCAGGCGCGACTCCAGCAGCGAGGTCTGCACCGTCACGTCCTTGGCGGCTTCGGCCACGCAGTCCGACACCGTGCGCACGCTCGAGCCGATCTCCAGCCCGGTGTCCCAGCAACTGCCGATGAAGGCCTCGATCTGCCGCTTGAGCGGTGCGTTGTCGTCGGGATTCAGGTCATCGGGCAGCAGCAGCACCACGTCCACATCCGAGTACGGAAACAGCTCGCCGCGCCCGTAGCCACCGACCGCGACCAACGCCAGCTGGTCGGAGAACGCCGCCATCTGCCACAGGGCCTGGAGCAGGGCGTCGGCCTGGCGGGCCAGCTTGTGCAGCACGCTGTGAATGCCGCGCGTGGATGCGCCGCTGGTGCGCACCGACTGGAACAGCGCGGCTTTCTGGAGACGGTAGTCGTCTCGAAGGGTTTGCAGGTCAGGCATTCGCCTGTGCGTTGACCTGTGCGTTGACAAAAGGCGGCGGCGGCGGGCTGCCCGCGGAGAGCGTGAGCACCTCGTAGCCGGTCTCGGTGACCAGAATGGTGTGCTCCCACTGGGCCGACAGCGAATGGTCCTTGGTCACAATGCTCCAGCCGTCTTTTTCCGGGCCTTCCTTGATTTCCTTTTTGCCCGCATTGATCATCGGCTCGATGGTGAAGGTCATGCCGGTTTTCAGCATCTCCATGGTGCCGGGCTTGCCATAATGCAGCACCTGCGGCTCTTCATGGAACACCCGGCCAATGCCGTGGCCGCAAAATTCGCGCACCACGGAAAAGCCGTTGCTCTCGGCAAAGCGCTGGATGACGTGGCCAATATCGCCCAGATGGATGCCGGGCCTGACCATTTCGATGCCATGCCACATCGCCTCGTACGTCAGCGCCGACAGCCGCCTGGCCAGGATGGAGCCTTCGCCCACGATGAACATGCGGCTGGTGTCGCCGTGCCAGCCGTTTTTGATCACGGTCACGTCGATGTTGACGCTGTCGCCCTTTTTCAACGGCTTGTCGTTGGGGATGCCGTGGCACACCTGATGGTTGACCGAGGTGCAGATTGACTTGGGGTAGGGGATGTTGCCGCCGCCGGTGTAGTTCAGCGGTGCCGGAATCGCCTCCTGCACCTGGGTGATGTAGTCGTACGCCAGCTTGTCCAGCTCATTCGTGGTGACACCGACTTTCACGTGCGGCGTCAGGTAGTCCAGCAACTCGGAGGCCAGTCTTCCGGCAACGCGCATGCCGCGGATGCCTTCTTCATCTTTGTAGGTAATGCTCATGGCCGCAATTATCCCACTGGGTGACTTTGCCCGCAGGTAGCCGGTGCGTCAGTTCGACGAGCGCGTAAATGATTCGTGATGACGACGAGTCGCAGCCTGCAGGCCACCGTACGGCCCTCTTACATCCAGTAAACTTTGATCAAAGGGGAGGGCGGAGTAGTGAGAATGCTTTTATTTGCAGTGCTGCTGCTGTCGGCAGCAGCACAGGCTGACACTATCTACTTGTGTAAGGCCTACAACGACAGCACCTTTTGGTCCAAGGCCCATTGCAACCAGCACCAAGCCTTTATCGAGCGGATTGTCAGCGTTCCGGATGGAATGCCGTTTGAACAGCAAATCAACCTTGCCAAGGGCGAAGTAAACGCTGCCTCGGCGGCGGCGCAGCGGCAAGCCCAGGCTCAGCAGGTCGAGCGAAATACCCGCTGCCTCCAGTTGCATGCGGAGCGGGCCGAGATATGGAGCCGTTATGAGAACCGGCAGTTGCAGCCGATAGAGATCATCAATACGGACCAGATGCGTTGGAAGGGCATTCGTGCCGAGCAGCAGCGATTGGGCTGCTCCATGCAGTAGATGACTTTCAACAAGGGGAATTGAATATGAGCCTTGATGACAGGGATTGGTATCGGGATATCCAGCGTCAGCGAGCTGATCTAAGACCCAAATGGAATCTATGGAGGAGCAAGCGCAAGCAGCAGACTCCCGACCCTCGCTACTTCCCGAAGCAGTTTCGAGACTCCCGATCCAACGCGCAGCGCCGGCGGGATTCAACCTACGACGATGAGTTTCGCCAGCCCGCAAAGACTTGGCATCCGATCCTGATTGCCATGGTCTGGACCGTTGTACTGTTGGTCCTGTTTGTCATCTTCAAAAAGTCCGGTGGCTAATGCAACAGGCCTTGGACTATTGGTGGCCCGCGTAAAATAGGGAGTTTCAACGGATGGCCCGTCCACCGTCATCCCCACCCGAACCAGGCCGCAACCAGTGACCCTGCACCTTACCCAGTTTGAGGGCGGCAATGCCCTTAGCGACTTCCGCGCCCAGCAACTTCTGCCCAAACTTCAGGCGGTCCACGACAGGATCAGCGGCGTCGCCGCCCGATTCGTCCATCTGGTGGCATCCGCCGAGGCCCCGGGCGATGCGGAGCGGGCGCAGCTGGCGGCCCTGCTCACGTATGGCGAGCCGTACCAGGCGCCGAAAGGCGCCGCCGATGGCGCGCTGGTGGTTGTCACACCGCGTTTTGGCACCGTCTCGCCCTGGGCGTCCAAGGCGACCGACATCGCCCACAACTGCGCGCTGGCCGTCAAGCGCATCGAGCGCATCACCGAGTACCGGCTCACGCTAAAAGCCAGTTTGCTCGGCAACCCGGCGCTGAACCAGGAGCAGCTGCTGCAAGTGGCGGCCGTGCTGCATGACCGCATGACCGAGAGCGTCATGTTCGACCGCGATGCGGCCGCCGGTCTGTTCACCGAACTGCACGCCGCGCCCATGGCCTATGTGGATGTGCTCGAAGGGGGCAGGGCGGCGCTGGCACAGGCCAACAGCCAGTTCGGCCTGGCGCTGGCCGGCGATGAAATGGACTACCTCGTGGCCGCCTTCACCCGGCTGGGGCGCAACCCCAGCGATGTGGAGCTGATGATGTTTGCGCAAGCCAACAGCGAGCATTGCCGGCACAAGATTTTCAACGCCGAATTCACGATCGACGGCGCGGTGCAGGAACGCAGCCTGTTCGGCATGATTCGCCACACGCACCAGGTCAGCCCGCAGCACACGGTGGTGGCGTACTCGGACAACGCCGCGGTGATGGAAGGCACGGCCATTGAGAGATTTATAGCAAAATCACCCTCCAGCCCCGACGGGGCGGGCGCAGTAAGCTATCAAAAACATAGTGCTTTGAGCCACGTACTGATGAAGGTGGAAACCCACAACCACCCCACCGCGATCTCGCCGTTCCCGGGCGCCTCGACCGGCGCGGGCGGCGAAATCCGCGACGAGGGCGCCACCGGGCGCGGCTCCAAGCCAAAAGCGGGGTTGACGGGCTTTTCGGTGTCCAGACTCTGGGACGGCTGGTCCGACCAGCCGGGCGGCAAGCCCGGGCACATCGCCAGCCCGCTGCAGATCATGACCGAGGGCCCGCTCGGCGGCGCCGCCTTCAACAACGAATTTGGCCGGCCCAACCTGCTGGGCTACTTCCGCGAGTACGAGCAGACCGTGGCGTCCGACGTTGACACGATCCGGCGCGGCTACCACAAGCCCATCATGATCGCGGGCGGCCTGGGCGCCATCGACGCCGGCCTGACTCACAAGATTGACTTCCCGGCCGGCAGCCTGCTGATCCAGCTTGGCGGCCCGGGCATGCGCATCGGCATGGGCGGCAGCGCGGCCAGTTCCATGGCCAGCGGCGCGAATGCGGCCGAACTGGACTTCGATTCGGTGCAGCGCGGCAACCCCGAGATCGAGCGCCGGGCGCAGGAGGTCATCAACCACTGCTGGGCGCAGGGCGAGGCGAACCCGATCCTCGCGATCCACGACGTGGGCGCCGGCGGCCTGTCCAACGCCTTTCCCGAGCTGACCAACGACGCCGGGCGCGGCGCACGCTTCGACCTGCGCGCCGTGCCGCTCGAAGAATCCGGCCTGGCGCCCCGGGAAATCTGGTGCAACGAAAGCCAGGAGCGCTATGTGCTCGCGATCGCGCCCGAATCGCTCGCGCAGTTCCAGGCCTTGTGCGAGCGCGAACGCTGCCCGTTTGCCGTGGTCGGCGTCGCGACCGAAGAGAGAGACCTCATAGTGTCTGATAGCGAAGTGGCCGCGCGCCGCGCAGGGCGCGCTTCCGAAGCAAGCGCAGCCCCCTCGGGGGGCAGCAAGGACACGTCAGTGGCCAGCAGGGGGGCTCCAGTTCACATGCCCATGAACGTGCTGCTGGGCAAGCCGCCCAAGATGCACCGTGACGTCACCACCGTGGCGCGCCACTTCAAGCCGATCGACCTGAGCGGTGTCGGCCTGCAGCAGGCGGCGATCCAGGTGCTGTCCAGTGCCACCGTCGCCTCCAAGCGCTTCCTCATCACCATTGGCGACCGCACCGTGGGCGGCCTGTCGCATCGCGACCAGATGGTCGGGCCGTGGCAGGTGCCGGTGGCGGATTGCGCCGTCACGCTGGCCGATTACAAAGGCTTCGCCGGCGAGGCCATGAGTCTGGGCGAGCGCACGCCGCTGGCGGCCGTCAACGCGCCGGCATCCGGCCGCATGGCGGTGGCCGAAAGCATCACCAATTTGCTGGCCGCGCCGATCGAGCTGGCGCGCGTCAAGCTCTCCGCCAACTGGATGGCGGCCTGCGGCGAACCGGGGGAGGACGCCGCGCTGTACGAGACCGTGCGGGCCGTCGGCATGGAGCTGTGCCCGGCGCTGGGCATCGCCATCCCTGTGGGCAAGGATTCGCTCTCCATGCGCACGCAGTGGAGCGCGCCGCAAGGCGAGACCGGTACGGACGACGCATCCAGAACAGTCACTTCACCCGTCAGCCTGATCGTGACGGCCTTCGCCACGCTGGCCGACGTGCGCGGCACGCTCACGCCGCAACTCGACGCGACCGAGGCCGACACCACGCTGGTGCTGATCGACCTCGGCCGGGGCCAGAACCGCATGGGCGGCAGCATGCTGGCGCAAACGCTGGAGCAGGTCGGCGACGCCGTGCCCGACCTCGATGACCCGCAAGACCTGGTCCGCCTGGTCAACGCCGTGAATGCGCTGCGCGCGCAGGGCAAGATCCTGGCCTACCACGACCGCAGCGACGGCGGCCTGTTCGCCACTGTGTGCGAGATGGCGTTCGCGGGCCACGTTGGGGTGTCGCTGAATGTGGACCTGCTGGTGACCGAGAGCGACGGCATTGCCGACAGCCGTGCCGAGTATGGCGATGCCAAGAACTGGGCCGGCCAGGTCAGCGCGCGGCGCGAAGAACTCACGCTCAAGGCGCTGTTCAGCGAGGAGCTCGGCGTGGTGCTGCAGGTGCGCACATCCGAGCGCAACGAGGTGATGCAAACCCTGCGCGAGCACGGCCTGAGCCGGCACAGCCATTTTGTCGGCAAGACGCGGCCGGTCACTTCATCCATTGATGCCGGCAAGGGGCAACTGCAGATCTGGCGCGACACCAAGGCGGTGTTCAGTGCCAGGCTGCAAGACCTGCATCAAACCTGGGATGCGGTGAGCTGGAAGATCTGCGGGCAGCGCGACAACCCGGCGTGCGCGGACGCCGAACACGCCGCCGTTGGTGAGCCCAATGACCCCGGACTCCACGTCCAGCTTGCACCAGATGCTTTTGAAAATGTAGCAGCCCCGTATCTGAACCTGAGCCGCCCCAAGGTGGCCGTGCTGCGCGAGCAGGGTGTCAACTCGCATGTGGAAATGGCCTATGCCTTCACCGAGGCGGGTTTTGAAGCCTTCGACGTGCACATGACCGACCTGCAGACCGGCCGCGCCAAGCTGCGCGACTTCAAGGGCGTCGTGGCCTGCGGCGGTTTCAGCTACGGCGACACGCTGGGCGCGGGCATCGGCTGGGCCCGCTCCATCACCTTCAACCCGGCACTGGCGGAGCAGTTCAAGGCTTTCTTTGCGCGGCCCGACACCTTCGGCCTGGGCGTGTGCAACGGCTGCCAGATGTTTGCCGAGCTGGCCGACATCATCCCCGGCGCCCAGGACTGGCCGCGCTTCACCACCAACCAGAGCGAGCGTTTCGAGGCGCGACTGTCGATGGTGGAAGTGCTCGATTCGCCCAGCCTGTTCTTTGCGGGCATGGCCGGCAGCCGCCTGCCGATCGCGGTGGCACACGGTGAAGGCTTCGCCAATTTCGGGCACCGGGGCGACGCCGCCCGCGCGATTGCGGCGATGCGCTTCACCGACAACGCAGGCAGAGCCACCGAGGCCTATCCGTTCAATCCCAACGGCAGTCCCGGCGGGCTGACGGCGGTCACGACGCAGGACGGCCGCTTCACGGCCATGATGCCGCACCCCGAGCGCGTGTTCCGCAACATCCAGATGAGCTGGACCTCGGGCGACCCGAGCGCCTTCAGCCCCTGGCTGCGGCTGTGGCAGAACGCACGGCGCTGGGTGGGCTAGTTTTGCAGCCCGCGACGATCCCGCGGCGCGGCGAGACAATCGGCGGCCACGGCCGGCGCGTCAATGCGGCTTGATCGCCACCTTCAAGACGCCGTCGCGCTGGTTGGCGAACAGCTCGTAGGCGGCCACGATGTCGTCGAGCTTGTAGCGATGCGTCACCATCACGCCCAAGTCCACGCGGCCCGATGCCACGATGTTGAGCAGGCGCCGCATGCGTTCCTTGCCGCCAGGGCACAGCGCCGTGTTGATCTTGTGGTCGCCCAAGCCGGCGGCGAAGGCCGATAGCGGGATCGTCAGGTCGCTCGAATACACGCCCAGGCTGGACAGCGTGCCACCGGGCTTGAGCACGCGCAGTGCCGACTCGAACGTGCCCTGTGTGCCCAGCGCCTCGATCGACGCATCCACGCCGCGCCCGCCGGTCAGCTTCATGATCTCGTCAACCACGTCGCATTGCTTGAAGTTCAGCGTAACGTCGGCGCCCATCTTCTTCGAGATGGAGAGCCGGTGCTCGTTGCCGTCCACCGTGATGATGGTGGACGCGCCCAGCAGGCGCGCGCCCGCCGTGGCGCACAGGCCAATCGGGCCCTGCGCGAACACGGCCACGGTGTCGCCGATCCGGATGTTGGCGTTCTCCGCGCCCTTGAAGCCGGTGGACATGATGTCGGGGCACATCAGGACCTGCTCGTCCGTCAGGCCATCGGGAATCGGTGCGAGATTCGCCTGCGCGTCGGGCACCAGCACGTATTCGGCCTGCGTGCCGTCGATCAGGTTGCCGAAGCGCCAGCCCGCCGTGGCCTTGTAGCCGTGGCAGCCGCACAGGCCGCGCGCCACCAGATAGCTGCCGTCCTGCGAGGGCACGCCATCCTGCGCGGCGTAGGAGTTGAAATTGGGGCAGATGGCGCCGGCGATCACGCGCTGGCCTTCGCTGTAGCCCTGCACGGCGCTGCCGAGCTTCTCGATCACGCCGACGGGCTCATGACCAATCGTCAGGCCCTTGGCCACCGGATACTCACCCTTGAGGATATGCACGTCCGTGCCGCAAATGGTCGTGGTGGTGATGCGGATCAGCGCATCGTTCGGGCCCACGCCGGGAATCGGCTTGTCGGCCAGCTCGATGCGGCCGGGTTCGATGAATACGGCGGCTTTCATCATGGCAACCATTTGTATCTCCTTGTCCGTAATGCACGGTATGCAAAAGAAGTCAATCTAGCACCGGCGTGGGCGGCGCGGCGCATCCCTGCTCGCCAACGCCTGACCTATGTCAAACATCCGGGCGAAAAAGGCTGGCCGTTGCGCAGCGCTTGCCACCGAAACGGACATGCGCGCATACTTGAATTGCGAACAGTTTCACTCAATCGGGCAGGAGGGTGACGCCGCTGGCTGCCGCTCACGGAACTGCTCGTATCCTCGAAGATGCAAAGGAGAATAGTCAATGGGCTGGACTCGTGCACAGATCAACGTCGTCATCGCGGCCTATCTGGGCTGGACCCTCGACGCCTTCGACTTCTTTCTCATGGTGTTCGTGCTCAAAGACATTGCGGCCGAATTCAATACGGGAATTCCGGCGGTGGCTCTCGCGATCACCTTGACGCTGGCGGCGCGCCCTCTCGGGGCCTTGATTTTCGGCAAGCTCGCCGACAAATACGGGCGCCGTCCGACGCTGATGCTCGACGTCGGGCTCTACTCGATTCTCGAACTGCTGTCAGGCTTCTCGCCGAACCTGACCACGCTGCTCGTGCTGCGCTTCCTGTTCGGCATCGCGCTGGGTGGTGAATGGGGTGTTGGCACCGCGCTGGCGATGGAGACCGTGCCGCCGCGCGCACGCGGCTTCGTGTCGGGGCTGCTGCAGGCGGGTTATCCGAGCGGCTATCTGCTCGCATCGATCGTGTTCGGCACGCTGTACTCGCACATCGGCTGGCGCGGGATGTTTTTTGTCGGCGTCATTCCTGCGCTGCTCGTGCTGTACATCCGCACCAGCGTCCCCGAGTCACCCGCGTTCGAGGCCATGGCGAAGAAGCCGCGCCCGGGCCTGCTGGCCACGTTCAAAAGGAACTGGGTCCTCTCGATCTACTGCATCGTCCTGATGACCGCATTCAATTTCTTCTCGCACGGCACACAGGATCTGTATCCGACCTTCCTGCGCGAGCAGCATCATTTCGACCCGCACACCGTCTCGATCATCGTCATCATGCTGAACATCGGCGCGATCATTGGCGGGCTGACCTTCGGCTCGCTGTCGGAGAAGCTGGGCCGGCGGCGCGCGATCTGCATCGCCGCGCTGATCGCGCTGCCGGTGATACCGCTGTGGGCGTTTTCCAGCGGCGTGCTCGCGCTGGCGCTCGGGGCCTTCCTGATGCAGATCTCCGTGCAGGGCGCGTGGGGCGTGATTCCGGTGCACCTGAATGAAATCTCGCCGGAGGCCATCCGCGCAACCTTTCCCGGGCTCGTATACCAGCTTGGCAATCTGCTCGCCTCTGTGAATGCGACGGTGCAGGCGTCGTATGCCGTGGCCAACGGCAACAACTATGGGCAGGCGCTGGCCGTGGTCGGCGGCAGCGCAGCGGTTGCGATTGCGGTGCTGATCTGGTTCAGCCGCGAGCAGCACGGCATCGACATGACTCACGCGGCAGAACGGGTCGCCGCGGCACACTGACGACGCCGGCGCGGCACCTGCATGGCGCCGGCCCCCGGCGGCCATCCCGTCAGCCGCGCAGGAATTTCTCGATACTGGTGGCCAGCGCGACCGGCGTCTCGTTCATCGGGTAGTGGCCCGCATTGGCCATCACATCCAGCGTGGCGTTCGGATACCACTGCATGTAGGTGTCCTTCATGGCCGCAGCGCCCAGCGCCGGGTCGTGCTCGCCGACGATGACCTTGATCGGCACCGGGTTGCCCTGGATCTGCGCGTGAAAGTCGGTTTTGGCCCAGGCCGTCAGGTAGGCCGCAAAAGCGTCTTC
The DNA here is from genome assembly GCF_002002705.1 of Polaromonas sp. C04. Lineage (GTDB taxonomy): Bacteria > Pseudomonadota > Gammaproteobacteria > Burkholderiales > Burkholderiaceae_C > Rhodoferax_A. The sequence goes on along the minus strand of NZ_MUNS01000023.1, from coordinate 127,907 downwards.
ATCGGACCCGGCCAGCGACGCGGCCACCATCTGGTCCAGCCAGACACTGGACAGGCGGTTCCCGGTGGTCAGGTCGATGATGCCCTTGCGCGCGCCGGCGTCTTTCGCCGCGCTGGAGAAGAAGGCCCAGCCCGCATCATCGAACGGCACGCCGCTGGCCGGTACCGGTGTGATCGCCACCAGTTTCTCGACGCGGGCCGGCGCATCCACCAGCACGCGCTGGATCGCACTGCCGCACATCGAGTGGCCGATCAGGCTGAAGCGCCGCCAGCCCAGGCCATCGGCCAGCGCCAGCGCGTCCTGCGCGATTTGCGCCATGGTGTAGGGGCCGCCGCTGCCCTTCATGCCGCCGTAGCCGCGGCAATCCATGAAGGCGTAGCTGAAGCTTTGCGTATCCAGCACGTCCACCAACGGCCCCCAGCCTTTGGCGCGGCCAAACCAGCCGTGCAGAGCAATGACCTTGCGCGGGCCCGTCCCGATCAGCAGATGTGTGTTCATGGTGTGAGGTCTCCTTGGGTTGTTGGTGTGAAGTGAATTATCCGCATCCTGATCGGTCATGGATCGGTTATGGTTTGCGGATGAACCCGGCGTCCATTCCACTGACTGCGTCCCGTCATCGCTTCGACGGCGTGGATGCCCTGCGCGGGTGCGCCATCGTCTGGATGACGGTCTTTCACTTCTGCTTCGACCTCAACCATTTTGGCTACCTGCGGCAGAATTTCTACGCCGACCCGTTCTGGACCTGGCAGCGCACGGCCATCGTGAGCCTGTTCCTGTTCTGCGCCGGGCTGGGGCAGGCCATCGCCGTGCAGCAGGGGCAAAGCTGGCCGCGCTTCTGGAAGCGCTGGGCGCAGGTGGCGGGGTGCGCACTGCTGGTCACGGCGGGCTCGTTGTGGATGTTTCCGGACAGCTTCATCTACTTCGGCGTGCTGCATGGCATTGCCGCGATGCTCATCATCGTGCGCCTGTCCGCACCCTGGGGGCGCCGCCATCCGCTGGGCCTGTGGCTGCTTGGGGCGCTCGCCATTGCTTCCAAATTCATAGCTGCGTATGCGCTAGAGACAGGGGCTGTGGCTCATTTTGCTGAAATTTTCAACGCCAGGTCGCTGAACTGGCTGGGCCTGATCACGCGCAAGCCCATCACCGAAGACTACGTGCCGGTGCTGCCCTGGCTGGGCGTGATGTGCTGGGGCATGGCCTGCGGCCAGTGGCTGTTTCGAGCCCGCCCGCATTGGCTCAGCGCCGCCATGCCCCGCCCGGCGGCGCCACTGGCCTGGCTGGGCCGCTGGAGCCTGTCCTGGTACATGCTGCACCAGCCGGTACTCCTTTCAATCGTTTGGGCTGCGCATCAATGGACACATCGATAGCTCCGCACAAGCCAAAGGCCAATTCTGGAGTTTTATACTGTTGACAGCAATGACGAAGCACCTGGCGATCGAAACGGACGCGTCCGTCGGCCTGAAGGCACTCGAAGCGCGACTGTGCGAAGACCTGGCGTGGCTCGAACTGCCACCTGGCAACTGGATGCCGTCCCATCGCCAGGACGGGCGCGAGGTGCTCGACGTCGCGATCATCGGCGCCGGCATGGCCGGGCTCGCCGCCGCGGCCGCGTTGCAGCGCATTGGTATCGCCGCGACCCTCTTTGACCGTGCACCCGCCGGCTATGAGGGGCCATGGGCGACGACAGCACGGATGGAAACGCTGCGTTCACCGAAGCAACTGACCGGTCCGGCGCTGGGCCTGCCAGCGCTGACGTTTCGGGCCTGGTTCGAGGCGCAGTTCGGCGTCGATGCATGGCAGCGGCTCGACAAGATTCCCCGCCTGCAATGGATGGACTACCTGCGCTGGTACCGGCGCGTGCTGGCGCTCGACGTTCGCAACGAGCACGACGTGCGGGCGATCGTGCCGCGCGCTGACGGTGTCGTCGAACTCGACATGGAATCGACGCTCGGGCACCAAAACCTTCTCGCCCGCCGGGTCGTGCTCGCGACCGGCCGCGACGGGCTCGGCGGCGCCTACGTTCCTGAATTCGCCGAAGGCCTGCCGCACGCGCGTTGGGCCCATTCGTCGGACCCTTTCGACGCCGCGAGTCTTGCCGGCTTGCGGGTTGGCGTCATCGGTGCCGGTGCCTCGGCGATGGACAGCGCGGCAACCGTGCTGGAGGCCGGTGCCGCGAGTGTCGATCTGCTGATTCGCCGTGCCGACATTCCGCGCGTGAACAAGGGCAAGGGCGCCGGCAATCCCGGCCTGACCTTCGGTTTCGTCGACCTGCCGGACGACTGGAAGTGGCGCATCCGCCACTACCTGCATTGCGAGCAGACGCCGCCGCCGCGTGCCAGCACCTTGCGCGTGTCGCGCCACCCGAACGCACGTTTTAACCTGGGCTGCGCGATTCTCGACGTGCAATCGGCCGGCGAGGAGCTCACGGTACGCACGTCCAAGGGCGTATTCAGCTTCGACTTCATGATCTTCTCGACCGGCTTTCGCATCGACTGGTATGCACGCCCCGAGTTCGCTGCGCTGGCGCCGCACGTGCGCGCGTGGAAGGATCGCTACCGGCCGCAGCCTGGTGAGGAAGACCGCGAGCTGGCGGATTCGCCCGATCTCGGCCCGGCATTCGAGCTGTCCGAGAAGACGCCGGGTGAATGCCCCGGCCTGTCGCGCGTGCACTGCTTCTGCTACCCGGCCGCCTTGAGCCACGGCACCGTCTCGGGCGACATCCCGGCCATCAGCGACGGCGCGACGCGCCTCGCGCAAGGCATCGCCAGCCTCTTCTATCGCGAGGACATACAAACTCACTACGATCGGCTGCAAGCCTTTTCCGAGCCCGAAGTGTTCGGCGACGAATGGGTCCCCGCAGAGCCGCCACGAACCTGAACCGAACCGCTCATGACATCACCAGCACCATTCCGTGACGACGCCACTGACCTCATCGACCGGCTTGCCGGGATCGAAAACGGCAGCCCGATGCAGGGCTTGCGGCATCAGCGCGACAAGGTCCGTGCCGCGACGCAAGGCAGCTACGAGGCCTTGTTCGACCCGGCGCTTGACGGCCTTTCGGTCCCCGAGCGGCTCCTGGTCGCACTGTTTGCCTGCAGGCTGACTCCGGCGCCCGAACTGGCCGCGCACTACCACGAGCGAGCGGTGGCCGCGTGCGCCGATGCGCAAGCGATCGCCGCGGTCGCCACCGGCGAGCCCGGCGAGATCACCGAGCCGCGGTTGCACGCGATGCTGTCGTTCACGCGCAGCCTGGTCGAGCACCCCGTGGACGGTGACCGGGCCGCATTGCAGGCGCTGCTGGCGGCAGGCATCACGACTGCGGCCGCAATCGCACTGGCTCAGCTGGTCGCCTTTGTGTCGTACCAGACACGCCTCGTCGCCGGACTCGGTGCGATTCAGATGGAGGGCCATGTGGGATGAACGAAAAGACCGCCGACGAACCGATCCGCTCGCACGGTTTCACCAACGAGACGCTGGGCTGGAAGGCCTGGCTCGATGTGGTCGATCTCGCTGCGGCGACGCCGCAGCAAATTGCGGTGCTCGAGGAGAGCCATCCGCAGGCCCAAACTTCGGAGTATTACCGGGCGCTGGTGCATCAGCCCGAGATCCTGCGCCAGCGTTCGGCCGCATTCAACTCGATCATGTATGCGCCGGGCGGCCTGCCCCGCGCCGAACGCGAACTGGCCGCGACAGTCACGTCGCGTGTCAACGGTTGCGTCTACTGCGGCTCGGTGCATGCACAGCGGTTCGAACAACTGGCCAGGCGCCGCGACGTCATACAGCAGGTGTTCGACGACCCCGAACGCGCCGGAACGACCGAGCGCGAACGCGCCATCGTGCAGTTCTCGGTCGAGTTGACCGCGTCGCCCGCCAAGGTCTCGGCCGCGAGCATTCGCAACTTGCGCCGGGCCGGGCTGAGCCCGCTCGAAATCCTCGACCTGATCCATTCGGTGGCGATTTTCGCGTGGGCCAACCGGTTGATGCTCAACCTTGGTGAACCGGTCCACCCGGCACCGCCTGGCTGATCGCCTCTCACAATAACTGGCAGCAAATAACCCACAGCAATCAACCCGGAGATCTCCACCATGACCCAAAAAACCATCGACAATACCCGCAGAAAAATCGTCCAGGGCGGCCTGGTGTCGGCAGCGGCAGCGGTTGTGCCCGGTCTTGCGACCGCGGCGGCAAAGCCAATTTACTACGGCGTCTCAGGCCCGTTCAGCGGCGACCGCGCCGCCTACGGGGCGGTCTGGAAGAAGGGCATGGACATGGCCGTCGCCGAGATCAATGCGCGCGGCGGCATCGAGGGTCGGCCGCTCGAACTGCTCTATCAGGACACGCAGTCCGACCCGAAACAGTCGGTGCCGGTGGCGCAGAAGTTCGTCGACGACGATCGCGTGATTGCCGAACTCGGCGACTTTTCGAGCGCCGCATCGATGGCCGCGTCGCCGATCTACGAGCGCGGCAAGCTGATCCAGTTCGGGCTCACCAACTCCGACCCGAAGTTCACCCGCGGCGGCGAATACATGTTCAGCACGGCACCGACGATGCAGATGGATGCCGCGCTGATGGCCGACATCACGTTGAAGCACCTTGGCAAGCAGGCGGCGGTGTTCTACCAGGCGTCGGACTGGGGCGACACCAGCCAGAAGGTCTTCGTCGAGCGCTTCAAGTCGCAGGGTGGCAACGTCGTCGCGCTCGAGAACTACCTGCTGACCGACAAGGACTACCACTCGATTCTCTCGAAAGCGCGGCGCGCGAACCCCGACGTGCTGGTGCTGATCTCGTACTACACCGATGGCGCGCTGCTGTTGCTGCAGGCGCAGGACGTCGGCTTGAAGGGCAAGATCCTCGCGGCAACCTCGTGCTACTCGAACAAGTTTCTCGAACTCGGCGGCGGCGCGGTCAACGGCACCGTGATGTCGGTGCTGTTTTTTCCCGAAGACCCGCGTCCCGCCGTCCAGCGCTTTGTCAAGGACTACCAGGCACGCTACAACGAGACACCGGATCAGTACGCGGCGCGCGCCTACGACGCGGTCAAGATCGTCGCCTGGGGCGCCCAGCAGGGCGGCGCGACGCGCGAGGGCATCCGCAAGGCATTCATTTCGGGCACTTCGATCCCGAGCCTGCTGTTTGGGTCTTTCAAGTTCGACGCCGAGCGCCGCGTCGCGCACTACAGCGAATCGTTGATCACCGTGCGAGGTGACAAGTTCACCTACTACAGTTAACCCAGCGCCAACACTGATGCCGGAGTTTCTCGATCCACTGGTCACAGGGCTGATCAATGGCAACGCCTATGCCTTGATCGCGCTTGGACTGTCGCTGATCTTTGGGGTCGCCGACCTCGTCAATTTTGCGCATGGCTCCGTGTTCGCTTTCGGCGCCATGCTCGGCTGGTATTTCACTGCGATGCTTCACTGGCCCTTGCCGCTGGCGCTGGCCGGCGTAGTCGTCGCGACGGCGCTACTTGGCATCGTCATCGAGCGGGTCGCGGTGCGGCCACTGGCGAAAGCGCCGCGGATCGCGCCGCTCCTGTCAACAGTGGCGGTCGCGCTGATCCTCGACCGCGTCTCCCAGCTATTGTTCACGCCCGACACGCAGGTGTTTCCGAACCTGCTGCCGAACGCGAACTTCCAGCTCGGCGACATCCGCTTCGGCGCGGCCGACCTCGTGATGCTTGCCGTGACCCTGGTCAGCTTGCTCGCGCTGTGGCTCTTCCTGATGCACACCCGCCTGGGCCGGGCGTTGCGCGCGACTGCGCAGGATCGCGACGCGGCGCTGCAGATGGGCGTCAATGCCGGCGGCCTGGAGGCGCTGGCGTTCGCGATTTCGTCGGCCTTGGCCGGCATCGGCGGCGTGCTGGTGGGAATGTACTACCGCAACGTCGACCCGAGCATGGGCTTTGCCGCCGGTATCGAGGGTTTCGCCGCAGCGACCCTGGGAGGTCTCGGCAACCTGCCGGGTGCGGTCGTCGGTGGCCTGTTGCTCGGCGTTATCGAGAGCTTCGGCGTCACCTGGTTCGGTGGCGCCTCGCGCGGCATGATCGCGTTCGGCGTCCTGGTCGCGGTGCTGTGGCTTCGCCCGGGAGGCCTCTTCGGTTCCTCCAACGCCAGCTTTGCCGAGCCGCTGACCGGAACCTTCTTCGGCCGCGGCCGCCCGGTGACGCTGCACCGCTGGCAACTCGTTGCGATTTTCGTAGCCGCGTTCGTCCTACTGCCTCTCGCTGCCAACGCCTACCTGATGCGCGTCGCCACGATCGTCGTCATCTTCGCGATTCTGGGCGTCTCACTGACTCTGGTCGCAGGCACCGCCGGACTGATGTCGATCGGACAGGCCGGCTTCTTCGCGATAGGTGCCTACGCTTCGGCGCTGCTGGTGAAGAACCATGGCTGGCCGTTCTGGATGGCGATGCCGGCGGCCGGTGTGCTCGCCGCCCTGGCTGCTGCGATCCTGATCGTGCCGGTGTTGCGGCTGCGGGGGCACTACGTCGCGATCGTCACACTCGGCATTGGCGCGATCGTCGTCGCTGCGATTCTCAACCTGCCCGCGATCACTGCGGGGCCGCTGGGTATCACCGCGATCCCGCCGCCGCAGCTGTTCGGCATCGACATTGTTTCGCCGCGCGCTTACTACTTGCTCGCCGCGCTGCTGCTCGTGGTGAGCGTCGTGATGGTCGTGCGGCTGCAGCGTTCGCACCTCGGCCGCGCGTGGCGCGCGATCCGCGAGGACGAGGTAGCGGCACAGGCAAGCGGCGTGCAGCTGGCCGGGCACAAGTCGCTCGCGTTCGCGCTCGGCGCGTTCATCGCCGGAGTCGCGGGCAGCCTGCTCGCACATCAGTATGGCTACATCAACCCCGAAATCTTCGGTGTCGACATCTCGGTGCTGGCGCTGACGATGATCGTGCTCGGCGGCATGTCCAACGTCGTCGGTACGATTCTCGGTGCGATCGTGCTGGTCGGCGCCCCCGAGCTGCTGCGCCCGCTCGGCGACTTTCGCATCCTGACCTATGGCGTGCTGCTGCTGCTGCTGATCCGCTTTCGGCCACAGGGGCTGTGGATCTACCGATGACGATTGCACACCCTGCTTCGGGGATTCAGCCGTGACCACCGCAGGCTGCACTCCATTGGATCTGCCGACGCCTGTGGGCGCGCCATTGCTCGACGTGCGCCACCTCGCAAAGAGCTTCGGCGGCGTGCGCGCGGTCGACGACATTTCGTTCAAAGTCTGGCCGGGCCAGATCGTCAGCCTGATCGGCCCGAACGGCTCGGGCAAAACAACAACCTTCAACCTCTTGAGCGGACAGCTGCGCGCCGACGCCGGAGTGGTGCTGCTGGAAGGGCAGGCGCTAGGTGCCCTCGCGCCGGACCGGATCGCCGCGTGCGGCCTGGCACGAACGTTCCAGAACGGTCGCGTCTTCGGCAACATGACGGTCGAGGAGAACCTGCTGATCGGCATGCACAGCCAGCTGACGGTACAACGGCCGTTCGCGGCACTGCGCGATACGCCGCTGCTGCGCTGGCTGTCCCTGCTTGCCGAGGCCGCCATCGCACTCGCGCGGCCATCCGCGGCGCAGCGCGAAGAGACCGCGGCGCACGCGGCCGTCGAGACCCAGCTGGCGCGCTTCGGCGAGCGTCTGCTGCCGCGGCGCGATCAATACGCCTATTCGCTCTCGTACGCAAACCGGCGCCGCACTGAAATCGGCCGCGCGCTCGCGCTCGCGCCACGCCTGCTTCTGCTCGACGAGCCTACCGCCGGGATGAACCCGACCGAGACGCGTGAGGTGCTGGAGCAAATCGCCCAATTGCGGCGCGAAGGCATGACGGTACTGTTGATCGAGCACAAGCTCGATCTGGTGATGACGCTCTCGGACCACATCGTTGTGCTCGACGGTGGCCATGTGATCGCCGCCGGTCAGCCGGCCGCGGTGCAGCGCGACCCGGCCGTGGTCGAGGCGTATCTCGGCCGCGGGCCGCGCAAAAGGGCGCGACGCGAACGTGCAATGCCGGCGGCGCAAAGCGCAGCATCCATCGTGAGCAGTGCTGCAGTCACAGCGGTCGACACGGCGCGAGCGCCACCCGCGTCGGCCCGCGCGCCAGACGGCGCGGTGGCCACAGCCGTCCCGCACCTGCTTGAACTCCGCGAGGTCGACGCCTTCTACGGCGCGGTACAGGCCCTCACAAAGGTATCGCTGCATGTCGATGCAGCCGAAATCGTCTGCCTGCTGGGCGGCAATGCATCAGGCAAATCAACGACGATGAAGACGATCCTGGGTCTGCTCACGCCCAGCGCCGGCACGGTGGCAATCGAAGGTGTCGACGCGACCGCGCTGCCGACTGGCGAGCGTATCCGGCGCGGCCTGGCCTCGGTGCCAGAGGCGCGTCGCATCTTCCCGGCGATGACGGTGACGGAGAACCTGCTGATGGGCGCGTTTCTGGTTCGCGACCGTGCCGCCATCCGCGAGGATCTGGAACGCATGTTCGATATCTTTCCACGTCTCGCGGAACGCCCGTTGCAACTCGCCGGCACGATGAGCGGCGGCGAGCAGCAGATGCTGGCGATGGCGCGTGCACTGATGAGCAGGCCCAGGCTGATCTGCATGGACGAGCCCACAATGGGATTGGCGCCGATTTTCGTCGAACGCGTGCTCGACACAATCACGACCATCAACCGGCAAGGCGTCAGCGTTTTCATGGTCGAACAGAATGCGACGCTGGCGCTGACGATCGCCGATCGCGGTTACGTGATCCGCCACGGCGCCATTGTCCTGTCCAAGCCTGCACAGGCGCTGCTGCACGATCCGGCAGTGCAGGACGCGTATCTGGGGCGGCGCGAATCCGAAACTGCCAGTTGACCGCGCCAGGCGAGGAAGGTGACTCGCGCCCGGCCCACGCGGGGCGCGATGCGATGCCACGAAAAATGCGGCCGAAGCCGCATTTTTTCAAGGAACGGACGCTGGCTCCAGCGCTGGCTTATTCGATCTTCGCCTTGGCGCGCAGGTCTTCCTGGAATGCGGCCAGCTTTTGCTGTTCCAGCTGCTGCACGATTTGCGGCTTCACGTCTTCGAGCTTGGGCAACTGGGCGGTCCTGACGTCGTCCAGACGGATGATGTGGTAGCCGAACTGGGTCTTCACGGGCGTGTCGGTGGTCTGGCCTTTCTTCAGTTTCACCATGGCGTCCGAGAACTCCTTGACGTAGCTGCCGGCATTCGCCCAGTCCAGGTCGCCGCCCTTGGCGCCCGAGCCCGTGTCCTTCGATGATTTTTTGGCGATGTCTTCAAACTTCGCGCCCTTCTTGAGCTGGGCAATGATCGCCTTGGCCTGGTCTTCGGTGTCCACCAGGATGTGACGCGCGTGATATTCCTGGCCGCCGTTGGTGGCCGCGAACTTGTCGTACTCGGCCTTGACGTCGGCATCGGTCACCGGATTCTTTTTCTGGAAGTCGGCAAACAGGTCGCGAATCAGGATGGTCTGGCGCGCCAGCTCCATCTGGTTCTTGAAATCGGGGGTGACGTCCAGGCCGCGCTTTTGCGCCTCCTGCATGAAGACTTCGCGGGCGATGACTTCGGTCTTGATTTGCGCGGTAATTTCCGGCGTGATGGGCCGGCCCGAGGCGGCCACCTGCTGCGCCAGCGCATCCACGCGCGCCTGCGGGACGGCCTTGCCATTCACGATGGCCACGTTTTGCGCGGCGGCGGGCAGGGCCAGTGCGCCCATGACAGCAGCGGCTGCAAAGGCGGACAGAAAATGCTTCTTCATAAGGTTTCCTCAAGGGTGCTGGGGGATAAAACGTGGGATGCCGCCGGGGCGGCAGTGTTCAGAGTGCGAAGTCAGAGCACTTCAATGGCGATGGCGTGGGCGCCCTGGTCAATGAATTCTTGCAGCGCATCATACACAAGGCGATGCTGCGCCACGCGTGTGCGCCCGGTAAACAGAGGTGACGAAATGCGTATCCTGAAGTGCGAGCCGAAACCCGCCTCGTTGGCACCCGAATGACCCGCGTGGGCGGCGCTCTCGTCGAGCACCTCCAGTTGCGTGGGCGCCAGTACCTGCTGCAGTTGCCGGGCCATCGCCTGCGCACTGACCGGCGCGATTTTGGTGGGGGGCATGTTGGTGCTGTTCATGAGCCGCTGGCCTCGTCGGTCTTGATGTATTTGCCCAGGAACAGCGCCTGGCCGATGACGAACAGCGCCATCAGCCCGAGTCCACCGAACAGCTTGAAGTTGACCCAGGTGTCCAGGTCATAGTGAAAGGCCACCCACAGGTTGAGCACGCCCATGGCCGCAAAGAAGCCGGTCCAGCTCCAGTTCATCATGCGCCAGGCGTTTTCGGGCAACTCCATCTGGGCACCCATCAGCGACTTGAGCAGGTTCTTTTTGAAGATGAGCTGCCCCAGCAGCAGGGCACCGCCCATGATCCAGTACAGGACGGTGGGCTTCCACTTGATGAAGGTGTCGTTGTGCGAGATCAGCGTGGCGCCGCCGAACAGCACGATCACGCCCAGACTGATCCATTGCATGGGCTCGACCTTGCCGTGCTTGTAGTGCAGGTAGCCAATCTGGATCAGCGTGGCGGCGATGGCCACGGCCGTCGCGACATAAATGCCCGCGAACTTGAAGGCCGCGAAAAACAGGATGATGGGGAAAAAGTCGAGGAGGAGCTTCATTTGGGCTTGAAGTCTAACGAAGCCGAGTTCATGCAGTAGCGCAGTCCGGTTGGGGCCGGGCCGTCTTCAAATACATGGCCGAGGTGCGCGCCGCATGCAGCGCACAGGGTCTCGGTGCGCTGCATGCCCAGGGTGCGGTCCACATGCTCCTCGATGGCGGCAGGATCGGCCGCCTGCGAAAAGCTCGGCCAGCCGCAGCCGGCGTCGAATTTGGTGCTGGAGTCGAACAATTTGGCGCCGCAGCAGACGCAGGCATAGGTGCCCGCCTGCCAATGGTCGTCGTACTTGCCGGTATGCGGCCGCTCGGTGGCGGCGTGGCGCGTGACCTCGAAGGCGACCGGCTCGGCCCCTTTTTGCGCCAGCAGCGCCTTCCATTCGGCCTCGGTTTTCTCAATCTTGTGGCTCATGATGAACAGCTGATCTCGATGGTGGATGCCCAGTCGGGCGGGAAGTCCGCGTAGCTGTCAAACCCCGGATGCTCGGCAAATGGGGCCTCCAGCAGGCGCTGCAAGGTGTTGACTCCGGAAAAGTCCTTTAGTTTCGCGAGGCGAATCGCCTGTTCGCCCAAGTGGTTGCGCAGGACGAACTTCGGGTTGGTTTTGAGCATCAAATCTGCCGCCAGCCCATGACCCACCTTGGCAAGCCGCTCTGAATATTGTAGTAGCCAGGCGTCGATTGCGGGCCGGTCGAGGAACAGGTCGCGCACTGAATCGTCGGGCAACGGGGCATCACTCGCCGCACGGCCGCCGACCCAGTGGCTCAGCCGGCGCCAGAAGATCGTGTAGTCGACCCGATCTTTGGCGAGCAGCTTGAAGATGGACTCGATCAGTTCCATGTCGCCGGGCTGTTCGTCGGTCAGGCCCAGCTTGGCCCGCATGCGCGCGCCCAGCTCGGCCGGGAACACGGTCTTGTACGATTCGAGCGCGGCCAGCGCCAGTTCCTGCTCGCCAATCAACGGCAGCAGCGCCTGGCCCAGGCAGAACAGGTTCCAGTACGCGACGTTCGGCTGCTTGTTGTAGGCGTAGCGGCCCTGGTGATCCGAATGGTTGCAGATGTGCGCTGGGTTGAATGCGTCGAGGAACTGGAAAGGGCCGTAGTCGATCGTCAGGCCCAGGATGCTCATGTTGTCGGTGTTCATGACGCCGTGGCAAAAGCCCACGGCCTGCCACTGCGCCAGCATGCGCGCGGTGCGCTCGCTGACCATTTCAAGGAAGGCGGCGTAGGGGTTGCCGGCAAACCTGTCCGTCTCCCGGCACGCCGGATAAAAGCGCTCGATCACGTAGTCGGCCAGTGTTTTGAGCTGCGCATATTGCTCGCGCGCCGAAAAATGCTCGAAATGGCCAAAACGGATGAAGCTCGGCGCGGCGCGGGTCACCACGGCGGCGGTCTCGATTTCTTCGCGGCGTACCGGTGCGTCCGAGCCGGTCACGCACAGCGCCCGTGAGGTGGGGATACCCAGGGCGTGCATCGCCTCGCTGCACAAAAATTCTCGAATGCTCGAGCGCAGCACGGCACGGCCGTCGCCCATGCGGGAGTAGGGCGTCAGGCCGCTGCCCTTGAGTTGCACCTCGTAGCCCGAGGCGGTCTCGCCCAGCAGCAGGGCGCGGCCATCGCCCAGTTGCCCGGCCCAGACACCAAACTGGTGCCCGCTGTAAACGCTGGCCAGCGGCTGCGTGCCGGCAATGGCCTGGTTGCCAGAAAACGCCTCCAGCGCGTCTTGTGATTCGAACCACGACGGCTCCAGCCCCAACTCGCGCGCCACGCTGGCGCTGCGCCCGACCCAGTAGGGCGCGCTCAGGGGGCGCGGTGGCAGCAGCGTGTAAAAGTCGGTGCCCAACTGCGCAAAGCTGTTGCGCCAGGCCAAACCAAGCTCCACTTCCGGGGCAAAATCCTCAACCATGTTCATGCCCGTATTGTCCCGCAGTTGACCGGTGGCCGACGGATGCAGGGCAATTCCCCATGCGCGGCGCACCTGGCTGCGCGATACTGTTGCACATCAGTTTGTTACATAAAAGGAGAGACCCCATGCTGGGTTTGATGCAAAACCAACCTCTGTTGATCTCGTCGCTGATCGATTTTGCCGAGCGCCACCATGGCGACGCCGAAATCGTGTCGCGGCGGGTCGAGGGCGACATTCACCGCTACACCTACAAAGACGTGGCCGCGCGTGCGCGCCAGGTCGCCAATGCGCTCGATGCCATGAAGCTGCAGCAGGGGGACCGGGTGGCCACGCTGGCCTGGAATGGTTATCGCCATCTGGAGTTGTACTTTGGCGTGAGCGGCTCGGGCCGCGTGCTGCACACCCTGAACCCGCGTCTGGCGCCCGACCAGATCGCCTGGATTGCCAACCACGCCGAAGACCAGGTGCTGTGCTTCGACATGACGTTCCTGCCGCTGGTGCAGGCCTTCCACGGCAAGTGCACTACCGTCAAGCAGTACGTCGCACTGTGCGATGCCGACAAGCTGCCTCAGGACAGCGGCATTCCGGGTTTGATCAGCTACGAGGCGTGGATTGGTGCGCAGTCATCCACCTACCACTGGCCCAGTTTCGATGAAAACACGGCGTCCAGCATGTGCTACACCAGCGGCACCACGGGCCACCCCAAGGCGGCGCTGTACAGCCATCGCTCCACCCTCCTGCACGCCTATGCCGCCGCGCTGCCGGACGTGATGTGCCTGTCCGCCCGCGACGCCATCCTGCCGGTCGTACCCATGTTCCACGTGAATGCCTGGGGCATTCCGTACTCGGCCGCCATGACCGGCGCCAAACTGGTGTTTCCGGGCCCGGCGATGGACGGCAAATCGATTTACGAACTGATCGAGAGCGAAAAGGTCAGCTACGCCGCCGGCGTGCCCACGGTGTGGCAGATGCTGCTCATGCACATGCAGGCGGGCGGCCTGCGTTTTTCCACGCTCAAGCGCACCGTGATCGGCGGCTCGGCTTGCCCGCCGGCCATGATTACGGCGTTCAACGACGACTACGGCGTGGAAGTGTTGCACGCCTGGGGCATGACCGAAATGTCGCCGCTGGGCACGCTGTGCACGCTCAAGAACAAGCATCTGGATCTGCCCGCCGACGAGAAGATGAAGATCCGCCTGAAGCAGGGCCGCGCGATTTTCGGTGTCGACATGAAGATCGTCGACGCCGACGGCAAGGAGTTGCCGTGGGACGGCGTGGCCTTTGGCGACCTGTACGTCAAGGGTCCCTGGGTGGTGCGCGAATACTTCAAGGGCGAGGGCGGCAACCCGCTGGTGAAAGATGACAACGGCGTGGAATGGTTCCCCACGGGCGACGTCGCCACCATCGACGCCGACGGCTACATGCAGATCACGGACCGCAGCAAGGACGTGATCAAGTCCGGTGGCGAGTGGATCAGCTCGATCGACATCGAAAACATCGCGGTGGCACACCCGGCGGTGGCGATGGCGGCCTGCATTGGCATCCATCACCCCAAGTGGGACGAACGTCCCATCGTGGTCGTGGTCAAGAAGCCCGGCATGGAGGTCACGGCGGCAGAGCTGCTCAAGTTCTATGAAGGCAAGACCGCCAAGTGGCAGATTCCCGACGATGTGGTGTTCGTCGATGCCATCCCGCTGGGCGCGACCGGCAAGATGCTGAAAACCCGGCTGAGGGAAATGCTCAAGGACTACAAGCTGCCGAACACATGATTCAAGGGACGCCGGCAAGTTCCGCACCGCTCGCAGTCACATTGGTGATAGGACCTAGGACAATCCCTGTGTGCGGCGGTGCATGAAACTGATTACGCTCAGCAGTTGATATTTACTGGAGACCTTCCATGAGATTTGTCATTAAGACTGTGGCGGCTTGCGCCATCGTGGCCTGTGCCGGGGCCGCTTTTGCCCAGAAGGGCGAGACTGTCAAGATTGCCATGATCGAGGGGCTGTCGGGCCCCTTCGCCAATGTGGGGCAAAACCAGCTCAAGAGCTGGCAGTATGTCGCCAGCTATTTTGCCGGTAGCCACAACCCGGCGGGCGTAACTTTTCAAATCAACCCTTTTGACTCCGGTGGCTCGCCTCAGGGTGCCGTGACCCAGCTCAAGGCGGCCATCGACCAGGGCTATCGCTATGTCACTCAGGGCAACGGGTCGGGTGCAGCGCTGGCGCTGTCGGAAGCGGTGACGAAGTACAACGAGCGCAATCCCGGCAAGGAGGTCGTCTACCTCAACTATGCCGCGGTGTCGCCACCCCTGACCAACGAGAACTGCAGCTTCTGGCATTTCCGCCTCGATGCCGATACCACCATGAAGATGGAGGCACTGACCACCTTCATGAAAGACAAGCCCGAGGTCAAGAAGGTGTACCTGCTGGATCAGGACTACTCGCATGGCCACGAGGTGTCCAAGTACTTTCAGGCGGACATCAAGCGCAAACGGCCGGACATCAAGGTTGTTGGCGATGACTACGTGCCAATCGGTCAGGTCAAGGATTTTTCGCCCTATGTGGCCAAGATCAAGCAGTCGGGCGCCGACGCCATCGTGACCGGCAACTGGGGCACCGATTTGACGCTGTTCGTCAAAGCCCTGGGCGAAGCCGGCCTGAATCTGCCGATGTACACCTACTATGCCGGCGTCTCAGGCACGCCGACGGCGCTCGCCGCCATGGGCGACAAGAGCCAGGTTTACGTGGTGGCCTATGGCTACTCCCAGACGACCGGCGATCTGGGCAAGGTCGTGGAGGGTTTCAAGAAGAAGTACAACGACGATTTCTACACGTTTGCGATTTACAACGGCATCAAGCTGCTGGACGCCGCCATGCTCAAGGCCAAGTCGACCAATCCGGTCAAGGTGGCGTTCGCCCTGGAAGGCATGCAGGTTCCGAGCTTCGCGGGGGACGTGACCATGCGCAAGGCGGACCACCAGTTGCAGCAGAGCCTGTTCATTACCAAGTGGGAGAAGGTGAGCGCGAAGTACCCCTACAGCAACGAGAACACGGGCTACACGTTTGCGCCGGTCAAGCAGTTCGAGCCGTATGTCTCAAGCACCCCGACCAGTTGCCAGATGAAACGCCCCACCGAGGGCTAAGCCAGCGGCGGCGGGACCAGCCGGGATTGCAAAGGCCGTCCCGGCTTTTTTATTCCTGATCTACTCTGCAATCACGGCCACTGACCAGACGGGTATCCCATGGAGTTTTACACCATCTCGATTTTGAACGGGCTGAGCTACGGGCTGCTCCTGTTCATGCTGAGCTCGGGCCTCACGCTGATCTTCAGCATGATGGGCGTGCTCAACTTTGCCCACGCCAGTTTCTATATGCTGGGCGCGTTTTTCGCCTACAGCACGACCCGGGTGATCGGCTTCTGGCCGGCCCTGGTCATCGCGCCGCTGCTGGTGGGTCTGATCGGCGCAGCCTTTGAGAGGTACTGCCTGCGCCGGGTCCACAAGTTCGGGCATGTGCCCGAGCTGCTGCTCACGTTCGGGTTGAGCTACATCATCGTGGAACTGGTGCAGCTGGTGTGGGGCCGCGGCTCGGTCGACTACCGGGTTCCGGCCATGCTGGGCGGCCCGTTGTTCACGCTGTACGGCATTCAGTTTCCGATGTACCGCGGCTTCATGATGCTGGTGGCGCTGTTGATGCTGCTCAGTATCTGGCTGCTGCTCACGCGCACGCGCATCGGCCTGGTGATCCAGGCGGCACTGACCCATCCACAGGCGGTCGAATCGCTGGGCCACAACGTGCCGCGCGTCTTCATGCTGGTGTTCGGCGGCGGCGCGGCACTGGCCGGTCTGGCCGGGGTGATTGGCGGCAATGCCTTTGTCACGGAGCCCGGCATGGCGGAAGCTGTGGGCTCGGTGATTTTTGTGATTGTGGTGGTCGGCGGCATGGGCTCGCTGGCCGGGGCTTTTCTGGCGTCCCTGCTGATCGGCATCATCCAGACCCTGGCGGTCGGCATAGACAGCTCCATGCTGGGAGGCGCCAGCATGCTGGGTCTGCACATCACGCCGGACACGTTCGGCTATGCGTTGTGGAGCATGCGGCTCAGCCAGGTGGCCCCGATCCTGCCCTACCTGTTGATGGTATTGATCCTGATCTTCCGGCCCAAGGGTCTTTTGGGTACACGGGAGGGCTGACCGCATGCGATCCAATGTCTATCAATTCAAACCGCTGAACGTCGGGCGATTCATCATCTGGTCGGGCTTTGCCCTGGTGCTGGTGGTGGCGCCACTGGTCTTTACCAGCAGCCTGAGCCAGACCATGCTGTGCCAGATGGGCGTGGCCATCATCGTCTGCCTGAGCTACAACATGCTGCTCGGGCAGGGCGGCATGCTCAGTTTCGGTCACGCGGTGCATTCGGGCCTGGGGGCCTTTCTGGCCATCCATGTGCTCAATCTGGTCAGCGCGGGCAAACTGCCCTTGCCCGTCAGCCTGGTGCCGCTGGTCGGCGGTTTGGGCGGCCTGGCCTTTGCGGTACTTCTGGGCTGGGTTACCACCAAGAAATCCGGCACCACCTTTGCCATGATCACGCTGGGGATTGGCGAGCTGGTGGCGGCCATGTCGTTGATGTTCCCGGGGGTTTTTGGCGGCGAGGGGGGGATCTCGGGCGACCGGGTCACCGGTGCTCACCCGCTGGGCATCACCTTCGGCCCGCAGATCCAGCTGTACTACCTGATCGCGATCTACACCTTTGTCTGCACGGCGCTCATGTTCGCCTTCACGCGCACGCCGCTGGGGCGCATGCTCAACGCCGTGCGCGACAACCCGGAGCGCGTCGAGTTTGTGGGCTACGACACGCAGATGGTGCGTTACATCGCCTTTCTCGTTGCGGGCTTTTTTGCCGGTATTTCAGGCGGGCTGGCGGCGCTGAATTTCGAGCTTGTGACCTCCGAGGTGGTCAGCGGCTACCGCTCGGGCGCCTATCTGCTGTTCACCTTCCTGGGCGGGGCCACTTTCTTTTTCGGCCCCATCATCGGCGGTATTCTGATGGTGCTGGCCACGGTAGTGCTCAGCGAGTTGACCAGGGCCTGGCTGCTGTACCTGGGACTCGCCTTCCTGTTCATGGTCATGTATGCCCCCGGCGGTATTGCCAGCCTGATCATGATGAACGTGCGCGTCGCCTCGTTTGGCAAGCTCAAGCAACTGCTGGTCAACTACCTGGCGCTGGCGGCAACGGCGTTTGTCATCCTGGTGGGTGCGGCCGCCCTGATCGAAATGGTCTACCACGTGCAGCTCAACGCGGGCCAGGGGTCGGCCACGCCTTTCATGGGGGTCACGCTTGATGTGAACGCGCTGGGCAGCTGGCTGGGCGCGGGCTTCGTGATGGGGGTGGGTATCGTTCTGTTCGAGTTCACCCGTCGGCAATTTGCCCGCAAATGGAGCGCCATTCAGGAGTTCATCGAACATGAAACAAAGCGCCGGGAGGCCCTATGAGCTTCGCACTTGAACTCAAGGATCTGCGCAAGAGTTTTGGCAAGACCGAGATCATCCGCGGCGTGAACCTGGCCGTGACGGCGGGCGAGCGCGTCGCCATCATCGGGCCCAACGGGGCCGGCAAGTCCACGCTGTTCAACCTGATCAGCGGCCGCTTCGAGCCGACCAGCGGCGATGTATTGCTCAACGGCCACCGCATCAACGGCAAGCGGCCCTTCGAGATCAATCGCCTGGGCCTGTCGCGCAGCTTCCAGATCACCAACATCTTTCCCAAGCTCAGCGTGTTCGAGAACCTGCGCTGCGGTGTGCTCTGGAGCCTGGGCTACAAATACACCTTCCTGAAGTTTTTGGCGAATCTGGACGACGCCAACGAGCGCGCCGATGCCTTGATGAAAATGATCCGGCTCGACAGGAAACGGGATGTGCTGGCCATCAACCTGACGTATGCCGAGCAGCGCGCGCTGGAGATCGGCGTGACCATCGCGGGCGGCGCCAATGTGATCCTGCTGGACGAACCCACGGCGGGTATGAGCAAATCAGAGACTGCGCGTTTTATCGGACTGATCAAGGAAGTCACCGCAGGCAAGACCCTGCTGACCGTGGAGCACGACATGGGTGTGGTGTTCGGCCTGGCTGACAAGATTGCCGTGGTGGTGTATGGCGAGGTCCTGGCCTTCGACGTTCCCGAGGCGGTGCGCGCCAACCAGCGCGTGCAGGAGGCCTACCTTGGCTCCTCGGTCGCCGACCAGCAGGCGGGAGGGCATTGATGGCGCATCCACGCTCATCACTTCGTGTAATCGCTGCCCCCCAAGGGGGCGCAAGCCTCCCTGGGGGCGGCCTGGCGGGAGTCCCGACATGCTGAAAATCGACAATCTGCACGCCTTCTACGGCAAGAGCCATGTGCTGCACGGCGTCTCGTTCGAGGTCCATCCCGGCGAAATCGTGGCGCTGCTGGGGCGCAACGGTTCGGGGCGTTCCACCACGGCCAAGGCCATCATGGGCCTGGTGCATTGCGAAGGCTCGCTGCGCTGGAAAGACCAGGAGACACTGGGTAGGAAGGCCTACGAGATCGCCCACTCCGGCATTGGCTATGTGCCCGAGAGCCGCGACATCTTCCCCCGGTTGACGGTGCAGCAAAACCTGATGCTGGGCCAAAAAGGCAAGGGCAAGGGCAGCCGCTGGTCGTTCGACGACATGTACCGGATGTTTCCGCGCCTGAAGGAGCGCCAGCACACCGAGGCCGGCGTGCTGTCCGGCGGCGAGCAGCAGATGCTGACCCTGTGCCGCACACTGATGGGTGACCCGGACCTGATCATCATCGACGAGCCCACCGAAGGCCTCGCGCCCAAGATCGTCGAGCTGGTCGGGGAGTACCTCAAGACGCTCAAGGAGCGCGGCATTTCCGTTTTGCTGATCGAGCAGAAGCTGACTATTGCCATGGCCATTTCCGATCGCGCACTGGTCATGGGGCATGGCAGCATCGTGTTCCAGGGCACGCCCGCCACGCTGCGGGCCAACAACGATATCCGCAAGGAATGGCTGGAAGTTTGAGTTGCGCGTAAGCTTGTCCCTGTCGGGACAATGAAGCGTTGCGGTGCAACATAAAGCTTCTAGAATCAAAAGCGAACGTTCGTTCTTTTTCTTCTTTCAAGGAACACCAGCATGACGGCAGAATACAAAGTTCACGGCGATGTTGCCGTGATCACCCTGAACAATCCCCCGGTCAATGGCCTGGGGCATGCAACCCGGCTCGGCATTACCGATGGCCTGTCCAAGGCGAATGACGATGCGGCCGTCAAGGCCATCGTCATCACCGGCGCCGGCAAGGCCTTTTCGGGCGGCGCCGACATCAATGAATTCGGCACGCCCAAGGCGCTGCAGGAACCCAATCTGCTGAGCGTGATCCTGGCCGTCGAGAACTCGTCCAAGCCGGTGGTGGCCGCAGTGCATTCGGTGGCCATGGGCGGTGGACTGGAACTCGCGCTGGGTTGCCACTACCGCATTGCCGCGCCCGGCTGCAACGTGGCCTTGCCCGAAGTCAAGCTCGGCCTGATTCCCGGTGCCGGCGGCACGCAGCGCCTGCCGCGCGTACTCGGCGTGGAAACGGCCCTCAACATGATCGTGAGCGGCGAGCCCGTCAAGAGCGAGATGCTGGCATCCTTGCCCGGCCAGAAGCTGTTCGACAGGATGGCTGCCTCGGCTGAATCGTTGCCGGAAGAGGCGCTGGCCTATGCCCGCTCCGTCGCTGCGGCGCGTCCGCTGCCGCTGGTGCGCAACCTGCCGTGCAAGCACCCGCTGGGCGACGCGTATTTCCAGTTTGCGCGCAACATGGTCAAGGGCATGGCGAAAAACTTCCCGGCACCCGCCAAGTGTGTCGATGCGGTTGAAGTAGCCACTCGACAGAAGTTTGACGCCGGCATGCTGGCGGAGCGCGAGATCTTCATCAACCTGATGTGGACGCCCGAGTGCCGCGCACTACGGCATGTCTTCATGGCCGAGCGGGCTGCCTCCAAAATCCCCGACGTCCCCGCCGATACACCACAACGCGCTATTAAATCGATAGCCGTTATCGGCGCCGGCACAATGGGCGGCGGCATCTCCATGAACTTCCTCAACGCCGGCATCCCGGTGAAGATGCTGGAGATGAAGCAGGAGGCGCTGGATCGAGGCATTGCCACGATCCGCAAGAACTACGAATCCCAGGTCAAACGCGGCAAGCTCAAGCAGGACAAGTACGAGCAGCGCATGGCCTTGCTGTCCACCACGCTCGACTACAACGACCTGAAAGACGCCGACATGGTGATCGAGGCCGTGTTCGAGGAAATGGGCGTCAAGCAAAAGGTGTTCGAGAAGCTCGACGAAGTGATGAAGCCCGGCGCGATCCTGGCCTCCAACACCTCCACACTCGACGTAAACAAGATCGCCGCGTTCACCAAGCGTCCGCAGGACGTGATCGGCACCCACTTCTTCAGCCCGGCCAACGTCATGAAGCTGCTCGAGGTGGTGCGCGGCGCCAAGACGGGCAAGGACGTGCTGGCCACGGTCATGGCACTGGGCAAGAAAATCAAGAAGACCTCGGTGGTCTCCGGTGTCTGCGACGGCTTCATCGGCAACCGCATGATCGAGCAATACGGCCGCCAGGGCGGCTTTTTGCTGGACGAAGGCTGCACGCCCTCGCAGGTGGACAAGGCCATCGAGAAGTTCGGCTTTGCCATGGGTCCGTTCCGCATGGGCGACCTGGCCGGCAACGATATTGGCTGGGCCATCCGCAAGCGCCGCTACACGGAAAAGCCCGACATGAAGTACAGCAAGACGGCCGACCTGCTCTGCGAACTGGGCCGCTTCGGGCAAAAAACCGGCGCCGGCTGGTACGACTATCAGGCCGGCAAGCGCGACGCCATTCCGAGCAAGCTGGTGGAAGACATGATTGCCGAGCACCGCAAGTCGCTGGGCATCACGCCGCGCAAGATTTCCGACGAGGAAATCGTGCAGCGTCTGGTGTACTCGCTGGTCAACGAGGCCGCCCGCATCCTCGAAGAAGGCATTGCGTCCAAGGCCAGCGACATCGACATGGTCTACCTCACCGGCTACGGTTTCCCGCTCTGGCGCGGTGGCCCGATGCTGTACGCAGACCAGGTCGGCCTGTTCAACGTGGTGCAGGCCATGCACCGTTTCGCCCAGAACCCGCTCGACGACGCCAAATTCTGGCAACCCGCGCCGCTGCTGGCCAAGCTGGTCGCCGAAGGCAAGACGTTTAACCAATAAGGACCATCATGACTTCAGCCGTAATCGTCTCCACCGCCCGCACACCGCTCGCCAAAAGCTGGAAGGGTTCCTTCAACATGACGCACGGTGCCACGCTGGGTGGCCATGCCGTGCAGCACGCCATCGCGCGCGCCGGCATCGAGCCCGCCGAAGTCGAAGACGTGATCATGGGCTGCGCCAACCCCGAGGGCGCGACCGGCGCCAACATCGCGCGCCAGATCGCGCTGCGCGCGGGTTGCCCCGTGACCGTTTCGGGCACGACGGTGAACCGCTTTTGCTCGTCCGGGCTGCAAACCATCGCGCTGGCGGCGCAGCGCATCATTGCCGGCGAAGCCGATGTGTTCGTGGCCGGTGGCGTGGAGAGCATCTCCTGCGTGCAAAACGAGATGAACAAACACATGCTGGCCGACCCGTGGCTGGTGAAGAACAAGCCCGAGATCTACTGGAACATGCTGCAAACGGCCGAGCAGGTCGCCAAGCGCTACAACATCAGCCGCGACGCCATGGACGAGTACGGCGCCATCAGTCAGCAAAAGGCCACGGCGGGGCTGGCCGCAGGTCTGTTTGCGGAAGAAATCGCCCCCATCACCGTCACGATGGGCGTGGCGGACCCGGTGATGGGCCTGCGCAGCAAGGAAGTCACCGTCACCAATGACGAAGGCATCCGTGCCGGCACCACCAAGGAAGGCATCAGCGGCATCAAGCCCGCCATTCCCGGCGGCGTGATCGCGGCGGGCAACGCCAGCCAGTTCTCCGACGGCGGCGGCGCCTGTGTGCTGATGAATGAAACCCTGGCCGAGAAAAAAGGCCTCAAGCCGCTGGGACGCTTCCTCGGCTTTGCCGTGGCCGGCTGCGAGCCCGACGAGATGGGCATCGGCCCGGTCTTCGCGATCCCCAAGGTGCTCGCGCGTCTGGGCCTGAAGATCGGAGACATCGACCTGTGGGAGTTGAACGAGGCGTTCGCCGTGCAGGTCATCTACTGCCGCGACAAGCTCGGCATTCCGAACGAGCGGCTGAATGTCAATGGCGGCGCCATCGCTGTCGGCCATCCTTACGGCGTGACCGGCCAGCGCCTGACCGGCCATGCGCTGATCGAAGGCAAGCGCCGCGGCGCCAAGCGCGTGTGCGTGACCATGTGCATCGGTGGTGGCATGGGGGCGGCGGGCGTTTTCGAGGTGCTGTGAGGCGCGGCGCTCCTGGTTTCATAGCTGCCGGCGAAGATAGATACTGGGCTGGCAGCAGTTTTCATTCGAAATACCATGCCCCTTCGTCCCACCCTCGACTTCCTGCTCTACGACTGGCTCGACGCGCCGGCGCTGCAGCAGCGCGAGCGTTTCGCCGACCATTCGCGCGAAACTTTTGACGCCGTGCTCGACACCTGCGAGCGCATCGCGCGCGAAAAATACGCGCCGTTCAACCGCATCGTGGACACCCAGGAGCCGCATTTCGACGGCGAGAAGGTGATCCTGCCCCAGGCCACGCACGATGCGCACAAGGCCTTCGTCGAGTCCGGCATGCTCAGTGCCGCGCAGGATTACGACATCGGCGGCATGCAGCTGCCCTACACGCTGCAGGCGGCGGCCAACAGTTTCTTCGCAATGGCCTCGGTGAGCATCGGCTCGAACATGCTGACCAGCGGCAACGCGAATCTGCTGATGGTGCACGGCACCGAGATGCAAAAAGACGTGTTCGCCAGGAACGAATTCTCGGGCCGCTGGGCCGGCACCATGTGCCTGTCCGAGCCGCAGGCCGGCTCGTCGCTCAGCGATGTCGCGACGCGCGCAGTGCCTGACGAGGCCGACTTCCAGAACGATCCGCTGGGACCGCGCTACCGCCTCACCGGCAACAAGATGTGGATCTCCTCGGGCGACCATGAGCTGACCGAGAACATCGTGCACATCGTGCTGGCCAAGATCCCCGACGAGAACGGCAAGCTGATTCCTGGCACACGCGGCATCTCGCTGTTCATCGTGCCGAAGAAGATGGTCGATGCCCAAGGCCAGTTGACCGGCGAGCGCAACGACGTGGCGCTGGCGGGCCTGAACCACAAGCTCGGCTGGCGCGGCACCACCAACACGCTGCTCAACTTCGGCGAAGGCAAATTCAAGCCGCAGGGCAAGGGCGGAGCCATCGGCTACCTGGTCGGTGCGCCCGGCAAGGGACTGCACTGCATGTTCCACATGATGAACGAGGCGCGCATCGGCGTCGGCCTGGCGGCCACCATGCTGGGCATGGCGGGCTATCACGCGTCTCTCGACTACGCGAAGACCAGGCCGCAGGGTCGGCCCATGGGTCCCGGCGGCAAGGATGCTTCGCAGCCGCAAATCCGCATCATCGAACACGCCGACGTCCGGCGCATGTTGCTGGCGCAAAAATCCTACTGCGAAGGCGCGCTGGCGCTGGAGCTGTACTGCGCGCGCCTGGTGGACGAACAGCGCACCGGAACTGCGCAGGCGGCCGACGAGGCGCGCCTGCTGCTCGAAGTGCTGACCCCGATCGCCAAGAGCTGGCCCAGCGAATGGTGCCTGGAGGCCAACTCGCTGGCGATCCAGGTGCACGGTGGCTACGGCTACACGCGCGACTTCCCGGTCGAGCAGTACTGGCGTGACAACCGCCTGAACATGATCCACGAGGGCACGCACGGCATCCAGGGCATGGACCTGCTGGGGCGCAAGGTGCAGATGGAAGACGGCCGCGGCCTGCAATTGCTGGCCGCGCGCATCGAAGCTACCCGCGCGCGCGCCGCGCAGCTGCCCGAACTGGCCGAGCACGCCCAGGCATTGGGCACGGCACTGCAGCAGGTCACGAGCGCCACGCAAGCTGCGTGGGCGACTGGCCAGCCCACCGACGCGCTGGCCAACGCCGTGCCTTACATGCAGGCCTTTGGCCACACCGTATTGGCCTGGATCTGGCTGGATGTGGCGCTCGCCGCATTGCGCGCGGACGCTACCAAATCAATAGCATCTACCGCAGGCCGGTTGGGGGCCGCAAGGTATTTTTATCATTACGAGCTGCCCAAGATCGGGGCCTGGCTGAAGGTCGTCGAAAACCGTGACCTGACCTGCGCCAGCCTGCCCGAAGATGCGTTCTGATGGGGTTTTTCAAGGAGTCCGGCGCGACCACATCCTCCAGGAACATCGCGCGTTTGCAGGCGCTGATCTGGGTGTTGATCTATGGTGGGCTCTTGACGCTGGTGCTGGGCGTGTTCACGCGGCGCAGCGCCGGCCCGCTGGGCTGGTCGCTGATGGTTGCCGGCGCGCTCGTGGCAGCGGTGGGCGTCGTCCTGATTTACGTCCGCTCACGTTTGAAAGAAGACCGATGATGCCTGTGCACTTACATTTCATTTTTAGCCATTGAACCCACGCTGGAGACCCACATGACTCGCACCATTCAACAACTATTCGACCTCAAGGGCAAAACCGCGCTTGTCACCGGCGGCTCGCGCGGCCTGGGCCTGCAAATGGCGTTTGCGCTGGGCGAGGCCGGCGCGCGCATCATGCTGAGCTCGCGCAAGGCCGAAGACCTGGAAGTGGCCGTGGCCGACCTGCAGGCCGCCGGCATCGACGCGCGCTGGATCGCCGCCGACTGCGCCAAGGAAGCCGACATCCGCCGCCTGGGCGACGAGACCCTGCAGCGCATGGGCGCCGTCGACATCCTGGTCAACAACGCGGGTGCCGCCTGGGGTGCGCCGGCCGAAGACCATCCGGTGGAGGCCTGGGACAAGGTGATGAACCTGAACATCCGCGGCTACTTCATCCTGAGCCAGCACGTTGCCAAGATCAGCATGATCCCGCGCAAGTCGGGCCGCATCATCAACCTGGCCTCGATCGCCGGCCTGGGCGGCAACCCGCCCGAGATGCAGACCATCGCCTACAACACCTCCAAGGGCGCCGTGATCAACTTCACGCGCGCGCTGGGCGCCGAATGGGGCAAGTACAACATCACGGTGAATGCCATCTGCCCGGGCTTCTTCCCGAGCAAGATGACGCAGGGCACGCTCAAGGCGATGGGCGTGGAGAAACTGGCGGCCCATGCGCCGCTGCACCGCCTGGGCGATGATGAAGACCTGAAGGGCCTGACGGTGCTGTATGCGTCGGATGCCGGCAAGCACATCACCGGCCAGTGGCTGGCGGTCGATGGCGGCGTATCGATCGTGACCGGTGGCTGATTGATGGCTGAGCAGGAGCTGTCGATGAAATTCGGCGTCGAGATTCCGTTCGTCAACCACCTCGGCTTCGAGCTGGCGTTGTTCGACGGCGGGCATTCCGAACTGCGCTACGAGGCGCGGCCCGAGCACCTCAATTCGTTCTCCGTCACGCACGGCGGCGCCAGCATGACCTTGCTGGACGTGGCCATGGCGGTGGCCGCGCGCAGCGTGCAAAAAGACATGGGCGTGGTCACCATCGAGATGAAAACCAGCTTCATGCAGCCGGCGCGCGGCCCGCTCACCGCGAAAGGCCACCTGATGCACCGCACCGCCACGATCGCGTTCACCGAGGGCACGATTTATGACGCCGAAGGCCGTGCCTGCGCCCATGCCACCGGAACGTTCAAGTACGTCAGGCGCCTGCCCGTCGGGGCCAGGGGCAGTCATCCGCTGAGCGTGATTTCCACCGACTGATCAACCTAATTTATAGAAAATAGTGCTGTAGCCCTTGACCCGCGGGCGCAGTTAGCTCTTATTTTTGTAGTCCCCCAGATAACCCACCAGGAGCGTTCCATGCCGCACAACAAGCAGATTCTTCTCGACAACCGTCCCACCGGCGAAGCCGTCGCCAGCAACTTCAAGCTCGTCAGCAGCGAGACGCCAAAACTGCAGGACGGCCAGGTGCTGGTGCGCCACCACTACCTGAGCCTGGATCCGTACATGCGCGGGCGCATGAACGACAGCAAGAGCTACGCGGCGCCGCAGCCGCTGGGCCAGGTGATGCAGGGCGGCACCGTCGGTGAGGTGGTGGAATCGAAAAATGCCAAATTTTCCGTGGGCGACAAGGTGGTCGGCTTTGGCGGCTGGCAAGAATACAGCGTGGTCGATGCCAGCCAGGTCGGCATGCTGCGCAAGGTGGACACGGCACACATTCCACTGAGCGCCTATCTCGGCGCGGTCGGCATGCCGGGCGTCACCGCCTGGTACGGTTTGATGAAAATCTGCGAGCCCAAGCCCGGCGAAACCGTGGTGGTGAGCGCTGCCAGCGGCGCCGTGGGCAGCGTGGTCGGCCAGCTGGCCAAGGCGCGCGGCTGCCGTGCCGTGGGCATCGCCGGCGGCAAGGACAAGTGCGATTACGTGGTGCAGGAACTGGGCTTTGACGCCTGTGTGGACTACAAGGCGCACAAAGACCCGAAATCCCTGTATGCGGCGCTCAAGGAGGCCACGCCGGACGGGGTGGACGGGTATTTTGAAAATGTCGGAGGCGTGATCATGGACACCGTGCTGGCGCGCATGAACGCCTTTGGCCGGATCGCCCTGTGCGGCATGATCGCCGGCTACGACGGTCAACCCCTGCCACTGACCACGCCGCAACTGATCCTGACGAATCGGCTCAAAGTGCAAGGCTTTATCGTGAGCGAGCACATGGAACACTGGCCCGCGGCCCTGACCGAACTCGGCACCCTGGTGGCGACCGGCAAGCTCAAGTTCCGCGAATCCGTGGCGCAGGGCATCGAAGCCGCGCCCGAGGCCTTCCTGGGTCTGCTCAAGGGCAGGAATTTTGGCAAGCAGCTGGTCAAACTGATCTAGCGCCAGCGAAAAAGGAGGGCGCCATGGACACCACGCACGAAGTCTTCAACCAGAGCACGCCGCTGGCGGACTACAACCTGTTCAGCGGCAACCAGGCGATGCGCGATGCGCTGGCGTTCAATGCGCCCACACTCGATACCACCCCGCTGCAGGCACTGGGCGCGCAATGCGGGTCTGCCGCCATGCAGACGCACGCGCGGCTGGCGAATGTGCATGCGCCCGAGTTGCACACGCACGACCGCTTTGGGCGGCGCCTCGACGAGGTGGAATTCCACCCGAGCTACCACGCGCTCATGGCGGCGGCGGTGGGAGCGGGCTTGCACGGCTCACCGTGGGCGGAAGGCGCTGACGCCAAAGGACATGCGCATGTGCGGCGGGCCGCCGGCTTCATGCTGTTCACCGAGCTCGAGCCCTCCATCCTGTGTCCGATCTCGATGACCTACGCCGTCACGCCCGCCCTGCGCAGCAACGCGGCGATCTACGCCGACTGGGGCCCCAAACTTGCCAGCCGCGCCTACGAGCCGGCCTTGAGGCTCTGGCGCGACAAGCCCGGCCTGACCATGGGCATGGGCATGACGGAAAAGCAGGGCGGCTCCGACGTGCGTGCCAACACCACGCGAGCCGTGCTGGAGGGCGCGGACGCTTGGGGCCAGCGCTTCGCAGTGACCGGGCATAAATGGTTTTTCTCGGCGCCGATGTGCGATGCCTTCCTGATCCTGGCGCAAACCCCAAGCGGCCTGTCCTGCCTGTTCCTGCCGCGCGTGCTGCCGGACGGCACGCACAACAAGATCGAAATCCAGCGCCTCAAGGACAAGCTCGGCAACAAGGCCAATGCCAGCTCGGAGGTGGAGTTCGGGCAGGCCAGCGCCTGGCTGGTGGGCGAGGAGGGGCGTGGCGTGCCGCAAATCCTGGCCATGGGCAGCATGACGCGGCTGGACTGCGCCCTGGGCACCAGCGGCCTGATGCGCCAGGCGCTCAGCATCGCGCTGCACCACACGGCGCAGCGCCAGGCCTTTGGCAAGCCGCTGATCGAGCAGCCGCTGATGCGCAACGTGCTGGCCGACCTGGCGCTGGAGAGCGAGGCGGCCACCGCGCTGGCGCTGCGACTGGCGCGCTCGTTCGACCGATCGGGCGATGCACACGAGCAGGCCGTCGCGCGCCTGCTCACCCCCATCGCCAAGTTCTGGATCTGCAAGCGCGGCAGTCCCTTTGCGCAGGAAGCCATGGAATGCCTGGGCGGCAACGGCTATGTGGAGGAGGGCGGCGAAGGCATCATGGCCCGCATCTACCGCGAGATGCCGGTCAACTCGATCTGGGAGGGGGCGGGCAACATCATGGCCATCGACCTGCTGCGCGCGCTGCGCAAGGCCGATACCGCGGCCGCGCTGGCGCAGGAACTCGCGCCCGCCAAGGGCGCGCATGCGGCGCTGGACCGCATGGCCGCGGCGCTGCCCACGCGCGTCGAACAGATGGCCACCGAGCTCGAAGCGCGCCGCCTCGCGCAGGATGTGGCGCTGGCCGTGCAGGCGGCGCTGCTGTACCAGAGCGCCCCCGCCGCCGTGTTCAGCGCGTTTTGCGATTCGCGCCTGGATGGCAATTGGGGCCAGACCTTTGGCACGCTGGGCGCAGCCACGGATTTTGACGCGATCATCGCGCGCGCGATGCCCGTTTGAACCTTGCCTCTACTGCCAGGAAACACACCATGAGCGAGCTGATTCTTCACCACTACCCGACCTCTCCATTCTCGGAAAAAGTCCGGCTGATCCTGGGTTACAAAAAGCTGGCCTGGAAATCGGTCGTGATCCCGCCGATCATGCCGAAGCCCGACGTGGTCGCGCTTACCGGCGGCTACCGCAAGACCCCGTTTCTGCAGGTCGGGGCCGACATCTACTGCGACACGGCACTGATCTGCGACATCCTCGAGCACCGCCAGAGCACGCCCGCGTTGTACCCCGCGCACAACAAGGGCCTGGCCCGCGTGCTGGCGCAGTGGGCCGACAGCACCTTGTTCTGGGCTTCCATGGCTTACAACTTCAGCCCGGCGGGCGCGGCCCAGGTGTTTCCAGGCGCACCACCCGAGGTGCTGAAAGCCTTCGCCGAAGACCGGGCCAAGATGCGCGTGGCCGTGCCGCGCCTGCCACCGCCCGATGCGGCGGCCGCCTGCAAAAGCTATCTGCGCCGTCTCGCCAACATGCTCGAGGAGCAGTCCTTTCTGCTCGGTGCCGCGCCGTGCATCGCCGACTTTGCGGCCTATCACCCGCTGTGGTTCACGCGGCACCGCACCCCGGCCATGGCGGGCATCCTCGACCACACGCCGTCCGTGCTGGCCTGGATGGACCGCATGGCCGCCATCGGTCACGACCAGGAGCAGGCCTTCAGTGCGGCAGAAGCCATCGCATTGGCCGCCCGGTCCACGCCCGCGCCGCTCAAGGACGAACCGTTCCAGGACGAGCACGGCATCGCGCTGGGCAGCCAGGTGGTGATCACCAGCGAGAGCTTCGGCCCGGAGCCCACCCAGGGTGAACTGATCGCCGCCACCCGCATGCATTACACGCTGCGCCGCTTCGACGAGCGCGCCGGCACAGTGCATGTGCACTTTCCGCGCATTGGCTACATCCTCAAGAAAGCACCCACCGCATGATCACCGACTTCAAAGGCAAGACCGCCGTTCTCACGGGCGCCGGTTCGGGCTTCGGCCTGGAGTGCGCCCGCATCGGCGCCAGGCTCGGCATGAACCTGGTGCTGGTCGATGTGCAGCAGGACGCGCTCGACAAGGCCGCGGCCGAAATGCAGGCTGCCGGTGCGCCCGTGCTCGCGCGCAAGGTGGATGTGTCGAACGCCGCCCAGATGGAGGCCTTGGCCCAAGCCGTGCAAGAGCGCTTCGGCGCGCCGCACCTGGTGTTCAACAACGCGGGCGTGGGCTCGGGCGGCCTGATCTGGGAGAACTCTGTCCGGGACTGGGAATGGGTGCTGGGCGTCAACGTCATGGGCGTCGTGCACGGCGTGCGCCTGTTCACGCCCATGATGCTAGGCGCCGCCAAAAAAGACCCCGCCTGGCGCGGCCACATCGTCAACACCGCCAGCATGGCCGGTCTGCTGAACCCGCCCAACATGGGCGTGTACAACGTCAGCAAGCACGCCGTGGTCAGCCTGTCCGAGACGCTGTACCAGGATCTGTCCCTGGTGACCGACCAGATCGGCGCGAGCGTGCTGTGCCCATTCTTTGTCGCCACCGGCATCAGCCAGAGCCATCGCAATCGCCCCGGCGATCTGGCGGGCGAAAAACCTACCAAAAGCCAGCTGGTGGGCCAGGCCATGACCGACAAGGCGGTCGGCTCGGGCAAGATCACGGCCTTCGATGTGGCGCAAAAAGTGTTCGACGCCGTGGCCGCCAACCAGTTCTACATCTACAGCCATCCCAAGGCCATCGGCTCGGTGCAGACCCGGCTGGAGGACATCCTGCAGGCGCGCAATCCAACCGATCCTTTTGCCGGCAAGCCCGAGATCGGGGCAGCCTTGCGCAAGGCGCTGCGGGCCGACTGATCCGCGCGCAGATTCAGGCCGCGCCACGAGTTCGGTACAGCGTCAGCAGCCGGCTGACACCGCCTGCAGCGTGCTGCCCGTTTTCGGGTCGAACACCACCAGGTTGACCTGCCGCGCGTGCCCGGGGCTGGGTGCAATGCTGCGCAGGGTGAGCCGCTGCGGCGTGGCCGGATCGGTCCTGTAGTTGCCCGCCGGCGTGTACTGGCGCACCACGAAGTCATGCTGCAAAAATTTACCTGCGTTTTCACCCGCCTTGACCCTGGAGTTGTAGCCGTTCTCGGTGATGGTCCAGTAGGCGCTCCAGCTTGCGGGAGCACCGGCGGCGGGCGTGACGATGGCTTCAAACTGGTCGTCACCGAGTTGCTTGAGCGCGATACTGGCGCGGGCGGCTTGTGTGGCCGCCGGCGCATGCGTGCCCGACGCGGCCCAATCCGGCCAGTCCCGGCCATTCAACACGGCCTGCGGGGTGTAGATGGAGCGCTGCTGGTTCCAGGCCGCCACCTGTCGCTGGCGCTCGGTGTAGGCGGGCGAGGCGAAGCGGTCGACCCAGCCGATGGTGTCCCAGTAGCCCACGTGAAAGGCCTCGATCACGGCGGCCTGGCCTGCACCACGCTCTTTGAAGCTTGACAGCCATTTGTCCGCCGGCGGACAGGAGCTGCAGCCCTCGGAGGTATACAGCTCGATCACGGGCGTGAGGGCCGCGCCTGATTGAAAGACACAGCCGTTTTCCATGGAAAAAGAGGCGGTAGCCCCCGTTGACACTGCACAGATAGCTATTAATTTGATAGTAATTTTCATGAAAACCGCCTCGTCGTGGTGGATGCCTGCGAATGAGTCGGCGCTGCACCGTTTTTTCTTACGTCGCCGCCCGGAAATGGCGGCCGTGTTTTCGGTCTTTTAAACAAGAACCCTTCAAGCGTAACTTTTGTAAAAGATGAAGTCCCTGTGATATTTGTTGTGGAATTTTGTATCGTTCTCAAATAGTGTTGATTTGAGACAACATGATCGCGCCCTTGAACAGTATCCTGAAACATTGGAGTTGTATGAAAAGTGTCGCAAAGGTGTCACAATTTCTTCACAAGATGCGCTAGGCGCCAGGTGTTAAAGGTCACGGTGACGAATGATCTACATGAGGGGGTTTTATGGGCGATCGAAGCCAGATGGAAAGTGAGCCCGGCGTCATGCGCCGGGAAAACCGGGGGGCTGCCCAGCAGTTTGCGCTACGGGGCGACTCCTGCCCATGGCCAGATTTTCTGAATGGCCAGCCAGGTCAGCCGGTGCGCGTGCTGCTGGTCGATGACGACCCGCACTTCCGCAGGGTCATCGCGCAGGAACTGGTGGCCGATTTGCGGATCAGCCTGGTGGCTCAGGGGGGCAGCGCACGCGAGGGGCGTCGCCTGATCGCGCTGCATGAGTTCGAGGTGATGATGATCGACCTGAACCTGGGTGATGGTTCGGGGTTCGACCTGATCGACTACATGAAGTCGATTCGCCCGGCAGCCGAGGCAGTGGTCATTTCCGCCATGGAGGACGAACAGCACGCCCTGCATGCGTTCGAGCTGGGCGCCACGGGCTACCTGCTCAAGAATTCGTGGTTCGGCAACTTCTCGCAGGCGGTGTTGCAGGTGGTCAATGGCGGTGCGTCGATCACACCGAACCTGGCGCGCCGGTTGCTGCTCAAGCTGGACCACGCGCAGGGTGATGCGCAAATGATCAGGGTCTCCAGCAAGCCCGACAAATTGTCCGACCGTGAAAAAGAAGTGCTGAGGATGGTGGCCAGCGGCTACACCAGCGCCGAGATTGGCACCCGGCTGACGATCAGTTGCCAGACGGTCAACTCGCACATCAAAAACATCTATCGCAAGCTGCAGGTGCGCACCCGTGCGCAGGCGGTCAGCTTTGCCGGGGCCCGCGGCCTCTTGTAGCGCTGCATTTTTATAGCGGCGCCGGGCTGCAGGCGCATCGTCTCCGTGGGCAAGCCCCATGTTCGCGACCCCCCGGCGGTCAGGTGCCGGTGCCCGCTGGCCCGTTGAACACGATGAGGACAAAGTGGACCCACAAGCCATGACGCTGACCGCCTGGTGCCGCAAGCGCAGCCGGTTCGACCTGGCGCTGGCGCTGGCCCTGGCGGCACTTGCCGTCAATCTGGGACTGTCGCGCTACGCAGCCGCCGCGGGTACCCCGTCCACCTTCTGGCTGGATATCAGCTACCAATGGTGTGTTGCAGCCGTGGTATTTTTCCTGCTGCAAAGCGCCGGCATCGAGCGGGAGTGGCTGTACTGGCTGTGCCTGTCGCAGGCTCTCGTCGGCACGGTCGTGCTGGGGGGGACGGGCTTGCATGGGCTGCGCAGCCTGCAGGGGCGCATCCCCCTTTTCCAGGCCTGGCAAATCCTCAACGTGGGGTTTTTCCTGCTGCTGGCCGCGGGGATCTGCTATTTCGCGGCCCGCCGGGGCGGCCCCCATCGATGGTTTGTGATGGGCACGACGCTGCTGGGTCTGGGCATTGCGCTGAACGATGTGCTTCATGCGCAGACCCTGCACACCGGAACGGCGTTCGGGCACTACCTTTATCCCGCCTTTCTTCTTCTGGTGTGGCTGGTCATGACCGGTCGCGGCACCGACAGCCACAGCGCGATCGATGCGCAGCAGACAGGGCATCTGCAGGCTTTGAGCCGGCTGCGGGCCGAGCAGGCGAGCCACAGCGACCTGCTGAGCCGGCGTGCCATAGAGAGCGAACGCAAGCGCATCGCCAGTGATCTGCATGACGGGGTGGGCTCCCAACTCGTCAACCTCATCGCCACGCTGGATCCCCATTCTGCGCAACAGCAAGCCATGGCCATTGCGCTGGAGCAGTGCCTTCTTGACCTGAAAATCATGGTCGACTCCATCGACGGGGAGCACGATTCGATCATCGATGCGCTGGCCCGGCTGCGCTATCGCATCCAGCCCGCGCTGGACCGGCTCGGGATTCACATGGCCTGGAGCATGCAGGACGCCGCAGAGCTCGCGCGGGTCACGCCCGACAAGGTGCTGCAACTGCTGCGCATCAGCCAGGAGGCGCTGTCCAACGTGATGCGCCACGCCCACGCATCGACGGTCGAGGTGACCTGCCGGTACCTGCCGTACAGCCAGTGCCTGCTGCTGGAGATATGCGACAACGGGCGGGGCATCCAGGCGGCCATGGCGGACCGGCGCGGCACCGGAAAAGGCCTGTCAGGCATGCGCCAGCGCGCCGAAACCATTGGCGCCAGCATTGAGTTCTCCCGCTGTCAGGGCGATCGAACGGGAACCCGCATCATGCTGCTGCTGCCGCTGTCGCCCCCTTCCAAAGATTCCAGAGCCCAGGCGACGCACAGCCCCATGCGACCATTGGACGAAATGGCCTGACGCGCACGGGGCATCCAGGCAGGCACGCGAGTGCCCTGTGGCAAACTTCCGTCCTTCGACTCACTTCACATTGGATGTCCCGGCGCCGGGCCGGGATTGTTACCACCATGCAGAAAATCATTCGTCAGATCGCCACCGAAATCAAGGTTCGGGACGATCAGATCCAGGCGGCCGTCGATTTGCTCGATGGCGGCGCCACGGTGCCCTTCATCGCGCGTTACCGCAAGGAGGCCACTGGCGCCCTGGACGACATCCAGCTGCGCGAACTGGAGTACCGCCTGGGCTATCTGCGCGAACTCGAAGGCCGGCGCGACGTCGTTTTGAAGAGCATCGACGAGCAGGGCAAGCTGACCCCTGCACTGCGCGCTGCGATCGAGGCGGCCCCGACCAAGCAGGATCTGGAAGACCTGTACCTGCCGTACAAGCTCAAACGCCGCACCAAGGGCCAGATCGCGCGCGAAGCGGGCATCGAGCCGCTGGCCGACCGGCTGTTTGCCGACCCGGCGCTGGATCCCGCGACCGAGGCTGCTGCCTTTACGCGTCCTGCCGAAGTATTGGACGACGGCAAGCCCGGCCCTGATTTCTCCACCGTGCCCGCCGTGCTGGACGGCGTGCGCGACATCCTCTCCGAACGATGGGCCGAAGACGCCGCGCTGGT
Organism: Polaromonas sp. C04; assembly: GCF_002002705.1. Classification (GTDB taxonomy): domain Bacteria; phylum Pseudomonadota; class Gammaproteobacteria; order Burkholderiales; family Burkholderiaceae_C; genus Rhodoferax_A. Next base: position 92,769 of record NZ_MUNS01000023.1, on the reverse strand, counting down.
GCAGAGCCTGCGCGAGTGGCTCTGGATGGAGGGCCTGTTCAAATCCAGCCTGATGAGTGGCAAGGACGAGAACAACGCCGACGTGGCCAAGTTCCGCGATTATTTTGACTACGACGAGCCGATCGGCCGCGTGCCGTCGCACCGCGCCCTGGCGGTATTCCGCGGGCGCGCGCTGGAGATTCTGGATGCCAAACTGGTGCTGCCTGTGGAAGCGGAGCCGGGCAAGCCATCCGTCGCGGAAGGGCGCATCGCCATCCACCTGGGCTGGAGCCACCGGGGCAGGGCGGCAGACGACCTGATCCGCAAATGTGTCGCCTGGGCCTGGCGCGTGAAGCTCAGCCTGTCCACCGAGCGAGACCTGTTTGCGCGGCTGCGTGAAGGGGCCGAGAAAGTCGCCATCAAGGTGTTTGCCGACAACCTGCGCGACCTGCTGCTGGCCGCACCGGCAGGCCCGCGCGTGGTGCTGGGGCTGGACCCGGGCATCCGCACCGGCGTCAAGGTCGCGGTGGTCGATGCCACCGGCAAGCTGGTGGAAACCGCCACGGTCTATCCGCACGAGCCGCGGCGGGACTGGGACGGTTCGCTGCACACACTGAGCCGGCTTTGCGAAAAACACGGTGTGAACCTGATCGCCATCGGCAACGGCACGGCCAGCCGCGAGACGGACAAGCTGGCGGGCGATCTGATCAAGCAGTTGGCGAAACTGCACGACGGCGCGGAAATCCAGAAAGTGGTGGTCAGCGAAGCGGGCGCGTCGGTGTACAGCGCCAGCGAGTTCGCGTCACAGGAAATGCCCGACGTCGACGTGAGCCTGCGCGGCGCCGCCAGCATCGCGCGGCGGCTGCAGGATCCGCTGGCCGAACTGGTGAAGATCGACCCCAAGAGCATTGGCGTCGGTCAGTACCAGCACGACGTGAACCAGAGCGAGCTGGCGCGCGCGCTGGACGCGGTGGTGGAAGACTGCGTGAATTCGGTCGGCGTCGATCTCAACACCGCCAGCGTGCCGCTGCTGTCGCGCGTGTCGGGACTGAGCGGCTCGGTGGCCAAGGCCGTGGTGCGCTGGCGCGAGGCCAATGGCGCCTTCGCGAATCGCCAGCAGCTCATGCAGGTGACGGGCCTGGGCGCCAAGACCTTCGAGCAGAGCGCAGGCTTCCTGCGCATCCGCGGCGGCGACAACCCGCTCGACATGACCGGCGTGCACCCCGAGACCTATCCCGTGATCGAGAGAATCATCGAGAAGACGGGCAAACCGGTGGCCGAACTCATGGGCCGCGCCGAGATGCTCAAAACGCTCAGGCCCGAGCTGTTTGCGAACGAGCGTTTCGGCGTCATCACCGTCAAAGACCTTCTGTCCGAGCTCGAAAAGCCGGGCCGTGATCCACGACCTGACTTCAAGGTGGCGCGCTTCAACGACGGGGTGGACGACATTCGCGACCTGCAGCCCGGCATGATCCTGGAGGGCACGGTGAGCAACGTGGCCGCGTTTGGCGCCTTCGTGGACCTGGGCGTGCACCAGGACGGGCTGGTGCATGTGAGCCAGCTCGCGCACAAGTTTGTCGAGGACGCGCGCGAGATCGTCAAGACCGGCGATATCGTGAAGGTCAAGGTCATGGAGGTGGACATCGAGCGCAAGCGCATCGGCCTGTCGATGAAGCTGGGCGACGCTCCGGCTCGCAGGGATGGGCCGCGCGACAACCGGTTTGAAGGCGCGGGGCGCGGCCAGCAGCCGCCCCGCCACCAGGGCGCGAGCGCGCCGCAATCCACGGCCATGGCGTCGGCGTTCTCCAAGCTGCAGGGGCTGCGCAAGTAGCTGCTACAGGTTTAATAGTCACGAACGTATACTGAAAACTCTGCCCCTTTGGGGCTGCAAGAGGCCCGTCATGTCGATCCGTTCCCTGCTGCTGCTGATTTTTGCTGTTGCGCTCGCCGCTTTTGCGGTGGTGAACTGGGGACTTATCACGCAACCCACCGAGTTGTCGCTGCTTGTCAGCAGTGTCCACGCGCCGCTCGGGGTGGTCCTGCTCGGATTCATGCTGGTCCTGGCGGCGATATTCATTGCCGTCGTCGCCTCCATGCAGACCACGCTGCTGATGGAAGGGCGCCGCCACACCAAGGAATTGGCAGCGCAGCGCGAGCTTGCGAACAAGGCCGAAGCGTCGCGCTTCACCGAGCTCAAAACCTTCATCGCGGAAGAGCTGGTGCGGCTGTCCCGGGAGCGCGTAGAGGGTGCGCAGCAGTTGCAAACGCGCCTGGATGGTTTACAGGCGACGCTGATGCAACGGGTCGATGAGCAAGCCAATTCGCTGGCGGCCTCGCTCGGCCAGCTGGAAGATCATGTGCGCAGCGTTGCTGCCCGCTCGGGTGGAGCCGCCTGAGCCGGCGGCCAACCTGCCGCTTCGGGCGGCTCGCTACAGGGACTGCAGCAGCATCTCGCGGTAGTCCTCGGGTGTCGCCAGGCGCGGATTGGTCTTGTGGCAGTGGTCGGCCAGGGCGCCGCGAATCACGTCGTCGAACTGGCTTTCTTTCACGCCCATGGCGGCGAGCCCCTTGGGCAAACCGAGCCGCGCGTTCATGGCCTTGATGGCGTCGGGAATGTCCTCAGCCGACTTCAGGCCCATGGCGTAGGCCATGCGCTCAAGCCGGTTTTCTTTCCGGACCGACTCGGCGCTCGCATTGAACTTCACCACGGCCGGCAAGAAGACGGCGTTCAAGGTGCCATGATGCAGGCGTGGATCGACGCCTCCCAGGCTGTGGCTGAGCGAATGCACGCAGCCCAGTCCCTTCTGGAACGCCATCGCGCCCTGCATCGAGGTGCTCATCATGTTCAGGCGCGCTTCCCGGTCGGAGCCGTCGCGCGTGGCGCGCTCGATGTGAGTCCAGCCGCGCGCCAAACCGTCGAGCCCGATGCCGTCGGCCGGCGGATTGAACGCCGGCGCCATGAAGGCTTCCATGCAGTGCGCAATCGCGTCCATGCCCGTGGCGGCGGTCAGCATGGGCGGCAAGCCGAGCGTGAGCTCTGGATCGCAAATGGCGGCCTTGGGCACCAGATGCCAGGAATGAAAACCCAGCTTGCGGTGGTCGTCCAGAATCACGATCGCGCCGCGCGCCACCTCGCTGCCGGTGCCGGCCGTAGTCGGCACGGCAATCAAAGGCGCCACGCGTTCGGTGATTTTCAGCGAGCCGCCCTCGATGGTGGCGTAGGTCTTGAGCGGGCCTTCGTGCGTGGCCGCAATCGCCACGCCCTTGGCGCAGTCGATCGACGAGCCGCCGCCCACCGCGATCAGGCCGTCACAGCCATGGGCCTTGTATACGGCCACCGCGGCGCGCACGGCCGCCTCGGTCGGGTTCGATGGTGTCTGGTCGTAGACCGCCATCGTCACGCCGGGCAGCGCATCCTGCACCTTTTGCAACAGGCCGGCCGCCTTGACGCCGGGGTCGGTCACGATCAGCGGGCGTGTGATGCCGACGCGCTGGCATTCCTGCGCGAGCAGCTTGAGCGCGCCAAATTCAAACTGGATCTGCGTCACGAAGTTGATGAAAGCCATGATGTTCCGCGTTGTACGATGGAACCCTCACTGTAACGGACACCTGCAAAAAATGAGATGGAAGAAAACCCTGCTGGCAATGCGATTCGCCCCGGCCGGGTGGAGCAACGGCCGGTGAGTGGCCCACCCTTGAACCCGCGCGCCTTGCTAACGCCGGTCATGCGCGATGTGCTGGACCGCATGGCACGCGCCAGGCGTCCCCCCATGCACCTGCTGTCGCCGCAGCAGGCGCGCGCCGCCTACGAAGCCGGTGCCGGTGTGCTGGAAATTACGCCCCCAAAACTGGCGCGGGTAGAGGATTTCATCATTCCCGCGCGCGACGGCCATGCGCTTCCCGCGCGACTGGTGGCCCCGTCAATGGGGCGGTTGCCCGTGCTGCTGTATTTCCATGGCGGCGGCTTCACCATCGGCAGCATCGCCTCGCACGACGTGCTGTGCCGCCAGCTCAGCCACCTCGCGCACTGCGCGGTACTTTCGGTCGGCTACCGGCTGGCGCCCGAGCACAAGTTTCCGGTGGCAGCGCACGATGCCTGGGACGCCACGGCCTGGCTCGCCGGGAACCGTACGTTGCTGGGGCTGGACGGCACGCGCATGGCCGTGGGCGGCGACAGCGCGGGCGGCACGCTGGCCGCGGTCTGCGCCGTGCTGGCGCGCGATGCCGGCCTGCCGCTGGCGCTGCAGCTGCTGTTTTACCCCGGCTGCGCGGCGCACCAGGACACGCCGTCGCACACCACGTTTGCGCAGGGCTTCGTGCTCGAAGAAGCGCACATCACCTGGTTCTTCAACCAGTACATTCGCAGCCCGGCCGACCGCGACGACTGGCGCTTCGCCCCGTTGAATGCGCCCGACGTGGACGGTGTGGCGCCTGCATGGGTCGGACTCGCCGAATGCGACCCGCTGGTCGACGAGGGCGTGTTGTACGCCGACAAACTGCGCGCCGCGGGCGTCGCCGTCGATCTCGAAATCTACCGCGGCGTGACGCACGAATTCATCAAGATGGGGCGCGCCATTGCCCCGGCGCGCCAGGCCCATGCGGATGCCGCCGCCGCTCTCCGACAGGCTTTCAACCCTTGATGGACGAACCATGAATCGACAGGACTTCCGTTTTTTCCACCGGCTGCGCGTGCGCTGGGCCGAGGTGGATATGCAAAAAATCGTCTTCAACGCGCACTACCTGATGTATTTCGACACCGCGATCTCCGACTACTGGCGTGCCCTGGCGCTGCCGTACGAGGCCGCCATGCTGCAGCTGGGCGGCGATTTGTACGTCAAGAAGGCCACCGTCGAGTTCCATGCCTCGGCGCGCATCGACGACCAGCTCGACGTCGCCATGAAGTGCACGCGCGTCGGCACCTCGTCGATGCTGTTTAGCGGCGCGATCTTCCGCGGCGACGAGCTGCTGATCACGGGCGAGCTGATTTATGTGTTTGCCGACCCGGCCACGCAAACCTCCAGACCGGTGCCGGGCGTGCTGCGCGATATCCTGACCGGGTTCGAGGCCGGGCAGGATGTGGCGGTGATCAAGGTGGGCAGCTGGGCCGAACTGGGCCAGGATGCCGCACGCGTGCGTACCGAGGTGTTTGTCCAGGAGCAGCGCATTCCGGCCGAGATGGAATGGGACGAGGCTGACCGAAGCGCGCTGCATGCGGTGGCCTACAACCGCCTGGGCCAGCCGCTGGCCACCGGGCGACTGCTGCAGCATGCACCGGGCGTGGCCAGGATCGGCCGCATGGCGGTGAACCGCGCCGTGCGCGGCTCGCAGTTGGGCCTGCGCGTACTGCAGGCCTTGATGAACTGCGCCCGCGAGCGCGGCGACCACGAGGTGCTGTTGCACGCCCAGCGCAGTGCCGAGGGGTTTTATGCGCGCGCGGGTTATGCTGTACGCGGTGATCCGTTCGACGAAGTCGGCATTGCGCACGTAGAGATGTTCATGCCGCTTTGAGGTTTGTCTCGGGAGAGGATGCTGTAGTGGCGCGACGCGCGTGGGTCAAATACGTCTTGCTGGCCGCATTTTTTGCGCTGGCCTATGTCGTTTATCAACTGGTTTCCACCGAGCTGCAAACCTCGCGCTGGCAGGCGCACCATCTGGCGCAACTCGGCAGGAAGCTCACCGTGACGGTCGCGCCCGGCCCCAGCGACGCCATCCGGTTTCCGGGTCCGGGCCCCTACGACGAGCGGCTGGGCTATGCGCAGCTGCCGGAGTTCACCGCGCGGCTGCGCCAGCGCGGCTTTGCCATCGCCGAGCAGGCTCGCATGTCGCCGCGCATGACCGAGCTGATTGACGACGGCCTGTTCACGCCGTACCGCGAGAAAACCCAGGCGGGGCTCGAGTTGTTCGACTGCAACGGCCAGGCGCTTTACGCCCAGCGCTATCCGCAGCGGGTGTATCCCAGTTTTGCTGCGGTGCCGCAGGTGCTGGTGCACAGCCTGCTGTTCATTGAAAATCACAACCTGCTGAACCCCGAATACCCGCTGCGCAACCCGGCCATCGACTGGCGCCGCTTCAGCCGCGCCAGTGCCGACCAGGTGCTGCACCTGTTCTCCAGCAGCCGCGCCACACCGGGCGGCAGCACGCTGGCCACGCAGATCGAGAAGTACCGCCATTCCCCCGACGGCCAGACCGGCACCGGCGCCGAGAAGCTGCGCCAGATGGCCAGCGCCTCGGTGCGCGCCTATCTGGGCGGCGAGGTCACGCTGCCCTGGCGCGAGCAGATCGTGCTGGACTACCTCAACACCGTGCCGCTGTCGGGCAGCGCCAGCCACGGCGAGGTGCAGGGCCTCGGCGACGGCTTGTGGACCTGGTACGGCGAGGATTTCGCCGAGGTGAACCGGCTGCTCCAGGACATGGACGGCTCTCTTGTCTCCGCACGGCAGGCGCAGGTGTTCAAGGAAGCGCTGTCGCTGATGATCGCGCAGCGCCGGCCGTCCCCCTACCTGCTGCAGGACCGCGCGGCGCTCAACACCATGACCAACCGCTACCTGCGCCTGCTGGCGAGCGCCGGAACCATCCCGCAGGCCTTGCGCGACGCGGCGCTGGCGGTGCAACTGCAGCAGGCCCGCCCGGTGGCACCGCGCGCCAGCGAGTCGTTCATCGAGCGCAAGGCGGTGACCAGCCTGCGCACGGGCCTGTCGGCGCTGCTCGGTGTCGACTCCCTGTACCACCTGGACCGGCTCGACCTGCGTGCCGGCAGCACCATCGACCAGGCGGCCCAGCAAGCCATCACCGACGCCTTGCAGCGCGTGCGCACACCGGACGGTGCCCGCGCCGCCGGCTTGTATGGCCGCAACCTGCTGCAGTCCGGCGACGACCCCGGCCGGCTCACGTTCAGCGTCACGCTGTACGAGCAGCAGGGCGGCGCGAACCTGCTGCGCATGCAGGCCGACAGCGTGGACCAGCCGTTCGACATCAACAGCGGCGCGCGGCTCAACCTCGGCTCCACCGCCAAGCTGCGCACCCTCGTGACCTATCTGGAGATCATCAGCGCGCTGCACCAGCGCCTGGCCGGCTTGACTCCCGCAGAACGGCGCCGCCTGCCGGTTTCCGCACAGGACGTGCTGAGCCGCTGGGCCCTGGATTACCTGACCCGCACGCCGGGCGCCAGCCTGCAGGCGATGCTGGAGGCCGCGATGGAGCGCAAGTATTCGGGCAACGCCGGCGAAGCGTTTGCCACGGGCGGTGGCCTGCAAAGCTTCGAGAATTTCGAGTCCTGGGAAAACACGCAGGAGTTCACCGTGCGCGTGGGCTTCCAGAATTCCGTCAACCTGGTGTTCGTGCGGCTCATGCGCGACATCGTGCGCTACGAGATCCACCAGATCGAACCCAACGTCGACCAGTGGCTGGCCGACCCCGACTCACCCCAGCGGCGTGAGTACCTGGCGCGCTTTATCGACCAGGAGAGCAGCACCTTCATGCGGCGCTTTTACCGCCAGTACCAGGGCAAGACGGTGAATCAGGCGCTCGATCTGATGTTCGCGGGCAAGCGGGTCTCGCCGGTGGCGCTGGCGGTGGCGCTGCGCAGCGTGGATCCATCCCTGGGCGAGGCCCAGTTCGGGCGCGAGATGCGCCAGCGGCTGGCAGGGCCGCCCCTGTCCGACGAGGCCCTGCACCAGCTCTACGTGAAATATGGCGTCGACAAGTTCTCGCTGCGCGACCGCGGCTACCTGGCGCACGTGCATCCGCTCGCGCTGTGGCTGGTCGAGGCCCTGCGTCGCCAGCCCAAGGCATCGCTCAAGCAGGTGCTGGACGACAGCGCCACCGTGCGCCAGGACGTCTATACATGGCTGACGCGGGCGCGCATCAGCAACGCCCAGACCAACCGCATCCGCCAGCAACTGGAGGCTGCTGCCTTCGTGCGTATTGGGCAGGCCTGGCGTCGGCTCGGCTATCCCTTCGGGAACCTCACACCGTCGCTCGCCACGGCCGTCGGCGCTTCCGGCGACCGCCCCGCGTCGCTGGCGGAACTGATGGGCCTGATCGTGGGCGATGGCGTGCAACGCCCCCTGCGGTCGCTGCACAGCCTGGACTTTGCCGTCGGCACGCCGTATGAAACCCGTTTTGTGGCGCAGGCACAGCCGCAGCAGCGGCTGCTGGCGCCCGAAATCACGACCCTGGTGCGCCGCTCGCTGCAGGACGTGGTCGAAGGCGGCACGGCCAAGAGCCTGCGCGGCACGTTCACCGAGGCGGTGGGCGGCAAAACCGGCACCGGCGACCAGCGCTTCGAGACCTACGGCCCGGGCGGGCGCCTGCTCGGCTCACGCCGGGTGAATCGCTCGGCCACCTTTGTGTTTTTTGTCGGCGAGCGCATGTTCGGCACCATCACCGCCTACGTGCACGAACCCTATGCCGCGCGCTACAGCTTCACCAGCGCGCTGGCAGTGCAGTTTCTCAAGTCGGTGGCGCCCGTGGTGCACGCCATGGCGGGGTCCGGCGGCTGCCGGAACTAACAAGCGCCGATCCTGCCCAGCATTCCTGAATGTATTACGGCCATTCCGAAGACGCCCAGGACGGCAATGGCGCCGATCACCGCGAGCACGATCACGACGGCCTTGAGTGCGCTGCCGTTCGCCGAATCATCCATGAATCATTCCCTCCTTTGAGGTGGCGGGTGTTACCCGTCAACGATGATTCTTGCACTCGCAGAGCGCCATTGCCTGCACCAGTGTGATCACTGCGGCGTGGCTGGTCTAAATATCCAGCAGCAGCGGATAGGGCAGGGCTTGCAGGGCCAGCACAGGTCCGCCGGCCGCGCCCAAGTGCAAGGTACCCGATTCGGTGGCGCTGATCTGCAGCGACACCAGCGCATCGAAACCCCCTGCCGGCGCGGCCGCTGCCTGCGCCACCAGGCCGCAGGGCTGGGTGGCGTCGGCACTGTGAAAAACTTCCTGGCCTGGGCTGGGCGGCGCGTCGCAGTGCACCAGATAAGCGCGGCGCTTGAGCGTGCCGCGAAACTGGCTGCGCGCCACCACCTCCTGGCCCGGGTAGCAGCCCTTCTTGAAATTGACCCCGCCGACCGACTCGTAGTTGAGCATCTGCGGCACAAAAGCATCGACGAGGGGCGTGGTGAGCGTGACGATGCCACTGCGCACCTCGCTCCACAGCCACAGTTCGGTGGCGAGCGGCGTCCCCACTGGCGCGGGCTCGCCAGCGGGCGCGATCCACAGCGCCCGCGGCTGGCCGCCCGCCGGGTACAAGGTCACCACGTTTGCAGAGCCAAAATCGGCTTTGGCCCAGACGGTATGGGCGCCACCAGCTATTTCTTTCGTAGCATCCCCGGCCAGCCCGAAGAGGCTGAAATCCGCGGTCGCGTCCGTCAATTTAGCCTTGGCGCGCAGCACGAACATCGACAGCCGCTTGAGCGTGGGCGCGAGCAGGTCGCGGCTGCAGACCAGCAGGATTTCGCTCGGGCTGCGCTTGAAGCCGACGAAACTGGCCTGCATGCGCCCTTTGGCCGAGCAGAACGCGGCAAGTCGGGCCTCGGACCGACCGAGCAGCGAGAAATCCTGGGTCAGCTGGCCGTGCAGGAACGTGGCGGCATCTTCGCCCGCAACCCGGATAACGCCCAGGTGGGACAGGGGCGCGACGCCGTTCAGGGGCGCAGCAGCGGCGCTTGACGATGAAGATGGAGGGGTGATGGGCAGCGAGGCAGTCATGGGGTGAATTATCATGCCCTGATCATTTCCACGAGGCGGTAGGGCTGTGCGTCGATTGTTGTTGGGACTCTTTTTCTTGCTGGCGCTGGGCGCCGGCGCTGCCGCCTGGTGGCTGCACCAGCCGCTGGTGCTCAACGCCGCCCGCATGGTGCCCGGCACGACCAGCCTGGACCTGTCAATCGAACCCGGCACCACGCCGCGCGGCGTGGCGCAGGCGGTGGCCGATGCCGGCGTGCAGGTCAACCCGCAGGCGCTGTTCTGGTGGTTCCGGCTGTCGGGCCAGGCCCGCAAAATCAAGGCCGGCAGTTACGAGATCGACCCCGGCGCGACGCCGCGCAGCGTGCTCGGCATGCTGGTGCGCGGCGAGGAGGCGCTGCGCACGGTCACGCTGGTGGAAGGCTGGAACTTCCGCCAGTTTCGCGACGCGCTCGCAAAAGCAGAGCAGCTCAGGCCCGACACGCAAGGGCTGAGCGATGATTCCATCATGACCGCGCTGGGGCGTCCGGGCCTCAGCCCCGAAGGCCGGTTCTACCCCGACACCTACAGCTACGCCAAGGGCTCGAGCGACCTGGCCGTGCTCAAACGCGCGATGCGCCTGATGGACACCCGGCTGGCCGCGGCCTGGGCGCAGCGTTCGCCCGACCTGCCGATCAAGACCCCCGACGAGGCGCTGGTACTGGCCAGCATCGTGGAGAAAGAAACCGGCCGGGCCGGCGACCGGCCCATGATTGCCGGCGTGTTCTGCAACCGGCTGCGCCTGGGCATGCTGCTGCAGACCGATCCGACCGTGATCTACGGCCTGGGCGCCAAATTCGACGGCAGCCTGCACAAGAGCGACCTGCTGACTGACACGCCCTGGAACACCTATACCCGGTCCGGCCTGCCGCCGACCCCGATCGCCATGCCCGGCAAAGGCGCCTTGATGGCCGCCGTGCAGCCGCTGGCGACCAAGGCGCTGTATTTCGTGGCGCGCGGCGACGGCTCCAGCGAGTTCAGTGCGTCGCTGGGCGAGCACAATCGCGCGGTCAACAAATTCCAGCGCGGCCAGAACCCGCAGCCCCCTCAGAACCCATGAGCAAGCCCGGCATTTTCATCAGCTTCGAGGGCATAGACGGCGCCGGCAAATCGACCCATATCGAGGCGCTGGCCGCGGCCTTTCGTGCGCAGGGCAGGGCGGTCACGTTGACGCGCGAGCCGGGCGGCACACCGCTGGCCGAAAAACTGCGCGCCATGGTGCTGAACGACCCAATGGATGCGCTGACCGAGGCGCTGCTGATTTTTGCGGCGCGGCGCGACCACCTGGTGCAGGTCATCGAGCCGGCCCTGGCGCGCGGCGACGTGGTGCTGTGCGACCGCTTCACCGACGCCACCTTTGCCTACCAGGGCGGCGGGCGCGGCTTCGATCTTGCCGTGCTATCAGTTCTGGAGCAATGGGTGCAGAGTGGGCAAGGGCTGCAGGCCGATTTGATCCGGCAACCCGACATGACCGTGTGGTTCGACCTGGCGCCCGAGGTCGCGGCGCAGCGCCTGTCGGGTGCGCGTGTGCCCGACAAGTTCGAGGCCCAGCCGGTCGAGTTTTTCCGCCGCGTCGCGCAAGGCTATGCGCAGCGCGCCGCGCAGTCGCCGCAGCGTTTCACCCGCATCGACGCGGCCGGCGATCGGCACCAGGTCTGGCAGCAGATCACCAGCGCGATGGTGCGCCGGGGCTGGCTCGCCATCATGGTCGCCGCGAACGGAGGGCCGAAATGAGTGACGCGCCGGGCCGCCCCCAAGCAAGCTCGCACCGCAGTGCGCAGCACGAAGGTACTCCAGTGAGCGACGCCCTGGCGCCCTGGCTGCAGCAGCAGCTCAGCGCGCTGCTGGCCCAGCGCGGCCATGCCTGGCTGCTGCACGGCCCGTCGGGGCTGGGGCAGTACCGGCTCGGGCTCGAACTGGTGCGCGCCTGGCTGTGCGAGACGCCCACGCCGCAGGGCGCCTGCGGCCAGTGCGGCAGTTGCCACGCGATCGAGGTGCGCACCCATGCCGACCTGTGCGTGCTGATGCCCGAGACCGTGATGATGGCGCTGGGCTGGCCGCTCGGCGAAAAGGCCCAGGCCGACATCGACGACAAAAAGCGCAAGCCCAGCAAGGAGATCCGGGTCGACGCCATGCGCGACACCGTGGAGTTTTCGCAGCGCACCAGCGCGCGCGGGCGCGGCAAGGCGGTGCTGGTGTATCCGGCCGAGCGCATGAACAACGTCACGGCCAACGCCCTGCTCAAGACGCTGGAAGAGCCGCCCGGCGACGCCCGGTTCGTGCTGGCCAGCGAAGCCGCGCACCAGTTGCTGCCCACCATTCACAGCCGTTGCCTGGGCCACACCATGCTCTGGCCCGACGAAGCCTCCGCGCTCGCGTGGCTGCAGCAGCAGGGCGTTGGGGCCGCGGATGCCGCCGCCGTGCTGCGCGCCGCGGGCGGGCGGCCGGACGACGCCCTGCAGTTCCTGCAAAGCGGGCTCGACCTTAAAACCTGGTCGCTGCTGCCGCGTGCGATGGCCCGGGGCGACGCCAGCGCCCTGGCCGGCTGGGCGCCCGCGCAAGCGGTCGATGCGCTGCAAAAACTGTGTCACGACCTGCTGGCGGGCAGCGTCGGCGGCGCGCCGCGCTACTTCAACCCGGCGGACCTGCCGATGGCGAGCACCGCCGCGCTGGCGCGCTGGTCCAGGGAATTGGCGCGCACCGCACGCACCGTCGAACACCCTTTCAATGCCGGATTAATGCTGGAAGCCCTTGTGAGCCAGGCCCGCAACGCACTAAACTCAAAAGCTTGAGCTACCCCACGGCATGAGCACTTCACATTCCCCCCCCCGGCCCAGCGTCATCCAGCTGGCCATCAAGGAAAAAGCCGCCCTGTATGCGGCCTACATTCCCATGTTCACCGAGGGCGGCATCTTCATTCCCACCGCGCGTGAGTACCGGTTGGGCGACGATGTGTATGTGCTGCTGTCCCTGCCCGACGACCCGCAGCGCTACCCGATTGCCGGCAAGGTGGCCTGGGTGACGCCGGCCAAGCCGTCGGGCAATCGCACCCAGGGCGTGGGCGTGCGTTTCCCGCACGACGAGAAATCCCGCCTGCTCAAGCTCAAGATCGAAGAAATGCTGGGTGCGCACCTGGGCTCGGACCGGCCGACACAAACCGTTTGATCGCCGCGCTATACCTTCCATAGCTGGTTGCGTAGAGCGGGCAAGGGCTACAGCCTGTTTTGCTTAAAAAATAATGTTTACTGACTCCCATTGCCATCTCGCCTTTCCCGAGCTGCTGGCCCAGCTGGCCGAGATACGCCGCGCCATGGCCGAGGCGCAGGTGGACCGGGCGCTGTGCATCTGCACCACGCTGGAGGAATTCGAGGCGGTCCATTCGCTGGCAACGACCTACGACAACTTCTGGGCCACGGTCGGCGTGCACCCCGACAACGAGGGCGTGCGGGAGCCCACGCTGCAGGATTTGCTGGAGCGCGCCGCCCTGCCGCGCGTGGTCGCCATTGGGGAGACCGGGCTGGACTACTACCAGATGGACGAGCGCAAGGGCGGGCGCGGCGTGGCCGATATGGAGTGGCAGCGCGAGCGCTTTCGCACCCACATCCGCGCCGCGCGCCAGTCGCGCAAACCGCTGGTCATCCACACCCGCAGCGCATCCAGCGACACGCTGGCGATCTTGCGGGAGGAGGGCGAGGAGGGCGCCAGCGGCAGTGCCGGCGGCGTTTTTCACTGCTTTACCGAGACGGCGCAGGTGGCCCGCGCCGCGCTCGACATGGGTTTTTACATCTCGTTTTCGGGCATCCTGACCTTCAAGAACGCCCAGGATCTGCGCGATGTGGCGGCCTTTGTGCCGCTGGACCGCCTGCTGATCGAGACCGACAGCCCGTACCTGGCGCCCGTGCCGTACCGCGGCAAAACCAATAATCCATCGTATGTGCCGTACGTGGCGCAGCAGCTGGCCCAGCTCAAAAACCTGCCCGTGCAGGACATTGCACACGCCACCAGCGCCAATTTCGAGCGCCTGTTCAGCGGAGTCAATTCATGAGAAATTACTTTAAAACTATTATTTACCTCATTGTTTTAATTGGATTTAATTACGCATCGGCCAACTCCTACAATGATTTCTTCGTGGCCATCAGGCGAGATGACGCCAGCACCATCACGGCGCTCGTCGCGCGCGGGTTCGACCCGAACACGCCGGACCCCAAGGGCCAGAATGGCCTGCTGATGGCGCTGGCAGAGCCCGCGCTGAAGGCCGCGCAGGCGCTCCTGGACGCGCCCAAAATTGACGTGAATGTGCGCAACCAGCAGGACGAGAGCCCGCTCATGATCGCCGCGCTCAAGGGCGAGCTCGACATGGTGCGCGAACTGATCGCCAAGGGGGCCGACGTCAACAAGCCCGGCTGGGCGCCGCTGCATTACGCGGCGACCGGCGGCCACCTTGAAATCATGAGCCTGCTGCTCGACAACAGCGCGTACATCGATGCAGCGTCGCCCAACGGGACCACGCCGCTGATGATGGCCGCCTCCTACGGAACGCCCGCGGCCGTCAAGCTGCTGCTCGATGAGGGAGCCGACCCCACGCTGAAGAACCAGAAAGGCTTGAGCGCGATTAATTTTGCGCAACGTGCCAACCGGCAGGATTCGGCCGACCTGATTGCCGCGTTCGTGCGCGCCGGGCAGCCCAAGGGCAAGTGGTAGTGCAAGCCGAGCAAATCAGGGTGGCCCATGCGCCCGCGCCAGGGGCACCCCACCGCTATCGTCAATATCTGGTTCCGGCATTTGCGTTGTCGGTCGCGCTGGCGCTGGTCGCTGGCTTGTATTTGTGGAACGGGCGCTCGCGTGCTCCCGTCGCTGCCGCGCCTGCCCCCCCGCCGCCCGTCAAGATCAAAACTGTGGAAGTCCAGCGCGGTGATATCGAACAGACCGTTGTCGCGTCCGGCAAGCTGCAGTTGTTCCGCTATGCCGATTTGGGCGCGCCGATATCGGGTGAGATCAGCGATGTGTTCGTGGCGGTCGGCGATGGGGTGAAGGCTGGCAAGCTGCTCATCAAGATCGCACCGAATGTGTCGGTGGCACGGCTGGAAGGCAACCAGGCGCAACTGGCCGGATTGCGCGCCGGATTGGCCGAGCAGCAGGCACAGCTCGATTTTGCCCAATTGCAGTTCAAGCGCCAGACGCAGCTGAAAACGGACCACGCGACCAGCGATGAATCTTTCGAATCCAGTCGCGCCGCCATGACGGCCGCCACCGCACGCGTGGAAGCCATCAAGGCGCGCATCCTGGAGACTGAATCCGCCACCCGGGATGACGATGAAGCACGCAAACATACCGAGGTGAAGGCGCCTTTCTCAGGCACCGTCGTCGCGCTGACGGCGCGTCCCGGACAGGCGGTAACGGCGCATCAGCAGGCGCCGGCGTTGGTGCGCATCGCGGACCTGTCGAAATTGACGGTGCAGGCGCGCGTCGCCGAGATTGATGTACCGCACCTGCACAAGGGCACCAGCGCGAGTTTCACCACACCCGGCTATCCCGGCAAGCACTGGTATGGCAAGGTTCGGCAAATCGTTCCCGTACCGGCCGACGGATCGGGCGAGCAGGGCAGGGACACCTTCTACAACGTCCTGTTCGAAGTCGGCAACGCGAATCTGCAATTGATGAGTGGCATGAGCACGCAGGTCAGTTTTGTCGTCGCGCATGCGCATGACGCCACAATCCTTCCTGTCGCGGCACTGGGCAAGCCGGACGGCGATGGTCTGTACAGCCTCAAAATTCTTGACGCAAACCAGCATCCTCAACGACGCAGGGTTCGCATCGGGATCCGGAACCAGCATCAGGCGCAAGTGTTGTCGGGTTTGACGCCTGGAGAGCAGGTTGTCATCGACGTGCCGGCCGCCGCACCCGCGTCAAACACACCGGCAGCGGCAGGCAACCGGATCGCCGTCAATCCCGTGACTCACCCCACATCCCATTGAAAATGCGAAATTTCCGGATAGCGTATATGTTGAACCTGTCGGTCATCGTGCCGGCCGGTTTGCTGCTCGGCGGATGCGCCCATGTCAGTGATCCGCACGAACCGGCGCTGGCGATGGAGATCCCTGCAGGGTGGGGGCAGGTGCCCAATGGCGGCGGACAGATCTGGCCCGACAGCGATTGGTGGAAGCGGCTGGGCAGTGCCGAGTTGACCGGGCTGGTCAATGAGGGAAGAGCCAGCAATCTGGAGATTGCCGCAGCGGTCGCGCGGGTGCGTCAGGCCGAATCGACGGCGCGCATTGCGGGCGCCCCGTTGCTGCCCAATGTGGACCTTGCCGCCGGCGCCAGCCGCACCTCGCAAATCCCCTGGGGACGAGGTACAAACGCTGTCAGCAGCATGCTCGAAATCGGCTACGAGGTCGATTTCTGGGGCAAGAACAAAGCGGGTCTGGCCGCTGCGCAGGCGTCCCTTGATGCCAACCGCTTTGACCGTGAGACGGTGGCCCTGACCGTGACAACCGGCATCGTGTCAACGTATCTGCAGGTCCTGTCTTTGCGCGACCAGCTGGCGATTGCCCGGGAAAATGTCGCCAACGCGCAGCGCGTGCTGAAACTGGTCGAGGCGCAAAGCCGCGCCGGTGCCACGTCGCCGCTCGATCTGGCAAGGCAGCGTTCCGTCGTGGCCGGTGAACAGGCCGTGATTCCCAGTCTGTTGCAGCAGGAGCGCGAAGCGCGTACCGCCCTGGCGGTCCTGCTGGGTCGTCCGGCCCAGTCCTTCACGGTTTCCGGACAGGGCCTGGGCAGCATCCTGTTGCCGGAGGTATCGCCGGGCTTGCCGTCGGAGCTGCTGGCGCGCCGTCCTGATATACGGGCTGCCGAGGCCAACCTGGCGGCTGCCAACGCCAATGTCATGGCGGCGCACGCGGCGCTTTTTCCCAGTATCAACCTATCCGGTTCGGCGGGCGGACAAAGCAGTGCGCTGCTTTCGTTGGTGAACGCGCCCAACCTGCTGATGAATTTTGGGGCGGGAATCGTGGCGCCGATTTTTGATGCGGACCGTCTTAAAAACCAGCAGGCATTGGCGCTTGAACAGAAACAGGAGCTGCTGCAGATATATCGCTCGACCGTGATTGCCGCTTTCGCGGAAGTCGACAACGCGCTCGGGCAGATTCGCAATCTGGCCGAGCAGGACAGGCTCAAGCAAACGGAATGGGAGCAGGCACGCCTGGCGTTCAATCTTTCGGAGGCGCGCTATCGCGCCGGCGCCGAAGACTTGATGACGGTGCTCGACACGCAACGCTCGCTCGCCGGGGTGCAGAACGAATTGGGCCAGCTCAAGCTAAAGCGATTAAAGGCGACCGTGTCGCTCTACAAAGCCCTGGGCGGCGGCTGGAAGGATGAAACCGGCCATGACGCTGGAAGCCGGGCTGACGCGGCTGGCGTCATTCCCGGTTGAAAAGGTTTGATCGTTCGCGGGCTCGCCGTGCCAAAGCCCGGGCCGGCATAGTTCGGGGTTCCTGATCCGGCGGCGCCGACGGCCCGCGCCATCAAAGCGTGCGCGCATCACGGAACGGGCCGGGATGGTTTCCCACTCGCTGCGCGGCGCGCTGCTTCCCATCAGCTTGCGCATGGCCGCACTGTCTATGCGCACTGCATCCGGGCGCGACCATACCGCGCAGATTTCATGCCGCTCGGCGGGCGTGAGCCAATCTATCTGCGCCAATGCAAGCCGCGCGCGACGCTGCCAGCTTCTTCGCGTGGCCTTGTCGCGTGTCGTTCGGATGTGAAAAAAGATGGTGGCGAGGCCCAAGCCTGGCTTGGTGCGTGAGCGTCCCTGCATTGGAAATGTCTCTTTAAATGACGTTGCTTGTACTTTATACGATGTATATTATGTTAAATTATTAAAATGAAAATTCATGAGCATTGCTTTGCTGTCGGAGCAACCTATCCCAGCCAACGTGATTACTTCACTCTGCCCCTCAGCAACGCGTTTGAGAACCCTGGCGCGTGCCGATGGGGATTCTCATTCTTTCGATCGCTCGGACTTGCTCAATCGCCCTTGAGCTTCTTGACCAGGGCCGCCCCGGTGAGCAATTCCAGCTGCGCCTCCAGCCGGATAACCCGGCCTGTGAGGTCTTCGATCTTGCTCTGCTGATGCTTCATTGCCTCAACCTGGCGGTCGACCTTATCCTCCAGCTTGATCACGGAGGTAAAGGCTCCCCAAATCTTTTCCGTAACGCCCATCAGGCGGTCCTTCGCGCAGAGGCCTTCGCAGCCTTGGCTTCCATCGCCGCAATCCGGCTATTGCTGGCTTCGATGAAGCTCAAGGCGTCATCAATCGCCGCACCGGCGCGGTCAGCGGCTCCTTTGGCCGCGTCCGCCAGCGCGCCAAGTTCCGCGTCCGATTCGCTCGATTCGTAGGCGAACGCGCCGCGCCGCATCAATTCAGAAACCGGAATGTCCAGCTTCTTCGCCTTGGCGGCGATGATCCTCTTGTCCTGCGCCGTCGCCTGCACAACGATTCGCTCTACAGCTGCTGCCATTTGAATTGCTCCAACGGAGTTGATATGTACATGGACATTGTATGTACACACAGGCGACATGTCAACCTGGCGACACTGCCATGCACCCTGCGGCTGGAGGCTATCGCCGATAGACCAAGATCCCTAATGAGGGGCGGGATGCGCAAAACATCACCATCAACTCCGGGTTATCCCTATAATTCGTCTATGCTGCACTGCAACATAAATGAAGCAGGCACCCGATCCGTTTAACCAGACTCAAGGAAATAGACATGAACAACACCGCCGAACAATTCATCGCCACCAACAAAGCAAATGCGCAAGCCCTCGAAGGCCTGGCGTCCCAGGCTCACGCCAGCATGGAAAAGCTGGTCGAGTTGAACATGACCGCCTCCAAGGCTCTGCTGGACGAGTCGTTCGGCCATGTCCAGGCCGTTCTGGGCGCCAAAGACGCCCAGGAGTTTCTGGCTTTGCAATCTGGCACGCTCAAGCCGCTGGCCGAGAAATCTGTCGCCTACCTCCAGCACGTCCAGACCATTCTGGCCGCCAGCGGCGCAGAGTTTGTCAAGGCCGTAGAAGCCAAGACGGTTGAAGCGCAGAAGGCGTTCAACGGCGTGCTCGAAAACCTCGCAAAGAACGCTCCCGCTGGAACCGAATCCGCTGTTGCCGCCTTCAAGAGCGCGCTGACCGCGGGTCAGTCCACCGTCGAGTCGGCCCAGGCTTCGGCCAAGAAGGCAGTGGAAGCGGCTCAGTCGCAGTTCACGGCAGTGACCACGCAAGCCGTCGATGCGGTTAAAAAAGCCACGCGCGCAGCTTAAATCACAGGCTGCCTCGGGGCAGTGACGATCAGATGGCACCTACGGGTGCCATTTGTATTTTGGCGCTTGGTATGCTCTGCGTTTCTTGCCCGAAGCCCCCTCCACTCTCTTGACCATCATGAACACCAAGTTCCTCTGCGCCGCGATCGTAGCGGTGTCCCTTCTACTTGCCGGCTGCAACAAGGCGCCCGGCAGCACAGCGGGTGCCGACACCACCGCGAAGGCCGCGTCCCAGCCCGTCTCCATTGCCGCCGTCACGGCCGACGCCAAAGGTTTCACGGTGGGGGCGCCAATGAGCGCGCATACGGTCTACGTTTTCTTTGATGCCCAATGCCCGCACTGTGCGGAGCTGTGGGACGCCGCCAAGCCGCTGATACCCCAGGCGAAATTCGTCTGGATTCCAGTCGGCCTGCTGAACCCGGCGAGCACGGAGCAGGGCGCCGCCCTGCTCGCCGCCAAAGACCCGGTCAGCGCGATGGATGCGCACGAAGCCTCGATGCGCGCCCATCAGGGCGGTATCACGGCCAGCGGTGACATGGACGCACAAAGGGCCGAGGTCAGGAAAAACACCGACTTGATGACCCGTTTCGGTTTTGGCTCCATCCCGACCATCGTCGCCGCGAACGCCCGGACCGGCGCGCTGGTAACGCAGGAAGGCGCTTCCGGGACCGCAGCACTCGCAACGCTACTGGGATTGCAGATGCCTGCCGCGGCCCTCCCCGCCCCCGCCAACTAAGGGATCAGCGCCCTCCTGCAGCAGCCGGGTAGCACTGGCTACCGCATCGGCAACACTCCAGAACAGCCGGTTCTCGAAGAGCGCCGGCTCCATCTTCAGCAATAGTTGGCGCACCGGATCTTTCACCCGCGCCAGCAGCAGCGTTTTCCCGCGGCGCTCGAGCATGCGACACAGATCCACCAGGCATTCGGCCGCCGTGCTGTCCAGGTCCGCGCTTTGCTCCAGGCTGAGAATCAACACCGTGAGGTCGCTGCGCGCCTCCAGCCGCGCCATGGTTTCAACCAGCACGCCTTCAACACTGGCAAAGAAAAGCGGCTCCTCCGGGCGCAGGATCAATATTTTGTCGTGGGGTCGGGCCTCCGGGTGGCTGTCACGGTCGATGTAGTTGCGGCTCTGATCCAGCTCGGCCAACTCCCTGACAACCGGCTGGCTGAACGCGCGGATGGCCGAGGCCAGCGACAGGGCGATGGCGATCAACATGCCATGCAACAGACCGAACGCGAGCACGGCGGCAACCGCCGCGAGCGCGACGTACTGATCCCGATTCACGCGCCAGAGGATCAGCAGCGGCCCCGGGCTCAATGCGTGCATCAGGGCGCTGATCACGGCGGCGGCAAGAACAGGTTGGGGAATATGCTCGATCAACGACTTGCCAAACAGCACGAGCAACAGCACCGCCGCGGCACAGACCACGGCTGCCCCCTTGCTTTGCGCCCCGGCCGCCTCATTGGCTGCGGTGACCGAAAAGCCGGCCCCAACGGGCATCCCCTGCAACAGGCCGGAAACCAGATTTGACGTGCCAATGGCCCACAACTCGCGGTTGGGCTCGATCGCATCGCCGTGGAGCAGCGCCATGCTGCGAACGCTGCCCCAGGATTCCGCAAAAACAATGACCAGCAGGCCGCCCGCCAACTCCGCAATGCGCAGCCAGCGGTCCATCGACAATTGCGGCAGCCCCACGCTGGGTAGCGTCAACGCGATGGGCCCCACCGTTGCCACGTGCAGTTCGTTCAGGTCCACCGCGTAGGCCAGGCCGATGCCCAGGGCCAGCACCGCGAGCGCTCCCGGCACTTTGGGCCGGCGCGCCAGTAGCAGCATCAGCGCGAGCGCCCCGCCGCCGACCGCCACGCTCCAGAGCGCCCAATGATTCGCCTGCGCCAGCAATTCAGCCAGCAGCCGGACAGGATTGCCGCCGCTGGCGTTGACGCCGAAGCCGAAGCCCACCAGGATCGGCAACTGGTTGATGATGATGGTCAGCGCCAGCCCGAACGAGAACCCGTGCAGGACCGGGCGCGAAACGAAGGCCGACAAGCGCCCTAACCGGGCACCGGCCACCAGCAGCAGGCCGAGGCCGGTCATGATCACCAGCCCGACCGCCAATGCGCTGCTGTCGGCATCTCCGGTCGGGTTCAGCGAGAGCACGGCCGCAGCGAGCAAGGCCGCGGTCGATGACGTGGGCGCCACTACGGCGAAGCGGCTGCCGCCGACCACCGCGTAGCAAACCAGGCCCGCCAGCGCCGCAACGATGGCGTGCTGAATGCTGAGATGCGCGATGGCCGCATACGCCACGGCTTGCGGCAGCAAGATGCTGGCAACCGATAACCCCGCCACCGAATCAGCCGGGATCGAAGCGCGCAAGGGACGTGTCATCGGGCCGGGAAGATTCGGGGTCAGCCGTTCAGGGCGACATGACCAGGCGGTGGCGGATCTCGGGCGGGTTCATCTGCAGCGGCCGGTACTGCACGCCGGCCCAAGCCGGGCTCATGTCGCGGTAGCGCCTGGAGAACACCAGCCCGCTCTGCCCCGTCTGGTAGATGAATTGTGAATTTTCCAGGTTGGACAAGTCATACACAGCGCGCAACGAGGCCGCGTGGCGGCTCGCAAACGGCATCTTTTCTTCATTCGCCCAATACTGTCCCACGTTGATGGTGTAGGCGTCGCCGCCGGTCGGCACCGTGACGTCGAAGAAGGGCGCGAGCAGCGCCACGCTGCCAAACGGGCGGTGCGTGCTGACAGCCGGGTGCGCGTCGCCCCATTGCCATTTCGCCACGTCACTGCCATACAAGGCCTGCAACCGATCAAGCGCGCGCGTCAGCGCGGCGCCAGACTGCGCCTGGCACGTCTGCGGCGCACACCACCAGGCGTCGTTGTGCAGCAGCACGTCTTCGACCGTGGCGCGAAAGTTGCGCTTGCCGTACATCGCCGCAAAGCGCGCCTGGCCCAGCCGCGGCGCGATCAGCCCGCGCGTGAGCTCGTCGGCCCACACCGCAAAAATCAACGCCGCCGAGCTGTCGGCGCGTACCGTGCCGTCGAAGGTTTTGAGCTGCTGCTGCGCCGCACCGGCCAGCGGATGTGTCGATACCGTTTTTTGCAGATACGGCAGCAGTTTTTGCGTGGCCAGCGACAGCTGGTCGCCCTGGATTTTCTGCATGCTGGCCACATCATGCAGGGGCGTTGCGGCCAGCAGCTGTTCGATGCGGTTGAAGCGGTACGGCACCACCCAGTCCTGCCCCATGAAGTACGGGTAGCCGGGCGGCGTGATGCGCTGGTTGGCCGAGGCGTACCAGCCCTTCGCGTCGATCTGCGCGGCACCAGCCTGCGGTGTCTCGCTGGCGGGAATCCAGCCGGCCCAGTCGTATTTTGCGAGCCAGCCAGGCGACGGCGCCACGCCCATGATGTCGTTGTCGGGGCGGCGCAGCGGCACCTTGCCGACGGCCTTGTACGCCACGTTTCCGCCCACGTCGGCCATCACCACGTTTTGCATGGGCGAGTGGTTGTCGGCGTAGGCCTTGAGCAGCTCGTCGACCGATTGGGCCTGGTTGGCCTTGACGCCGGCCTCCATGGTCCGGTTGTCGGCATCGAGCGCACTCCAGCGCAGTGCCACCGCGTACTTGCCCAGATCCAGCAACCCGGCGTAGGCTTTCTGCGCGTCGCTGAGCACCGGGCCGTGGCGGGTCTCACGCACCGCCAGCACGACGTCGGGCTGGTTCTTGACCTTGATGACTTCCCGCCGCGTCTGGAACTCGGCCCAGACCGGCTGGCCGTCCACGTCCGGCGTGCGGTATTGCTCTGGGTTGGCGGGGTTGATCTGCTCGAGGTACAGGTCCTGCACGTCCGGGCCTGTGTTGGTGAAGCCCCAGGCGACCTTGTCGGTGCGGCCCAGCACCACGAACGGCAGGCCGGGCAGCGTGGCCCCGATCACATTCAGTCCGGGCGCCTGCAGCGCGGCAAAATACCAGATGGCGGGCGCGCTCAAACCCAGGTGCGGGTCGTTGGCGAGCAGCGGCTTGCCGCTGGTGCTGTGCGTGCCGGCCACCACCCAGTTGTTGCTGCCCTTGCCTTCGACGGTGCCGGCGCTCTGCGAAAAATCGGCAGCCCATTGCCGCAGGCCCGCCGAGAAGTTTGAATCAAAAAGGCCACTGGCCCTTATGGAATATTGGATTTTAGCTATTGATTTCGTAGCGGCCGGCGCCTCGGCGCGGTACACGCCAAGGTCGGCATACAGCTTGGACAGGTCCGTTTTGGAGGCCGGCGGCTCGCCGGGATAGGGTGGAAACAATTGCCACAAATGCTCGGTGCTCAGCACCTTGGCTGCCGATAACCGGGCAAACTCGGTGCCCCAGTTGCCACCCAAGTCGAGCGCCATCATGATCGACCAGCCCACGCTGTCCTCGGGCGTCCAGGCCGGCCCCGAGCCACCGCCCGGACGAACCCCCAGGATCTGGAACTCGGGGCTCAGTGCCTGCGAGGTATTGGCGTAAAACGCGTTAATGCCGTCGCTGTAGGCCTGCAGTGACTCTTTCGCATCTGCCGGCAAGCCCGCCAATTGGGCGCGGGCCGCACGCATGACACCGAGCGTGCGCAACAGTTTGTCGGTCTCCAGCGTGGCCGGCCCGAGCACTTGCGACAACTCGCCGTGCATGACACGGCGGTTGAACTCCAGCTGCCAGCCGCGCTCTTGCGCATGCACATAGCCGAGCGCAAACCAGGCGTCGCGCGCCGATCCGGCCTTGATGTGGGTCACATCGGCGCCGTCGCGCTGCACCGTGACGCTGGCGGCCAGGCCGGGGATTTTCAGCTCACCGTCGAGTTGCGGAAAAGTCCGCCAAGCATAAATGCCCGCGGCCACGGCCAGCACAAGCAGCAACCCCAAGAGGGCCCAGGCTGAGCGTTTCAACCAGGTCATTTTGTCTCGCCCCCGGAAAGTGATCAAAGTCAGGTCCGGCCGGCGCGGTGCGCCAGGGCCACCACGCCAGCCGACAGATGGAAGGCAACGGTCGGCACCGTGAAGTCACTGAACGGTGCACCCAGCGCCATCTCGCCGGCGCCTAGCAGGACGCACTCCTGGCGGCGCAGGGGCAATTCGGTGGGTACATCCGTGCCATTGGAGGTAAAGCGCACCCAGGTGCCGTAGCTGCTGATGTCCGCCAGCACGAATGCGCCCTGACGCCATTCGATTTTGGCGTGCAGGCGCGACACGCGCGGGTCGTTGATCACGAAATCGGCTTCGGCCACACGCCCGATATGGATCGGCAAAGTCGATGCATTGAACGAAGCATTGACATCCAGCCAGGACAAATCGATCTGGCCTGGCAGTGTGCCGCCGGGCGGCGCGGCGGCCTGCTCGAGCCCCCCTGCGATGGTCAGGAAATCGGTCGCCACTTCCGATTGCCATTCAATGCGGTAGATCACGCGGGCCTCGGTTTTACCCTTGAGGTTGATCGGCCCCAGGCTGCGAAACCGCACGTCTTTGGGTGACAGCTGCTGGATCACGGTGTCGGTTGCCCAGATCTGGCCGGCGCCCGACATGTCGCTCAGGCGCGAGGCCACGTTGACGGCATCGCCATAACAGTCGCCATTGACCTCGACAATTTCGCCGCACGCCACGCCCACCTGCAAGTGCATGTGCAGATTGGCGGGCCAGGCTTTGATGCGTTTTTGGTGCACGCGCTGCATTTCAATCACCGCGGCGACCGCCCGGCCGCCTTCGGGGAACACGGCCAGCACTCCGTCCCCCAGCATCTTGACGACGCGGCCTGAATGAGCCTCGCACACCTGTCCAATCCAGTGCGTCAAGCGGGTAATGGCTTGCGTGGCTTTGGCATTGCCCAGCGTTTCGAAAACGCCGGTACTCCCGGTCAAATCAGCAAAAACGACAGTCGTTGGGGCATCCATGCAATGGATATTCGGCTTAAAGGTTGTTACTAAATAATAAGTTTAGGGCATTCAGGTCCACTCAGGTTGTGTTGGGGACGGCGGGAATTCGAACCCCCGCCATTCCCGCACCCCTGCTCCTGCGGCCATCGTCTGACTGCGGATGGTCATACGGCTTACTACAGAATATCCCGAGTAAGCCAAAAGCATCAAGCTCCAGAAAGCACTTTCGGTGTATTTGTTAAATCATTGATTTGATTGTTGTTTTTTTATAACCATATTGATGTCATTTTTCTTGCCTTCAGGGCCCTGCGAGCTTACTGTAGAGCCATTAAAAGAGACTTACTCAGTCGTTGGAGTAATGAATGCGTCAATTAGCGTTGAGATTTTTCAGTATGTATGGCCTGCTGGCCAGGCCGGCCCGGGCGTCAAAAACGGTCGCTGCCGGCCGCATGGAGAGCATCCGCCACGCCATGCTGGATGCCTTGGGCGAAACCGGGGATGACAGCTTTCCCCAAACCATGCGCAAACTGCGTTTTGCCAGTGACGTGCAGGGCCTGTGGTATTTGCGTGGCGAAATCATGGAAGCGCTGGCCAGCCTGCATGGCGAAGCCTCGGCACAGAAGCAGCTCGAGCATCTGAGTGTCCTGTTCCAGGGCCTGCTGCCCGGAGGGCTGTCTTCGCGGGTCAGCCCGCTCAAGCAACTCAACCACTGAATCGGCGCAGCGACGCCCGCAGGGCTCGCCCGCCTCCTCCGCCGAACTCAATGGTGGTGCCCCCACAGCAAAAAGGCATCACGCCCGTCGACGGCCAGTTCCACATGCGCGCCGACCGGCAGCAACACCTTGGTCGGCACATGGCCAAACGGTAAATTGGTGAGGACGGGCATTTTGACCTGGCTGCGCAGCCAATTCACGACGGTTTGAAGTTTGAAGCCCTTGTCGTGCGGCACCAGTCTGTACTCGGTGAACTGGCCCAGGACAATGGCCTTTTGAGCGCCCAGGATCCCTGCGTGCAACAGTTGCGTGAGCATGCGCTCGATGCTGTAGGGGTGTTCCGCCACATCTTCAAGAAACAAAATCCCGCCCTTGATCTGCGGCAGAAACGGCGTGCCCACCAGGGAACTCAGCACGGCAAGGTTGCCGCCCCAAAGAGGCGCATGTTTCACGGTAAAAGTTCTGCTAGCCCTCGGTGAGCGTGATTTTTCAGCTCCTGAACTTGTAGCAGCCGGGGCGGCTTCGCGCAGTTGGCGCCAGCCCGCGCCCTCCCCCTGGCCGGTGATCATGTCGTCGAAACACGCCTCCATGATGTCGTCAGGGCCGAGGCTTTGGCCGGGGCCATGGCCATCTGCGGCATCGGCCTTGTCGTCCGCGCCAAACCCCTCACACAGCGCCGGGCCGGCCCAGGTCACCTTGCCGGTTTTGGCCAGCACCGCCATTTGCAGCGCCGTGAAGTCGCTCATGCCAACGAACTGCGTGCCCTTGTCGATGGCCTTGCCGAGCGCCTTGTAGTTGATACGCGGCAGCAGGCGCGTGAGGCCATAGCCGCCGCGCGTGATGAGCGCAACATCCGCGCCGCTGGCCGCCGCCCGGTGGATGGCCGCCAGCCGGGTGTCGTCGTCACCGGCAAAACGCAGATGGCTGGCCAGCGCCGCCGCGTCGATTTCCACCTCGTGGCCCAAGGTCTTGAGCCTGGCCACGCCGCGTTTGAAAGCCGCCTTGTCGCGCACGGCACCCGAGGGGGAATAAATGTAGATGTGTTTTTTCATGAAGACGCAATTATCACGGCGCGAAATAATCAACCGCCGCCACCGCAATCGGCTCACCCTGTTCCTGCACAAAATGCCCGGCCTGCGCCAGCAGCATGGGCTCGCCGCAGCCGCGAATGAGTTTTTGCAGGCCGCGCATCACGGGCAATCCCAGCACCGGATCCTGCTCGCCCACTGCCATGAAGGTTTTGCCGCTCCAGCGGTGCTGCCAGAAATCGCGGGCCTCGCGCGAAATGGCGGCGCCCTCGGAATCCTCGAACTCGGGCACCATAGTCGGGAAGGCGCGCAGCGCAGCGCGGTGGCCGCGGTCCGGGAACGGCGCGTTGTAGGCGGCGCATTCCCCGGCGCTCAGCTGCGGATTGCCGCGCGCGATCAAACGGGCCACGTCGAACTCGGGGTTTTTGGCGCACATCTCGCGCCAGGCGACAAAACCGGGGCTGAGCGGCACATCGCCCGTACCGAGCGCGGTGTTCATCACGAGCAGGCCGGTGTAGCGCCCAGGCGCCGCCAGCGGCAGGGTCAGGCCCAGCAGCCCGCCCCAGTCCTGCACCACGAGCACGACGTTGCGCAGGTCCAGCCGCTCGACCAATTCCAGCAGCACCTGGCGGTGCCAGCTGAACGTGTGGGCGCCCTCCTTCTTCGGTTTGTCACTCCTGCCAAAGCCGATCAGGTCCGGCGCCACGACGCGCTGCCCTGCTGCGGTGAACGCCGGGATCATCTTGCGGTACAGGTAGCTCCAGCTCGGGTTGCCGTGCAGGCACAGCCAGGTCAGCGGCGCGCCGCCGGGATCCTCGTCCAGGTAGTGCAGGCGCAGCCCGGCCAGCGCCGGCAGGTCGTTCAGGTAGTGCGGCGCCCACGAATAGCCGGGCAGGCCCGCAAAGCGCTCATCGGGCGTGCGCAGCGCATCCTCGCGCAGCGGGTGGCTGGTTGCAGCGTCGTCACGCATGGCTTGCCTCCTTCGTTGAAAAAAATCCTGTAGCAGGGCGCCGCACTCAAAGGCCAGCACCCCGCCCTGCACCGCGGTCTGGTGATTGAGCTGCGCCTGTGCAAACAGGTTGACGACCGAGCCGGCCGCGCCCGTTTTGGGATCGCTCGCGCCGAACACCACGCGCTTGAGCCGTGCGTGCAGCATCGCGCCGGCGCACATGGCGCAGGGCTCCAGCGTGACAAACAGCTCGCAGCCATCGAGCCGGTAGTTGCCGAGCACCTGCGCGGCGGCGCGCAGCGCGTTGACCTCGGCGTGCGCGGTCGGGTCACGCGAGTTCACCGGGCTGTTGCGGCCCGTGGCGATCACCTGCCCGTCCCTGACCACCACGGCACCGACCGGCACCTCGCCCGCGCCAGATGCCTCGCGGGCCTGCGCCAGCGCCAGTTGCATGAAAGTGGAGTCCGCCATCGGCACTATTGATTCGATAGCTGTAAGCGCAGATCCCTTAAGGGCTACAGCCTGATTTTGTTGTTAATTATCATCTGGCACGGGGCGCGCCTTTTGCATCGCTCGCTCGATCGCCTGCTTGTACTGCTGCTCGATCTGCCGGCTTTGCTGCCTGACCGTCGCGGCCGGCGCGCCGTCCGGGCCGGCTGCGCCTTGCACTGCCGGCAGCTGCAGCGCGGGCATCGCCTGCTGCGTGGCGGCGAGCTGCTTTTTCACGAGCAGGCCCACAATGACCAGTGCGATCAACAATCCGGCCAGGCCGAAAAAACCTCTCATGAACCACCTCCAGGCTCGCCGGCATGCATGCCGAGCCGGTCCATCCACTCGCCCAATTCGCGATCATCCTCGCCGCCCGCCGCGTAAATCTCGCGCATCCGCGCAAACGCCTCGGGCCGGTGCTGATTCAGCTTGAGCTTGCATTGCAAGTCGGTCACCTGCAGCTCAAATGCCACGATGCCGGCGAGCATCTTGAGCTGGAATTCGGGCGTCATCGCGCGCCACTGCTCGGCATACGCGGGCTCGTGGTCGCCGATCAGGGTCTTGAGCAGCGCATCTTTGCCGTTGGGATCTTCGATCAGCGTGGCCTGCACCGTGCAATGCACCGCCAGGTAATTCCAGGTCGGCACGCGCGCCAGATCGGGATAGACCTTGGGCGACATGTAGGCATGCGGGCCGAGGAACGTGACCACCGCGGTCGGGCGCGCCTGCAGGTAGCGCCAATGGTGGTTGGGTTTTGCGACGTGGCCCAGCAGCACGAGCTGCTCGCCGCGCTCCACCAGATGCAGCGGCAGGTGCGTCACATACGGCAGACCGCTGTCGTCGTTGCTGATCAGGCTGGCAAAGGGGTGGCTGCGCATGAGCGTCAGCGCATGGGCCCGGTCTTTGGCGTTGAATTGGGGAGGCATGTACATGGTGTGCTTACTTTAGCCCATGCCAGGCCGGCTCACCCGATCAGACGCGCAGCGGCCAGCGCGCCAGTGGCACATGCAGTCCCTGCCCGAGCAGGCTGTGCACGAGAACGAACTCGTGGACGCGCCATCCGATCGTCTCGATGGCCTGTTCGGCGACGTGGCGGTCGTCGTACAGCAGTGTCACGTGGGGCGTGTACTGCGGCTCCACCCAGCGCCCGAGCCCGGTCTTCTTCATCGCCTCGCCCAGCGTCTGCTGAAATGCCCTCAGTGCGGCGACGCCATCGCCTGCGCGCAGCACGAACGGCCGGTTGCGCGGCCGTCCGGAGAAACTCCCCGCGCGGTCGAACGCGACCTCGAAAGGCGACATCACGACGGCTGCCGCAGCGTCGCCCGCAGCAGCGACCACGCTCTGCGGCAGCCCGACGTAGTCACCGAGGTGATGCAGCGTGATGTGAAAGCGCTCCGTCGCGAGCGGTCTGCCCTTCAACCCATGTTCACCGCGCAGATGCTGTGCAAGCTGCGCGATACGCGCCGCGGCAGTCGCGCCTGGAAAGATAGCGAAGAACAACCTGTCCGTCGGCTGCGACGGAGCATCGAACCCGGGTAACGAAAGCTGCCCGGGCACGCCGGGAATTTGTCTGGACACAGCGAAACCCCGCGCCTCCCCCTACTCCCACTCGATCGTTGCCGGCGGCTTGCTACTGACGTCGTAGGTCACGCGGTTGATGCCTCGCACCTCGTTGATGATGCGGCTGGACACCTTTTTGAGCAGCGCATAGGGCAGCTCGGCCCAGTCGGCGGTCATGAAGTCGCTGGTCTGCACGGCACGCAGCGCAACCACGTAATCGTAGGTGCGCCCGTCCCCCATCACGCCCACGCTCTTGACCGGCAGGAACACGGCGAAGGCCTGGCTGGTCAGGTCGTACCAGCTTTTGCCGCTCGCCTCGTCCTTGAAATTGCGCAACTCCTCGATGAAGATGGCGTCGGCGCGGCGCAGCAGGTCGGCGTAGTCCTTTTTGACTTCGCCCAGGATGCGCACACCCAGGCCCGGGCCGGGGAAGGGATGGCGGTACACCATGTCGTACGGCAAGCCCAGCGCGACGCCGAGTTCGCGCACTTCGTCCTTGAACAACTCGCGCAGCGGCTCCAGCAGCTTCAGGCCCAATTGTTCGGGCAGCCCGCCGACGTTGTGGTGGCTCTTGATCGTCACGGCCTTCTTGGCTTTACCGCCGCCGGACTCGATCACGTCGGGATAGATGGTGCCCTGAGCCAGCCATTTCGCTCCATTTTTTGTAGCATCTGATGCCCGCAGCTTCTGGGCTTGCGCCTTGAATACCTCGACAAACTCGCGCCCGATGATCTTGCGCTTGGCCTCCGGCTCGCTCACGCCCGCCAGGTGCCCGAGAAACTGCGTCGCTGCATCCACCCGGATGACCTTGGCGTGCAGCTTGCCGACAAACATGTCCATCACCATGTCGCCCTCGTTCAGGCGCAGCAGTCCGTGATCGACGAACACGCAGGTGAGCTGGTCGCCGATGGCGCGGTGGATCAGCGCGGCCGCCACGGAGGAATCGACGCCGCCGGACAGGCCCAGAATGACTTCATCGCTGCCGACCTGCGCGCGGATTTTCTCGACCGCCTCGCCGATGTAGTCGCCCATGATCCAGTCGGCGCGAGTGCCACAGATGTCCAGCACAAAGCGCTCCAGAATGGCCGCGCCGCGCTTGGTGTGCGTGACTTCAGGGTGGAACTGCACACCGTAAAACCGGCGCTCTTCGTCGGCCATGCCGGCAATCGGGCAGCTGTCGGTGGACGCCATGAGCCTGAACCCGGGTGGCAACTCGGTGACCTTGTCGCCATGGCTCATCCACACCTGCAACATGCCGTGGCCCATCGGGGTGGTGTAGT
This sequence comes from Polaromonas sp. C04, assembly GCF_002002705.1. Taxonomy (GTDB): domain Bacteria; phylum Pseudomonadota; class Gammaproteobacteria; order Burkholderiales; family Burkholderiaceae_C; genus Rhodoferax_A. Next base: position 61,834 of record NZ_MUNS01000023.1, on the reverse strand, counting down.
CCTGGATGCCCTCGAGGAGCTGGGCGTGGCCATGCGCCCGCACATCGGCAGGGCCGAACTCTCGCTTGTGCCCGCTTTGCACGACGCCGCCCAGCTGGTGCGCCATGGCCTGCATGCCGTAGCAAATGCCCAGCACCGGCACGCCCAGATCGAATACGGCCTGCGGCGCCTTGTCGGTGGTCTCCTCGTAGATGCTGGCGTGGCTGCCGGACAGGATCACGCCTTTAAGCCGGCCGTCCTTCGCATACTCGTGCACCCACTCGTTGGTCACGTCGCAGGGGTGAACTTCACAAAAAACGTGGGCATCGCGCACACGCCGCGCAATGAGCTGGGTGACCTGCGAGCCGAAATCGAGGATGAGGATTTTTTGGTGCTGCATGAAAAAGAAAATCAGTCGGCGCGGTAGTTGGGGGCTTCTTTGGTGATCTGCACGTCGTGGACATGGCTCTCACGAATGCCGGCGGTGGTGATTTCCACGAACTCGGCCCTGTTTTTCATGTCCTCGATCGTGGCGCAACCGCAGTAACCCATGCTGGCGCGCACGCCGCCCGCCATCTGGTACACGATGGAGACCATCGATCCCTTGTACGGCACGCGGCCTTCAATGCCCTCGGGCACCAGCTTGTCGGCATTCGGGTTGCCGGTGGTAGCCTCCTGGAAGTAGCGGTCGGCGCTGCCCTGCTGCATGGCGCCAATGGAGCCCATGCCGCGATAGCTCTTGTAACTGCGGCCCTGGAACAGGATCACCTCGCCAGGCGCCTCTTCGGTGCCGGCGAACATGCCGCCCATCATCACGGTGCTGGCGCCGGCGGCAATCGCCTTGGCAATGTCCCCCGAATAGCGGATGCCGCCATCGGCGATCAAAGGCACGCCGCTGCCCTGCAGGGCTGTTGCCACGCTGTCGATCGCCATGATTTGCGGCACGCCCACGCCGGCCACGATGCGCGTGGTGCAGATGCTGCCGGGGCCGATGCCGACCTTGACCGCATCGGCGCCGGCCTCGACCAGCGCCAGCGCCGCCGCGCCGGTGGCGATGTTGCCGCCGATCACATCCACCTGCGGGTAGTTGCGCTTGACCCAGCGCACGCGTTCGATCACGCCCTGGCTGTGGCCGTGCGCGGTGTCCACCACGATGGCATCGACGCCGGCCTTGACCAGCGCCTCCACCCGCTCTTCCGTGCCCTCGCCCACCCCGACCGCCGCGCCCACCCGTAGCTTGCCATGCGAGTCACGTGCGGCATTCGGAAAGCTGGTCTGCTTGGTGATGTCCTTGACGGTGATCAAACCCTTGAGCTCGAACGCGTCGTTCACCATCAGCAGCCGCTCCAGCTTGTATTTGTTCAGCAGCGCACGCGCTTCGGCGGAGGTCACGCCTTCCTTGACCGTGACCAGCTTCTCGCGCGGCGTCATGATCTCGCGCACGGGCACGTCGTAGCGGGTCTCGAAGAGCAAATCGCGGCTGGTGACGATGCCCACCACCTTGCCGGCATCGCAGACCGGAAAGCCCGAGACACCGAGCTGCTCCGACAGGTCCATGACCTGGCGCACCGTGTGGTTGGGCGTGATCACCACCGGGTCGCGCAGCACGCCCGACTCGTAGCGCTTGACCTTGGCCACCTGGGCGGCCTGTTCCTGCGCGGTGAAGTTCTTGTGCACGATGCCCATGCCGCCTTCCTGCGCGATGGCGATTGCCAGGCGGGCTTCCGTGACCGTGTCCATGGCGGCGGACACCAGGGGCAGGTTCAGGGAAATGTTGCGGGAGAAACGGGTCGCGAGAGAAGTGTCCTTGGGCAGGACCTGGGAGAACGCTGGCACCAGCAACACATCGTCGAAGGTGAGCGCTTTTCCTAATAGGCGCATGAGATGGCTCCAAAAAACAGATTGTACCCGCGCCTCTGGTGTTTACCCTGAAGGGCGATGGCCGGCAAAAGTTGACAAACTGCCGCCCAGCACGATGCCAGTGGAAGGAATGCAACACAAAATTCGCGATGCCGGCGCTAAACTACCCCGCATGAATTTGTCTAGAGTTTTCCTGTTCGGCGTGGCCTGCCTGATGTCGATGTCGGCCATGGCGCAGTGGCAATGGATCGATAAGGATGGCCGCAAGGTGTTCAGTGATCGTGCTCCGCCCGCCGACACACCGGAAAAAAATATCCTGAAGCAGCCCGCCGGGCGCAGCCCAGCCGTCATTTTGCCGGCCGCTGCGACCGCACCCGGTACCGACGCGGGCACTTCGAGCGCCAAAGTGGAAGGCATGGCGCCCAAGCTCAGCGGCAAGGACAAGGAACTCGAAGAGAAGAAAAAACAGGCCGAAGACGCGCAAGCGGCCAAGAAAAAGGCCGAGGAGCAAAAGATAGCCCAGGCCAAAGCCGACAACTGCGCCCGCGCCAGGCAATCGAAGGCCGGCCTGGACTCCGGCGTGCGCATTGCCAGCACCAATGACAAGGGCGAGCGCGTGATCATGGACGACGCCGCGCGGGCCGCTGAGACTCAGCGCGTTCAGTCCATCATCAATGCCGACTGCAATTAGGCCGGCCATTCCTGCACGGCCGCTGGCTCAATAGCCGGCTTTGGCGCCCGAGCGCTTCTTGGCAAACAGCCCGGCCGCCTTGGCACCCTGCTTGCGAAAGCGCTCGCGCCGCGCCACCTTGGGGTCCACCGTGAGCGGCCGGTAGACTTCGACCCGATCATGCTCGCGCAGCAGTTGGTTCAGGCCGGCCTTGCGACTCCAGACCCCGACACTCGCATGCGCCAGGCCAATCCCGGGAAATGCCTGCAGCACACCACTGATCTGCAAGGCCTGCAGGACGCTGGCGCCATCCTCCAGCGTGACCCATTGCTCATGGGTGTGGCGCGGCCCGCTGGAATAGACAATGCTGACGCGGATCGTCATGGCCTTACCCGTAAACCTGTCCGGCCCGCTTGACGAAGGCATCCACCAGGCTGCCGGCGATCTTGTCGAACACCGGCCCCACCAACGTCGCCAGCGCCGCATTGTCGAAGCCGTAGTTGAGTGTGAGCTCAACCCGGCAGGCGCGCTCGCCGCCTTCCCCCAGCGGCACGAAGTTCCACTGCCCGTCCAGCCGGGAAAACGGCCCCTTGACCAGTCTCATGCCCACCTGGCGTCCCGCCACATGGTCATTGCGGGTGATAAAGACCTGGCGGATGCCGCCGAACGAGATGCCAACTTCGGCCGTCATGCCCGCGGCATCGACCTCGACCACAGCGGCGTGGTCGCACCAGGGCAGGAACTGCGGATAGCGCGCCACATCCGTGACCAGGGCGAACATTTCTTCGGGGCTGTACCAGATCAGGACGGACTTGTGGACGGTTTTCATAGAATGTAAGGCTCGCGGAATTGTAGACAAGCCTTGCGCGCCCTCTTACAAGCCCGCTTTTCAACCCCATCTGGACCCCATGGCCAAGAAACCCGATACCGCTGCACAAAAACCGACCCGGATTGCCGACAACAAGAAAGCTGCATACAACTACTTCTTCGAGGAGCGTTTCGAGGCCGGCATGGTGCTGGAAGGCTGGGAGGTGAAGTCGCTGCGCGAGGGCAAGGTGCAACTGACCGATGGCTACGTGGTGATCCGCGACGGCGAGCTGTATGTGATTGGCTGCCAGATCAATCCGCTGGGCAGTGCCTCCACCCACATCAACCCCGACAAGGTGCGCACCAAGAAGCTGCTGATGCACAAGGAAGAGATCAAGCGGCTGATTGGCAAGGTGGAGCAAAAGGGCTACACCCTGGTGCCGCTCAACCTGCACTGGAAGGCCGGCAAGGTCAAATGCGAAATTGCGCTGGCCAAGGGCAAGGCCGAGCACGACAAGCGCGACACCATCAAGGACCGCGAGGGCAAGCGCGAGGTTGAACGCGCCATGAAGGTGCGCCATCGTTGATGTAACGCGGAAATAAATCCGGCGCCCATGGAATATAGACGCATGCCTCGGCGTTGATGCGGGTGCAGACCTTTTTCTGCCCCCGCAACCCAATGGAGAACTTCATGAAACTGATACCCGCCGCCGCCCTCGCCGCCACCCTGCTCGCAGGCTGTGCTTCCATGTACGCCCAAACGCCCGCCAAGGTGGCCGACGGCGTGCTGGTCGGCCCCAACGACATGACGCTCTACACCTTTGACAAGGACATGGCGGGCTCGGGCAAGTCCGCCTGCAATGGAGGCTGTGCGACCAACTGGCCGCCGTTCGTGGCCAGCAGCAGCGACAAGGCCTCGGGCGACTACACGATGATCACCCGTGAAGATGGCAAGATGCAATGGGCCGTCAAGGGCAAGCCGCTGTATTACTGGTCCAAGGACGCCAAGCCCGGCGACAAAGGCGGCGACGGTTTTCTGAAGCTGTGGCACGCCGCCAAGCCGTAAGAGTCGGCGCGACAGCCACAGTCCATGGATCACCGCTCCGAACTGGTTGCCCAGATCCCCGGCCTGCGGCGCTACGCGCGTGTGCTGACCGGCGATGCCTGGGCTGCCGACGACCTGGTACAGGACACGCTGGAGCGCGCCTGCAGCAAGTGGCGTCTGTGGACGGCAGGCTCGAATCTGCGGGCCTGGCTGTTTACCCTGATGCACAACCAGTTTGTCAGCCAGGTGCGGCGCAGCGCGCGGCAATCGGCCGCGGGAGTCCGGGTCGATGTGGACGATGCGGGCCACGAACTGCAGGCCAGCGGTGCGGCAACAGACCTGACGCTGGACATCGAGCGCTGCCTGCTGCGCCTGCCTGAAGAACAGCGTGTGGTGCTGTTGCTGGTCAGCGTAGAGGATCTGCGCTACGACGAAGTCGCCCGCATCACCGGCGTGCCCCTGGGCACCGTGATGTCACGCCTGTCGCGCGCGCGCAGCCGCCTGCGCGAATTGATGGAGGGCCGGCCCGACAAAGCCAGCCATCCACCTGTGCTGCGCCGGCTCAAATAATGCCCCCGGACCACCCCATGGATACCCCAAATTTCACCCCGGTCACCGAGGACGAGCTGCATGCCCTGCTGGATGGGCAGCTCACCGGGGCCGAGCAGGCCGCGCTGCAGGAGCGGCTGGCACAGGATTCCGCCGCCCACGCCACCCTGGTGGCCTGGCGCGCCCAGCGCGAGGCTCTGCGCAGCCTGCACGGATCGTTGCGCGACGAGGCCATACCGCCCACCTTGCTGGCGGCCGCGCAACGCGCCGCCGGTGCATGGGACCAACTCGATCACTGGTGGCGCCTGAGTGGCGTCGCCGCCGGCGTCGTGCTCGCATTTGGCGTGGGCTGGCTGGCGCATGGCGGCTACGACCATGCCCAGGCGCTGCGGCCCGGAGTGGTGCAAGCGCTGGACAAGGCCCGGGCCGGCCAGGAATTTGCGCATCAGGCCGCCGTGGCCCATGCCGTTTATGCGCCCGAGGTGCGCCACCCTGTCGAAGTCACGGCGGCGCAGCAGGAGCATTTGGTGCAATGGCTGTCCAAACGCCTGGGCAAGCCCTTGAAGATCCCCGACCTGTCGGCGCAGGGCTATGCGCTGGTGGGCGGACGACTGCTGCCCGGCGACGACGGCGCACGCGCCCAGTTCATGTTCCAGAACACGAGCGGCGAGCGCGTGACCTTGTACCTGGGGGCCGTGACGCACGACGCGACCAACGCACACGCCACAGGAGAGCCTGGCAACGGGCGCGGTGAAACCGCATTTCGCTTCTCGACCGATGGCCCGGTGCCTCGCTTTTACTGGATCGACCAGGGCTTTGGCTATGCGCTGGCAGGCCAGCTGCCGCGCGAAAGTCTGATGAAACTGGCCGACGCGGTCTACCAGCAGCTTGAGCCGGCCCGCTGAGGGGCCGTCGAGATAGGCGTCGAATCAGTCATGTGCTGCACGGTGGGCAGCAAGAATAAGGATCAATTCGGCCTGTAGTCCCCACAAGGTGGTCACTTTCAGCTATTAATCTGGTAGCACTCCATTGCTCTGCCTGTATGCTGCCGGATTCGATCGCTACCTTAAAACTACCGTGCGCATCCCGTTGATAAAGACACGGTGCTCCAGGACGTATCGCAACGCGCGGCTCAAGGCAAGGCATTCGACATTGCGCCCGGTACTGAGCAACTGTTCGGGGCTGAAGGCATGGTCCACGCGTTCCAGCGCCTGCTCGATGATGGGTCCTTCATCGAGATCGCTTGTTGCAAAGTGTGCCGTGGCACCAATCAGCTTGACGCCTCGCGCGTGTGCCTGCTCATAGGGGCGCGCACCCTTGAAACCGGGCAGGAACGAATGATGAATGTTGATGACGCGCCCGGCCAGCGTGCGGCACAGGTCTTCAGACAGCACCTGCATGTAACGCGCCAGCACGACCAGCTCGGCGTCGTATTGCTCGATGCAGCGCAGCAGCGCCGCTTCTTGCTGCGGCTTGGTATCGGCCGTGATGGGCAGATGATGGAAAGGCAGGCCTTCGGCTTGCACGATCGGCCCCAGATCGGCGTGATTTGAGACCACGGCCACTATATTCATGTTCAACTCGCGGCGGCGCCACTGGTCCAGCAGATCGCGCAGGCAATGATCGGCCTTCGAGACCATGATCAGCACCCGGGTCGGGTGGCTCAGTTCGTGCACGGCACCTTCGGCCTGGTCGAAGCTGGCCACGAGTTTTGCGTATGCCTCGCGCAGGACACCGAGTTCGGTCGGCCCGGTGGCGTCGAGTCGAAACACCGTGCGCACGTAAAAGCGCGACACGAGCACATCGTCGAATACGGTGAACTCCTCGATGTAGGCCCCGTGTCGTTCGAGCAGGGCAGTAAGCGCTGCCACCTGACCGCGCGCACTGGCGACGGCGAGGGTCAAGACATAGCGCGCAGAGTCAGGGTGTGAGGGCTGCATACGGTTCCCTTTCATGGTTGATCGGATTGGCAACGAGCCGTGCCACAGCCATACCGGCGGTGCACTGCTGTGCTTCGAACTCGACCCGGGTCGTACACCGCTCGATCCCGACCGCCACGGCCTGCTGGCTCATGCGCTGTTTGTAAAGGCCAACCCACACATCCTGCACCCGCTCATCCAGGCCAAACACAAAGTCGAGCAACTGGTTGATGCGCGTCTCGAGCAAGGGCGTGTGCGGCGTGCGCGGCCATACCTGCGTCAGCCAGTGGCACAGGGGCTCATAATCGAAACACTGGTCGAGTGCGCTCGGCGACGCACTGGCCGCACCGCTGGCCGTCAGGCTGACCCACACCGGCTGCGGCTCCAGTTCGTAGGCGTAAATGCCCACCGGCAGGAGGATTTCCATCCGCTCGATCCTGATGGTCCAGGTGGTGTTCATTGGAAGCGGCGCGTGACCAGGCCGCACTCCTGCGTGCTGCGCTCCAGCATTAGCCAGAAGTAGCCCATAAAGCTGCTGCGCACCAGCACCTCGTAGATGGGTGCCTCGTCGGTCTGCCACAGCCATATCGAAGCTTTGAAGAAGAGCGAGCCGGCGCTCGAGCCGGGCCCGAACACGCGCGGGTGCAGATCCAGCGGGCAGCCCTGGGCCAACACTTCGCGCACGGGTGTGCCGCTGAGGTGCAGAACGGTATAGCCGCCGCTGACGTCGGTGACCGCATGATGCATGCCGGCCAGTGCTGCGCGCAGCTTCGCCTCGATCACGCTGGCCTGGCCCTTGGGGCCGATGACAAACCAGTCGTCAGGCCCGATCCAGACCAGGCGGTGCACGGCGTCGGCAATGCTCGAACAGGGCCGAACCGGCAGCTCCAGGTTGAGTGCGCGCGACACCGCCTCCCGAAACGCCGGGTCTTCTGCGTTTCCACGCAGGTTGACGATCGCCAGTCCCGTGCGCCATCCGGCCAGCAGGGCCCGATCGGAGAGGGCTGTGGTGGTGGCGGGCGCACGGCCGCCGGGTAAAGCAGTGCGCTGTAGAGGTTCAAGCATTTTGACGCTCCGCTTTGGGGTCGAAGAAGACCGGGTTGGCGATGATGGCTGTGGTGGTGCGGCCATCGCGCATCGAGACATGCACGCGCTCACCCATGCGGCTCGCGCCGCCCTTCACGAGCGCCATCGCGATCGAGCGATCGAGTGTCGGGCTCATGTAGCTGGAGGTGACGTGACCGACCATCGGCGCCGGGATTTTGAGCGGCACGTCGTTCAGAATCTGTGCTCCCTCGGGCAACACAAACTGCGGGTCGTCTGGCAGCAGCCCGACAAGTTGCTTGCGATCGGAGCGCTGGGTGTCGGCGCGCGCCAGCGAACGCTTGCCCAGGCAGTCCTTGGTCTTGGTCACCAGGCCGCCCATGCCGAGATCGAACGGGCTGACCGAGCCATCGGTGTCCTGACCAATGATGATGTAGCCCTTTTCGGCGCGCAGCACGTGCATCGTTTCAGTGCCGTACGGCGTGATGCCGAACTCCGCCCCCGCGGCGTGAATGGCCTCCCAGGCGCGCAGCCCGTCGCCGGACGCCACGTTGACCTCATAGCAGCGCTCGCCCGAAAAGCTGATGCGCATGATGCGGGCCCTGATGCCGGCCACCGTGCCCTCGCGGTACGACATGAACGGGAAGGCCGCATCGTCGAAATCGACATCCTGGCAGATCTTCTTCAGCACGGTACGGCTCTTGGGACCCGCCACAATCGAGGTGGCCCAGTGGTCGGTGGCACTGGTCAGGTAGACCTTCAGGTGCGGCCATTCGGTCTGCAGCCAGCGCTCCATCCAGGCCAGCACGCGCGCTGCGCCACCGGTCGTGGTGTGCATCAGGTAGTGGTTTTCGCCCAGGCGCACGGTCACACCATCGTCGAACACCATGCCGTTCTCGTCCAGCATCAGGCCATAGCGGCACTTGCCCATTTCGAGCTTGGACCAGGCGTTGCTGTACATCCAGTTCAGCAGCGTGGTGGCGTCCGGCCCCTGGATGTCGATCTTGCCCAGCGTCGAGCCATCGAGCGTGCCGACGCCGTTGCGTACCGCCAGCACCTCGCGCTTCACGGCCGCATGCAAATCTTCACCATTCTTCGGGTAGTACCAGGGGCGCTTCCATTGCCCGACGTCCTCGAACAGCGCGCCTTGCTTGACGTGCCAGTCGTGCATGGCGGTGGTGCGGATCGGATCGAACGCGTCGCCGAGCTCAAGCCCCGCCACCGCGCCGAAGGTCACGGGCGTGTAGTTAGGGCGGAAGGTGGTGGTGCCGACCTGTGGAATCGTCTTGCCGAGTGCCTGCGCGGCGATGCCCATGCCGTTGATATTGCCGGTCTTGCCCTGGTCGGTGCCAAAACCCATCGCGGTATAGCGCTTGACGTGTTCGATCGACTCAAAGCCTTCCCGGATGGCAAGGTGGATATCGGAGGCGGCCACGTCGTTCTGCAGATCGACGAACTGCTTGGGCGCACGGCTGACCCCGCGTGCGTGCGGCACCAGCCACAGCGCCCGCAGGTCGCCGGCGTCGCTCGCGGCGACGCTGGGGGCCGCCGTTTCCACGGCCTTGAGACCGAGTGTCTGGACCGCGGCGATGCCCGCGGCCAAGCCATCCCGGGCGCACTCATGCAGTGACAGCAGGCCCCGGCAGGCCCCGGCCGAGCGCTCGGCCTGGGCTGGTTTGCCTGGCAGGAAGGCCGCCCGCGCATCGTCCCAGACGGCCTTGCTGCCGGCCTGGCAATGCAGGTGGATCACCGGGCTGAAGCCGCCCGACAGCGCCACCAGATCGCAGGCCAGCGTGCGCGCCGCACCCGTCAGCCGGTCTTGCGCGTCGATGCCCTGGACCACGACGGCGCTGACACGCTTGCCGCCGCGCGCTTCCGTGATCACATGGCCAGCGAGGATTTCAATGCCGGCGCCCCTGGCGCGCTGGCTTAGCGAGCCGCGCGGCGTGGTGCGTGCGTCGACCACCTGGACAGCGGCGCCGGCACCCTTGAGGGCCAGCGCGGCGTCGTAGCCGGCGTCGTTGTTGGTGAAAACCACGGCCTGGCGCCCTGCCAGCACGGCATAGCGGCGCACGTAGGTGGAAACGGCGCCCGCCAGCATCACGCCCGGCAGATCGTTGTTGCCGAACACCAGCGGGCGTTCGTGCGCGCCGGTGGCCAGCACCACCTGTTTGGCGCGCACCCGCCACAACCGCTCGCGAAACACCGGCGCTTGTCCGGTCGGTAGGTGGTCGGCGCGGCGCTCGGCCAGCGCCACCAGATCGTGGTCCAGGTAACCAAAGGCCGTGGTGCGTGGCAACAGGGTCACCTCAGGCATCGCGGCCAGCTCGGCGAGCGCGCGCGCCACCCACTGCGTGGCCGGCAACTGGTCGATCGTCTCGTCACTGGACAGTAGCCAGCCCCCCGGTTCGGCCTGTTCGTCGCACAGCATGACGCGGGCGCCGGAGCGGCCCGCCGCGAGTGCTGCCGTCAGGCCCGCGATACCGGCGCCGACCACCAGCACGTCGCAGTGCGCGTAACGCTTGTCGTAGCGGTCGGGATCGCTCTCGGTGGGCGAAGAGCCCAGGCCGCTTGAGGCACGGATGTGTTTCTCGAAGAAATGCCAGGCCGACTGTGAAGCCATGAAGGTCTTGTAGTAGAAACCGGCCGGTATCAGGCGTGAGAACCAGCCGTTGACTGCCTTGGCGTCGAACTCGATGCTCGGGCTGGCATGGATCGAGCGTGCGTTCAGGCCTTCGACCAAAGCGACTTCGGTCATACGCGCATTGGGCACGGTGCGCGCACCGTCGAACAGCTGCACCAGCGCGTTCGGCTCCTCGACGCCGGCGGACAGGATGCCGCGCGGGCGGTGGTACTTCCAGCTGCGTGCGACCAGCGAGACGCCGTTGGCCAGCAGCGCTGACGCCAGGGTATCTCCCTCGAAGCCCTGGTAGGCACGGCCGTTGAACTTGAAGTTCACGACGCGCCGGCGGTCGATCCGGCCACCCGAAGACAGGCGTGCGTTCATTTCGCACCCCCGACGTGAACATGGGCAGCCGCGGCGGCGGGCACCGGCTCGCCGATCTTCCAGATGGCATCGAAGCGGTAGCTCACCGTGTCGCGCAGCGCATTGAACCAGCGCCCGCAGCCACTCGAGTGGCGCCACTGTTCGTAGTGCAGGCCTTTGGGGTTCTCGCGCATGAAGACGTAGTCGCCCCACTGCGCGTCGGTCATGGTTTCAGTGGCGGTGGGCCGGACGATGCCGCCTTCGCCGCCGCAGGTGAATTCGGTCTCGGCGCGGGGGCCGCACCAGGGACAGTTGATTTGCAACATGGTTTTTCCTCAGTGTGCGACGCCGGCCGCGCCGTGCTCATCGATCAGGTGGCCGTTGTAGAAGCGATCCAGGCACAGCGCTTCATTGAGCGCATGCGGCCGGTCTTGCGCGACGGTGTGCGCCATCACCCAGCCCGAGCCGGGCGTGGCCTTGAAGCCGCCGGTGCCCCAGCCGCAATTGATGTACAGGCCCTTGACCGGTGTCAAGCCGATGATGGGGCAGGCATCGGGCGAGACATCGACGATGCCGCCCCATTGCCGGTTCATGCGTACGCGCGAAAACAACGGGAACATCTCGACAATCGCCTGCAGCGTGTGCTCGATGGTGTGGTAGCTGCCGCGCTGGCCGTAGCCGTTGTACTGGTCGACGCCGGCCCCTATGACCAGATCGCCCTTGTCGGACTGGCTGATGTAGGCGTGGATCGCGTTGCTCATCACCACGTTCGGAAAGATCGGCTTGAGAGGCTCGGACACGAGGGCCTGCAGCGGCCGGCTCTCGATCGGCAGGCGGATGTCGGCCATGCTGGCGATCACGCTGGAGTGGCCGGCTGCCACGATCGCCACTTTTTTGGCCTTGATGAAGCCTTGGGCGGTCTCGACGCCCACCACCGCGCCGTTATCGCGGCGAATGCCAGTGACCTCGCAGTTCTGGATGATGTCCACGCCATGCGCGTCGGCGGCGCGTGCGAAGCCCCAGGCGACTGCGTCGTGGCGTGCCACGCCGCCGCGGCGCTGCAGCGAGGCCCCGAGCACCGGGTAGCGCGTGTTCAGGTTGATGAACGGGACCATCTCCTTGATCTGCGCCGGCGTGACAACCTCGCCGTCAACCCCGTTGAGCCGGTTCGCGGTGACCCGGCGCTCGATGTCGCGCATCTCCTGCAGGCTGTGGCCCAGATTCAGCACCCCGCGCTGGCTGAACATCACGTTGTAGTTGATGTCCTGCGACAGGCCTTCCCACAGTTTCATCGACTTCTCGTACAGCGCCGTGGATTCATCCCACAGATAGTTGGAGCGAACGATGGTGGTGTTGCGTGCCGTGTTGCCGCCTCCCAGGTAGCCGCGCTCCACGACTGCGATGTTGCGCACGCCGTGCTCCTTGGCCAGGTAGTAGGCCGTGGCCAGGCCGTGGCCCCCGGCGCCGATGATCACCACGTCGTACTCGCGCTTCGGTTCGGGCGAGCGCCACTGCTTTTGCCAGCCCTCGTGGTAGGACATGCTGTTGCGCAGCAGCGACCAGATTGAAAATTTTTGCATGGTGTGTTCCTTGACTCAGCACTCGACGATATTCACGGCCAGTCCGCCGCGCGAGGTTTCCTTGTACTTGGTCTTCATGTCGGCGCCGGTCTCGCGCATGGTCTTGATGACCTTGTCGAGCGAGACGAAATGCTTGCCGTCGCCGCGCAGCGCCATGCGCGCGGCGTTGATCGCCTTGACCGATCCCATCGCGTTGCGCTCGATACACGGGATCTGCACCAGTCCCCCGACCGGGTCGCAGGTGAGCCCAAGGTTGTGCTCCATGCCGATCTCGGCGGCGTTCTCGACCTGCTCCGGCGTGCCGCCCATGACCTGCGCCAGCGCGCCGGCAGCCATCGAGCAGGCCACACCAACCTCTCCCTGGCAACCGACCTCGGCACCGGAGATGGAGGCGTTTTCCTTGTACAGGATGCCAATGGCGGCGGCGGTCAGCAGGAAATCGATTACGCCCTGCTCGTTCGCGCCGGGGACGAAGCGTGTGTAGTAGTGCATCACGGCCGGCACAATGCCCGCCGCCCCGTTGGTGGGCGCTGTGACGACGCGGCCACCGGCGGCGTTTTCCTCGTTGACGGCCAGCGCATAAAGGTTGATCCAGTCCATCATTTGCAGCGGATCCTTCAGCGCCGCCTCGGGGTGCGCCGTCAGGTCGCGGTGCAACTCGGCGGCGCGACGCTTGATCTTGAAGCCGCCAGGCAAAACGCCCTCGGTGGCGATGCCGCGCTGCACGCAGGCCTGCATGACGTTCCAGATACGCAGCAGGCCGGCGCGCACCGCCTCGGCGTCGCGCCATGCCAGTTCGTTGTGCCACATCAGCTGCGCGATGGACAGGCCGCTTTCGCCGCAGCGCAGCAGCAGTTCGTCGCCGCTCGAGAACGGGTAAGGCAGCGGTTGCGGGTCGGGCACCAGTGCCGGCTGGCCCTGTGCATCCTGGCTGATGACGAAGCCGCCACCGACCGAATAGTAGGTTTTCTCGAGCAGGGTCGCGCCGCTCGCATCGAAGGCATACAGACGCATGCCGTTGGGGTGGAAAGGCAGCGTCTTGCGCAGGAACACAAGGTCTTCGCGTTCGTTGAACGCGACCAGATGTACTCCAAGCAGGTTCAGGATCTGCGACTCGCGCAGGCGCTGCAGTCGCGGCGCGATAGCGTCCGGCTCGACGAGGTCGGGCTCTTCGCCCTCCAGGCCCAGCAACACGGCCTTGTCGCTGCCGTGGCCCTTGCCGGTGGCGCCGAGCGAACCATAGAGTTCGCAGCGAACGCGGTGCACGGCCTTCAACCAGGCACTCTGTCGCAGCGCCACCGCGAACAGGCGGGCCGCACGCATCGGCCCGACGGTGTGCGAGCTGCTCGGCCCGATACCGATCTTGAACAGATCGAAAGTACTGAGTGACATGGGGTGGGTCTCGCTGTTCAGCCGTACACCGGGAAGGCAGCGGTCAGCTTGGCCACTTCGGCGCGTACCTTGTCCATTTCCGCTTCGTTGTCCGGATGGTCGAGCAGGTCGGCAATCAGGTGTCCGACCTGGCGTGCCTCGGCCTCCTTGAAGCCGCGCGTGGTCATGGCTGGGGAGCCCAGGCGCACCCCGCTGGTCACCATCGGTTTTTCGGGGTCGTTGGGAATGGCGTTCTTGTTGACGGTGATGTGGGCGCGGCCGAGCAAGGCTTCGGCGGCCTTGCCGGTCATGCCCTTGGCGCGCAGGTCCACCAGCATCACATGGCTTTCGGTGCGGCCCGACACGATGCGCAGGCCGCGCTGCACCAGCGTCTCGGCCAGCGTTGCGGCATTTTTCACCACCTGCTGCTGGTAGGTTTTGAATTCGGGCGCCAGCGCCTCCTTGAAGGCTACCGCCTTGGCGGCAATGACGTGCATCAGCGGGCCGCCCTGCAGGCCGGGAAAAATCGCGCTGTTGATCGCCTTTTCGTGCTCGGGGCGCATCAGGATGATGCCACCGCGCGGGCCGCGCAGGCTCTTGTGCGTGGTGCTGGTGACGATGTCGGCGTGCGGGATGGGGTTGGGGTACTGGCCGGCCGCGATCAGGCCGGCATAGTGCGCCATGTCTACCATCAGCAGCGCCCCGACGTCCTTTGCCACCTTTGCGAAGCGCTCGAAGTCGATGCGCAGCGCATAGGCCGAGGCGCCGGCGATGATGATTTTCGGCCGACTCTCGTGCGCCTTGCGCTCCATCGCGTCGTAGTCGATTTCTTCCTTCTCGTTCAGGCCGTAGCTCACCACATTGAACCACTTGCCGCTCATGTTCAGCGCCATGCCGTGCGAGAGATGGCCGCCTTCGGCCAGGTTCATGCCCATGAAGGTGTCGCCCGGCTTCATGAAGGCCATGAACACGGCTTCGTTGGCCTGCGCGCCCGAGTGCGCCTGCACGTTGGCGGCCCAGCCATGGCGGTCGGCACCGAAGAGTTGCTTGACCCGGTCGATGGCAAGCTGTTCGGCCTGGTCGACGAATTCGCAGCCGCCGTAATAGCGCCGGCCCGGATAGCCTTCGGCATACTTGTTGGTGAGCTGGCTGCCCTGCGCCGTCATCACCGCCGGGGAGGTGTAGTTCTCGCTCGCGATCAGCTCGATGTGCTGCTCCTGGCGTTGGTGCTCATGCTGGATCACGGCCCACAGATCGGGGTCGACGGCTTGAAGGGTCTGCTTGCTGTAGCTGAACATGGTGTGGGTCCTGTAGGGATCGGAGGATTCGATGTGAAGCGAATCTTCGTCGCCAACAGCTGACCATGCAATGCCGATTGCGTCAGAAGATGTGCAAATTGCGACATGCGAGGATGCGGGTTTTCCCTGCGACGCCCCTGCATCATCGGCGCGCTCCGAGTTGGAGTTTTATGGTGAGCGGGGGGCGTGCGTGGCGGCCATGCGCAGGCGTGCATTCGCGACGAGGAAGTCCCTGAATCCGTGCAACACCTCTGACGGGTTGTCGGCCACCCACACGGCAAATGTGGGGATCACGTCGCTCACGTCAACCAGTGGTTTGACGACAACGCCGACACGCCCGATGTTGCGCGCGCAGCCGGCGTAGACACTTACACCGACCCCCGCGGCCACCATGCCGAAGATGCCGCTGGTGTTCGACGCCAGCTGCACGATGTTCGGGAAGAAGCCGGCGGTGTGACACACGGGAAAAAACAGCCGGCGAAAGGTGCTGAATGCGTCTTCGGTACCCATTACAAAGGGTTCTTCGGCCAGGTCGGCCAGGCGCAGCGTGCGGCGCGACGCCAGCGGGTGCGTGTCGGGGAGCAGCGCGACATAGTCGTTCTGATCGACGAGCACGTTCAGCACCTTCTGGCTCTCGAATTCTCCGATCACGAAGCCGACGTCGATACGGCCCTCTAGCAGCGCAACGCGCTGCTTCGAACTCGGGTTGTATTCGAGGTCGAGCACCGCTCTCGGAAACCCGGCACGGAAGCCCTGCAGCAGGGAGGGCAGGCGCCCGTTGATCGCAAAGTCCATGTAGCCAACCCGCAATCGGCCGGCGCGGCCGTCGGCCGCTTCGAGGGCCGCGGTGCTCGCGCGTTCGAGGTGCCCCAGCGCCAGGCTGCATTCAGCGGCAAAGGCCTCGCCGGCCGATGTCAGGCGTACGCGCCGCGTCGAGCGTTCGAAGAGCGACACGCCCACCGCATCTTCGAGCGCATGGATGGTGCGACTCAGCGCGGGCTGACTGGTGAACAGGCGCTCTGCAGCCCGCCCGAAGTGCAGCTCCCCGGCGACCACCAGGAAGGCGCGAACCTGGCGCACGTCGAATTTAGGCAAACGCAGGGTGCCTGTAGATATCTCGCTCATGGCGTTACCAAAAAATGCATTAATCGTAGCGTTATTGGTATCAAACGATGCTTTCCGCAAATTATATTCACTTCATCGGCCCTTCAATGCGACCGCCACCCGGATCGCAGCCGAGCCTGACTAACCAAGGAGTAACCCATGTCAGACGCCCTCGAACAAGCCCTCGAAGCCGCCTTCGCCGAGGCCACGCGCCGCTACAAGGAGCGTGGCTTTCAACGCCGTATCGGATTCGGCAGCAAGCCCGCGTTGATCAGCGTCGACCTCGCCAACGCCTGGACACGTCCCGGCAATCCCTTTACCTGCGAGCATGTCGACGACCAGATCATCCCTTCGATGCAGGCGCTACTCAAGAGCTTTCGCAAGTACGACTTTCCGGTGGTGCACGTGACCACCTGCTACCAGATCACGGACCGCAAGAACTCGAACACCGACATGGGCCTGTGGCACGACAAGATTCCGGTCGACGTGGTGGCCCAGAGCAACCCGGAGCTTTGGGCGATCGACTCGCGCATTGCCCCGATTGAAGGCGAGCAGTTGCTGATCAAGAAGCGCGCCAGTTCGTTCCACGGTACCTATCTGGCCGGCTACCTGCGCGCCGCGGGTGTCGACACCATCCTGGTTACCGGTGTCACCGCCTCGGCCTGCGTGCGTGAGACGATTTGTGACGGCCTCGCCGACGGGTTCCGCACGATTGCAGTGAAAGAGGCCATCGGCGACCGCGTGCCGGGTGCGGTGCTGTGGAACCTGTTCGACATCGACGCCAAGTTCGGCGACGTCGAGACCACCGAGACCTGCCTGAAATACCTGGACCGCATCGGCCAGGCCAAGCTGGCCAGCGAAAAGCTCGCCGCCTGAGACAACGCCTAGCAGTACGGAGCGGCCTGCCGGCCGCTCCCGCTCACATATCAAAGGAAGAGACATGGCAAGAATTGGCGTTGACGTCGGTGGCACGTTCACCGACCTGGTCCTCGAAACCGAGGGCGAAGGTGGGGGACCCCAAAGAGTCTTCCTGCACAAAGTGGCCAGCACCCCTGCGGACCAGTCCGTGGGGGTGTTGAAGGGCGTTCTGGAGATTTGCCGCATCGCGGACATTTCGCCCGTTGATGTACGCATGATCGTGCACGGCACCACCGTCGCGACCAACATCACCATCGAACACAACGGCGCCGAGGTCGGCATGCTGACGACGCGTGGCTTCCGCGACATCCTGCACATCGGCCGTCATAAGCGGCTGCACAACTTCTCGCTACAGTTCGACGTACCCTGGCAATCGAAGCCGCTGGTGAAGCGGCGCAACCGCATCCCGATCACCGAACGCCTGCTGCCCCCTACCGGTCGCGTCTCGGTGCCGCTCGCTGACGATGAGGTGCGGGCCGCGGCCGAGTTGCTGAAGTCTCGCGGCATCGAGTCGGTCATCATCTGCTTTCTCTACTCGTTCCTGAATGACGTGCACGAGCAGCGCGCCAAGGCCATCGTGCGCGAAGTCATGCCCGACGCCTACGTATCCTGTTCATCGGAGATCGCCAATGTCATGCGCGAGTACGAGCGCTTCTCGACGACGGCGATGAACGCCTTCGTCGGCCCGAAGACCTCGCGTTACCTGAAGAACCTCGAGCGCAAACTGAAAGAGGCGGGTTTGAGCCCGCACCTGCGCATCATGCAGAGCAATGGCGGTGTCTCCACCGTCGATAAATGCTCGCGCGAAGCCGTCACGATCCTGATGTCGGGTCTGGCCGGCGGCGTGATGGGTGGGCGCTGGCTGGGCGAGATCTCGGGCACCAAGAACATTATCACCGTCGATATTGGCGGCACATCGGCCGACTTCAGCACCATTCCCGACGGTCAGGTGAAAGTGATGAACCCGCGCGACACCTATGTTGGCGCCTACCCCGTGCTGTCCCCGATGATCGACGTGGCCACCATGGGCGCCGGCGGCGGCTCGATTGCCTATATCGACGAAGGCGGCTTGTTCCGCGTCGGCCCACGTTCGGCCGGCGCCGACCCCGGCCCGGCCTGCTACGGCAAGGGCGGTACTGAACCGACCGTGACCGACGCGCAGGTGGTGCTCGGTCGGCTCGATCCCGACCACTTCCTCGGCGGCGACCTGAAGATCGACGCCGGGCTGGCCCATCAAGCGATCAAGACGAAGATCGCCGACCCGCTGAACATGACAGTCGAGCAGGCTGCGCTCGGCATCATTCGCATTCTGAACTCGAACATGTCGCTGACGATCCGTGCGAACTCGGTCGCCAAGGGCTACGATCCGCGCCAATTCGCGCTTGCACCCTACGGCGGCGCGGGACCGTTGAACGGCGTGGCACTGGCTGAAGCAGTCTCCGCCATGGAGGTGATCGTGCCGCCGGCCCCCGGTATCACCGCGGCGATCGGGCTGCTCGAGACCGACATGCAATATGAGTTCGCGCGCTCGGTGCTGATGGTGCTCGACAACGCTCAGCAGGCCGCGCTGGACCGCATCAACCAGGCAATCGACGAGCTGACGCGCCAATGCCGCGACAGCCTTGATGCCGATGAGGTGCCGGCCGACAAACAGAGCTACATACGGATCGCCGAATGCCGCTACCACGGCCAGGGCTTCGAGTTGCGCGCCGGGATTCCTGAAGGCCCGCTGACGCTGGCGAACATCGATGCGGTGAAGCAAAACTTCCACGCCCAGCACCGGCGCGACTACGGCTGGGCCTTCGACGACGTCGACGTCGAGATCGTCACGGTGCGCATCATTGGCGTTGCGAAGACCCCGCGGCTGATCTGGCCCGAACTGGAGGCGGCCAATGGCAGCGCCATCGCGCCGGCGCTGATGTATGAACGCCCGACGATATTTGACGATGGCAAGACCTATGCGACACCGCGCTACCACCGCCCGAAGTTGAAGGCCGGCCACGAGGTGCCGGGCCCGGCGATCATCGTTCAGCACGACTCGACCACGCTGGTGCCGCCGGCCTATATCGCCCGTGTCGGCGGCAGCGGCACTTTGCACATCAACCGGCTCGTCGCCTGAAGGAGACTCTGATGCAAGCTATTCAAAACACGACCAAGGTCGACCCGATCACGCTGCAGGTGATGAGCGGCGCGCTGCACACCATTGCCGAGGAGATGGCGCATGTGCTGTACCGCATGTCGTTCTCGTCGATCATCCGCGAGTCGCAGGATATTGGTGCGGGCCTGTTCGACCTGGACTTCAACACCATGACCGAGTCGGAAGGCTCACCGCTGCACATCGGCTCAATCCCCGGCTACCTGCGCGGCATCGCACAGTGCCTGCAGGGCGGGCAGTGGCACGAAGGCGATGTGGTGATCCACAACCACCCATATTACGGCGCCAGCCACAGTCCCGACCTGTGCATCGTGGTGCCGATCTTCTGGCGCGGCGAACTCGTCGCGTTCGCCGGCAACACTGCGCACCATGTCGACATCGGCGCGGCGACACCCGGCCTGATCATCGACGTGCCTGACGTGTTTGCCGAAGGCATGTTGTTCGCCGGCATCAAGCTCTACGAGCAGGGTCGGCGCAACGAAGGCCTGTGGCAGTTCATCTCCCACAACAGCCGCACTGCCAAGCAGACCAAGGACGACATCGACGCACAGATCGCCTCGGCCCAGCTCGGTGCGCGCCGCTTCCAGGAGCTGCTCGATACCTACGGCAAGGAAACCGTGTTTGGCGCTTCGGCCCAGTTGATGGACTACACCGAGTCGATGATGCGCAGCCGCATCCGTGAAATTCCCGATGGTGAATATTTCGCGGAGGGTTTTCTTGACGACGACGGCCGCAATCGCGACAAACGCCTGCCTATCAAGGTCTGCGTGCGAGTGACCGGCGACAGCATCGAGGTCGATCTCACCGGTTCGGCGGATCAGGTTCAGACCGGCTTCAATGTGCCGTTCGAGGGCTCGACCAAGCCGGCGTGCTATTGCGCCTTTCGCGCGATGCTGACAGACACCGCAATGATGGACGTGAAGATGCCCCCCAACGAAGGGTCCTTCCGCCCCATCAAGGTGACGGCGCCGAAGGGTTCGATCTTTAACCCGATCTACCCGGCCGCGGCCGAGGCGCGCTTCACGCAGTGCAACCGCATGATTGACCTGATCATCCGTGCGCTATCGCCGGTGTTGCCGTTGCGCACGACCGCCGGCAACTCGGCGACGCTGTCGTTCGCGGCCTATTCGGGACTGAAACCTGAAGGCGATTATTGGGTGTTCCTCGAGGTCAATGAAGGTGCCTACGGCGGCCGGCCAGGCTCGGATGGCCCCGACTCGATCGACAACCTGATGGCCAACACGCGCAACAACCCGATCGAGGATCTCGGCATGCACCTGCCGATGATCTGCGAGCGCTACGAGCTGCGTGACGACGTGATGCCCGGCGCCGGCCAGTACCGCGGCGGCATCGGTGTCGTCAAATCGCAGCGGCTGTTGACCGACGGCTTCATCACGCATGAATCCGAGCGTCATCACGATGTGCCCTGGGGTGCGTTCGGCGGTACGCAAGGAACGGTCGGCAAGGTCGAGATCTTCGACGCCGACGGCCATGTCGAACAGACCTACGCAAAGTTCTCGAACCTGGCGGTTCAGGCCGGTGGCGGCATGAGCTACTACGCGCCTTGTGGCGGCGGCTACGGTGACCCGCTGAAGCGGCCGGCGCAAAAAGTGCTCGATGACGTGCTTGACGACTTCTGCACGCGTGAGCGCGCGTTCGAAGTCTACGGTGTCGTCATTGACGCTGCGCTCCAACTCGATAGTGTGGCGACCGAACGGCGCCGCGCCGAGTTGCGCGCACATTCCACAAGCGCGCCGCACTCGCCAAAGAGCGAGAAGGTGCTGGAGCCAATGTCGTAGTTGTTCGAGGCCGCAGGCACTGCGGCCGGCGCGCTGACCCGAACCATGGCGGCGCGCTGAAGACTCAAAGCATATGAACCCCGCCATCCGTTCGCCAGAACAGTGGGCATTACCCTGAAGGAGACAATCCATGGCTATCAGATTCAACAACAGCTCGTCCGAGCTTTGGAACGAGGACCTCGCTCCCACCGACCCCAGCCACCGCACCTGGACCGCCTACCACTACGCCGCGCTGTGGATCGGCATGGTCATGTGCATCCCCTGTTACATGCTCGCCGCGGGGCTGGTCGACCAGGGCTTCTCGGCGTGGCAGGCGGCCGGCATGGTGCTGGCGGGCAATGCCGTCGTGCTGATTCCGATGCTGCTCAACGGTCATGCGGGCGCCAAGCTCAGGATACCGTTTGCCGTTCTGGTGCGCACGTCCTTCGGCGTCAAAGGGGCCAAACTGCCCGCCTTCATGCGCGCTGTGGTCGCCTGCGGCTGGTTCGGTATCCAGTGCTGGGTCGGTGGCAGCGCCATCTACGCAGTCGCCAACATCGTGACCGGTGGCGGACTGGTCGGCGTCAAGATGGGCTGGATCGGCATTGACGCCGGACAGCTCGTGTGCTTCTTTGTGTTCTGGGCACTGCATCTTTACTTCATTGCGCATGGGCCGGAGTCGATACGCTGGATCGAGAGCATCACTGCGCCGATCAAGGTCGTGATCGTGCTGGCCCTGCTCGGTTGGGCCTATACACGGGCCCATGGATTCGGCGAGATGATGCACGCGCCATCGCAGTTCGCGGAGGGCGGCAAGAAGGCCGGACAGTTCTGGGCGCTGTTCTGGCCCTCGTTCACCGCGATGGTCGGCTTCTGGTCGACACTGGCGATGAATATCCCTGACTTCACGCGCTTTGCGCGCAGCCAGAAAGATCAAATCATCGGTCAAACCATTGGGCTGCCCATTCCGATGGGCCTGTTGGCGTTCGTCGGTGTTGCGGTGACGTCTGCCACCGTGACGATCTACGGCAAGGCAATCTGGGATCCGGTCGATCTGGCCAGCCGCATGGAAGGCATTGCCGTTGCGATCGGCCTCGCCATCATCACCATCGACACCCTGTGTGTGAATCTGGCCGCCAACGTGGTGGGCCCGGCTTACGACTTCGCGGCCATTTTTCCGCGCCACGTCAACTTTGCCCGCGGCGGTTACATCACCGCCGTTCTGGGCGTGCTGATGATGCCGTGGAAGATGATCGAGTCCTCCGGTGGCTACATCTTCACCTGGCTGGGTGGCTATGGCGCCCTGCTCGGGCCCGTGCTGGGGATCATGATCGCCGACTACTGGCTGATTCGCCGCACGCGCGTCGATATCCAGGAGCTCTACGACCTCGACGGCCCGTACGCCTACCACAATGGCTGGAACCCGGCCGCGCTGGTCGCATTTGTAGTCGCCGTCGCGCCCAACGTGCCCGGCTTCCTGGCAACGGCCTTTCCCAGCAGCTTCGGCAATGTGTCTGGCGTTTTCAAGGAAATCTACAACTACGCCTGGTTCGTCGGTGTGTTCTTGTCCGTCGTGGTGTACCTGCCGCTGATGGCGAAGGAGCGGCGACGTGTGGCGCGGATGGCGATCACCGTCTCCATCTGACAATTGAATTGACCACAAGGAAATCTCCAGAAAAATGGCATGCGTCTTGCTTGCAAATGACGTGTCTAAGGTTGGTGCTTAAGACCTGCACCATTGATAGGCGGATGCGCGATGCGGCGGCCAACAAGTTCGCCGCAAAGTGAAAATTATTTACACGTTGAGGTGTCTCATGTTTGATAAAAACAGCTTCCCCAGTCCCAATGCGCGCCGGCGCGAAATACTGCTCGGGGTTGGCGCGGCTAGCGCGTTGGCCGCAGCCGGCCAGCCCGTATGGGCCCAATCCGGTGAACTCGTCGTGAGCAACTGGGGCGGTGACTGGAACGACCGCACGGTGCGTTTCATTGAAGCGCCGCTGGTCGAAAGCCGGGGCATCAAGATCGTGCGCGCGCTCAACATGGAGCCCGAGCGCAAGACCAAGCTGCTTGCCGAGCGCGGCCTGCCGCGCGGCAGCATCGACGTTGCGCATTTCAGCGCGGGCGACGCCTTCGACCTGAACGAGCAGGACGTGCTCGAACAACTTGACCTGAAGAAGATTCCCAACTACGCCAGCGTGCGCCCCGGCCTGCGCGCCCCGTACTTCGTGCCCTGGGTGTTCGGCGGTGTCACGCTCGCCTACAACCCGAAGTTCATCAAGGAACCGCCAACATCGCTGGCCGAGCTGTGGAATCCGAAGTACGCCGGTAAACTTGGCGTGCTGGATCAGAGCTACTACAACTGGATCTACATGGCGGCTCTTGCCGGCGGCGGCAAGATGAACCAGGTCGAGCCCGGCTTCGCGAAGCTGGTGGAAATGAAGCGGACCATGCAGCCCAAGATCTATCCGACGCACCAGCAACTCGCCGCGGCCTTCGCCAGCGAAGACGTTTGGATCTCGGCCAACTACTCGGCGCGCATCGCGCAGTGGGCCAAGGACGGCGTGTCGGTGCGTTCGTCCTACCCGAAGGAAGGCGCGGTGACGATCGTGTTCGGTGCAACGATGCCGAAACGCGCGCGCAACAAGGACGCAGCTTACCTGTACCTTAATGCGCTACTCGATCCAAAGGGGCTTGGCGGGTACGCAACGGCATCGATGTATGCGCCGGCAACGAACAACGCACAGCTGTCCGACGAGGTGCGCGCAGCGATCGACTTCACACCCGCACAGCACGCCACTCTGCAGAACCCCGATTATGGATACCAGTCGAAGAACATCGCAAAGTGGCAGGAGTGGTGGAACAAGGAATTCAAGGGATGAGTTCGTTGCGCCGCCGCCCCGAAGCGATGCGAATATGGAGAACCCGGTGAGCGCGGCGGTTGCGAGCGCCACCGCTGGCGGTGTGGCGGCGGATAGCGCGGCCGCCGTCGCGCGGACGGCACGTCCGGCGTCGGCACTGGTCGTGCCGGCACTGCTACTGGTCGTGGTGTTCCTGCTTGCGCCGCTGGCGCTCATCGTTCGCTACAGTTTTGACCTGTACGACCCGGCGAAGTTGATGCTGGGCGTGTTCAGCCTCGACAACTACGTGCGTGCCTTCGCCGATCCGTTCTATCAGAAGGTGCTAGGCGTGACCGCGCGCATCGCGGGGCTATCGACTGTGATTGTCGTGGTGTTGGCGTTTCCGGCTGCGTACTGCATCTCGCGTACGCGTTCCGAGAAGCGGCGCAGCTGGCTGATCATCATTACAGTGTTGCCACTCCTGCTCGGAAACGCCGTCCGCTCCGCAGCCTGGATGATCGTGATGGGTACCAAGGGCGTGGCCAACACGGTCTTCATCGCCCTCGGACTCACGGCGCAGCCGATCGCCATCCTGTACACGCCGACAGCGGTCGTGATTGCTCTCGTCTCGGTGCTGCTGCCGTTCGCCATCATCACGATGCAAAGCGTGCTCGACTCGATTCCGACCAGCATCGAGGAAGCAGCGATGTCGCTCGGCCAGTCGCCGCTGGGCGCGGTGTTCAGTGTCGTGCTTCCGCTGTCGATGCCAGGTCTGGTCGCCGCCGCAGCGATCTGCTTCGCGTTGACGATGAACGCCTATGCCACACCGGTACTGATCGGAGGGCCGAGTATGCAAATGATGGGTCCGGTCGTCTATGAGCAGATCGCCAAGGTCCAGAACTGGCCGTTCGGCTCGACTCTGGCATGCATCCTGATGTTGACCACCTTGCTGCTCACTATTGTGTCCACCCGATTCCTAAGTAGAAAGTACTTTTAATCATGGAGCGTGTTTCGATTGGCCGATTCGTATACCTGACTTTTGTGACGCTGATCTTCGCCTTCATCATCGCGCCGTTGCTGGTCATCGTATGGGCCAGCTTCTTTTCCGACCGTATCCTCACCTTTCCTCCAAGCGGCTATACGCTGAGCTGGTTCGCGCGGGCGTGGGCTCTGCAGGATTTCGCCTCGGGTTTCACCACCAGCCTTGAGGTCGGTGTCTGCGCGACGTTAGGTTCGCTGCTGCTCGGCGTGCCAGCTGCGCTGGCGATCGAGCGCTTTCCGTTCCCTGGTCGCGAGACCGTGCGCCACCTGCTGCTGTCACCCATGTACGTCCCGGCCATCGTGGCGGGAGCGGCGGTCTATATCTACTTCGTTCAGATCGAAATCCTATCGGGCGTTCAGTTTGCTGCCACGTTCCACGGCTTGGTCATCGCACATACGCTGGTGGCGCTGCCGTGGACGATGCGGCTGGTGTGCGCTTCTTTGATGACTGCCAACGCCGTGCCTGAAGAAGCGGCGCGAAGCCTGGGCGCAAATGCGCTGCAGACCTTCTTCCTCGTCACGCTGCCGACGATTCGGCCCGGCATGATCGCAGCGGCGATGTTTGCGTTCATCGCCTCGTTTTCGGACCTCGAAAAGTCGTTGTTCCTTGTCGGGCCCGGCGTAACCACCTTGCCGATCTCGATCCTCAATTACCTTGAATGGAATCTCGATTCGACCATCGCCGCCGTCGCAACGGTGCAGATTGCGATCATCGGCGCGGCGCTCCTGATATCGGATCGTTTTGTCAACCTTGGAAAGGCCTTTTGACATGGCTGGCGTCACACTCTCGAAGATCCGAAAAACATACGGCGAATTTTGCGCCGTCGAAGAAACCTCCCTGGACATTCGAGAAGGCGAACTGCTCGCGCTGCTTGGCCCCAGCGGCTGCGGCAAGACAACGACGCTGCGCATGATCGCCGGTTTCATCGCGCCGACATCGGGCACGATGCACATAGGCGCGCGCGATGTCACGCGCCTGCCGGTGCACAAGCGAAACGTCGGGATGGTGTTCCAGGGTTATGCGCTGTTTCCGCACTTGACCGTCGCACAGAATGTCGAGTTTGGCCCGCGTCTGCGCCGCTGGGACAAGGCGCGCATGGCTAAACGTGTGGATGAAATGCTGCGTTGGGTGCAACTCGACAAGCATGCCGACCGATACCCAAAGGCGCTGTCAGGCGGACAGCAGCAACGTGTCGCGCTGGCGCGTGCCATGGCAGCGCAGCCCGAGGTGCTGCTGCTCGATGAACCCTTCTCGGCGCTCGATGCCAAGCTGCGCACGCAAATGCGTACCGAGATTCGCGAGTTCCAGCAACAGGCTGGCATTACGTCAGTGTTTGTCACGCACGACCAGGAAGAGGCGATGGCCATCGCCGACCGCATCGGCGTCATGAATCAGGGTCAGCTCGAGCAACTCGGCTCGGCGGAAGACTTGTACCAGCGGCCGGCGTCGCGCTTCGTCGCAACCTTCATCGGAAAATGTAACCTGATCGAGGGGCGCGCCACTGCCCCAGGTTGCTTCGAATCGCGCGATGGTCGTCGGTTGCGCTTCAGCAATGCTACTGCGCCTGGAAGTGCTTCGGCACTGTGCTTTCGTCCCGAGAATGCACGTCTCGCCAGCGCCGAATCCACCGACGTCAATGCACTGGAGGTGACCTTGAAGTCGGCCACTTACCTTGGTCCGGTGATCGAGCACGAGGTGGTGACGGCTGCGGGCGACCGGCTTGTTGTCTCGTCGGCTTCGGCACAAGCTGTCTCACGCCCGGAGCCGGGACAGCGCTTGCACCTGAGCTGGCGTGCTGAGGACTGTTTCGCACTCGCGTAGAGCCGGCGCTCGCCGACAGCCGCCCGTGATGAGAGTTCCCGCACCCAGGAATCTCTGCAGCGATCAGGCGTCAATAGTGGCCTGCTTGCCTGGCACCGTGCCAGTGGCCGATTTCCCGGCAGCGCGCACCTCGCGCGGGCTGGCCCCGAGCGATTGCCTGACCACGCGGGCGAAGTGCGTGCTGTTCTGGAACCCGCACTCGAACGCGACTTCGGTAACTTCGAGGTCGGTGTGCTGCAACAACCAGCGCGCACGCTCCACGCGCAGGCTCTGGCGATACCCCGCCGGGCTCAGACCGACATCGCGCTGGAATCGCCGCTCAAGCTGGCGCCGGCCAATGCCCAGCGGCTCACACAGTTGCTCGATTGGCAGCGACGTGTGCAGTTGCTGCTCCAGCAGCAGCATCGCCTTGCGAACCACGGTGTCGGTGGAGCGCTCCGACAACACTTCCTCGGGTTGCAGCGTCCTCGAAGGAAGCGGCTGCTCTTCAATCATGATGCGCAGGGCCTTCACGGCGCTGGCGCGTCCTATTATCTTTTCAATAACGTAGGCGGCCAGGTGAACCACGCTGGTACCGCCGGCGCAGGTGAGGCGATTGCGGTCGACCACGAACATCTGGTTCGACACGACGCGCAGATGTGCAAACTCGGTCACAAACGCCTCGCGATGAAACCAGCTCACGCAGGTGAGATGACCATCCAGCAGCCCGGCGCGCGCGAGTACGAAAGATCCCGTGCACAGGCCGATGAGCTTGACACCCCTGGCCGCCGCTTCCTGCAGGAAGGCATACGTGGCCTCCGGCACCTGCTGCCCGCCATGCAGCAGGCCGCCAACAACGACCAGGTAGTCATAGGCTTCGGGCGAGTCCATCGGCGCGGTCGGGGTGACACTCGCGCCGCAACTGGATAGATGTGTCGTTCCCGCGGCGCCAAGAATATCCCATCGACACAGCCTGGGGCGGCTGCGGTCTCCCTCGTCTGCGGCCAGTCGCAGTGCATCGACAAAGCCGGCAAAGGCGGTCAGCGTGAAGCGCGGCGTCAGCAAGAAACCGACCCGCAGCAATGGGGCGACCTGTTCATCGGCACTCACCGCGCCACGGCGCGGTTGGGATGTGGTTCGTCGCTGGCTCATGGGCGCAGAATATGCCTTGGAAAGTTTTTTATTTTACGCATAGCGCATGCTCCGTGCGATAGCGCTAGTGGGCAGCTTTCGAGTCAGGACCGGGCGGCGTGCATTCATCGAGCACGGCCTCCAGCCAACCGCGCAGGCTGTTCATGAAGGCCAGCGCCTGCACCCGGGGCAACTCGTCTACCCGCACCACGGCTTCCGTCACCCGTCTTTCGCGCAGCCAGCGGGCCCGCCCGATCCCGCCCAGCAGGCCGCAGTGCAGCGCCGGCGTGACCCAGCGCCCGTCCAGCAGCAGGGCCACATTGCCGCGGGTGCACTCGGTGAGCTCTCCGCGCCGGTTCCACAGCAGGGTGTCGAAGACGCCGGGTTCGCTGGGGGTGAAAGCGTCGTAATGCGCACGCCGCGTGGTCTTGAAGCGCACGAACTCACTGTCCGCTTCTTCGAGCGCGCTCGTGGCCAGTCTTAAGCGAACTGGGGTCGGCGTCAGGTCCAGCGGGTAGGCTTCGGCCTGAACCTGTCCGCGGGCATCGAGCCGCAGGCGCACCCGCCAGTGCCCCCGAAGGTGCGCATCGACCAGTTGCCGCAAGCAGTCCGCAACACGCCCTGAGGCCCATGGATAGGCAAAATGCGCGGCCGCATCCGCCATGCGCGCCAGATGGGCCGGCACGTCGCGCAGGGCACCATCTTCCAGCGCCAGGGTTTCGAGCAATTCGAACGGCTGGCTTGCGCGTTCGAGAAAGGCACGCTTGTGGCGCCATTCCTGCCATTCGCCCTCGGCCTGCGCATCGGCCGTAATGCCGCTGCCGATGCCGCAGCTCGCCGCCGTGCCGCGCAGGGTCACGGTGCGGATCGCCACGTTGAACGTCGCATGCCCGCCCGGTCGGACAACACCCACCGCGCCGCAATACACGCCGCGGGCCTGCGGCTCCAGATCGCAGATCATCCGCATGGCCTGCACCTTGGGTGCACCGGTGATCGAACCGCAAGGGAACAAGGCCGTGAACACGTCGGCCAGTGTGATCCCGGCCCGGGTGAGCGCCTCAACATCGGAGGTCATCTGCCACACGGTGGGCAGCGCTTCGAGGTGGAACAGCCGGGGCACGCGCACGGAAAAAGGCTTGGCAATGCGTGACAGGTCGTTGCGGATCAGGTCAACAATCATGACATTCTCGGCGCGCTCCTTCGGCGAGGCGGCGAGGCCTGCCGCCAGTGCTTCGTCGTCCGCCGCGGTGGCGCCGCGCGGCGCCGTGCCCTTCATGGGGCGAGCCAGGATGCGGTCATCGAGCCAGTCGAAAAACAGCTCCGGCGACACCGACAACAGCTGCTCCGCTCCGCTGTCGATGAACGCGGCATAGCCATGGGGCTGCGCCCGGCGCAGCGCCATGAACCAGGCCCGCGCATCGCCGCGGAACTCGGCGCGCAGCGGCGCGGTGTAGTTGACCTGGTACAGATCGCCTGCGGCGATGGCCTGGTGAATGTCCGCCATGCGCCGCTCGAACGTGGCGCGCGGCAGGTCGCTATGCCACACGGCGTCGGCTGCGGCGACGTCCGTGCCTATTGGCGGCCACGGCTGCGCGGCATCGTGCACCCCGAACCACGCCAGCGGACCGTCGCTGCCGCGATGCACCGCAAGCGCCGTGTCGAACGCAGGGGCGGCCTCGTAGCGCAGGTACCCGACGCACCAGCGCCCCTGCCGGGCCATGGCATCCACCGCCTGCAGCACCGGTCGTACCTGGGCTAAGGTGTGTGCCAGCAGCACCTCGCGCGGTGCCCCAAATGCGACACGCAGCGGCGCGCCCTGATCGCCCCGGGGGTTGGCAAAGTCGATCAGGGTTTGCACGGCGTGCCTGTATCCTGTCCTGAGGCACCACGCGTCAATACAGGCGCGCAGAGGTAAATATCAAGGGCTATTCTCATCATCCCAAAAAAGGCAGTCCAACAAATTGCCCTATTGTGTCTCTTGCCAGAGGCAATTCCGTCCCGGCGCACACGGGTTGCGCGTGTGACCATAATTGCACCATGTCTACCGACACTCCCGCTTCGCACAACGCCGCCAGCGTACAGCGCTTTGGTTTTCTGCTGATCCCTGCTTTTTCGCTGATTGCGCTGAGCTCGGCCGTTGATCCTTTGCGGCTGGCCAATATGGCGCTGGGGAGAAAAGCGTTCGAATGGGTCACGGTCGGACTGCGCGACGAGCCCGTTCTGTCGAGCGGCGGTATCCGCGTGCTGCCGGACCAGGTGATGGGCGAGAGCAGCCGGTTTGATACCGTGTTCGTGATCGGGCCCAATCCGCTGCCCAAGCACGGCTATGGCGACACCACCCGCTGGCTGCGTCAACTCGCAGCCCAGGGCGTCACGCTGGGCGGCATCGATACCGGAAGCTACTACCTCGCCAAAGCCGGGCTGCTCAACGGTTACCGCTGCACCATCCACTGGGAAGACCGCGAAACCCTGGTCGAAGAATTCCCCGAAGTCTTTGTATCCAGCCGCCTGTTCGAAATCGATCGCGATCGCTACACCTGTTCGGGAGGCGTGAGCCCGCTCGATCTCATGACCTTTGTGCTGCGGCGCCCGCCGGGAGGCCGCGAGCTGGCGCAGCAGGTGTCCGACCTGCTCGTGTCGCACCAGCGCAGCCAGGATGAAAACCAGGCACTGCCCATGCGTTACCGCTACGGCAACATGCCCGAGGTATTGCTCGATGCGCTCGAGATGATGGAGAGCAATGTCGAGGAGCCGCTGAGTCCGGTCGAGATCGCCGATTACCTCAAGGTGTCGCGCCGCCAGCTCGAACGCCTGTTCGAGCAATACGTACACACTTCGCCGTCCCGCAAATACCTTGAAATCCGGCTCGCGCACGCACGCCTGTCGGTGCTGCGCACAACCCGGCGCATCGATGAGATCGCCCTGTCGTGCGGTTTCGCGGCACCGGCGCATTTCATCGCACGCTACCGCGAGGTCTATGGCAACACCCCGATGGCCGAACGACTTGCCCTCTCGCGGGCAGAACACTCCGCCTCGAACTGACCTTCAGGCCAATGGTGATCTGACCGTCACCGTAATTCAAGGGTTAACCCTTGTAAATTGATGACGTCACCGGCTGCACCGACCCTGTGTTCCGTAATCAGGATATTCGGTGTCGCAACTGTAGCTCAGGCAAAGGCCAAGCTATCTACAGTTCGCTCCATTGATCAACCACCGATGGAGCCCACTGAAATGATGAACATGCCCGACCTGATCCGCCTGCGCAACGGCGAGAAAGTCCAGAACACCTTCTCCGCGAAAGAGTACGCCACCCGCATGGCCAAGGTTCGCAAGCACATGGCCGAGAGCAACATCGACGCGGTGTTGTTCACGTCGTACCACAACATCAACTTCTACAGCGATTTCCTGTACTGCTCGTTCGGGCGCTTCTACGGCCTGGCCGTCACCCACGACAAGACCACGATCATCGCCGCCAACATCGACGGGGCCCAGCCCTGGCGCAAGGGCGTGGCCGACGACATGCTGACCTACACCGACTGGCAGCGCGGCAACTATTTCCGCGCGGTGCAGGCCTGCATCCCCAACAAGGGACGTGTCGGCATCGAGTTCGACCATCTGCCCATCGAGCGGCTGAACATGCTCAAGGCCGCGCTGCCGAATGTGGAATTCGTCGACATCGCCGCGGCGTGCATGAAGATGCGCATGGTCAAGACGGCCGAGGAGATCGAGTTCATCGCCAACGGCGCGCAGGTGTGCGACATCGGCGGCGCGGCGCTGGTGGCCGCCGTCAAGGAATGCGTGCCCGAGCATGAGGTCGCGCTGGCCTCCACGCAAGCCATGGTGCGCGAGATCGCCAAACGCTACCCGCACACCGAACTGATGGACACCTGGACCTGGTTCCAGAGCGGCATCAACACCGATGGCGCGCACAACCCGGTGACCACGCGCAAGGTGCAAAAGGGCGACATCCTGAGCCTGAACTGCTTCTCGATGATCTCGGGCTACTACACGGCGCTGGAGCGCACGCTGTTCCTGGACCACGCCTCGGACGCGCATTTGCGCCTGTGGGAGGTCAATTGCAAGGTGCACGACGAAGGCAAGAAGCTGCTCGTGCCGGGCGCCAGGTGCAGCGATATCGCCCTGGAGCTCAACAAGATCTTCGCCGAGCACGACCTGCTGCAATACCGCACCTTCGGCTACGGCCACTCGTTCGGCACCTTGAGTCACTACTACGGCCGCGAAGCCGGGCTGGAGCTGCGCGAGGACATCGACACCGTCCTGGAGCCCGATATGGTGATCTCGATGGAGCCGATGATCATGCTGCCCGAGGGCATGCCAGGCGCGGGCGGCTACCGCGAGCACGACATCCTGGTGATCACCAAGGACGGTAACCGCAACCTCACCGCCTTCCCCTACGGACCTCAGCACAACATCATCAAGGCTTGAATGACACGCCAGGCCGGGTTCCGATTTACCGCCAGCCCGGCCATTCACATGAGGAGACACGAGTATGAGTACGAGCAAGCCTTTAGAGGTGAATAAAAAGATCCGCGGCCCTGCTACGCGGCATGATTCGGCGCGGGCAACGCCCGCGCTTGACGCGAATGGGCCGGTGAGCAGCGGCTTGCTGAAAAAGGCTGCCGCAGCCAGCTTTATCGGCAATTTTGTGGAGTGGTTCGACTACGCGTCTTACGGCTATCTTGCGACGGTCATCGCCGTCGTGTTTTTTCCGCAGACTTCCCCGACCAATGCACTGCTCGCGACGTTCGGCGTGTTTGCGGTCTCATTCATTGTCCGCCCCATTGGCGGAATCGTGTGGGGTCACTTCGGCGACAAGATCGGGCGCCGAACGGCGCTCTCGCTTTCAATCCTCATCATGTCGGCCGCGACTTTCCTGGTTGCCTTTCTTCCGACTTACGAACAGGTCGGATTATGGGCTCCAGTACTGCTTTTGCTGGTTCGGATTGTCCAGGGTTTTTCGGCGTCCGGGGAATACGCAGGCGCGTCGTTGTTTCTGGCGGAGTACGCGCCCGAACGCAAGCGCGGCTTCTACACCAGCATCGTCCCCGCCAGCACCGCCGCAGGCCTGCTGTTCGGCTCGCTGCTGGTGGCGCTCATGCACGCCGTATTGACAACTGAGCAATTGCAATCCTGGGGCTGGAGGCTGCCGTTCCTGCTGGCCGCCCCGTTCGGCCTGATCGGTCGCTACATTCGCGTGCGCCTGGAAGACACGCCGAAGTTCAAGCAGTTGGAGAAGACGCACCACGTTGCCAAGGCACCAGTCACGGAACTGCTGGGAACACATAAGCGGGCCATGATTATCGCGTTCGGCGTCACCTGCCTGAATGCCGTGGCCTTCTACATCATCCTGAGCTACATGCCGACCTACCTTTCGACGGAGATGGGTGTCGGCGAAACCGAGTCGTTCCTGGCCACGACCATCTCCCTGGTGGCGTACATCTTCTTCATATTCTTCATGGGCACGCTGTCGGACCGCTTCGGTCGAAAGACCATGCTGATTGCCGCGTCGGTGCTGTTCATTGCGCTGACGGTCCCGCTGTTCAAGGCCCTCGGCACGGTGGGCTTCGTCGGGATCGTCGCGATCCAGGTCGCATTCGGCGCCTTGCTGACCATGAACGACGGTACCCTTCCCTGCTTTCTCTCCGAGATCTTTCCAACCAAGGTCAGGTACAGCGGGTTTGCGTTCACCTTCAATTCCGCCAATGCGCTGTTCGGCGGCACCGCACCGCTCATTGCAACGTGGCTGATCAGCGTGACGGGCAGCAAGCTGGCGCCGGCCTGGTTTCTCGTTGCCGCCGCGGTGGTCGCGCTGGTCGCCATGCTCGCCAGTCGGGAGACGGCGTGGGGTGCGCTGAAAGATGAATGAATGAGTGGCGGGAGGCGGTCGGTGCGTGCAGGGGCGACTCCAGTGCAGCCTCATGAAGAAGGGGAGTGACAATGTACGCAATGCGCCGATAGTCCGTACGTCATGCCCGCGGGCTTCAGACCGTTTACCGGGTGCTCGAGAAGGTCATGACCGCCCTGCGCCCCCTATGGGCCCGGGTCGGTAATGTGCGAGTGGAAAAGCCGGTGGCGACCCTGGAGCGGGCAGTCAAGGGTTTGCTCTTCGACTGCCGGATGTGCGGCCAATGCATATTGGGAGACACTGGTATGTCGTGTCCCATGAATTGCCCCAAGAATCTTCTCGTGATCACGGTAACGGCCACGCTTGCAGGCTTCGACCAGGGCCTGTTCCGCGCCGCACGCAGCCTTGGGGCCTCGCCCACGACGGCTTTTCGCCGCATCACGCTGCCCATCATCTGGCCTGGCGTGTTTTCGGGCGCGCTGTTTGCGTTTGCCACCTCTTTTGACGAAGTCGTGGTGGTACTGTTCCTCGGCGGCGTCGAGCAACGCACCATCCCGCGTCAGATGTGGACCGACCTGCGCGAGCAGCTGAGCCCGACCATCCTGGCCGCAGCCGTAGTGCTGGTGCTGATCTCGGTGGGGATGTTGCTGACACTGGAGGCCCTGCGCCGGCGCAACGCCAAAATGCGCGGGCTGGTTGACTAACGGCGCTGCACACGTAGTTCTATTTCTAAAGTCGTGCGCAAGCGCCAACCCAGCACCTCGTTGCCGACCAGCGCACCAATCACCAGTGCGCCGCCGATCAAAACTTCCGCGGAAGGGACTTCGTTGGCCCCCAGCCAGGCCCAGAGAATGCCGAAAATCACCTCGAGCAGGGCGAGCAGAGCCACCTCGGGCGCTTTCAGCACACGCGCGCTGATGACCGAAAAAATGCAGGGAATCGCCAGTTGAACCAGCCCGAGAAAGGCCAGCAGACGCAAATCGGGGCCTGTGGCCACGAAGGGATAGGCCAGCGGCAAGGTCAGCAGGGTCGAGAGCACGGCGCCGACCAGCAAGCTGGGGACCAGATCGATTTTTTCACCGTGGGCCTGGCTGCGCTGCACCACGGTCCAGTTGACTGCGGCCGCCATCGGCACGCACAGCGCGACCAGGGATCCCAGCAGCGCGCCATCATTGCCAGCGGCAACGTTCACCTGGGAGCCGAACATGTAGGCGATGCCCAGACCCGCCAGCGCAATGGCACCCCAGGTGCGCGGCGCAATGCGATGGCCGATGAAGACGCGCGCGAGCAAGGCGGTCAGCAAGGGGCCGATCGACATGGTGACCAGCACATTGCCCACCGAGGTGAGCGTGAGCGCCACCATGTAGGCAGTGAACATGACACTCCAGCACACGCCCGATATCCAGAACGCCGGGCTGGTCCACTGCATGGCGCGAAACACGCCGCGCCCCTGCCATGCGGGCAGGATCACCAGCAGCGACACCGTGGTGAAGAAGCTGCGCCAGAACGTGACCTCGAAGCTGTGCGCGTTTTGCAGATGCCGCGTCACCACGCCGGCGACCGACCACATCAGGGTCACCGCCACCATCATGAACACGGCTTTGGTATGGGTGAGTTTCATTGCGCCTCATTCACGGGCAGCTTCCTGCCCGGCTCTCCTTCTGCCCGGTTTATGCGGTGTCGCGGCCGGCCCGC
This sequence comes from Polaromonas sp. C04, assembly GCF_002002705.1. Lineage (GTDB taxonomy): Bacteria > Pseudomonadota > Gammaproteobacteria > Burkholderiales > Burkholderiaceae_C > Rhodoferax_A. Next base: position 26,400 of record NZ_MUNS01000023.1, on the reverse strand, counting down.
TTGCGCTCGTGCTCTTTCAGGAAGCGCTTGCGCAGGCGGATCGATTTGGGCGTGATCTCGACCAGTTCGTCGTCCTCGACGAACTCCACGCCATACTCCAGCGTGAGCGTGATGGGCGGCGTGATCTTGATCGCGTCTTCCTTGCCGCTGACGCGAAAGTTGGTCAGCTGCTTGGTGCGCGTTGCGTTGACCACGAGGTCGTTGTCGCGCGAGTGGATGCCGACGATCATGCCCTCGTACACCGGATCGTTGGCACGCACGAACATGCGGCCGCGGTCATCGAGCTTGCCCAGTGCGTAGTTGAAGATCTCGCCGTCGTCCATGGAAATCAGCACGCCGTTCTTGCGGCCGGCGATCTCGCCCTTGTACGGCTCGTAGCTGTCGAAGATGTTGGAGATCAGGCCCGAGCCGCGCGTCAGGTTCAGGAATTCATTGGTGAAGCCGATCAGCCCGCGTGCCGGGATGCGGTATTCCAGCCGCACACGCCCGCGCCCGTCCGGCTCCATGTTGACCAGGTCGCCCCGGCGCTCGCCCAGGGCCTGCATCACACCGCCCTGGTGCTGCTCCTCGATGTCGGCCGTGACCAGCTCGATCGGCTCGTGGCGTTCGCCGCCCACGTCCCGGAACACCACACGCGGCTTGGACACGGCCATCTCATAGCCTTCGCGGCGCATGTTCTCCAGCAGGATGGTCAGGTGCAGTTCGCCGCGGCCCATGACCTCGAACACGCCCTCCTCGTCGGTTTCGCGCACGCGCAGGGCCACGTTGTGCTGCAGCTCCTTCTGCAGCCGGTCCCAGATCTGCCGGCTGGTGACGTACTTGCCTTCGCGCCCGGCCAGCGGGCTCGTATTCACGCAGAAGTTCATGGTCAGCGTCGGCTCGTCGACCTTGAGCATCGGCAGCGGCGCGGGTTGCAGCGGGTCCGTGACCGTGACGCCGATGCTGATATCGGCGATGCCGTTAATCAGCACAATGTCCCCGGGGCCGGCTTGCGTTACCTGCACGCGCTCCAGGCCCTGGAACGTCAGCACCTGGTTGATGCGTCCCTTGTATGACGCGCCATCGGGCCCTTCCATCACGAGCACGTCCATGCCGGGCTTGACGGTGCCGGCGTTGACACGCCCGACGCCGATGCGGCCCACGAAGGTCGAGAAGTCGATCGCCGAAATCTGCAACTGCAGCGGCGCGTCCGCCTCGCCCTCATGCGGCGGAACGTGGGCCAGAATGGTGTCGAACAGGGCCGACATGTCGGGCCCCCACTGCTCTCCCTGGCCGCCCTCTTCCATCGAGCTCCAGCCGTTGATGCCCGAGGCGTAGACGACGGGAAAGTCCAGTTGCTCGTCGGTGGCGCCAAGCTTGTCGAACAGATCGAACGCCGCGTCGACGACGTATTGCGGGCGCGCGCCCGGCTTGTCGACCTTGTTCACCACCAGGATCGGGCGCAGGCCCAGCGCGAGCGCCTTCTTGGTCACGAAGCGCGTTTGCGGCATCGGGCCTTCCTGCGCGTCGATCAGCAGCACCACGCCGTCTACCATGGACAGGGCGCGCTCCACTTCGCCGCCGAAGTCGGCGTGGCCGGGCGTGTCGACGATGTTGATGTGCGTGCCCTTCCAGCTCACGGCGCAGTTCTTGGCCAGGATGGTGATGCCGCGCTCGCGCTCGATGGCGTTGTTGTCCATCACGGTGTCGACCACCTTTTCGTGCTCGGCAAAGGTGCCGGACTGACGCAGCAGCTGATCGACCATGGTGGTCTTGCCATGGTCCACGTGGGCGATGATGGCGATGTTGCGGATTTGTTTGTTGCTCATGGTTTGCTTTCTGGATATTCGAGGATTTGTTGTATTTCAGGGGGGCTGAGCAGTCGCCCCGGGATCAGTTCGCCGGCCTTGATGTGCGCGCTGCCCAGCAGGGCGTGCGGCGCTTCGCCATAGACCGCGACCTGCTCGGCGTCGGGCCAGTGGCCGCGCCGGCGCACACCGCTGAGGAAGCGCCCCGCATTGTCGGCATCCAGCGTAACGCGGATGTGGTCCGGCAGCAGCGATTCCACGGGCAGAAGGCAGGCCAGGCGCTCGGGCTCCGTCATGGCTTCCAGCGCCTCCAGCGTCACGCAGCGCGCGAGATCGAAGTTGCCCGTCGCCGTGCGGCGCAGGGCTGTCAGGTGGGCGCCGCAACCGAGTGCTTCGCCAATGTCTTCACCCAGCGTGCGGATGTAGGTGCCCTTGCTGCATCTTGCTCTTATATTAATAGCAGTATTCCCATGCACCATATGGGCTAGAGCCACATTTAGCTCAAATATCTCGACGTCTCGCGGTGCCCGCTCCACTTCGATACCGGCGCGGGCGTATTCGTACAAAGCCTTGCCGTCCTTCTTGAGCGCACTGTGCATCGGCGGCACCTGCCGCAGACGGCCGGTGAACCGGCGCGTGACTTCCGCAATCTGCGCTTCCGTGACGTTCACGGGGCGCTGTGCAATCACCTCTCCTTCGGCGTCGCCGGTGCTGGTCTTGATGCCCAGCAGCGCCACCGCCTCATAAGTCTTGTCGGCATCGAGATGCAGCTGGCTGAACTTGGTCGCCGCGCCAAAGCACAGCGGCAGCACACCCGTGGCCAGCGGATCGAGCGTGCCGGTGTGGCCGGCTTTTTCCGCGCGCAACAACCATTTGGCTTTTTGCAGCGCGTCGTTGCTCGACAGGCCCAGGGGCTTGTCGAGCAGCAGCACCCCGTGCACGGGGCGCCTGGCAACCCGTGCACGAGGCGCACGGATGTAGCCCCCACGCTCTTTCACTTCGTGTAAATCGCTGCCCCCCAAGGGGGCCTTCGCACCTTGGGGCGGCCCGGCGGTGCGAATGCAGCCCCCACGCTCTTTCACTTCGTGTAAATCGCTGCCCCCCAAGGGGGCCTTCGCACCTTGGGGCGGCCCGGCGGTGTTCACGCTATTCCTCTTTGGAACGCGAGGCGACGGCCTGCGCAATCAGCGCGTTCATGTCGGCCGCATGCTCGGTGGTGCGGTCGAACAGGAAATGCAGCGTTGGCACGGTATGGATGTGCAGGCGCTTGAACAGGCCGGCGCGCAAAAAGCCGGCGGCCTGGTTCAAGCCTTCCTCGCACTCTTTCGGGTCGCCCTGCAACACGCTGAAAAACACCTTGGCGTGCGCGTAGTCGGGCGTGACCTCCACGGCCTGGATCGTCACCATGCCGACACGCGGGTCTTTCAGCTCGCGCGCGATCAGCTCCGTCAGATCGCGCTGGATCTGATCGGCCACCTGAAATCCGCGATTGGGCTTGCTGGCTTGCTTTTTCACCGTGACTGCTCCAGCGCCATTACAGCGTTCTCGCGACTTCCTTGATCTCGAAGAACTCCAGCACGTCACCCTCTTGAATGTCGTTGTAGTTCTTGATGTTCAAACCGCACTCGAAGCCTTCCTTGACTTCCTTGGCATCGTCCTTGAAGCGCTTGAGCGACTCGAGTTCACCCGTGAAGATGACCACGTTGTCGCGCAGCAGGCGCAGGCGCGCGGTGCGCCGCACCACGCCCGCGGTGACCATGCAGCCGGCGATCGAGCCGATCTTGCTGACCTTGAACACCTGGCGGATCTCGGCGGTACCGATGACCTCTTCCTTCTTGTCCGGCGTGAGCATGCCCGACATCGCCACCTTGAGCTCATCGACAGCGTCGTAAATGATGCTGTAGTAGCGGATGTCGACCCCGTTGTTCTCGGCCAGCTTGCGCGCGCCGGCATCGGCGCGCGTGTTGAAGCCGATGATGACGGCCTTGGACGCAATCGCCAGGTTCACATCGGACTCGCTGATGCCGCCCACGGCGGTGTAGACCATCTGCACCTTGACCTCGTCGGTGGAGAGCTTGAGCAGCGACTGCGACAGCGCCTCCTGCGAACCCTGCACGTCGGCCTTGACGATGATGGGCAGCATCTTGACCTCGCCGGCGGCCATGTCGGTAAACATGTTCTCCAGCTTGGCGGCCTGCTGCTTGGCCAGCTTGGTGTGGCGGAACTTGCCGGCACGGTAGGTGGCGATTTCACGGGCCCGGCGCTCGTCCGACATCACCATGAATTCGTCGCCAGCCTGCGGCACCTCCGTCAAGCCCTGGATTTCCACCGGGATGGACGGGCCTGCCGTTTTGCTCGACTTGCCGTTCTCGTCCAGCATGGCGCGCACGCGGCCATAGGTCGAGCCGGCCAGCACCACGTCGCCGGTCTTGAGCGTGCCCGATTGCACCAGCACGGTCGCGACCGGGCCGCGGCCCTTGTCGAGCTGCGCCTCGATCACCAGACCCTTGGCCATGGCGTCCACCGGCGCGCGCAGTTCCAGCACTTCGGCCTGCAGCAGTACTTGCTCCAGTAAAGCGTCAACGCCCTCGCCGGTTCTGGCCGAGACACCCACAAAGGGAGATTCACCGCCAAACTCTTCGGGAATCACCTGCTCGGTCACCAGCTCGCCCTTGACGCGCTCCAGATTGGCGTCGGGCTTGTCGATCTTGTTGATCGCCACCACGATTGGCACACCGGCAGCTTTCGCGTGCTTGATGGCTTCACGGGTTTGCGGCATGACGCCGTCGTCGGCCGCCACCACCAGGATCACGATGTCGGTGGCCTGCGCACCACGGGCCCGCATGGCGGTGAACGCCTCGTGCCCCGGCGTGTCCAGGAACGAGATCATGCCGCGTGGCGTCTTCACATGGTAGGCGCCGATGTGTTGGGTGATGCCGCCGGCCTCCCCGGACGCCACCTTGGCGCGCCGGATGTAGTCCAGCAGCGAGGTCTTGCCGTGGTCGACGTGGCCCATGACGGTCACGACCGGCGCGCGCGGCAGCGATTCTGCCTCCTGCAGCGACACTTCCTCGTCGGTGAACGCTTCCGGATCGTCCAGTGCGGCAATGATGGCCTTGTGCCCCATTTCCTCCACCACAATCATGGCGGTGTCCTGGTCCAGCGGCTGGTTGATGGTGACCATCTGCCCCAGCTTCATCAGTTGCTTGATCACCTCGGAAGCCTTCACCGCCATCTTGTGCGCGAGTTCAGCCACCGTGATGGTTTCGGGCACGTGCACTTCGAGCACGCGCGCCTCCACCGGTGCCATCTGCACGTATTCTTCACGGCCACCGCGCTCGTTGCCGCGCCGCCCGCGCGGACCACCGCGCCAGCCGCCCCGGCCCACGCCGCCACTGCTGTCGCCGCGCGTCGGGATGGCCTTTTTCTTGGCCGGATCACCGGCCCAGCTGGAGGACAGCTTGGCCGACTTGACTTCCTTGCCAGCCGCGCCCGCCGGGGTTGCCGCAACACCGGGCCTGGCCACAGCGCCGGGCGCGCCCACGGGCTTGTGCAGCGTCCCCTTGATCACGCCCTTGGCGTCCACCGCACCCGGCTTGGCCACCACTTTGGGCTCGGGCTTCTTGGCCACCAGCACCTTTTGCGGCGTGGACATCATGGAGCGGATCGCCGCGGCCTCGGCCTCGGCCTTGCGCCGGCGGTCCCCCAGGTCTGCGGCACGTGCCGTGTCCTCGTCAGCACGCGCCTTCGATTCACTGGCGGCTTTTTCACGGGCCTGCGTCTGCGCGCGGACTTGCGCCTCGGCGCGGCTTGCAGCCTGCGCTGCAGCGTCATCTGCTGCGCCGTTGCCGGCGTCCTCCGCCTGCGCCAAGGCAGGTTCCGGCTGTTTTTGAGCGGCCTGCGCCTCGACGGCGGCTTGCGCGGCTTTCTCTGCCACTTCGCGTTCGCGTGTTTCCTGCGCTTCGCGCTGGCGCCGCTTTTCGGCCAGTTCTTCTTCCTGGCGGCGAATCAACTCGGCCTGGCGACGGGCTTCTTCCTCGCGGCGGCCAAGTTCGGCATCGCTGATCACGGATTGAGCGGGCGCTTCCGGAGCGGGCTCGGAGACTTCCACCGGCGCGTCGACGTCCTCATCGCGCTTCACGAACGTGCGCTTCTTGCGCACCTCCACCTGAATGGTGCGGGCCTTGCCGGTGGCGTCGGCCTGCTTGATCTCGCTGGTGGATTTTTTCACCAGCGTGATCTTCTTGCGCTCGGTGCTTGCCGTGCCGTGACTGGCTTGCAGGTGCACCAGCAGCTTGTGCTTGTCGGCCTCGGTCAGCGGGTCGGACGCGGCCGTTTTGGCCACCCCCGCCGACTTGAGCTGTTCAAGCAGGGTTGTGGTTGATTTCTTGAGTTCGGTTGCAAACTCGGCGACTGTAGTACTGGACATATTTGGTTCGTGCCTCCATGACCATTACTCTTGGCCCGCGAACCAATGCTCGCGCGCCTTCATGATCAACGTTTTGGCTTCGTCCTCGGACTGGCCGGTGATATCGGTGAGCTCATCGACGGCGAGGTCGGCCAGGTCGTCACGGGTATGGACGCCGGCCTCGGTCAGCCTGGTGATCAGCTCGGGAGTGAGGCCTTCGAGGTCCTGCAGATCCTGCGAGACGGCCCCATCGTTTTCTTCCTTGGCGATTTCCATCGTGAGCAGCGCATCCTTGGCGCGCGTGCGCAGTTCGGTCACGGTATCTTCGTCGAAGCTTTCGATTTCCAGCATCTCCTGCAGCGGCACATAGGCCACTTCTTCGAGGCTGGTAAATCCTTCGTGGATCAGGATGTCGGCGATTTCTTCGTCGACATCGAGTTTTTCCATGAACAGCTTGCGGCTGGTATCGGTCTCGCTGGCCTGCTTCTGGGCCGATTCGGCCGCATCCATGATATTGATCTTCCAGCCGGTCAGGTCGGACGCCAGGCGCACGTTCTGGCCGCCGCGGCCGATCGCAATCGCGAGGTTTTCTTCGTCCACCACCACATCCATGGCGTGGCGCTCTTCGTCGACCACAATGGACGAGACATTGGCCGGGGCCAGCGCGCCAATCACGAACTGCGCCGGGTCCTCGCTCCACAGCACGATGTCGACGCGCTCGCCGGCCAGCTCATTGGTGACGCCGTTCACGCGGGTGCCGCGCACGCCGACACAGGTGCCGATCGGGTCGACCCGCTTGTCGTGCGACAGCACGGCGATCTTGGCGCGCGAGCCGGGGTCGCGGGCGCAGGACTTGATCTCCAGCAGACCCTGCTCGATCTCGGGCACTTCCTGGCGGAACAGTTCGATCATGAACTCGGGGGCCGAGCGCGACAGGATGATGGGCGCGCCGCGCAAGGTCAGGTCCACTTCCATGATCATGGCGCGCACCCGGTCGCCCGAGCGCAGGTTTTCTTTGGGGATCATCTCGCTGCGGCGCAGGCGGCCTTCGACGCGCCCGCTCTCGACGATGATGTCGCCCTTGTCCATGCGCTTGACGGTGCCGACAAAAATCTTGTCGCCACGCGACATGAAGTCGTTGAGCAGCATTTCGCGCTCGGCATCGCGGATTTTTTGCAGAATGACCTGCTTGGCCGCCATGGCGCCAATGCGGCCGATGGGCACCGACTCGACCGGCTCCTCGATGTAGTCGTCGACCTCGATGTCCGGGATCTGCTCCTTGGCCTCGAACAGCAGGATTTCCGCGTCGGGCAGCTGCAGGCCCGCCTCGTCGGGCACGACGTGCCAGCGGCGAAAGGTCTCATAGTCGCCGCTGTCGCGGTCCACCGAGACGCGGATATCGACTTCGGCGCCGGCATAAATCTTCTTGGTGGCTTGCGCCAGGGCCGCTTCGACCGCGCCAAACACCACATCGCGCTCGACGTTCTTCTCGCGCGAGATGGCATCCACCAGCATCAACATTTCGCGATTCATGTCACGAATCTCCTGTCTTGAACTTAAATCTCGCCACCGGCAGCGGTGGCCCTGGCCTTGCGGCCCTTGAAATCAACAATCGGTGCCAGACGCGCTTCGCGCAATTCGTCCAGCGTAAAACCCAAGGCCTGCAGCGGCGCAGGCACCCTCTTCTTGCTGACCTTTTGCCCGGGCTTGAGCGCCGGCTCGTCGCGCCAGACGATTTGCCAGCCCGCCACGCCGCCCGCTGGGGCCCGCTCCAGCGTGCCGCGAAACCTTTTCCGGCTCGCATGGACCGGGTTGGCGGCTGCAGCGCCCACGTCCTTGCCGATGGGCGCCTTCAGGGTGATATCGATCACCTCGCCGGCAAACCGCTCAAAATCCTGCTCACGCTTCAAGGGGCGGTCGATACCGGGCGAGGACACCTCCAGCCGCCTGTATTCCACCGCATCGACTTCGAATGCAAAGTGCAACTGGCGCGTGACTTTCTCGCAGTCTTCGACGTTGATGAACTGCTGACCTGCACCCGGCTTCCACGGGAAGTCAATCGTGATGCGCAGCAAGCCCCCTGCGGAGCGCTCGATCTCCACCAGCTCGTAACCGAAACCGGTCACGGTTTGTTCAACGATTTCCTGTAACGCCACGTCGCCTCTGTTGCTTCCCTAAAACCATACCAAAAACAGTCGCCCAAAAAAAACGGGCGGTTGGTACCCGCCCGTTTGGTCGTGAGCCTTGCATTGTAGCGCAAAACCAGTGCAAGTGCTTTGATTTGTAAGGGCTTCGCCCCGGCTCAGGTGGCTGCAGCGACCAAAATCCGGGTGTAGTCATGCTGCGGCGCAGCAAGAACCTGTTCGACCGTGCCGGATTCGACGATCTCACCGTCCTTCATGACGATCACCCGGTGCGCCATGGCGCGGATCACGTCCACATCGTGGGTGATCAGCAGGTAGCTCAGGGCGTGCTCGCGCTGCAGGCGCTGCAGCAGCTGCAGCACCTGCTTCTGGATGGTCACGTCCAGCGCGCTGGTGGGCTCGTCGAGCACCAGCAACTGCGGCCCGATGATCAGGGCGCGCGCAATCGCCAGGCGCTGACGCTGCCCGCCCGAAAACTCATGCGGATAGCGCTGCGGCAGGCCGGGAAACTGGTCTGCACTCATGCCGATTTCGGCCAGAGCCCGGGCCACGCGCAGCCGGCGCCCGTTCGCGTCCAGCTCGGGCGCATGCACGAGCAGGCCTTCGCCCACGATTTCCTCGACCGTCAAGCGCGGCGAGAGCGACGAAAACGGATCCTGAAACACCACCTGCACGGCCCGGCGCATGGCCTTGTTGCGCGCCGCATCGCGGCTCCAGGCCTGGCCCGCCGCCTGCAGCTGACCCTGGTGCGGCAGCAGGCCCAGCGCTGCCAGCGCCAGCGTGGATTTGCCTGAACCGGACTCCCCCACCACACCCAGCGTTTGCCCCGCCGGAACGCTGAAATCAGCGCCCCTGACCGCCACGAATTCGCCCTTTTTGAACCAGCCTCGCAGCCCCGGCAGCGGCACGGGATAGCTGACCCGCAGACCAGACGCCCGCATCACGGGCGGGCGCGCCGGGTCCGGCGGCACCTCGGCCACATCGCGCGTGGGCCGGCTGTCGATCAGCCTGCGGGTGTAGGCATGGCGCGGGTTGGCAAAAACGTCGGCGACAGAGCCGTGCTCCACGATATGGCCGGCCTCCATCACCGCCACGCGGTCGGCAAATCGGCGCACCAGGTTCAGGTCGTGCGTGATCATCAGCACCGCCATGCCATATTCCTTTTGCAGCTCGGAGAGCAAATCCAGGATCTGGCCGCGCACGGTCACGTCGAGCGCGGTGGTGGGCTCGTCGGCCAGCAGCAATTTGGGCTTGCAGGCCAGCGCCATCGCGATCATGGCGCGCTGGCGCTGCCCGCCCGAGAGCTGGTGCGGATAGGCTCCCGCGCGGCGTCGAGGCTCGGTGATGCCCGTGGTTGCTAGTAACTTGATAGCTACTTGCGCAGACTCCTTGCGGGCTACACCTTGTTTTAGCTCAAGAACCTCGGCAATCTGGTCGCCCACGGTAAACAGCGGGTTCAGCGCCGTCATGGGCTCCTGGAAGATCATGGCAATGTCCTGGCCGCGAATCCCGCGCAGCCGGTGCAGCGAAATGGACAGCAAGTCGCACGGACCGGCGGGCGCGTCGAACAGCGCCTGCCCGGTGACATCGGCGTCGTGCGCAAGCCGCAGCAGGCTCAGCGCGGACACGGTCTTGCCCGATCCGGACTCCCCCACGAGGGCCAGCTTTTCGCCCGGCCGGATGGAAAAATCGATGCCGCAGACGACCTCCTTGCCGCCAAAGGCCACGCGCAGGTTTTTCACCTGCAGTAGAGTCTTCATCTGTCTGCCTTTCGCGGATCCAGGGCATCACGCAGGGCATCGCCCATGAAGGTCAGCAGCAGCAGGGTGATCACCAGCACCGCAAAGGTGGAGAGAGAAATCCACCACGCATCGATATTTTCCTTGCCCTGCGCCAGCAACTCGCCCAGCGACGGCGTGCCGGGCGGCACGCCCAGCCCGAGAAAGTCCAGCGAGGTCAGGGCCAGGATGGCGGCGCTCACGCGAAACGGCAGGAACGTGACCACCGGCGTCAGGCTGTTGGGCAGCACGTGGCGCGTGATGATCTGCCAACTGGACAGGCCCAGCGCGCGCGCGGCACGCACGTAGTCGAGCTGGCGGTTGCGCAGGAACTCGGCGCGCACGTAGTCCGACAGGCCCATCCAGCCAAACAGGCTCAGCAGCACCAGCAACAGCGCAATGCTGGGCTCGAACACCGCGGCAAAGATGATCAGCAGGTACAGCTCGGGCATCGAACTCCAGATCTCGATCAGGCGCTGGAACGCCAGATCGGTCTTGCCACCGAAGAAACCCTGGACCGCGCCGGTCACGACGCCCAGCACTACGCCGACCACCGTCAGTGCGAGCCCGAACAGCACCGAGATGCGAAAGCCGTAAATCAGCCGCGCCAGCACATCACGGCCCCGGTCGTCGGTACCCAGCCAGTTGTCGCGCGAAGGAGGCGCCGGATTCGGCTCTTTGGCGAAGTAGTTGATGGTGCTGTAGTAGTAACGGTTCGGCGGGTACAGGGCAAAGTTGCCGGGCCTGGCAAACTGCTGCTGGATGAAGGGGTCGAGGTAGTCGGTCGGCGTCTGGAAGTCGCCGCCGAACGTGGTCTCGGGCACATTCTTCAGGATGGGCAGGTACCAGTGTCCGTCGTAGCGGGCCAGCAGCGGCTTGTCGTTGGACAGCAGTTCGGCGCCCAGGCTCAGCACCAGCAGCGCGCTGAACACGGCCAGGCTCCAGAAACCCAGCCGGTTGCGCTTGAAGCGCAGCCACGCGCGACGCCCCGGCGAGGCCGGCAAACCAGCCTCTTTCGCCAGGCCAGCGCGGAACGGGCTTTGCCCGGCCGCTGGTGGCGCCTCCCTGGAGGGGAGGCGAGCGGAGGTCGCTTCGGGGGGGTCAGTCAAACCTGACACGCGGGTCCACCCAGACGTAGCAGAGGTCGCTGATGAGCTTGGTCACCAGCCCGATCAGTGTGAAGAAGTACAGCGTTCCCAGTACCACCGGATAGTCGCGGCGGATCACGGACTCGTACGACAGCAGGCCCAGCCCGTCGAGCGAGAACAGCGTTTCGATCAGCAGCGAGCTGGTGAAGAACGCGCCGACGAAGGCGGCCGGAAAACCGGTGACCAGCGGAATCAGCGCATTGCGCAGCACGTGCTTCCACAGCACGCGGCGCTCGGACAGCCCCTTGGCGCGCGCCGTCAGCACGTATTGCTTGCGGATTTCCTCGAGAAACACGTTCTTGGTCAGCATCGTGATGACAGCGAACGCGCCGACCACACTGGCGATGACGGGCAGCGTGATGTGCCACAGGTAGTCCGTGATCCTGGCGCCCCAGCTCAGGGCATCCCAGTTGCTCGAGGTCAGCCCGCGCAGCGGAAACCACTGCAGCTGACCGCCGAAAATTACGAGCATCGCCACGCCGAGCACGAAGCCGGGAATGGCATAGCCCACCAGCACGACCAGGCTGCTCAGGGTGTCGAAGCGCGAGCCGGCGCGCACCGCCTTGGCAATGCCCAGCGGCACCGAGATGAGGTAGCTCACCAGAAAGGTCCACAGCCCGAGGCTGATCGACACCGGCAGCTTCTCCTTCACCAGCTGCCACACATCCTTGGGATAGTAAAAGCTCTTGCCGAGGTCAAAGCGCGCGAACTGCCCGAGCATGCGTAAAAAGCGCTCGGGAGCCGGCCTGTCGAAGCCGTAGAGCTGGCGGATCTCGGCGATGCGCGCCGCATCCACACCCTGGCGCCCGCGGTAGCCAGCCCCCGACGCCGCAGGCCCTTCCCCGCCCGTGTTGCGCCCCTGCAGTTGCGCCACCATCTGCTCCACCGGGCCGCCCGGCACGAACTGGATCACGACGAAGGTCACCAGCAGCACCCCCAGCAAGGTGGGAATCATGAGCAGCAGCCGTTTGAGGACGTAGGAGAACATGGGTTGATACCGCTCAGGGCTGGTCCCGCAGATTCGCCGCGGACGCCCACCAGACCGAGGTGACCCAGCTGTCGGGCTGGTAGTAGCGCGGCGTAATCGCCGGCTGCTCGAAGCGGCCGGCGCGGTAGGCCACCCGGAACACACTGCTGTACCAGTGCGGCACCACGTAGTGGCCAAAGCGCAGCACGCGGTCCAGCGCGCGCACGCTGGCGATCAGTTCGGGCCGGGTGTGCGATGACGTCACCTTGTCCAGCAGCGCGTCCACCGCGGGACTTTTGACGCCGATGAAATTGCCCGAGCCCTCGGTGTCGGCCGCCTTCGAGCCGAAGCGATCGAGCAGTTCGCTGCCCGGCGCCTCGCTGCCGACCACGCGGTTGCTGATGATGTCGAAGTCGAACACATCCATGCGCTTTTGCAGGATGGCGAAGTCGATCACACGGTAGCTCACTGCGATGCCGAGCTTTTCGAGGTTCTGCGCGTACGGCGTGACCACGCGTCCCATGGAGCCGGAGTTGTCGAGAAACTCGATGCTGAAAGCCTCCCCTTTGGCGTTGCGCAAGGCCCCGTCGCGGTAGGTCCAGCCGGCCTCCATCAGCAGGGCCTTGGCGCGGCGCAGGTTGTCGCGCAACGTCATGCCGGAGCGGGGATCGAGGCTGGTCACCGGTGGCAGCGGCACGGGTTGCGTGAACACTTCGGGCGGCAGCTTGCCCCTGAGCGGCTCCAGCAGCGCCAGCTCGTCCGCGCCGGGCATGCCTTTGGCCTCGAAGTCGCTGGCCACGAAGTAGCCGCGCACGCGGGTGTAGGCGTTGTAGAACAGCTGGCGATTGAGCCATTCAAAATCCATGGCCAGCCCGATCGCCTGGCGCACGCGCACGTCCTTGAACTTGTCGCGCCGCGTGTTGAACAGAAAGCCCTGGAAGTCTCCGGCGTTGCCGTTCCTGAGCTCCTTCTTGATGAGCCGGCCCGAGTCGAACTGCCGTCCCGTGAAGGCGCGCGCCCATTCGCGCGCAATGAAGGACTGGATGTAGTCGAACTCGCCGGCCTTGAAGGCTTCCAGCTGGGCCGTGTTGTCCTGGTAGATCTTGTAGGTGATACGCTGAAAATTGAACATGCCGCGGCGCACGTTGACATCGCGCGCCCAGTAGTTCGGGTCGCGTTCGTAGCTGATGTCCTTGCCGAAATTCACCTTGCCGATCTTGTACGGCCCGGTGCCGATGGGCAGATCGGCGATGATCTGGTCCAGCGATTTTCCCTGCCCCCACTTGGGGCTGAACACCGGCAGGCCGCCCACGATCAGCGGCAGCTCGGCATTGGCCCGCTTGAAGTCGAAGCGCACACTGCGCGCGTCCAGCACGGTGGCACCCTTGACCTCGCCAAAAAGGGTGCGAAATTGCGGCGCGGCTTCCTTGCTGGTGATCTTGTCGAACGAGTACTTCACATCCGCTGCCAGCACCGGGTCGCCGTTGTCGAAGCGGGCCTTCGGGTTCAGGCGGAACACCACGGACAGCTTGTCGGGCGCCACCGACACGTCCTCGGCGAGCAGGCCGTACGCCGTCGTCGGCTCGTCGAGCGTGCCCGTCAGCAGCGTTTCGAACACCAGGCCGTTGAGGCCCGGTGGCGCACTGCCTTTGAGGGTGAACGGGTTGTACTTGTCGAAGTTGGACAGGCGCGTGGGCGGCACCAGCGTGATTTCGCCGCCCTTGGGCGCCTGTGCATTGACGTAGTCGAAGTGATCAAAGCCGGCCGGGTACTTGATGTCGCCAAACTGGGCGTAGGCATGCGCGGCCCAGCACGGCGCACAAACCCAGATCAAGCCACAAAACAACAGACCTCGCATGCGACAATTCTGCACGAACAAGGAGTTACGCATCATGGGTTTTCTCACGGGCAAGAAATTGCTGATCACCGGCGTGTTGTCGAATCGCTCGATCGCCTACGGCGTCGCCAAGGCCTGCCACGCGCAGGGAGCCGAGCTGGCCTTCAGCTATGTGGGCGAGCGTTTCAAGGACCGCATCACCGAATTCGCTGGCGACTTCGACTCGAAGCTGGTCTTCGACTGCGACGTCGGCGACGATGCGCAAATTGACAAGCTGTTCGCTGACCTGGCGCAAACCTGGCCCAAATTCGACGGCTTTGTGCACAGCATCGGGTTCGCGCCGCGCGAGGCCATTGCCGGCGACTTCCTCGAGGGCCTGAACCGCGAATCCTTCAGGATCGCCCACGACATCAGCGCCTATAGCTTCCCCGCGATGGCCAAGGCAGCCCTGCCCTACCTCAACGACAAGTCGGCCCTGCTGACCATGACCTACCTTGGCGCGATGCGCGCGGTGCCCAACTACAACACCATGGGCCTGGCCAAGGCCAGTCTGGAGGCTTCAGTGCGCTATCTGGCCGAGTCGTTCGGTCCGCGCGGCATGCGCGTCAACGGCATCAGCGCCGGCCCGATCAAGACGCTGGCGGCCAGCGGCATCAAGGACTTCGGCAAGCTGCTGGGCATGGTCGCGTCGGCCTCGCCGCTGCGCCGCAACGTCACCATCGAGGACGTGGGCAATGTCGCGGCCTTCCTGCTCAGCGATCTGGCCAGCGGCGTCACCGCGGAGATCACCTATGTGGACGGCGGCTTCAGCCACACCGCGGGTATCTCGCGCGACAACGTCTGACACCGGGTTGACGATGAAATCGTGCTGCAGCCCCTATCCAATATTGGCTGTCAGCTCCCATTTTGGTAGCAACCGCCTGACGTAAGCATGCGCCGCAGACACCTGCTCGCGCTGCTGGCAGTGGGCGCCGCGGGCAGCCCATTGACCTGGGCCACCGCCGGGGTCAACTCGCCGTTGATGCTGGCCAACGTCTACCACCCCGGTGTGCCGCTGGCGGACTATTGGGTGAGCGAGAAGTATGACGGCGTGCGCGGTTACTGGGATGGCCAACAACTGCTGACGCGGGGCGGCGAGCGCGTCAATGCACCGGCGTGGTTCACCGCGGGTTGGCCGGCCACCCCGCTCGACGGCGAGCTGTGGGCCGGCCGCGGGCAATTCACCAAGGCAGTCTCCACGGTGCGCCAGCAAATACCCATTGATGCCGCCTGGCGCGGCATGCGCTTCATGGTGTTCGACCTGCCGGCGCAGGGCGGCCCGTTCACCGAGCGCATTCCGGTGCTGAACCAGCTGCTCGCTACGATGGCGGTGCCCTGGGTCCAGCCGGTCGCGCAAAGCCGTGTCGCCAGCCACCAGACGTTACAGGCGCTGCTGGCCAAAACCGTCAGGCTGGGTGGCGAAGGCTTGATGCTGCACCGCGGCGCATCGCTGTACCGGGCGCAGCGCAACGACGATCTGCTCAAGGTCAAAACCCATGAGGACGCCGAGGCCCGGGTCATCGCGCACATCCCCGGCAAGGGCAAGTACGCGGGCCTGCTGGGCGCGCTGCTGGTGCAAATGCCGGATGCAGCAGGCCAACCGGGCCTGCGCTTCAAGCTGGGCACGGGGTTCAGCGACGAACAGCGCAGGAACCCGCCCGCGCTGGGCAGCTGGGTGACTTACCGCTTCAGGGGGCTGAACGACAGCGGCCTTCCCCGCTTCGCCAGCTTCATGCGCGTGCGCGAGGACATGCCGTCCTGAGGCAGGTTGGCGCTTGCCGCCGGGTTATTCCTGCACGCAGTCGGCGAAGTAGTGCTTCTTGCCGTCGGCATCCTCTTCTTCGACCAGGCCGTGAATATCGGTCTCGAAGCCCGGACATTGCGCGTTGAATTCGCGTGAGAACTTCAGGTAGTCCACGATCTTCCTGTTGAAGACCTCGCCCGGGATCAACAGCGGGATGCCCGGCGGGTACGGCGTCACCAGGCCGACGGTGATGCGCCCTTCCAGCTGGTCGATCTCCACGCGTTCGGTCTTGCGCAGCGCGATGTGGGCATAGGCGTCGCTGGGCTTCATGGCCGGCGTCAGGTCGCTCAGATACATGTCGGTGGTGAGCCGCGCAATGTCGTAGCGGGCATACAGCGCGTGCAAATGCTGGCACAGGTTGGCCAGGCCCATTTTTTCGTATTTCGGGTACTTCTGGCAGAACTCCGGCAGGATGCGCCACATCGGCTGGTTCTTGTCGTAGTCGTCCTTGAACTGCTGCAGCGCGGTCAGCATGCTGTTCCAGCGGCCCTTGGTGATGCCGATCGTGAACATGATGAAGAAGCTGTAGAGCCCCGTCTTCTCGACCACCACGCCGTGCTCGGCGAGGAACTTGGTCACGACGCTGGCCGGAATGCCGGTCTTGGCAAACTTGCCGTTCAGGTCCATTCCGGGCGTGACGATGGTGGACTTGATCGGGTCCAGCATGTTGAAGCCCGTGGCCATCTTGCCAAAGCCGTGCCAGTTGACGCCGGCCTTGGCCTTCTTCGACTCGCCCTTGATGATCCAGTCGTCGGCGCGGCCGATGCCTTCTTCCACCAGCTTGTCGGGCCCCCAGACCTTGAACCACCAGTCGCCGCCGTACTCTTCGGCAATCTTGCGCATGGCGCGGCGAAAGTCCAGTGCCTCGGCAATGCTCTCCTCCACCAGCGCCGTGCCGCCGGGGGGCTCCATCATGGCGGCGGCCACGTCGCAGCTGGCGATGATGCTGTACTGCGGCGAGGTCGAGGTATGCATCAGGTACGCCTCGTTGAACAGATGCCGGTCCAGCTTGACGTTCTGCGAATCCTGCACCAGCACCTGGCTGGCCTGGCTGATGCCCGCCAGCAGCTTGTGAATCGACTGGGTGGCATACACCACCGAGTTCTTCGGCCGCGCCCGCTTCTTGCCCATGGCGTGGTAGGTGCCGTAGAACGGGTGAAACGCCGCATGCGGCAGCCAGGCTTCGTCGAAGTGCAGGTTCTCCACGTAGCCATCGAGCATCTTCTTGATGGTCTCGGTGTTGTAGAGCACACCGTCGTAGGTCGATTGCGTCAGGGCCAGCACACGTGGCTTGATCTTGCTCGCATCGACGCCCGCGAGCAGCGGATTGGCGCGGATCTTGGCGCGGATCGAGGCCGGTTCGAACTCGCTTTGCGGAATCGGGCCGATGATGCCGAAGTGGTTGCGCGTGGGCTTCATGAACACGGGGATCGCGCCGGTCATGATGATGGCGTGCAGGATGGATTTGTGGCAGTTGCGGTCCACTACCACCACGTCGCCGGGCGCCACGGTGTGGTGCCACACCATCTTGTTCGAGGTGCTGGTGCCGTTGGTCACGAAGAAGCAGTGATCGGCGTTGAAGATGCGCGCGGCATTGCGCTCGCTCTCGCCAATCGCGCCGTCGTGGTCCAGCAACTGGCCCAGCTCCTCGACCGCGTTGCAGACATCGGCGCGCAGCATGTTCTCGCCATAAAACTGGTGGTACATCTGCCCCACCGGGCTTTTCAGGAAGGCGACGCCCCCCGAGTGCCCCGGGCAATGCCAGGAGTAGGAGCCATCCTCGGCGTAGTCGAGCAGCGCCTTGAAGAACGGCGGCTGCACGCCCTCCAGGTAACTCTTGGCCTCGCGGATGATGTGGCGCGCCACGAACTCGGGCGTGTCCTCGAACATGTGGATGAAGCCGTGCAGCTCACGCAGGATGTCGTTGGGGATGTGGCGCGAGGTTTTGGTCTCGCCGTACACGTAAATCGGCACGTCGAGATTCTTGCGCCGCACCTCCTCGATGAACGAGCGCAGGTTCAGCACCGCCGGGTCCAGGTCCGGACCGGGCGTGAACTCTTCATCGTCAATCGACAAAATGAACGCACTGGCGCGGCTTTGCTGCTGGGCAAACTGGCTCAGGTCGCCGTAGCCGGTCACCCCAAGCACCTCGAAGCCCTCGCTCTCGATGGCTTGTGCCAGGGCGCGAATGCCCAGACCCGAAGTGTTCTCGGAGCGGAAGTCTTCGTCGATGATGACAATGGGAAAGCGAAATTTCATGCAGGCCTCGGCGCCAGTGAATGGGAAACAGAAAAAACCAGCCAGCGCGAAGTGTAAGGAATTAAAGTGTCCGCGCTCTTGCGAAGCCCCCTTTTGCCTCAAAATGTGTCTCAGGCAACACAATGGAGAAGCGGGAAACATGGCTGAATCAACCATTTGGTGGCTGCTCGCGGGCATTGCAATCGTCGTGGAGCTGACGACGGGCACCTTTTACCTGCTGATGCTCGCCATAGGGCTGGCCGCGGCCGCTGTGGCGGCGCAACTGGGCGCCAGCACGGTCACGCAACTGCTGGTGGCCGCCGTGGTCGGCGGTGGCGCCGTCGTGGCCTGGTATTTCATTCGGGGCCGGCACCCCGCCGCCGCGTCCGCCAGCACCAACCGCGATGTCAATCTGGACATCGGCGAAACGGTCAACGTCGAATCCTGGAATCCCGACGGCACGGCCACGGTGAAATACCGCGGCGCCAACTGGACCGTCATGCATCGCCCCGGCAATCCGCCCTCCAGCGGGCCGCACCGCGTGGCCGAAGTGATTGGCAGCCGCCTGCTAGTCGACAAAATCTGAGCCTCTGTGGAGCCGGGCTTGCTGCGTCGCGGCAGGCCCTGCTCTGAGCGCATCCATCCATCAACCAACAACCAACAACCAACTCATCAAGGGAAAATATGGAAATCGCCATCGTTATCTTTGTCATCGCCGTCATCTTCATCACGCGCTCGATCAAGGTCGTGCCGCAACAGCACGCCTGGGTGATTGAGCGGCTGGGCAAATACCACGGCACGCTCACGCCAGGCCTGAACTTCCTGGTGCCTTTTGTCGACCGGGTGGCCTACAAGCACGTGCTGAAGGAAATCCCGCTGGATATTGCAAGCCAGATCTGCATCACGCGCGACAACACGCAGCTGCAGGTGGATGGCATCCTGTACTTCCAGGTGACCGACGCCATGCGCGCCAGCTACGGCTCGTCCAACTACATCCTGGCCATCTCGCAGCTGGCGCAAACCTCGCTGCGCTCCGTGATCGGCAAGCTCGAACTGGACAAGACCTTCGAGGAGCGCAACATCATCAACGCCCAGGTGGTGCAGGCCATCGACGAGGCCGCGCTGAACTGGGGTGTGAAGGTGCTGCGCTACGAAATCAAGGATCTGACACCGCCGAAAGAAATTCTGCATGCGATGCAGCAGCAGATCACCGCGGAGCGTGAAAAGCGCGCCCTGATTGCCGCCTCCGAAGGCCGCCGGCAGGAGCAGATCAATATCGCCACCGGCGAGCGCGAAGCCTTCATCGCGCGCTCGGAGGGCGAAAAGCAGGCCGCCATCAACAACGCGCAGGGCGAAGCCGGCGCCATCACCGCCGTGGCCGAAGCCACCGCCAGGGCCATCGAGGTGGTGGCGAACGCCATCCGCCAGCCCGGCGGCGAGCAGGCCGTGCAGTTGAAGGTGGCGGAACGCGCGGTGGACGCCTACAGCAAGGTAGCGGCAGAGTCCAGCACCACGCTGATCGTTCCCAGCAACATGACCGAGGTTTCGGCTTTGATTACCTCAGCCATGAAAATGATCCAGACGCAGAAGGCGCAGTAGGCCGCAGGCGACCCGGCCATTGCCCAAAGAAAGCCGCCCCGCGCTGATACAATCACGCCCACTGGAGCGGTGGATGAGTGGTTTAAGTCGCACGCCTGGAAAGCGTGTGAGGGGTAAAACCCTCCGCGGGTTCGAATCCCGCCTGCTCCGCCAGATACATAGCATTCATGCGGGTTCCCAGCCCATCAAGCGAATCTACCCACGTTTTAGCCCATGCCGCAGGGCTCAAGGTGAACCGTGCACGAACCGTGCACGAACCGTGCACGAACCGTTGCCGGCGACGTAACCCACTGGGTTTCGGCTGCGCAGCACTTGCGAGCAGCTGATGGCGAGTGCGAGCGTTGCACTATTGCCGTTCGCTGTGCGTTACCTGAAATTGCCTGTTCGCGTTGCGGGTCCGTTGAACGTCCGTTGAACGTCCGTTGCAGGTGGCGTAACAGGTGCGTTGCCGGACGCAAAAAAGCCCCATCGAAGGGGCTTGCAGGGGTCTCGCAAGGGGCTCAGTAGTGGCACAGCACGGCCAGCGGCCCGGCACCTTGCACTAGTGCGGTCGCTCGGGCCTGCAATGCCTCGATACTCTCGCCAGCCAGGCGCACCACGTCTTGCGACAGGCGCGGGCCAGAGGCGCGAATGCCGACAATGTCGCCGTCGGGTTTATCCACACGGCCAATCAAAATCAGGCGCGGCCCGTCTGCCTCGGCACTTGCGCGGGTTTCCAGCACCTTCAATCGGCGGTCAATCGCGGCGCTCATATGCAAGCATCCACAAATTCAGAAAAGCGGAACACCTCGCGGCCACCACGGCGCAGGCGATCTAGTTCGCGGTCTGTCGTTTCGTCGGGCACCACGTCGGGCAGTTGCTTGCCGTCACCGTCTTGTGGCGGAACCTCCAGCGCCTGAAGGCGGCGTTTGATGGCCGCGCTCACTTGCTGGCCTCCAATGCTTCGATGCGTCTTTCAAGGTCGCCCGTCTCGATACAGCGGGCCAGGATTTGCAGCACGTTCGCCAGGCGGGACACGTCCGACACGTCACGCGCGCCCGTCTTGCCCTCTCTGTAGATGCGCGCCAGCTCGCGGCGTACATCTTCGGCGCTCGATAACTTGAGACGCAGCCGGACGGGGGGTGTCGGTGCATCGGTTGGTTTGGTGCGGGTTGCAGGTTTTTTCATGATGCCTTTCAGTGCCGGTACGGGCGCGCAGCGTTGCCACCACGCGCCCGAATTGGTATGCCGTTGGTTACTCGCCAGCGGGTGCCGGTGCAGGGGCTGACGCTGGCGTGAAGTTCACATCCTGACGCGGTTTGGGCTCCAGCCAGGCCACGGGATCTTCAGCGGCCATGCTGAATGCCAGTGCATCGGGCGCGAGTGTGTGGATGTCTGACAGGCCGACGGTTTCCCGCGTCGCATCGACGGCCAGGCGCAGCGCCCGCTCAGTCGTTTTGAGTTGGTCCAGTTGCGTATCGAGCATCTCGAACTCAGCGGGTTTTTGCGCCTTGATGAGCCCAAGCTTGATTTCTGCGCGCAGGTCGTCGGGGATGCCGCAAATTTCACGCGGCACGCGCAGCAACGCCTCGGCCAATTCCAGCCGCACCAGCGGCATCTCGCGCATTTCGTGAAGGACGCCGGCACGCTTGCCCGCCGGCAGCGCGGCAAGCCAGTCGATCAGGCGTAAATCATGGGTCGCTTGCCAGTGGCCGCAGTCTTTGTAATTTTTCACGGGGTTCAACATTGAGACCTGAGCGCGGACAGACTCTTTTTGCGCCTTCAACTTTGCAGTCGCGGCGTTGAGTGCTACCAGGGTCGGCCCAGCGACTTCGCGCAGGCGTTGACCCATCTCAGCCGGGCCATAGTGCCGGCTCTGGCGAATGTCGTGAGCGGATCGCAGCATGGCCTCGCTGGTGCGCACGGTCTCGGACAAGACGCCATGAAGCGGGCCGGCTTTCTGGCCGCGCCAGGCTCCCGCGATAAGGGGTTTGCCGGTCGGGTCCGGGTTGGTAATTTTTACGATTGCTTGGAGACGGGGATCAATGTAGGTCATGGTTTTGCCTTTCAGCGGTTGGTTGAGAAAAATTGGTTTGCAATTGCGCCGGCCTGCTTGCGCCCGATGCCGTGGGCGGCAAGCACAGCCTCCAGGCGGCGTTTTTGCTTGGTGCGGTATGGCCGGGTGAGCCTTTGCCAGATTCGGGCGCGTAGTGTGTTTTTCATGATTGATGGTGTGGGTTGATATGTGGGTAAATTGGCCGCGCGGTCGTTTTTGACTCACGCATTGGCGGAACATGACTCCGTTGCGCTCGTTTTTGCTGATGGCCGCTTTTGGGTTTTCCCCAAAAATGCCGCTTTTGTTTCCGGGCTCAGTGAGTCAGGAATAGCCGGGCTCCGAACACCAGCAGATGGCTTCTCTAGATGGTGTCCGTGGGGCGGTACAGAGAGACCCCCCAAAACAGGCCTGATAGCACCGTGGGGCGGTACAGTG
Organism: Polaromonas sp. C04; assembly: GCF_002002705.1. GTDB lineage: Bacteria > Pseudomonadota > Gammaproteobacteria > Burkholderiales > Burkholderiaceae_C > Rhodoferax_A. The sequence goes on along the minus strand of NZ_MUNS01000023.1, from coordinate 4,181 downwards.
GGCGGTGTCTCTGTACCGTGGGGCGGTGCAATAGACGGCCTCTCTGTACCGTGGGGCGGTATAAGGCTTGCGTTTTTCAGTGGTGCGGCTTTTTGGTACGCGCCACGCTCGAAACTCTCAGCCGCGCCGATGTCATAGCCGGGCAACCTGTCGAGGGTTCGCCAGGTGCAGGCGTACCAACTGGCCTTGTTGGGCCGATGGCCTTTCACGGTCTCGAATATGAACCCGCCTTCGATCAGTTCGCGCTTTGCTTTGGCAAGCATGTCAGCCGACTTCCAGCCCCGTGTTGCCATGTAGGCACGCGACAGCAACATGCGCCCGTTGTTGTCGCGCACGAACTGGCGAGCCACCTCCAGCAGCAAAGCCCGCGCGTGCATGGATAAACGGGCGTAGGCGGGGCAATCGAGCACCGACCAGGGCAGAGCTACAAACCCGCCCGAATCGCGCCCAGAATCGCCTTTGCCGCGATTACGTCCGTTCGCCATTGGCAGGCTCATCAACCAGGGAATAGACGGCCACGCGGGGATGGCAGAAACCTTCTTCGTCCCAGAGATCGCGCAGCGCCACCGTGGGGATGTAGAACCCGTGCTTGTCGTTCAATTCCTTGATGCGTGCAGCCGGGGCCATAATCCCGGCCTTGCGAAAATCAAAGGTTGAACGTTCGCCGATGCGCAACATGCGAACGATGCGTTCGTATTGCGCTTCCGTCGCGGTGGACTTCGCGCTAAACTTGCGGGCGGTGGTAGTGTTTTTATCGAAGGGCTTGGATTGCCGTCCAGGCCCTTTGTCATTGGCGGCGGTCATTCCGTCACCTCGCATTCGCGGGCGTGGGCTTGAAGCGCCTCGAAGTCGCGGCAATACTGGCGCACGCCCATGCGGAACACCATGAAGTCGCCCGCTGGGCCACGGCGGACAAGATGCCCGGCCACGTCGAATCGGGCAATCATGGCTTTAATCGCCCGGTCGGTGCGGCGCTGTTCGGCTTCGCTGTCAATCATGCTGCAGCCCTCGCAGCAATGAAGGCGCGAATGTCGCCCACTTTCCAGCGCGTGCACTTGGTGCCCAGGCGAATCGGCTGGGGAAAATCGGGCTCGGTTTTCGCACGTCGCCAGATCGTGGAATCGCCGGCATCCATGACGGCGCTAAACGCTTTGACGGGAACCAATGCCGCATCGGGCAATTGGTCGAAGTGGCTTACATCGGTCTTCATTGGGGCCTTTCAGGATTGAAGGCCCAATGGTCTTTTTTGTGACGCCTTACGTCACGGGACAACGGATGCCCTGATTTGTCCCCCCGCGCTACAAACGCTTGCGCCGCTTGTCCCGTTTGACGGCCTTTTCAACAGCGTCGGGCGTCATAAAAAGCTCGGTCGCTACGCGCTCGTACACGTTTTGCAAGTTCCGCATGTCAGCATCGCCCGCGCGCATGTTGACGTGACGTTGCCCACGGTTCGCTTTTGTCCAATCGACCCACAAAGAGTAGCGGTGCACCAATGCCAAAACTTCGTGTTGCCTGCTCACATTCTCATGGTGGCGCGTTCTCTTAAATTTACCCTCAAGCATGTCAGCAATGAATAGCGCGCTGGCGCTGTGTGGCTCCACTCCAAAAGCCCGAATAGCAGCCGCGAGCGGTGCCTTGTTGCCTGCATTGAATTGGAGTATCAAGTACGGCCATGCGTCGCCATCCTTGGATGCGTCAAGCGCGGCTTGAACCTCTGAAAACGCGGGTTCTGGCTTGGTCATGCGGCCACCTTTGAACGAATCGCCACCACGTCGCCACCAGTGCGAACCTTGCCGCAAAACTCTGCCCAGTCGCTCATGAGTGCCCGGCGCTTTTCCAGCAGATCGCCGCGCCGGTACGCGGCTTCGGACTTGTCTTCTACCGCATGGGCCAGCGCCATCTCTGCCACGTCGCGCGGGTATGCCGTGGACTCTGCGCACCAATCGCGGAACGTCGAGCGGAACCCGTGGACCGTCAGGTCTGCCCTGTCCATGCGCTTCAAGGTCGCAAGGCAGATCATGTTGGACACGGCGCGGCCCGGCTTGCCGGGGAAAACAAATTCAGATCCATTCGATTCTGCTTTGGCCTTTTCCAGCGCGGCCAGCGCAGCAGCCGACAAGGGGACGCGATGCTCCCGGAACCCTTTCATGCGTTGCGGCGGGATAGTCCACACGCCCGCATCAAGGTCAAACTCTGCCCACGTCGCGTTCAGCACTTCGCTTGTGCGAGTCGCGGTCAGGATGATTAGCTCCATCGCCAGCGCGCCCGCGCCTTGCATGGCCCGCAGCTCCTGCATGAATGCGCCCACGTCTGCCCACGGCAGCGCGGCATGGTGCCCGGCCTTTGCCACCTTGGACGGCTTGGGCAGCACTTCGGACAAGTGCCCACGCCATGCGGCGGGATTGTCGCCAGCGCGGAACCGTTGCACCTTTGCCCAGTCGAGAATCTTTTCGATGCGGCCGCGCACGCGGGTTGCTGTCTCATTCTTGGTTGACCAGATCGGCTGCAGGATGCGCAGCACCAGGGCGGTGTTGACCTCAGACACGGGCAGATTGCCGATCACTGGACTCGCGTAGGTCGCAAGTGTGCTGCGCCACTGTTCGCCGTGTTTCGCGTTGCGCCATCCGGGGCTATTGCCTTCAATGAAGGCGGCGGCGGCTTTGTCGAACGTGATGATGCTGGCATCAGCCATGCGCTTTTGCAGAATGACCGTGCGGCGCGCCTCGATAGGGTCAACCCCGTCTGCCAGTAGCTGGCGCTTTTCTCTGGCACGTTGTCGGGCATCGGCCAGGGTGAACGTCACGAACGAACCTAGGCCCATCTCTCGCGGCTTGCCGGCCAGGACGTAGCGCAATATCCAGCTTTTAGAGCCCGTGGGGCTCACTTGAAGGTACAGCCCGGCCCCGTCGCAGTAATAGCCCGGCTTGGTCAGCTTTGCCACCTGCAGGGCGTTCAATCTCTCTACTTTTCGTCCCATATCACCCGCCTTTCTACCCACGTTGGAAAGTTAGATTGTAGGGGACTATCCGGGACTGTGCAAGACAGACGTTATTTTCTAAGTGGTTGATTCAGCTTGTTTTTTAAGCCAACATGAGACAAACCAGGATTGAAGGTAAAACGGACGCCTGCTCCGCCAGGGAACAAGCAAACACGGGGCCTAGCGCCCCGTTTTCCTTTTAAGCCCATCATCCCATCCATCAATCGAGATCCGGCGCAGTGGAGATGGTCCGGGGCCGTTGGCTGCTGAATCACCACGCTGTGATTTAGCGCTTCCGCCACGCGGGCATCCAAAAGCCGCCCAGGGGCGCCAGAAATAGTTTGCAATAATGTTAGCTCAATGCTAATATTTGTCCATCCATTCGATTGAATACACCAAGCAGGCCGTGAAGGCGCTGGCGTCCATGCCGGCCAACACACGGGAGTGGGTGAAATCGAAGGTCCAGACGCTGGCAGCGAACCCCACGGGCGCGGTCAACGTCAAGAAGCTGGTAGGCCGCCCGGGCTATCGGCTTCGTGTGGGCAGCTGGCGCGTGATCTACACGCTGGATGCCGGGCGGTTGGTCATCCTCGTGCTGGAAATCGGCGCGAGGGGTGGAGTCTACAAATGAGCGAAATTCAGGTGATCGAGCAGGGCGGCAAGCCGGCGTTCTACGTGCTGCCGGCGGCCCTTTGGGAAAAGGTCCGCAGCAAGGTGGAAGACCTGGACGACGTGGCGGCCTACGACCGGGCGATGGCGAATGATGATGGCGCCCGCTATCCGGCCGAAGTGGCGCACGCGATGGCAGAGGGCATGCACGCGATACGGGCCTGGCGCGAGCATCGCGGCATGACGCAAGACGCCCTGGCTGTAGCGGCGGGCGTCAGCAAACCATTCATCAGCCAGATCGAGGGCGGCAAGCGTGAGGGCAGCGTGGGGACGCTCAAGAAACTTGCGGCCGCATTAGGTGTGCCGCTGGCCGCGCTGACTTGACCTGCGCATCGACATGCGTAAAAAAGCCAGCTCGGGGCGGGTTAGATCATGAACTAAACATCGAATGTCAGTTGAACAGCGTCCCCTTATATCTTTCAAATAGTTCAAACTTCAGTAGTCAAGGCGGTGAGCGCCTTGATTGCCGAGCGGGTTGACTCGCCAACGCGCAGCCTGGGTCTCCTGCGAGCCCGAGCTCGAATCTCAGCACAGG
>NZ_MUNS01000022.1 GCF_002002705.1 Polaromonas sp. C04 | reverse complement strand
GCGTCGATACTGCCTTGCAGTGCCTGCTCATGATGGCCAGCTTTCATGGCATTGCAGCCGACGAGGCCCAGCTCAAGCACGAGTTCGGCCCCGACGCCTTCGGCACGCAAACCCTGTTGCTTGCGGCCAAGCGCCTGGGCTTCTCGGCCCGGCAGGTCGCCCAGGCGCCCGAACGGCTGGAGCGCGCACCGCTGCCTGCCATCGCCACCGATCAGGAAGGCCGCTACTTCATCGTGGCCCGCATCGATGCCTCCAACAAGGACGCGCCCCGCGTCCTGCTCCAGCGCCCCGGCGAACCCCCCGCCGTGCTGCCCCTGGCCGACTTCCTTCAAATCTATAAGGGCGAGCTGATCTTCTTCACCAGCCGCGCCAGCTACGCCGGCGAGGTCGCCCGCTTCGACTTCAGCTGGTTCATCCCCGCCGTCGTCAAATACCGCCGGCTGCTGGGCGAGGTGCTGCTGATCTCCTTCGTGCTGCAGCTGATCGGCCTGGCCACCCCGATGTTCTTCCAGGTCGTGATGGACAAGGTGCTGGTTAACCACGCGATGAAGACCCTCAACGTCATCGCCATCGGCCTGATTTGCGCCACCGTGTTCGAGGCACTGCTCACCGGCATCCGCACCTACGTGTTCTCTCACACCAGCAGCAAGATCGACGTGGAGCTGGGTGCGCGCCTGTTCAAGCACCTGCTCAGCCTGCCCATCAGCTACTTCCAGGCGCGCCGGGTCGGCGACTCGGTGGCGCGCATCCGCGAGCTGGAGAACATCCGCTCGTTCCTCACCGGCAACGCCATGACCTCGGTGCTGGACGTGCTGTTCTCCTTCGTGTTCCTGGCCGTGATGTTGTGGTACAGCGCCTGGCTGACCCTCATCGTGGTGGTCTCGATCCCGCTGTACGTCGCGCTCTCCATGCTGTTCACCCCGATCCTGCGCCGGCGCCTGAACGACAAATTCAACAAAAGCGCGGAGAACCAGTCCTTCCTGGTCGAGACCCTCAGCGGCATCGACACCGTGAAAGCCATGGCGGTGGAGCCGCGCTGGCAGCACAAATGGGAAAAGCAGCTGGCCGCCTACGTCTCCGCCGGTCTGTCCACCACCAACATCGCCCTGTTCGCCGGCGGCGGCGTGACCCTGGTCAGCAAGCTGGTGACCGCCGCCATCATGTGGCTGGGGGCCCAGCTGGTGATCGACGACAAGCTGACGGTGGGCGAGCTGGTGGCCTTCACCATGCTGGCCAACCAGGTGGCCGCGCCGATCCTGCGCCTGGCGCAGCTGTGGAACGACTTCCAGCAGGTCGGCATCTCCATGAGCCGCCTGGGCGACATCCTGAACGCGCGCACCGAGGTCGCCGGCCAGAAAACCCGCATCCCGCGTGTGCAGGGCGCCATCGAGTTCGACCAGGTGTCGTTCCGCTACCGCCCCGACACGCCGGACGTGCTGCGCGCCGTCAACCTGACAATCCACCCCGGCGAGGTCATCGGCATCGTGGGCCGCTCCGGCTCGGGCAAGAGCACCCTGACCCGCCTGGTGCAGCGCCTGTACGTGCCGGACCGCGGCCGGGTGCTGGTCGACGGCCAGGACATCGGCATCATCGACACCACCTCGCTGCGGCATCAGATCGGCGTGGTGCTGCAGGAGAACGTCCTGTTCAGCCGCTCCGTCCGCGACAACATCGCGCTGTCCAACCCGGCGCTGCCGATCGAGGCCATCATCGACGCCGCAATACTCGCCGGCGCGCACGAATTCATCTGCGAGCTGCCCGAGGGCTACGACACCCTGGTGGGCGAACACGGTACCGGCCTGTCGGGCGGGCAGCGCCAGCGCATCGCGATCGCGCGGGCCTTGATCGCGAACCCGCGTATCCTGATCTTCGACGAGGCCACCAGCGCGCTGGACTACGAGAGCGAGGCCATCATCCAGCAGAATATGCGCCGCATCTGCGCCGGGCGTACCGTGCTGATCATCGCGCACCGATTGACGGCCGTGCGCGAGGCGAACCGCATCGTGGTCATCGAGCGCGGCCAGATCGCCGAGGTCGGCAGCCACGAGGAACTGCTGCGCAACCCACAGGGCATCTACACCCATCTGTACCGTCTGCAGCAGGGCGGCCCGCCCATTCACCAGGCTGGCCACCCGTCTGGCGCGCAGTCCTCGGCTCCAGGCCCTTCCGTACCCATGGCCCAAGCGGTGGCGGCGTCATGAGCGCCGCGCCGGGCCACCCCAAGCAAGCTCGCACCGCAGTGCGCAGCACGAAGGTACTCCAGTGAGCGCGCGCCACCGCCTGGCCGCCTGGCGCGAGCTGCTGGGCCATTACCGGCGCACGTTTGCCCACTTCTGGGCTCAGCGTAAAACCCTGGACGGCGGCCTGTTCAACGAACAGGAGGCCGAGTTCCTGCCCGCGGCCCTGTCCCTGCAGGAGAAACCCGTTTCCGCCAGTGTCCGACTGACCGCCGGACTCTTGATCGCGTTGGTGCTGATCGCCCTGGTCTGGTCCGTTCTGGGCAAGATCGACATCATCGTCACCGCCACCGGCAAGATCATTCCCTCGGGCTACACCAAGACCATTACCTCGGTGGATGTGGCGGCGGTGCGCGCCCTGCACGTGCAGGAAGGGCAGGCGGTGAAGGCCGGCGACCCCCTGATCGATCTCGATACCAGCGCCACCGACGCCGAGCACGACAAGGCGCAGGGCGACGAGACTCTGGCCACCTTGCAGATGGCGCGCTCGCAGGCGCTGGTCGCGGCCTTGCGCAGCGGCACGCCGCCGCGGCTGCCCAGGATGGCCGGCATCTCGCCAGCACAGTGGCAGGACGCTCAGCGCCAGCTGGACGGACAGTACCGCGACTACGCCACCAAGCTGGCGCGCATCGATGGCGATATTGCGCACTATGCGCAGAACTTGCCGCTGGCGACGCAAACGGCCAACGACTACAAGGTCTTGACCGGCAATCATGACGTGTCGCAGCACGCCTGGATCGAGAAGGAGCAGGCGCGCATCGACCTGCAGGGGCAACTGGCGGATGCGCAGCATCAGCGTGCTGCCCTGATCGCCCAGACCGGCAAGGAAGCGCAGGACGCCCTGCTGGAGGGTGAACGCATCGCGGGCGACAGCCGCCAGGATGCGAAACGGGCCGGCGAACACAGCCACTTGCTGCGCCTCACTGCGCCGGTGGACGGCACGGTGCAGCAGCTTACCGTGCACACCGTGGGCGCCGCCGTGCCCGCGGCACAGCCGCTGATGCTGATCGTGCCGCGACAAGGGCCGGTCGAGGTCGAGGCCTTCCTGGAGAACAAGGATGTCGGCTTCGTACAGGAGGGGCAGGGGGCCGAGGTCAAGATCGATGCCTTCGAATACACCAAGTACGGCACCATCCCCGCCAAAGTAACCCACGTCTCGCGCGATGCCATCCAGGACGAGAAAAAGGGCCTGATCTATTCTGTCAAGCTCACGCTGGAGCGCTCCAGTATCAACGTCGAGGGCCGCGACATGCCGCTGTCGGCCGGGATGTCGGCGAATGCGGAGATCAAGACCGGCACACGCCGCGTGATCGAGTACATCTTGTCGCCCCTGGTGCAGCATGCGCATGAGTCCCTGCATGAAAGGTAAACGCGGTGCTGCAACCGTTGCAGGGATCGTGCTGGGCGCCATGCTGTGCGGCCCGGCGCTGGCTTGGGATGCGATGAACACCTTGAGCACCCCGATAGAGGACCCCCTACTGACCCGTCCGCCGGTGCTCGATATCGGCACGGTGCTGCCGGGGGACAGCGCCCCTGCGCCTTGCTCCGACATGGACGTCGAGGGCAGTCCCTTGAGCTTGACGGAAGCGGTGGACGTGGCCTTGTGCCACAACCCGCAGGTGCAAAGCGCTTGGGCCGCGATCAAGGTGCAGGCGGCAGCGCTGGGGGAGTCGCGTGCGGCCTACCTGCCGACAGTCACGCTCAGCGCCAGCCGCATGGATGATCGGACCTGGTACCCGAATTACCCTGCGCCAAGTACCAACGTGCAGGCCGGTACGCTCTATGGCACGTTGAGCTGGCGGTTGTTCGACTTCGGCGCACGCAAGGAGAACAGCCGCGCCGCCACGGCCCTGCTCGATGCGGCCCTGGCCAACCACGATGCGGTCCTGCAAAAGACCCTGGCTGGTGTTATCCAGGCCTATTTCGACGCGCAGACGACCCAGGCCGCCTGGGCTGCGCGGCAAACCAACGAGGCGCTGGCGCGCCAGACGCTGGCGGCGGCGCAGCGCCGCGAGAGCCGTGGTGCCGGCGCCCAGACCGACACGCTGCAGGCGGCCACGGCTCTGGCCAAGGCGACGCTGGACCAGAGCCGTGCCCAGGGTGCGTACCAGAAGGCGCTGTCCGTGCTGGTCTATGCGCTCGGGGTGCCGGCGCAGACGCGCTTGAGCCTGACCGAAGACCTGGTGGATCCGAGCGACGGGCTGCGCCAGGACCTTGACGCCTGGCTGGAACAAGCCCAGGCGCAGCACCCCGCGATCGTGGCGGCGCGCGCGCAGCTGGCCGCGGCCCAAGCCAAGGTCGTGGCGACCCAGGCCGAGGGACTGCCGACGATCGACCTCACGGGCAGCTACTACCAGAACGGGCGGCCCAACCAGAGCTTGGCGACCATCAATACGCGCGAGACCCTGGTCGGGGTGACCTTGACCATCCCGCTGTTCGAAGGCTTCGCGCGCACGTACAAAGTGCGCGGCGCGCAGGCCCAGGTGGAGCAGAAGGAGGCCGACCTGCAGGACACCGAGAGCCAGGTGCTGATGGAACTGGTCAAAACGCATGCCGACGCGCTGGCCGCGCTGGACAACCTGCAGGCCTCGCAGCGCCTGCTGCAAGCCGCGCAGGCGGCACTGCAGAGCGTGCAGCGCAAGTTCGACAAAGGGGCGGCCGACATCCTGGATATCTTGAGCACGCAGGCGGCGCTGTCGGACGCGCAGCAAGAGCGCATCCGCGACCTGGCGGAGTGGCGCTCGGCGCGGCTGCGACTGCTGGCCGATGCGGGGATGCTGGGGCACCAGGGGTTGGGGCCGTGAGGGCGGATCTGCGTTACTAAAAGGTGCGTGGATGGAATGATTGAATACTGGTTGTTTGTACAGTATTATTGTCACCATGACACTCCGCAAGGCTTCCCCGCCGTCAGCCCGACCGCTGCGCCATGCCGGCGGGATGGAGGCAGCCCCTTGAGCGACGTGATGATTCCCCTGCACGCCATCAAGGGGCGGGGCACGGCTACGCGCATTGCGCACCGGTTCGAGCTCGACGTGCGCGATGCCTTCGACGATGGCTGGGACACCCTGGCGGCTGACGTGCAGAGTGATTCGGCACCCCCCGCCACGCAGGTCACGTTCGAAGACGCCAAAAGCGCGCTCACACACAACGAGTCGCCCGACATTTACTTCGACTACGGCCTGAACCCGTACCGCGGCTGCGAGCACGGTTGCGTGTACTGCTATGCACGGCCGACGCACAGCTACCTGGGCCTGTCGCCGGGGCTGGACTTCGAGACCCGCATCGTCGCCAAACGCAACATTGCCGTCGTGCTGGCGCGCGAGCTGGCGGCGCCGCGCCATGTGCCGCGCATGATTGCGCTGGGCACGGTGACCGATCCCTACCAGCCGGTCGAGCGCGAGCTGCGCCTCACGCGCGGCGTGGTCGAGTTGCTGCAGCAATGCCACCATCCGTTCGCCGTGGTGACCAAGGGCAGCGGCGTGGAGCGCGACCTGGACCTGATCGCGCCGATGGCGCAGGCGGGGCTTGCGGCGGTGTATGTGACCGTCACCACGCTCGATGCCAATCTCGCGCGCATTCTGGAGCCGCGTGCCGCCGCACCCTGGCGGCGACTGCGTACCATCCGCACGCTGGCGGATGCCGGCGTGCCGGTGGGTGTCAGCGTGGCGCCGCAAATCCCGTTCGTGAACGAAGACATGGAGCAGGTGCTGGCCGCCGCTTGGGAGGCGGGCGCGCGCAGCGCCTTCTACACCGTGCTGCGCCTGCCGTGGGAGCTGAGTCCGCTGTTTCGCCAGTGGCTGGAACTGCACTATCCGCAGCGCGCCGCGCGCATCATGGCGCGCATCCACGACATGCGCGGCGGCAAGGACTATGACAGTGATTTTGCGACGCGCATGAAGGGCAGTGGTCTGTGGGCCGAGCTGGTGCGCCAGCGCTTCGAAAAAACCTGCCGCCGCCTGGGGTTCAATCGCGAGCGCATCGAGCTCGACGCGAGCCAGTTCCGCCCTGGTGAGGCGGTAGGGCAGGGCAGTTTGTTCTAGCGCCGGGCCTTGTCGCCCTTCAACGCAAATAGCTGCGGTTCAGCCGCACTTCCAGCTTTTTCTGCAGCGTCTCAAAGAAGGCGCTCATGGCCCAGTAGATGCCCGCGGCGGCCAGGTACAGCGGGAACGGCTGGAACGTGGTCGCAATCACTTCCTTGGTGGCCAGCATCAGCTCGCTCACGGCAATCACCGACACCAGCGAGGTGTCCTTGATCAGGCTGATCAGGCTGTTCGACAGGCTGGGCACGGCCAGGCGCAGCGCCTGCGGGCCGACGATGTAGCGCAGGGTTTGCGTCTGCGTCAGGCCCAGGCTGCGCGCGGCGTTCCACTGGCCGTGTTCCACGCCGTTGATTGCGCCGCGGATGGTCTCGGACAGGTAGGCGCCGACGTTCAGGCTCAGGCCCAGAATGCCCGCGGTGATCGGCTCGAACTGGATGCCGATGCTGGGCAGGCCGAAGTAAATCACGAACAGTTGCACCAGCAGCGGCGTGCCGCGCATGCAGCTCACATACAGGGTGGCGAATTGCGACAGCGCGGGCACCTTGGCCATGCGTGTGATCGCCACCAGAGTGCCCAGCACCGCGCCGAAAATCACGGACGCCACGGCCAGCACCAGCGTGTAGCCGGCGCCCCTGAGCATCACCGGCAGCGCGTCGCGCAGCAATTGCGTCAAGCCATGCAGGTCCATACATCACTCTCCCGATTTGAATAAAAAAACCCGGCCGCAGCCGGGTTGCCAAGCGCGAAAATTATTTCGCGAGTGGCGGTTTGCTGACGTCGCGGTCAAACCATTTGTTGGAGATTTTCGCAAAACTGCCATCGGCCTCCATATCGGCCAGTGCCTTGTCCAGCGCCGCTTTGAACTTCGGGTTGTTCTTGGCAAACGGGATACCGTTTTTCTCAATCTCGCCCACGGGTGCACCGGCCTTGAGCGGCAGTTTGGTTTTCTTGATGATGTAGGGGATCAAGAGGCTGTCGTTCATCGCGGCGTCGATGCGCCCCAGCGCCAGATCCTGTAGGTACTCGGTGGAGCCGGGGTAGGTCTTGATGTCGATGCCGCCTACCGCCTTGGCCATATCGGCAAAGTTGGTGCCCTGGCCCAGGCCAAGCTTCTTGCCCCTCAGATCCGCCAGCGTTTTGAAATCACGTTTTTCGTCCTGGCGCACGATCAACTGTGGGCTGGAGATGGTGTAGGGCTCTGAAAAATCGAAAGTCTCCTTGCGCTTGTCGGTGATGCCGACCTGGTTGATCACCACGTCGTATTTGCCTGCCTGCAAGCCGGCCAGAAGAGCACTCCATTCCCCGGTGGTGAAATCGGCCTTCACGCCGAGTTTTTGTGCCAATGCGTTGGACAGCTCGACCTCAAAGCCGGCCAGCTGGCCATTTTCCTTGTAGTTGAAGGGCGGGTAGGTGCCTTCCATCGCCACCCTGAGCGTGCCGCGCTGCTTGACGGTGTCGAGCAGGTCGGCGGCGCCGGCGTGCAGGGTGGTGGCCAAAAGAAGGGAAATTGCCAGGATTTTTCGAATATGCATATTCAGTCCGGTTATAAGTAATGGTTTTAATGTGGGTTTTGGATATTACAGCCAGCCATGCCTTGTTGACAGGCCGGAGCCTGACAGGCCTGGTGCCACCATGGGAATTCGCGTCATGGTTTGGCGCAGCCCGCGTAGATGTCCATCGATCGCTGGTAAACGCTGGTTTGCACGTCAAGCAAGCCCAGGACGGAATGAAAGTAATTGTCTTGTGAAACCGGTGCATCCAGCTGGCGCTTGAGACAGGCCGTTGTGATTTTGTCGCGCTGCTGGAACGACGGTGACAGCCAGGTAATCCAGGGCACATGCTTTTGCACGTCGGGCGCGATGCTGTAGGGCAGGCCGTGCAGGTAGAGGTTGTTTTCACCCAGCGATTCGCCATGGTCCGCGACATAAATCATGGCGGGTGAATACTGCTGCTCCTGCGTCTTGAGCCATTCGATGCTGGAGGCCAGGAAATGATCGGTGTACAGCACGGTGTTGTCGTAGGCGTTCACCAACTGTTCACGGTCGCAGTCCTGCAAGTTGTTGCTGGTGCATTCGGGCAGGAATTTCTTGTAGGCCGCGGGGCTGCGTTTGTAGTAGGCGGGGCCGTGGCTGCCCATCTGGTGCATTACCACGACCACGCCTTTGGCGCGCGCCGCAGCCGGCAGGGCGGCGATGCGCTCGTTGATCTTGTCCAGCATGATGGCATCAAAACACTCCCCGCCCTGGCACAGGCCCGGCACCTTGAGCTGCGAGGTGTCGACATGGGGAACCCGGTCGCACACGCCTTTGCAGCCCGCCTGGTTGTCGATCCACAGCACGGCCAGTCCGGCGCGCTGCAGCACATCGAGAAGACCTTCGTAATTGACCTTGCGGGCCTCGAAGTCCGTGCGCCCCAGAGGGGAAAACATGCACGGCACCGCGCTGGCCGTGCTCGTGCCGCACGACCAGGCGTTGCGCAGGCTCACCACATCTTCCCGCGCCAGCTCCGGCGTGGTGGCGCGTGCATAGCCGTTCAGGCCGAAGTTGCCGGCGCGTCCGGTCTCGCCCAGCACCAGCAGCAGCAGGGGTGGTTTGCTTTGGGTGGCGTAGCTGGCGCCGAGGTGGGCGTCTTCGCCGATTGGCAGCAGCACCGAGTCGTTGCGCTCGAGCGGCTTGGCGGCGATGTCGCCGAGCGCATAGAACGAATTGAGCGGGTTGATCAGGTAGCGCATTTGGGTGTGGTTGCGCATGACCGACGAGACGTCCTTGTACAAAATGGCCGTAACCCCGACCAATACTGCGCAGGACGCTATGAAAGCCATAGTATTGACGAGCAGCCGTCGGCCAAAGGTGAGGCGCCTCAAGGGCTTGCGCCAGAGCCACACGGCCGGCAGGATCGCCAGCACCAGCACGCTGCCCAGCATGCGCCAGCTGACAAGGTCGCCCACTTCACGCGGGTTGGTCTGCAGCACGTTGATCATCATGGTGGTGTCGATGACCACGCCGTAGCTCAACATGAAATAGGCGCCAAAGGCGCCGGCCAGCAGGAACAGGGTGATGGCTGGCTTGAGTGTCCAGCGCCAGGCCAGCAGACTCAGCAGTGCGCTGGTGGCGGCGGCAATCATCACCGCAAATCCCGCGCCAAACCACAGGCCGCGGGTGTTGTCCAGCCCGGGCAGGCGCGCCAGTTGCTGCCACAGCGCCAGGTTGCAGGCCGTGGCAATCCAGACCGAGGCCAGCACGATGACCCAGACCGGATGCAGGGCAGCCCGCTCCCGTTCGGGTGAAAAAAATGACGACAGGGCGAACTCGGTGGTGCGGAACAGTTTCAGCGACGACATGGTTCTGGATTTTCGCTGTTTTTGCGGTTTTGGCGGTTCGCCAGAGGTGCACGGGTCAGTAAAGCACCACGCCGCGGATCGACTCGCCGCGCTTCATGAGCTCGAAGCCCTTGTTGATGTCCTCCAGTGGCATGGTGTGCGTGATCAGGTCGTCGATGTTGATCTTGCCCTCCATGTACCAGTCGACGATCCTGGGCACGTCGGTGCGCCCGCGCGCGCCGCCAAAGGCCGAGCCTTCCCACTTGCGCCCCGTGACGAGCTGGAACGGCCGCGTGCTGATCTCGGCACCGGCTTCGGCCACGCCGATGATGATGCTGCGGCCCCAGCCCTTGTGCGTGCATTCGAGCGCCTGGCGCATCACCTGCGTGTTGCCGATGCACTCGAAGCTGTAGTCGGCGCCGCCGTCGGTCAGCTGCACGATGGCATCGACGATGTTCTCGTGCTCCTTGGGGTTGAGGAAGTGCGTCATGCCGAACTGGCGCGCCATGGCTTCGCGCGCCGGGTTCAGGTCCACGCCGATGATCTTGTCGGCGCCCACCATCTTCGCGCCCTGGATCACGTTCAGCCCGATGCCGCCCAGGCCGAAGACGACCACATTCGCGCCGGCCTCGACCTTGGCCGTGAAGATCACGGCGCCGATGCCGGTGGTGACGCCGCAGCCGATGTAGCAGACCTTGTCGAAAGGCGCGTCCTTGCGGATCTTCGCCAGCGAGATCTCGGGTGCCACCGTGTAGTTGCTGAAGGTGGATGTGCCCATGTAATGAAAGATGGGTTTGCCGTCCAGGCTGAAGCGGCTGGTGGCATCGGGCATCAGGCCCTTGCCTTGCGTGCCGCGGATCAGCTGGCACAGGTTGGTCTTGCGGCTCAGGCAGAACTTGCACTGGCGGCATTCGGGCGTGTACAGCGGGATGACGTGGTCGCCGCGTTGAAGCGTGGTCACGCCGGGGCCGACATCGACCACGATGCCCGCGCCTTCGTGGCCCAGGATCGAGGGGAAGATGCCTTCAGGATCGGCGCCCGACAGCGTGTAGTAGTCGGTGTGGCAGATGCCGGTGGCCTTGATCTCGACCAGCACCTCGCCGAATTTCGGACCTTCGAGGTCCACGGTTTCGATGGTCAGGGGCTGGCCGGATTGCCAGGCGACGGCGGCGCGGGTTTTCATGGGGATGACTGCAGGTAAAGAAGAATCCCTGCACTATAGATGCAAGACGGCACGCCGCTAACCGGGCCAGGTCGAGCCATGCTCGGGCACCATGGCGCGCCACTTCAGTTCGTGTTCGATGCGCTTGCGCAGTTCGTCGGACGCCCCCATGTCGCCGTGCACCACATAGACTTCATCGGGGGCGCGCGGCAATGTGCGCAGCCACTGCATCAGCTGGTTGGCGTCGGCGTGCGCCGAGGCCGACTGCAGTTGCACGACCTCCGCATTCACGGCTATGTCCTGGCCATGAAGACGCACGGTCTTGGCGCCGCTGGCCAGCGTGGCCCCGCGCGTACCCGGCGCCTGATAGCCGGTCAGAACAATCATGTTGCGATGGTCGCCAGCGTACAGCGCCAGGTGGTGCAACACCCGCCCGCCGGTTGCCATGCCGCTGCCTGCGAGGATCACCATCGGGCCGTGCCGTTTGGCCAATGCCTTGGACTGCTCGGTCGTCTCCACCATGGTGGCGGCATGGCCCATGGCATGTGCCTCCCGCGTGCTCAGGCGGTGCTCGCCCGGGTGGCGCTCGAACAGGCCGGTGGTTTTGATGGCCATGGGACTGTCGAGAAACACCGGCAACGAAGCCGGCAGAGCGCCGCCGGCCTTGAGACGGGCGATGGCATGCAGCAGCGCCTGCGCGCGTCCGACCGCAAACACCGGCACCACCGCGACGCCGCCGCGCGCGGCGACGCGTTTCAGGGCCGGTCCAAGCTCTGCCATCACGTCCTCCACCGGATGCACGCGGTCGCCATAGGTGGATTCGATCAATACCGTATCTGCGGCCGGGGCCGGGTCCGCAGGGAGCATCAGCAAGTCATCGGGGCGCCCCAGATCGCCGGAGAACAGGATGCGCCGCCCCGCCGCCTCCAGCAATACGCTGGCGGCGCCCAGAATGTGCCCCGCCATGGAGAAGGTGGCGTGCCAGCCCGGCACGGGCTCGAACTCCCTGGAGAAGGGAACGCTCCTGAACAAGCGCAGGCAGTCCAGCGCATCGCGCCGTGTGTACAGAGGCAAGGCCGGCGTGTGCTTCGAGAAGCCATGCCGATTGGCAAAGTCGGCATCTTCTTCCTGGATGTGGCCGCTGTCTGGCAGCAGGATGCCGCACAGGTCGCGCGTGCCGGCGGTGGCATACACGTGGCCCGAAAAGCCCTCGCGCGCCAGCAGCGGCAGATAGCCGCTGTGGTCCAGGTGGGCGTGCGTCAGTATGACAGCGTCAATCTTGTCCGGCGCCACAGGCAAGGGGCGCCAGTTGCGCAGCCGCAGCTGCTTGTAGCCCTGGAACAAACCGCAGTCGACCAGCACACTCTTGCCTGCGTGCTGCACCAGGTACCTGGAGCCGGTGACGGTGCCGGCCCCGCCCAGAAACGTGATGTTGACGCTCATCTGATCCCTTCATTCGCTGCCGCAATGATGCTACAGGAGCCGCGCTCATGCGCCGTCCAGAGGCCGTCCACGCCCGGTCAGGGCGACGCAGCCGGCCGGGGCATCAGGTTTCGGGGCGCCAGCCGGGGCGCTTCAGGCGGTGAAGAAGCTCTTCAGTTTGTCGGTCCAGCTGCCCTCGCTGGGCGAGTGTTTGGCGCCGCCTTTTTTGAGCGACTCGTCGAGCTCCTTGAGCAGCTTGCGCTGGTGCTCTGTCAATTTCACAGGCGTTTCCACCGTGATGTGGCAGTACAGATCACCCGGGTAGCTGGAGCGCACGCCCTTGATGCCCTTGCCGCGCAGGCGGAACTGCTTGCCGCCCTGCGTGCCTTCGGGAATGTCGATGGCGGCTTTGCCGGCCAGCGTGGGCACGTCAATCTCGCCGCCCAGCGCGGCCGTGGTGAAGCTGATCGGCACCTCGCAGTGCAGGTCGTCGCCATCGCGCTCGAAGATGTTGTGTTTCTTGAGGCGAATCTCAATATAGAGATCGCCCGGCGGGCCGCCATTCGTGCCCGGCTCGCCATTGCCGGTGCTGCGGATGCGCATGCCGTCATCGACGCCAGCCGGAATCTTGATTTCCAGCGTCTTGTTGCTCTTGATCTTGCCCTGGCCGTGGCAGGTGGTGCACGGTTCGGGGATGAGCTTGCCCGTGCCGCGGCACGTCGGGCAGGTCTGCTGCACGCTGAAAAAGCCCTGGCGCATCTGCACGGCACCGGCGCCGTGGCAGGTGGTGCAGGTGATGACTTTGGTGCCGGGCTTGGCGCCCGTGCCATGGCAGGTGGCGCAGTCGTCCCAGGTGGGAATGCGGATCTGCGCTTCCTTGCCCTGGGCCGCCTCTTCGAGCGTGACCTCCATCGCATAGCTCAGGTCGCCGCCGCGAAACACCTGCCGGCCACCCTGGGCCCGGCCGCCGCGCTGGCCGTTGAAGATGTCGCCGAAGATGTCGCCAAACGCCTCGGCAAAGCCGCCAAAACCTTCCGCGCCCGGGCCGCCGCGCATGTTCGGGTCGACGCCGGCATGGCCGTACTGGTCGTAAGCGGCGCGCTTTTGCGCGTCGCTCAGCATCTCGTAGGCCTCCTTGGCTTCCTTGAACTTGGCCTCGGCCGTCTTCGCCACATCGCCCTGGTTGCGGTCCGGGTGGTGCTTCATCGCCAGCTTGCGATAAGCCTTCTTGATCTCTTCATCGCTGGCGTTTTTCGGAACGCCCAGGGTTTCGTAATAGTCTCGTTTGGCCATGGGGATTGCGTCTTCAGTGAGCGGAAAATTTTGCGGCCCGGATGTGCGAAAGCGGAAATCCCGGATGACTCCCGGTTTCCGCTTCGCTGTCTCGAGGCTGCGACTTCAGTGGCCTGCCGGCCTGCATCAGCCCTTTTTGACTTCCTTGACCTCGGCATCCACCACGTTGTCATCGGCCGCCGGTTGCTCCGGCGACTGGGCACCTGCCGTGCCGGCCCCTGCGGACGCGGCGGCTTGCTGCGCCTGCATGTCGGCGTACATCTTCTCGCCCAGTTTCTGGCTGGCGGTGGTCAGGGTATTGGTCTTTTCCTCGATCGCGGCCTTGTCCTCACCCTTGAGGGCTTCGTCCAGGTCCTTGATCGCGGCTTCGATCTTTTCCTTCTCGCCGGCATCGAGCTTGTCGCCGTACTCAACGAGGCTCTTGCGCACGCTGTGCACCATCGCCTCGCCCTGATTTCGGGCCTGCACCAGTTCCAGTTTTTTCTTGTCGTCGGCCGCGTTGATCTCGGCGTCCTTCACCATTTGCTGGATCTCGGCCTCCGTCAGGCCCGAGTTGGCCTTGATGGTGATCTTGTTCTCCTTGCCGGTGCCCTTGTCCTTGGCGCCCACGTGCAGGATGCCGTTGGCGTCGATGTCGAACGACACCTCGATCTGCGGCGTGCCGCGCGCCGACGGCGGGATGCCTTCGAGGTTGAATTCGCCCAGCAGCTTGTTGCCGCTGGCGATGTCGCGCTCGCCCTGGAACACCTTGATCGTCACGGCCGGCTGGTTGTCCTCGGCGGTCGAGAAGGTCTGTGCGAACTTGGTCGGGATGGTCGTGTTTTTCTTGATCATCTTGGTCATCACGCCGCCCATGGTCTCGATGCCCAGCGACAGCGGCGTCACGTCCAGCAGCAGCACGTCCTTGCGGTCGCCACTGAGCACCTGGCCCTGGATGGCGGCGCCCACGGCCACGGCTTCGTCGGGGTTCACGTCCTTGCGCGGGTCCTTGCCGAAGAATTCCTTGACCTTGTCCTGCACCTTGGGCATGCGCGTCATGCCGCCCACCAGAATCACGTCGTTGATATCGGATACGCTCACGCCGGCGTCCTTGATGGCCGTACGGCACGGGCCGATGGTGCGCTCGATCAGCTCGTCCACCAGCGACTCCAGCTTGGCGCGCGTCATCTTGATGTTCAGGTGCTTGGGGCCCGAGGCATCGGCCGTGATGTAGGGCAGGTTGATGTCGGTCTGTGCGCTGTTGGACAGCTCGATCTTGGCTTTTTCGGCGGCATCCTTCAGGCGCTGCAATGCCAGCACGTCCTTGGACAGGTCGACGCCTTGCTCCTTCTTGAACTCGCCGACGATGTAGTCGATGATGCGCTGATCGAAGTCTTCGCCGCCCAGGAAGGTGTCACCGTTGGTGGACAGCACCTCGAACTGCTTCTCGCCATCGACATCGGCGATCTCGATGATGGAGATGTCGAACGTGCCCCCGCCCAGGTCGTACACCGCGATCTTGCGGTCGCCCTTTTCCATCTTGTCCATGCCGAAGGCCAGCGCGGCCGCGGTCGGCTCGTTGATGATGCGCTTGACATCCAGCCCGGCAATCCGGCCCGCGTCCTTGGTGGCCTGGCGCTGGCTGTCGTTGAAGTAAGCGGGCACGGTGATCACGGCCTCGGTGACGGGTTCACCCAGGTAATCCTCGGCGGTCTTCTTCATCTTGCGCAGGATGTCGGCGCTGACCTGCTGGGCGGAAATCTGCTTGCCGCGCACCTCGACCCAGGCGTCGCCGTTGTCGGCCGCGACGATCTTGTAGGGCATGAGGTTGATGTCCTTTTGCACCTCTTTTTCGGTGAATTTGCGCCCGATCAGGCGCTTGACGGCATACAGGGTGTTCTTCGGGTTGGTGACGGCCTGGCGCTTGGCCGAGGCGCCCACCAGCACTTCGCCGTCTTCCTGGTAGGCCACGATCGAGGGCGTGGTGCGCGCGCCCTCGGAATTTTCAATGACCTTGGGCGTGCTGCCCTCGATGATGGACACACAGCTGTTGGTGGTGCCCAGGTCGATCCCGATGATTCTTCCCATGATGTTTACTCCTGCGATTTTTGAAAAATGAATAAGCGTTACTTGTGGATAGCCGGAGGTGTTTCAAGCCCTTGAGGCCGTCATTTCGGCGCTGCGACCGTCACCAGCGCGGGGCGCAGCACGCGTTCGGCGATCAAATAGCCCTTTTGCAGCACCGTGACCACAGTATTGGGCTCCTGATCGGCCGGCACCATGCTGATGGCCTGGTGCTGATGCGGGTCGAATTTGCTGCCGGCGGGCGGATTGACCTCGATCACCTTGTTGCGCTCCAGCGCCGCTTTGAGCTGGCGCAGCGTGACCGTGGTGCCTTCGCGGATCTGTTCCAGCGTGGCATCCTTCACGGCCAGGCCGGCTTCCAGGCTGTCTGCTACCGGCAACAAGCTCTCGGCAAAGCTCTCAAGTGCAAATTTGCGGGCCTTGGAGATTTCCTCTTCGGCGCGGCGGCGGGCATTTTCGGTTTCGGCCTTGGCGCGCAAAAAGTGGTCGGACAACTCCGCGACCCTGGTCTTGAGGCCGTCCATCTCGGCCTGCACGCCGATCATGTCGGCCGCGGCCTGCGCTTCGTTCGCGGCCAGGGCGGCTTCGCGCTCCTCGGGCGAGGCGTCGGCCGGAATTCCATCCGCTGCCGGGGCGTTCATGGATTGATTTTGCTCGGGGTTCTGATGGTTGGACATGCTTGAAAATGGGATTTTGAGTGGCCAGTTCTTCATTTAAGGGCGGCATCGCGCCTTTCAAGCCCTGGCTGCGACGCGAGGCCAGACCCGCGAACCGGCTGCCGCCGCCGGGGCGCCGGAGTGTTTGTTTACTTGACGCCGAGCAGTTCGACGTCGAACTTGAGCGTGGCGTTGGGCGGAATCACGCCGCCGGCGCCGCGCGCGCCATAGCCCAGGTCCGCCGGAATGATCAGGGTGCGCGCCCCGCCAACCTTCATGCCCGCGACGCCTTCGTCCCAGCCGCGAATCACCATGCCGGCGCCCAACGAGAACACGAAAGGGTCCTTGCGGTCCTTGCTGGAGTCGAACTTGGCGCCTTGCACGCCGTCGTTGAAGAGCCAGCCGGTGTAATGAACGGTGACGCTCTGGCCTTTCGTGGCCTGGGCGCCGTCGCCGGTGGCGGTGTCATGGTATTGCAGGCCGGATGCGGTGGTGATCATGCTCAATCCTTGGTTGGTGCGCTATATAAAATATAGCAAGCTATGCATTGTTACAGAGGGAAAAGTCCCAAAACTTCCCGAATTATGCCAGCCTGCCAGCCGGCTCCCTGCGGCACATCCGGCCTGCAGAAACGAAAAAGGACAGGTCACGCCTGTCCTTTGGATCCCCAAAAAGAAAAGGGCTTACTTCTTTTTCGCCTGGCTGGCCGCCCACTTGCCGGCAAAGGCCTGCAGGTCGTTCAGGCGCTTGAGCAGATCGACACCCGACGCCGTGACGCCATAGCCATCGGTGCCATGGTTCACCAGGCCGGCCTCACGCAGCTCCTTGATGCGGGTGTTGAGCGTGTTCGGGGTGATGCCGCCGACGCTGTCCTGCAGCAGCCGGAAGGTCTGCGCATGGCCATCCCTGAGCGCCCACAGCACACGCATCGCGTAGCGCGACTCCAGCAGGCTCAGCAACTGGCTGACGGCGGCATTTTCCTTGGAACTCATTCGTCGATCTCCTCGTATATTTAATTGGGTAGGTGGTGCCGGCCCCTCGCCGCGCACCCACCAGGGCGAGGCAAATATAGCGCAGTTTCCTGGATGCTACAAGTTTCATAGCTGTTAGTGCCCGAAATACGTGGGCTCAGAGCCATAAACGCCAACTATTTGGCTTTTATATAGATTTTTTGCAGCAGCCGCATCAGGGTTTTCCGCTCGGTCGCGCTCAGGCGGCCGGTGGCCTGGGCTTCGAGCTCGCTGGCGGTGTGCTCGGCATCGCGCATCAATTTCTGGCCGGCTTCGGTCAGGTGCAGCCCCG
The DNA here is from genome assembly GCF_002002705.1 of Polaromonas sp. C04. Lineage (GTDB taxonomy): Bacteria > Pseudomonadota > Gammaproteobacteria > Burkholderiales > Burkholderiaceae_C > Rhodoferax_A. The sequence goes on along the minus strand of NZ_MUNS01000022.1, from coordinate 247,718 downwards.
TGGCGCGGCGGTCGTGCGGGTGCGGCCGGCGCACGATCAGTTCGCGCTTTTCCAGCGCGTTGATCATGCCCACCAGGTTGGGCGGCAGGATGCTCAGCGCGCTGCAAAGCTGGCGCGAGGTGATGCCGGGGTTGTGGGTGATTAGCGACAGTACCGAGAAATCCACCGGCCGCAACTCGTACACGGCCATGTGCCGCAGGAACGACTCGATGATGGCCAGCGCCGCGCGCCGGGCGTTGTAGCCCATCAGCGACTCAAGGTAGCTGGCGTCGACCTCGGTGACGAAGGTGCTGGATTCTTTGGGTGCCATGGAAGGGGCCAGGGATGAAGTGGCGCTAATCTACACCAGCGCCACTTGAGGCTGGCGCGGCCGGTGTGCGCGACGCACCCAGGTAGGTGTCGATCACGCGGGCGTCGGTGGCGAGATCAAAGGCGCGTCCCTGCAGGCTGACGCTGCCCATTTCCAGCACATAGCCGTGGTCGGCGGCCTCCAGCGCGGCGCGCGCGTTTTGCTCGACCAGCAAAATCGTGACACCGGTCTTGCGCAGTTCTTCCACGGTGTGGAAGATCTCGCGCACGATCAGCGGCGCCAGGCCCAGGCTGGGCTCGTCCAGCATCAAGAGCGTGGGGCGCGACATCAGGGCGCGCGCCACCGCCAGCATCTGGCGTTCGCCGCCCGACAGCGTGCCGGCCAGTTGCAGGCGCCGCTCCTTCAGGCGCGGGAACAGCGCGTACACCACGTCCAGCTGGTCGCGCCATTTCGGGTTGCGCAGGCGCACCTGGCGGAACGCGCCGAGCACGAGGTTGTCTTCCACCGGCATGGTGCCGAACAGTTCGCGCTTTTCGGGCACCAGCGCAATGCCCAGCATCACGCGCTCTTCGAGCGACAGCTTGCCCAGTGGCTGGCCCTGGAATTCGATCTGGCCGCGCGCCGGCAGGATGCCCATCAGGGCGTTGAGCAGGGTGGACTTGCCGGCGCCGTTCGGGCCGATCACGGTGATCACGCTGCCCGCCGTGGCCTGCAGGTCGATGCCGTGCAGGACTTCGGCGCGGCCGTAACCGGCATGCAGGTCCGTCACTTTGAGCAGGGGAGTCGTCATGCGCGGGCCCTTCAGTGTTCGGTGCCGAGATAGGCGGCGCGCACCGCGGGGCTTTGCTGGACCTCGGCCGGCGTGCCCTCCATCAGGTGCGTGCCGAATTCCATCACCACGATGTGGTCCGTCACGTCCATCACCAGGTCCATGTCGTGCTCCACCAGCAGGATGCTCATGCCCTCGGCGCGCAACTGGCGCAGCACGCCCGCCAGCGCCTGTTTTTCCTTGTGGCGCAGGCCAGCCGCCGGCTCGTCCAGCAGCAGCAGGGCCGGGTCGCTGCACAGGGCGCGGGCAATCTCGAGCAGGCGCTGCGGGCCCATGGCCAGGTTACCGGCCAGCTCGTGCAGGCTGTCGCCCATGCCCACGCGTTGCAGCTGGTGCGCGGCCTCGCGCAGCAGGCGCTGTTCTTCCGGCCGGTCCAGCCGCAGCATGGCCGACAGCGCGCCGCGGCGGCCGCGCAGGTGGGCGCCCAGCGCGACGTTTTCGAGCACCGTCATGTCGGGAATCATCTTCACGTGCTGGAAGGTGCGCGCCACGCCGCGCCGGGCAATCTCGCGCGAGGGCAGGCCGCTGACCACGTCGCCGCGAAAGCGCACTTCGCCGGTCGTCAGCCCCAGCACGCCGGTGATCAGGTTGAAGGTGGTGGACTTGCCCGCGCCGTTGGGGCCGATCAGGCCGACGATCTGCCCGGCCCGCACCGAGAAGCTGATGTCGTTCACGGCGATCAAACCGCCGAATTGCTTGCGCACCGCGCGCACGTCCAGTACCAGATCGCCCGGTGCGGGCTTGGACCGTTCTTCAAGCGGTGCGGCGCCGTCCCAGTCGTTCGGACGCGGTTTTTTGGGCAGGCGCTGGGCCACAAAAGACCAGATGCCGTCGGGCAGGTACTTGAGCACCAGCACCAGCACGATGCCGAACACGATGGTCTCGTAGCTGCCGCTGGTGCCGAACAGCTGGGGCAGCAGCACCTGCAACTGGTCTTCCAGCAGCTTGGTCAGGGCCGCCCCGGTGACTGCACCCCAGACGTAGCCGGCGCCGCCCAGCACCGCCATGAACAGGTACTCGATGCCCCATTTGATGCCGAACGGCGAGGGGTTTACGGTGCCTTGATAGTGCGCGAACAGCCAGCCCGAAACGCTCGCGAACAGCGCGGCAATCAGGAAGATGCCGATTTTGTAGCGCAGCGTATTCACGCCCATGGCCTCGGCCATCTGCGCGCCGGTGCGCAGCGAGCGGATGGCGCGCCCGGTGCGCGAGTCGAGCAGGTTGATCAGCGAAAAGGCCGCCAGCAGCACCAGTACCCAGGTCAGCAGGAAAAAGGGCCGGCCCTGGCTCAGGTTCCAGTTCCCCAGGCTGATGCCGGGCACGCCGAGCAGGCCATCGTATTTGCCCAGGGCGTCAAGATTGCCCATCAGGTAGTACAGCGACAGCCCCCAGGCGATGGTGGCCAGCGGCAGGTAGTGGCCCGACATGCGCAGCGTGATCCAGCCCACCACCAGCGCGCTGATGGCCGTGATGCCCAGACCCACGAGCACCGTGAGCCAGGGCGAGAGCCCGGCGTTGATCGTCAGGTAGGCGCTGGTATAGGCCCCGATGCCCACAAAAGCGGCCTGGCCAAAAGAGGTGAGGCCGCCAATGCCCGTGAGCAGCACCAGGCCCAGCACGACCAGGCTGTACAGGCCGATGTAGTTGAGTTGCGTGATCCAGAAATCCGGCAGCGGCAGCCAGGCGATCAGGACGATGGCGGCCAGCAGCGCCAGCGGCTGCATTTTTGAGGTCCGGCGCATCAGTGGTCCTCCCCCGCGTGTTTGTCGGTCAGCGAGAGCCAGAACAGGATGGGCAGGATCAGCGTGAAGACGATCACCTCCTTGAAGGCGCTGGCCCAGAACGAGCCAAAGGATTCGACCACGCCGACGAACAGCGCCCCGATCGCGGTGGCCGGGTAGCTGGCCAGGCCACCGATCACGGCGGCGACGAAGCCCTTCAGGCCGATCAGGAAGCCCGAGTCATAGAACACGGTGGTGGTCGGGCCGATCAGGAGCCCCGACAGCGCGCCGATCAGCGCGGCCATGGCCAGTGTCAACTGGCCCGCGGTGTGCGCCGAGATGCCCATCAGGCGTGCGCCGAGCCGGTTCACGGCGGTGGCGCGCAGCGCCTTGCCATACAGCGTGCGCTCGAAGAACAGCCACAGCAGCACGATCAGCGCCAGCGAGACGGCGCCGATGATGATGGCCTGCCCGCTCAGGGTCACGGCGCCGAGCTGGTAGCGCACGCCCCAGAACGGGGGATTGCGAAAGCCCTCGGCGCCAAAGAACAGCAGCGCCAGCCCGGTCATGGCGAAATGCACGCCGACCGACACGATCAGGAGCACCAGCGTGCTGGCATCGGCCAGCGACTGGAAGGCCACGCGGTAGATCAGCGGGCCGAACGAGGTGACGATGGCGATCGTCAGCAGGACCTGCACCAGCATGGGGAACTGCCGCGGCGCCGCCCAGGCCGTGACGGCAGCCACCGCCAGCGGCACGACCAGCGTGCGCCCGGCGGCCCTCAAGGCGGCCCCCGCCCGGTGATGGCGCTGCCAGGCGGTGGCGGCATCCATGGCGGCGGCCACCCCCGCCAGCATGATCAGCAGCCAGACGGTGCCGGGCACCTGACCGGTCTGCAATATCGCCAGGGTCAGCGCGCCGTAGGCCACGAACTCTCCCTGCGGGATGAAAATCACGCGCGTCACCGCAAACACCAGCACGATGGCCAGGCCGAGCAGGGCGTAGATGGCCCCGCTGGTAAGGCCATCGAGCAGCAGGATGCTCGCGATCGAAATGTCCATGGAACAGGTCCCGGGGTTGGAAGGGAAAAGGTCAGTCGACCTTGAATTCCCCGTTCACGACCTTGAGCATCACGCCGGTCTCGTTGGTAAAGCCCCAGTGGTCCTGCGCCGTGTAATCCAGCACGCCGTGCGACACGATGGTGCGCCCCATGGTTTCAATCCCGTCACGCAGCGCGGCACGGAACTCCTTGGTGCCGGGCTTGCCCTTTTTCAGCGCGCCAGGCACCACTTTCTCCAGCACCAGCATCGTGTCGTAGCCGTGGCCGGCAAACTGGTTGCGTGAGCCGGGGCCATAGGTCTTTTCGTATTGCTGAACGAACGCAATGGCCACCTTCTTGGAAGGGTGGCTGTCCGGCAGCTGCTCGGCAATCACGGCCGGCCCGGACACCACATAGGTGCCTTCCACTTCCTTGCCGCCGATCCGCATCAGGTCGCGCGTGGCCGCGGCGTGCGTCTGGTAGAGCTTGCCCTTGTAGCCGCGCTCGACCACGGCCATCTCCGGCATGGCCGCGCCGCTGCCCGAGGCCACGATCAGGATGGCGTCCGGATTCGCGGAGGTCAGCTTGAGGGCCTGCGCCGTCACGCTGGTATCGGAGCGCGCAAAGCGCTCGGTGGCCACCACCTTGATGCCGTTCTTGGCGGCCTCGGCGGTGAAGGCCTTGAGCCAATCCTCGCCATAGGCGTCGGTGTAGCCGAGGAAGCCCACCGTCTTGATGCCCTGCTTCTTCATGTGGGCCACCATGGCGTAGGACATCACGGCGTTGGATTGCGGCAGGCGGAAGGTCCAATGGTCCTTGCCCGGTGGCAACACGGCGGGCGACAGGGCCAGTTGCACGGTTTCCGCTTCGGCTGCGACCGCTGCCATGGGAATGGCGACCGGCGTGGCGACCGAGCCGACAATGACGTCCGCCTTGTCCTCGCTCAACAGGCGACGCGTGTTCTTGACCCCCTGAGTCGGATCGGAGGCGTCATCGAGCACGATTACATTGAGCTTTTCGCCGTCAATGCTTTTCGGCCACAGCGCAATTTCGTTCTTGACCGGGATGCCCAGGCCGGAGGCCGGGCCGGTGAGCGGCAGGACCACGCCGATCGTGATGTCGGCCAGGGCGGCGCCCGACAGGCACAGAGCGACGGCGGCGGTCACGAGGGATTTGGTGTGTTTCATGAAGAAGTCTCCTTGGGTTTGAGGGTCGAGAAAAAAATCAGCCGCACAGCGCACGGATGTCGGCCGGTACCGGGATGGCCTTGAGCCGGCCCGGCTCGCCGGGCGGATGGATCACAAAGGCGCGCGTCTCGCGGCCTTCGCACAGCAGGTCGTCGCCACGCCGGATCAGGTGTTGTTGCAAGAAAACCTTGTTGCGCCACTCTTCGACGCTGGTATGAATGTGCAGCGTTTCGCCATAGGTGGCCGAGCGCAGGAATTTTGTGTGGATCTCCAGCAGCGGCGTGCCGACGATACCAGTGGTCCGGGTCAGTTCGCGCCAGGGCGGCAGGCCGCACGCCATGAAGAAGTTCAGCGACGAGGCGTCCATCCATCTCAGGAAGTTGGGAAAAAAGACGATGCCCGCGGGATCGCAGTCGCCGAATTGCACCTTGACTTCGTAAACCTGCGTCCTGCCCATGCGTTCACCGGGGCGCCATGCGCAGCGCGCCGTCCAGGCGGATGACTTCGCCATTCAGGTGCGTGTTGGTGACGATGTGGGCAGCCAGTTCGGCGAATTCCGACGGCTTGCCCAGGCGTGGCGGGAACGGGATGCTCGCGGCCAGCGAGGCCTGCACGGGCTCGGGCAACTGCCGCATGAGCGGCGTGGCGAACAGGCCGGGCGCGATGGTGCAGACGCGGATGCCGTGCTGCGCCAGGTCGCGCGCCATCGGCAGCGTCATGCCGACCAGGCCGCCCTTGGAGGCGCTGTAGGCCTGCTGGCCGACCTGGCCGTCGAACGCGGCCACCGAGGCGGTGAACAGCATCACGCCGCGCTCGCCGTCGGCCAAAGGGGACAGCTTGGCGCATTCGGCAGCAAACAGGCGGCTCGCGTTGTAGGTGCCGATCAGGTTGACGTTGATGACCCTGGCGAAGTCTTCCAAAGGGGCGGGCGAGCCGTCCTTGCCGACCACGCGCTTGGCCGAGCCGATGCCCGCGATGTTCATCAGGATGCGCGCCGGGCCGTGGGCGGCGGCGGCCTTGGCGATCGCGGCCTGCAGGCTGTCGGTGTTGGTGATGTCGCACTGGCAGGCGATACCGTTGATTTCTGCTGCGACCTTTTCGGCGTTGGCCAGGTTCACATCGAGCACGGCGACTTTCGCGCCGAGCCGGGCCAGTTCGCGCGCGGTGGCCTCGCCGAGGCCGGAGCCGCCGCCCGTGACGAGTGCGGCATGTCCTTGAATGTTCATGGTGAAGACTCCTGGTTCACTATTAATTTGGTAGCTGGATGCGAAGGCTGGATAAGGGCTGCAGGCACTTTCTCTTGAAAATATCAGCGTTCGCCGGGTTTGAGAATGTGGGCGGCCGTGCCGTCGTGCAGCGCGCGCACCAAGGCGTCGCGGTGCTTGAGCACGGCGCGCTGGTTGATCGAGCCCTTGTCGGTCACCTCGCCCTTGTCGATGGAGGGCGGCTCGGCCAGCAAAATGGCGCGCGCGATGCGGTTCGCGCTGCCAGTGGATTGCTGCGCCAGTTCGGTGAAGACGCGGCTGAAATGCGCCAGCACCGGTGCGCTCTCAAGCACCTCGGCCAGCGACGCGCCGGCATCCAGTCCGCTCAGCGTGCGCACGGCGGCCGTCGGGAAAATCATCGCGCCGACCTCATTGAGGTTGAGTCCGGTGAGCACGGCGTCCTGGATGTAGGGCGCGCCCGCCGCAATGATTTTGGCGCGCAGCGGACCGACGCTGACAAAAGTGCCGGTGGCCAGTTTGAAGTCCTCCGCGATGCGCCCGTCGAACTTCAGTCCTTGGTGAATGTCGTTCTCGTCGATCCACTGGACCGCATCGCCGGTGCAGAAGAAACCTTCGTCGTCGAACGCCTCGGCCGTGGCCTCGGGCGCGCGCCAATAGCCCGGCGTGATGTTGGGGCCTGCATAGCGCACCTCGGTCTTGCCGTCCACCGGCACCAGCTTGAGCACGATGCCGGGCGCGGGCACGCCGATGTCGCCGGCCTTCACATTCGGGCTGGTCACGAACACCGCGAACGGCGAGGACTCCGTCATGCCCAAGCCCGTGCCCATGACGATGCGCTCGCCGATCTCGGCCTCCTGCGTGGCATGCAGGCTGTCCCAGACCGGCTGTGCGAGCGCCGCGCCCGCATAGAAGAACATCTTCACGCGCGACAGCAGCGTCTTGCGCAGTTGCGCATCGGTCTTCATGGCGTTGGCAATCGCCTCGAAGCCGGTGGGCACGTTGAAGTACACCGTGGGCGCGATCTCGCGCAGGTTGCGCAGGGTCTCGCTCATCAGCGCGGGCGTGGGCTTGCCGTCGTCGATGTACAGCGTGCCGCCGTTATAGATCGTCAGGCCCACGTTGTGGTTGCCGCCGAAGGTGTGGTTCCAGGGCAGCCAGTCGACCAGCACCGGGGGCTCCTCGGCCAGCACCGGCATGGACTGGCGCATCTGCTGCTGGTTGGCGCACCACATGCGGTGCGTATTGATCACGGCCTTCGGGCTTTTGGTCGAGCCCGAGGTGAACAGGAATTTGGTGATGGTGTCCGGCCCGGTGGCCTGCATGGCGGCGTCCACCTGCGGCGTCGGCGCGGTGGCCAGCAGCGAGGCGAACGGGGTGGTGGGACGGCCGTCCAGCGAGCCCTCGTGCAGCACGACCTCGACGTCGAGGCCCGCGGTGGCCTGGATCGCCTTGCCATAGCGCGCGGTGTCGCTGGCAAACACCAGCCCCGGCGTCAGTGTTTCGAGAATGTGGCGCAGCTTTTCGTAGTCCACGCTGACCACGCTGTAGGCCGGCGAGGCCGGGCAGTAGGGGATTCCCGCGTACAGGCAGCCGAGCGCCAGCTGTGCGTGCTCCAGGCTGTTCTCGCTCAGGATCACCACCGGGCGCTCGGCGCTCAGGCCGCGGTCCAGCAACGCCTGCCCGACCGCGCGTGCGGTAACCAGCGCCTCGCCGTAGCTGATGTGGCGCCAGTCACCCGTGCTGCCGTCGGCATTCTTGACGCGGCGCGCCAGGAAGCTGCGCTCGGGCGCGGTCTGCGCCCAGTGCAGGAAGCGGTCGGTGATGCGCGCCGCGTAGTCGGCCAGCGGCTGGTCGGCTTCGAGGTAGCGCACGCCCCCGATGCCATCGCGCAGCAGCACGCGCGTGACGCCGAATTTCAGGGGGCGGTAGCGCGGTGCGGAAGAGGGTTTTGTCTCGCTCATGATCTGGCTCTTCAATAGGTCAGGCTTTTTTGACCTTGGCGGCGCGGCCGTCGAGGAAGTCCCGCACGCGGGTCTTGGCCTCGGGCGCGCTCTGCGCGATGGCGGCCATCAGCGCCTCGGTCAGGAAGCCCTGGTCGGCCGGCTGCTCGGCGATGCGCGGCAGCGCGTGCATCAGCGCGTAGTTGGTCAGCGGTGCGTTTTGCGCCACCCGCTGCGCCAGCTCAAAGGCCTTGTCGAACGCCTGGCCTTGCGGCACCAGGTACTGGGCCAGGCCGATGCGCTCGCCGTCCTGGGCGTTGTAGACGCGCCCCGTCAGCATCATGTCGGTCATGCGCGCGGCGCCGATCAGGCGCGGAATGCGCACCGCGCCGCCGCCGCCCACGAAGATGCCGCGCGAGCCTTCGGGCAGCGCATAGAAGGTGGAGTCGTCGGCCACGCGGATATGGCAGGCGCTGGCCAGCTCCAGCCCGCCGCCGACCACCGCGCCGTGCAGGACCGCGATGACAGGCACCGGGCCGTATTGCACGCGCTCCAGCGCGGCGTGCCACATGCGCGAATGGACCAGGCCCTGGCCTGCGTCGCGCTCCTTGAGCTCGGACAGGTCCAGACCGGCGCAGAAATGCTCGCCTTCGCCGTCGATGACTGCCGCGCGTACCGTGGCGGGCAGGTTTTCAAAAACGTCGCGCAGGGCCAGAATCAGGCCGTCGCTGAGCGCATTGCGTTTGGCGGGGCGAGTCAGGCGGATCACGGCGACTTCCTTGTGGTCGCCGCGGATGTCAAGCTGGAGGTCTTTTTTGCTCATGGTGGTGTTTCTTTCGAAGGTTGATTATGATTATTAAATATAATCAAATCAAGCCACTTGACTTGGCTTTTGATAAGGGTTTACCCAGGCATTCATCGAACTTCAGGAGACCGATATGGATTACAAGAATCTCGTTGCCATCGACACCCACACCCACCTCGAGGTGTCGTGCCGCAACCCCTTCGACAACTACGGCGAGGAGTACGACCGCGCGGCCGACAAATACTTCCGTTCCAACCGCCGCCCGACGATGGACGAGACGATAGCCTATTACCGGGAGAAAAAGATCGGCTTCGTCAACTTCACGGTCGACGCCGAGACCCAGATGGGCCGGCGGCGCATCCCCAACGAAGAGATTGCCGAAGCGGCACTGAAGAACAGCGACATCATGATCGCCTTCGGCAGCATCGATCCGCACAAGGGCAAGATGGGCGCGCGCGAAGCCCGCAAGCTGATCGAGGAGTATGGCGTCAAGGGCTTCAAGTTCCACCCGACGGTGCAGGGCTTCGAGCCGCAGGACCACATGGCCTGGCCGATCTACGAGGTCATCAACGAGTACAAGCTGCCCGCCGTGTTCCACAGCGGCCACTCGGGCATCGGCAGCGGCATGCGCTGCGGCGGCGGCCTGCGGCTGCAGAACTCGAATCCGATGCTGCTGGAGGACGTCGCCATCGCGTTCCCCGACATGCAGATCATCATCGCCCACCCGTCGTGGCCGTGGCAGGACGAAGCGATCTCGCTGGCGATGCACAAGCCCAACATCTGGATCGACCTGTCGGGCTGGAGTCCGAAGTATTTTCCGCCGCAGCTGGTGCAGTACGCGAATACGCTGCTGAAGGACCGCATCCTGTTCGGCAGCGACTATCCGCTGATCACGCCGGACCGCTGGATGAAGGACTTCGAGGAGGCCGGCTTCAAGCCCGAGGTGAAGCCCCTGATACTGAAAGAGAATGCGGTCCGGCTGCTGGGGCTGGATCAGCCGGCAGCCTGATCGCTACAGAATCAATAGCGTGATGTGAAGGCCCCATATGGGCCAGCGGTCGTTTATTCCAGCTTGAGATTCGCGGCCTTGATCACCTGGGCCCACTTGTCGACCTCGGCCTTCTGGAACGCGGCGAACTGATCGACCGTCAGGTTCCCGGGCTGCATGCCCAGACCCTTGAGCCTGTCCTGTATTTCGGGCATTTTCAAGATTTTGGCGATCTCGTTGTGCAGGCGCTCCACCAGCGGTTTGGGCGTGCCGGCGGGCGCGAAGATGCCTTGCCACGACACCACTTCGAAGCCCGGCACGCCCGACTCGGCGATGGTGGGCACGTTGGGCATGGAGTCCAGGCGCTTGGCCGAGCTGACGGCGATCGCGCGCAGCGTGCCGCTCTGGATGTAGGGGCCGGCCACCACCGTGGTGTCGAACATCATGTCGACCTGGCCGCCGATCAGGTCCTGGATCGCCGGGCCGCTGCCCTTGTATGGCACATGGACGAACTTCGTGCCCGACTTGTAGGCCAGCAGTTCCAGCGTCATGTGCTGCGAGGTGCCGTTGCCGGCGGAGGCCGACGAAATGGTGCCGGGCTTGGCCCGGGCCGCCGCCAGCACGTCCTGCAGCGTCTTGAAGGGGCTGTCCTTGCGCACGATCAGCACCACCGGGTTTGAGCCGATCAGGATGACGGGCGTGAACGACTTGACCGGGTCGTAGCCGAGCTTGGGGTACAGGCTCACATTGATGGCGTGCGAGCTGATGGTGCCGCCCAGCAGGGTGTAGCCGTCGGGCGCTGCACGCGCCGCGACTTCCGAGCCCACGCTGCCGCCCGCGCCGCCGCGGTTTTCGATCACGATGGTGGTGCCCAGGGCGGCGCCCAGCTTTTGCCCGATCAGGCGCCCGAGGATGTCGGTGGTGCCGCCCGCGGGAAAGGGCACGATGTAGCTGATGGGCTTGGCGGGCCAGTTGCCTTGGGCGAATGCGGACGCGCCGGCCATACTGGCGGTGAGCGACGCGAGCGCGGTGTGAATCAGGGTACGGCGTTTCATGGGATATCTCTCCAGTCGTTGGTGGTCAAAAAGCAGTGCAGCGCTTGTGGAATCTGCACAAGGCGCTATTTTTTGTGTAGCATTCAGGTCACGGGCCCCGGATTGAACAGCACCAGCGCGTTGTGCAGCTTCCAGTGCTCGGCCCAGGTTTTCTTCTTCCCGCTGGCGACATCGAGCATCAGCCGGAACAGCTCCCAGCCCATCTCTTCGATGCTGGCGGAGCCGTCGGCGATGCGCCCCGCATTCACGTCCATCAGGTCGTGCCAGCGCCGAGCGAGGTCGCTGCGCGTGGCCACCTTGATGACCGGCACCTGCGCCAGCCCGTAGGGGGTGCCGCGCCCGGTCGTGAACACGTGCAGATTGATGCCGGCCGCCAGCTGCAGCGTGCCGCAGATGAAGTCGCTGGCCGGTGTGGCGGCGAAGATCAAGCCCTTCTGCTTCACCTTCTCGCCGGGCGAGAGCACGCCCGAGATCGGGGCGCTGCCGGACTTGACGATCGAGCCCATGGCCTTCTCGACGATGTTGGACAGGCCGCCCATCTTGTTGCCGGGCGTGGTGTTGGCACTGCGGTCGGCGTGCCCCTTTTGCAGATAGGCGTCGTACCAGGCCATCTCGCGGATCATGGCCTCGGCCACTTCGGGCGTGGCCGCGCGCGCGGTCAGCTGGTCGATGCCATCGCGCACCTCGGTCACTTCCGAGAACATCACGGTGGCGCCGGCCCGCACCAGCAGGTCGGTGCAAAAGCCGACCGCGGGGTTGGCCGTCACGCCGCTGAACGCATCGCTGCCGCCGCACTGCACGCCCACCACCAGTTCGCTGGCCGGCACGGTTTCGCGCCGGCGCGCGTTCAGGCGCTCCAGGTGCTCTTCGGCCTGGCGCATGATGGACTCGACCATCGCCATGAAGCCCACATGTGCCTCGTCCTGCAGGCAGACCACGTCGAGTTTGGCATCCGCGTTGACGCCGACATCGGCCACGCTGTTCTCGTCCACGAGCGCGATGGTGCCGGGCGGCATGAGACGCCTGGGCTGCAGCTTCTCGCAGCCCAGGCTGACCAGCATCACCTCGCCGCCGAAGTTCGGATTCAGGCTGATGTTGCGCAGCGTGCGGATCGGGATGGTCGCGCCGGGTGCATCGATCGCGACGCCGCAGCCGTAGCCGTGCTCCAGCGCCACCACGTCGTCAACGTTGGGAAAGCGGGGCAGCAGCTCGGCCTTGATGCGCTGCACGGCGAACGCGGTCACGCCGGCCACGCACTGCACGGTCTGGGTGATCGCCAGGATGTTGCGCGAGCCCACCGAGCCGTCGGCATTGCGATAGCCCTCGAAGGTGTAGCCCTCGAGCGGCGGCATCGCGGGCGGCCTGGCGTTGGCGATCGGCAGGCCTTCGAGCGAGCGGGCCCCGGGCATCTCGAGCAGGCGCTCGTGCACCCAGCTGCCCGCCGGAACGTCGCGCGTCGTGCGCCCGATCACCACGTTGTAGCGCAGCACCGGCGTGCCGGCCGGCAGGTCGAGCAGCGAGACCTTGTGACCCTGCGGCACCTTGTCGATGAGCTTGAGGCCTGACGCAAACACGGTGCCTGCCGGCAGGCCACCGTCGTTGGCGATGATCGCGACGTTGTCGTGCTCGTGCATCGTGATGTACAGCGGCGGCGAACTCAAGGGGGCTGTCATGGTGGTCTTTCGCTTAGTGGTTGAGTGGGGCGCTTTCGGCCCGGTCGGCCCGGCAGGCCGCAAAAAAATGGCGGCGAATTTCCCTCATTCGAACGGACCTTGCGCGGTAAAGGCGCCGCCCTGGTAGATGGCGTTCGGGTCAGTGGGCGCGACCGGCGGCTGCGCCTCGATCTTGTCGCGGAACACCTCCGACGTGTCCTGCGCCGCGAAGCCCAGCAGTGCAGCGGCGCCGTTGTCCCACCACACATCGCGGTTCGCCGACATGCCATACACCACCGTGTGCCGCACGCCCGGCGTGAAGAGCGACTTCCCGATCAGCGTGGTGAGGTCGCGGTAGCTGAGCCAGGTGCTCATCATGCGGCGGTTGGCCGGCTCCGCAAACGCGGAGCCGATGCGGACGCTCACCGTCTCGATGCCCCAGCGGTCGAAGTAGAACTGCGCGACGTCTTCGCCAAACGACTTCGACAGCCCGTAGTAGCCGTCGGGGCGCTTCGGCGCATGGGCATCGATACGCTCGCTCTGGCTGTAGAAGCCGATGACGTGGTTGGAGCTTGCGAACACGACACGCTTCACGCCGTGCCGGCGCGCACCCTCGTAGATGTGGAACACGCCCTTGATGTTGGCCTCGAGGACTTCCTCGAAAGGCCGCTCCACCGAGACGCCGCCCAGATGCACGATGGCGTCGCAGCCCGCCACGAGCGCATCGACGGCGCCCTTGTCGGCCAGGTTGCAGGGCACGACCTCTTCATGCTCCCCTTGTGCGGGGGAGAGCGCCGCGACGTCGGACAGCCGCAATACGTTCGCGCACGGGCGAAGGCTTTCGCGCAGCACCTTGCCCAGGCTGCCGGCGGCGCCGGTCAGCAGCAGGCGATCAAACCGGTGAGCCGTGGTTGTTCGGGAATCGGAAGAAGTTGGCATGATCGACCCGTTATCAGGAAACATGGACTGAGTAAAAATCAAGTTATAGGTTGTCGTACAACAAGTTGCGTATTATGATCACAATATGACGCCATCAGTTACGGGTAAACCCTTGATTCATGAACCGACGGTGAAAATCGCGGCAGAGGCTGACGCGCACGGGTTGCCGGATGGTTTCGTGGGTCGGCCGCGCCAGCGTGCGCGCGGGCTGGCGCATGGTCTGGTGGATGACCTGAGCGGGCGGATCCGCGACGGCGCCCTGCGCCCCGGCGACAAGCTGCCGACGGAGTCCGAGATCATGCGTGCCTTTGGCGTCAGCCGGACCGTGGTGCGCGAGGCCCTGTCCAAACTGCAGGCGGCGGAGCTGGTCGAAACGCACCATGGCGTGGGCACATTCGTGCTGCAGCCGCGTGCCAGCGGAATGTTCCGGCTGGACCCGGGCGAGATCGCAACCTCGGTCGACGTGCTCGCGGTGCTCGAACTGCGCATCAGCCTTGAAACCGAGTCGGCCGGGCTGGCGGCCAGCCGCCGCACCGAGGAGCAACTGCTGGTGATGCGCGAGGCGCTCGACGAATTCGAGCGCAACGTGGGGGTGGCCGGGGACACCGTGGCGCCGGATTTCCGCTTTCACCTGCAAATTGCCCAGTCGACCGGCAACCCGTATTTCGCCGACATCCTGAGCCACCTGGGCACCACCATCATTCCGCGCACGCGCATCAGCGCCATTCGAAATCTCGACCGCGGCGGCGCCTATTCGAGCCGGGTCAACCGCGAGCATGAAGAGATCTATGCGGCCATCGCCCGGCGCGACCCCGAGGCGGCCCGGGCCGCGATGCGCATTCACCTGACCAACAGCCGCGAGCGGCTGCGCCTGGCGCAGGAGGCGGCACAGAAGGTGGCCGCCGACGCTTCGTCATCCTGAAAAGAACAATTTTTGTTGGACATCTGGTTTTTACAGTTGTATGATGACTGACAACATCATCGTGTACCTGCGCTGGGTGCAGCAAACATTTTCTCTCCTTCCTCTTTCTCTTCTTAACTGAACGTCACCATGAATCCGCAAGAACTCAAGACCATCATGGGCTCCGGCCTGCTCTCCTTCCCGTTGACCGATTTCGACAGCAACGGTGACTTCGACCGCAGGGGCTACAGCGAGCGCCTCGAATGGCTCATGCCCTATGGCGCCAGTGCGCTGTTCGCCGCGGGCGGCACGGGGGAGTTCTTCTCGCTGACCGGTGACGAGTACCCCGGCATCATCCAGACGGCGGTCGATACCTGCCGCGGCAAGGTGCCGATCATCGCGGGCGCCGGCGGTCCGACACGCTTCGCCATCCAGTGCGCGCAGGCCGCAGAAAAGGCCGGCGCGCACGGCATCCTGCTGATGCCGCACTACCTCACCGAAGCCGGGCAGGAAGGCCTGGCCGCGCATGTCGAGGAGGTCTGCAAGAGCGTGAAGTTCGGCGTGATCGTCTACAACCGCGCCAACAGCCGGTTCAAACCCGAAACCCTGGCCCGGCTGGCACAGCGCAACCCGAATCTGGTTGGTTTCAAGGATGGCGTGGGCGACATCGAAGCGATGGTGTCGGTGTACCAGCGCATGGGCGACCGTTTTGCCTACCTGGGCGGCCTGCCGACGGCCGAGGTCTATGCCGCGGCCTACAAGGCGCTCGGCACGCCGGTATATTCGTCGGCCGTCTTCAACTTCATTCCGAAGACCGCGATGGATTTCTATCATGCGGTCGTGGCCGACGACCTGCCCACGCAGCACCGCCTGCTCAAGGACTTCTTCATGCCCTATCTTGAGTTGCGCAACCGCATGCAGGGCTATGCCGTGAGCATCGTCAAGGCGGGCGCAAAGATCGTCGGCCACGGCGCCGGTCCGGTGCGCGCACCGCTCACCGACCTGAAGCCGGGCGAGGTCGAAGCGCTCAAGGCGTTGATTGACAAGCTGGGCCCGCAATGAATTCCGCCAGCAACTCCGTGCACGCGAAGACGCCCGTCGTTGTCGCCATGCGCGTGATCCCGGTTGCGGGCCGCGACAGCATGCTGATGAACCTCAGCGGCGCGCATGGCCCGTTCTTCACGCGCAACCTGCTGGTCCTGACAGACAGTGCCGGCCACACCGGCGTCGGCGAAGTGCCGGGCGGCGAAAAGATCCGCCAGACGCTGGAAGACGCGCGCGGCCTGGTCGTCGGCCAGCCGATCGGACGCTACAACGCGGTGCTCAACAGCATGCGCAGCGCGTTCGCGGGCCGCGACAGTGGCGGGCGCGGGCAGCAGACCTTCGACCTGCGCGTGGCCATCCATGCGGTGACGGCCGCCGAGGCCGCGCTGCTCGACCTGCTCGGCCAGTTCCTCGAAGTGCCGGTGGCGGCGCTGCTCGGCGAAGGCCAGCAGCGCGATGCCGTGCAGATGCTCGGCTACCTGTTCTACGTGGGCGACCGCAAGAAGACCGCCCTGCCGTACCAGAGCGAGCCCGGTGCCGACAACGACTGGTTCCGCCTGCGCCACGAAGAGGCGATGACGCCCGAGGCCATCGTGCGGCTCGCCGAGGCCGCGCACGCGCGCTATGGATTTGCCGACTTCAAGCTCAAGGGCGGCGTGCTGCGCGGCGAGGATGAGGTCGAGGCGATCCGTGCGCTGCACGCGCGTTTCCCGCAGGCGCGCGTCACGCTCGACCCGAACGGCGGCTGGCTGCTTGCCGACGCAGTGCGCCTGTGCCGTGACCTGCATGGCGTGATGGCGTATGCCGAGGACCCGTGCGGCGCCGAAGGCGTGTTCTCGGGCCGCGAGGTGATGGCCGAGTTCCGCCGTGCCACCGGATTGCCGACCGCGACCAATATGGTCGCCACCGACTGGCGCGAGATGGTGCACAGCCTGTCGCTGCAGTCGGTCGATATTCCGCTGGCCGATCCGCATTTCTGGACCCTGCAGGGTTCGGTGCGCGTGGCGCAGCTGTGCCAGGCCTGGGGGCTGACCTGGGGCTCGCACTCGAACAATCATTTCGATGTGTCGCTGGCGATGTTCACGCACGTGGCCGCGGCGGCGCCCGGGAAGGTCACGGCGATCGATACCCACTGGATCTGGCAGGACGGCCAGCGCCTGACGAAGGCGCCGCTGCAGATCGAGAGCGGCCATGTGAAAGTGCCAACGCGTGGCGGCCTGGGTGTGGAGCTCGACATGCAGGAGGTCGAGAAGGCGCACCAGCTCTACCTGCAGCATGGCCTTGGCGCGCGCGACGACGCGCAGGCCATGCAGTACCTGATGGCCGGCTGGCAATTCGACAACAAGCGTCCCAGCCTGGTGCGTTGAGACGCCCATCTGCAACTCCAGGCCGAAGCATCGTTGCTTCGGCCTCCGTTTTTCCCCACACCAAGGACTCAAATCATGCAACAACACGACAACCTGATCGGCGGCGAATGGACACCGGGCCACACCTACAGCCCGAACCTGAACCCCTCCAATCTCGGTGACACCATCGCGGGGTACACCCAGGGCGATGCCAGCCACGTCGAAGCTGCCGTGGCCGCCGCCACCGCCGCCTTTCCGGCCTGGGCCACCGGCAGCATCCAGGCGCGCTGCGACGCGCTGGACAGAATCGGCACCGAAATCCTTGCGCGCAAGGAGGAACTCGGCACCCTGCTGGCGCGCGAAGAGGGCAAGACCCGCGCGGAGGGCATCGGCGAGGCCGCCCGCGCCGGGCAGATCTTCAAGTTCTTCGCCGGCGAATGCCTGCGGCTGACGGGTGAGATCGTTCCGTCGGTGCGCCCCGGTATCGGTGTCGAGATCACGCGCGAGCCGGTCGGCGTGGTCGGTCTCATCACGCCCTGGAATTTTCCGATCGCGATTCCCGCCTGGAAGATCGCGCCGGCGCTGGCTTATGGCAACTGCGTCGTGCTGAAGCCCGCCGACCTGGTGCCGGGCTGCGCCTGGGCGCTGGCCGAAATCATCAGCCGCTCGGGCATTCCGGCCGGTGTGTTCAACCTCGTGATGGGCCGCGGCAGCGTGATCGGCAATGCGCTGGTGAATCACCCGGGCGTGCACGCGATCAGCTTCACCGGCTCGGTCGGCGTCGGCCGCAGCATCGCGGTGCAATGCGTGACGAATCACAAGAAGGTGCAGCTGGAGATGGGCGGCAAGAACCCGCAGGTGGTGCTGGACGACGCCGATCTGGCGCAGGCGGTCGAGCTCAGCGTGCAAAGCGCGTTCTATTCGACAGGCCAGCGCTGCACCGCGTCCAGCCGCCTCATCGTCACCGAAGGCATCTACCCGAAGTTCATCGCCGCGATGCAGGAGCGCATGGCCAGAATCAAGGTTGGCGATGCGCTGGCGCAGGGCACCGACGTCGGCCCGGTCTCCTCCCAATCGCAGCTTGATCAAGACCTGGAATATATCGCCATCGGTAAGGGCGAAGGCGCTACCTTGGCCGCCGGCGGCGAGCGTCTGAAGCTCGGTACCGAGGGCTTCTACATGTCGCCCGCGCTGTTCAGCGAATCCATCGCGTCGATGCGCATCAACAAGGAGGAGATCTTCGGTCCGGTGGCCAGTGTCATCAGGGTGAAGAACTATGAGGAGGCGCTGGCCACGGCCAACGACACCGAGTTCGGCCTGTCCGCCGGCATTGCCACGACCAGCCTGAAGTACGCAACGCACTTCAAACGCCATAGCCAGGCCGGCATGGTGATGGTCAACTTGCCGACCGCCGGCGTCGACTACCACGTGCCCTTCGGTGGGCGCAAAGCTTCGAGCTACGGTCCGCGCGAGCAGGGCCGCTACGCGCAGGAATTCTTCACGACGGTGAAGACGGCCTACACGCTGGCGTAGCCGGCCGGGAACGGGGCGCTATCTAGTTGATAGCGCAATGCCATTACCCCGTATGGGCTTCAGGCACATTTCGCTTGAAATTCAGGCCCTGCGCCGCCGTATCGTCCGCTCGATCACCTCGAACAGCGCCTCGCTCAGCAGCGCCAGCACGGTGGCGGGCAGGGCGCCGGCGAGCAGCAGCTGGTCGTCATTCAGGGCCAGGCCGGTGACGATGCGCTCGCCATAGCCGCCGGCGCCGATGAAGGCAGCGATCGTTGCGGTGCCGATCGCGATCGAGGTGGCGGTGCGCACACCGGCCAGAATGGTCGGCAGCGCCAGCGGCAATTCGATGTAGCGCATGCGCTGGCGCGCCGTCATGCCGAGCGCCTGGCCCGCGAGCCGCAGGCCCTGCGGCACCTCGGCGAGGCCCGTCGTGGTGTTGCGCATGATGGGCAGCAGCGCGTACAGCATCAGCGCGATCAGCGCGGGCATCACGCCGATCACGCCCATCAGTGAAATCAGCGCGGCCAGCATGGCCAGCGACGGCACGGTTTGCAGCAGGCCGGTGGCGCCGAGCACGAGCGCGCGCAGCCGCGGATGGGGAAACACCAGCACCGCCAGCGGGATGGCGAGCAGCACGGCCACGGCCACCGAAATCGCCACCAGCGCCAGATGCTGCCAGGTCAGTCGCGCCAGGTCGGGCCCGAACAGCTTGGCCCAGAAGCCGCGCCGCGCCGCGTCGGCGGTATTGCCGGTCCCAGCCACGGCTCCTGTGGTCTTGCTCGCCAGGTAATCGCGGGCAATCCCATCAAACGCCACGCCCTGCAACTCGGCCCGCGCGTTCATCGCAATCATCGCGTGCTCGTCGATGCTGCCGGCCAGCGTCTGCAGCGCCGCCCAGGCCTTCGGAAAACGCGTGGGCACGTCCAGCCGGTACAGCACCACGGCGTCGTAGCGCGGAAAGTAATGCAGGTTGTCCTGCAGCACGCGCAGGCCGAGCTGGGCGATCTTGGCATCGGTGGTGTAGATGTCGATCACGCCCACCTGCTTTTGCGCCAGCGCGGTGTAGGCCAGGCCGTGGTCCAGGCCGGTCGGCGCCTGCGTGAAGCCGTAGCGCTGCGCCAGCCCCTTCCAGCCATCGGCGCGGCCGATGAACTCGTTGGACAGTCCCAGTTTCAACTCGGGATGCTGCGCCAGATCGCTCAGCGACACGATGTGCAGGCGCTGCGCCTGCGCATCGCGCATGGCCAGCGCATAGCCGTCGTTGAAGCCCAGCGGGATGGCAACGCCCAGGCCCAGCGGTGCCAGGGCCTGGTTCATGGCGTCCATCGACATCGGCTCGGTGCTTTTGAGGATCTCCAGGCTGATGGTGCCCGCGTACTCCGGGTACAGGTCGATATTGCCCGAGCGCAGCGCCTCGTAGACGATGGCCGTGTTGCCCAGCCCTTGCAGCACCGTCGGGGATTTGCCGGTGCGTGCCGCGACCGTCTGCGCCAGCACCTGCGCCAGGATGTAGGACTCGGTGAAGCGCTTGGAGCCGATGCGCAGCAGATCGCTGGGCGCGTCGGCCGCGAAGGCGAGCGTACTGGCGCCGACCAATCCGCAGGCGATGCAGCAGGCCACAAGCCCTCTCAGCCGCTGCCACAGGCGCGGAGTGCTGAAGGCGTAGCGTCGGCTGGTCATGCCGCTAGTATCGCCTTCCTCCCTGTCGTGTCAGCGCCGCCTCAGGCCGTGCCCCAGACTTCCCGTGCCGTCTCAATCACCAGCCGCAGCTTGGCGCGCTGTGCCTCCACCGCAATGTCGTTGCCGTGCACGGTGCTGCTGAAGCCGCACTGAGGCGACAGCGCCAGTTGCTCCAGCGGCGCGTATTTTGCGGCTTGTTCGATGCGGCGTTTCAGGTCGTCCTTGTCCTCGAGCTGGCCGAACTTGGTGGTCACCAGGCCCAGCACCACGGTCTTGCCCTTGGGCAGGTAGCGCAGCGGCTTGAAGTCGCCGCTGCGCTCGTCGTCGTACTCCATGAAGTAGGCGTCCAGGTTCATTTCGCGCAGCAAGGCTTCGGCCACCGGCTCGTAATTGCCGGCGGCCGCGTGCGTGCTCTTGAAGTTGCCGCGGCACAGGTGCATGGCCAGCAGCATGCCGGCTGGCTTTTGCGCCACCACCTTGTTGATGAAGGCGGCGTAGCGGTGCGGCAGCTCGTTCGGGTCGTCGCCGCGCGCGCGCGCGGCTTCGCGCATCTTCTCGTCGCACAGGTAGGCCAGGTTGGTGTCGTCCATCTGCACGTAGGTCGCGCCCGCGGCCGCCAGCGATCGCAGTTCGTCGCCATAGGCATTCGCCACGTCGTCGTAGAACGCAGGGTCGAGCTCCGGATACGCCTCGCGGCTGATCCCGGCGCGCCCGCCGCGAAAGTGCAGCATGGTGGGCGAGGGAATGCAAATCTTGGGCGTGTTGCCCGGGGACACCTGGCTCTTGAGGTACTGGAAGTCGGCCAGCTGGATGTTCTTCACGTGCCGCACCTTGTCCACCACGCGCATCACGGGCGGGGCCAGTTCCTGCGTGCCGTCCGGCTTTTGAATGGTGACCGGGATGTCGGTCTTCACGCCGCCGAGCTGGTCCAGAAAGTCGATATGGAAGTAGGTGCGGCGGAACTCGCCGTCGGTGATGCTTTTCAGGCCCACGTCTTCCTGGAACCTGACGATCTCGGTGATGGCCTTGTCTTCTACGGTGCGCAGTTGCTCGGGGGTGATCTCACCCTTGGCCTTTTGCTCGCGCGCCTCGAGCAGGTATTTGGGGCGCAGAAAGCTGCCAACGTGGTCATAGCGGGCGGGGAGCTGGGTCATGCCGTTTTCCTCAAAGTTGTGTTGGTTCGAGCGCGTATGTTAGGACACGCCAAAGCGTTTCGTGTGCCGGCCGGGACATGACCCGGACCGCGACAGAGACTTGCGCGGTGTCACAAATCAAGCACCAGCGTTTTACTCCTGGCGCGCGAGCAGCACGGGGTGAACTGGTCATTCTTGGCATGTTCTTCATCCGTGAAGTACATATCCCGGTGGTCCGGCTCCCCCTCCAGCACGCGCGTGATGCAGGTGCCGCAAACGCCCTGCTCGCAGGAGGTGAGGATCTCGATTCCGTTGTCCTTTAGCACCTGGATGATGGTTTTGTCGGGGGCGATGGCATAGGTTTTCCCGGTGCTCGCGATCCTGACTTCAAAACCGGTGTCGCCGGAGGTGTCCTGCGCCGCGCCGCTGAAATATTCCAGATGGATCTGATCGCTCGGCCACCCTTTGGCCTTGGCCGTGTTGATGACATGGTCGATGAAGCCGCCCGGGCCGCAGACGTAAAGCTGGGTGTCGGGCGCTGGTGCCGCGAGAATTGCGTCCAGGTCCATCTTTTGCTCGGGCGCGCCCGCATCGAAGTGGAATTGAACCTGGCTGGCGAACCGCGAGGCGCCGATGTACTCGCGAAACGCGGTGCGCTCCATGGAGCGCGTGCAGTAGTGCAGCGTGAAGTCCGCACCGATCTGCGCCAGCCGCTCGGCCATGCACAAGAGCGGCGTCACGCCGATGCCGCCCGCAAACAGCAGCGAACGCCGGGCGTGCTGGAGCGGGAAGTGATTCTTCGGCTCGCTGATCTGGATCTCGTCGCCTTCGTTCACCGCGTCGTGCATGGCCACCGAGCCGCCACGTGAGCCCGCGTCGCGCAGCACGGCAATGCGGTAGCGGTGCTGTTCGATGGAGGCATTGCACAACGAGTACTGGCGCGTCAGCCCGCCGGGCGCCTGCACGTCGATGTGCGAGCCGGCGCTGAACGCCGGCAGGGGCGCGCCATCCGCGCGCGCCAGCTCGAAGCTGACAATGTCCTGCGCTTCCTGTGTTTTTTTGACGACCTTGACGGCAATGGTTTCCATGGCGTTCACCGATCGGCTTCCTGCGCGATGAGGCGGTCCAGAATGCGCCGCGACTGCACGCCGCCCGCATCGATGTTGAGCATCAGCAGGCGGCGCTCGGGATACCGTGCGATGTTTTCCTGCTGCGCCTCGAGGACGGCCAGGTCCTCCGCGAAGACCTTGGCCTGGCCGTCGCGGATCGCGGCGGTGAGCGCTTCATCCTTGGGGTTGAAGTTGCGCGCCATGCCCCAGAAATACCACATCGACGTTTCTGTTTCGGGCGTGCAGAAGTCCACCACGATGCTGTACACCTTGTCCTTGGGGTCCGCATGGTAGCCGCCCTTGCCGGCATGGGCGACGCCGACTTCGATCATGACGTGGCAGGGCGGCGTGAAGCGTGAGATCTGCCAGCGGTCGACCGGAACGTCGTCCGCCAGGTTGTTGCCGCGCAGGTTCGCGCGCCAGAAGGGTGGCGGCATGACGTTTTCCATGAAGCGGCTGGTGGTGACGATATCGCCTTCCAGCTTGGTGGTGACGGGGGCCTCGTCGATTTCACTCTGTCCGATGCTGGTGGTGTGCACATAGGCCTCGTGGGTCAGGTCCATGAGGTTGTCGATCATCAGGCGGTAGTTGCAGTTGATGTGGTACAGGCCGCCGCCATAGGCCCACTCGGGGTGCTCCGCCCATTCGAGATGGTGGATCTTCGCAGGGTCCGCCAGTTTTTCGTCGCCGGTCCAGACCCAGATGAAGCCGTAGCGCTCCACCACCGGAAAAGTGCGCGTGCGCGGAAAGCCCTGCACGCGCTGGCCGGGCATGGAGACGGTCTTGCCATCGCAGCCCACCCGCAGTCCGTGGTAGCCGCACATCAGGCTGCCGTCGTCGCAGACCTTGCCCAGCGACAGTCGCGCGCCGCGGTGCGGGCAGAAATCCTCGAGGGCCGCGACCTTGCCGTCCGGGCCGCGGAAAAAAACGATCTTCTCGCCGCAAATCTGCCGCCCCAGCGGCTTGTCGGCGATTTCGGCCGGCGTACAGGCGACGTACCAGGCGTTCTTGGGAAACATGTCTTGCTCCAGAGAGAGTGTGAAACCATCAGGGCCGTCCCTGCACAAAGGCCGGGCGAGGCCGCGGTGCACGATGGATTTGCGCCGCAATTATGCTTCGATGCTCAATGAATGTATACAGAAAATCAAAAATACCCTGATAGATAGCACTATATAGCTTTGTTTGATTGATTTCTGTATACAATTAAAATCACTCAACACCCCTCAAGCGACGTCCTACTTCTCCTTCATGGATGCAACCAGTCCGATCACGGCCGATGTCCCTGAGGCCGCTACTTCGCAGGCCGTGAAGGCCCAGCTGCGCCTGCGCGAGATGATCCTGGCGGGCGAGTTGCCGGGCGGCGCGCGGATTGCCGAGCTGACCATCGTCGAGAAGCTGGGTGTCTCGCGCACTCCCATCCGGGCCGCGCTGATGCGGCTGGAGCAGGAGGGCCTGCTCGACGCACTGCCCAATGGCGGCTATGCCGTGCGCACCTTTTCCGAGCGCGACGTGTCCGAGGCCATCGAGCTGCGCGGCACACTGGAGGGCCTGTCGGCGCGACTGGCGGCCGAGCGCGGCGTGGCGCCCAAGCTGCTCGCCGCGGCGCGCGAGTGCCTGGACCGGATCGACGCCGTGCTGAGCCAGCCCGCGCTCGATGACGAGGCGTTCTCCAGCTACGTGACCCTGAACGAGACGTTCCACGCTCTGGTGGGCGACATGGCCGGCAGCAGCGTCATCGCGCGCGAACTGGAGCGCGTCGTGAGCCTGCCGTTTGCCTCGCCCTCGGGCTTTGTCGTGCAGCAGGCCAATTCACCGCAGGCGCGCGACATGCTGGTCGTGGCGCAGGACCAGCACCGGCAGGTGCTCGATGCGATCGCCGCGCGCGAAGGCTCGCGCGCCGAAGCCATCATGCGCGAGCACTCGCGCATCGCCCAGCGCAACTTGCGCGAAGCCCTCGAAAACCGGCAGCTTGATCAGATGCCGGGCGTGCGGCTGATCCGCACACGGGCCTGAAATGCGGTTTGCCGCGCTGGCGTTATTGCAATTTGCTATAACAAGTAGTCGCAAATTGGCCTTGCCAGCGCGCCGATCTGTCGTAATAGTGCGGTGCGGGTTTGATCCGATGGCGCCAATGTGTCGAACAAGCGACGATTCCCATGACCCGATTCACCCTGGAGACACCCATGAAAAAAAGAGTATTTCTCAGCGCCACTGCTCTGGCGGCCATGTCGCTGCCATCGCTCAGTGCGCTGGCGCAGAGCAACACCTTCAAGATCGGCCTGATCCTGCCCATGACCGGGCAGCAGGCATCGACGGGACGCCAGGTCGAGGCCGGGGTGCGCCTGTACATGGCGCAAAACGGCGACATGGTGGCGGGCAAGAAGGTCGAGCTGATCGTCAAGGACGACACCAGCCTGCCCGACGTGACCAAGCGGCTCGCGCAGGAACTGGTGGTGAACGACAAGGTCAACGTGCTGGCGGGCTTCGGCATCACGCCGTCGGCGCTGGCCACGGCACCGATTGCCACGCAGTCCAAGACCCCTGAAGTGGTGATGGCCGCGGCCACCTCGAGCATCACCGAGGCCTCGCCCTACATCGTGCGCACCAGCTTCACCTTGCCGCAGGTCTCGGTGGCGCTGGCGGACTGGGCGCCGAAGAACGGCATCACGAAGGTCGTCACGCTGGTCAGCGACTACGGCCCCGGCATTGATGCCGAGAAATACTTCAAGGAGCGCCTGACCTTCAACGGCGGGCGCGTCATCGACTCGCTGCGTGTGCCGCTGCGCAACCCGGACTTCGCGCCGTTCCTGCAAAAGGTGCGCGACGAAAATCCGGACGCGCTGTTCGTGTTCGTGCCCTCGGGCGCGGGTGCCGCGGTCATGAAGCAGTTTCTCGAGCGCGGCATGGGCAAGGCCGGCATCAAGCTGATCGCCACCGGCGACGTGACCGATGACGACCAGCTCAACGACATGGGCAATGGCGCCCTGGGCGTTGTGACCTCGCATCACTACTCCGCGGCCCATCCGTCGGCCATGAACAAGAAGTTTGTCGCCGCTTTTGGCGCCGCCAACAAGGGCATGCGCCCCAACTTCATGGCCGTGGGCGGCTATGACGGCATGCACGTGATCTATGAAGCGCTCAAGAAGACCAAGGGGCAGGGCGGCGGCGATGCACTGCTGGCCGCGATGAAGGGGCAGATTTTCGAGAGCCCGCGCGGCCCGATCTATATCGATGCGCAGACCCGCGACATCGTGCAGAACGTTTACCTGCGCAAGGTCGAAAAGGTCGACGGCCAGCTCTACAACGTCGAGTTCGACGTGATCAAGGACGTCAAGGATCCGGGCAAGAGCAAAAAGTAAACAGGACGTGACGTTGCGCGGCCTCTCCCTCCAGACGTGATCACCATTCTTTTTGACGGCATTGCCTACGGCATGCTGCTGTTCGTGCTCGCCGTCGGCCTGGCGGTGACGCTGGGCCTGATGAACTTCATCAACCTGGCGCACGGCGCCTTTGCCATGGCCGGCGGCTACATCACGGTACTGCTGATGCAGCGCCTGGGCGTGCCGTTCCTGTGGTGCCTGCTGCTGGCTTTCGTGCTGGTCGGCCTGCTCGGCGCGCTGCTGGAGCGCACGCTGTACCGCCCCATGTACAGCAAGCCGCCCCTCGACCAGGTGCTGTTTTCCATCGGACTGGCCTTCATGGCGGTCGCGGGGGTCGACTACTTCATGGGATCGAGCCAGCAGAACGTGCAGCTGCCCGAATGGCTGAGCGGGCGCACCGAGATCGGCCACGGCGCCTGGATGCTGGGCATGGGGCATTACCGGCTGTTCATCATCGTGCTGTGCGCTCTGCTTACCGTCGCGCTGCAGCTGCTGCTGTCGCGCACGCGTTTCGGCAGCCGCCTGCGCGCGTCCGTCGATGACCCGCGCGTGGCCGCCGGCCTGGGCATCAACGTCAACGTGGTGTTTCTGCTGACGTTTGCGGTGGGCTCCGGGCTGGCGGGCCTGGGCGGTGCGCTGGGCGCCGAAATCCTGGGGCTGGATCCGACCTTTCCGCTCAAGTACATGATCTACTTCCTGATCGTGGTGTCGGTCGGCGGCACCTCGTCCATCACCGGGCCGCTGCTGGCCGCGCTGCTGCTGGGCATTGCCGATGTGGCGGGCAAGTACTTCATTCCCACGCTGGGCGCTTTCATCGTCTACACGCTCATGATCCTGATCCTGATGTGGCGGCCCGAAGGCCTGTTCACGCGCAAGGGAGGCAAGTGATGCCGCCCCTGTCACCGCGCGACGCCCGCGCCGAGTTGCTGCAACTGTCGCGCTGGCGGGCGTGGGAGCCGCTGGTGTGGCTGCTGGCGTTTGCCGCGCCGTGGCTGCTGCCCAGCCAGGCGCTGATGATCAACGAGATCGCCATCGTGGCGCTGTTCGCCATCTCGCTGGACCTGATCCTGGGTTACACCGGCATTGTCTCGCTCGGCCATGCGGCGTTCTTCGGCTTCGGCGCTTACACGGGCGCGCTGTTCGCCAAGCTCGTCATGCCCGATCCGGTGGTCGGCCTGCTGGTGGCAATGGCGCTGTCGGCACTCCTGGGCGCGCTGTGCAGCATCACCATCCTGCGCGGCACCGACCTGACCCGCCTGATGGTCACGCTGGGCATCGCCCTGATCCTGCTGGAGCTGGCCAACAAGCTGGACTGGCTCACCGGCGGCGCCGACGGCCTGCAGGGCGTGATTCTCGGCCCGGTGCTGGGCCGGTTTGAATTCGACCTGTCCGGGCGCACCGCCGCCTGGTATTCGCTGTCGGTGCTGCTGCTGCTGTTCCTGGTGCTGCGCCGGCTCGTCAACTCGCCCTTTGGCGCCACGCTCAAGGCCATCCGCGACAACCGCCTGCGCGCCATGGCCATCGGCATTCCGGTGCGCTCGCGCCTGGTCGTGATCTACACCGTGGCCGCCGCCGTGGCCGGTGCCGCCGGCGCCCTGCTGGCACAGACCACGGGCTTTGCCTCGCTCGACGTGCTGGCCTTCGACCGCTCGGCCGACGTGCTGCTGATGCTGGTGATCGGCGGGGTCGGCTGGCTGTACGGCGGCATTGCCGGCGCCATCGTGTTCAAGCTGCTGCAGGACAACCTGTCCTCCATCACGCCGCAGTACTGGATGTTCTGGATCGGCCTGATCCTGGTGCTGCTGGTGCGCGTCGGGCGCGAGCGTTTGCTGCGCCCGTGGACCTGGTGGCGAAGGAGCGGCTCATGAGTGGCGTGAATTCCGCGCAGCCCGAGGTCGTGCTGTCGGCCCAGGGGCTGGTCAAACGCTTTGGCGGCATCACCGCCACCAGCAACGTCACTTTGAGTCTGCACCGCGGCGCGCGCCATGCGCTGATCGGCCCGAACGGCGCCGGCAAGACGACGCTGATCAACCTGCTCACCGGCGTGCTGCAGCCGTCCGAGGGACGCATCGTGCTGGAGGGCCAGGACATCACGCAGCTGGCGCCGCACCAGCGCGTGCGCCGCGGCATGGTGCGCACCTTCCAGATCAACCAGCTGTTCGACTCCATGACGCCGCTGCAGACGCTGGCGCTCGTGATTTCTAAGCAAAAAGGACTGGGAGCCCAATGGTGGCATGCGCTTGGTGCTAGTAAAGATGTAGCACAGCGGGCCCAGAAGCTGCTTGAACAATTTCACCTTGCCGACGTGCAGAACCAGCCCACGCAGGTGCTGGCCTATGGCAAACGCCGCCTGCTGGAGATTGCCATCGCGCTGGCTTGCGAGCCGCGCGTGCTGCTGCTCGACGAGCCGGTGGCGGGCGTGCCGGCGGGCGAGCGCGAGGAACTGCTGCAGACCGTGGCGGCACTGCCCGCCGACGTCTCGGTGCTGCTGATCGAACACGACATGGATCTGGTCTTCAGCTTCGCCAGCCGCATGACGGTGCTCGTCAACGGCGCGGTGCTGACCGAGGGCGACCCCGAGCAGATTGCCAGCGACCCGCAGGTCAAGGCGGTGTACCTGGGGCATGGGGAGAGCGAGCATGCCTGAGCTGCTCAAAGTAGAAAACCTGAGCGCCGGCTACGGCGAGGCCGTGGTGCTGCAGAACGTGTCGCTGACATTGGCCGAGGGCGACACGCTGGCGCTGCTGGGGCGCAATGGCACCGGCAAGACGACGCTGATCAATACGCTGGCCGGCGCGACGCGCCAGCATGGCGGCAGCATCATGCTGGGCGATGTGACGCTGCACAAGCTGGCGTCTTACCAGCGCGCGGCCGCCGGTATCGGCTGGGTGCCGCAGGAACGCAACATCTTCAAGTCGCTCACGGTGCACGAGAACCTGACGGCGGTGGAGCGGGCCGGTCGGGCCGGCAGCACGGCGCGGCGCTGGACGCCCGAGCGCGTGTACGAGATGTTCCCGCGCCTGGCCGAGCGCAAGACCAACCTGGGCACGCAGCTGTCGGGCGGCGAGCAGCAAATGCTGGCCGTGGGCCGCGCGCTGGTGCTGAACCCGCGGCTGCTGCTGCTCGACGAGCCGCTCGAAGGGCTGGCGCCGATCATCGTGGAAGAGCTGCTGCGTGCGATCCGGCGCATCACGCGCGAGGAGGGTCTGTCGGCCATCATCGTCGAGCAGCATCCGCAGGCCATCCTGGCGATTTCCGACCGCGCCGTGGTGCTGGACCGCGGCACGGTCGTGCACGCGGGCACGGCGCAGGAACTGCGCGAGCGCCCCGAGTTGCTGGACAGGCTGCTGGGCGTGGCGCGCGCCTGAGACGGCGGCAGGCGTGACCACGGCATAGGTATGGCAGCCGCCAGCCTCCGATTCACCTGGACAAAGCTTGAAGAGGACCTGTGAAAAATGAAACGACGCCACATTCTCCAGACGACGGCCGCAGCGCTGGCAGCATCAGCCTTGGGTGCCAACCTGGCCCGCGCTGCAGGCTGGCCCGTCAGACCCATCAAAATCGTCGTACCGTTCGGCCCTGGTGGCGAAGCCGACGTGACGGCCCGAATTGTCGGCCAGAAACTCAGCGAGCAGTTGCACCAAAGCGTGATCATCGAAAACCGCCCGGGCGCGGGCGGGGTCGTGGCCGGTGAACTGGTGGCGCGGGCGGCACCGGACGGCTACACCCTGCTGCTTATGACCAACGGCACGGCGGTGAGTGAGGGTCTGTTCAAGCATCTCCCGTTCGATGCACAAAAAGACTTCGCCCCGATTTCGACCCTTGGTTTTTTCGACCTCGTGATCGTCGTGCCCGCGGATTCGCGCTTCAAGACGCTGGCGGACCTGCTGGCCTATGCCCGCGGGAATCCCGACAAGCTCAGCCTGGGCACCATCAACATCGGCAGTACGCAGAACCTGGCCGCACAACTGTTCAAGACCACGGCCGGCCTGCATGCACAGATCGTACCGTTCAATGGCAACGGAGCGGTCCTCACCGTGCTGCGCAGTGGCCAGATCGACGCTGCGGTAGTGGGGCTGAGCTCCATCATGTCGCAGATCCGTGCCGGCGCCGTGCGCGCTTTGGCCGCGATGGGCGAGAAGCGCGCACCGGATCTGCCACAGGTACCCACCGTGCGCGAGAGCGGCGGCGCGCTGGCCCAATTCAACGTGGCCTCGTGGAACGCGCTGGCCGCGCCCGCCAAAACGCCCCCCGACGTGCTGCAGCGACTGAACCAGGAGGTCGTCGCCGCGCTGCAATCGCCCGACGTGATCCACAGCCTGACCCAGATCAACGTTCAGCCCCGGCCCGGCACGCCGGCGCAGCTGGCCGAGTTGCTCGGCAGCGAGATCCGGCGCTGGGGCGGAGTCATCAAAAGCGCCGGCATTCCCCAGCAATGAATCCTTCATTCACTTCTTCCATGGAGCTTCACTCATGACTCAGACTTTTTTCCGCCGGGCGGCGCGCAGCCTGCTGCCCGCCTTGGGCCTCGCGCTCTCGCTGGGCGCCTTTGCGGAGCAGGGCTACCCGTCCAGGCCACTGCGCCTCGTCGTGCCGTTCGCCGCCGGCGGTGCCGTGGACACGGTGGCGCGCGTGATCGGCGCGCGCCTGTCGACGCAGCTCGGCCAGCCGGTGCTGGTTGAAAACAAGCCCGGCGCCAACGGCGACATCGGTGCCGACGTGGTGGCCAAGGCCGCGCCCGACGGCTATACCCTGCTGGTGGGCGCCAACGGCCTGGCGACCAACATGACGCTGTATCCGAAGCTGCCGTTCAACACGCTGCGCGACTTCGCGCCCATCTCGCGCCTGGGCTATGCGCCGCTGGTGCTGGTGACGGCATCATCCCAGCCCTTTAAAACGACACGGGAGTTGCTGGCGTGGGGCGAGAAGCATCCGGGCCAACTCACCTACGGCTCGGCCGGCAACGGCAGCTCGGGACATCTCGCCGGCGCGCTGCTGGCCTCGACCGCCCACATCGACGCGATGCATGTGCCCTACAAGGGCGGCGCACCCGCCCTGGTGGACCTGATCGCGGGGCGCACCTCGTTCATGCTGCTCAACCCGCTGGAAGTGCTGGCGCACGTGAAGTCCGGGCGGCTGCGTGCGCTGGGTGCCAGCGGCAGCCAGCGCATTGCGCTCCTGCCCGAAGTGCCGACGCTGGCCGAGTCGGGCCTGCCGGGCTTTGAGGCCAGTGTCTGGTGGGGTTTGCTGGCGCCGGCCGGCACGCCGAGCGAGATCGTGGCTCGCCTGAACGCCGAGACGACCAAGGCGCTGGCCGACCCTGCCGTGCGCGAGCGGTTGATGTCGCTCGGCGCGGTGATCACACCGAGCACGCCAGATCAGTTCAGTGCCTTCCTGCACACCGAGATCGATAAATGGGCCGGCGTGATCAAGGCGGCCCATATCCAGGCGGACTGAAATGAAATTCTCCAATATTGTTGCGAATATCGTTGTGGCGGGCGGCATGGCCTGCGCGCTCATACCCGTGGCCAGGGCGCAAGGTCCGGGCTTTGCGCTGTTCGACACGCACACCCACTTCTACAGCAGTGACTTCGCGAAATTTCCGCTCCATGCCGAGCATGCCTACATGGGCAAGGCCGTAATGGAGGCACGCGCCGCGAATCAGCCCAACGACACGACGAAGGTCTTTCGCGAATGGCAAGACAACGGCGTCGGGGGCGGGGTTGGCATCCAGTACGGCGCCGCCTACGTGTCCGATAACCGGTACCTCCTGTCAGTCGCCGCGGGCAACAAGGGGAAGGTCGTGCCGGTCGCGATCGTCGATCCGGCGAAGCCTGATGCAGCCGAGGAGCTGACTCGGCTCGTCAAAAACGACGGGGTCGTGGGCTTTCGCAAACTGGGTCAGAGAGCGCCGGACGGCGGCTACCCCTGGATGAGCTCGGAAGGCATGCTGAAGCTATGGCAAGTGGCCAACGACCAGGGCCTGGTCGTCGAGCTGATGCCCTATCCCAGGAGCCCGGACCCGAAGTTCCTCCAGGAGATTGGCCGTCTCGCCGACCAGTTCCCGAAGGCAAAGATCGTGCTGGACCATTGCGACTGGCCGGCCGCCGAGGGGGCTCCGTCCTACGGTATCGACGATTCCTACGCCGCTCTGGCAAAACACCACAACGTCTATCTGAAATTCACAACCGAAAACTTCGAGCGCCTGAAGTTCGACCTTGCTTTGACGCGAGGCCTTGTCGGCCAACTGGTCAAGGTGTTCGGCGCCAATCACGTGATGTGGGGGTCTGACGCCGGGAATACGATGATGGACTACTCGAAGATGGTCGGCTACGCCCTCGCGGCGACCAGCCAGTTGAGTCCGGCAGATCAACAGGACGTTCTTGCATCGACCGGACGGGCCGTCTTTTCGGTGACACGCTGAGTGCGACCCATTGGCCGTACGGCGTGACCGCTGACCGTTCGTCCTGGCGCTTTTCCGGGGTTTAGCTACGGTAACGGTACTGGCTACGATGTGGGTATGCGGACCAGCTTCTGATTTTTGCAAGTCAATTGGCATCACGAATCAACCCGGCTACCGTAGCGCGGAACGGTTCGATGCGCAAATCGGCGGGCTGGTGATTTAAAGAAAGGGATTCTTGAAAATGCAACGCCGCCCCTTCCTCCAAAGCGCCGCCGCAGCCCTGGCTGCATCCATGTCATGGTCTGGCGTGGCGCGCGCGGCAGACTGGCCCAGCCGGCTCATCAAGATCGTCGTGCCGTTCGGTCCGGGCGGTGTGGCCGATGTGACGGCCCGCATCGTGGCCAAAAAACTCGGCGAACAACTGCACCAAAGCGTGATCATCGAAAACCGTCCGGGGGCGGGCGGTGTGGTGGCGGGTGAACTGGTGGCCCGGGCCGCGCCCGACGGCTACACCCTGCTGCTCATGAGCAACGGCACCGCCGTGAGCGAAGGCTTGTTCAGGCACTTGCCGTTCGATGCGCAAAAGGACTTCGCCCCGATCTCGACGCTTGGCTTTTTCGACATCGTGTTTGTCGTGCCCGCGGATTCGCGCTTCAAGACACTGGCGGACCTGCTGGCCTTTGCCCGGGCAAATCCCGACAAGCTCAACCTGGGCACCGTGAATATCGGCAGCACGCAGAACCTCGCCGCACAACTGTTCAAGACCACGGCCGGCATCCATGCGCAGATCGTTCCCTTCAACGCGACCGGCGCGGTCCTCACCGCGCTGCGCAGCGGGCAGATCGACGCCGGGGTGGAGGTGCTCAGTCCGATGATGTCGCAGATCCGCGGAGGAACTCTGCGTGCGCTGGCCGTGATGGGCGAGAAGCGCGCACCCGAACTTCCTCAGGTGCCCACCGTGCGCGAGAGCGGCGGTGCGCTGGCCGGGTTCTACGCCGCCTCGTGGAACGCTCTGGCCGCGCCCGCCAAGACGCCCCCCGACGTGCTGCAGCGACTGAACCAGGAGGTCGTCGCCGCGCTGAAGTCGCCTGATGTGATCCACAGCCTGACCCAGATCAACGTTCAGCCCCGGCCTGGCACGCCGGCGCAGCTGGCCGAGCTGCTGGGTGCCGAGATCCGGCGCTGGGGCGGTGTCATCAAGAGCGCAGGCATTCCTCAGCAATAACCAGCTCAAGCGGGAAGGTCCATCACATGCAACCACAGCACATCGGCCTGATCGGCTACGGCGAAGTCGGCAAAACGTTTTCGGCGGGGCTGAAAGACAAGCCCGGCGTCGCGGGCACGGGCGCCTGGGACCTGAAGTTCGCCGCTGCGGCGACGCAAGGCCCCGAGCGCGCGCATGCGGCGCAGGCCGGCGTCACGGTGCACGATTCGATGGGGGCACTGTGCGCGGCGAGCGACCTCATCGTCTCCGCCGTGACGGCCTCCAATACCCTGGCGGTGGCGCAGGAGGCCGCGCAGCACATTCGACCGGGCACCCTGTTTCTGGATCTCAACTCGGCCTCGCCCGGGACCAAGGAGCAGTGCGCCGCGCTGATCGACGCCCGCGGGGCGCACTACGTCGAGGCCGGTGTCATGACCTCGGTGCCGCCCTATGGCATCCGGGTGCCGATGCTGCTGGGCGGCGCGCATGCCGCGGCACTGGCGGGCGTGCTCACCGCCTGGGGCATGGACGCCAAGGTGGTGAGCGAGCGGCTCGGCGTGGCCAGCGCGATCAAGATGTGCCGCAGCGTGATGATCAAGGGGCTGGAGGCGCTGGTGATCGAGAGCTACACCACCGCGCGCGCCTATGGCGTGGAAGACCATGTGCTGCCGACCCTGGCCGAAACCTTCCCCAGCATCGACTGGCCACAGACCGGCGCCTATTTCTTCAGCCGCGTGGTACAGCACGGCCAGCGCCGCGCCGAGGAAATGCGCGAGTCGGCCAACACCGTGCGTGAGGCGGGCTTTGTGCCCTTCATGGCCGCCGCCATCGCCGACAAGCAGCAATGGGTAGCCGATCAGGCGCGCGCCGGCGTGTTCGCGGGTCTTGCGAAGGACGCGCGCTGGCAGGACTATGCGGACCGTCTGATCGCGGCGCGCGAGCCGTCTTTGCTATCCAAAAAGTAGCTGTTTGTGCATAGCCGGCATGGGCTGGCGGCACTTTTCTCGTAAGTCTTTCCATTGCGCTTCGCCCGACCCGCGAGGCATAAAACCGGCGCGGCCAAATGCCAGGAATACCGCGGAACCGGCTTGGCCGGGCCGCAGGTGCTGCCCCCGGCGAGGGGGGTGGCGAAGCGACACGAAGTGCGCGCAGCCAGGGGGTGAGCCCCATCACACCGGCGAGAGCACCGGCCGGCCTGCAAAGTGCGCCTGCATGTTGGCGAGAAAGCGCGTGACGGTCGCCTGCACCGCCTCGGGCGAGCGCCCCGCAACGTGCGGCGTGAGCACGATGTTGGGCAGCGCGATGAGCTCCTCGGGCCGGTGCGGCTCGCTCTCATAGACGTCGATGCCGGCCGCGCCGAGGCGGCGCTCGCGCAGCACCCGCGCCAGCGCCTGCGTGTCGACCACGCTGCCGCGCGCGATGTTCACCAGCGCCCCCTGCGGGCCGATGGCCTCCAGCACCGCCTCGTTCACCAGGTGCCGCGTGCCGGCGCCGCCGGGCGTGGCCACCACCAGGAAGTCGCACCAGCGCGCCAGCGCCAGCGGGCTGTCGAACCAGGCGGGCGCCGCGCCGTCCCGGCGGTGGCGGCTGTGGTAGCCCACCGTCATGTCGAAGCCGCCGGCGCGCCGCGCGATCTTTTGCCCGATCAGCCCGTAGCCCAGGATGCCGAGCCGCTTGCCCGAGACCGAGGGCGCGTAGTCGGGGATCTGGTCGCGCCACACGCCATCGCGGCAGGCGCGATCCAGCTGCACGATGCCGCGCACGGCCGCGATCAGCAGGCCGAAGGCATGGTCGGCCACGCAGTCGTCGTTGGTGCCGGCGCCGTTCGCCACGACGATGCCGCGCGCTCGTGCGGCCGCCACGTCGATCTGCTCGTAGCCCGCGCCGAGCGCGCAGACCAGCTCCAGCGCGGGCAGGGCGGCGATCTCGGCGCCCGTGAGGCCGATCGGGCCAATGGTCAGCACGGCCCGCACGCGCATGCCGTGGGCCGCGATGGCCTGGGCGCGCAGCGCGGCATCCGGCGCATGGATCACGTCATAGGCGGCGGCGATCTGCGCGAGGTACGGCTGTGGCAGCGGGCACAGGACCAGCAAAGGGATGGTGGGTGTCATGGTGGTTCAAGCGGTGGTGAGGACGGTGCCAAGGGTCTCGCGAAGCAGCGCCAGCATGGCCTGCTGGGTCAGCGTGGCAGGGCGCAGCGAGCTGACCGCGAGCGACAGCTCGCTGCGCAGCGACGGCGTGCGGATCGGCCGCGTGATGTAGTTTGACGCCTTGCCCGAGGTGGCCACGGCGTTCATGGACAGCACGGCGCTGCCGGCGCCATCGGCCACCAGGTCGAGGATCGCGGGCACGCCGTCGATCTCCAGCGCGATCTGCGGCCGGCAGCCGAGTCGCGCCAGTTCGGACTCGACCAGCATGCGCATGGCGTTGGGCCGGGTCGGGATGACGAGCGGGATCGCCGCCAGCTCGCGCAGCGTGATCGGGGCTGCGCGTGCGCGGCGCGATGCCGGCACCCGGCGCTGCACCAGAAACAACTCCTCGTGCAGCAGCGCCGTCGCCTCGATGCCCGGTGTCGGCAGGGTGTTGTACAGCAGCGCAATGTCGAGCCGTCCCGTGACCAGCGCTTCGCGCAGTGACACCGACAGGCCTTCGCTGATCGACAGCGCGGCATCAGGCAACTGCGAGCGCGCAGCGCGCGTGAGCGGCACCGTCAGCACCTTCGCAAGGCTCGGCGGCAGGCCCAGGGCGACCTGGCCGGCCAGCGCGCCGCGCACCCGGCCCAGCTCCTCGCGCGCGCGCTCGACCTGGTGCAGGATGCCGCGGCCGTGTTCCAGCAGCAGCTTGCCGGCCTCGGTGGGGCTGGCGCCGCGGCCGTTGCGCACCAGCAGGTTTTGCCGCAGCTCGACCTCGAGCAGCCGCACCTGGCGGCTCAGCGCCGGCTGCGCCACATTCAGCACGACGGAGGCGCGCGTGAAGCTGCCGAGCTCGGCGACCCGCACGAAATACTCGATCTGTTTTAAGTCCATGGGAAACAATGGTTGAATGGCCCTCATCCGGCCATGCCTGAATGATATAGCTGCTAGTGACCCCATCCCCTTCATTTTTGGCGCCCGCGCGACCACAATCGAGCGCATGAGAACACCGCTTGCGCCATGCCGGGCGGCGGTAAAGGGCAAGGCGGGGATGCGGCCATTTGGCTGCCGGCCTCGCAGGGACCCCCGCAAGCGCTATATTGATTTTCTGCTTCAACGATCCATCGACACGGGAAGGACGCGACCATGATCATCGACTGCCACGGCCACTACACCACGGCGCCCAAGGCGCTGGAGAACTGGCGCAACCAGC
Organism: Polaromonas sp. C04; assembly: GCF_002002705.1. GTDB lineage: Bacteria > Pseudomonadota > Gammaproteobacteria > Burkholderiales > Burkholderiaceae_C > Rhodoferax_A. The sequence continues at coordinate 210,967 of NZ_MUNS01000022.1, read as the reverse complement.
AAATTGCCGGCATCAAGGACCCGGCCCTCAAGCCCCGCGTGGCGGACCTGCGCATCAGCGACGACGAGTTGCGCGAATCGATTGAAACGAATCAGCTCGCCAAGATGAAGGAGCGCGGCTCCGACCTGACCATCTTCAGCCCGCGCGCGAGCTTCATGGCGCACCACATCGGCGACTTCGAGGTGTCCCAGGCCTGGGCCGCGATCTGCAACGAACTGTGCTACCGCGTGTCGCAGCTGTTCCCTGACCACTTCGTCCCGGCCGCCATGCTGCCGCAGTCGCCGGGGGTGGATCCCAAGACCTGCATTCCCGAACTCGAGAAATGCGTGAAGGAATACGGCAACGTCGGCATCAACCTGAACCCCGACCCCTCGGGCGGCCACTGGAATTCGCCGCCGCTGTCGGACCGGCACTGGTACCCGATCTACGAAAAGATGGTCGAGTACGACATCCCTGCGATGATCCACGTCAGCACGAGCTGCAACCCGGCCTTCCACACGACCGGCGCGCACTACCTGAACGCGGACACCACGGCCTTCATGCAGTGCCTGACCTCGGACCTGTTCAAGGACTTCCCGACGCTGCGCTTCCTGATCCCGCACGGCGGCGGCGCCGTGCCCTACCACTGGGGGCGATTCCGGGGCCTGGCGCAGGAGCTCAAGAAACCGCTGCTGTCCGAGCACCTGCTGAACAACATCTACTTCGACACCTGCGTCTACCACCAGCCCGGCATCGACCTGCTGAACACCGTGATCCCGGTGAAGAACGTGCTGTTCGCCTCGGAGATGATCGGCGCGGTGCGCGGCATCGACCCCGAGACGGGCCACTACTACGACGACACCAAGCGCTATATCGAGGCCAGCAAGATCCTGAGCGCGGCCGACCGCCACCAGATCTACGAAGGGAATGCGCGCCGGGTGTTTCCGCGGCTGGACGCTGCATTGAAGGCCAAGGGCAAGTAACCAAACAAGGAGACTCACCATGAGCATGAATCAACTGGGTATCGTGAAACGCAACATCGTGCGCGCCGACAAGGCCGCGGTCGAAAAGCTCTCGCAATTCGGTGTTGCCACCGTGCATGAGGCCATGGGCCGGGTCGGCCTGATGAAGCCCTACATGCGCCCCATCTACACGGGCGCCCGCCTGTGCGGCACGGCGGTGACCATCCTGCTGCAGCCGGGCGACAACTGGATGATGCACGTGGCCGCCGAGCAGTTGCAGAGCGGCGACGTGGCCGTGGCCGCCTGCACCACCGACAACTTCGACGGCTTCTTTGGCGACCTGCTGGCGACCAGCTTCAAGGCGCGCGGTGCCAGGGGCCTGATCATCGATGCGGGCGTGCGCGATGTGGCCGAACTGGAGAAGATGGATTTTCCGGTGTTCAGCCGCGCCATTCATGCCAAGGGCACGATCAAGGCCACGCTGGGCTCGGTGAATATTCCCGTGGTGTGCGCCGGTGCCCTGGTCAATCCGGGTGACGTGGTGGTGGCCGACGCGGACGGCGTCGTGGTGGTGCCCGCCGCGATTGCGCAACAGGTGGCCGATGCGGCCGAGAAGCGCGAAAGCTTCGAGGGCGAAAAACGCGCCAAGTTCGCCGCGGGCGTGCTGGGCCTGGACCTGTACAAGATGCGCGAGCCGCTGGAAAAAGCCGGCCTCAAATACATCGACTGAAGATACACCATGTCAAAACCCACCACCGGTGATTTCACCAAGACCCCTGGCTGGCTCGACTGGTATGCCGGCCCGAGCAAGCCCCGGTTCCAGCTGCCCGCAGGCAGCGTGGACGCGCACTGCCACGTGTTCGGCCCCGGCGCCGAGTTTCCCTATGCGCCCGAGCGCAAGTACACACCGTGCGACGCCAGCAAGGCCCAGCTGTTCGCGCTGCGCGACCACCTGGGTTTCGAGAAGAACGTGATCGTGCAGGCCACCTGCCACGGCGCCGACAACAGCGCGCTGCTCGATGCGCTGCACGCCGCCAACGGCCGCGCGCGCGGCGTCGCCACCGTGCGGCGCAGCGTGAGCGATGGCGATCTGCAGGCCATGCACGACGCCGGCGTGCGCGGCGTGCGCTTCAACTTCGTCAAGCGCCTGGTGGACTTCACACCCAAAGAAGAGCTGCTGGAAATTGCCGGCCGCATTGCCCAATGGGGCTGGCACGTGGTGATCTACTTCGAGGCGGTGGACCTGCCCGAACTGTGGGACTTCTTCACCGCACTGCCGACCACCGTGGTGGTGGACCACATGGGCCGCCCCGATGTGAGCAAGCCGGTGGACGGCCCCGAGTTCGGGCTGTTCCTGAAGTTCATGCGCGAGCACGGCAACGTCTGGAGCAAGGTCACCTGCCCGGAGCGCCTGAGCGTGACCGGCCCGAAGGCTTTGAACGGCGAGCAAAATGCCTACCGCGATGTGGTCCCGTTTGCCCGGCGTATCGTGGACGAGTTCCCGGATCGCGTGCTCTGGGGCACCGACTGGCCGCATCCGAACCTGAAGGACCACATGCCCGACGACGGCCTGCTGGTGGACTTCATCCCGCACATCGCGCCGACGCCGGAGCAGCAGCGCAAACTGCTGGTGGACAATCCGAACCGACTTTATTGGGGAGCCTGATATGTCACTCGAAAAACCGTATCTGGACGTTCCGGGCACCACCATCTTCGATGCCGAGCAATCGCGCAAGGGCTACCACCTGAACCAGTTCTGCATGTCGCTCATGCAGGCCGCGAACCGCGAACGCTTCAAGGCCAATGAGCGGGCCTACCTGGACGAGTGGCCCATGACCGAGGCGCAGAAGCAGGCCGTGCTCGCGCGCGACCTGAACAAATGCATCAGCCTGGGCGGCAACATCTACTTCCTCGCCAAGATCGGCGCGACCGACGGCAAGAGCTTCCAGCAGATGGCCGGCAGCATGACCGGCATGACGGAGGAGGAGTACCGCGACATGATGATCCACGGCGGCCGCTCGGTCGAAGGCAACCGCCGCACCGGCGAAGACGGCGACGCGCAGCCGCAGCACCAGCCCCAGGGCAAGGCAGGCCGAAGCGGCCAGAAAGCGAGTATCTGAAATGGCCAGAATCACCGCCAGCGTCTACACCTCGCATATCCCGGCGATCGGTGCCGCGCTCGACCTGGGCAAGACCCATGAACCTTACTGGCAGCCGGTGTTCCAGGGTTACGAGTCATCCCGGCAGTGGCTGAAGGACAACCGGCCCGATGTCATCTTTCTGGTCTACAACGACCACGCCACCGCCTTCAGCCTGGACATGATCCCCACGTTCGCGATCGGCACGGCCGCCGAGTTCAAACCGGCGGACGAGGGCTGGGGCGCCCGGCCCGTGCCCACCGTGATCGGCCACCCGGAGCTGGCCTCGCATATCGCGCAGTCGGTGATCCAGCAGGACTTTGACCTCACCATCGTGAACAAGATGGACGTGGACCACGGCCTCACGGTGCCGCTGTCGCTGCTGTGCGGCCAGCCGCAGGCCTGGCCCTGCCCGGTGATCCCGTTTGCCGTCAACGTGGTGCAGTACCCCGTGCCGAGCGGCCAGCGCTGCTTCAACCTGGGCCAGGCCATCCGCAAGGCCGTCGAGTCGTATGACGAGCCGCTCAATGTGCAGATCTGGGGCACGGGCGGCATGAGCCACCAGCTGCAGGGCCCGCGCGCGGGTCTCATCAACAAGGCATTCGACAACGCCTTCCTCGACCAGCTGATCGCCGACCCCGCGGCGCTGGCGAAGAAGCCTCACATCGACTACGTGCGTGAAGCCGGCAGCGAGGGCATCGAACTCGTGATGTGGCTGATCGCGCGCGGCGCCATGGCCGACGTGGCCGGTGGCAAGCCGCCCCGGGTGGCGCACCGCTTCTACCATGTCCCCGCATCCAACACGGCCGTCGGCCACCTGATTCTGGAGAATCCATAATGTCCAAAACCATCAAAGTCGCCCTCGCGGGCGCCGGCGCATTCGGCATCAAGCACCTGGACGGCATCAAGAACATCGACGGCGTCGAAGTCGTCTCGCTGGTCAGCCGGGAGCTGGACAAGACGAGGGAAGTCGCCGCCAGATACGGCATTGGCCACGTGACGACCGATCTGGCGGACAGCCTCGCGCTGGCCGAAGTGGACGCCGTCATCCTGTGCACGCCCACGCAGATGCATGCCGAGCAGAGCATCGCCTGCCTGAAGGCCGGCAAGCACGTGCAGGTCGAGATTCCGCTGGCCGACAGCCTCAAGGAGGCCGAAGCCGTGGTGGCGCTGGCACGCCAGAGCGGCCGCGTCGCCATGTGCGGCCACACGCGCCGCTTCAACCCCAGCCACCAGTATGTGCACCAGCAGATCGAGGCCGGCAAGTTCAACATCCAGCAGATGGACGTGCAGACCTACTTCTTCCGCCGCACCAACATGAACGCACTGGGCCAGCCGCGCAGCTGGACCGACCACCTGCTGTGGCACCACGCCGCGCACACGGTGGACCTGTTCGCGTACCAGGCCGGCAGCGCTATCGTGCAGGCCAACGCCGTGCAGGGCCCGATCCATCCGCAGCTCGGCATCGCCATGGACATGAGCATCCAGCTCAAGGCTGCGAACGGCGCGATCTGCACGCTGAGCCTGTCCTTCAACAACGATGGGCCGCTCGGCACTTTTTTCCGCTACATCGGCGACACCGCGACCTACATTGCGCGCTATGACGACCTGTTCACGGGCAAGGACGAGAAGATCGACGTGTCCAAGGTGGCCGTGTCCATGAACGGCATCGAGCTGCAGGACCGCGAGTTCTTCGCCGCCATCCGCGAGGGCCGCGAGCCGAACTCCAGCGTGGCGCAGGTGCTTCCGTGCTACCAGGTGCTGGACCAGCTGGAGCGGCAGCTGCGCTGAGCGGACGCTCCTGATTCAATAGCTGCCCGCGCCCGTACCATATGGGCTGCGGGCGTTTTTTGTTGAGAAATTAAGATGCAAACACGACAACTCGGCCCCTTCACCGTCTCCGCCATCGGCCTGGGCTGCATGAACCTGAGCCATGCCTACGGCGTGCCGCCCCCACCCGAGCAGGCCGAGCGGGTGCTGCTGGCCGCACTGGACGCGGGCGTCACGCTGTTCGACACTGCCGCGCTGTACGGCTTCGGCGCCAACGAAACCCTGGTCGGCAAGGTGCTGGGCCAACACCGCAGCCGCTTCACGCTGGCCAGCAAATGCGGCATGCAGGGCGTGGACGTGGCCGGCGACGGCAAGCTGGTGCGCGTGATCGACGGCCGGCCTGCAACCATCAAGGCCACCTGCGAGGCCAGCCTGCGCCGCCTGCAGACCGACGTGATCGACCTGTACTACCTGCACCGCTGGGACAAGAAAGTGCCGATCGAAGACAGCGTGGGCGCGCTGAGCGAGCTGGTGCGCGCCGGCAAGATCCGCGCCATCGGCCTGTCTGAAGTCTCCAGCGCCACGCTGCGCCGCGCGCATGCCGTGCACCCGATCAGCGCGGTGCAGACCGAGTACTCGCTGTGGACGCGCAACCCCGAGATCGCCGTGCTGCAGGCCTGCCGCGAACTCGGCGCCGCGCTGGTTGCGTTCAGCCCGGTGGCGCGCGGCTTTCTGTGCGGCGCGGCGATCGACGTGAACGCGCTGGAGGCCAAGGACATCCGCCGCGCCATGCCGCGCTTTGCACCCGACAACCATGCCGCCAACCTCAAGCTGCTGCCGGCCTATCACGCGATCGCGCAGGAAGCCGGCTGCACGCCGGCCCAGCTCGCGCTGGCCTGGCTGCTGCACCAGGGCGAACACATCATTCCCATTCCCGGCACCACCAGCGTCGCGCATCTGCAGGAAGATCTGGGCGCCGACAAGGTCACCCTCGGCGCCGATGTGCTGGCGCGCCTGCAGGCCCTGATCAACCAGAAGACCGTGGCCGGCGCCCGTTATAGCGCGCAGAGCGCCAGCGAAGTCGATACCGAGACTTTCTGACGCGCCATTCGGCATCGGCGTGCGGATCGGGGAAGTGCCCCCGGCAGATCCCGGCGTCTCAGAAAGGCAGGCCGACGTAGTTTTCGGCCAATGAGCCCATCGCCTTGTCCGACGAGAAAAGGTAGTCCAGCTCGGTTTGCTGCAGCCTCTGCTCGTAAGAGGTGCTGTCCGGAAACGTGTGCAGCATCGTTGTCATCCACCAGGAAAAGCGCTGGGCTTTCCAGACACGGGCCAGCGCCTTGGCGGAATAGCCGTCCAGCCCCGAATCGTCACCGCTTTGGTAGTGCGCCATCAGCGCGTGGTAGAGGTAGTAGATGTCCGATGCGGCGCTGTTGAGCCCGCGGGCGCCGGTGGGCGGCACGATGTGCGCGGCGTCTCCCGCGAGGAACAGGTTGCCATAGCGCATCGGCTCGGCCACAAAGGAGCGCAACGGCGCTATGGATTTTTCGATGGACGGGCCGGTGATGAGACGTGCCGCGACGTCTGCTGGCAGGCGGCGCTTGAGTTCGGCCCAGAACCGGTCGTCGGTCCAATCCTCCACCGAATCGCTCAAGGGCACCTGGATGTAATAGCGGCTGAGCGTTTGCGAGCGCAGCGAGCACAGTGCAAAACCGCGCTCGTGCCTGGCATAAATCAACTCGGGCGACACAGGTTTCGTGCGCGACAGCACGCCGAGCCAGCCAAAGGGATAGGCCTTTTCATGCTCCTGGAGCACGTCGCGCGGAATGGACTTGCGGCTGACGCCATGAAAGCCATCGGCACCGATGACGAAGTCGCAGTCAATGCGCACGATGTCATCGCCATTGCGGTAAGTCACCCAGGGGCTGCCCGACTTGAGATCGTGGAGTTGAACGTCCTCGGCGTTGTGGATGACGACGCCCTTCATGCGATCCCGCGCCTCGTACAAATCCCGGGTCAACTCGGTCTGGCCGTAGACCACCACAGAACTGCCGCCGCTGTACTTGTGCAGATCGACCCGGGTCTGCGTGCCATCGTGGGCAATGAAAAAACCTTCGTGAATTTCGCCTTCGCGGTCCATCCGTTCGCCGCACTGTGCTTCGCGCATCAACTCCGCAAAACCATGCTCGAGCACGCCGGCGCGGATACGCCCGAGAACATACTCGCGGCTTTGCCGCTCCAGAATCACCGTATTGATGCCCTTGAGGTGCAGGAGCTGGGAGAGCAGGAGCCCGGAAGGGCCGCCGCCGATGATGCATACGCTGGTTTTCATGGAAGTCTCCTAAATGAATAGGTCCGATGCGAGGTTGAACAAGGCAAGAATATGTGCAAGGCGACGCGCCATCAATGCCCAAATACGTCCAGTACTTGTACGATTCGAACATGAAGCTACACAACGGCATCGTTCTGTCCCAGGGCTTGTTCGGGGAGTCCACGCTGTTGCCGGACGTTGTGCACTGCGAGACGATTGCCGCGCGTTCGTCGCTCTACGACTGGGAACTCGCCCCGCACCGACACGACAGGCTGCACCAGGTGATCCTGTTCCAGGCGGGTGCCGGCGTGGCCCATCTGGACGGCGGCGCCTACCCATTCGGGCCGATGACGCTGATCAACGTGCCACCGGGAATCGTCCATGCGTTCTCCTTCGAGCCGGATTCGCAAGGCTTTGTGGTGACACTGGCCGACGAGGTGCTGGACTTCATTTTGACGGGCGTCGGTGACGTGCGATACACGCTGGGGCAGCCTTTGGTCTGTCCCGCCGAGCCTGGGTTGAGCGCACTCGTGCAGCAAATCTGGCACGAATTCAACAGCCTGACGAGCGCCCGCGCCTTGATTCTTCGCAGTCTGTGTGCCACCTTGCTGGGGCTGGTGGCGCGCACCGTCTCGCAATCCGGCCCGGCCGATGCCAAGTCGGAGCAGATGAATTTCCTCGAACGCTTCGAGGCCCTGGTGGAAGAGCATTTCCTGCAACACTGGGGCGTGGCCAACTATGCGCGGGTGTTGTCCATTTCGCCAACGCACCTGGGCCGCATCGTCCGTGCGGCGACGGGCGAAGCCCCCTCACAACGGATCAACGCCAGGGTACTGCGGGAGGCCCGGCGCAAGCTGGCCTATACCAACCTGCGTGTTTCAACCATCGCCTACGAACTGGGCTTTGCCGACCCGGCCCATTTCAGTCGCGTCTTCACGCGCGCGGCAGGCGTGTCTCCTCGAACCTTCAGGAACCAGGTTGCCGGACCTCATGGCGCGGCTGCCGCGCCAACCACCGCCTCGAGCTGATCACGCAGCCAGCGGTGCGCGGCGTCGTGCTGGTAGCGCACGTGCCAGATCATGTACATCGGCAGGGCGGGGCAGGGCACGGGGGGCTCGGCGCTGGCCAGGCCGCGCAGCGAGTGCGCTTGCAGCAGGCCGGGCACGGTGGCCAGCAGGTCGCTGCCGCGCAGGAAGGCGCCCAGGCCGGCGAAGCCCGGCACCATCACGGCGAAGCGGCGCTGCACGCCGCGCGCGGCCAGCCACTGGTCGAGGTCGAGCGCGCGGCGCGGCTCGTACAGCACCGTGATGTGGTCGGCCGCCAGGTAGTCGGCACGGCCCCGCGGCGCGGCGCGCACGGCCGGGTCGTAGAACACGCGGTAGCGGTCCTCGAACAGGCGCTTTTGCAGGATGTCGCTGCCCTCGGGCGGGCGCGGGCTGACGACGAGCTGGCAGTGCTCGTGGCGCAGCATCTCCAGCGTCGGCACGTCGGAGGGGATGACGCGCAGCGCCACGCCCGGCGCCTGCGCGCGCAGCCGCGCCACGAGGGACGGCAGCAGCACGTCGCGCTGGAAATCGTTCGCCGCGATGGTGAAGGTGGTCTGCCAGCGTGCCGGATCGAACTCGCCGGAGCGCGCAAAGCGCTCGAGTTCGCCGAGCAGCTCGCGCGCCTGCGCGGCCAGCGCCTCGGCCCGCGCGGTGGCCACGATGCCGCGCCCCGATTTGACGAACAGCGCGTCGCCCGTGATGCCGCGCAGCTTGTCCAGCAGGTGGCTCACGGCAGACTGGGTGACGCCCAGCCGCAGCGCCGCGCCGGTGATGGAGCCGGCTTCCACCACGGCCACCAGCAGTTGCAGCAGCCGCGCGTCGAGATCTGACCAATCGAATTTACTCATACATCCCATGATCATTCATCTGTTTATCTTTAGCAATGGGGCCGCAATACTGCGGGTGTAGCAAGATTCCAACTCAGGAGATTGACGTGACCACTCCGCTTCCCAAAATTCCCGGCACCACGCCGTTCGACGGCGTGCAGGCGCAAAAAGGCTACGCGCTCAACAAGATGTGCTTCTCGTTCAATTCGGCCGGGAACCGCGAGGCGTTCAAGGCCGACGAGGAGGCCTACATGCGCCAATACGGCCTGAACGAGCAGCAGGCTGCGGCCATCCGCGCGCGCAACGTGCTCGATCTGATCGCCGCTGGCGGCAATGCCTACTACCTGGCCAAGTTTGCCGGCATCTTCGGGCTGGACATGCAGGACATCGGTGCCCAGCAAACCGGCATGAGCAAGGAAGAATTCCGGGCCAAGCTGCGCGCGGCGGCCCACCCGTAAACCGTCAACAGGACCAACATCATGGCAAAACTCATCGGCAGCGTGGGCACCTCCCACATTCCCGCCATCGGCGGTGCGATCGCCAAGAACCTGCAGCAGGACCCGTACTGGAAACCGTTCTTCGACGGCTTCCCCCCGATCCGCGACTGGCTGGACACGGCCCGGCCCGACGTGGTGGTGATGTTCTACAACGACCACGGCCTGAACTTCTTTCTCGACAAGATGCCCACGTTCGCGGTCGGCGCGGCGCAGCAATACAACAGCGCCGACGAAGGCTGGGGCATCCCCACGCTGCCACCGGTGCAGGGCCAGCAGGACCTGTCGTGGCATGTGATCAATACGCTGATCGAGCGGGAGTTCGACATCGTGACCTGCCAGGAAATGCTGGTGGACCACGCCGTGACGCTGCCCCTCAAGCTGCTCTGGCCCGATAGCTGCCCGGTGCAGATCGTGCCCGTCTGCATCAACACCGTGCAATTCCCGCTGCCCTCGGCACGCCGCGTCTACGCCATGGGCCGGGCCGTCGGCGAGGCGATCCGGTCCTGGGACAGCGACAAGAAGGTGCTGGTGATCGGCTCCGGCGGCCTGTCGCACCAGCTCGACGGCGAGCGCGCCGGCCATATCAACAAGGCGTTCGACCTGCAGTTCATGAACAGCCTGCTGACCAACCCCGAGTGGGTGACGCAGTACAGCATTCACGAACTGGTCGAGAAGACCGGCACGCAGGGCGTGGAACTGCTGATGTGGGTGGCCATGCGCGGCGCCCTGAGCGCCGGCGGCACCTCGAGCCTGCGCAAGGTGCACAGCAACTACCACATTCCCATCTCCAACACCGCCACCGGCCTGCTGGCGCTCGAAGCGGTCTGAGCCGCCGTGGGGCCAAGACGGCCTGGTCGATCTTCACGAAGCCTCGCGGAAATGTGAAACGTGCCCATGTCGTAGACACCTTGGCGCGCTAAGCAGTTTGCCTAGGCCGCTACGCTTTTCGGCCAAGTCGTAGAAACGGTTGCCTTCACGGTTTTCTTCGGCCATGCGGAACACCTCGGCAATGGTGGCCCGACTTCGCGGCCGCCAGCCGAGTCGCGCCAGTTCGGACTCGACCAGCATGCGCATGGCGCTGGGCCGCGTCGGGATCACGAGCAGGATCGCCCGCCAGCTCGCGCAGCGTGATCGGGGCCGCGCACCCGGCCAGCTCCTCGCGCGCGCTCGACCTGGTGCAGGATGCCGCGGCTCGACCTCGAGCAGCCGCACCTGGCGGCTCAGCGCCGGCTGCGCCACATTCGGCACGACGAAGGCGCGCGTGAAGCTGCCGAACTCGGCGACCCGCACGAAATACTCGATTTGTCTTTAATCCATATCAAGCAATTATTGAATATCGTTGATTTCGCCATGCCTAAATGATATAGCTGATAGTCTTTTCGCCCACTTCTTCTTCGGCACCCGGACGGCCACAATCCATCACGCAAGACCATCGCGCCGCGTCCGTTCATGCAGGGCGAGCGATGGCCCCCACGGCGAACCGGCCGCTTGCTGCGATCGCCAGCGTCGCGCAAGGCCCGGCCCGCCGAACGACAGGAGACGACCATGACCCAGACTCCCCGCGCCCGCACCATTGACGTGCAGACCTTCATCAACAACCATCGGTTCTCGCCGTTCCAGTGGACGATCTTCGGCCTGTGCCTCGTCATCGTGATGCTCGACGGCTTCGACACCGCGGCCATTGGTTTCATCGCGCCCTCGCTCATCGGCGAGTGGGGCGTGTCCAAGCCCGCGCTGGCGCCGGTGCTCAGCGCCGCGCTGTTCGGCCTGGCGGCAGGCGCCCTGTCGTCCGGGCCGCTGGCGGACCGCTTCGGCCGCAAGCGGCTGCTCGTGGTGTCTGTGCTGGTGTTCGGCGTGGCCTGCCTGGCGTCGGCCTTTTCGACCAGCCTGGGCGAACTCACGGTGCTGCGCTTCGTGACCGGCGTCGGGCTCGGCGCGGCGATGCCCAACGCGGTCACGCTGATGAGCGAGTTCTGCCCGGACCAGCGCCGTGCGACCCTGACCAACACCATGTTCTGCGGCTTTCCGCTAGGTGCGGCGCTCGGGGGCTTCCTGGCCGCCTGGATGATTCCGCAGTGGGGCTGGCGCAGCGTGCTGCTGCTGGGCGGCGTGACGCCCCTGGTGCTCACGCTGCTGCTGCTCCTGCTGCTGCCCGAGTCGGTGCGCTACTTGGTCGCCAAGGGCCGGCCGGTCGAGCGCATCCGCGCGGTACTTGCCCGCATCTCGGCCAGCGCGGCTGATGCCGGGTCGTTCGTCATGAGTGAAACCAAGCAGGTGGCGCCGGGCAAGAGCGGCCTGGGCGTCGTGTTCTCGCGCAGCTACGCCGTGGGCTCGCTCATGCTGTGGCTGGCCTATTTCATGGGGCTGGTGATCTTTTACGCGCTCATCAACTGGATGCCCATCCTGTTCAAGGACGCCGGCCTGGCGCCCAGGACGGCCACGCTCATCTCGGCCCTGTTCCCGCTGGGGGGCGTGGGCGCCATCTTCTTCGGCTGGCTGATGGACCGCTTCAACGGCAACCGCATCATTGCCGTGGGCTTTGCGCTCACGGCGGTGGCGGTCTACACGATGGGCCAGACGGCCGGCAGCGTCGGCGCGCTGGTGCTGGTGGTGCTCATCGCAGGCACCTTGATGAACACCGCCCAGTCGTCCTTGCCGGCGCTGGCCGCGGGCTTCTATCCCACGCAGGGGCGCGCCACGGGCGTGGCCTGGATGCTGGGCATCGGCCGCTTCGGCGGCATCGCGGGCTCGTTCCTCGTGGCCGAACTGTCGCGTCGCCACATGAGCCTGTCCGGGATCTTCACCGTGCTGGCCGTGCCGGGCCTGATCGCGGCACTGGCCCTGCTGGTCAAGCAGTTCTCGCACCCCGAGAAAGGGTCGGCCGGCGCCTCATCCCGGGGTGAGGCGCTCGGCCACTGAAGCGCGCGCGCCGGCGCGGCCAGACCCGGCGCTGAAGCCAGGAGTCGCCACTGGACAGCGCCATCACGTGGACCTTGGACAGCAGCGGCACCTCGCCAAACGCTAAGCTGGCCAGCGTCTTGGTCGGATCGAGTCGGGACTTGAGGTGGCGCTCGGTGCGCTGCTTGCCGCGTTCGATCAGTTGTTGTGGGGGTGTTCTACAACGACCACGTCCCGATCTCCAACACCGCCACCGGCCTGCTGGCGCTCGAAGCGGTCTGAGCCGACGCACCGCCCGCACCCTGCTGCGAGCTGTGCGCGTCAGGCCGGCTCCAGGCCGTGGCGCCCCCTAGAATCGGTTGAACAGGGAGCCCCATGAGCCAACTTCTCATCAACGACTATCTCCGTCAACTCGATGTCATCAAAAAGGCCAGCGGCAGCCAGCGCGAAACCATCGTGCGCGAGGCCTTCAAGGATTTGCTCAAGGCCTGGGGCCGTCAGCACGACCTGATCTTCCTGGCCGAATACCCGCTCAAGACCGCTACCAGGACCAACATTGCCGTCGATGGCGCGCTCCTGCACGAGCTGCGCATGCCGCTGGGCTACTGGGAAGCCAAGGACGCGGACGACGACCTCGATGCCGAGGTCAGCAAGAAATTCAAAAAAGGCTACCCGCAGGACAACATCATCTTCAGCGACGACGCCACCGCCGTGCTGTGGCAAAACCGCCAGGAGGTGCTGCGCTGCGACATGACCGACACCGAGGCGCTGGGCAAGCTGCTGAAACTCTTTTTCAGCTTCGAGCGGCCCGAAATCGCGGGCTTTCGTGCCGCCGTCGAGCAGTTCAAGACCGACCTGCCCGCCGTGCTGCAGGCGCTGCGCCAGATGATCGAGCGCGCGCACGACGCCAACGCCAGCTTTCGGCAGGCCGAAGAAAAGTTTCTGCTCCATGCGCAGGAGGCCATCAACCCCGCGCTCACCGATGCCGACGTGCGCGAGATGCTGATCCAGCACATCCTGACCGACGAAATCTTCGCCAAGGTGTTTGACGACAGCGACTTCCACCAGCACAACAACGTGGCGCGCGAGCTGTACGCGCTGGAAGGCGCGTTCTTCACCGGCGCGCTGAAGAAGCAGACCCTCAAGGGCCTGGAAACCTATTACGCCGCCATCCGCGCCGCCGCCGCGCAAATCGGCAGCCACGGCGAGAAGCAGACCTTCCTCAAGGTCATTTATGAGAACTTCTACAAGGTCTACAACACCAAGGCCGCCGACCGGCTCGGCGTGGTCTACACGCCGGGCGAGATCGTGCGCTTCATGATCGACGGCGCCGACTGGCTGTGCGAGAAGCACTTCGGCAAGAACCTGATCGACAGGGACGTGGACATCCTCGATCCGGCCACCGGCACGGGCACCTATATCTGCGAGCTGCTGGAGCACTTTCGCGGCCAGCCGAAAAAGCTGGCGCACAAATACGCGCACGAGCTGCACGCCAACGAGGTCGCCATCCTGCCCTACTACGTGGCCAACCTGAACATCGAATCGACCTACGCCGCCATCACCGGCAGCTACGAGGAGTTTCCGAATCTGTGCTTCGTCGACACGCTCGACAACGTGGGCCTGCACACCGCCGTGCACGGCACCACGGCCGACATCTTCGGCAGCGTGAGCGAGGAAAACGTCGCCCGCATCAAGCGCCAGAACGGCCGCCGCATCAGCGTCGTCATCGGGAATCCACCGTACAACGCGAACCAGGCCAACGAGAACGACAACAACAAGAACCGCGAGTACCCGCAGATCGACGCGCGTATCAAGCAGACCTACATCGCCGAGAGCACGGCGCAAAAAACCAAGCTCTACGACATGTACGCGCGCTTCTTCCGCTGGGCCAGCGACCGGCTCAGCGAGAACGGCGTGCTGGCGTTTGTGACGAACCGCAGCTTCATCGAGAGCCGCACCTTCGACGGTTTCCGCAAGACCGTGGCGCAGGAGTTTGCCGACATCTACGTGGTGGACCTGGGCGGCGACGTGCGCGCCAATCCCAAGCTCAGCGGCACCAAGCACAACGTGTTCGGCATCCAGACCGGCGTGGCGATCAGCTTCATGGTCAAGAAGGTCAGCGGCACGAAGGACAAACGCCTCGCCCGCGTGCATTACGTGCGCCGGCCCGAGATGGAAACCGCCGAAGAAAAGCTTGCGTTCCTGGCCAGCCACACGATGCGCAGCCTCGACTTCGACGAAGTGCAACCCGACAAATCGGCGAACTGGGTGAACCTGACGAACAACGATTTCGACGAGCTTCTCTTGCTTGCCAGTGACGAAGTGAGAGGGACAATAAAGCCAACACTCGAAAAGGCCATTTTCAAATCGTACGCACTTGGAATCAATACAGCCCGGGATGATTGACTCTACGATTTTGAACGAAAGTCGTTGATTGATAAAACGGAATACTTGGTTAAAGAATTCAACAAGCATTCACCGGCAGCAACGATTTTTGATGAGTCCATCAAATGGTCCGAAGCCTTGAAGCTCCGACTAAAGTCGGGCAAGAAAGCGGCGTTCGACTCTTCCAGTTTTCGCACTGTTACCTATCGACCATTCACGCCGCATTACCTTTTTGATTCTTCCTTGTTCATCGACCGTCGGTCAGGCATTGATGAGTTTTATCCGGCAGGTGCCAAGCAGCCAAATCCGTTGATTTGCATGATTGGAATTTCGACACCCAAGCCGTTCTCACTTCTTGGGTCGGGGGTGCCTGTTGATCTTCATGTAATTGGCGCGGGTTCTGGTGCGAGTTATTTCCCGATGTATCGCTATAGCAAGACCGGCGAGTGCGCGGACAACATCACCGACTGGGCGCTCAAGCAGTTCACGGCCCGCTACAAGGGCGGGGAGCCCTCACCCCAGCCCTCTCCCAGCGGGAGAGGGGGTAAAACCGGCGCGCGCAAGATCACGAAGGAAGCCATTTTTCACTACTGCTACGCCGTGCTGCACGACCCGGTGTACCGCGAGAAGTACGCGCAGAACCTCAAGCGCGAATTCCCGCGCATTCCGCTGTACGGCACATCTGCCGCCGACTTCTGGCAATGGGCCCGCTGGGGCGAGGCGCTGATGGCGTTGCACATCGGCTATGAAAGCATCGAGCCGTTCCCGCTCGTGCGCACCGATACACCCGACGCCCGGGCTCGCGCCGCCGGTCTGGCGCCCAAAGCCCTGCTGCGCGCCGACCCGGCGGCTGGCAGCATCACGCTCGATTCGGAAACCACGCTGCGCGGCATCCCGCCCGAGGCCTGGACCTACAAGCTCGGGAATCGCTGCGCGCTCGACTGGGTGCTCGATCAGTACAAGGAAAAGAAACCCAGGGACCCAACCATCCGCGAAAAATTCGACACCTACCGTTTTGCCGACTACAAGGACAAGGTCATCGACCTGCTGGCGCGTGTGACCACGGTGAGCGTGGAAACGGTGAAACTGGTGGACGCGATGAAGAGCGCCCGCCGCTAACCGAACGACCCGAACCCAACCCGACCCGACCTATAACCTCCCATGTCAGACCCCACCCGTTCCCTGAATCTCCTTGGCGCCACCAATTTCCGCGACCTGGGCGGCTATGCCGGCCAGGACGGACGGCCGCTGCGCTGGCGCCGGCTGTTCCGCTCGGACCATCTGGCCGCGTTGACGCCCGACGACGTGGCGGTGCTGTCCAGCCTGGGCCTGGCGCGCGCCTACGACTTGCGCGGCGAGGCCGAGAGCGCGGCGCTGCCGTATGCGCTGCCGGGTGTCGCGGTGCATGCGCTGCCGATCGAGCCCACGGTGGTGCAGCGCCTGAAGGAGCTGCTGGAATCCGGCCACCAGCTCACGCCCCAGGACACGGTGCGCCTGATGCAGCAGACCTACCGCGGTTTCGTGCACGACAACGCGGCGCGCTTTGCGGCGCTGTTCGGCGATCTGCTGGAGAGCGACGCGCCGCTGGTGTTCCACTGCACGGCCGGCAAGGACCGCACCGGTTTCGCCGCGGCGATGATCCTGCTGGCGCTGGGCGTGCCGCGCGCCGTGGTGATGCAGGACTACCTGCTGACCAACGAGCTGTTCCGCATGCCGCACGGCAGCGCCCCCGGCCGTGCGCCGCAGGAGGTGCTGGACGTGCTGTGGCGCGTGCAACCCGACTTTCTGGACGCGGCGCTGCACGCCGTCGAGGCCGACTACGGCGGCGTCCCGGCGTACCTCGAGAAGGCGCTGGGTGTGGGATTGAGGGAGCGCGAGCGGCTGGCGGCGCTGTATCTTCAGCCGCCGGGTTAGCCGCGGCGCTTCCAAAAACATAGCTGCTAGCGCAGGTGGGATAAGGGCTACAGGCCGATTTGACCTCAAAATCGGGCGCGTCACCGACAGACGCCGCCATGAGGTGAGACGGCTATTTGGCCGCCTTTTGCGCCGCCAGCGCCGTCGGATTGGGCGTGGGCTCGGCGATCTTGCGCAGCCGGTTGCGATCGGTGTGGTGAAACGCCTCGCTCTGGCCGGGGATGGTCAGCAGCGTGTCCTGCTCGTACGACCACGTGCCATCCGCGTGGATGTCGACCTTGATCGTGTAGCGGTCCGTGCGAAATGCCTGCTCGAGAAAAGGGTTGGAGACGATGCCGTTGGTGAGCGAACCGCGCACGGCCTCCAACGTGAATGAGGTCGCATCGGGGCTTGCCTGGCCGACGGCCATCGCGGTCTGGCCGCGGGGAATAGACAGCGTCAGCAGCAGGGCGTGCGTGGCGGGCTCCCATAGCCAGTAGCCGACCTGGTCGTGAAAGGTCTCCGGATCATCCGGCTTGAAAATCTGCGTGTGATAGCGCAGCCCGTAGAAAAGCTGCGGCCCGTTGGTCTGGGCGTCGATCGGCTGGAGTTCGTAGCGCTCGACGAACCGCTGATGCTCGGGGCCGTCAGGCTTGGGACTCACGTCTTCGCCGCCGGCGCTGGACCAGATGCCGGCCATGCGGGTCAGCGGCCCGAGGTTGGCCAGCGTGTCGGCATCCGGTTCGGCTTCGGTGTAGATGTCTGCGGGGTAGCGATGCATTGACAAGGACTCCAGGTGAGGAAAGGGAACGATATGGGCCTGCGCAGCTCGTCTCAGACCTCAACTTCAGGGTAAGTTTCGACGTACGCCTCGTCACCAACCCCATAGTAAGTGCAGGTCCGTCCGACCAGGTCGACGTCATACTTCACGACGCCGGCTTTCCAGCTGGCCATGAGGAATTCCGGAAATGTGCTGCGTCCCGATTGATCCGTCCGCAATGCAGCGATGAGCGCCTCGCGATTGAACGGTGGCACATCGGCCATGCCGTCGATCAATGGCGTGCCCTGGACTGCCACCGGGCCCATTTCGGTCAGGTAGACGCTTTGGCACGCAGGCAAAAACCAGAGGTTTCGTGTGATGCCTGCTCTGCGGAGCGTCTCGGCCAGATACGGAAACCCGCCTGTCTTCGGACGTCCAGCCATTCCCCGTTGTTGGGCTGTTTTCAGGTTCTCGATGGCATCGTTCATGAAGATTCCTTTCGCACTATCCGAGGTCTAACGCCGGCTGGAATGCCTTGGTGGAGCCGTATATTTACCACTGTCAAGTCGTCGCCACCAGCAGTTCCTCCGAGTCATTTGGCGGGCGCAGGCCATCGGTCCTGCCCGCGAAGTAGCGTCGGGCCAGAGTGGTGGCGGGCACGTGCCGGACTTCTTTGAAGCCGGCTTCGCGGGCCAGTGCCAGCATCTCCGCCGGCGTGAAGAAGCTGATGAAAGGCGTCCCGCTGGCGCGTGCCCCTTTCTCCGCCATCTGAAATCCGGGCCGCACTTCAGGTGCCATGAGTGCCAAAGGCAGCAGGAACGTCATGGCGAGCGTAGACCCCGGGGCGAGCGCCGCGACCTGGCGCAGCGTCGCCGCAATCGCGTCCCGGGTGAGGTACATGCTGACGCCGGTGGAGGCCACGACCGCCGGCTGGCCGGCATCGAAGCCAGCCGCCACCAGAGCTTCCCACCAGGCGTCGCCCGCCTCGAAGTTGACTGGCACGAAGCGCAGAAATGAACGAACGCCGAAGCCGAGTTCGGACAAGCGCCGCTGTTTCCAGGCCTGCGGGCCTGGCGGATCGACCTCGAATATCCGCAAGCCGGAGGCGATCTCCGGCCGGCGCTGGGCGAAGGTGTCCAGGCCGGCGCCAAGGATGACGTACTGGCTGACGCCATGGCCCGTCTGTTCCACGACCAGATCCTCGATGAAGCGGGCACGGGCGACGATGGAGGCGCGAAAGAGGCTGGTGCCCTTCGGATCCATGTCCGGACGGCCGCGCCAGTCTTCCATCGGGGCCGCCAGTTGCAGGCCGATCTTGTCTACGAACACGTGCGGCGGTGCGTCGACCTCAAGATGCAGGGCTCGCCACAGGGCGACCCGCACCGCCGTGTTGTCTGGGGCCTCGATTTGCTTTTTCTGCATGATGCTGAAGGCTACGCCTTCTTCGAAGGTTTCGACTTGCCGGAACTGTTGAGGGCAACCGCCTGGCGAACGAGCGCCTTGAAGGCGAACTCGTCAACGTCTTCGCCCTCAAAGATGTCGATCGCGCGGCGTACTTTTCCGTCGAGACTCGCGTTGAAGAGTCGGGCCGGATCCTCCAAAGACGCGCCCTTGGCGAAGGTCAGCTTCACCTTGTCCTTGTAGGATTCGCCCGTGCAGAGGATGCCGTCGTGCGACCAGACCGGCGTACCCATCCACTTCCACTCCTCGACGACCCCCGGGTCGGCTTGCCAGATGAGCCTGCGCATCCTGCCGAGGGCTTCACCGCGCCAGTCCGCCAGTTCGGCGATTCTTTGCGAGATGAGCTCCGGTGCCGGCTGGCCTTGGTTCGCGTCCGGCTTTTTCATGTTCCTGGTCAGGCGGGCTCCAGGCCATTGCGCCGCTTGATGTCGGCGGCTGCGGACGAGACCATGAAGTCGAGCAGCTCGCCGACCGCTGGCGCCTGTGTCGACGTGACCGACAGGCCCGCCGAGAACGTGGTAACGATCTGGATCGCCGCCGGCAGGGGGCCCAGCACATCGATGCCCTCCTGGTGAATCAGCTCGCTCAACTGCTGGAACCCGAGTTCGACCTCGCCCCTGGCCACCAGCGAGCCCACGGGAACGCCGGGCGGCGCCTGCACGATGCGGCTCCTGATTGTGTCGGCGATGCCCCAGCGCTCGAACAGCGTCGCCAGGTGCAGGCCGCTGGGGCCGGTCGAGTAGCCGAGGCTGCGTGCCGCCAGGACCGCCTGCCGGACGGCTTCTTCGGAGTCGATGTCGGGCCGCGCGGCGCCGGCCCGCACCGCGATGGAAACGCCCGAATGGACCAGGTCGACCCGGCTGCCGGGCACGATCCTGCCCGCTTCGATCAGCTTGTCGATGGCATTGGCCGCGAGCACGACCACGTCGAACGCCTCGCCGCCCTGCACGCGCCGGGCCGCGTCGACGCCGCCCACCGACTCGACGCTCACCTGCTGCGGGGAGGTCTGCTGGAATTGGGCGACAAGGTCGGCCAGCACTTGCCGGGTCGCCATCGATGAAATGATGCTGATGT
The DNA here is from genome assembly GCF_002002705.1 of Polaromonas sp. C04. Taxonomy (GTDB): domain Bacteria; phylum Pseudomonadota; class Gammaproteobacteria; order Burkholderiales; family Burkholderiaceae_C; genus Rhodoferax_A. Next base: position 190,966 of record NZ_MUNS01000022.1, on the reverse strand, counting down.
TGGATGCCATGGGCCACCTTGGATGCGTTGCGGGCCGGGTCCGGCGCCGAAAGAGATTATTTAAGCACAGCCCGCCGGCGCTGGCGCGAGTTGCGCCGATGCGCGCAATGTGGCGGCGTGGGTATAGTCGCGCCACTGCGATGGAGACTGCTTATGCGCATTCGTATGCTCTGTCTGGCGGGGGCTTTGCTGGTTCTGGGCTGTGCCGCATCGCCGCCGGTCCAGACATCCGCCCCGCGGGCCCAGCCCGAGGTTGCCCGCCTGTCGCTGCTGATCGACGGCAAGCCGACCGAGGTGGTCGCGGAACTCTACAAGCCGGCCGGCGCAGGCCCGTTTCCGCTGGTCATCTTCTCGCACGGCCGGGCCGGCTCATCCGTGGGTCGCGCCCGGCTGCGGGACCCTGTCGCGGTCGCTCATGGGAATTACTGGCTGCGCCGCGGCGTGGCCGTGGTGGCGCCGGAACGCCCGGGTTATGGCGAGACCGGTGGTGCGGACGTCGAGGACTCCGGTGCCCACTGGCGCGGCGCGCAGTGCTTCGGCAACCCGGACTACACCCGCACGGCGGAGCATGCGCGGCGCACGGTGCTGGCGACCTACGAATGGGCGCTGCAGCAGCCCTGGGTGCGCAAGGACCGCATCCTGCTGGAGGGCCAGTCGGTGGGCGGCATGACCACGATCGCTACGGCGGCGCTGAACCTGCCGGGCGTGGTCGGCGCGGTGAATTTTTCCGGGGGCGCCGGCGGCAACCCGCATAGCTCGCCGGGCCGGAGCTGCATGCCGGACCACCTGACCGAGACCTACCGCCAGTTCGGCCGGCAGGCCAGGGTGCCGAGCCTGTGGCTGTACGCGCAGAACGACCAGTACTGGGGGCCGAAGATGCCGGGCATCTGGTTTCAGGCGTACCAGGCCGGCGGCAGCGACGCCGAGCTGGTGACGACCGGGCCGGTGCAAGGCTACGACGGCCACCAGCTGCTGCTGCACGGCGGGCCGATGTGGCGGACGCCTTTGGACGCGTTTGTGAAAAGGGTCGGGCTGCTCGCGCCTTGAGCGCGCGGTCACGGCTGCGGCTCGCCGCAACGCGCCAGGTGCGCCACCAGCAGCCGCGCGGCGGTCGAGAGCGTGGCTTCGTCACGCACGCAGATGGCAAAGCGCCGCTGGGCCCAGGGGTCGGTCAACGGAATGATGGCCAGGCCAAAGGCTGCGGCGTAGGGCTGCGCGAGTTCGACCGGCAGCACGCTGATGGCCAGGCCGGCCCGCACCACGCGCAGCGCCGCCTCGAAGGTGGCCACCACGACGCGGTACTTGATCGACTGGCCGGTGCGCGCGGCGGCGCGCTGCAGCATGATCCGCACCGCGCTCGATGGCGGCAGGCTGACCTGCTCGTAGCCCAGCGCCTGCGCCAGGCGCAGGGTCTTGTGGCGCGCCAGCGGATGCGCCTTTGGCGTGACCACGGCCAGATGGTCGCTGCGCCAGGGGTGGGTGTGCAGCCCCTCCAGGTCGGCGTTGTCCCAGCAGATGCCGACCGAGGCGCTGCCTTCCTTGAGTCCGCGCAGCACGCCGCTGCTGACCCGTTCCTCGATGTCGATCTGGATGTCGCGATGCGCCGGATCGGTCAGAAAGGCCGCCACGTCGTCGGCCAGCGATTCGGCGATCGCCGAGGCCGTGGCCAGGATGCGCACCTGCCCCTTGACGCCGGCCGCATAGGCGGCCATGTCGCGCTCGATCTGGTCGGCGCTGGCCAGCATGGCGCGCGCGTGCTCCAGCAGCGTCTCGCCCGCGGGGGTGGGAACGACGCCGCGGCGCCGGCGCAGCAGCAGCGGGGTGCCCACCGTGTCCTCCAGGGCGGCCAGCCGCTTGCTGATGGCCGAGCCCACGATGCTGGCCTGCTCGCCCGCGCGCGCGATGTTGCGGGTCTCGCACACCGTCACAAACAGGCGCAGGGTGGTCAGGTCGAGGTCGCGCATGGCAAATTCCTTTTGCCAAGATTTTATGAAGTTCCAATTGGGAATCTTAAGGTTTCCAAAATTGATTTTGTGAATCATCAAGGAATTTCTAAACTGCGCCCATTCCTTACCCAACTGCCCGGAGACACCGCGTGGCCGCTTCTGATCCTTTCCCCTTGCCGCGCGAGGCCACGATCCGCGAGGTGGGTCTGCGCGATGGCCTGCAAAGCATTGCCCGCGTGCTGCCCACCGCGCAGAAGATGGCGTGGATTCGCGCCGCCCATGCGGCCGGCCAGCGCGAGATCGAGGTCGGCTCGTTCGTGCCCGCGCGGCTGCTGCCGCAACTGGCCGACACGGCCGAGCTGGTGACCTTTGCCAAAAACCTGCCGGGGCTGTTCGTCTCGGTGCTGGTGCCCAATCTCAAGGGCGCCGGGCGCGCGATCGACAGCGGCGCCGACCTGATGATCGTGCCGCTGTCGGCCAGCCACGCGCACAGCCTGGCGAATCTGCGCAAGACGCCCGACGAGGTGGTGCAGGAGGTGGCCCGCATCCGCGCCGCGCGCGATGCCGCGGGCTCGAAAATGATCCTGGAAGGCGGCGTCGGCACGGCCTTTGGCTGCACGCTGCAGGGCGAAGTCAAGGAGGGCGAGGTGCTGCGCCTGATGCAGGCCCTGCTCGACGCCGGCGCCGACCGTGTGAGCCTGGCCGACACCGTGGGTTACGCCGACCCGGCCAGGGTGCACCGCCTGTTCGGCAAGGCGCGCGCCCTGGTCGGCGACCGGCTCTGGTGTGGCCATTTCCACGACACGCGCGGACTGGGCCTGGCCAATGTGTATGCGGCGCTGCAGACCGGCGTGACGCGCTTTGACGCGTGCCTGGCCGGCATCGGCGGCTGCCCGCATGCGCCCGGGGCCAGCGGCAACGTCAGCACCGAAGACCTGGCCTACATGCTGCGCAGCATGGGCATCGCCACCGGCGTGGACCTGTCGGCGCTGCTTGCGCTGCGCCAGCAGGTGGCCGGCTGGCTGGACGGTGAAACCCTGCACGGTACGCTCTGGAAGGCCGGCCTGCCGAAAACCCTGGCCAAAGTCAGCCCCCATCCCAGCCTTCCCCCAGCGGGGGAAGGAGCAGGAAGCGCACATTCGCGCGGGCCGTCCGCCGTACCCCCTCCCCCCTTGGGGGAGGGCTGGGGTGGGGGCAGCTCCCCGGCGCGCTCGTTGCCCCTCAAAGGCCTGCGCGTCGTCGAATTCACCCACATGGTGATGGGCCCGACCTGCGGCATGGTGCTGGCCGACATGGGGGCCGAGGTGATCAAGGTCGAGCCGATCGATGGCGACCGCACGCGCCATCTGCTGGGCGCAGGCGCGGGCTTCTTCCCCATGTTCAACCGCAACAAGAAAAGCATCGCGATCGACCTGCACCACCCCGCCGGCGCCGAGGTCGCGCGCAAGCTGGCGGCCAGCGCCGACGTGGTGGCCGAGAACTTCAAGCCCGGCACCATGGGCAAATACGGGCTGGACTATGCGAGCCTGAGCCAGGTCAACGAGCGCCTGATCTACGTCAGCCACAAGGGCTTCCTGCCCGGGCCGTACGAGCACCGTACCGCGCTCGACGAGGTGGTGCAGATGATGGGCGGCCTGGCCTACATGACGGGGCGCCCGGGCGACCCGCTGCGCGCCGGCAGCAGCGTGAACGACATCATGGGGGGCATGTTCGGCGCCATCGGTGCCCTGGGCGCGCTGATCCAGCGCGGCATCACCGGGCGCGGCCAGGAGGTGCAGAGCGCGCTGTTCGAGAACAACGTGTTTCTGGTCGGCCAGCACATGATGCAGTACGCCATCACCGGGCAGGCTGCGGCCCCCATGCCCGAGCGCATCTCGGCCTGGGCGCTGTACGACGTGTTCACCGTGAAGGACGGCGAGCAGATCTTCCTGGCCGCGGTGAGCGATGCCCAGTGGGTCACGTTCTGCGACGCCCTGGGCTTTGCCGACCTCAAGGCCGACCCGCTGCTCGCCACCAACAACGACCGCGTGCGAGCCCGCACCACGTTGCTGGCCGACCTGCGCACGCGGCTGGCCGGCTACAGCGCGGCCGAACTGACGGCCATTTTCGAGCGGCACGGCCTGCCGTTTGCGCCGATCCGCAAGCCCGAGGAACTGTATGACGACCCGCACCTGCTGGCCACCGGCGGCCTGGCCGACGTGCGCCTGCCGGACGGCGCGCGCGCGGGCCAGACCGCCAGGGCCGCGCTGTTCCCGATCACCATGGACGGGCACCGCCTGGGCGTGCGCCTGCAGCCGCCCATGCTGGGCGAGCACACGGCGGGATTGCTCGCGGGCCTGGGTTACGACGCGCAAGCCATCGAGGCCCTGCGGGCGCAGGCCGCCGTCGCCTGATTTTTTTCACGATCACATAAGGAGACTTCCATGACACAGACTTCACCGGCCCTTTCCCGGCGCAAAACCTTGAGCCTGCTTGGCAGCATGGCGTTGGGGGCGGGCGCCCTGAGTTCGCCCGGGATGCTGCTGGCGCAGATCAGCGAGCGGCCCGTGCGCTTCATCCTGCCGGTGGCGGCCGGCTCCGGCGTCGACACGATCATGCGCGCCACCAGCGCGGCCCTGGCGCAGGCACTCGGTCACCCGGTCGTGATCGAAAACCAGGCGGGGGCGGGCGGCATCGTGGGCACCGCCGCCATGATCAAGTCGGCGCCCGATGGCTTCACGCTGAGCGTGGTGTCGAACAACCACGTGATTTTCCCGAGCGTGTACAAGACGCTGCCGTTCGACCCCATCAACGACATCACCCCGATCTCGGTGCTGGGCTCGACGCCGATGGTGCTGGTCGTCAATCCGGTCAAAATCCACGCCACCAATTCGAAGGAACTGGTGGCGCTGCTCAAGGCCAGGCCGGGTGCGTACAACTACGCGTCATCGGGCAACGGCACCATCCTGCATCTGGCGGCCGAGATGTTCCTGCAGGAGGCGGGCGTGCAGGCCCACCACATTCCGTACAAGGGCGTAGGCCCGATGATTTCCGACCTGATCGGCGGCCAGGTGGACATGGGCGTGCTGTCGCTGCCGTCCGTGCAGGGCCACCTCAAGAGTGGCGCGTTGCGCGCCATCGGCACCTCGTCGCCGCACCGCCTGGCCGCGGCACCGGAGATTGCGACCTTTGTGGAACAGGGGCTGCCCAACTATCTGGTGGACGGCTGGTTTGCCGCGGTCGGGCCCAAGCGCCTGCCGGCGCCTGACGTGCGGCGCATCCACGCGGCCTTTGTCACGGCTTTCAGCGCGCCCGAGGTGAAGGACGCCATGGCCCGGCAGGGCAACACCATTTCAACGACGACGCCGGAAGCGGCCGCCGCCTTTTTCCGCTCGGAGATGGTCAAGTACGCGAAGCTGGTGAAGACGGCGGGTATCGAATTGGCGTAGGCGCAGTAGGCGAGCCCGCTGGCGCTGCGCCATGCAACGCTGTGTGCGAGTCTTTGGATGCTACAAATAAAATAGCGCCTCACGCTCGATGGATAAGGGCTTGAGGCGCTTTTGGCTCATGGATCCCGGGTCAGACCCGGGATGACAGCAGGGCAAGGGATGACGGGCGGTTGCCTGCCATGGCGACGGATCAGAGCGTATCGATGAAGCTGCGCAGCTTGTCCGAGCGGCTCGGGTGCTTGAGCTTGCGCAGCGCCTTGGCCTCGATCTGGCGGATGCGCTCGCGCGTCACGTCGAACTGCTTGCCGACTTCTTCGAGCGTGTGATCGGTGCTCATCTCGATGCCGAAGCGCATGCGCAGCACCTTGGCTTCGCGCGGCGTCAGGCTGTCCAGGATGTCCTTCACCACGTCGCGCAGGCCGGCCTGCATCGCGGCTTCCAGCGGTGCGGTGTTGGCGCTGTCCTCGATGAAGTCGCCCAGGTGCGAATCGTCGTCGTCGCCGATCGGGGTTTCCATCGAGATCGGCTCTTTCGCGATCTTCATGATCTTGCGGATCTTGTCTTCCGGGATCTCCATCTTGGCCGCCAGGATGCTGGCGTCAGGCTCGAAGCCGAACTCCTGTAGATGCTGGCGCGAGATGCGGTTCATCTTGTTGATGGTCTCGATCATGTGCACCGGGATGCGGATGGTCCGGGCTTGATCCGCGATAGAACGAGTGATGGCCTGGCGGATCCACCACGTGGCGTAGGTCGAGAACTTGTAGCCGCGCCGGTATTCGAACTTGTCCACCGCCTTCATCAGGCCGATGTTGCCTTCCTGGATCAGGTCCAGAAACTGCAGGCCGCGGTTCGTGTACTTCTTGGCAATCGAGATCACCAGGCGCAAGTTGGCCTCGATCATTTCCTTCTTGGCGTCGCGCGACGAAGCCTCGCCTTCGTTCATGCGCTTGTTGATGTCTTTCAGCTGGAACAGCGGCACCACCACGCGCGACTGCAGGTCGGTCAGGCGCTGCTGCAGTTCCTGGATCGGCGGGATGTTGCGCGCCATCACCGTGCTCCACGGCTTGCCGGCGGCGGCCTGCTTTTCCACCCATTTCAGGTTCAGCAGGTTGGATGCCACGCGGTGCCCGTGCTTGTCGAAGCCGCTGAAGTCGCGGATGAAGTCTTCCTGCGGGAAGCCGCATTTGTCCACGATGATGCGGCGCAGCTCGCGCTCCTTCTTGCGCACGTCGTCGACCTGGCTGCGCAGCATGCCGCACAGCTTCTCGATGGTCTTGGCGGTAAAGCGGATGGTCATCAGCTCGTCGGACAGGGCTTTTTGCGCCTTGACGTAGGCCGGCGTGCCGTAGCCTTCCTTGTCGTAGATCTTGTGGACCTTCTCGAACAGGCCGCGCAGCGTGTCGAAGCGCGTCAGGGCCTCGCGCTTGAGCTCTTCGAGCTTCTTGGTCAGCGCCTTGGAGCCGCCCTTGCCGTCGTCGTCATCCTCTTCGTCGAATTCGTCGAAATCTTCTTCGGCCACGTAGTCGTCGGCCTCGTTCGGATTGGAGAAGCCGTCCACGATGGTGGAGATCACCACCTTGCCGTCGCGGATGTCATCGGCCATGCGGAACACCTCGGCGATGGTGGCCGGGCTTTCGCTGATGGCCTCCATCATGCGCATCAGGCCGCCCTCGATGCGCTTGGCAATCTCGATTTCGCCTTCGCGCGTGAGCAGCTCGACCGTGCCCATTTCGCGCATGTACATGCGCACCGGGTCGGTGGTGCGGCCGAATTCGCTGTCCACCGTGGACAGCGCGGCCTCGGCTTCTTCCTCGGCTTCTTCCTCGGTCGCGGCGGTCGGGCCGGTGTTGTTCAGCAGCAGGGTTTCGGCGTCGGGGGTCTGCTCGTAAACGGCCACGCCCATGTCGTTGAGCATGGAAATCACGACTTCCAGCGTCTCGGCATCGACCAGCTTGTCGGGCAGGTGGTCGGAGATCTCGCCGTGCGTCAGGTAGCCGCGCGTCTTGCCGAGCTTGATCAGGGCTTTGAGGCGCGAGCGGCGCTTGGCCATGTCTTCTTCCGACAGGACGGTCTCGTCCAGCCCGAATTCCTTCATCAGCGCGCGTTCCTTCGCCTTGCTGATCTTCATGCGCAGCGGCTTGACCTTTTCGGTGGTCGCCACGGGTTCCTCGGCAAATTCGGCTTCCACGTCGCTCAGGTCGGTATCGTCGCCAGCCGCCTTGATGCCGGTCTTGGGCTTGCGGCCGCGCTTGGCATCTGCTGGAGGCGATGCGTCGGCTGCGGCAGGGGCGGCCTTGGGCGGGCGCCCGGGCTTTTTCTTCGGCGCTTCTTCGGCCACGACGGCGGCCTTGGCGGGTTTTTTCAGTTCTTCTTTGGCGGGCGACTTCGATGCGGGCACGGGATGGGCTTTCGTTGTGGGCTTGGCAGCCGGTTTGGCAGCAGGGGAGACGGGCTTCGCGGACTTTTGAGCAGGCATGAATAAACCTCAAGGCTTCAAGGCAGGACAAACAAAAAAGCGGGCGCCGCAAACTCCCGGCGCGGGCAACGTGACGAAGGGGCAAACCCCCGGACGTTTTCTATCTGCAAGATGTGTGGGCGAACATTTGGGATGCAATCCTTGCGGTTGGTTGGCCCGTTGTGAAGTTGCTTCATCGGTCGGCCCGGCCCGGAGGTATTGCTGTCGCTCTTGCAGTCTGGTCAAGCCTTACATTATACCTTTATGGCCATTTTTCAAGCGCCGGGGTTGCTTATTTTGCGCTGGCGCGTGCGCGGCGCTGCTCGTGCAGCCGGCGATAGCGCTCGAGGTCGTTGGCGGCCAGCGCCTCGGTCTCCATCAGCTTGAAGCGGTCGTCCTGCATCAGGTCGAGCAGGCCGCGCAGCTCGCTGGCGGTGTCGTCCGGGTCGGGTTCCTGCGCCAGCGGAACCTCGAAGCTGGCGGTGGCCTTCAGCGCCAGGGCTTCGCTTTCGTGATCGCGCAGGCCTTCGCGCAGCGCCGCCCAGGGCTGCGCGCCGTGCTCGTGCAGCTGGCTCTCGAGCCAGACAAACAGCGGGCCATGCGGCGCCGGCAATTCGCACAGCATGCTGCGGTCTTCGTTCGACAGGCTGTCCCAGGCCGCCATGTTGGTGAGCAGGATGCGCGCCGCGTGGTCGGCGCGGCTGGCCAGCGCGGTGCGCCCGCCCGGACGCATGCGAGGGGCGAAGTTTGATGGCTTTTTTGGGCTGTAGCCCTCGTCCTGTATGCGCTGATAGCTATCGTTGTTGTAGCGTTTCCCGCCGTGGGCGCCGTCGGCCTTGCCCGATTTCGCGGGGCCGTTCCAGACCTCGCTCAGTTCCCGGCTGTTCAGCTGCACCAGCTCGGCAATCTCGCCCAGCAACTGGCGCTTGAGCGCGCCCTCGGGCAACTGGCTCCACAGCGGCCTGGCGTTGCTGGCCAGATGGGCGCGGCCCTCGGCGCTGTTCAGGTCGCAGCCGTCGCGCGCCGCTTCGATCATGAAGCGCGACAGCGGCGTGGCCTCGGACACATAGCGCGCAAACGCGTCCTTGCCGAAGGCGCGGATGTAGCTGTCCGGGTCGTGCTCGGGCGGCAGGAACAGGAATTTCACGCTGCGCACGTCGCTGGCATACGGCAGGGCGCCGTCCAGCGCCTTGCGCGCGGCGCGCCGGCCGGCGGCGTCGCCGTCGAAGCTGAACACCACCGAATCGGTGAAGCGGAACAGCTTTTGCACATGCTCGGCCGTGCAGGCCGTGCCCAGCGTGGCCACGGCATTGGGAAAGCCCAGTTGCGCCAGCGCCACCACGTCCATGTAGCCCTCAGTCACCAGCACATAGCCCTGCTCGCGCAGGGCATGGCGCGCCTCGAACAGGCCGTACAGCTCGCGGCCCTTGTGGAACACCGGGGTTTCGGGCGAGTTGAGGTATTTCGGCGTGCCTTCACCGAGCACGCGCCCGCCAAAGCCGATGCACTCGCCCTTCACGTTGCGGATCGGGAACATCACGCGGTCGCGGAAGCGGTCGTAGCGCTTTTCCTCGCCCGTGTCTTCATCGACGCTCGCGATCACCAGGCCGCTCTCGGCCAGCAGCGGGTCGTCGTAGTTGGGAAACACGCTGGCCAGGCTGCGCCAGCCCTCGGGCGCGTAGCCCAGGCCGAACTGCTTCGCAATATCGCCCGACAGGCCGCGGCCCTTGAAGTAGTCCACGGCCTTGTGCGAGCCTTTCAGGTGTTTCTTGTAGGCGTCGCAGGCCTTCTCCAGCACGTCGGACAGCGTGGCCTGCTTTTGCCGCTGCTCGCTGGCGCGTGCGCGCTCGGACGGCGAGGCATCGTCTTCGGGCACCTGCATGCCGTATTGCTGCGCCAGGTCTTTCACCGCCTCGACGAAGGTCATGCCCGCGTGCTCCATCAGGAAGCTGATGGCGTTGCCGTTCTTGCCGCAGCCAAAGCAGTGGTAGAACTGCTTGGACGGGCTCACGCTGAAGGAGGGCGATTTCTCCCCGTGAAACGGGCACAGCCCCATGAAATTGGCGCCGCCCTTCTTGAGCTGCACGTAGCGGCCGACGATTTCGACCACATCGGCGCGCACCAAAAGCTCCTGAATGAAAGGTTGGGGAATGCTCACGGTGCTATTGTGTCCGGATTAAGCCCGACCCCCAGATAACCACCGGAGACCCAAGCCATGACCTCCATTTTCGACCAGAACCTGCCGCGCAACGAGGCCAACCACGCACCGCTGTCGCCCCTGTCCTTCATCGAGCGCACGGCCGAGGTCTACCCGGACCGGCTGGCCGTGGTGCACGGCGGGTTGCGCCGCAACTGGGGCGAGTTGTACGAGCGCTGCCGCCGGCTCGCCAGCGCGCTGAGCCGCCACGGCATCCAGAAGGGCGACACGGTGGCCGTGATGCTGCCCAACACGCCGCCCATGGTCGAGGCCCACTTTGGCATCCCGATGGCCGGCGCCGTGCTGAATGCGCTGAACACGCGGCTGGATGCCGAAACCCTGGCCTTCATGCTGGACCACGGCGAGGCCAAGGTGGTGATCGTGGACCCGGAGTTCGCGGCGCTGATGCAAAAGGCCGTTGCCCTGCGCCAGGGTACGGCGCCGCTGCTGGTGATCGATGTGACGGACCCGGTCTATGCCGGCGCCGTGCAAAAAATCGGCAGCCTCGACTACGATGATTTTGTCGCCGGCGGCGACCCGCAGTTTGCCTGGCAGTTGCCGGCTGATGAGTGGGACGCGATTGCCCTCAACTACACCAGCGGCACCACCGGCAACCCCAAGGGCGTGGTCTACCACCACCGCGGCGCGGCCATCAACGCCATCTCCAACATCCTCGAGTGGGACATGCCCAAGCACGCGACCTACCTGTGGACGCTGCCGATGTTCCATTGCAACGGCTGGTGCTTTCCGTGGACGGTGGCGGCGCGCGCGGGCGTCAACGTGTGTTTGCGCCGGGTCGAGGCGCAGGCGATTTTTGATGCCATCCGCGACCATGGCGTGACGCACTACTGCGGCGCGCCCATCGTGCATGGTTTGCTGGTGAATGCGCCGGCCGCGATGAAGGTGGGCGTGCCGGCCGGCGTCAAGGCCATGGTGGCGGGCGCCGCGCCGCCCGCGTCCATGATCGAAGGCATGGAGCAGATGGGCTTCGATCTGACCCATGTCTACGGCCTGACCGAGGTCTACGGCCCGGCCACGGTTTGCGCCAAGCATGACGCCTGGAACGCGCTCGACATCGGCGAGCGCGCGCGCCTGAACGCGCGCCAGGGTGTGCGCTACCACCTGCAGCGCGATGCGCGCGTGCTCGACACCACGACCCTGCAGCCCGTGCCCTGGGATGGCGAGACCATGGGCGAGATCATGTTCCGCGGCAATATCGCGATGAAGGGCTACCTGAAGAACCCCAAGGCCACCGAAGAAGCCTTTGCGGGCGGCTGGTTCCACAGCGGCGACCTGGCGGTGCAGTACCCCGACGGCTACATCAAGATCAAGGACCGCAGCAAGGACATCATCATCTCGGGCGGCGAGAACATCTCCTCCATCGAGGTCGAAGACGTGCTGTACCGCCACCCCGCCGTGCTGGCCGCCGCCGTGGTGGCCAAGCCCGATGCGCGCTGGGGCGAGACGCCTTGCGCGTTTGTCGAGCTCAAGGCCGGCGCGACGGTCACGGCCGCCGAGATCGTCGCCCACTGCAAGCAGCACCTGGCCGGCTTCAAGGTGCCGCGCGCCGTGGTGTTTGGCGAGATCCCCAAAACTGCCACCGGCAAGATCCAGAAGTTCGAGCTGCGCCGGCAGGCGGGCTCGGCCGCGGCGATCGATGTTTGAGGGCGGCCTCAGTCGCTGTTCAGCTTGACCCGGCAGGTTTCCACGACAGGGCCATCAGAGACAGAACGCAAAAGAGCGCGCCGGCGTAAAACGTCGATGGCGCGCCCCAAACCTGCCAGAGCACACCCGCCAGCGTGCTGGCAACGAGCATGGCCAGGCCGCTGGCAAGATTGAAGACACCGTACGCGGTACCCCGCAAGTCTTGCGGGGCGGTGTCTGCCACCATGGCCGCCAGCAGCCCCTGTGTCATTCCCATGTGCACCCCCCAAAGGGCCACACCCACAAAAAGTGCCATCCAGCCCGTGCTGCTGGCCAGAACCAGATCCGCCAGCAGCAGGACCACAATGCCGGCACCGAGCAGTGTTCTGCGGCTCATGGCGTCCGACAGTTTGCCGAAGGGGTAGGCGCAGCCCGCGTAGATGATGTTCATGGCTACCATCACCAGTGGCACCAGTGCAGTGGGAATCCCGTCCTGCTGGGCGCGCAGCACCAGAAACGCTTCGCTGAACCTGGCCAGGGTGAAAACGGCACCAAGACCCACCACCCACCAATAGGCGCCCGGCAGACGCCGGATGTTGCCGCGGCTGATGGGGTTGCTTCGCGGCTCCCGGTGCTGACGTCGCGGCTCATGCAGTCCAAAAAACAGCAGGGCGACGGCGAGCCAGCCCGGGAGGGTCGCAACCCAGAAGACGGCGCGGAAGTCGTTCGCCCACAGCAGCATCAAACCGACGCCGAGCAGGGGGCCGACAAAGGCGCCGACGGTATCGAGCGCCTGGCGCAGGCCGAAGGCGGCGCCACGAAGGTGTTTGGGCGTGATGTCGGCGACCAGCGCGTCCCGGGGCGCGCCACGGATACCTTTGCCAAAGCGGTCCAGCAGGCGGGCGGTCGCAACGAGGCCGAAGCTGCTGCTCAGCGCGAAAAGCGGTTTGCTGAGCGCCCCCAGGGCGTAGCCCAGAACGGCCAGCCCCTTGCGCTTGCCCAGGTAGTCGCTCAATACGCCGGAGAAAACCTTGACGATGAGGGCGGTGGACTCCGCCAGCCCTTCGAGAAGACCGACCGCGGCGACGCTGATGCCCAGGGTCGTGACCATGAACATCGGCAGCAGGCTGTGAATCATCTCGGACGAGACATCCATCAGCAGGCTCACAAAGCCGAGTGTCCAAACCCCCGCAGGAATTTGCCCGAGGGCGGTGTTGGATATCCTGGCCATGCCGGATTGTCAGCGATGCAAGGCGCGTTCAGCCTGCATGAGCATCGGGGCACTGGTGAATCTCGATGGTTGCATGCACGATTTCTTCATGCCGGGACAGCCAGCCGCGCACCGTGCCGGGTGTCAGTGCCCTGTCATGCGTCACGAGACTGATGGCACACGAGTAGCCTGCCTTGCCAACGCGCCAGACGTGCAGGTCGGCGATGCGTGTTTCGCCCACGTGTCCATCCTCTGCGATGGCCTGCCGGATCTCATCGACGACAGGGTGGTCCATTTCACGGTCGAGCAAGACCTTGCCGGTATCCGCCATCAGGCGCCTGGCCCACAAGGCCACCACGACCGCGCCTGCGATGCCGGTCACAGGGTCCAGCCAGGCCCAGCCATAGAGCCAGCCGCCCAGCAGCGCCAGGATGGCGAGCACCGAGGTTGCGGCGTCGGCCATCACATGGACATACGCGGACCTGAGGTTCAGGTCGTGGTGGTGCGCGTGGTCGTGATGCGCATCATGAGCATGGCCGCCCTGGTCGTGATGGTGCGCGGCGCCGAGAATGAAGGCGGAGACGATGTTCACCACCAGCCCGAGCGCCGCGATGACGATGGCTTCCTGGTAGTGAATCGGCGCGGGCGACAGCAGCCGCTCGATGGAGCCTGCCACCATGAGCGCCACGACCACCAGCAGGAAGATGGCGCTGGCAAAACCCGCCAGCACTTCAATCTTCCAGGTGCCGAACGCAAAACGGCGGTCAGCGGCGTAGCGCCGGGCCGCCGCGTAGGCGAAGGCGCTCAGGCCGATGGCCACGGCGTGCGAACTCATGTGGAAACCGTCCGCCAGCAGGGCCATCGAGTTGTAGCCCCAGCCGGCGGCAATCTCGAGCACCATCATGGCGGCCGTGATCCACATCACGGCGCGCGTACCGCGCTCACCCGCGACGTTGCCCGGGTCGAACTGGTGTGCGTGGCTCCAGGCGCTCAGGTCGTCGGTATGCATGGCTTGCTCCTTTTTTCGTTTGCCATTCGAGGCTCTTTCAGGTGCTACCAGCCTGGATTTGGCCACGATTCACCGCGCCCGTCCGTAGCGCAGGCGATGGTCCTTTCATGTCTTCATGGGTGCTCTCATTTGGATAGCGAAAAGCGCTTATCCAGCATGGGCTGGCGGCCAATTTCATTCCCGTATGGCAGCGCCAGGCCTGCACCCATGAAAGCTGGCCGGTCGGGCACCGCCGGCAATCCGACGCTGAAATGCGCCCCGGCGTTTTATGATGGGCCTCTTGACGCGATGCAGAAGATGACCCGGCAAGCAGCATGAACGCCCAAAGGCGGGAGGCTGCTGCGTTCATTGTTCCTACGGCTCCCCCAGGTGCCCGCCGATGCAGGCCAGTGCGGGTGCTGCGGTTACACCGACGAGGAGGCACCGAGATGATTGAAGCCGACCCCCTGCTCGCGAGCCAGCTCGTGGTGCGCGTTTGCCTGTTCATCGTGGCGGCGATCGCCATGATTGGGGGAGCATTGCAAATGTTCCTGGGGCAACCCGACACGTTGCCGCGACTCGACAACGTGCACCGTTTCATGGCGGGTGTGTATTTTTCGACCGGGCTCATCAACCTGTGGGCCGCCATCACCATCCGGCAGCAGGGAGTGCTCGTGTACCTGCTCGCGCTCGGCGTGCTGCTGGCGGGCGTGGGCCGGCTGGTTTCCATCAGCCGCGTCGGGCTGCCAAAACCCGCCGCCGTGTGGCTGGGCTATCTCGTTCCCGAGCTGGTCCTGCCGTTCGTCATTGCGCTGGCGCATTACGCCAGCCATTAGAGGCAAGCCATGAACTTCGGTGTCCTGGTTGTCCGGGTTCCCGCCTGTGTCAAAGAGGCGTGATCCGGCGAAGCAGGCGGCTGACGGTGCCCAGCAGCCAGTCTTCCAGGCGTTTGATGTCGCCCACCAGAATGTAGACAAGAAAATACAGCATGCCCAACGCAAGGGTACACACCAGCCAGGGCGGGGGGCGGTCATTGTCGGGCAGGAGGTAATCCGTCATGAAGCCCCAATGGCTGCTGGCCAGAACGACGAAGGCGGCCAAGCACGCCATCGGCAGGCCACTATGGATCCAGGCGTTTTCTTCCCGCAGAAGAAAGTAGGCCCCCAGTGACAAGGGCAGGAACCAGTAGTGGGTAGAGCGCGGCACGTTGGGGGTGGGGATGTCGAGGACGGCCGAATTCACCAGGAAGATCAGCATCAGGCCGACGACCAATCCGATGGTGGCTGCGCTCTGGTGTTTGTCGGCCCTCAGCAGCGCCAGAGCCACCCCGAGGGCCATCACGGCGCAGTTGAGCAGCGCCAGTGGCATCAGGCCCCGCAGGCTGAAATAGACGACGAACAGAGCACCCAGGACGATCGTCACGCTGCTGCAGGCGAGGATGGTGAGCCGGACCCGGGTGACTCGCGCACGCTGCCAGCCCTGCGTTCCCGCCACGGAAATCTGACCGGCATTTTGGGGAATCGTCGAGGCAATGGATTCGTCAAGACGTGTCAGGGAGTCCTCGAACTGGCTGGGCGTGGCAAGGTGCGCCAACTTGCGCAAGCGTATGCGAGCGCGGTGCAAACCGGCTTCCAGCGGATCGATGTCGGCGACAAAAATATGCAGCAGCAGAAACAGCAGCAACATGGCGCACACATTGGTGATCCAGGCGCCCGGGCCACGCACGCTGTCCGGCGTGGCCAGCCGCGTGACGATTGCGAAGTGCGAGCTGGCAAAAAAAACCACGCCGGCGAGGCAGCCCCAGGCCAGGCCGTGGCGCAGCCAGGCGTTTTCGTGCTTGAGCATCAAATAGGCTGCGACGGCCAGCGGTATCAAAAAATGATGTATCGAGCGCGGAAACTGGGCGCTTGGAACGTCCAAAAAGAGGGCCATCCAGGAAAGCCGGCCGAACAGACTGGCCACCAGCAAAATGGCGGCGCCGCGCAGCCGATGACGCCGCGCCATTCGAATGGCAATCACGCCGGCCAGAATCACCGCACAGTCTGCAATCACCACCAGCCAGTCACCGCGAAGGGCAAAAAAAACGGCCCAGGGGATGCCGAACACGATCGAGGCCAGGCTGCCAAGAATCACCACAACGCGCACGCGCCGGCTATGCGAGTCGCCCGCATTTCGGATGCCGATCACGATCGGTGGGGTGGCGCCCAGCGTGTTCACCAATCCATTGTGGCGCGAACCTGCCGATCGGGCGCGGTTTATGTTTCGCGGCATGAATGGCCGCCGGTCACTCCCCCAGCACCACACCCTCGCGGCGCGGATCGGCGCCGCCCAGCAGTTGGGGCTTGCCACCCACCTTACCGCTTTGAATAGCCTGCAGGCCGCTGGTCAGCGCATGTTCCTGCACCTCGTGGCCGCGCGCGCGCAGCGCGTTGACGGTGGCGGCGGGGAAGCGGCCTTGCTCCAGCAGCAGCGGGCCGCCGAGCGTGGCGAAGTTGGGCAGGGCGATGGCCTGCTGCGGGCTCAAGCCCCAGTCGAGCACCCCGTACAGCGTCTTGGCGACGTCGTGAATGATCAGCGCGCCGCCGGAGCTGCCGGTGCTCATCACGAGCTGCCCGGTGACCTTGTCGAACACCAGGGTGGGCGCCATCGACGAGCGCGGGCGCTTGCCGGGCTGCACGCGGTTCGCGACCAGGCGGCCCTGCGCGTCGGTCGGCGCGAAGCTGAAGTCGGTGAGCTCGTTGTTGAGCAGGAAACCGCCGCTGAGCGCCGCGTTGGGGCTCACCATCTGGCGCGCGCCGAACGCATCCTCGATCGTCGTCGTCATGGCCAGCGCGTTGCCGTACGCATCGACGATGCTGATGTGCGAGGTGCCGTGCTCGGGCTGCGCTGGCATGGGCGCGTAGCTTGTCTGCACGGCGCCGGGCACGCCGGCGCTGACGGCTTTCATCGCCGGCGCACCGGGGCGCTGGTCGATCAGGCGGGCGCGCCGGGCCAGATAGCCGGGCGCCAGCAGGCTCGTCCAGCTGCCCGCCGGCGGCGGCACGAAATCGGGGTCGGCCACGTACTGCGCGCGGTCGGCAAAGGCCAGGCGCGAGGCCTCGGCATACAGGTGCAGCCACTGCGCCGACGGCAGGCCGTCCTGCAACGCCAGCGTGGCGGCGTTGGTGTGGTTCAGGATGCCCAGGATCTGTGCCACCGCGATCGCGCCCGAGCTCGGCGGCGGAAAGCCGCAGATGCGGTAATCCCGGGGGCTGACTGTGTAGTCGCTACAGATGGGCTCGCGCTTTTTGGCCTGGTAGCCGGCCAGATCGGCCAGCGTGAGCTGTCCCGGATTGGCCGGATGCTGGCGCACCTTGTCGACGATGGCCTGCGCCACCTCGCCCTCCAGCAGGCCTTTGGAGCCGCTGGCCGCAATTTTCTTCAGCACCTGTGCCAGCGCGGGGTTGCGCAGCGTGTAGCCCACGGCGCGCGGGCTGCCGTCGGCGTTGTAGAAGTAGGCGGCGGCGACCGGGTCGCTCCTCAGGTACTTGTCGTTTTCAAGCAGGCTGTGCAGCCGCGCGCTGACCGCAAAGCCGTCCTCGGCCAGCCGGATGGCGGGCTCAAACAGCGTGGCCCACGGCAGCCGGCCGTGCTGCCGATGCGCCAGCTCCAGCATGCGCACGGCACCCGGCACGCCGACCGCGCGACCACCGACGACGGCGTCGTAAAAGGGCAGCGGTTTTCCGTTGGCGCCGAGAAACAACTTCTCGCTGGCCGCGGCCGGGGCGGTTTCGCGTCCGTCGAAGGCTTCGACTTTCCGGCCATCGAAGTACAGCAAAAACGCACCGCCGCCCAGGCCGCTGGACTGCGGCTCGACCAGCGCCAGCACCATCTGCACGGCCACGGCCGCGTCGATGGCGGAGCCGCCGGCCTTGAGGATCTGGTAGCCGGCCCGGGCGGCCAGCGGGTTGGCCGCGGCGACCGCAAAGCGGCTGCCGGTCCAGCCGGGCTTGTCAACGTAACCCGATGCAGCCTCGGGCTGCGCCGGTGCCGTGTCGCCCGTCGCCAGTGCGCCCGCGCAGCCCGCGAGATACGCGCTGGCCGCCAGTGCGGCGGCAGCCAGAGCGCTCCATCGAAGGGCACCGCGGCGCATCATGATTGCAAACAATAAAGGCTCCAGGCCCTTGATGGGTGGGTGCTGTCAGCTATTAAAAATAGAGCATCCCGCGGGCCGACGGGCCTTAGCGTGGAGCCAGACGAACCGCGCCGTCGAGCCGGATCACCTCGCCGTTGAGCATGTCGTTCTCGAAGATATGGCGCGCCAGCTTGGCGTAGTCCGCGGGCGTGCCCAGGCGGCTCGGAAAGGGCACGCTGGCAGCCAGCGAATCCTGCACTTCCTGGGGCATGCCGAACAGCATGGGCGTGCCGAACAGGCCGGGCGCGATCGTCATGTTGCGGATGCCGTTGCGCGCCAGATCACGTGCGATCGGCAGCGTCATGCCGACGATGCCACCCTTGGAGGCGCTGTATGCGGCCTGGCCGATCTGCCCGTCGTAGGCGGCGACCGAGGCGGTCGAGATCAGCACGCCGCGCTCGCCGGTGGCTTCGGGCTCGTTCCTGCACATGGCCTCGGCCGCCAGGCGGATCATGTTGAAGCTGCCGACCAGGTTCACCATGACGGTCTTGCTGAACACGCTCAGGGCATGCGCGCCGTTCTTTCCCACGGTTTTCTCGGCCGGCGCGATGCCCGCGCAGTTGACCAGGCCCATCAGCTTGCCCATGGAAGTGGCCCTGGCCACCGCGGCCTGGCCATCGGCCTCGCTGCTGACGTCGCATTTGATGAAGGCGCCGCCGATCTCCCTGGCAACGGCCCCGCCTTTTTCCACCTGCATGTCGGCAATCACGACCGTGCCGCCCTGGCTTGCCAGCATGCGCGCCGTGCCTTCACCCAGGCCCGATGCGCCGCCGGTGACGATGAATACCTTGCCTTTGATTTCCATGCTGAACTCCTGAAGAAAGGGTGATTGACGTTGACGTAAACGTCAATTATGACGGGGCGCCGCGGGTGGCCCTAAGATGGACGCCCCCATGCAGCTTAATACACCTCTTTATTCCAAAAAAGCCGGCCGCCCGTGGCCGTGGCCGCTGCTCGCCGCGGCAGGCCTGGCCGCCGGCGTCTTCCTCGCCGGCTGCGCCACTCGGCCTGCGCCCGTGCCCGCGACGCCGCTGGAGCCGCCCATCGCAGTGCAGCCCGCGCCGAAACGCCCGCCGCGCATCGCTCTGGTGCTGGGCGGCGGCGCCGCGCGCGGCTTTGCCCACGTGGGCGTGATCCAGGTGCTGGAGCAGGCCGGCATCAAGCCGGATCTGGTGGTGGGTACCTCGGCCGGCAGCCTGGTGGCGGCGCTGTACGCCAGCGGCAAGAGCGGCGCGCAGCTGCAGCAGGCCGCGCTGTCGATGGAGGAGGCCGCCTTCACCGACTGGACACTGCCGCTGTTCGGCCGCGGCATGATGCGTGGCGACGGTCTGGCGCGCTACGTCAATCAACAGGTGGCGGGGCGGACGATCGAAGCCATGCCGCTGCGCCTGGGCATCGTCGCGACCGACCTGAACAGCGGGCAGGGCGTTTTGTTCCAGCGCGGCGACACGGGCACGGCGGTGCGCGCCTCGAGCGCGGTGCCCGCGATCTTCGAGCCTGTGCGCATTGCCGGCCATGATTACGTGGACGGCGGCCTGGTGGCGCCCGTGCCGGTGGACTACGCGCGCCAGATGGGCGCCGAGCTGGTGATTGCGGTCGATATTTCCAGTCCGCCCGAAGGCAATGCCACGGACGGCACGCTGCAGATCCTGTTGCAGACCTTTGCCATCATGAGCAAGAGCATCAACCGCTACGAGCTGCGCGACGCCGACCTGGTGGTGCGCCCGCCCCTGAACGGCGTGAAAAGCTCGGACTTCGCGGCGCGGCGCCACGCCATCGAAGCGGGCCGGCTCGCCATGCGGCAATTGCTGCCGAAGCTGAAGCAACTGATCGAGGCCGGGGCAAGATAGGCCGGCGCGAACGCAGCGAAGGGCCGCCCCGAGCAAGTTCAGCCCCCTTGGGGGGCAGCGCATTACACGAAGTGAAAAGCGTGGGGGCTCACGAAAAAAAGGCCCCGTCTTGCGACGAGGCCTTAACGGATCCCTGAGCCCGAAGGCTTCGAAAAGACCCGAGGAGACAATCGGTACGAATTAACGCTTGCGGGCGCCGGCAGCAACACTGGCGGTGGCCGACTTCGTGGCGTGGGCAGCGGTGGCAGCCACGTTGTTGAGGTTGACTTCGGCCATGTCGGTGGCTTGCTTGACGGCCTTTTGCACGGACTCATAAGCGTTGGTGGCAGCAGCGACGGCGCTCTTCATCACGGCGACGGCGGTCTCGGAACCAGCAGGTGCGTTCTTGGCAGCGCTGTCCACCAGACCGGCGAACTTCTTCTGCGTCTCGGCGGCCTGGGCTTCGAAAGCCTTGGTGAATTCGGCGCTGGTGCCTTGAGCGATGTCATACAGATGACGGCTGTAGGCGGCGGTCTTCTCGGCCAGGGGCTGCAGCAGGCCGGCTTGCAGGGCCAGCAGCTCTTGCGCGTCCTTCACGTTCAGGGCGGCTTGCGTGGTGTCAGCGGCTTCGGCCAGGGCAGCCTTGGAAGCGGTCACGTTCAGCTCGACCAGTTTTTCCACGCCTTCGAAGGCTTTGGCGGTCAGACCAAACAGGGTTTCAACATTGGCTTTGTGGGCGGCGAGGACTTGTTCAGCGGTCAACATGAGGAGATCTCCGGTAGGTAAAGAGTGACGGGACAGTATCTGCTCTGAACCCGGCTCTAATCCGGTTTTATGTTGCAGCGCAGCATGAATTGAATTATAGGGTTATCCCGAGCCATTACAAGTAATTTGTGTTGCAGTGCAGCATATTAGGGGCGATTTTCTAGAAACCGGCTAAAAGCCGGCTGGGGCCCGCCGTTTTATCGGCCGGACACCATCGGTGCCCGCTGGCAACGCTGGCAAAATACCCGGCCATGAACCTCGACCGAGAGACCGACCCCGAACCGCTTGAGGCCTACAAGGTGTTTCGCACCCTCGGCACGCGCTGGATGGACAACGATGTGTACGGGCATGTCAACAACGTCGTGTACTACAGCTGGTTCGACACGGTGGTGAACAACTACCTGATCGAGCAGGGCGTGCTCGACATCCAGCATGGCGGCACCATCGGCCTGGTGGTGCAAACCCACTGCAACTACTTCTCGCCGATCGCCTTCCCACAAACGGTGCGCGCCGGCCTGCGCGTGGCGCAGCTGGGCCGGTCCAGCGTGCGCTACGAGATCGGCCTGTTTGCGGACGATGAGGCGACAACCGCGGCCAAGGGATACTTCATCCACGTGTACGTCGATCGGCACACGCGCCGGCCGGTGCCGCTGCCCGGTCCATTGAAAGCCGTTCTGGAGAAACTCATTTGAGCGTCATAAACGAGACGGGCCGCACGGCCACGCCGGCGGGGTTTGTGGACGAGGCCATCGACAGCCGCATGTCGATACGCGCCTTCACGCAACAAGCCGTGCCGCGCGAGACCCTCGCGCACCTGCTGCAGGTGGCGGCGCGCGCGCCCTCGGGCACCAACACCCAGCCCTGGCGCGTGTACGTGCTGCAGGGCGCGAGCCGCGACGCGCTGGTCGACAAGGTCTGCGCCGCGCACGACGCCATCCGCGCGAATCCCGCGCTGGGCGCCGAGTACCGCGAGGAATACGATTACTACCCCGAGAAATGGGTCAGTCCCTACATCGACCGGCGCCGCGAGAACGGCTGGGGCCTGTATGGTTTGCTGGGCATCGCCAGAGGGGAGAAGGACAAGATGCACGCGCAGCACCAGCGCAACTTCCGCTTCTTCGATGCGCCCGTGGGCCTGATGTTCACGATGGAGCGCGTGATGGGCCGCGGCAGCCTGCTGGACTACGGCGCCTTCCTGCAAAACCTCATGGTCGCGGCGCGCGGCCACGGCCTGCACACCTGCCCGCAGGCGGCCTGGAACGGCTTTGCCAAGATCATCCTGCCGCACATTGGCGCGGGCGAGGGCGAGATGCTGGTGTGCGGCATGTCGCTCGGCTACGCCGACGAGACGGCGCCGGTCAACAGCTACCGCACGCCGCGCGTGCCGGCCGCCGAATTCACGACCTGGGTGAAATGACACTCACCCCCAGGCTGCGCGCACTGCGTGTCGCTGCGCCACCCCCCTTGCAGGGGGCAACACCGGCGGCCCGGCGGAGCCGGTTCCGCGGTGTTTCCGGCATCTGGCGGCGCCGGTTTCATGGGGCGCAGGTGGCGCCAAGTGCTGGGGGCCACCGGGATGCCGACGAGCCATGGACACGGGGCCGCATTTGGCGTGACCGTCCGTGATTTTTGTTGCCATCCAGTTCCTCAATGGCCTGAGCTACGCCACCACGCTGTTCCTGATGGCTGCCGGGCTGACGCTGATCTTTGGCGTCACGCGCATCATCAATTTCGCCCACGGCAGCTTCTTCATGTTGGGCGCGCTGCTGGCGGCGCACTGGGTCACCGACTGGTATCCGGCCTGGGGCGAGAGCGCCGCGCTGTATGCGCTGGCTATGCTTTTGGGAGCCGCCTGTGCAGGGCTGGCGGGGGCTGTGGCCGAATTCTTTGTGTTGCGGCGCATGTACGGCGTGCCCGAGCTGTACCAGCTGGTGACCACCTTCGGCCTGGCGCTGGCGATGCATGACGCGATGCGCTGGGGCTTCGGGCCGGACGAGGTGTTCGCGCCGCGCTTTCCCGGACTCAAGGGCTCGGTCGAGCTGCTGGGTCAGTTCTTCCCGGTGTACCAACTCGTCACCATCGCGCTCGGCCCGCTAATCTGGCTGGGTCTGCACGCGCTCTTGCGCTGGAGCCGTTTTGGCCAGCGCCTGCGCGCCGCCACGCAGGACCGCGGCATGCTGGCGGCGCTCGGCGTGAATCCCAAACCGCTGATGTTGGGCGCGGTCGTGCTGGGCTGTGCGCTTGCGGGACTGGGCGGCGCGCTGGCGCTGCCGCGCGAGCCGGCCAATTTGCAGATGGACATGAACGTGATCGTCGAGACCTTTGTCGTCGTCGTCACCGGTGGCCTGGGCAGCATCAGCGGAGCGTTTTTTGCGGCCCTGTTGATCGGGCTGATCCACGCCTTTGGCCTGAGCCTGTTTCCGCAGGCCACGCTGGTGCTGGTGTTCCTCACCATGGCCGTGGTGCTGGCGCTGCGCCCGCTGGGGTTGATGGGGCAGCCGCTTGATGCGGGCCCCAAGGAAATTTCGCAAAAACTCGTGCTGACTCCTGCCAGTTCTTGGGGTACAGCTCTTGTTTTCATAGCGGCCTCGGTGTTTTGCGCGGTAGCCTGGCAGGCCGGCGACTACTGGCGCTCGCTCGCGGCGGATGGTTTGATCCTGCTGATTTTCGGTGTCAGCCTGCAGGCCATGATGGCCCTGGGCGGGCTCGTGAGTTTTGGCCATGCCGCATTTTTTTCGCTGGGTGCCTATGGCGCGGCGCTGGCCTACACAACGTGGGGTGCAACGCTGCCGTTGGCGCTGGCCACAGGCTGCGCTGCGGCCCTCGTCGTGGCGGCCGTGTTTGGCGCCGCCGTGGTGCGCAGCGGCGGCGTGTACTTGGCCATGCTGTCGCTCGCGCTGGCGCAGGTGGTGTGGGCCACGGCCACGCAATGGGTGGGTTTGACCGGCGGCGACAACGGCATCATCGGGCTGAACCTGGTCACGGACGACACGCGCGGGCTGTTTTACGCGCTGCTGGTGCTGCTGGCACTGCTCAGCGTGGGGGCTCTGCGGCGCTTGGGCCGATCGACCTTCGGTGCCGCATTGCAGGCCGTGCGCGATGCGCCGCAGCGCGCCGCGGCCTCGGGCCTGCGAGTGGCGTGGATCAAGTACCGCATCTTTGTCGAGCGCGCGGTGCTGGCCGGCCTGGCGGGGGGCCTGTTTGCGGCGCACAAGGGAGCGGTGTTTCCGTCGAGCGCCAGCGTCTCGACCTCGCTCGACGCGCTGCTGGTCGTGCTGCTGGGCGGCGTGCACCAGTTATGGGGCGCGGCCGTGGGCAGCCTAGTGCTGACCTGGGCCGGCGCCGAACTCGGCCAGGGGTTTGACTATTGGCGCGGTGCGCTCGGCGTGTTTGTGATGCTGATCATGGTCTTGTCCCCGTCGGGTCTGCTCGGGCTGCTCTCAAAATTGAAGCGCCCCGCGCGTGCGCGTGCCCCGGCGCCGGGCCGGAGGGACTGATGCTGCAGGTGCGCCATCTCGTCAAATACTTCGGCGGCGTCAAGGCGGTCGATGGCGTCAGCTTCGAGGTGCGCGCCGGCGAGTGCGTGGCGCTGATCGGCCCCAACGGCGCCGGCAAATCGACCTGCTTTGCCTGCATCGCCGGGCAGCACCGACCGAGCGGCGGCGAGATCCTGTGGGCCGGCCAGCGTATCGACGCCCTGGCGCCCGCGCGGCGCCTGCAGCGTGGCGTGGCGCGCACGTTCCAGGTGGCGCAGACCTTCGAAGCGCTCACGGTGCTACAAAATCTGCAGCTGCTCATGAGCACCGGGCACGGACTGCCGGCCTGGAATGTGCTTGACCGGGTGTCGGTGGAGGCCGCCACCCAATTGCTGGCGCGGGTCGGCCTGCAGCAGCTGGCGCATGCCGACGTGCTGGGTCTGCCGTATGGCGCCAAGAAGCGGCTGGAGCTGGGCATCGCCCTAGCGGGGCTGGGTGAGGGCGCGCCGGCCGATCCGCGGGGACAGGCGCCATCGATCGCACGGCCACGACTGCTGCTACTCGATGAGCCGGCCGCCGGCCTGGCCGAGACCGAGCGGCTGGAACTGATGCAACTGGTCAAGTCGCTCGCGGTTGAGGGTGTCGCCGTGCTCTACACCGAGCACAACATGGACGCCGTGTTCGGCGTGGCCGATCGCGTGCTGGTGCTGATCGAGGGCCAACTCGCGGCGCAGGGCACGCCCGATGAGATCGCGCGCCACCCCGAGGTGCGCAGCCGCTACCTGGGCCATTCTTTTGACGCGGAGATGCCATGAACCTCCATGCCCGGCAGGAGTCAGTCCATGCTTGAGGTGCGCCATCTCAATGTCTGGTACGGCGCCGCGCAGGCGCTGTTCGATGTGTCGCTGCAGGTCGATGTCGGCGAGCTGGTCGTGCTGCAAGGCCTGAACGGCGCCGGAAAATCTACCTTGCTGCAAGCCATAATGGGCCTGAGCCCGCGTGCCACGGGCGCCATCAGCTATCAAAACAAGAGCATCGAGCGCTGGGAGCCGCACCGGCGCGCGCTGGCGGGGCTGGGCTACGTGGCCGAAGACCGGCGCCTGTTCACGGGTCTTACAGTGCACGAAAACCTGCGGCTGGCGGCGCGCGGCGATGTGCCGGCGCGCGAGGCGCAGGCGCTGCAATTGTTTCCGGCGCTGGCCGACATGCTGGATCGCCCGAGCGGGCGCATGAGCGGCGGCGAGCAGCAGATGCTGGCGATTGCCCGCACCCTGATGACCGGCCCGACGCTATTGCTGCTCGATGAGCCCTGCGAGGGCATTGCCCCGTTGCTGGTGGAGGCCATCCGCGACGCACTGCTGCGGCTCAAGCGCGAAGGCGTTACCTTGCTGGTGGCCGAGCAGAACCACATCCTGGCCGCGCATGCGGACCGCACATTGACACTGGCGGCGGGGCAACTGCGCGAACGCTAGGAGTGCGGGTGGCTCAAGCGATATCGAGGTCTACCCTTCTGCCGCCCACACTCCTAGCCTTCGGATAGATGGTTTGGGTGCGTAGTAGTAACAACCATCCTATCAATCCCCGGGTCAGCACCTCCTTTTGCCTTCAAATTCAAGCGCTTACACACGTGACTTCAACGCGATTGGACCAAAGTAAGTGCCATTCGGCTTAGAGACGTCAAACACAGCCGGTCAAAACTACGGTAAGCCGCTTTCGCAAATCAGCAATTCTGGATTCGCTTCCAGGTAGTCGCCCATCTTGACCTGGGTCAATACACTGACCGGACCCAACACCACTACCTTTCAGATGCCTACTATTCAAGTTCAACCCGTCGGCTTTGCACTGGGCGCAAGAGTCACCGGCGTAGACCTCTCCAAGATGCTTACCTCCGACGAAGTACAGCAAATCAAGGCGGCCTGGACGAAACACCTTGTGCTCGTGTTTCCTGGCCAGCAACTCGATCCAGCAACGCTGACTGCATTCACAACGCATTTCGGCGAGCTTGACAACTACGACAGCCAGCCATTCAATCGCCACCCTGAGCATGACCACGTGATGCTGTTATCCAACAAGCCGGTCAACGGCAAGTTGCCTGCAGGTGCATACAACGGTCAGAACTGGCACACCGACCTCTCATACACGGTGCGTCCTGCAAAGGCGACGATGGTGTACTGCATTGAGAAGCCCTCGGTGGGGGGCGACACGATGTTTGCCAACATGTATGCGGCCTACGAGGCCCTATCTCCAAAAATGCGTGAATTCCTGGATGATCTGGAAGCCGTGAACGACGTGAGCCTCATCTCGGCCCGACGGGATCCCGCAATCCTCGAGGCGTTCAAGCGCTTGAATCCTCCGGTTGTACATCCGGCAGTACGCATTCACCCGGAATCGGGCAAGCCCGCGCTCTATGTCAACGACAGGGTCAGGACCTTCGTCGGCATGAGTGATCTTGAGAGCAAGCCGATCATCAAGTTTCTATGTGAGCACTCGGTGCAACCACGTTTTGTGTACCGCCATCGGTGGGAAGTTCGCGACCTCGTCCTTTGGGACAACCGTTGCCTCACGCATCTGGCGGTTGGCGACTATGACCCCAAGGAGATTCGCCACATGATCCGCACGTCGACCATGGGCGACCACTATGGCCGTCTGGAAAATCCGCAGGCGGCAGAAGCTAGCCTGAAAGCTGCGGCAGCAACGAGCCAGGAGGTCGCGGCGGGTGTTTCGGCCTTGCACGACTGAACGACTCCCCAGAAACGGCGCGGCAATAACTCTTCAGACGAAAACCATAAATGAAAAGCACGATGTTTCACCCCACCCGCAGACAATTGCTCATTACAGCCGCTGCCGTAGCAGCATGTCCTGCCTACGCGACGGATCAGCCGATTCGGATCACAGTCGGCTTTCCGCCCGGCGGCACCACTGACGTCATTGCGCGTCTGGTCGCGAACAACCTCGGGCAGAAACTGGGGCGTTCCATGATCGTTGAAAACCGGTCAGGTGCCAGCGGAAACATCGCGGCGCAAACGGTCGCTAATACTGCGCCTGACGGTACAAACCTGCTTTTTGTTCCGAGTAGCCATGCCACAAACGCAAGCCTCTATAAGAAGCTCCCGTTCGACACCGAGAAAGATTTTACGGCGATCGGGATGGTAGCCAGGACACCGTACGTCTTGGTGGTCAATCCACAGCTTCCCGTGAAGTCAGTTTCAGAGCTCATTGCGCTGCTGAAATCGAAACCAGGTCATTTCCAGTACGCGACCGCCGGCCAAGGCACTGGGCAACACCTATCGGCTGAGCTCTTCAAGAAGATGGCGAACGTGGACATGACGCAGATTCCGTACAAAGGAAGTTCAGCGGCCTTCCCGGACCTCATTGCAGGTCGCACGTCCATCATGTTCGACAACGTGGCCCTCATGGTTCCTCACGTTCGCTCCGGTGAACTGCGCGCCTTGGCGATCACCAGCGCCAAGCGTTCGCCCCTGCTTCCGGAAGTCCCGACAGTTGCCGAAACGCTTCCTGGCTATGAGGTCCAGGGCTGGTTCGCGTTGCTTGCTCCTGCGAAAACGCCGCAGTCGCTGATCCGGGAGTACAACGCGGCGCTGAATTCGGTCGTGAACGACGCGGCGTTCACGAGCCGCCTGGCCGATCTCGGCGCTGAGACCATGACAGGAACTCCGGCCGCGGCCAACGAATACATCCAGAAGGAGGTTGCGCGCTGGGGCGCCGTCATTCGTTCGGCCAACATTTCGCTCGATTAGCTTTCGGGCGCGGCGTCGGCGGGCAGCCCGATAATCTTGAATGCTTCCATGATGTGCATTCTCGCGTGCCGCGCGATGTGGCGGATCGCGTCGGTAGCTGGGCGGTGCGACGCGATGCCTAGCGCGATCGTTCGGCTGATCGAGGGATCGACGATACGGGCTGCCTGGAGGCCAGCGCCGAGGCGCTGGCGCGCGGCGTGCCCGGCCATGATGGTGTAGGTCCCGCCCCGAGCTGCGAGCTCGGTTTGAACTGCGAGCGAATTGGTTTCAAGGACGATGGTTAGCGTGACGCCCAGGTGCCGGGCCTCTTTCTCCACATCTGCACGCAGGCTGTTGGGCGCCGAAGCCAAAACGAGCGGAAGCCCCGACAGCTCACTGAATCGAACGGCCGCGCCGGAGGTCAAAGGGTCCCCGCGGGCCCCCACCAAGTAAGTATCGACACTGCCAAGATTGTCCTCATTGTGAAGCTCCGACTTTCCCGCCCTGAACAAAATCGTTATGTCTACCTCGTCATTCGTTCGCCAAGTGTCCAACTGTGCGCTGACGCCTTCCATAATGATCAATTTGACGCCGGGATATTGTTGCAGCGCCGTTCGAAAAAGTTTCGCGGAAACGGCTTGAGCCAGCGATGGAACCAAGCCAATGCGAACGTCTCCGGCAATGACTCCATGCTGCGCCTTGATTTCCTCCCGGAGCCCCTGGTATTCAGCCAGTGTTGCTTGTGCCCGCGGCAACAGGCGCTTGCCCAGATCCGTCAATGTCATTCCCCGGCCCGTGCGATGAAACAGCTTGCCGTTGCAGGTACTTTCCAGAGCCGCGAGCTGGCGGCTGACGATCGACGGGAGCGTGTCGAGCGCCATAGCAGCCTTGCTCAGGTTACCGAGTTGGCTGATGCACACAAAGATCTCGAGTTTCTGGAGGTCCACAGCAATTGAAACAAGTCGGCGTTGCCATTATGCAGTGGGACAGTGTGCACCCTCTTTCAAAGGATTAGAAGTGACATTTCAAGAAATTGGTATGGGACCGAAGGCTTTCGCGAGCGAATCGATGCCGCTCGTGAAGCTTTTCACCGCACGTCTTGGTGAGTTGGGTGTTGTCTGGGATGCCGAAGGAAAAGCCCGTTACGAATCTTCGGCGCGGCACGGGCAAGGACGTGCATGCGCAGTTGTCAGGCCTACCTCTAGTGACGAGCTTTGCTGGGTGGTGGAACATCTCTTGGCTGCCGGCACGCCCTTTGTCGTGCAGGGGGCCGGCACGGGTCTGGTAGCCGGGGCAACCCCTTCCCCAGAGGGAACACAGTGGGTGATTTCCACTCAGAGGATGAAACAAGCCCTTGAGATCGACGTCACCAACCGGACGGCTACAGTATCTGCCGGATATCGACTGTCCGACCTCAATCAAGCAGCAGCCAAACATGGTTTGACCTTTCCGATCGATCTTGGCGCAGATCCGACCATTGGCGGGATGGTCGCTACCAATACGGGAGGAGCTCGACTGATTCGCTATGGCGGTGTGCGGGAAAACCTGCTCGACCTTGGGGCAGTGCTTGCGCGCAAGCCTGCGGAGATCGTCGGGGGGCAGCGGGCGCTGAGAAAGAACAACACAGGTCTGAGCTGGGCGCAACTGCTTTGTGGAACATTTGGCGCCTTCGGAATCATTACGGATGCCACACTGAAGCTCCATCAGCTTCCGCGCCAGACGGCGACAGCATTGATCGCGACTGACTCAGCCTCCGATGCGATCAGCCTTCTTGGATCGTTGGAATCCGAGTTGGGAGAATTTGTCAGCGCATTCGAAGGTATCTCCAGAAACGCATTGTGTGCCGTCCTCGATCATGGCGTGCAGTCGCCATTCCCGGAAGTGCCAATTTATGCCGTGCTGCTCGAATTGACCACAACGATTCCGAGCAGCTATGGCTTTGACCTCGATGCTCAGTTGATGAGGTGGCTCGAGCACCGATTGACTGACGGCCTGGTCAAGGACGCCGCGGTAGGGAAGCCCGAACAACTTTGGCAGATACGTCACAGCATCAGCGAAGCGGTCCAACACCTCGGTCGCATGGTCGCATTTGATGTTGCCGTGCCCCGGTCCCGGTTCGGTGATTTCCGCGACAGATCCATCGAAGTGGTCCGCGAATTGGCCGAAGGCGCGACGGTCTACGACTTCGGGCATCTGGGCGACGGCGGAGTCCATCTTAATTTGATCG
Organism: Polaromonas sp. C04; assembly: GCF_002002705.1. Classification (GTDB taxonomy): domain Bacteria; phylum Pseudomonadota; class Gammaproteobacteria; order Burkholderiales; family Burkholderiaceae_C; genus Rhodoferax_A. Next base: position 160,890 of record NZ_MUNS01000022.1, on the reverse strand, counting down.
TGCCGGGAGACACCTCGGCAGAAAAGGTTCAAGCATTGCGCGATGCGATCTATGCACTGACAGTCGACGAATTTCACGGCAGCTTCAGTGCAGAACATGGAATCGGTCCCTACAACTACCGCTGGTACCGCGGACACACAGAGCTCGCCAAGCTCGATCTTTCAGCAGCTCTTCACCGCTATTTTGACCCCTTCGACCGCCTTGGCAATGTTCGCCTGGGCCAACTATCATGAATCCAACCAAGACACTATCTCCTCCCACGGCCGGCCGCGTACTGGTCGATTCATTGCGACTGCACGGCGTCGATCGCGTGTTCTGCGTACCCGGCGAGAGCTACCTTGAAGTCCTGGATGCCCTTTACGATGTCTCCGATCAGATTCAGCTCGTCGTTGCCAAGCATGAAGGTGGCGCGGCAAACATGGCGGAAGCAGACGGCAAGCTGACGGGGCGACCTGGCATCTGTATGGTGACGCGCGGCCCGGGCGCTACTCAGGCGAGCGTTGGCGTACACACCGCGCAGCAAGATTCCACGCCGATGATTCTGTTCGTTGGCCAGATTGCCACCGACCAGGCGGGCCGGGACGTCTTTCAGGAAGTCGATTACGTGTCGATGTTCGGCAAGCTTGCCAAATGGGTGGTCGAGGTGACCGATGCTTCGCGGATGGCTGAAATCATCGCACGAGCATTTCACACCGCGGTCTCGGGGAGGCCCGGCCCCGTCGTGGTTGCATTGCCTGAAGACGTGCTCGTCACGCCTAGCTCAACTCCCGCCTATCGGTCTACCCGACTGGAGAGTGCGGAGCCCTCTGCCAAATCCATGGCGAAAGTACGGGCGATGCTGGCTGCAGCCAGTCGTCCGCTCCTCATGGTGGGCGGCAGCGGCTGGAGCGACGATGCCACCAAGGATATTGCCAATTTCGCCGCGCGCTGGAACATACCGGTAGCCTGCACATTCCGGCGCCAGGACATCTTCGACAACCGACTGCCGCAATATGCCGGTCACCTCAGCCTCGGGATGAACGTTGCTCTCAGCGACAGGCTCAAGAACGCAGACGTTGTGTTGGCGGTTGGCACCCGAATCACGGATGTGGCCACCGACGGATATTCGCTGCTGAAAGCGCCAAACCCAGATCAGGCGCTGATCCACTTTCACCCGGAGGCGCATGAGATTGGTCGCGTGTACCGGCCGGAACTCGGATTCGAGGCCGACGTTGCCGCTTCCGCCTTATCCTTGGCTGCCCTATCGCCTCCTGAGAACAGGGAGTGGGACGGGTGGACCGCATCTGCGCGTGAGGCATACCTGATTTTCAGCGCCCTACCGGCGCCGGATGCGCAGGCCACCGGCGTCGACCTTGCAAGCGCTATGCGCCATGCGCGTATGGTGCTGCCTTCTGACGCAATAGTCACCAACGGCGCGGGTAACTACTCGGTCTGGTTACATCGGTTCTTTGAGTACCGGCAGCCACGCACCGAGCTTGCGCCGACATGCGGTGCAATGGGATATGGTTTGCCCGCTGCGATCGCGGCGGCGCTACGCAATCCTGAACGGAAGGTGGTCTGTGTCGCTGGAGACGGATGCTTTCTGATGTACCCGCAAGAGCTGGCGACTGCTTCACAGTATGGTGCACGTCTAATCGTACTCGTGGTGAACAACGGGATGTACGGAACCATCCGGATGCACCAGGAAAAGCATTACCCGAAACGCATCAGTGGAACTCAATTGAAGGGTCCCGATTATGTCGCGCTCGCCAAGGCATTCGGCGCTCACGCAGAACGAGTGTCAGAAACCGAGGACTTCGCAGCCGCGTTCAGCCGCGCGAATGCTCATGATGGCCTGGCGCTGATAGAGCTCGTTACGGATCCCAGGCAAATCACGCCAAGCATGCGACTCAATTAAGTATTCGTTCGCTGGCCCCGGGGATCAACCCCCAGAAGAAGTAGTCGCGATTGCGCCCGCGGAAGTGCCGGGCGACGCGAATCCGACCGGTGCTGCGACTCAAGCGCGAAGGCGTTACCTTGCTGGTGGCCGAGCAGAACCACATCCTGGCCGCGCATGCGGACCGCACATTGACACTGGCGGCGGGGCAACTGCGCGAACGCTAGCTGCCGCGCCGCCAGCGCGGGTCACGGAAGGTCCGGCTTACTCGGACTTTTCGAACACGTAGGTGGGGTTGCGCTTTTCCCAGTCCTTGATCTGCTGTTCAGCCACGTCCTTGGTGATGCCCATGCGTTCCTGGATGCGCCCCACCAGCTGATCACGCTTGCCGGCGATGACGTCCAGGTCGCTGTCGGTGAGCTTGCCCCACTGTTCCTTGACCTTGCCCTTGAGTTGTTTCCAGTTACCTTCAATGCGATCGTTGTTCATGCTTTTCTCCTTTGAATGGGTTGATGAAACGCCATGGAATTTGCGGCCTGAGGCGCGCTGCATTGGCGTTCTTCAACTGTAGGGGAGAGCGGGCGCCGGGTCGGTAGGATGGGCCGGTCTATCGCCGTAGGCCGGTGCCTACAGCCGTGCGGCGGGAATCCTCTACACTGTGAAACATCGCCGGTAGATGGCGCGCCGCACAGCCCTTCATGATCATCACCAGCCTTCTCGATACCGACCTGTACAAGTTCACCATGATGCAGGTGGTGCTGCATCAGTTTCCGGGTGCGCAGGTGGAGTACCGCTTCAAGTGCCGTAATGCCGGCATGGCGCTGGCGCCCTATGTGAGCGAGATCCGAGAGGAGATTCGGGGCCTGTGCCAGTTGCACTTCCAGGATGCCGAGCTGGCCTACCTGCGCTCCATGCGCTTCATCAAGAGCGACTTCGTGGATTTTCTCGGGCTGTTCCGGCTCAACGAGAAATACATCACCGTCACCGCGCTGCCGTCGGGCGATATCGACATCACCATCCTGGGGCCGTGGCTGCACACCATCCTGTTCGAGATCCCGGTGCTGGCCATCGTCAACGAGGTGTATTTCCGCAACACGCAGAAAACGCCGGACTTTCCGGAAGGTCGCCGGCGTCTCGACGCCAAGATGGACCTGCTGCAGGGGCCTGGCCTGAGCGAGCTCAAGATTGCCGACTACGGCACGCGCCGGCGCTTTTGCAACACCTGGCACGAAGAGGTGCTGCGCACCTTGAAGAGCCGGCTGGGCACCGGCAACGCGGGCCAGCTCGCGGGCACCAGCAACGTGCTGTATGCCATGAAGCTGGGCATGACGCCACTGGGCACCGTGGCGCACGAATACCTGCAGGCCTGCCAGGCGCTGGGCCCGCGTCTGCGCGACAGCCAGGTGTTCGGCCTGGAGCGCTGGGCCATGGAATACCGCGGCGACCTGGGTATTGCGCTCAGCGACGTGTACGGCTTCGACGCCTTCCTGCGCGACTTCGACATGTATTTCTGCAAGCTGTTCGACGGCGCGCGACACGACAGCGGCGACCCATTCGCCTGGGGCGAACGCCTGATCGAGCACTACAAAAAGAACCGCGTCGATCCGCTCACCAAGACGCTGATCTTCAGCGACAGCCTGACCGTGCCGCGCACCATCGAGCTGTACCAGCAGTTCCGCGGGCGCTGCCAGCTGGCCTTCGGCATCGGCACCAACCTGACCAATGACCTGGGCTACGAGCCGCTGCAGATCGTGATCAAGATGGTGCGCTGCAACGGCCAGCCGGTGGCCAAGCTGTCGGACACACCGTCCAAGAACATGTGCGATGACGTGAAGTACCTGGCCTACCTGCGCCAGGTGTTTGACATCAAGTCGGTTGACTGATTCGTGATGCTCGATGGCAGTCAGCTGTCCGCCGCCTGGGGCATTCCGTTCGCGGGCATCCTGCTGTCGATTGCGCTGTGCCCACTGCTGACACCGGTGTTCTGGCATCACCACTTCGGCAAGGTCGCCGCCGCCTGGTCGCTCGCGTTCCTGCTGCCGTTTGCGGTAATTTATGGCGCCGACGCCGCCGGGGGCAGCATGGTCCATGCGCTGATGGCCGAATACATTCCGTTCATCATTTTGCTGACTGCGCTGTTCACCGTCGCAGGCGGCATCTTCATTCGCGGCAACCTGCATGGCAGCCCGGGGCTGAACACGGCGATATTGGCCATCGGCGCGGTGCTGGCCAGCGTCATGGGCACTACGGGCGCCTCCATGCTGATGATCCGCCCACTGATCCGCGCCAATGACAACCGTGTCCGCACCGCGCATATCGTGGTGTTCTTCATTTTTATTGTGTCCAACGCGGGCGGCTCGCTCACGCCGCTGGGCGATCCGCCCCTGTTTCTCGGGTTTTTGAAGGGTGTGGATTTCTTCTGGACGGTGCGCCACATCTTTGCGGAAACGCTGTTCCTGGTGGGCGCGCTGCTGGTCATTTTTTTCGTGCTCGATCGCTGGCACTACCAGCGCGAAGGTGTGCTGCCGGTCGACCCCACGCCCGACACCCGCCGACTTGGTTTCGATGGCACCATCAATTTCTGGTTGCTTGGTGTGGTGGTCGCGCTGGTGTTGATGAGCGGCTTGTGGAAGCCGGGCATCGGGTTTGACGTGTATGGCACGCCGCTCGAGCTGCCTGGACTGCTGCGCGACGCGGGCCTGATCGTGGTGACGCTCGTCTCCTTGAGAGTCACGCCAGCCAGCGTGCACGCCGACAACCAGTTCTCGTGGGGCCCGATGACCGAGGTGGCCAAGCTGTTCGCGGGCATCTTTTTGACCATCATTCCGGTGATCGCCATGCTGCGCGCCGGCACCAGCGGCGCGTTCGGCGCCGTCGTCTCCGCCGTCACGCGGCCCGATGGGCAGCCCGACCCTGCCATGTATTTCTGGGCCTCGGGCGTGCTGAGTTCGTTTCTGGACAATGCGCCCACCTACCTGGTGTTCTTCAACACGGCCGGCGGCGACGCGCACCTGTTGATGACCCACATGGCCGCCACGCTCGCCGCCATCTCAGCAGGCTCGGTCTTTATGGGTGCCAACAGCTACATTGGCAACGCGCCGAATATGATGGTGAAGGCGATTGCCGAGCAGCGCGGCGTGCGCATGCCCAGCTTCTTTGGCTACATGGCGTGGGCGGGCGCGGTGCTGATTCCCCTGTTCATCGTCATGACTTTTATCTGGTTCCGTTAACTATTCAAACCTTATGAGCAAGCCAAAAATCCTTGTCGCCCGCGCTGTCTTTCCCGAGACCATCGCGCGTCTGCAGCAGCACTTCGACGTCGAGGCCAACCAGGCCGACGAGTCCTGGTCCAAAGCGCAGTTGGCCGGGAAGCTGCGTGACAAGGTGGGCGCCCTGACCACTGGCGGCGACCGCATCGACGCCGAGGTGCTGGCCGTCTGCCCGGACTTGAAAATCTGCGCCAACATGGCGGTGGGCTACAACAATTTCGACGTCGATGCGATGACCGCGCGCGGCGTGCTGGCCACCAACGCGCCCGACGTGCTGACCGAGACCACCGCCGATTTCGGTTTTGCCCTGCTGATGGCCGCCGCGCGGCGCATGACCGAGAGCGAGCACTTCCTGCGCGCCGGCAAATGGAACACCTGGCGCTACGACATGTTTGCCGGTGCCGAGGTGCATGGCGCCACGCTGGGCATCCTGGGTATGGGCCGCATCGGGCAGGGCATCGCCAGACGCGGTGCGCACGGCTTTGGCATGAAGGTGATCTACCACAACCGCTCCCGGTTGGAGCCCGCACTGGAACTCGAATGCAAGGCCCGCTATGTGAGCAAGGAAGAACTGCTCAAAACCGCTGACCACCTGGTGCTGGTGCTGCCGTATTCGCCTGCGTCCCATCACGCCATCGGCGCGGCCGAGCTGGCCCTGATGAAGCCCACCGCCACGCTGACCAATATCGCGCGCGGCGGCATCGTGGACGACGCGGCGCTGGCGCTGGCCCTGCGCGAGCGGCGCATTGCCGCGGCCGGGCTCGACGTGTTCGAGGGTGAGCCGCGCGTGCACCCGGATTTGCTGACCGTGCCCAACGTGGTGCTGACGCCGCACATCGCCAGCGCCACGGTGCCCACACGCCTGGCGATGGCGACCCTGGCGGCCGACAACCTGATCGGCTATCTGACACAAAACAAGCCGCTCACCCCGTTGAATCCAGCGGTGTTAGCTATCAAATAAGCAGCATTCATGACGCATCCGGAATTTTGGCTGCCCGTGCTGCTGGCCCTGGTCAACCTGCTGTTGCTGGTCTGGCTGCTGGTGAGAAAGCCGCCCGACACAGGCCGGGCCGAGCTGCTCGCCACGCTGGGGGCGGCGAACGAGCGGCTCGAACGCGAGCTGCGCCGCGAGATCAGCGAGTCCTCGCGCGGGGGCCGCCAGGAGCTGACGCAAACCTTCGGCACCTTCCAGCAGACGCTGGTGCAGCAAAGTGCCGAGGCGGTGCGCACGCAGAACACCCAGATCGATGCCTTCGGTCAGCAACTGGCGCTGCTGCAAAAAACACTGTCCGACACGTTGAGCACCCAGCTTTCGGGTTTGAGCGAATCCAACGCGCGCCGCCTGGGCGAGGTGCGCGCCACGCTGGAGGCGCAACTGGCCCAGCTGCAGGTGTCCAATGCCGCCAAGCTCGACGAGATGCGCCAGACGGTGGATGAAAAGCTGCAGACCACGCTGGAGGCGCGGCTCGGGCAGAGCTTCAAGCAGGTGGCCGACCGGCTGGAGCAGGTGCACAAGGGGCTGGGCGAGATGCAGACGCTGGCGCAGGGCGTGGGCGACCTCAAACACCTGCTGACCAACGTCAAGACGCGCGGCATCTTTGGCGAGGCGCAACTGGCCTCGCTGCTGGAGCAGGTGTTTGTGCCCGACCAGTATGCGGCGCAGGTGGCGACGCGCCCGGGCAGCAAGAACCCGGTCGACTTTGCCATCAAGCTGCCAGGCCGCGCTGAGGACGGCACGCCGCTGTGGCTGCCGATCGATGCCAAGTTTCCCAACGAGGACTACGAGCGGCTGCTCGACGCGCAGCAGCGCGCCGACGTCCAGGGCGCCGAGGCCGCCGGCAAGGCGCTGGAGCAGCGCATCCGGCTCGAGGCCAAGTCGATCGCCGAGAAATACGTCGAGCCACCCTACACCACGGATTTCGCGATTTTGTTTTTGCCTTCCGAGGGCCTGTACGCGGAGGTGCTGCGGCGTCCCGGCCTGATGGACCTGCTGCAGCGCGAACATCGCGTGACACTGGCCGGTCCGACCACCTTGCTGGCGATGCTGAGCTCGCTGCAGATGGGTTTTCGCACGCTGGCGCTGGAGAAGCGCTCCAGCGAGGTATGGCAGGTGCTGGGCGCGGTGAAGACCGAGTTCGGCAAGTTCGGCGACGTGCTGGCCAAGGTGAAGTCGCAGACCGAAACCGTGCTCAACACCCTGAGCAGCGCCGAGCAGCGCAGCCGGGTCATGGGCAAGGCCCTGCGCAATGTGGAGGCGCTGCCCGAGCTGGAATCCGCCCGGCTCATCCCGCTGGACAAGGACCCGGACGATCATTGATCCGACCCCCCTGCGTGGCCGGCGCGCCGGCCACGGGGACGCCAGCTGTCGCCGACGCTACAGTTCGTAAAACGTCTTGATGGCGTCCCAGGCGTCCTGTGGCTCGTTCACATAGATGAAGAGTTTCAGGTCTTCCGGCGCGATGACGCCCTCTTCAATCAGCAGGTCAAAATCAATCAGCCGCTTCCAGTAGTCCGAGCCAAACAGAAGGATGGGCACCGGCCTGGCCTTGCGTGTCTGCACCAGCGCCAGGGCTTCAAACAGCTCGTCGAGCGTGCCGAAGCCGCCGGGAAAAGCCACCAGCGCCTTGGCACGCATCATGAAATGCATTTTGCGCATTGCAAAATAGTGAAACTTGAAGCTCAGTGAAGGCGAGACGTAGGGATTTGAAGACTGCTCATGAGGCAGTGCAATGTTCAGCCCCACGTTGGGCATGCCGATTTCGTGGGCGCCGCGGTTGGCCGCTTCCATGATGCCGGGTCCGCCGCCAGTGCAGATAAAGAGCTGCTCCCTGAGCGGGCGCGATTTGCTGTAAGCCGCCACCAGGCGCGCAAACCGCCGGGCCTGGTCGTAATAGCGCGAATTGCGCAGATGCTGCTCGGCCAGCGCCAGCGCAGCCGCGTCACCGGTCTTTCGTGCCAGTGCCAGGCTCTCTTGCGCCGTCTCGGGGGCTGGAAAGCGTGCGCTGCCAAACACCACGACGGTGTTTTCAATGCCCTGCGCGTGCTGCTCTATTTCGGGCTTGAGCATCTCGAGCTGGATGCGCAGACCGCGCGTTTCGCGCCGCAACAAGAATTCGGGGTCGGCAAAGGCCACGCGGTAAGCGTCGGCCTGCAGCGGGTTGCCCTGCTCGGAATACGCCTGCAATTCGGCCCAGGCGTCGGCGAGGGTGCGTTCGTTGAGTTTGTGAGGGGGGTTCATGCGGGGGCTGTCAATGGGTTATGCCAGATAACGCGGCGGCGATGAGCGGTGCCACGCTGACCGCATTGCTTGAATGGCTGATGCAATCGGTGCTCCATACCTCGCCCACGCCGGCGTCAAGAATGACCTGCAAGGCGTCGCCCGCAAACAGGGCGTGCGTCACGGCCACATCAACGGAAGCCGCGCGGGCCGCCAGCAGCAGGCGCGCGGCGCTTGCAAGGGTCTGGCCGGTGCTTGCGACATCATCGAGCAAGACCACGGCGCGGCCGGCTACGTTCACGGGGGGCAGCTCGATCTCGACGTCCCGGTCGCCGTGGCGGACCTTGCGGCACACCGCATGGTCAAAACCGTGTCGCGCGGCGGCCTGGGCGACCCACTGCGCCGACTCGGCATCCGGTCCCACCAGCAGCGGCCGCTGCCGGCGCCCGGCGATCAGATCGGCCAGCAGGGCTGCGCCGGTCAATGCAATCGCGTGGGGCACCGGTATCGCCTCCCGCAGCGTGGCGATGCGATGCAGGTGCGGGTCCACCGTGATCACGGCGTCGAACAGGTCCGCGAGAAAGCGCCCGACGATGCGCTGGCTGACCGCTTCACCGGGGAGAAATGCCACATCCTGGCGCATATAGGCCAGGTAGGGCGCCACCAGCGTCAGGTGCCGTGCTCCCAGCTCACGCGCGGTGCGGGCGGCCAGCAGCAACTCCACCAGTTTTTCATTGGGATGCTCAAGCGTGCGCAGCAGCACCACGCTTTCGGGCAGCGATGCCGGAAGGCGCAGCTTGAACTCGCCGTCAGGAAAGCGGTGGCGCCCGATAGGGGCCGACACCAGGGCGGCTGCGCCGGCAAGCCGCAGCGCGCTTTCGTGCTCGTCTTCAAAGTACAACAGCAAGGCAGTCGCCGTCATCAGAACTCCACAAACACGTGCGGCACCTCGTCAGCGCGGCCAATCGTGTAGCCCGTGGACTGGCTGCAGGCGCGGCGCGCAAACTCCAGGTCCGCGGGGAATCCGGCATGCACGCGGTACAGCAGGGCGCCGGTCTCCACCGCATCGCCCAGCTTGCGCAGCAGATCCACCCCCGCATTCTTGACCTTGGGAGCGCCGGCGAAGCGGGCAATCCGCGCCAGTTGCAGATTGTCGAAGCCGGCCACCACGCCGGCTTCGGGTGAGCGCACCTCGAAGGTCAGCGCCCCGAGTTCGGGATTGTTGTGGTCGAAGGATTTGCTGCCCTGGGCCCGGATAATGTCATTCATCTTGGCCAATGCGCGGCCCGAGTCCAGAATGTCGCGCGCAATGGCAAAACCGTCGCCGCCACGCACGTCCGGATCGCATTCAATCAGACGGCCGGCCAGCCGCAAGGCTTTTTGCCGCAGGTCAACGGGCGCGCGCGGATCGTTTTCCAGTACGCGCATTACGTCCCGGGCTTCGAGCGCGGGGCCGATGCCGAAACCGATGGGCTGGCGGCCGTCGGTGATCACCACGTCGAGCGACAGGTTCATGCGTTTGGCAACGTATTCAAACAGGCGGCGCAGGCGCTGGGCATCCGCCATGGAGCGCACCTTGGCGGTCGGCCCGATCGGGATGTCGAGCACCAGATAGTTGGAACCGGCGGCGATCTTTTTTGACAGGATGGAGGCCACCATCTGTCCGGGGGCATCAAGCGCCAGGGGCCGCTCCACGGAAATCAGCACTTCATCGGCCGGCGAGAGGTCGGCTGTGCCGCCCCAGGAGATGCATCCGCGGTGATTGCGCACGATCTCCTGGAGCTGTTCCACAGGCAACTCCACATTGGCCAGCACCTCCATGGTGTCGGCGGTGCCCGCTGGCGAGGTGATGGCACGCGAGGAAGTTTTGGGGCACAGCATGCCATGTGCCGCGACGATGGGCACGATCAGCATGGAGGTGCGGTTGCCGGGGATACCGCCGATGCAGTGCTTGTCCACCACCAGCGCCTCGTGCCAGTCCAGCCGTCGTCCGGCCTCGATCATGGCCTCTGTCAGGAAGTACACCTCCTCGCGGTCCAGGTCATCGCGGTGGGTCGCCACCACAAAGGCCGTCAACTCGATTTTGGAGTAGTGGTGCTCGGCGATGTCGCGCACGATGCCGCGTAATTCTTCCAGCCCAAGGCGTTCCCCGCCGAGTTTGCGGTGCAGTGCGCCGATAGACTCGGGCGGCTCCGCCTGCGATACCGTGACGCTCTGGCTGCCCGTCACTTCCATCTGGGCATAAGCGGCCATGGAAAGGCCGAGCTCGCCACACGACACGATGTTCTCGTCATCCACCACGTTCAGCGTGGCCAGAATGCGGTGTCCGTTGGCCCGGACTTCCACCTTCGAGAGCGCCTGGAAGCCTTCGGCTCGATAAATCTCGCAGTCACGGTGCAGGTAGGCCACATTTTCGGGGTAGGTGTCGATCAGCACCCGGCGCAGCGAAAGTCGGGCCGGGTCGACCGGACTGCTGCCTGGCACCGGGCAGGCAGCGGACGGTTCGGCAGTCACTTTGTTCATGGGAATAGCCTACACTGAATTTGCACTGCGGTTAGCGTGGCCGGCGGCGACAGAATCAGCGGTTCAATCAAAAAAGGCTTGCATCGCGGCAAGCCTTTTGCGTGCAGCGGGACTGCAATGCGTCAGACGCGCTTGCGGTACTCGCCGGTGCGGGTGTCGATTTCGACCCGGTCACCCTGGGCCACGAAAATCGGCACACCGATCTCGAAGCCGGTGGCGATCTTGGCGGGCTTGAGCACCTTGCCGGACGTGTCGCCCTTGACGGCGGGCTCGGTCCAGGTGATTTCGCGCTCGACGCTGGTCGGCAGCTCCACCGAGATGGCCTTGCCGTCGTAGAACACCACTTCCAGCGGCATGCCGTCTTCCAGGTAGTTCAGCGTGTCGCCCATGTTCTCGGCTTCGACTTCGTACTGGTTGAATTCTTCATCCATGCAGACGTACATCGGCTCGGCAAAGTAGGAGTAGGTGCAATCCTTCTTGTCGAGGATGACCTGGTCCATCTTGTCGTCGGCCTTGAACACGACTTCGGTGTTGAAGTTGGCGATCAGGCTCTTGAGCTTCATGCGCACGGTGGCCGAGTTGCGGCCGCCGCGGCTGTATTCGGTCTTGAGCACAACCATCGGGTCTTTGCCGTGCATGATGACGTTGCCGGCGCGGATTTCTTGAGCGATTTTCATAGGGTCTTGAGAGGAGGTCTTGAGAAACGTGTCAGGAGGTGGGGCCGCCCTGGTGGCAGGAAGCGTTTCCCGCCCAACCGGCATGTCGATTCCACCGAGCTCCCGATTTTAACGGTTTTTCAGGACGAATTGCAGCAGCTGGTGGGTCAGGTCGTCCTGCGCCAGCAGCCGGGTGCGCGCCGCCGCTGCCACGGGGCCCCAGGCGGCGCCGTCGATGGGTGGCAGGCCGGCGGCGCTGGCGCCGTTCCAGACGCGGTGGAACTGCCGCAGCGGCGCGGGCGCCTGCAGCCAGTCCAGAAACGCCTGCAGCTTGCCGTGGTGGGCTGCGTCGTCCTGCGGGTAGAGCTGCCAGATGAAGGGCTTGCCGGCCCACAGGGCGCGCACCAGCGAGTCCTCGCCGCGCACAAAATTCAGGTCGCAGGCCCACAACAGGTGGTCGAAGTCGATTTGAGTGAGTGCCGGAAGATATGAAATTGATAGCTTACTGTGTACGTCCCATAATGGCTGAAGCCTCTTTTTATGCTCAATCGCGGCCCTTGTTGCCGCAGCGGCCCGCCCCGCCGTGACCAGCAGCCGGGTGGGTTGCGCGCCACCCGCCAGTTGGTCGAGCAGGTTATCCAGGGCGGGCGGTTCGTAACAAAAAAGTGACACCAGCCGTTCGCCTTGTGGGTCGATCCCCAGCCGCGCCAGCCAGGTGGCGCGGTCGAATTCCAGCTGGCGGCGCGCCAGGCCGGCCTCGCGCAGCAGCCCGCCGGTGCGCGCCGTGAAGCCGGGGTAGAAAAAATGCTTGGTCAGACCCGCGCCGGGACCGCTCAGGACCGGCGAGGGCAGGCCGTGGGCGCGCTCGACGAAGCTCTCTGCGGACAGGTATTCGAGGTTGATCCATACGGGCTTTCGGCCTGTAGCCCTTACCCAATCTACGCATGCAGCTATGAACTCGGGAGCAATCTCGCAGCCGAAGGCCTCCACCAGCACGTCGGCCGGCGGCAGACCGGCGGCCTCCAGCGATTGCGCCCACGGCAGCACCGTGACGCCCGGACAGCCGGTCGGCGCCATCCAGCACAGCGCGCTGGCGTCGTCCACCCAAAGCCGCACCTGTTCGCCGCGCGAGGCCAGATCGGCGCTCAGGCGCCAGCACACGCCGATGTCGCCAAAGTTGTCGATAACCTTGCAGAAGATGTCCCACAGCATGGCGCGATTGTGACCCTACCTATTCCAGCCCTGGCGCCGTGTCGGTCTGGCTGCAGGAACGACAATACGGTGGTATGTCAGACACGCATTCCGAACAACTGCTGAGCGAGGTCGCGGCGCTGCCGGCGCTGCCGGGGGTGTACCGCTACTTCGATGCCGACGGCCAGCTGCTGTATGTCGGCAAGGCGATCAACCTGAAGCGGCGGGTTTCGAGCTACTTCCACAAAGACCATGGCGGCACGCGCATCGGTCACATGGTGAGCAAGATCGTGCGCATGGAAACCACCGTGGTGCGCTCCGAGGCCGAGGCGCTGCTGCTGGAAAACAACCTGATCAAGGCGCTGAACCCGAAGTACAACATCCTGTTCCGGGACGACAAGAGTTATCCGTACCTGAAGATGACCGGTACCCACGGCAAGGTGGCGGCCGGGGCGCCGGCGTCGGCCAGTTTCCCGCGCATCGCCTACTACCGCGGCGCGGTCGAAAAGAAGCACCGCTACTTCGGCCCGTTCCCCAATGGCTGGGCGGTGAAGGAATCGATCCTGCTGCTGCAAAAGGTGTTCCGGCTGCGCACCTGCGAGGACACGGTGTTCAGCAACCGCACCCGGCCCTGTCTGCTGTACCAGATCAAGCGCTGCTCGGCGCCCTGCGTGAATTACATCTCGCCCGAGGCCTATGCGCAGGATGTGCTGGACGCCGAAAAATTCCTGCAGGGCGAGACCCAGCAGGTGCTGGACGCGCTGCAGGCCCGCATGATGGCGCATGCCGAGCGGCTGGAGTTCGAGCAGGCGGCCGAGCTGCGCAACCAGATGTCGGCCCTGTCGGCCGTGCTGCATCAGCAGGCGGTGGACAACGTGTCGGACAAGGACGTGGACATCCTGGCGGTGCAGGTACACGGGGGCCGCGCATGTGTCAACCTGGCCATGGTGCGCGGCGGGCGGCATCTGGGCGACCGGCCCTATTTTCCGGCGCAGGTGGAAGATGCCACGGGTGTGTACCAGGCAGACGTGGACGATGAGCAGCCGCCGGCCCATCCGTCGGTCGAGGCGCAGGTGCTCGAAGCCTTCATCGCGCAACACTACATCGACGTGCCGGTGCCGCCCACGCTGATCACGAGCGAGCCGGTCAGCCAGAGCCTGATCGAGGCGCTGTCGCTGCAAACCGGCGTGCGGATCAGCGCCGTGCACCAGCCGCGCGAGCAGCGCCGCATCTGGCTGGAGATGGCGCAGAAAGACGCCGGCATCGCGCTGGCGCGTTTGCTGGCCGAAGAGGGCTCGCAGCAGGCCCGCACCCGCGCGCTGGTGGACGCGCTCGGGCTCGTGCCGGACCAGCTCGATGCCTTTCGCATCGAATGCTTCGACATTTCCCACACCGCGGGGGAGGCCACGCAGGCCTCGTGTGTGGTGTTTCAGGGTCACAAAATGCAAAGCGCCGAGTACCGCCGCTACTCGATCGAGCACATCACGCCGGGTGACGACTACGCCGCCATGCGCCAGGTGCTGACGCGGCGCTACAGCAAGATGGTGGAGGCCATCCGACAGGCCGACAACGGGACGCAGGACGCCACAGGCGCACCGGCGCAGGGCGCGGATGAAGGCAGCACCGGCGCGGCGGCGCCCGCCAGCGCCGTGCGGCTGCCCGACCTGGTGCTGGTGGACGGCGGCAAGGGCCAGGTCAGCATGGCGCGCGAGGTCTTCGCCGAACTCGGCATTGATTTGAGCCTGATCGTGGGCGTGGAAAAGGGCGAGGGCCGCAAGGTCGGCCTGGAAGAGCTGGTGTTTGCCGACGGCCGCCCCAAGGTCTATCTGGGCAAGGATTCCGCGGCCCTGATGCTGGTCGCGCAAATCCGCGACGAGGCGCACCGCTTTGCCATCACCGGCATGCGGGCCAAACGCGCCAGGGTGCGCGTGGGCGGAGGCAAGCTCGAAGAAATCCCGGGGATCGGCCCGAAACGCCGCGCCCGGCTGCTGCAGCGCTTTGGCGGGGTTCGGGGCGTGGCCTCGGCCAGCGTGCAGGACATTGCCACGGTGGAGGGCATCTCGAAGGAGCTGGCCGCGGAAATCTACAGGGCCCTGCGATAGGCGCCGCGGGCCTGCCTGCTGCACATCGCCGGCCATGACACAATCGCCCTCATGTTTCTGACCATTCCGACCATCATGACCTGGGCGCGCATCGTCGCGATTCCATTGATCGTCGGAGTGTTCTACCTGCCCATCAGCCAGCCCAGCCGCAACCTGATTGCCACCGTGATGTTCGTGCTGTTCGCCGCCACCGACTGGCTCGATGGCTACCTAGCGCGCAAACTGAACCAGACCTCTTCGTTCGGCGCTTTCCTCGATCCGGTGGCCGACAAGTTCCTGGTCTGCGCCTGCGTGCTGGTGCTGGTGTACCTGCAACGCGTTGATGTGTTTGTGGCGCTCATCATCATCGGCCGCGAGATTGCCATTTCGGCGCTGCGCGAATGGATGGCCCAGATCGGGGCCTCCAAGAGCGTGGCGGTGCACATGATCGGCAAGCTCAAGACGGTGGCGCAAATGGTGGCCATTCCGTTCCTGCTGTTCGACGGCATGCTGTTCGGGCGCATCGACACCCATTTGTGGGGCACCTGGCTGATCTGGATTGCGGCCATCCTGACCGTCTGGTCCATGGTTTATTACCTGCAAAAAGCGCTGCCGGAGATCCGTGCGCGCGTGAAGTGACATTGCTGCCATGACGTCGGTGGCCCGCGACGACGCCTTTACGCGGGCCATGCCCGCGGTGTTCGTCGTGATCTGGAGCACCGGCTTCATCGTCGCGCGCTACGGCATGCCGTATGCCCCGCCGATGAAGTTTCTGGCGCTGCGCTATGCGCTGTCCATTCTGTGTTTTCTGCCCTGGATCGCGCTGTCGCGCGTGGCTTGGCCGAAAACGCGTGCGCAGTGGCTGCACCTGGCGGTCACAGGCGTGCTGATGAATGGCGGCTACCTGGGCGGTGTCTGGGCTGCCGTCAAGGCCGGCATGGGCTCGGGCCTGTCGTCATTGATCGTGGGCTTGCAGCCGGTGTTGACTGCCGTCTGGCTCTCGGGCACGGGCGGGCACGTGACGCGCCGGCAGTGGACCGGCTTGACGCTGGGCTTTGCGGGGCTGGCGCTGGTGGTGTCGCGCAGGCTGGGGCAGGGGGGCGAGGCCGACTGGTTCAACCTCTCGCTGGCCACCATGGCGCTGTTCAGCATCACGGCCGGCACGCTCTACCAGAAGCGGTTTGTGGCGCCCTGCGACGTTCGCTCGGCCAACGCTGTGCTGGTGGGCGCAGCCTTGCTGGTCACGCTGCCATTTGCGCTGCTGGAGCATGAGACCATGCACTGGAACGCCGAGCTGGCCGGCGCCATGGCCTGGTCGGTGCTGGCGTTGACGCTGGGCGGCAGTTCGCTGCTGTATCTGCTGATCCAGCGTGGCGCCGTGGCGTCGGTCACCAGTCTGATGTACTTGGTGCCGCCCGCCACGGCACTGATGGCGTGGCTGCTGTTTGCCGAGCCCATCACGGCGACGACCGTGATCGGCACGGCGCTGACGGCGATCGGGGTCAGCCTCGTGGTGCGAGCGAAGCGCTGAGCCGGGTCAATTGTGGTGATGGTCAAGGAGCATGAAACATGAGCAAGAAGCGGATCGCGGTCATCGCCGGTGACGGCATCGGCAAGGAAGTGATGCCCGAGGGCATCCGTGTGATGGACGCTGCGGCGCGCAAGTTCGGCATTGACTTGCAATTCGATCACTTCGATTTTTCGAGCTGGGACTACTTTGAGCGCCACGGCAAGATGCTGCCGGACGACTGGAAGGACCAGATCGGTGGCCACGATGCGATCTACTTCGGGGCGGTGGGTTGGCCCGAGAAGATCGCCGACCATGTCTCGCTGTGGGGCTCGCTGCTGCTGTTTCGCCGCGAGTTCGACCAGTACGTCAACCTGCGACCCGCGCGCCTGATGCCCGGCATCATCGCGCCGGTGGTGCGGCGCGACGGCAGCCCGCGTGAGCCCGGCGAGATCGACATGGTCATCGTGCGCGAGAACACCGAAGGCGAGTACTCCAGCATTGGCGGGCGCATGTACGCCGGCACCGAGCGCGAGATCGTGATGCAGGAGACGGTGATGTCGCGCATTGGCGTCGACCGTGTGCTGAAATTCGCTTTCGAGCTGGCGCAATCACGCCCGAAGAAACACCTGACCAGTGCGACCAAGTCGAACGGCATCGCGATCACCATGCCGTACTGGGATGAGCGCGTGGCCGAGATGGCGAGGGCCTATCCGGCGGTCAGCGTCGACAAATTCCACATCGATATCCTGACCGCGCACTTCGTGCAGCGCCCCGATTTCTTCGACGTGGTGGTGGCCAGCAATCTGTTCGGCGATATCCTGAGCGACCTGGGCCCGGCCTGCACGGGTACCATCGGCATCGCACCGAGCGCCAACCTGAATCCGGATAAAAAATTCCCGTCGCTGTTCGAACCGGTGCATGGCTCGGCCCCTGATATTGCGGGCAAAAATCTGGCGAACCCGATTGGCCAGATATGGTGCGGCGCCCTGATGCTGGACTTCCTGGGCCATCGGCAGGCCCATGATGCCGTGCTGGCCGCCATCGAGAAAGTGCTGGATCCCCAAAGCGGTGCGCCGCGCACACCGGACATCGGCGGCACGGCCGGCACGGCTGATCTCGGCAAGGCCATCGCGGGCGTTTTGTAGCGGTGCGCAAGACTTGTCAATCCGAAAGATTTGCAAGTGACTGTGGCGAATCGGCACGCCCGGCGTCAAGGGGCGGCGTAAATCTGTCTAAAATTGCCGCTTGCGCCGTTGTAATGCTGCGAGCTGTATTGACACCATGGCAGTCCATGGCTCTAATCTGACGCAGCAGCGGGCGCTGCCACCAAAAACTCCCTGAAGGTTTGAGAGAATCAACAGATCGAAGTCTCAAGCCTCGGGAGATTTTTTTGAACTACATCCGGATCAACTTTTTTCAAACGAGGGGCCCCTTGTGAATAAGACAGAACTCATTGAGCACATCGCAAAGCATGCAGACATCTCCAAGGCCGCGGCTACCCGCGCACTGGAGTCCACCATTGGCGCCGTCAAGACGACCCTGAAAAAAGGCGGCTCGGTGTCGCTGGTGGGTTTTGGCACTTTTGCGGTGGGTAAACGTGCTGCGCGCAGCGGGCGTAACCCGCGCACCGGCGCTGCGATTAAAATCAAGGCAGCCAAGGTGCCAAAGTTCCGTCCAGGCAAGGCATTGAAAGATGCGTTGAACTGAGAACCCGTTTAGGTGGGGTGCTTAGCTCAGCTGGTAGAGCGGCGCCCTTACAAGGCGTAGGTCGGCGGTTCGAACCCGTCAGCACCCACCACCGATGCAAAGGCGAACGGCTTGTTCGCCTTTTCTTTTTTTGTCTTTGAAAGATTGAGCATGTTTGAAGCTATCCGCAAGCACTCCAAAATCGTCCTGGGTTTGTTGTTCTTGTTGATCATCCCGTCCTTTGTGCTGTTCGGCATCGAGCGCAACCGCAACAACGAGAGTGCTCAAACCGTGGCGACGGTGGACGGCCAGGACATCACGCAAAACGAGTGGGACAACGCGCACAAGAACGAAGTCGATCGCCTGCGCGCCTCCAACCCCACGCTGGATGCCAAACTGCTCGATTCGCCGCAGGCGCGTTATGCGTCGCTGGAACGGGTCGTGCGCGACCACGTGCTGGCTGCGGCGGCCAGCAAATCCAGACTCGTCACGAGCGACCAGCGGCTTGCGCAATCACTGCAGGAAAACCCGACCATCGCCTCGCTGCGCAAGCCCGATGGTTCGCTGGACATGGACCGCTACCGGCAACTGGTCGGTGCCCAGGGCATGACACCGCAGATGTTCGAGGCCGGCGTGCGTCGCGATCTGTCCGCGCGCCAGGTCATGGTGGGCCTGGCCGGAACGAGCTTTGCCACGTCCGCGCAGGCCGATGTGGCGCTGAACGCCTTTCTCGAGAAGCGCGAAGTTCAGATTGCGCGCTTCAACCCCGCTGATTTTGCGGCCAAGGTCACGCTGACCGATGCCGACCTAGAGGCCTTCTACAAGAGCAACCAGGCCTTGTTCCAGGCGCCCGAGCAGGCCAGCATCGAATACGTGGTGCTCGATCTGGACACCGTCAAAAATTCAATCACGCTGAATCCGCAGGATGTCAAAACCTATTACGACCAAAATGCCGCGCGCCTGAGCGGTCAGGAGGAGCGGCGTGCCAGCCACATCCTGATCGCCGTACCCAAGGGGGCATCGGCGGCGGAGCGCGAGAAGGCCAAGGCTCACGCGGAAGAATTGCTGGCAATAGTCAAAAAAGCGCCCGACAGTTTTGCCGATGTGGCACGAAAAGACTCCCAGGATCCCGGTTCGGCGGCCAAGGGGGGCGACCTCGACTTCTTCACCCGTGACGCGATGGTGAAGCCTTTTGCCGATGCGGTTTTTGCGATGAAGAAGGGCGACATCAGCGACGTGGTGGAGACCGAGTACGGCTACCACATCATCAAGCTCACCGACATCAAGGCACCGAAGCAGCGCAGTTTTGAGGAAATGAAGCCCGAGATCGAGGCCGACCTGAAGAACCAGCAGGCCCAGAGCAAATTCGCCGAAACGGCAGATGCCTTCACGAACAGCGTGTACGAGCAGGCGGATAGTCTCAAGCCCGTGGCCGACAAACTCAAGCTGCAAATCCAGACGGCGACCAATGTGACGCGCAAACCAGCGCCCGGTGTGGCCGGCGTGCTGGCCAATGCCAAATTTCTGGAAGCGCTGTTTGCTCCCGACTCGATCGACAAAAAACGCAATACCGAGGCGGTGGAAACGGCTCCCAATCAGCTGGTCTCGGGGCGCGTGACGCATTACACGCCGAGCCGTATCCTGCCGTTTGCAGAGGTCAAGGACAACGTGCGCCAGCGCCTGCTGGCCATCCGTGGTGCAGCGCTGGCAAAGGCCGAAGGCATGGCCAAGCTGGCGGCCTGGAAGGCCAACCCGGCGGCGGCCGTGCTGCCGCCAGCCGTCGTGGTTTCGCGGGATCAGGCGCAAAACCAGCCCGGCCCCTTCGTCGAGGCCATTTTGCGGGCCGACAGTACCCATCTGCCGTCGTTTATCGGCGTGGACCTGGGCGCGCAGGGCTATGCCGTCGCCAAAATCAACAAGATCATTCCACGTGAGCCGTCCACGCCTGCTGCTGCCGCGCAGGAGCGCGCCCAATTCACGCAATGGGTCGCGTCGGCCGAGGCCCTGGCCTACTACGACCTTCTGAAAGAGCGCTTCAAGGCGACCATCAAGGTCCCCAAGCCCGCGGCCAAGACCGCAGAAGAGTTGTCGCAGGCGGCAACACAATAGCCGGCCCCGCTATAATCATGCTCAAACGGTGGCTGTAGCTCAGTTGGTAGAGTCCAGGATTGTGATTCCTGTTGTCGTGGGTTCGAGCCCCATCAGCCACCCCAATCCCCCATAGCGCTCCGGTAAGTACTTGATTTCCTTGTAAATCAAGTACTTACGACCAGATATAAAGTCTGGTTGTTACACGACCTGTCACACAACTACGTGGAGCAGGAACGTGAAAGCAATCTCAGAAAATCTGTATGAGCGCGGCAAGTCCGGCATGAAATACTGCCGTCGCCGAATCCCCGCCGCCCTCTTGGCGGCGTATCCCCCAAAACAAACGCACATCACTCGCAGTCTGCATACGTCCGACCTGCGCGAGGCCAAAAAGCGCCTCAAAGTTGAAATCAACCAGATAGATTCCGAATTCGCCCAGCATCGGACTGCGTTGAAGGAAAAGCAGGCCCTCTACACGCGGAAAAAGCTGAACTCCTTGTCGCAGGAGCAACTGAAGGCATTGGCAGACCATTGGGTCCGCCAAGTCTTGCTTAACGATGAGCAACTGCGCAGCGAGGGCCTTGACGACGCGGAATTCGATGGACTGGGGGCGCGGTTGGAGCAGCAGCGCTCTGAATTGGGCCGAATGCTGGCCACCGGACGTTCCGACAAAATTTTGCCAGCCATGCACGGTTTTATTTATCTGTGCGGGCTGGATGTCGAAATGTCGCCAGAGGAGACCAGGCGGGCCGGGGCTGCATTCTTGAGTGCTGTTGTGACATCGTTGGACCACCAGCGAGCCCGGCAGAGTGGACAGGTCGTGAATACCAACGACGTTGCACCTGTCGTCCCTACGCCCAAGGAGCTCGCCGCCAGTGAGGCTGCCAAGTCATCAGAACAAGGACCCAGTTGGGATTCAATATTCGCGGTTTGGCGAGACTATGTCAAAAATCGACCCAAAAGCACCACTATTGCGACTCAGACGCCATGGCGTGAACTGCAGAAACTGGCCGCAGCCAATGGCGTGAATCACCCTGGCGATGTCACTGCTGAGTTGATGCGAAAGTTTGTGGATGAAATGGCCACTCGTGGTCTTGCGGTCGTAACCCTTAATGAGCGGCTGGCCAAGATAAAGTCCCTTTTCAAGGTGGCGAAGGGGAAGGGGGCGCTTGCCGTCAATCCGGCCATCGATACGATTGGTTTGAAGCAAAACAGTTTTGAGAAGCGAAAGCAGCGTCGATTGCCTTTTGACAAGGCCGACCTGGGCCGTATTTTTTCATCGCCCATCTTCAACCACCAGCAATTACGCTCACAGGGTCAATCCGGAGAGGCCTCTTACTGGATACCAATCCTGATGTATTACACGGGTGCCAGAACGGAGGAGATAGCTGGCCTGGCGCTTTCTGATGTGGTGCAGGACCCTGTGCATGGTTGGTATTTCAACCTTATTGACCGCCCCTCTCAGGACGATGATTTGTTTCTTGACGAAGAGGGGGCTCAGGAAAAGAGGCCGAACGCCGACGGGCAGACCAAGGAGCAATGGCGAAACCTCAAAAATGACAAATCCATACGGAAGGTTCCCATGGCAACCGAACTGATTGACCTTGGCCTTTTCCGGTTCATGGACGCAATGAAAGCCAAAGGCCAGACCTCCCTGTTTCCCTCGTTAACCCATGATTGGCACGACAAGCTGTCTGGAGCGTTTTCCAAATTTTTTGGGCGCTACAAAGTGCATGTTTTGGGCATCAGCAACCCTAAAAAAGTGCTTTACTCATTTCGTCACACCATGAAGGATGCGATGACCAGTGCACAAGTTGAATCGAAATATCTCAAGCGCATTCTTGGCCATGCCAGCGGGGAGGGCTCTGTAACGGATGGGTACGGGGCTGCAGATGTGCCATTGCAAGCCCTGATGTCGGAATTCAGAAAAGTGAAGTTTTTCCCTATCGCAGCACAGCCATGGCAGCCAGGCAAGGGACCGGTCAGGCTCAAGAAGCCAGGAAAATCAGAACCCTGACGGAAAAAAGGGACTCTCTGGGTCAACAGCAACGTACTGCCTTGGGACGGTTTGACAACGCTGTTAGCCCTACAAACGCTGGATTTCGGCAAGAAGAAGCCACCGCATGAGGGTGGCTTCGTAAATCAAATCATCGTTATTCGGCGTGTTACCCCGTTACCTCGTTTCAGCTGTAAAGGGTTGACCAATCAGATTCGTGCTGAGATTCCGTTGCCAGCTGTCGTTCCTGCGTTTGTACCTGCGTCTTTCTCGGCGCCAGCTCCGGAGGTTGCCCCTGTTGTGGCGCCAGCGCCTGCTCCTTTACCGTTTCTCGAGGAGCAACGGGTGCAGCGGAATCCACTCCACCTTGTAATGTCGACGGCCTGGCGATTTTGCTGGCTTCAAAGGCAATAATGAGCAAAGTGCCCGAGGGTTTGCCGTCTCTTCCGACATAGAAGTCGACTTTGAGTTTTCCCGTGACCTTGACGAAGTCACCCTTGGCCAGCCCCGGGTTCGACTCCTTCATGATTCGAACTGAGTACCAACAAGGGCTCGGGTCCACCCCCCGCTGACTCTCGCACAGCCTCAGTTCGTAATAGGCTCTTTTTGTGGTCTTGCTCTCCTTACGGACGGGTTCCGTAGCCACGTTTCCAAATACCTGCATGTGCATGTCCTCATTCATGAATGCGACGGGATAAGCCCCGTCGCAAGCACGTATAGGCACCGTTAGTCGCACAGGTCGGGACAAGAACAGCGTCTTCGGAGCAGAAGTTCAGGCGCCGCTCTAAGGCGCAGCAAGCCGGGCTCACTGCATGCGCGCAGGCAACGGCTCCCAGCGCTGGGCCATCCTTTCCAGCGCCTCGTCCGGAACCCCATGCCTGTTTTGCCACTTGCCCTGTGCCTCGACGATTCGCACGTTCCCGGCCATCGGCAGATATGGGTCCAACTCGCGCAGCTGGGTAAACGTGTTGCTGACAACCACCCGCTCACCCTTGGCAAGCGCCTCACGCGTCATTCTTTGACACCAGCCATGGGCATCCCGAATGCGTGAGGCGTCGTATTTGTAGTCGCCCTCGCGTTCAAAAAACATGTCCGCTTCGAAATGCTTGAAACCAATCATGGCCAGCACGCGCGCCATCGTGCTCTTGCCGCTTCCTGGGAGCCCGCGAATCAGGACAAGTTCACCTTGTGAATCGCCTCGATGCGACCGGCGCTCTCCGGCTCGTGGACTTGGTGTGAGCCTTGCGCTGGAGAATTCGTTTTTTCGCGGGGCGGGGGAGCTGGACGTTGCGTTCATCGGAAACCAAATCAGAGTGGAAGGTCTTCAGTGAAGCGCCGTGGTTTATATTCGTTTGGTGGACTGCCTGGCGGGTGATTGGCAGTCGAGGCAGTGCACGCCTGGCGTATCGGGCGCCAGCCGCCGGCGGTGTCATCGTGCTGGCATGATGTTCGTAGGCAAGCAGGGTTAGGGAGCCGCAGCGGATGAAATCCGCTTGCCAATGGCGGAAGCCAGATTGGCGGGGACCCCAACCTGGTATTTCGGTATATGAAAAAGTGATTTCATGGCGGCCGTTTGGCGCTCTTCAAGAGCGCTTCAAGCCGGCAATGGTTGACTTCAGGCACCCACACGGGGCTTTTAAACCCGGTTCCGGCCTTGAAGACCCCACGCCAGACCACGCCAGGGGGCTTTCAACCCCTTGGCGTCTGCTGCTCGTCGCATCGGATACCCTTCAATTTCTACTTGAAAGGTTGAACGCCGTGACTACGACCGTCTTCACTCTCCCTGGCTACCGCATCGGCCCCTACGAGATGCGCGTGGTGGCCGCCGAGCGCGACGATTTTGCGGACAAGCGCCGCAAGGTGGAGGCGGATTGGACCGCCTGCCTGGTGCGTATCGACCGCCACGCGCAGCCCCGCGCCGCGCTGGGCTACTTCCTGCGCCATCTGGTGACGGCCATTCACTATCGCTCCGGGCTCAACGATTCCAGCGATGAGGAGTCATTTACGCACAGTTTATCCACAGGACTGGTTGAGCTCGCGCGTTCGAATCCGCTATTTTGGGAGGCCTTCATGGAGTTGGCCGAGACGACGCTTCGGCCTGGCGCCGGCTGGATTCAGGCCGCGGGGGGATTCTCGCCAGACCTCGCGTTGAGGATGCCACGGCGCATCACGCACCGAAGCCGCGGCTGCCAAATCACCACCCTGGCGCAGCTTCATTGCGACAAGGCCGGGGCCTACGGCTTTTACACGCTACGCGGCGGCCTGGTGGAGCTGTCCGACGGCCTGCAAGGCGCCAACCTGGCCGTTGTGGCCATCCACGAGGTGCTGCACTTCCTGCATGAGTGCGAAGGCCTGGACAGCGCCGCCTCGGTCAAGCGGTACCGCGAAGTCCAGGCGCGCACCCTGCTTCGGTTCTGGAAAGACAACCCGACGTTCTGGCGCTGGTGGCTCAGTGTGGTCAACCCGCTCAATACGGTCGAAACGCCGCTACTGCGCGTCGTCTAGTCCCTTGGCAGTGCGGTGCAGGATGCCGGTGTCCGTGTCCACGTTGAAGGCGTCGAACCTTGCCTCGCGCACGCCGTTGTACTTGCTGTTGAAAACCAGCGTAGTCGCGCCAATGCGGTAGCATTCCAAGGAGACCGCACCTGCCAATTCACTCGCGCAGAGAGTACGGCAGGGCGCCGAGGTCTTTGCCCGAGAGTCCCGAATACGCGTTAGCCCAGCGCGGTCGACCTGGACGACCAGCCAGCGCCCCGGTCATCCTGGTGTCGGCCGTGGGGCGGCATGTCGTCGACCTCGAATCGGAACTGAGACTGCATTTCAGAACGTGACCATGCTTCAACTTCGACCGAACTGCGAGTGCTGCAACAAGGACCTTCCGCCCGACTCCGGCGACGCCCGCATCTGCTCCTTTGAATGCACTTTTTGCGCGTCTTGCGCCGAGACCGTACTGATGGGCGCATGCCCCAACTGCGGTGGCGAACTCGTGCCACGGCCAAGACGTCCTGCGAGCAAGCTGGCAACTCATCCAGCCTCTACCGAACGTGTTTTTAAGCCGGGCGGTTGCGCCAAGTCTGCGTAAGCGGCACAGCACTCATTGCTTCCCAATCCCATGGCCCTGACCGAAATTGAGCTCAAGCGCTGCGAAAAGGCAATCGCGGCGTTCATGGCGAATCGCCGACCCCCGGTCCATCTGCGTGACGAACTCGACCTTGGTTACCGCGTCGATGGCCACAGCGTGGAGATATTCGAGATTCGGCCGGACTGGAAGGACCACGCCATACGACGTGAGTCCCCCGTGGCCAAAGCCACCTTCGTGCGGACTAAAGGTGTCTGGAGGGTGTTCTGGATGCGTGCAGACATGAAGTGGCACGGATATGAGGAAAATTCAGAAGTCAGGTCGCTTGAAGTTTTTCTGGATGTCGTTGACCGCGATGATTACGGGTGCTTCTTCGGCTGAGACGTGCAGGCTTGGGCGGTGGTCTCGCTACTTGTGATGCAGTCCAAAGTGTCGGGCTTGCCTGTGTATGCGCTGCCGAGGGTCATGCTGGGAGGCCGGGCAGGGGACGCCGCCTAAGCAGGGCGGCTTAGGCGGTGTTGCGTGCACGTAGTCGCCTGCGGCCACGACAGTTCGGCGGAGGTCGGAGAAGGGGGACATCGCTTTGCCCAACGAATGCCGGGTCGAATTGTTTAGGTCGCCACGCCTGCCCAATCCCAAACATCTTGCGCAAGAGGCGAAGGAGAGGAATGCGCTGATATGAGGAAGCCTTGCTTCTCCAGGTTCCAGCTCTGCTCGCCAAGAATGTTCTCAACGCGCTCCAGTTCCGCGGGCGGCATGGCGCCGGGCGCTGGGGTCATAACAAACAATGCGAGCTGCCGGTCAAGTAGCCCTTTGACCCTGGCGTAGGTGGCCAGGTCGCGAGAGGCGCGGAGGAAGTTCAACTCAACGCTTGTCGGCGTTTTATACACCGCGGAAATAACGCTCCCTGCTTTGCCGGGAGGCTCAAGGTTGAATTCAAGCCAGTGCGACTCGCCGGTAGCGTGGTCTCTGAGCGCGCGCTGCGGCTCTGTGTGAATGCGCTCGAAAGAGAGACCAGCGATTCGCTTCAATTCGTCATCAACCATCCGGCGCACGGAGGTGTTGTCCAGAGTGATGAAGTCGCGGGTCTTGCGCTCCTCACGGGGGATAAAAGGAACTACATCCAAGTAGAGGCGACTGAGCACCGCATCCAGGGATGCGCCAGCCGTCGGCCACAGGTCGCCCAAAAGAACCGCAGTCGAATCGAACTGAACGTCGCGAAGCGGCATCTGGTCCTTGCGAGCACGAAGCAAGCCTTGCTCCGCTGTCTCCAACAGAGTACGCAGCTCTGCAACGTCGTCCCGCCCATACAGGCACTCGAACTTCGCCAAGTCGTCTAGAACGCGGAAACTGAAGGTCCCATCCATGCCGGCGACGACAACGCCGACTGTGTATCGCTGCCTTGCGAACGGGTCGGGCTGCAGTTCGATGGTCGCCCACAATCCGTCGAACGCAGCCTTAGACACCGCGGCGGCGTGTCGCCGCAGGTGCGCGTACGGGTCGTCGCCCGTAGACAAGAACATGCTGTTCACGATATAAGCCCCAGTTCGTTGGCAAGCCAGTCCGGATGGGCACGCTGTCCTAAGAATTGCAGAATAGCAGTTGCGGTGGCGGTGGCTCGGAACGGGTCCGCAACCATCGCGAAGATGAATTGCTGGAGGGCAGGCGTGGCTTTCATAAACGCTGGCTGGTGCTCCTTGGATGCAAGCATCATCGAGACTTCGAACTTCGTATAGCCAGCGGGTTTCAAAAGCGACTGCGCCTGTGCTCGCAGGCTATTGTGCGCGCACGAGAACCCGCCCGCGACCCACACCAATGTGTACAGGATGAACTCATTGTCGATGGGTATGTATTCCCCCGCTTTGGTGCGAAGAAAGTTACCGGTATGGCGGTCCTGGTTTTCAACCCACATGTCGAACGCCGCAATCTTAGCGACGTCCTCTCGTTTGAACGCCTGCGCCGCGCGTAGCCGCGCGAGCCATTGCCAAGGACTGGTGACGTGTTTACCCTCCACTGTGGCCGAGCAAAACGCCAGCACCTGCGAGATGCTGTGCCAATGCTGGTCCAGCGGCATGCATTGGCGCAGCTTCTGCACTGGGAGCACCAGCAGCGCAGCGAACTTCGGGCGCGGAAGGTTGAGGGCATCGGCGACCAGCCAGGCCATCCCCTCAGCGAACGCCATTGGGTAACCTTGCGGTGACGCCTTCACGAAGCACTTGTGCTCCTGACCAGACGCGTCGACTATGAGCGCTTGGTGTGTTGTGTGATTTTGCCCCCTGGCCTTCGGCGCGCTTCTAAATTCGCGCCACGCAGTCTCCGGCAGGATAGGAATCATCAAGCCGCCTCTTCCCTTTTTTTGGTACGTTTTAGATGCCATGATAAATCACGACATCTAAATTGCTCCTCGGGTGCGGCCCGGGGTCAGCGCCCACCCTGGGCTTTCCCCGGGGCAGGCGGTGCCGTTTATTTAGTTGTACCAGCTTGAGTGGATGCCGAAGGTTGCATCCAGGCCGACCACAGGTCGCGCATAACAGAGGCGATGCGGGAGAGAGTGTTCGAAGCTTTTTCGGCGCGCTGTCGGCACGGCAGGCGCACCCCGGAGCCTCGCGCGAAGCGAGATTCGGTATCTCCCGAGCACTCGCTGCAGTCCTTGTCGTGGCGCAGGTTCGTCTTCAACCATGTTCCCTTGAACACGTCGTACCTGTAGTACGCGGCCGCGGGGCGGTTGACGTCCGTGCCGACGAAGTCCATCAGGAAGTCGTTCGTCGCGCGACTCGCACCGATGCCGTTGAGCGTGATGACGCTGGGATTCGGCGTTTCTGCCCCGTAATTTTGAGCCCGCCAATCTGCCTCGGACTTCTCCTCGATGGCCAAACGGTAGCCGGAAATAAGTCCGTTGCACAACAAGCAGCCGCAACCCGGGCGCATATGGCGCACAACGCTGTAAAGCTGTTCCAGGTTGCCGCCCTCTTTGGACAGCAAAATCTTGCTGCCGACCTGTACGGCCGGGATGAGGTGCTGGTTCACGATGGCGTTCACCACCAGTCTGGCGCGCATGGTGTCCGCGCACAGGAAGATGAAGTCGCAGTCCACGAGCTTGTCCGCCACGTCCTCGTAGGTCACGTCGTCTTCGATGACCTCGCAACGAACGTTCGGATTGACCAGCCTCGCGTACCGGGCTGCCAGTTCGGTCTTGGGAGGCTTGTGCGCGATGTCGCGGAAGATGGCCGTCACCACTCTCGACAGGTTCGTTTCTTCGAACTTGTCCGAGTCAATCAGCACCAGGTCGCCTACGCCCATCCGTGCCAAATCCTGGACGGCCATCGAACCCACGCCGCCTAAGCCGACGACCGCCACGCGGGCGCCGGCGAGGTGAGCTTGGCCTGCTTCACCGAGGAAGCGCACCTGCCGGTCGACGCTCGGGCGGTAGGCCGCCTTGGGCGCGCGCGATGGGGAGGAATAGAGCCGCTGTATTCTCGATGACACGACGGTGCAGTACTTCAACCTGCCGCGTTCGGTCTTCGACCACCACAGGTCAATCTGCAGAGACCGCAGGCCGAACACCAGCGCGCCGACGGGCATGCCCTTGGCGATATCTAGAAGCGCCGGGTAGCCGCGCTCGTGCGAGGCGTAGTCCACGTCGGAGAACTCGACCGACCTGTCGGAGCCGTGGTTGTGGACGTGCAGGTACACCAGTTTTTCGTTGCGGGCGCGTACGATGGCGCGGTTGATGAACGTCGCGGAGAGGCGTCCGTGGCCTTGCGGGGACACGCCGTAATCCACGCCATCCTGAGCGAGCAGGACTTCTCGGACAAGGAGCCGCGGTGTTTGGCTTGGGCGCTGCACGAGGGCCGCCAGGACCACGGCTGCGTGCTCCCGCTCGTCACCGGGATACAGGTGGTTGTAAAGCTGGTCCCATTGGCTCTGCGCAAAGCGCAGTTCGACATCGCGGCTCATGCCAAGCTCCTTACGAACTCAATCACTTTCACGAACTTAGCGGTAGCCGACTGACCGCCGACCATCCGGTTGTTGCGCCGCGAGAGCTGAAGGGCCTGGCGGTTTTGCCAACTCACGCCCGAAAGCGGTCCGGTCAGTGCGGTGCCGTCGGCGCGCTTCACCTCGGCCCCCATAAAAACGGGGTAGACGTCGGCGTAGGGCAGGCTGGCCGGGAGTTGTGCTCCGAACCAGGTTTTTGTCGGGGTGAACTTCGGCCCAAGCTCGACGCCCTCCACCAGCACAAACGCGCCCCCGTTACCGTCCTCGGCCAGGACAGTGACGGTTGCGTTTGGGAACGCCTTCTTTAGGCCGTCGAAGGCCGCGGTGACGCTTGGGGTCATTGGGTCGCTCCGTGCGTCAGGAGTTGTCGTCAGGGGCGATGGCGTTGAAGCTCATGCCCTCGTGGACGCGCACCTCGTCGTTGTCGCCGATGGTGTCGTACTCGCCGTTGGGACGCTCCAGCTGCAGGACGAAGTCCGCCTGGATTTGAACCTGCTGCGCGATGGCGGCTTGCTTGATTTCCAAGCCGGTCATTACCTTCTCGTCGAGCACCACTGGGTTCCCGTTCACCTCCACGGTAACCTGCTTCGGCTTATCGTTGCCGCCGCCATGACCGTGGCCCTGACCTTGGGAGTTATCTTCAATGTAAGCCATTACTAACCTCCGTTGCTAAAGTGGCTGTAAATTCCTATAATGCAACTACTGGACGGGAGTCTAGCAGTACCGTTTTAGGAAGTCAATTCCTAATTTGCAATTTAACAACGAGGAGAGTCCATGGCCGGTTCAAAGGGGTTTGACGACCAGGCGTACTACAGCGCCTTGGCAAGCACGGTGGAAGCAAAGCGCCTTACATGGAAGCAAGTGAGCCAGTCCACTGGGGTCAGCGCCTCGACCCTGACCCGTATGGCACAGGGCAAACGCCCGGATGCGTCCAGCCTTGCGGCGCTCTCGGCATGGTCTGGTCTAAACCCAGCCAACTACGTCGAAGGTGTTGAGACCCCGGACCAAACGGGCAAGCTGGACTTCGTCGCCGATTTTTCCGCGCTGCTGCGGGCACAAAAGGACCTAAGCGGCGATGCAAAGAGCGCCCTTGAAGGTCTCGTCAAAGCGGCCTACGAGCAGTTGAAAGCCAAATGAGGTAACACCTACATGCAGCGGGGCTTCAAGTCGTATGCGGAAGACCTGGCGGTCCAGGTGCGCAAGGAGATGGGTATCCCCGCTTACGGCCGTCTGTGTGCGTTTGGGCTCGCGAATTTCCTGGGTGTGCCAACGCTTGGCTTCAGCAAGTTGGTGCAGGCCGCCAAGAACTTCGGCGTCACTGCGAAGCAGGTCCAAGCGCTCGAGAAGGAGGTGCACGGACTGTGCATCCCGCTCGGCACTGGCCGGGCTATCCTGTACAACGACAACAACCCCTCCGCCAGGCAGCAAAGTGATGTGGCACATGAGGCGTCGCACATCCTGCTGCGCCATCCGCTGGCTGACATCGTGTCGGGCGCGGTGGGCATGCGCAGCAAAGAACTGGAGGACGAGGCCGCGCATTTGGGCGGAACTCTCCTCTTGCCGCTCCCGGCAGCGCTCCATGTCCTGCAGCGGCGCATGTCGATGGATGCGGCCGCCATGGAGTACGGCATAAGCACAGAGATGGTCACATACCGCTGCAACGTGAGCGGGGCTCGCCAGATTCAGTCGCGGCAACGTCGCGCCTAATCTGGCCGGTGCAATTTGAGCGCCGCGTCTGCGGCACCGGGACGAAGCAACTGGCGGGAGACCGCTGAGGGCAAGGCTAAAGACAAGTGGGAGCGCAAGGCGTGCGGGAGGTAGCCGACAGGCTGCGACAATCCTGCCACCCGACGAACAAAAACTATGACCGCTGAATTTTTGATTGAACAGGCCATGATGCTGGCCTACCGATGGGCCGGATACGCTCTGATGAATCTGGCCGACGACCCAGCGATGCTGGCGTGGGCGTTTTGTTGACGCGTTCTCAGGGGGAGCATTAAAGGAGAGCCAGCTGGGCCGAGCATTTCGTTTCGTTTGTGCTGATAGCCGCATGCTCGTCTTGGAGGGGGTTGACTCATGGGTTTTCGATTTCGCAAGAACATCAAGATACTGCCCGGTATTCGCATCAACCTGAGTAAGTCGGGCGTCAGCACGTCGATTGGCAAGCCCGGTGCGACCATCAATATCAGTGAACGTGGAACCCGTGGCACCGTCGGTATCCCCGGCACGGGTATCAGCTACAGCGAGAAACTCTCATCGCACAAGTCAGATGTACCTAGCAACGGCATGGGCTTCGGCGCGCTGCTGGGATGGGGACTGGTCGCACTATTCGTTGGCATTTTGATTTTCGGGCTGGTGACGTCGTAGCGCACCAGCGTGGTCAGGACCCCACGCTATTTGGCGCCGACATCCTTCAGGGGCCTCAGCAACGGCGACACTGGCATCGCCCACGGACCTTGCGATTCAGGACGCCGGTAGGGCAGATAGTTCTCCCCAAACCATCCCGCCAGACTGTGCGTGTTGCTGGCATCAATCCGCACTTTCGGCAGCCATATTGGCAACAACTGAACGATGACGTGACCGGCCAAGGTATCCACCAGCCTGGTGCGACCGTCACGAAGCTTGGACTCCTGCGCTGACCAAACAGCGTAAGACCCTGGTTCGAGCTCGCGAAAGTGGCGCCGGCCGGCGATAAGAACTTCGGAGTTATTGGCCTCGGCCAGACCGTTCAGCACTGCAATCGCCCGCTTGCGGATGCGTTCGGTCTTGCAAAGAATGACCACGCGGCGCAGGGCGCTGCCGTCCTTCAAAACTCGCCCGACGGAACTTACCAGGGCTGCCAACGACGCTTCACGGTCAGACCCCCGCTTGCTACGGTCAACTTCGAGCCATGTTGTGCCGTTCTGCTCATGCGCCACTGCATCGGGGCGCAGCTGCAGGGTGCTGGCCCTCTTTCCACGCGTTGTGGTGACTGTCAGAAGGCCCTGAACCGCTGGTTGGCCCTCCTTGGTGTCCTTGTTCAGTGCTTGCAGGAGTTCCTGCTCCGTGAGGGCCTCGAGGCCCCGAGCTTCGCACGCCAGCACCCAAAATTGCGCCCACAAACGGTGCTCGGGATTTGTCATGTCGGAGACTCGGCGCACCGACGACGCGGCGTCATGGCCGTGTTCGTCAAGCCAGTCCACTCCTTTTTGTGTCAGCCCATAAACTGTTTGGAATCGGTCAGTACGATATCGGCGTAGCAGGTTCGCCTTGACCATGCCCCGCATTGCTCGCTGCGCTGCCGTCAGTGCGGCTTTGAACCCACGTTCCGGAAAGCAGCACACTGCGACATCAATCGTGCGAATCACCCTGAAGCGGTTGGCCATCAGGAGCGTGCGCAGCCAGATTCCGTGCTGTAGCTGAGTTGATGAAATGGTCGCTGCCAAGCCGCGCGCGACCTTGCGCGGAGCCGATGGCGACGTTGCTCGAGGGCGGCACGTCATTGCCGTCTGCGTCGCATGGACATCCGGCTCTGGGCCAGAGGGGCCTGTCGTCACGGCCACAGCGGCACCGGCTGACGCATCACCGAGAGTCAAGTCTGGTGCCTCCGTGAGCCGGGAATCTGCATCCCGTGGCAGGGTGATTGGTTCTCTCGTTGTGTTCTTCATGGTCGCAGGCTCCGTGGGTGGGTTTTTTCAAGGGCGCTGTATCGACGTATCGGTCTCGTCGCAATCAGCGCATTCACCACGTGTAGCCACCTCCAAAAAACCACGCTATCCAATGCCAATAGCCAGCACACCACGTTTTCACTGGGCCGCTGTTGGTACCAACAAGGGATGCCTACACGGCAGCTGGAGGGCAGGGGGCAACTGTTCCGTCCCCACCATCTGCCTCACCCGCAGGAGTGCGGGTGTCAGTCACGTTCTCGACACGACGTCCATCTAGGCGACTGTTCTACCGGCCGGCTACGCCGGGGCGAACCGCCGCCGTCCCGGAACGTTTCTTCAAGGGTGAATGTTTTCTCGCGGGACGGCTTGCGCAACTGTTTTTCCGGCATGCCGTGCTACCGCGGCTTGCCCCCAGCTCCACATCAACTGTCCATCGGTGGACCTCGGGGACCCCGGCCGACAGCCTGGAATCGCTGGGCGATTCCCGTACCACCAAGGGGGTGCATGCGCTGGGACGGCGGCGGTTCGCACCGCCTTCGCCGACCCGGTCGTGTGCAACTGTTTCCGCGCAACCGTGGCATCAATTCAACTGTCCCTCCTGCACGCTGCCTGGTGCCTCAGCGATGCCCGCGGCTGAACACCGCGCCGTCCGCCTGCTGGTGCCAACGGGGGCAGTCGTTTGGTGCCATCAGGCCGGGCCTATCTAGAAGCTGCTCCGGTCAACGGCGAGGGTGCCCTCAACCGTCATGACTGACGCGCTCCCATTGGTCTCTACACATGAAGCGCATCCCGCGCGAATCAGGAACTACCAATGAAAAAGTCAAGGCTCGCAGCCTTCCCATTTCTCCAGCCATCGATGAAGAAGAACCCGCGACTTCACACCGCGGTTATGCTAAACCCAGCCGAAGTCGATGTTGTCTTCAGGGACTACCCCGCCGAAGCACGCCTCGAGGTCTGCGGTCGCTGGATGCTCATCGGAGCGCTCAACGCCGCAACCTATTCGGCATTCAAAGCGAACGCTGGCACTGACATCAAGGCCGACATGACCGTCTTTCCCACTCCATCCGGCGCGGTGGTGGCACTCCTCAGCTGCCAACTTGGCGCACGTCAGCATCGGTTTGTCCTTCCGCTGTTCGAGCCGAAAGTGATGGAGGTGTTGGCGGCCGCCACCCAAGGGGCGCTCAATATTTATCTTGAGTGCGCCGGTGAGCCCACTGAGGGGATGCTGTATGACTGCCCTCTGCCTCCAGAATGCCTCCTTCCCGCCCGGACCATGTGCCGGCAGATTGACGTTCAGAAGCGGTCGGATTTCATTGCGGAATTGCCGTCAATCGTCTTGGAGGCGCTGACCCTGGACTTAGTGCCAAGTCTGAATGCTGCCGAGGTCAGCGACGTTGACGTCTCGATTTTGTTGCCACAGGCTGAGATGGCGACCGTCTGACCCCTGGCGGCAACCTTCAGCGCCGCTTGTCAAATGGGGCTTCCTCGGCGCTGTGGTTTGACGTTTACAAATTAATTGCTTCCGGAGCCCGCCCTGTGCGGGCTCCTCTTTTTTTTGGTTCTGCTGCGAAGTCAGCGCCCGCATGTGACTCGACCCCGTCGCCGTGGCCTTTAATTCCTTCGATGCAAATCGCCCGCGCGCAGGTGCCTATACCAAGGGCGCCTATTTCGGCGCGCATAAGGCCATCTACATGAACAGACTCCAAAAAAACCAGAAATCCCAAAAGCATTCCGCTTCCAGCCAGCACCCGCTCAGCCAGACCGCCTCGCTCTATTTCTCGCGTCTTATGCGCCCGACCGAGGTCGCCGAGGTAACGAAGGACTATCCAGACCAAGTTCGAAAGCTTATTGCCGGACATTGGACCCTCTGTGGCGACGTCTCGGCACAGATGTTCAGGCTCTTGCAAGAATCCCGAGCAGACCAGCTGCCGACGCGTCTAACCGGATTTCGCTCGTCAGACGGCTTCGGGTATGGCGTCGTCACGCATCAAGTCGGGGGACACCAACACCGCTCGGTCCTATGTCTCTACGACCCCTCGGTGCGTGAGTTTCTGCAGGCCACGGCGAAGGACCGGCTGTATTTCTTGCTTGGGAACGACGACGGCGACGAAGCGGCACTGCTTAGAAGCCCATTGAAGCCTGTCGAGTTCATCCCGTTACTGGCGATGAGCCCCGACGCAAGTGAGGAACAGCAGCGCAAGGCGGTGTTCGAGCTGCCGGCAATTGCGGCAACGTTGAGCGACGCTCGTCAGGTGCCGAGCCTTCACGGGTGTCAACCCGTGGAACAGGTCAGCGTCTCTTTGCTGCTGCCAGGCATCTTGGGCGAGACACTGAGGACGGCCATGCGGAATGCGGCAAGAAAATGACCGGCGCCTCTTCTAAGGCTGATTCGTTCAAATTCCAGCAGGGCATTTTCGGAGCCTGCGACCGTGACACGCTGCAGCTGCTGTTGATAGTCGAGGCAGGCTCAATTGAGGAGGCCGAAACCTACGTCGATGCGGTGGCCCCGCTGCTTGGTGTCAAGAGAGGCAGCGAACTTGTGGTCGTCGCGCTGGACGCAATCCCTACGGGAATTCCGACGTTCTTGAGGGCGTTTTTCGAGGCAGGGAATATTGGCGTCAAGCGAGGGGATGTCGCACCAGGTTCCAGCACTTTGCAGTAAATGTTGTGATTTCAGTGATTCTTGAGCCCACCGGACGGTGGGCTCTTTTTCGCCCGAAAATCTTGCGGACGTATGGAGATGTTGGGATGGTGTTAGGGAAATTACCAGCAGGCCAAAACGTTGCGTGTCCGTCACAGCCGGCACCCAATTGTGCAGAAACAAGTCGTAACGTATTAAGATGAGCTCGACAAAACAGAGGGAGGGCGCGAATGTCTACAAGGGGCGAAAGCCTGTTCCATCCGGTCACTGGAGCTACCGAAGCGACTTGGAATGGGTTTTCTTGGCGGGCCTTTTTCTTCGGAATTATCTGGCTGCCGGTCAAGGGCCTTTACCCTCACCCAGCATCCCCCGCCCGCTCCGAGAGACGTCAGCCTCGTGGCTGAAGTTCACCCCCGAAGTCCGCGACCGCCGAGAGCCGCAGTCTGACCAACATGTTTGAAGTCATGGTGCGCGAGCACGCGAAGAAGCCGAATATCTCTGCCCCTACCCCGGCCCCTGCCGTCGCGATGGCAGGACGAGCTGCAAAGAGGACGGAGGGTAGTCGCAATTGAGGGACTTCCTGCAACTCATGAGCACAGCGGCCGCGGCACACACGCCAGTGAACGTCCGGCCACCACGCGAGAACGGCATCGGCCTGAGGACGAGGATGTCTCGTCAGATTCGTAGGCTCGGGGACGCGGCTCGCTCATCCGGGGTGGGCCCGGAGGCTGTCGTGGGTACGGCTTTGGCAGAGTGGTGTGGCCGGGACTACCCTGCGCTGCCAGCACCGGGCCTAAAATTCTCCAAAAGGCTTGCGAAAAAAGCGCCGCTCCAAGTCTTCGTCCAGACCTTGCGCGCACTGGACTTTCTGGAAGCGTCTTATTGGCTGAGTTCGGCCTACGCAATGCTTTCAGATGACAGTTACCGCAAGGAGTTGGCGATGTTCTTCACCCCCGTGTCCATCACGCGGGGGTTGCTTGAGGACTTGGCCGACCAAGGTGTCGACTTCGGCACGCAGTCCTTTATGGACCCAGCGTGCGGCGGTGCGGCCTTTCTCGCGCCTATAGCGCTCCGGATGAAT
Organism: Polaromonas sp. C04; assembly: GCF_002002705.1. Lineage (GTDB taxonomy): Bacteria > Pseudomonadota > Gammaproteobacteria > Burkholderiales > Burkholderiaceae_C > Rhodoferax_A. Next base: position 124,353 of record NZ_MUNS01000022.1, on the reverse strand, counting down.
GCAGCGCTGCAGGCGCGGGGCTTCACCGAAAGGGAAGTGCTGGCGCATGTGGAGGCCCATCTGTTCGGAACCGACCTGGACGCCGCGCTCTGCGAGCTGTCAAAGCAATTTCTGCGGATGTCCTTACACGCCGAAATCGAGCGCACCGGGTACCTCCCGCGATTCAACGTGTCCCGAGCGAACTCCCTTAGCGACCTGAACGCGATGTTCGGGACGCTCGACGTCGTTGTGTGTAATCCACCCTACAGAAAAATGACGGCCGCGGAGCTGGAGCCTCTGCGTACTGCGTATCACGACATGTTCGAGGCGCAACCCAATCTGTATGGGTTGTTTATCGGACTTGCGGTGAAGCTTTTGAAGGTTGGCGGCCGAGCGGCGGTCGTCACTCCGACAAGCTTCCTCTCCGGCCAGTACTTCTCAAAGCTGCGCACCTTCTTGATGCACAACACGCACATCGAGCACATCGGCATGGTCAGCGACCGACTGGGGGTGTTCATTGACGTCGAGCAGGAAACGGCTTTGACGGTCTTGAAGCGACGCGCAACGCCCCATGACGGTGAGACGACAGCCAAGGTGTCTGTGGTCTCCACGCGGGGCGACTACACTGACGTCGGCCCCTCTTTGCTCCCCAATAGCGGGGCCACCTGGCCAATTCCTCGCGCCGTCGACGACGTTCCGCTGCTACGCGCGGCCGGTCAAACAGGCTTCCACCTTGCCGACTATGGCTATCGTGCGCGCATCGGCGCGTTCGTTTGGAACCGCGACGAACGTCCAACCTTCCAACGCGCCCAAGAAGTCAAGCGCGCACGTTGTCAGACAGCAGTACCGCTCCTTTGGTCTGGGGACATCACGCTCGACGGCGATGTGGCCTTCGACGAGGGAAAAGCGAAACCGGACGAGTACCGTTTCGTAGATTTTGGTAGCCGGCTGCACTCGTCCGTGATTACACGACCAAGCGTCATCCTTCAGCGCGTCACATCCAACACCCAGGCAAGGCGCCTGGTGGCCGCCCCAGTCCCTCAGCGGCTATTCGACGTCTTCGGCGGATTCGTTGGCGAGAACCACGTTGTAGTCCTTGAGCCCACCGTTGACGTGCCGGCACTGACGCCGACGGAGCTGTCGAAGCTCTTGGCCGTACAGGCCGTTGACCGCTGCTTCAGATGTATCTCGGGTGCCACTAACGTGTCCGCATTCGAACTGGGGCAGCTGCCACTGCCGGACCCGAACCGCCTCAAGCAACTTCTGAAAACCGGCTACTCATTGGGGGAGGCCGTGCATCGCGCGTATGGCCTCGCGAATGACTAGACGGTGAATACCAACTCGTTTCGCCCACCCCCATGCACCCCCGTTCAAGATTCACCAACCGCCTTGAAGACCAGGCGAGCGCAAAGGCCGCCAAGGCGGCGTTGATTGCAAAAATGGCTGCGGCGAAACTCGCCATGAAGGGGTCTTCCGGGGCGGTCTTTCAGGGGACGACCCAGCCCACGCAGTTGACTCCTGTTGCTCCAGAGCCATCCAAAGAACGGCAATCGACGGAGGGCACTGCGCCAGTGCCAACCAGCCTACGCTTCGGAACGGCCCAAGTGCCGGTGCTGAAGGACGGCGACGTCGAAACTAGCACCGCATCTCACGCGCTCGGCTGGCTTGTTGACCAGTACCTTGAAACTGCTACCTCGCGTAAGCGACAAATCGCTGTTCTCTGGCCTACCGCGCCGAAGTCTCTGATGCTGGTGCACGCACTCGCCACTCTGGAGCGCTGGACGGACGGCGACAAGATGGGTATTCGGGGGATGACGTTCCCGGTCAAGACGAACGTCTTTTACCCGCTGAATCACATGAGGTTTAGCAGGGCTCCGTTGCTTCGGCTCGCACTTCAGTTCGCCGAGACGAGCCCCAACCCCAAAGTCAAACGGTCATGCAGAGCGAAAGACCCCTATCTCTCCGCCTTCAACAGCGCACTCAAAGACTTGGCCGACCCAAGATGGTCTAACCCGACTCTAGGCGAGCTCCTGCCGCACTTCTTGGTCACACCGACTAAGCCGGAATGGGAGAGCTGCGAGCCTAGGCTGCTCTCCCAGCTCTGTGCAAAGCTTCAAAAGCGCAGCCAGGCTACTGCGCTGCGAACCAACTGCTCAACCATCGGCCACCCCGCAACAGCGCCCGACGCCATGTTCGCGCTCGACGGGCGCATGAGCACGACCGAATTAAGAAAGGCGCTGCTCTCGCTGAAAAAGCTCGGCGCCCCTGAAGTTGTCGTCGTTAATGCTACTAGAACGACCCGCCGCGAGTCCCGGGGATGGAAAGGAGCGCTCGCACGCTTTTGCCTTCAACTCGAAGCAGTATTCGGCGCAGACGCACCGGGAGTCTTAATCGTCGCAGACGAGCCGCACGCCGCGTATCGGCTGCGCGAGGAGCTTTTCTCCCAGAACGCAAAGCGACCGGCGTCTGACCGGTGGCAGGTAGGCCACGAGTACGTCATCGTCGGCATGCCCTGTGCGGTGAAGAGCGATGGGCTGATGCCGCACGGAACATTAGAAGTTCGGGTGCCAGCGCCCCGGGAGGTTGACACTGAGATTGTGGACGCCGAAGCCGCGAAAATTGTTGGCCGGCTGAACCGGGTGGCCAACGCTGCTGAAGGAGGGCGAGATACCGCCAGGCCCATTACGGAAGCCATGGCTTATCTCAATCGAATTGCGGCACTTCCATGCGGCGTGCGTGACTTGTCACAGTGGCTAACGCAGGTGGAAGCGGATGACCGGTCCCGACAGCGCTGGGCCTGGCCGAACTTCTACGCGCCCCTCCTGGCTTTCTCGCGCACCGGACAAGCAGGGGAACAACAGAATACATTGACCGGAGCGGTCGAGGCGGCGACGAAACTGGTGACGAACTATGACGGGGGTACGCCGTTCGCGCACTTGCTGGCCAGGCACATTGGAGCCGCTGTCCAGAAACACAAGCAAGTCGTGGTGGTGATGTCATCGAACTTTCACAAACACTTGGCCCTCCGCTTCTTGTCGAAGTATCGGGACTTCCAGGACGGTCGCACGTTCGAAGAGTTTGAACAACGTGTCACATTCATTTGCTCTCCGCAGCTGGAAGACGCACTGGACACGATAGGACGAGCGCCGCTGGTCTTTGCAGGATTGGATGAAGAGTCGCTGAGACTACTTATCACCGACGACCGAATTCCCAGCCATTCAACACTGCTTCTGACACAACAAAACGGCCAATATCTTCGTGCAGCAATGAAGCCGCTGGTCGAACATTTTCCCGCCTTCAGGCCGTTGAAGCCCAGAATGGAATCCATCCTGCGGGGCCTAGCGCATCTCCCGGAGGCCCCCGGGTTGCTCACAAACACAGACCTGGTAATGCCAACATTTCGCATTGAGCTGAGCCACGAAACGAGTGACGCGTACGACGCAGAAAAGGACCCGGAAGCATGGACTGTAGTCCTCGAAGACGGACGGCTGCACCGCCGGCCCAGTCACCGCGTGTACGTCTACGACCCTGCGAGCCGCGAGGCTTCCGACCGGGGTTTCCGCAGCTGTGAAATTCGGGCTCTGCAGCCTGGCGACAGACTCTTCGTTATGTCGGGGGAGTTGCGTGACTTGGTAGAAGGCGTGTTCAAGGAGGCGGGCATCCCCCTGGAGACCGACAAGGTTTTTGAAGCGGCGCTAAGAAACTACCACCGTCAAGTGAACACACTTCTTGAGCGAGCGTTCCCCGAAGGGCACCTCATCGAAAAGGTCCGGGCGCTTCGGCGGCAAATTCTGGAAGCCCACCCGAAGTGGAAAGACGAGTTTCCCGAGGAACAGGCGGTGCGCCACTGGGTGAACCTCGGCCAAGCCGCTGACACGGCATTCGACCAGTTGCGCCCCCAGGCCCCGCTCAAGGAAGCGCATTTCTCGGCGTTCGCCAAGGCGCTGGGAATGTCCGATTTTGAAGCCGCAGCCAACTGGCAACGAGTCATCATGCCAATTCGGAACGCGCGGCGCCAGGACGGCAGGCACCTTTCCGAAATCTATACGCACATGCTCCTGCAGCCGGAGTCGGTCATGGTGCACTCAAAAATTAGCAGACTGACCATTCAGATGCTGTATGGCCGGGCGAGAGAAAGCCTCTGCGTCGTAGAAGCTCTCATCCCGAACAAAGAGGAAGCAATTCGTGCCTGAACTCACCCGGACCGACCCTGCCAAGCTGAGCACCACGGTCAAAGAGGCCGTCGCAGATGCGATTGTCAACATCACGCATGCACACGTCAGCGGAGCGGGTTCTATCGGAAAGCACCTGTTCGGGGCCCGACCGAGGACCCTGCTGAACTCGGGTTTTCTCTTGCCGCAATTGACAGCAGCTGGTGGCGATGAGGTCACCTCACCCATCTGGATTTCATCGCATGGATTCCAGCTGCAGCTGGCTCGGAACACGGCAGGCGTCATCAAGGTGCAGCCTTCGCTCGCAGTTTACGTGCGCGTCTTGCCGCGCGAAGAAGACTTCAAGCGGCCGGACTGCAGGCTTGCAATCAAGCTGCGACGCGAGATGCATGACATCTTGAGAGCGCAGCGAGACCAGCGCCTGGACGAGGAGTGGGACAAAGTCAAAGGTCAGTACGCATCCCGGTGGAAGCACCCGGAATGGCGGGCCATCAAGGAACGTGTCGTCGCCGAGGTCCACGCTGCGCATGGGATTCCAACCGACCTGCGCGCTCTCGAAACAGAGGAGCCGGCCGAGGACGGTGATGCCGGCGCCGGCGAGGGCGTTGTTGTCGGCGCTCAGTCGACACTGACTCTCAATGACGCCCACTTCGAGCCGATGGCGATTCCGCACAAGTGGATGCGCCTGCCGATAGATGTTCCGCCGCTGCTATTGGACATGTCCGGTGACGGAGACCAGCTGCAAGCTGACGTCGCAGCACACGCTGATGAAATGAACGCGAGCATTCGCTCTGCATTGCAGGCCTGGCGCATCAGCGAGGAACCTGAAGAAGGCGGCCGGCCTTGGGGCTATCGACGTGGTGCTGAGGTCAGGGCTAGTCAATACCGGAGATGGTCAGAGTTCCTCACTCAGGTCCGCGGTTCCGACCTGCCGGTACTCGTCCCTGACATCGAGCTCGGCTGGAACCTGGAAACCAGCGTCGATTGGGCGGACCCGAGCAAGACGAGTGTTTTGCTTGCGCTGGAGAATGTCAGCCTCACGCCTCGCATTCGGGCGGACGAAACGGAGGAAGCGGTGTTTCAGGTTGACTTGGCGGCGGTGATTCCGGGCGCCTTGCACCGGCCCTTGAGGCTTGAGCGGGTGGACCCGTCTTACCGGTACAACCAGTACCTCCACTATGCGGCCATGGGACACAACTGCGGCGTCCAAGTTGCTGAGCCCCGAGAGGGCTGCGTTCGGCTCAAGACCACGTGGACGCCAAGGTACACGCAGCCGCGGATAGTGCCGACAGACGTTCCGGATGTGAATCGGAACGTGCGCGCCCTGAGCACACCCGAAGGATTCGCTAGCCTAAAACCTTTGTTGCCCGCCTTCGAGCAGTGGCTCGCCGCGCAGCCTGGTCGGGTCGACCCCACCGAAGGCTTGGCGGCCGAGGACAGCGAAGGGCGGGCGCGAGAGATTGCTGCATTTGAGAAGGACCTCGGTCTGTGGCGCAACGAACTCGAGTCCATCCGTGCGGGTATTGAGATTCTGGAGGAGTCGCGGCTGCACTGGGGCGGCCGCGGTCCTCAGAAAGACCAACGTGGGGTCGTGTTCGAGGCGTGGCTGGCCATGAATGAGGCGATGGCTGACTTCATGAGTGTCCGGTTCCGGCGCGATGACAGCAAGTGGCGGTTGTTTCAGCTGGCGTTCATCGTCGCGAACGTTCCGGCTTTCGCTACGAGGATTCCTGCCTTTAAGTCCAAGTACCAAGAGAAGCGGGATGACGCGGTCACGCTCCTCTACTTCGCCACCGGCGGCGGCAAGTCGGAGGCGTTCTTCGGTCTCCTCGTGTTCACCTTGTTGCTCGACCGCCTGCGCGGCAAGAAGACTGGGGTGACTGCAATGCTGCGGTACCCACTGCGGCTTCTCACAATCCAGCAGGCCCAGCGGTGCGCCCGCGTGATGGCACACGCCGAGCTCGTACGCCGTCGTCACCAATACCAGGGCAACGCCCTGTCGATGGGTTTCTGGGTCGGCTCGTCCGGTTCTCCGAACCGCCACACGACTCCGGGGGTCGCCAGCATTCCAACCGTGGACGATGTTTCGCCGGACAAGCGTTCGGAAGAACTTCTAAGGGAGAGAGACCAACGGTACTCTGCGGCATGGCGTGCGTGGAACAAGCTTCCAAGCTGTCCGTTCTGCGGTGAAAGCACGGCGCTCAGGCGGTTTCCCGCCCAAGGGGGAACCTTGGCCCACGTGTGTTCTAGCGCGAAATGCGCATCGAACGATGGCACGTGGCAACCGCTCCCCTTCTTTATCTGTGACGAGGACATCTACGACCTCGCTCCCTCAGTTCTGCTCGGTACGGTTGACAAGTTAGCCCTGATTGGTCATTCCGCTCCGACGATTCGGCGAATCATGGGGATGTTCGGCATGGCCCCGTGGTTGGACCCCGCCACCGGTCGGCTGGTTATTCCGCAACACAAAGACATGCGGGAGGGGCCCGCAGCCAAGGGGATGCGCGGCCTCTCTCCCGCCTATCCTGACGGCGAGAAGGTGTTCTTTGACCCGTTCCCCAGCTTGGTCATCCAGGACGAAGCGCACTTGCTGGATGAATCGCTCGGGACCTTCGCAGCCTTGTTCGAGTCCACCTTGGACGCGATTTTTGAACATTTGAGCAAGTCACTTGGCGCTGAGATGGTTTCGCACAGCCTTGCGGGTAAACGCCGCCGTGCGAAGGTTGTCGCCGCGTCGGCGACGGTGTCCGAACCCGAACGGCAGCTGGAGCATCTCTATCAGCGCTCTATACCCGCTGTGCAGTTTCCGCACCCCGGCCCAACACTGTATGAATCGTTCTACGCGGTGCCTGAGTTGGCAGACGAGTCCGCGCGTCGGGTGTTGGACGACGTGGAGCTTCGCTCAAAGCAAGCTCGCGTCTACTGCGCGTTCATGACGAACGGCAAGCCGCACACGGCGACCAGTGTCGCAGTGCTTTCGAGTTTTCACCTGACTATCTCGAAGCTGTTTGGCAGGCTCACCGCTGGTGACGCGAAGCAGGCCGCAGAAGCCAAGGAGCTTTTGTACGAATTCGTTTCGAGTGGGCCGCTGTCGCAGCTTCACTGCCAGGCACTGCGGGCTGCCGACGATTCAGAACTCGCGACTGCCGTCGACCTTCACCGCATCGCATTGACGTATGTCACGAACAAGAAGGGCGGCGACCAAATCATGGCCGCGGAAGTCGAGGATGCCCGCAAGCGGCACCTCAATGCCGGGCAACCGCTCGCGGGGCTGGACACTCGCCTCATCACCGGCTCTGTCGAACAAGGAGAAATCCAAGCTGTCGTCCAAGCCGCGCAAACTCGCGATGAGCCCGGGAAGCCGTTTACACCGCTTTCTAAGGTCTTGAGGTCCGTCATCGCAACGTCCGCCATCTCGCACGGGGTGGACGTTGAAGAACTGAACTCAATGTTCTTCGCGGGCATGCCCTCCGACATTGCCGAATACATCCAGGCGTCATCACGCGTGGGGCGTACCCATGTCGGATTTGTTGTGCTTGTTCCAACCCCGCAGCGCCGACGAGACCGCCAGGTCATTGAAGTCTTCGACATTTTCCATCGATTCCTCGAGCGAATGGTCCAGCCCGCCGCAATCGACCGGTGGGCGGAGCGTGCCGTCGAGCGAGCGCACCCCAGCATGCTGCAGGCTTACCTGGCCGGCGTGGTCCCGAGCCGCAAGCTACTGGACGCAGATGTCTCCGAAAAGCACACGGTCCCGACCTTCAACTACCTCAAGGAAATTCTCAAGGAGCAGCGAGAACGCCAAGGAGCTTTCCTGTCCGAAATCAACGGCTTCATTGAACTTGCGATTGGCCTCAAGGATGGCTACTGCCCTGAAGGTGAAGAGCACTACAGGCGGATGATTTCGGAAAGTACGCGGGATGTTCTTGGTGACTGGGACACCGACACTTGGAGAGAAGACGGCACTCTCTACAGGTACTTCGAAGCCCAACCTGACGCAATGCGAAAGCCCATGACTTCATTGCGTGACGTCGATGAGGGGGGCATTATCCGCGCCACACGGAAGCTGTCCGCAAATCGGCCGGTGCTGGCTCAGGATGTTCTGGTGGTGATGGACCTGGTCCGTCACGGGGTGGCGGGCAGTGAAGAAGGAGTTGAAGAATGACCGCTCAAGGATTTCTGCCCGACGAGGATTTCAAGAAAGACCTCAAACCGCCGACGATGAGTCGGTCGCGCAATCAACTAGCGTCTTCGTACGCGCCCGGCTCCTTTTTTACATTCGAAGGAGGACGCGGCGCTTGCCTTGCGATGCCGGACAAATCGCAGCCAACCGACGAGGCGAACATATCCAGCGCTACCCGCGACCAAATCATCACGCGCCTCGCGGAGGTCTGGGAGAGCTGGTTCGGCCGGGCCATCAGTGCCGCGAATGGTGGTAGGCCTGTGGACCCACGGTTATGCATCGACCAGCGGCTGCTTCGCGACGGGGGAATCGTACGGCCCTTGGGCCTGACCAACCTCGCGTTCGTGAACCCTCTTCGCATGTCTTACGTGCCCGCGCCGCTGACGTTCGTGTGCAACCACTGTGGTCTTTTCAAAGCGTACGACACCCCGGCCGAACTGGCCAAGGACCGCCGAAGTTTTGAGGCACAAGCGTGCAGGTCCAAGCTAGGCCGGACCTGTCAGTGGCGGCAGCTTGACGTCGTGTTTGTGCACTGGTCCGGGGAGTGGGCGCCGGCGATGCCGGGTCGGTGGGAGTGGAACGACGCCGATGCGGAACTTCGATTGACTCGCCGCGTCTGTGCACTGTGCCATGGCGACCGCTTTCTTCTCCACACCCAGTCTCCTCGCATCGGTGAGTGGTCTTTTCAGTGCGCCAATCCGGCCTGCAATGACCGACGCGACGCTTGGAGGCAAAACGACAAGTTGACTACCGAGGTCCTGGCGGCTCAAAGTGGCAGCGTAATCGCCGCACGCCGTATGGAGCCCATTTCATACCGCGCGTCGTCCGCGTACTACCCTCAGTCAGAGCAGTTTGTCGTGTTCTCTGAGCGCGACCAAAGTCTGCTCGACCTGCTACAGGAGGGCCGGCGCCGCGCGCTGGGTGAGTTTATTGCGGACCAGTTCGGATTCGGGGGTGCCCTTCCAACCATTGACGAAATGCAGGACATCCTTCTTCAAGGCGGTCACGAGGCCCGTTGGGAAAGCTACGAGAACGGCGTGCGAATGCGGAAGTTCGCTGAAGACATGAAGCAGACCGACCTGGTCAAGGCTTCGGAAAACGAACTCCGGAAATTGGTGGAGGGTTGGTTCGCCGATGGCTTGATTGCTGCCAAGGCGGAACTGCCTGACGGCCTCCGCGGTCAAATTGCGCGCCGCGCGGAATTCTCAAGCCGTTATGACCCCTTCAGTCTGAGTGTGGAACACGAAGCCCTTCGCCGTAGCAAGCTGTCAAAGACACGGGACGATTCCGGCCGGTCGCCTTTTGTCCGCTTCCAGCACCTGGACAAGGACTTGGCGCCAAAGGACAGCGGAGCCAAGCTGAGGCAAGAGCAAGAGACCGCAAGGTTGATGAAGAAGTTGGGGATGGCCGAACTTGGAATGGTGCGCGACTTCGAGCTATGTCGCTTTACGCACGGGTACACCCGTGTGGGCGCCACACCCACCTTGGAAAAGCACGGCACGGACCTGCCTGTTCGCCTGCGAATGTTCGAGCCTCTCGATAGCGGCCGGCGGCCGGTTTACGTCGTCACTCAGGCCAACGAGGCCTTGTACGTCCAGCTCGACCCCGAGGCGGTGTACAACTGGCTTGCTGCCGTTGGTATGGCGAACCTGCCGGCCTGGGCTCCCAGCGACGAGGTGAAGCTCGGTGGCCGGCTACTTGAAATTGCTGAGCCCTTCGGGCGCTTCTTCAGCGCGTTGACCGAGGCCGATGCGTCCACATACCGGTACGTGTACACGCTGCTTCACAGCTATGCGCACGTGCTCATGAAATCTATCGCCGAGTTCTCGGGCCTGGATGTGGGCTCTCTTGGCGAGTACCTGTTCCCCGCAGACCTTGCGTTCGTTGTGTATCGGAACGGGACAACAATGGACCTGGGGAATCTGTCGTCGCTGTGGAGGAACGAAAACAATCGATTTCTTGGTCATTTGCTCGAGACGTCTACTCACCGCTGCAACTCAGGCAGCCTTTGCGACCTTCATGGCGGAGCATGCCCTGACTGCATCATGGTGCCTGAGACATCCTGCATTGCGCAGAACCGTCTCCTGTCGAGGTCTGTTCTGCTGGGGGGCAATGCGCCACGAGAAGACCTCACTCACAGGGGTCAACGTATCCCGGGCTTTCTGGATTTGCTAAATGCACCTCCGAGCTGAAGTTCGCGACATCTTCGTCCGCTTGGCGCGACACAGCGGTGTAGCCGGTGCAATCTGTGCCAGTGTTGCCGGAGGGTCGTTCGCAGAGGCCACGGACGTCAGGAGAATTTGCACACTCTCCGGCCTCGCGATGGCGCGAGCTGACGAGGTCGAGGCCTTCCTGGCTGCCGGCTTCAACGTGGGCTTGTTTCAGCGGTCGTCCCAGCTCACTTGGCGCCCAATCTCCCGTGACCTGCATGGCGAGCTTGCTCCCCTCTTTGTGGGGGCATGTCTGTACCGCGCAGAGGTGCACGCCGACCATGACTTGGTCCAGGTCGTCGTCACCAAACCGCCCGCGCCAAGCCGCTTCACCGCAGAGCTGGTGGCTTCGACAGGTGATTGGGGCTTGGTGGACACAAAAGAGGCTTTGCCAGGAATAGCGGAGTCAGCGCGCAACCGTTTCTGCGTTTTGACTCCCTACGTGGACGACATCGGCGCACCCATTCTCTTGAACTTATTTGCACGGGCCCCGGTTGGCGTGCGCCGCGTGCTCATCTCTCGGGCGGACCACGAAGACCAAATGCCACCCGGCTTGAGGCGCGTCGCTGCGGAGCTCGCCGCGTTGAACGTCAGTGTGCTGAGCTTCCGGATAGGACGAGCTGACGCCGCGGGCAATGAGACCTCTCACGCCAAGGTTGTCCTTGCCGACGACCACACCGCCTACGTCGGTTCGCTCAACATGAACCGATGGTCTTTGGAGTACTCGCTGGAGCTCGGAGTGTGCGTAGCGGGCCGCTCCGCGTCCTTGATTGCAGATGTGGTTAGCGCTGCGGAGCGCGTGTCCGTGCCGATGCGATAGGCGCGTGTGCCCGTCGCCGCAGCACCTATGAGGCGAGTGCTACGGCGCGCAGGTCGGCCACCCGCAAGCCCCACGTACCTACACATGCATAACTTGACACCAACTGGAGTTCAAAAATGCACATCAAAAAACGTGGCACGCGCGCCATGTTGTACCGGTCACACTGGGTTGCCAAGGGGACCACGGGGAACACTCACGGCTATGCCGTTCAAACGTTTGCCGGCAGCGTCCCCCTCGACGCGGAAACCCTGCCTGCCGGCCTGAAAGACAAGTTTTCTATCGAGGAGACTGAATTTCTTGAAAGCAAGCTTTTCCAGCCTGCACGACTTGCGGCAAACCAAAAGAGGCGGGCGGTGGAACTGCGCGAGGCGGACCCTGTCTGGCGCCTCGAGGAAGCCGAGCGCTTGACGCGGGAAGCCGCGCACAGGAGTGAGCGAGGTCTCGTACCAGACGCCAAAGTGCGAGCCGTGCAGTCGGCATTGTCGGCGGTCAAGACGATTGCCCAGGCGCAAACCCAACCCAGGACGCAAGTGATGGTTGCGGAACAGCCGAAATCGGACCCCTTGCGCGACGCCCTCATTGCAATTAAATCGGCGCGTGATGCGGTTTCGGCAGGGCGCTACGGCTCAGCTCCAGCGGAGGGGGTACGCAGCACATACCCGTATAAGCTCTGGGCCGAGATTTTTGAGACGGTTGGCGGCAGCGAGAGTGACAGCCTGATGCGAGCGCTGCAGGGGAGGGGATTCGCGAAGACGCGCGGAAAGTGAGATTCCACGGGGACCTTGGCTGCGTCTATGTATGCCGATAGGGGGGTAACGAAGGTAACGGTGGTAACCGACGTAACACTGTTCGTCGAGTGCGGCGCAGTTAATAAAAACAAGGGGCCAGTCTGGCCCCTTCCTACTGCGGCCCGCGTTTTAATTTATGCGGTCGCATGGGAGCGCGCAAATTCCTCCATCGCTTTCACGGCCTTGAAGATAGCAAAATGCCAGCCGCTGCCGGTGCGGACGTGACCAAGTCTGTGGCGTACCGCTCCCCAGGTGGCGTTGCTTCCCCCGTCGGCCTCGCGGAACACGCAGGTTTCATCAGAATCTCGAAAAATAGACAGTTCATTGTGGCGCCAATCGCTGACGGCAACGTAGTGACAGCCGTAGGCTTTGAGTAGTTTTTGCAACGTCTCGCGTGTGACCGCTGCCTTTTCCAGAGGTATTTCTACGAGTTGTTGCAGGTCATCTGGGCTAGGGTCGCCGCCCGTTGCTTGCAGCAAAGCGGCCTTGCGCATGGCATAGGCCCACCGGCGCCCTCCGTGGCTGGCCAGGCTAGACATGCGGTTTTTGTTGCAGAACCCGATTGTTTCTTCGTATTGCCTCAAGCCATCGTGGTCGTATCCTCGGACGTATACCCGGGCCGGGGACCAGACATACGGGTACGCTTCAAATGCATTGGAACATTTGACCTCGGCCTGATAGCGAAGGTGGTCGGCAGTCTTTGTGGTGGAAGTCGTATTCATTTTCATGTCTGTGTTCCTACTTTGGTGGTTGATTCAGCTGCGCCTCGTGTTCGAAGTGCTGAGTCGTATAGGTACAGACGTTTTATATTTGTGATGGTATTTTTAAATGTTTTCTAAGGGTTTGCCCGCGCGTTGTCGCGCTCACACGCAATGCTTGAAAAGCGCGGCCCGTTAAACCGCCGGACGATGATTTCCAAGTCGGGCGGAAAAGCGCACGGCAAGCAGCCAGTAGCCAGCAGCTCGGACAGGGGAAACTGAGCCTGACGGAAAATCCGCTGACCCAAGACAACTGCATCGGCGCTATGCCAATCGAAGTGGCCGCGTAGGATGTCGAGGGCGCAGTCAGAAAGTCTGCGAAGGAGATTGTTGGAATGATGGACCTGACCATGCAAGGTCTGAATCGGTTTCTCAATGCCCAGGGACCGGTGTATGACGCTGTCATCAAAGAGTTGACCGGCGGCAAAAAGACCACCCACTGGATGTGGTTCGTCTTCCCCCAACTCAAGGGGCTGGGACGCAGCGCAATCGCCGAACACTTTGGCATCGAATCCAGAACGGAGGCGTTGGCGTACTGGGAACACCCAGTTCTTGGTGAACGCCTCCTCGAGTGCACGAATCTTGCCCTTGCACAGCACGGCAAATCCGCCCACGAAATCTTTGGGTCTCCGGATGACCTCAAACTCAAATCGTGCATGACGCTCTTCGCTCGAGTCGTCCCGAGTGAGCCGGCCTTTCAGCACGCGTTGGAGCGGTTTTTCGAGGGGAGGTCTGACGAGGGGACGCTAAACCTGCTGTGATTTCCACCGGAGGTCGCAGGCCCACTGTTGTAAAGCCCAAATAGCGCCCCGACGTGCCTTCGTGTCTGCTCCACTAGCTGCGTTGTCGGACTACCAACGTAACCGGACGCCCCCTATCGATGTCAGCCCGGTCGGGCGCGTCAAGTGTTGGCGGCGCACCTTGAAGGCCACGCTCCCATCGCAGGCTATTTCTTCTGCATCTGCAATGCGGCGTCGTACTCTGCAGTGAAGTCGGTGCCGGTTTCCATCGTCGGGTCTATCTGCTTGAAAGCTGTGTACATGATGGCCAGCAGATGCAACCCCGTAAACTTTCCCGGCAGCGACTTCAGTTTGTACTTATCGGTCGGGTCGTTGATGTCCAGCCCTGAGCGACCCAGAATTGCAATCTCGTAGGCAATAGCCTGGCGTTTTGCGGGTCCGAGCTTCTTGAACGTTTGCAAGGCCCCCACGATGTACATCATCACGTCTGGACGAAATCCACCGGCCGACCGCGACTTTAGTTGCTTGTTCCCGAACGCAGTGCGGGCCTTTTCCGCCCGCCCAACCAGCGGGGACGTGGGATGCTCTTCGATGAATCGCTTGTACAGCGCATCTGCCTCCAAGTCGGCCTCTTCCGTACCCACGTCTTCGAGCGCCATGGCGAGGCCGAAGATGCTTTGCGGGTCGTCTGGCATCAGTTCAAGTGCCTTGCGCAAGTGGACAATGGCCTCGTCAACCCGCTTGAATCCAATCAGCATGCCGCCCAGATTTCGACGCGTGAAGCCATCGTTCGGGTCCAATGCCACGGCGTTCTCGAACGCTTCGAGCGCCTGTTCGGATTTACCCATCCGGTGGTACGCGTTGCCGATACCGACCCAGGCGTGTGCATGGCCCGGGTCGAGCTGCACTGCACGCTTGAGGCGGATGATGGCCTCGTCATGTTGGCCCAGTTCGCTGTAGGAGATACCCAGGTTGTAAAGGACAGCCGCATTTGCCGGAGCTGATTTGGTCAGGCTTTCAAGGTACGGCACCGCCTCGGCAATCTTCCCCGCTTTCAGCATCGGCAGGACGAAGTCCAAAGCAGAGGTCTCAGCCGGGAAGGCCATCACGGTAATTTCCTCGTCGTCCACGGTCACGATGGCCGTTTGACCCTGCGCGCCGTACTCGGAGGCAAAGTGCATCATGACGGCGGTCTTGAACGCCTCGGTCCCGACCTGCCGTGCCTCTGGCGGCAGCAGGTTTACGTCGAAACGATGAAGTGGAATCTTGTATTCAGTCGCCATAGGTGTCAAAGTTTATACGGTGTCCAGGTGTACCAACCGGTCATGCCGATGGAAGACGCCCATGCGTCGACCAGCTCGCGGTCATTCCGGCGGTCTGAGCCTATGGTGTCGCTGATACGCAGCAGCTCCGTGCCCGGCTCCAGCGCCCCGGCCGCACGGTAGGGGATGGCGTAGACCGACGTGCCAAGCAAACGGTCGGCGAAGAGGGCGCAGGCTGCCACCGGCGCCAGCAGGGGAACCGGGACGGACAAGCGACCGACCCGCTTGGACAACAGTTGCAAATTTTCCTGCTGCAGCGAGTCAACACCGGCTACCTGCATTTCCCGCAGTGAGGGGTGTTCGCGCGCAATCCACTGGTCGATGCGCATGCCGATGGCATAGGAGCGCAGATTCAGAAGTGCCCATTGCAGGGTTACTTTGGCAAACTCCGGCAATACGGCCTTGTCTGCCTCGCTCAAGGGTTGGCCGGTTGCCAGGAGGGCCTCTACCTGCTCAGCGCCTTCGCCCGTCCCGGTGAAGTTGAAGCGCTCGTTCGGCGGCAAATCAAACAACCGCAGGGCGTACCCTGCCTGGTAGGCCACCCAGTAGTCGATGGGGTCATTGGAGGGGCGATACCGCAGCACGTGCGCGGGCGCTCCTTCGCGGGCCATCTGCAGCGTCGCGCGCAGACTCAGGCTGCTGTCTGGCTTGAACTCCACTGGACAGCCGCTAAGCGTTTCGACGCGCTTGAGGATTTCCATGGTTTCCGGGCGGAGATTTTTCATGCCCTGATTATCGACGGAGCCGAATCGCCGCTCGGCCCCTGGCAGGGGCCCCGGTCGTCGCCATACCGACCATATGGCGCGCCGAGTCGGACCTTGTCAGCTCCAAGGCCGTTGCCTGCAGAAATCGATGCGGGCCCCATCAACTTTGAGCACGGGGCAAGTTCTTACGGAAGCCAAAAGAACATGTTTTTCGGTCGGGGCCCCGCCTTGCGTGACGTCTCTATACATCTTGCCCACAACCAAACAGGACAAGACGATGCATTTCACAAAAAAGGCCACCCTGACGACACCGGAGCCTGACAAATTTCAGGTGGAGTTCAACGGCGTGAGGTACAAGCCCACAGATGATGCCAGGGCCGTCGGCGTTCTGCTTTTCGGACTGCGCCCCAAGGGGATTAGTTTCGAGTGCAATCGCGACCCGTCCGTGTTTCTCTACTTTGCGCAGCATGTTGCCGCGATGCTGCATTCGCATGCCAACGGAGACAAGGTCAGATTGGACGGCCGGCGCAGGGTGTCACTGGAGGACCTTCGCAAGTGGGTCAATGACGCGGTGGCGCTGGCACCTGACGAGGAATCCGCAATCAGGGCCAGAGCGCTGATAAATGAGAACCTTGGGCCCTACGCCTACGATGATTGAATGATTTAACGCCGGACTTGTCCGGCGTTTTTCTTGGGGGTGCGGTGTGGCATTTCACCTGATGACCAGCCCTCGATTCCGTGGCTTCGTGCCTATACGGTCGAACGGAGATGCCATCCTGGACTCCGGCGGGCAACGCGCGCCTGGTCGCATTGCCACGACCCATCACCAGGCAGGAAGGGTTGGCTATGCCTGCCACACACACCAAAAATTCTTCTGATTTCCTGACGCTAGCTGAGCAGGCGCGTCTTCAAAAGCTTGCGCCAAAATTCGACATCTATTTTGACCAGGTCGATGACGAAACCTACCGCCTCATCGCACTGGGCGAGAACGGCGGTCGCGAGGTCATCCTGCCTGCCGAAATAGCGCACCGCAGGCTCCTTGCCGAAATATGCGCGAGGGCTGCGCCGTGGGTTCATTTCCAAGTTGGCGTGTCCTGTCGCGATTCTTTGCTGCGCGACCAAAGCGAAGCGCGACTTGCCCGAGTTGCCCAGCTCTATGCCCGCGACCGTGATTCCAATCGGTGACGGGGCGGTCGAAGGGGGCTTAATGTCCTCCGGAGAGAATCCTGTGTAGCGGCCCGACCAGACGGGGCAAATCCGGGTACCGGGCATGTCGTGCCGAGGGGCCAATGCCCTGACACGGTAAATCGCCCTGTCGTCGCTTCACCCGTTGGGCAGCTTCACGGCGGGGCAGGGCGCGCGCAGCTTGCGTCATAGCATGCCTGCCTGCTCGATGACCTCCATAAGGCCACGACTCATCGACTCCAGCTCCTTCTCCGGAAAACCGTGCTTGTCGAAGACGGCGTTCATCCCGGCAAAGCCGCGCCGCAAGAAATCTCCGAGCTTGTCGGCGTCGATTTCCACTGCGCCACCGCCCGGAAAGGCGGCACCGCATACGCATGAGCCCAGTAGTTTGATGCTGTCATCCACCTGGTTGAAGAAAAACGCCCAGTACGGCCACTGTTGGTCGAGCAAGCGCAGGAAATCACGCACCTCGGGGATGTCCACGAGCTCGCGGGGGTCCTGTCCGCAGCCGTCCACCACCAACGACATCTGGCCACGGTAGAGCCATGCGTCTTCGCGCGTGGCAATGAAGGGCTTCAGGCCGGACAGGACCGATGCGATGTCGCCGGCCTCGACCTGGCGGCGGGAAATCATCAAGACGACTGGTTCTGTGACTCCGGGACGCAGGTCGATGCGAGGGGTGGTGGGCATGGGGGGATTTTCGCTCTGTTTCGGGACTCCCTCGCGAGAAGGCCAATGTTGCTCGGCCCGCCATGCGAGCCCGATGACCCCGGAATCGACTGCCAATTCTCCCGCGTTGGCGACGCGTTCGATGAGCTTCATCGCAGCCAGGATTAGGGCCTGCAGTGCGTGTGCCTTGGGGGTTCCGCATGTGTTGGACACGCAGGTCGGCGGGCACGAACACTCCGAGTCACCGCTTATCTTGCTCACTTCCTTGAGTCTGTGCGCCTCAAACAACGAGCTGCCGACCGGTGCCTATACAAGGCAGCACATTTCGTGCTTTCACATTAGGACATCAATTTATGCACACAATTTCAGGTTCAAGAAATCCCGACCTTCGTCGCAAGACAAGTCAACTTGAATTCACACCGGCGCAAAGCCGCGGGAGCGAGAGCAAGGCAGACCGCGTGGAACGTTTGTACCAGGCTCCAGGAGGTCCGCTGATGGGCTGGGTGTTTGATGAAGCCCAGTCACGCGGTCACGACGTCAAGGAGGTAGCGCAGGCGCTTGGCGTGACCTATGGCTACATAAACCAGCTGCGCAACGGGGTACGCAATACGGCGGACATATCACAGGATTTCGCGGAGGCTTGCGCACGCTATCTGGGCAGCATCCCCACCGTGGTCATCAAGCTGCTCGCCGGCAACATTCGGCTCAGTGATTTCCTGTATCGCCAGGAAACGGAGGAGGAGGCCATTGACCGGTCTCTTCGGCAAATGCTGGAGGACCCCAAGATGCGTGCGGTTCTTCCGGCCGCAGCTGACTTGGCGTCGTGGACCGTCGAGGCGAAAAGGGCCATCGTACTCATGTATGCGGAGGTCTCGTGCAGTGATTTTTTCAACACGCGCGAGCTTCCCAACATCCTGTTTTGGTTGCAGCGCGCTGCGGTAGCGCACGACGAGAACGAGTTTGCGGCGATGGCCGGGCACCGGGACACCGCTGCGAATCGCGACTAGGGTTTGACCGCGGAATGGACTGATTGATAGGGGCGGGCTTCACGGCTCGCCTCTTTTTTTTCGCCCGGTGAAAATCCATTCTCCTCCCTTGGGCATTGCGCCTGGCCTGCCCATGACAGGGCCGAAGCATCGACATATAAACAACTTCCGCTAGACCTGTCACCTTGAGTCCGGTTATGGCACAAGGGGGCACACAGAGTCCGGTCAGGCCCTGTGGCTGCCAACTTAATTTGGCCTTGACGTGGAAACTATTGTGATTCAGAAAACTACTCTCACCAGAGCCCGGGCGGATAAGCACCGGCTGCTCGACATCCAGGAGTTGGCGTTGCTGCTCGGGCGCAGCCCAGAAACCGTTCGCAAAGACCTGCGCCGGCGCCCCGATGCCGTGCCGCCGCGGCTGCAACTGCCGGGTACCCGCTTGCTGCGCTGGCGCCTGGTCGACGTGACCAGCTGGCTGGCCAAGTATGTCGAGGGGGCCCAAGAATGAGTTCTTCAGCCCATCCCAACATGCCCAGTTATTCGGCAGCCTTGACTGGTGGTCGCGTGTCCTACCTGCCCAGTGCCGTTGGACGACCCGTGTCTGGCACCGCCCATGCCGTGGTCAGCCTGCCGAGGACGGAGGGTCAATCTGGCGGTAAGACTGGAGCGACAGTCGTCCCGGCCCGCTACAAGCTGTGCGCTGCCAGTGAACTCATGGACACTCCTCCCATGGCGTGGTTGGTCAAGGGACTGGTCCCCCAGCAAGGGCTGGGAATCTTCTACGGTCCATCCGGCGCTGGCAAGAGCTTCCTCCTACTGGATATGGTCTGCGCCATTGCGGAGGGTGAACCCTGGTTCGGCCGCAGAACCACTCGTGCACCGGTGATTTACCTGTGCCTGGAGGGCGCGGCCGGCTTCGTCGGACGTATCAAGGCCTGGCAGGCGGCGCAGAAGCGGCCATTCCCCGAGCTTGTGCGCCTGGTCGTGCAGCCGTTCAACCTGCACAGTCAGCAGGACGTGCGCGACCTGCTGACGGCTGTCAAAAGCCTTGTCAAGAGCTTGCCGGGCGAGCTGGGCCCACCCGTCATTGTGGTCGACACCCTGAACCGAGCCATGGCGGGTGCCGATGAAAACGGCTCGGCGGACATGGGGCTGTCTTTGCAGGCCTGCGCGCTGCTGGTCGAACACACCAAGGGACTGGTTCTGCTGGCGCATCACAGCGGAAAAGACGCCGACCGCGGACCACGGGGCCATTCGTCCCTGGAGCCTGCCGCTGACGCGTCCATCAAGGTGACCCGCGCCGGTCAAAAGCGCCACTGGGAGTCCAAGAAGGTCAAGGATGGCGACGACGGTGTCAAGGGAAGCTTCGAGCTGGAGACGGTTGTGCTGGGCATTGACGCGGACGGCGACGAGGTGACCAGTTGCGTCGTCCATCGAGACGCCAACCCGGTTCCCGAAGTGAATGCGCCCGAGCTTTCCGCATCTCTCCAGAATGCGCTCTTGAGCCTACAGGACGCCGTTCACCAGTCCGAAGCCGCGGGGGCCGGTGGACGGGCAGTGGCGGACCTTGAGGTGTGGCGTGAAGCGTTTTACACGCGCTGCCCGGCTTCGACCTCCAGCGGGAAACGCAACGCCTTCCATCGAGCCCGAGCCGAACTCCAGGAGCGCGGGCTCACGGTTGAACGAGACGGTTTTATGGAAGTCCAGCCTGCCGGACTTGAAATGTTGGCGCGCTTGACCGGGTAGCCGATTCCACCTTGCTGCCGCGGAGTCTGCCGTAGGGCGTCTCAACGTCTCACCCCTAAAGGGGTGTGAGACGCTGAGACGTTCTTTCCGACGGTCGGCCCAGTGCCCGGGCCCGAATTTGAAATGAGATGCCCTCTTAGTGCGAAACTTCCTTCTCGACAGGACCAGCGCGATACGGCCCCGTGGGGGTGAAGCTTGACCGGGGCATGCATGTGACGCTTTGCAAGCGTTACATGGGGCTCTGGCAGCGTTCTCGATATGACTAGTGGTCATATCGCGAACAAAAGCATGGCATATCCCGAACAGGCGTTCGCGATAATCCCGACCAAAATCAATGCGGTACGAGCTTTCGACGCATCTGGACTATTTTCTAATATAAATACAAGCGCCTGAAAAAGCAGAAGGCGCGCTCTGTAGGTGCGCTTTCTGCCCAGGACTCCTTTTGTCCCCCATGCACAAGGACGCGAGCACGCGTCCAGCACGAAGTCCGTCCCGGTGGAGGAAGTCTTCCTGGCGGGGAAAAGTCCAAGGCAATCAAAACCTGCAAGGACGCTTTGCAAGCGTCCATGACGCGCCCGACCTCGGGTTGAACTGTGGCCGCCAGTCTGCCAACGCAACTGGTCCAAGAAATCCTGAAGAGCTAAGGCCGGCGCGGATTGGCGGGATATTAGACTGGCTCAGCCGGGGACTTCGGAACCGCAACCTACCTGGCGTGCCGCACTGACCGCCGTGACGGCGTTAGTGCCTGCACCAGCACGGATTGGCTGGAACAACAGACTCTTTTTGACAAAGGACGTCTTCGCATTTATCGTTCAGCGAAACGCGCTAGGCTTACGAAGCCCAATTCCGCTAACCCCTATCAACTGAAGGAGAGTCGCCATGGCCAACTCGATGCAAGAGCAAGACGAGCTGCAGGTCCTTCAAACTATCCGCCGCCTTACTCGGGAAGAGCTGAATGCTCTGGTTGTTGAAGGCGAATCTTCGGGCGCCGCTCAGGCCCTGAGGGACATGTTCAGTTTCGCACAGAGAGAAGTTGATTCGGTCGGCCAAGAGCACCATTTGCCTCGGGGAGACTAGTTCACGCCTTGGCCCACTGGTTCGGCTCGATGAAAAGCGCGGCAATTGCTGCGCTTTTCTGTTTAGGGACGCCACGCGTCTCCGACCCGGCGTGTCCAAAAAGTTCTTACGCCTAGGTGCGCATGGCGGTTCATAGAAATCCACGTTTCATGGCGCAGCGCAGTGCTTCGCGCCTGGCCCACAAAAGTAGCGCCTCGCCCCGGAGAGGGGAGAGGCGCGAATCAGATGCCGTCGGTGCGTGACCTAGAAAAGCTTCTGCCCTTGGGCTGCCCCGCTGCGCAACGCATCCAGTTCGCCCTGAGCCTCGACGTTGCCGAGGGCCGCCTGGTGCAAAGCAGTCAGCCAGCGATAAGTCGGTTCCCCGCGAGAAGTATCCCCGCCCAGTTCATGAAAAAGGAATGCGACAAACAGCTGCACGGGTGGCGTAGCGGCCGCAAGTTCCGGCGGCACAAAGGGGCCAATGAACGGATGCTGCCGCAATCGCTCCAGGTCCCGAGTAACGCGTTCGCTGACCGGCCCCTTCTGGGGCCAGACAAACTGCTCCAAACACACCACGCCGGCGAGTACAAGAACGAGCACGGTGGGTACGCCCAGGTACCGGGCAGCATTCTCGTGGACGAAGCCATGCGCATTGCGGATGGCCGATACGTTGCGGCGCCATTGGGCCAATCGCTCGTAGCTCACGCCCAGCGCCTTCGCCAGACCGGCGAGGGTGTCTCCGCGCCGGGCGGCTTCCGCCACTAGAGCGCGCAGCAGCGGCTGCTCGTCTCGCAGGACCGGCGGGGGATTTCCGCGTTTGCCAGTACTGCCTCTTTTGACCTTGGTCTTCATTTGTTTCCTCTACGGTGTGCAGCCAATCGCTGCAACAACGTGTAGCGAATGCGCAAAACCTCCCGCCCAGACATGAAGCGAGCCCCGATTCGTCCCTCTATCGGCTTCATGGCAGTTCCCCGCATAGTGTTGGATTCAAGACATCCAGACTTTCTCCATGCAAAACCAAATGGAGGTTCCGACCACCACTGCCGCGGAACTCGTTAAAAACAAGCTCGAGCTTCGCGTTTGGGGCCTGGGTGGCGACGCAATAACGGCGGTGATTTGGCCAACGTCCCTGGCGCCTGGCCGGGTCGGCGCTGTGGTGGAGTGGCATGGCACCGACGTCGTGTCGAGCGTTGTTAGTTCTGAGGGCGACGCGTCAACGCCGGGTCAGCAGCAGCTACTCCTGATTTGGACTGCGGCCGGGGCTCAATCGGTCCGCGCGGTGCCGCAACTGGGGGCTGACAGATGGCACTTCGCGCGGCTCACGCTGCCGGATATCCGAGGTCAATCAGCTGGAAAGCTTCGGGTGTCGCTGAATCGCCAGAAATGGACTGGCACTTTGACGGCGACCGCGCAGCCCGGACTGCGCGTGGAACTGACGATTCCGGCGGAATTGCGCCACCTCGAAGTTGGCAGCCTAATGGCCGAAATGACATCCCGCCTTGCGTTCGGTCAACCTTGGGAAACGGCGGTGTCAGAGCAGGAGGAATGACGGTGCGTTTGGCATTGGCCGGTGTCGTGCCTCGAACACTAGTCTCCGGACGAATTTGCTCCACGCAGTAAAGGTAGCGTCCTTTGCCATACCTGCTGGGCGCCAATGAACGTTTTCAAAACCAACGACGAAGGAAGAAGGTATGCCGATTCCCAATATTCCCGAGGTCTGGCCCATCGCCGACATCTCCATGCGCCCGTCCGTGACGCTCAGCGACTGGCAGGCTTTTGAGGTTCAGATGCGGGGCGCCGCGAGCAGGACGCGGCACTTCGTCGGGTACTGCCTTGAAGACCGAGCGGGCCAGGTCAGTTCCGCCGTGCAGGAATTCGACGCCAGGACGATGCGCGGCATAGCAAACAGTGGGCGTGTGTACGTGCTGCGCGGCAAGGCGGGGCGGAACGCAGACGCGGAGAGCGCGTGGCGGCATTGGGTGAGACTCAACGGAGCCACCGACCTAGAGGACATTTCGCAGTACCTCAAACGCATGCTGAAGCCATGAAGGGCCAGGGCGAGTTGATACTCTATCTCGACTACGACGGCGTTTTACATCACGAAAACGTGCTGTGGCATCCGCGCATCGGCGCTTACCTCTCCGCGCCTGACGGCTTTGTGCTGTTCCAGCACGCCGAACTGCTCGAGGAGCTGCTTGAACCGTATCCCGAGGTCCGCATCGTGCTGAGCACCTCGTGGGTGCGTCGATACGGCTGCAGCAAGACTGCCAAGAATCTCCGACCGGCACTCAGGTCGCGGGTGATTGGCGCCACGTTTCATAGCCGGATGGACCGGGAAACCTTTGCCGCTGCACCACGGGGGATGCAAGTCTGGGCGGATGTGGTTCGGCGACAGCCGCGCGACTGGCTGGCTGTCGATGACGACTACCTGCACTGGCCAGCGTGGTGCCGTGACAAATACATACGCACCGACGAACGCGAGGGCATCAGCGCAGCTCCGGTGCTAGCCGAGGTCCGGCAGAAGCTGTCGCTGATGTGCGGGGGTGGGGCATGAACATCGAACGCAAGCTCCGCTTGCCGCCCGACTCCATCCTGGGTCGCCTCGTTGCCTTCCTTGCCCGGTTCCGCAACAGGCTTGTTGCGCCACGCACTGAACATGCCGAAGACGACACCGATGAGTTCGAGCCATTGACTCCTGAACAGCATGCAGTGATTGCACGCGCCGAGCCCTTGGAGCGCGGGAGGGTCATTGAAAGTTTGCTTCCTGACGAGCAAACCTTTGATGTTGCGCAACGCGTCAGAGATATGCCAATCGATGAGATTTCAGCGGCCTTCAATGACATCGAGTCGCCGGACGAAGCGGCGTTGAAGGCGGAAGCCGTAGTGCGCGCAGAGCATCTCGGAAACGTTCTCATTCGGAGGAATAGCCATTTCCATGCTGGTCGCATTTGTAATCGCGATGCTGGCCATCCTTTTCATGAAATGAACATGACTATGTCCATGGGGCGATTCATCGCCGCGATGCTCAAGGACCCCGAGCGCTCTCGCACGGTGCTGGCTGTCGCTGCTGCTATCGGCGGACTGCTAGCAGTTGGACTCGGCATAGCAGCGGAGTTTTTCAAATGAGCAATGAACCTTTGAGCCTTCTGATTTCGCGACAGGAGCTCCCTCGGGAAATCGAGAGCTACAGCAGAGCGCGACCTTGTCATTTCTGCGTCCAGTCGCTCATCTCTGAAACACGAGAGCCTGCGCAGGAAATTGAGAGCGGGCTGAACGCCGAGGACAGGCTCCGGACCGCGGGTGAAACGTTCGAAATAGACCTGAACTTCGCTGATTGGGCCGGCCGTGTTGTCCAGACGCCGTCGACGCCAATGCCATACCAACCAAGATTTACGGAGCCAGCATCATGACCGTCCCCTTCGAGCGCACCCGCGCACTGATAAATACCATGCGCTTCCTGCAGGAGCTGATGGACCCCAAAATCACCCCTCGGGTGCGACGGGCGATAAGAGGCAAAGCAAAGTCGCTGCTCAAGCACTACCCGTCCTTTGCAGACATCGAGCAGGCGCATAAAGCACTACCCGATACATACGGGCCCGTGCCACCGTTTTCCCGGCTGACTGGCTCCCCGCAAGCAGTGATGACCATCGAGGCCTCCAGCCACCATGACGACTAAACCCCTCGGCCCTTGGGACCTCAGCCGGTCGCCTCTCGCAAGATGGCGAGGGAGATGCCGGGTCGTGCACCTTCGACGGACGAGGTATCTGGTACTGGGCAAAAGACTGCGAAGCCGGTCGAGGGGCCGTCAGCTGAATGTGCCAACGCGCACTTATCGAGCGCTTTCCGCCCCGGTCTGCGCCAACCCCCGAAGAACCGGGAATAACCCAGACTTGCATACCTGACACCATGACCATGCCATCAGAGCGCACCCGCGCAATTCTTGGAACCAGAGCATTTCTTGATGGGCTGGTGCACCCGGAGACATTGTCGGGTCTCCCGGCCACCATACCAGGCGCGCTGCAGGAGGAGGCGCGTGCGCTGCTGCAGCACTACCCCTGTGCTACCGAAATCCACCGCGCGCATCACGCGCTTTCCCAATACTTCGGCCCCGTGCTGAGCCGCAGGGGCTTTAGCATTGACCCGGGTACAGAGCTCTTCAGCCTGTGGGGCTTCAAAGCCGGCTGGCTTATATCTCACGACGACGGAATCGGCGTATCTGCGGAGCTGGACGGCGTGGACCTCTGGTACTGGTCGAAGGACCAAAAGGCGGTTCTACGAGCCTTTCGTCGCGCCTGTCGACGAGCCTTCCTGCGGCGCCTTCTCCCTTGGCTTGCGCCGCCACCGGTAGTGTTGGAAGCAACCCCTGAATCCACGACCAATGCGACGACTCAACCTTCAGAGCGCACGCGCGCCGTCTTTGATGCCAAGAGGTTGCTCGAGCGGCTATTGCGCAGAAGGTCGGAGCCGCCAGACGCTCCCGACGCATTGCGTGAGTACGCGCGTTGGTTGCTCCGGCACTACCCCTTTGAATTTGAGTTCGAGTTGGCACATCAGGCGCTGCCCGAATGGTTTGGCCCCCTGCCTGAAAGAGAGCAATGACATGACAGTAGACGAGAAGGCTGAGCAATCCTACCTGGAGGCTCGCTACAACGTGACCGACGAACAGTTGGTCGCCCGCATCAACGCGGCGCCGGACATAGGCGGTGCGTTGCTTGTTGAATTGAATGAGTTCATGGAGAAGAAAATGACAACAGAAAAAATTGAGGCCTGGCGTCGACTGGGGGACGTCTACCTGCAGGACGCACGCCAGCCAGAGTTGTCCATGCGTAGCCGCGCGGATGCGGCGTTTGACGCCTGCTATATGTACGCGCGTTGCGTTGTCGGAGAGCATTCGGAGCTGTACAAGCACCCCGACGAGTCTGTGCTCACGCTTGCCTGTGCAGAGCTCGGCTGGGTGCATTCCGTGCTGCGTCCTGTGCGCCAGCATCTGCACCGGCGGTTTGAGCCCCTTCGCGATGGCAGTGAGTTCGATGTGCTGATGGCACTCGCGCTGCGATTGAAGGAGGCGGCGGGCGCTCTTGACAAAACGTTCAGCTCAAAATGAAGCTTCAAGTCGCTAGCGACCTGCACCTCGAATTCCTCCAGAGGTTGTTTCCGGGGGAGCGGCTGATATCGCCTGCACATGGCGCAGACATCTTGGTGCTGGCCGGCGATATCGCCAACGGTACGCAGGCAATTGACCTGTTCAAGGATTGGCCAGTGCCTGTGCTGTATTTGGCCGGAAATCACGAATATTATGGCCGCGAATTTGAAGAGACACGTGCCGCCTTACGCGCGGCCGCACGGGGCACGCGGGTCACATTCCTTGACAACGACGTTGCCGATTTCGGTGGTGTTCGGTTTTTCGGTAGCACCCTTTGGACGGACTATCGTCTGGTGCGCGACCGCACCCAGCAACACCTGATGGAATATGCGGAGCAACGCATTGCCGACCACTTTCGCATCCGAAGCGGCGAGGGCATGTTCACTGCACACCGAGCCCTCGCCGAGCATGAGATTTCACGGGCCTGGCTTGAGCGCGAGCTGAACAGCCCATATGATGGCAAGACTGTCGTTATCACGCACCATGGGCCGCACCCGCTGTCTGTCCATCCGCGGTACGTCGGTGACCCCTTGAACGCAGCTTTTGTCAGCAACCTGAGCGACCTCCTGCCAAAGGCTGACCTTTGGATTCATGGCCATGTCCACGATTCATTTGACTACAGAATTGGCAAGTGCCGTGTGGTCGCCAATCCGCGTGGCTATGTGCGGGATATGCACTCCGCTCCGCGCGCCGCGGACCTCGTTTACGAAAATCCGGCATTCCAGTGGGCTTGCGTGGTTGATGTATGAGGGGCGCTGAGCAAACATGCCTCGGTAAAACGGAGTTCGAGTTTGTCACCGGCCAAGCGACTTCATGGCGTCGAAGGGGTTCGTCGAGGGCTACCGCTTATTGTGTTCAGAACCACCAGTGCGAGAAACAGGATTGGCATCCCCTCGGCGTGCAACATGGCGGGCAAGCACTAGCCACAAACCTGCCCACGCGGCACCAAAGGCCCACCCCCCGAGAACATCGGTTGCCCAATGGACGCCAAGGGCGACGCGACTCAATCCGACCAGCAGCGTCATCAGGACCGCAGTCCCCAAGATGTAAATCCGTTCCGCCGGACGACTGTGTGTGCTCGCAAGCAAGCTTCCGAGCGTCAGAAAAACTATGGCTGACATGCTTGCGTGTCCGCTAGGGAAGCTCAAGCCGGCGACCGAAAGTTCGGCGTAGGCCGCGTCGGGGCGCAGGCGGCCGAAGGCAGCCTTGAACACGCTGACGAGAATCGAGCCAGATATGACAGATGTCGCCACAAGGAAGGCGGAAGTCCTCGCCGAGATGAGAGCGAGATAGCCGGTGGTGGCAACCGTGAAAAGCGCCAGCACGGTTGTGCTGCCCAGGCCGCTCAGGTCACGCATGACTTCAGCCAACCAGGGATGAGCGGCTCGCAGGGACTGAGCACCGCGCAGCAACTGCATGTCGAAAAAGCGAGTATCTCCTTCGACAACCTCGCTGCCAAGGTGTGCGAACGCCAGGGCCAGCAGGGCCGCAACAAACACAATAAACAACGGCTTGAGAAGGGATTGGTAGCGCTCGCGCTGGGATGGGCGCAGTGCGGAACCGCTTTCGCGAGGTAGTGGTGGCATCCCAGCATAGTAGGCCAGTCGGGCAAGAGACTAGAGCGGCAGGCGGCGGCAGACGGCACCGCCCCTGGCGGCGCAAGCTGCTTTGATGAGGGCACTTTAAGTCGCGACACGGAATTTCCGCTTTGCGCCCAATGCGGTCCCTCGCACTTCTCCAAAGCGGACCCTCAGGCGCTTGGTTTTGAACCGCCATTGGCCAAAGACCTGGGCCACGCGCCCCTAACAATTGAGGCTATCGGCTGCAGCGGCTGGTCAACTACGAGTTGCTCACGCATAACCACGCGGGCCATGGTGCGCAGGTTCTCTTCCGTTCGCGAGTGGTCAAACTCATGCCCAAACACGGCGGTGGCTTCTTGGAACCCCAAGCAAACTTTAAGGTAGCCGTCGCCTATCTGCTGTCCGCGGGGTAGATGGATGTGGCTCACCAGTCCATCAAAGTAAAACCGCGCGTATGTAATCATTTCCCCATGTGAGCCATCGTCCTCTACCAAGGGTTTACGCTCAAGCAATGGTGTTCGATTGTGAGCGGTGCCGCGCGTGGTCAGTTGGAAAAGTTGAATCGGATAGTCTTCTGGTCGGCCTGGGTTTTTGTTGAGCACGCGGACTCTCAAATCCTCCAGTTCGTCTTTCAGGAGCACGATGTCAGAAAACTCCGGACGAGTCGACGCCGCGGCACGCCATAGAAGACTGAGGAAAAATAGCCGTAGCACCTCTGGGCTCTGCAGTTTGAGCAGGCGAATCGCCCCACCACCTAAATCAGCTGCGCTAAGTTTGAGATGGGTTTCGTCGGCGCTCCATCCACTCCACACCAAGCGGTGCCTTCGTAGCTCTTCGATTCCTTTGGTGTCGATGTCCTCAAGGATGTCTTCGCCGAGTCGGGTACACAGTGAACTGTCGTACCAGCTATCGGCACGCTTCTTCATGCCAGCGCCGATTCCTGTTTCGACAAATTTCTCGCCAACGGTGGAGAGACGAGTCAGCGCTCGGGGAATCAGGTGCGAGGCGACGTAGCGACCGCGAGTACGAGTCAGGGCGCAGATTCCATCTTTATTGTTTGATGCCATAAATTGGTCGATGTCAGGACTTCGGGGTTACGTTGCCGCTGGCTGTGTTGCCGTCACGTTCATATGCGAGTCCAGCAGCACGTCTGTCCAAGCCATGCCGTCTTCCGGGGTTGGGTGACGCGGTTCATCGTAGGGTCGACCAGCCTCGCGACGTTCGCATTCCAGCGAGGCGAGCAGGCGCCTGCAGCCATCGGCAATGGGTCCAATATCCTTTGCCCGAGCGTAGAGCTGCGCCCGAAGCTCATTGCGTGCCGTCGAGGTGACTTCGTACTGCGTATCGTCGATTGGTATTTTGAGCGTGAACATACCTCTCAACATCCGATACGCCGGCATGTTCGGGTGAATAGCTCTCCCGGCATCAAGGGCTTCCAGCAGGAACGATTGGCGCGCCTCCTCGGCGCCCTTGATGTGGGAGAGGGCCTCGCCGGCAAGCGCATCGGCCAGGAAAGACTGGGCCTGCCGGCAAGCCGCAAGGAGCGCTTCGACGTCATCGGCTCCCTCGCCCATGACCGCTGCAATGCCGGGCGCGAGTCGCTCCAGGGTCCATGCACTTTCGCACCACGCGAGCAGCGTCCCGTTAGCGACGAGCGCAAAAAGCACAGTGAGGTGCTGTGGCGTCAGGGCAGAGACTAGCGCCCGAGCGAGCTCCTCTGACGTCTGCCCTTTTTCGGCAAACTCCCTTCCCAAGTCCACGAGTAACGGCCATGCAGCCTCTGAGTGCAGGGCCCCCAGACGACGGATGACTTCGTTGAGGGAGGTGAATTGGCGCCATTGCCGAAGATAGTGGTCCATCGGCTTGCGTATGAGCGAGGTAGGAGCTACGCAGAACATCAATTCGCTAAGCTCCGACATCACGTTGCGTGTTGATTCGTCATGCCACTTTTCATTGGCGGAATTCTCGTGCAGAGCTTCAAGTTGCCCGACAATGGCCCTATCGGAGATGGGCAAACCTTGGCGCACGAGGCCCCGCAGCGCCCCAACCGTTCCGTAGACATCCATCAGGCCACTCGCCAGCGCGAGTCGCACCGGCTCGACAATGCCTGCGCTGGGTACGCTCGCTACGATACATGCAAGGCGCCCGACGCGGTGCTCCGCCTCTCGTGCGTTCCACAGCTGGTCGGTGGACTTCCTTTCCTGATAGGCCGTTACGAGGTCGCATAGCCTCTGTCCAAGGGCTTGTGCTGCCTCGTTTGTCGACTGCTGGAAAGTATCGTCAGGTTGCTGAAGCGCGCGCCCCAGCCTCCGACGCTGCTCGCCCTCCTGAATGTCAGTGCCAACAGAACTGAGCAGACGTTCCCGCCTACTTGCCCAAGGCAAGCTGACGATGCGGGCAATCACCTCCGGGATGAATTCCAGCGCGCTGGGGTGAGCCATCAGCTCCAGTACGGCCGGCAGCGCATCAGGCCCCCACTTCGCCAGCGCCGATGCTAGGAAAAAACCCAAATGAGGATTGCTGGGCCGAGGCGAAGCTGCCCCTCTCGACCATTGATTGACCCTCTCCAAGTAAGTGCTCCAAGCATCAAGGTGCCGGCGACAAGTCTCCAGCAAGAATAATTCAAATCCACCCGGTGCGACATGGCTGGCGACGCAACAGAGGTACACCCGGACCGAGTCCTGCGGCACGTCCGCAGTCTCGACCTTCTCGCTGAACAGGGCTACAAGTTGACGAACCTCATCAAGTGTTGGCAGCCATTGATTGACCGTCCTGGCGCTTCCTTCGTCGCGCCCGATTCGCCGCATAACCAGTTCTACCAGCCGAACAGCCTCGTCGTAGGGGGCATCCTGACCACGTTGCATGACCACATTCAGCAGGTCGCCTCCAGGCACATGGGCAAGGAGGTAGCCAAGCTGCGTGTGCCTTTTGTCGTCAATATTGGTCGGCGTTCCGCGACCGGCCTGGGCGTTCTGCAGCCACGAGCCGACACAGCGCTCAATTTGGTTGCGGTCTGCCAAGGGCCCTAACACCTCACCTCGGAGAGTATGGAAATTTTGCCCCTGCAGAGTGGCCCACGCTTGCTCGAAGACGTCGGTCTTGACATTGGCTGGCGCTTTCTGCAGGTATTCACTTACCCATTCAGGCACGACGGGTGCTTCCACGGCGAGCTCCCGAGCAAGGTTCAACAGGCGTTCGTTTGCATTGGTCCGAGCGATGGCAACCAGAGGAGCATCGTTTCCGTGACGCTCACTGCCGCGCAAGCGTTCGAAGACCACATCAAGCGCGCGAGGCCCAACCTCATTGGGGAAGGCCAGAGCAAGCCTCAATTGTGTGTTGTCGGAAGTATCCTTGAAAGCGATGGTCCGTAGATGCTCTCGCACCGCGTCGCTGGCGTGTCCTTCTTCCAAAGCGTACTGGATGTAGCTCACGACGTTGTGTTCGGTCTGGACGGCAACTGGAGCATCCATCCAGGCCTGCAGGGGTACATCAGAAGCTGGGAATTGCCAGAACAAGGCGGACATCGCCGCTGCTTGGACGGCAGGGTCGGACTCACTTCGAGCCAGACCAACGAGAAACTCATAGTTATCGGGGTTGTCAGCCATCTCGTGCACGAACTCGACTCTGCGGACTGACGGCCACGATGCGACACGTTGGACAGCCCCAGCGCCAAGCTGGGCAAGAGATATGGCGGAGCCGTTCAATCGACATGTATGAAGTCGCGTCTGCTGGTCTTCGCTCTCGAGAAGCGGCCACAGCTTTTCAGCAAAGGCCGGCATGTCAGACGCAATCTGGTAGGCGACTCCAAGGTCTCGAACATCGTCCAACGCGGATGCGGCAAGTTCGTTGACGCGCGCCACGAGGTAGTGATGAAGGTCCGAGTCATCTGCGTCGCTGAGGGCACAAATTCCAGCCAAGTCACAGGCGCGGCCTAGGTCTATCGCTGCGGCGGCCCTAACCATCCGAGCTCGAGAGGTGGCCGCGCCTCCCCCGTCTTTCAGTTTTCCAGCGACAAGTACGAGAGATTCGTCCCAGGCCGGACAATTTACCGCCGCACTCAGGAGCGCTGCTGGGGCAGCATCTTCAGTGCACTCGCGTAGCAGCCGAGTCGCGACGAAGTACTCTTGGAAGCGTTGGTGAGCGAATCGAACC
Organism: Polaromonas sp. C04; assembly: GCF_002002705.1. Classification (GTDB taxonomy): domain Bacteria; phylum Pseudomonadota; class Gammaproteobacteria; order Burkholderiales; family Burkholderiaceae_C; genus Rhodoferax_A. Next base: position 92,160 of record NZ_MUNS01000022.1, on the reverse strand, counting down.
ACACTGTCGTCGAGGTGCAGGAGATGATGGCTGACCAGCACGTCCAAGACCGAGGCCGGTTGAGGGGGTGCGCCAATTAGTCGGCGTTCAGCCAACTCAGCGGCCGCAGCGTGGATGGATTGAAGCGCCTCCTCTCTGGAGCAGTTAATTGACATCCGCTGCGTGAGTAGGCAGGCAAGTTCTTCAAGGTACGCGCGTTGATGGCCATCTATAGGCGTAACGGAAAGCACGAGTTTGCGCTGGTCGTCTTCTTCGAAGGCCTGCACAGCGGCACCGAGAAGGTCAAACACGCTCGAATATGCCACCGCGCCCTTCCTCGCTTGTGCGATGAGGCCCCGCAGTATGAGGGGGCTCCTGGCCGCATGGCGCAGGCGCGTGTCTTTGGCAAGAAGGTCCAATAGCGGCGATGCTCCTTCATTGCCAAGCTCCGCCCGAACCACAGCCGATTGACCCCGCCAAGTAAGCCCTCGGACCTCTATTTGCTTCGCATCAGACAGGCTGGGCACGTCGCTGGAAGTCCGGGATACGACCACAACGCTGAGCGCTTCCGCTGCCGTAGTCAACTGGATAAGGCCATCCCGGCAGACCAACTTCGACTGAGTCGACATCTCGTTCCAGCCGTTCAACATGATGACCAAGCGGCCGGCCTGTGCCAGCCTGGTCAGCTCAACAGAAGTCACGCCGTTTGCCTGAGCTGAGGGGAGGCTGGTAAGGTAGTCGAAGAGGCTTGCGTTAGTCCGCGCCCAAATTGCGGCGTCCACAAAAAGGGGAATACGACGCCCGTCGTCCATGCAAGACGCGCACAGGTCCAAGAGGAAAGTTGTCTTGCCTATTCCTCCTGCGCCGAACAGAACAAGGCTATCCCCCGTCTCGATGGCTGCAGAAAGTTCAGAAGCGCTTGTTGGATGTGGTTCGTGCCCGTCCTGCCTCTCGTTTGCCTCTAAGGCGAGCGGTGCGACGAACAGAGGCATCTTCCAGCTCCGCTTGCCAGCGTCAAGCAACGTCGCAGCCATGGCCTGGGCACGAGCCAAGTCGGCATTGCTCGGGAACTCAGGCTGTTCAGGATGACCTAGACTGAACACCTGCGCGGCTGTCCATTGCTCAAGCGCCAGTTGCAGTGCTTGTTTGCCAGGCCCCGTCGCCCGGAGTTGTCCGTAGACGTGCGATATAGCTAGTTCCACTCGGCCAGCGGCCAGTCTTCTGGTTTCACCGGTGACCCGTTCGAACTCGATGGCAAGTCGTTCCTCGGCTCCCTTTGACATCTCTGGAAGATTGGCTGCTCGTGCTATCAGCACTTCAACGAAGGGGGCGATGTTTTCGCCTTGCCGCAACCAGTTTCGGCACTCGTCAGACTGAAGTTCCGGAGGTAGTTCGGCCATGGCAGCGAGCTTGCCGAGCTCTACCTTAACGAGATGATGAAGGCTACCTTGACTGGCGAGGTCTTCGCCCTGCATGGCCTTTTTACTTGCATTGCGCCGTGCGTGCTTCTCGACCGAAAACGTCTGGAGCTTCCTCACGGCCAATATGGCAGGTGTCTTGAGTAGCGCGAGCCAGTCGACCGCCATCCCTGTACCCTTCACTTTCATTGCCCGCAATTTGGGACTCTTCGATTGTGCCCTGAAACACGCCACTGATTGACGCATTGACATCAGCCCCACCGCAGTGCTGGCGTCAATTGGGACGCTACCTCACGTGACAATTTAAGCCGGCACCCCGATTAGAACAACGCCTTGGGAGGGCTCAGCGCATCGAGTCGGCGGCCCATGTTAAGGGCCGCTCCTGGTCGGGTGCTGCCGACCGGTCTGACGGGTAGCCCATGGCCTTCCCACACAGGGCAACTAGGCCCCGAGTGGCCCTGATACAGCCGCTTGTGTCGCAAGGCGCGTGATGAGCGACACCATGTGCGACCTGGCGGCGACGTCAATTGGCATGTCTGGGACGCGCAGAAGTGCGCTCGGCGCGTCCACCAAACCAGCGCGAAGAAGGACCACGTTGAACTCGCGGTCCTTCTCACGGTTGGCGGCACACTTGGCCATGAAGAGGTCCAAAACGTCGATGCAATATGCGATGCGGTCGTTCGTAGAGGGCGTCTGAAGTCGGTGCAGCCGTCCTTGCCAGCCCTGGGGCAATATGGCCGTTGTTGAATCAACACCCTGCGCGTAGTACCCGAATGTGTCGTGAAACTGCGAACCTTCGCCAAGCGCCCCGTCGATGATGTCTGATAGCTCCTCCGCCTCCTTGGGGTAGAGGTCCGCCTCGTTAGACATCAGGCATTCGAAAGGAGGCCGTTCAACTGAACCCAGGATACTTTGACTGCCGACGACAATGAACTCGTACCGGTCAGTAATTGTGCCAGCCGCGCGGATGAGGTGCTCAAGCTGGTGCAGTTGCATGAGTGCCCTGCTTCAACGACTTCACCCTGCGGATGATTCCCAGCCGCTTCTCATTCGAAAGTAGCGTCGCCAGGGGCGAGGCCTGGCGCAGCTGGTTGCCCCGCTCGCCGGGTGCGACCGCCAATCGCCATTCACGCTTGTCCAAGATGCGCCTCCACGCGTCCAGAAGCTCATGGCTGCGTGGGTCGGCGGTTTCCTGCCATCGGTTCAACGTCGCAATTGCACGCTCCACAAGGCGCGGATTCTGTTTGAGCAGCCGCACAGCTTCCACGTGCATCAGCAGGCTTTGGTAGTCCTGAGCCCCGTGCCGGTCCAAATGCTTCGGCGCGGACGGCTCGACCGTATCAGACTCTCCCGTCGCCAGTAGCGCGACATCGGCCACGAGACCGAGCGCGGACATTACCGCGATGTAGGTGCCCATTGACGGCGAGGGCCTGCCTCCTTCCACGGCTTGCAGGGTGGTGCGTGAGACGCCGACCCGGCGCGCCAGCTCAACCGCACTAATCCCGCGCGTCTCCCGAGCGAACTTCAGCCTTGCACCAAGCTGTGCAAGGAGCTGCCTTTCAAGCGGGCGGGTCTCGAGCGCAATGTCAGTCAATGGCATGTTCAATATTATAGGCAATCGCTTTTAAGATGGTTAGAATTATGGCCGCATTTAGGGGATTCTGATAGCCAGCTGTCCGTGCGGATGTCCGGTTACGAGGTTTCCAATGAACGTCCGTTCCTGGTCGCCTGGTGCCTGTCAGGGCGACGTCCAAGGACATCTGCGGCGCCAGCTCGAAGGCCAAAAATGATTCGTCTGTATTTACTGCCAAGCCCAACTCGCGCATTAAGGGGTGACACCTTGGTCTCGCCCGAGCTTGCCTGCGGAAATGCCATGCCGTTCAAGCCAGCTGCTTTGCGCAGTCAAAACTGCATCAGCCCCTCGGCCAACGATGCCCTTATAGACACCGGGTGCGGTGGCACCTTCGGTGTTGAACAGGACAACGCGTGAGCTGGCATCAAGCCCCAACTTCTGGCACATTTCGGTGTTGTTCACCAAGGCTTGCAGGGCAGCAAGGCCTGCGGCACCGGATTCGCCGCTGACCACGGGAATATCACCTGCTGCTCCGTGCGACAAATCCCTCATGGCGGCCTCAGCCTGTGCGTCAGTGACGGTCATGAACATGTCCACTGTGGGCTGCAGAAAGCGCCAAGCCAGCGGTGATGCCTCTCCACAGGCAAGACCCGCCATCACCGAATCGACGGTACCGGTTGCACGCGAGGCGCATCCCCGCAATGCACTTTGATAAAGGCAGTCGGCTTGCTCCGGCTCGACAACGATGACTGTCGGGCGGTTGGCTCCATACCGCTCCCAGAAATGGCCGACCACGCCAGCGGCCAGACCACCCACACCTCCCTGCAGAATGACGTGGGTAAATGGGCAATATGAACCCTCTGGGGCGTCCTCCAGCAACTCATCGACGAGGATGCCGTAGCCCTGCATCACATCACGGGGAATCTCCTCATAGCCCTCGTAGGAAGTGTCGGAAACCACCTCCCAGCCGTTCTTGGCGGCAAGGCGTGCTGCCTCCGCTACCGACTCGTCGTAGTTCCCGGTGATGCGGATGATTTCGGCGTTGAAAGCGGCAATGGCGTCCTCCCGCTCTTGACTGACATGGGCGTGCAGCACGATGACGCAGCGGCAACCAATGCTCTGGGCCGCGGCTGCCAGGGCGCGACCATGGTTGCCATCGGTTGCAGTGATGACAACAAAGTCGTGCAGTTGCCTGGCGTGCAAACCCGCCAGCAGGTCCGCTGCGTTCCAGGGTTGGTCAGGCCAGCGGCGAAGCACGAGTCTCAACAGTGCGATGGGGGCGCCCAGGGCTTTGAAGCTACCCAGCCCGGACCGCTTTGACTCATCCTTCACATGGAGTGAGCCAACTTTAAGAGCAACTGCCAGCTTCGGCAGGGGCCATGCGGGGGTTGGCGTTGGGGCTAACCGGTTCCATGTGGACAACCAGACGCGACTCTCGCGTCCTGCGGCAATGCTCATCACCTTCAGAAGGTCGGCGTCATAAGCTTGGCGAATTGCCTGAGAATTTAGCAGGTGCATTTCAGACCTTGAGTGGATGGGTTTGGGGCAGGCGGACTCGCGCAAGTTCGGCGAAATAACGGGCCCCCAGCGGGACGACGAGGTCGTTGAAGTCGTATTTGGCGTTGTGCAAAGGCGTTGCACCAGGACTGTTTCCATCTCCGTTGCCGATGAAGACAAAAGCACCCGGCAATACCTTCAGGAAGGCACCGAAGTCCTCCGAAATCATCATGGCCGGCACGTTGGCCTCGACGTTCTCGGCACCGACCACGGCGCTGGCGGCTGCAACGGCCACCGGTACGCACTGCGGCCAGTTCACCGTAGGTGCGAACTCATGGGTGTACTCCACGCTGCCGGTTGCACCGTGTGCGCGGCAGATTCCGTCGCACAGCTCACGCATCCGTCGCTCCAGGAGGGCCTGCACGTCAGGCGAATAGCTCCGGGTGTCGCCTTTGATGACAACCTCGGTGGGAAGCGCATTGCGAATGCCATCTGTGTTGAACTCTGTGCAAGACACCACAGCAGGCAGACCAGGGTCCACTGACCTGGCAACAATGGTCTGAAGGGCCAACACAATCTCTGCTCCGATGACGAGCGGGTCGATGGCCGTGTGGGGTCTCGCAGCGTGTCCGCCACGGCCGGTTATGCAAATGACAAAGTTGTCTTCGCTGGCCATGATGCCGCCCACGCGGGTAGCTATGTGCCCCACTGGCATACCCGGAATGTTGTGAGCTCCGTAAATCTCGTCCATGGGGAAGCGCTCGAGTAAGCCATCTGCCAACATGGCTGCGGCCCCACGCCCATGCTCTTCGGCCGGCTGGAAGATGAAGCGCACGGTTCCGTCAAAGTCCCGCCGCCTGGACAGCAACTGGGCAGCGCCAAGCAGCATGGCCATGTGCCCATCGTGACCGCAGGCGTGCATGCAGCCGGGATTGGTTGAGGCATAAGGGCGGTTTTCTGCGGTTTCGGTCATGGCCAACGCGTCCATATCCGCTCTCAGTCCGAAAACGCCCTTGCCACCTCCGACGGTGAGGTTGGCAACCACCCCGGTTCCGCCAATCCCTCGATGCACTTCAAGCCCCAGCATCTGGAGCACCGTTGCCACGTAATCCGCGGTCCGGTGCTCGTTGAAGCCGGTTTCGGGAAAGCGATGAAACTCTTGCCGCCAGCGCACCCACCCGGACTCCAGTTCAGCCTCGGCTTTACTTTGACTCGCTGCGTCGTTCATGCTCGCTCCTTGTGGGATATTGGCATATTATTTGGCCGCACCTTCGAGGAATTTCATCACCATAATCCTCAAAAACGAGTAAGTAACTCATGTCTAGCAATGATTTGAAGCAAATGTCTCAAGCAGCAGGACAGCAACGCAAATTCGTCACATTGGACAAGCTGGACATCCAGATATTGGGCCTTCTACAGGAGGATGCATCTCTGCCCATTCGGGTGCTGGCTGACAAGGTTGGCAGTTCCCCGGCAACCTGCCAAAGGCGCATTGCTGATATGCGAGCGTCGGGAGTCATCCTGAAACAGGTGGCCATCGTTGACCGCCTCCGCGTTGGGCGACCATTGACCGTGTTCGTTTCGGTAGAACTCGACAAACAGAACGCGGCATTGCTGAGAGCTTTTGAGCAAAAGATGTCGGCTCAAGAAGACGTCATGGCCTGCTATGAGGTTTCGGGGGAGTTCGACTTCCTCATCATCGTCAACGCGGCATCCATGGAGCAGTTCCACGCGTTTACGCGCGAAGTCTTCTCATCGAACAACAATGTTCGCAACTTCAAAAGCGTGTTCGCCATGAACTGCTCGAAGTTCGAAACCCGTGTTCCGTTACCGCGATGAGCGGCTGCTTACGCGAGCGAGTGTCCGCTGCTGGTCGCCAAGAGACTGCCGAGAAACCAGCCCAGGTCCACGCTTGGAGAGCAGATTCAGAACTCTGTCGTGACGATAGTGAACTGGACCTCGGACGTCTCGTGCGTCATCACCCGGTCCTTGAACATCGGATGCGGTGGGTCGCCGGGCGACGCAGCGGAAATGACCTTTTGGCTCACTTTGGGCGCCGGTGGCCGCGCCACAATCCTGAGGGACACCTGAAAGCTGGCGCTACCTTGACCTGCTCCCACCGACATCGGCAGCATCAACACAGTCAATCCAATGACCCCGGTCGAGACGAAATATCGCGTTGCTTCCATGGGGTCGGTCAAGGCGTGCCGTATTGTGGTCAACATCGGGGCCTCAATGCACATTTCCAAGGGTATTGATGGAACCCGCACTGCGCCGGCTCCGCTATGGGGTCAGAGGCCCAGGAATCGGCTTGCGGGGGGCGTGAAGCTGAGGCGCCGCCTCGGCAGGCGAATCCCACTGCGGCTCCTCGAAGTTGAGCACGGTGATATTGCCGTCGGCCGTCTCCGGCATCTCCTGCGTGTTGTCTGGCCAGTTTGGTCGCAAGAACCAGCCGGACGAGACAGACTGCAAGACGCGGGCTCCCCGTGAATAAATTCCCCCCAACACCAGCCTTAAGCTTATCGAGCGAATCGCACCGCGGGACACGGCGTTGGCCAAGGCGCGCAGCATGGCAGGGGGAACCTGGCACTGCACGGACCAGGCATCGTCGGCGCCGACGTCTGGACGTTGACGCGCCAACCCCACCTTGGCCCGCGTGTAATGCGGCGCTTTACCCAGAACCTGCGCCAGCTCTTTATGCTCGCGCCATACGTCGTCGTTAAGCGCATAGAAGTCGATAGCCAGCGTGCGGGCCTTGTTGCCGGGGTCACCCATGACGGAAATCGAACTGTCTTCCAATGTGGCTGTCCCCCGCACGGACAATGACTTCTCCTGTGCCATATCGCGGTCGTCGTCGCCGAAGTGGAATGGATTCACCTCGCTGGACAGGTGGAGCTGACTGACGTGCAGATACATGGTCCGGTTCGGGCACAGCCGATAAGTCTCATCAGCGCCTTCGAGCGTTTCAATGCCCAACACGCCGTCGGCTTCGGCTGACACCTTGACTGGGATGGTTTGCCCGTGCTGTCGCTTGCCCGGCTCGGTTGGCTTAAAGCTCCGTTCTTCCGCTCCTTCTGGGTTTATTTCAATTCCAACGACTCTGTTATTCATTAGTTTTCTCCCTGTTGATTACAGGGTACCCGCGCGGTACCGTGCACGCGCATACGGTTGTGAAACGTTATGTGGAGTTGCGTAACTCAATCCCACTTCGTAGCACCTTGCAACATCAGTCTGGACTTGAATCCAGAAAGTACGTGTAGGACGAGCGCTCCAGCCTGCGACCGGCAATGTCTCTATCCTGCTGCGCAAGGAGGCACTAGTTTGTTCGAATCACTCGTGTTTCTACCGGCGACTTCATCAGCATCGTTGCAACAGTGAAATAGGTATTGGGCCGGAGCCTGACCTGGTAAAAGGGCCTGTGCGTGGCTTGCCAATACTCACGCTCTGGCAGCTATTTCCAATGGTGTGATGAGATTGTGGACAGAAGGGGTATCGGGACTGTGGTTCAACCTCTGCCAACAGCTTGCGAGAGATTGGCTGGACCCCGGTTGAGAATATCGACTCCTGGCCGGACGCCGGCGTTGACTATCCGGAAATCCTCGCCCAAATCGCCCGAATGCGTCGGGCGTGGTCTTCGAACAGGTATGAGCCAGCCAGCGTCAGAAGACCCGAAATCACACCCGTTGTGATGGCTTCGGCAAAGGGGAAGCCGTAGTGATTCGTGTGCGAGTAGGCGTCGCCCAACATTGTCAGAAAGCCCACCACTAGCGAATTGCCGTATCGGTTCGCGTAGAGCTTGGTCGCCGGCGTGAACGTCAAGAGCACAGCCAAAATTCCAGTGGCCAGACCTGTCTGTAGTGCGAGCGTCCAGTGGGCAAGGCTCATGAGATTGCCCCAGCTGCCCGGCATGCAGGTCATGCACGCGCTGGTCGGCTGCCAGAAGCGCTCGACAAACAGCCTGGCTAGGCGCTTCCAATCGCTTGACATCATTTGTTCCCCATCGATGATGCGCCCGCAGGATACCGCACATCCTGACTCCTCGTTGGCAAGCACTGGTCCCGTCGTTTGACGTGGCTTGGCATCGATGGTCCGCTCTTGGACCCAGCAAAGGTCGTTGTGCGCGCCGCGAAGGTCGGCTATCGGGCGAATTGAGCGATGCCAGCGAACGACGGGGCTTGGTCGAAATCCGCCTTCTGTGGTCAGCGAGCCAAAAGTCGGCTCACGACTTCGGCCTCGACTGCGCCCGCGTCCATGCCCGCATGAAAGACCGCGCAACACGACGATTCCGTAGTACCTGCGCTGCGATAGACCGCTATCACGCTACCCGGCCCAGCCCCCGTGTGTCCGCAGAAGGTCAAGCCTGCGCCTACGCCGCCTTGCATGAGACCAAGACCGTAGGTGGGCGAGGTCCAGGGCCGTCCGGGAGTCGGGCCGCCGACCTTGCGTCCCGTTTGCATCTCGCGCAGCAAAGCCTCAGGCAGCAACTTGCCGGTCAGCAGGCGGTCCAGTAGCAGGGATGCCTCTGCGAGCGGTCCGACGAGCAGACCGTGGTAGACCCAGCCCGGGTGATAGTCCCATGCGGACCCGAGATATACCCCCTCCATGTCCTTCGGACCCCGGGCAAGCTGCGTGCGCATGAGGCCCAATGGAGCAAACACCCTTTGACGCAGCGCCCCGTCCAGTGCAAGGCCTGTTAGCCGCTCGATAAGCCGCGCCACGTGCATATAGCCGACGTTCGAGTATCCCCAGCTGATTCCCGGTCGATAGCGCAATCGATGGCCATCCAGGCGTTCCATCATTTCCTGCTCGGACCACGGTTCCTTATGGCGGGCGACGGCGGCGTGATAGTCGGCAAGTTCTCCGTAGTCGGCTAATCCAGCTTCATGCCGAAGCAGCTGGCGCAGCGTAAAAGGCTCGCCAAAGACCGGGTCGTCGAGTGCAATCAGTCCGTCGCGCACCAGCGAAAGCGCCGCGGCCGAAAGGACGGTTTTCGTGAAGCTCCACCAGGGCACTATGACATCCGCCCGCTCCTGCCTCGTCATGGAACCATTTTGTAGAAGTGCAAAGGACATATCGGTTGATTCGGTAGGCCAACAAGGCTCCGTTTGAGCTCCATCGCCCTTGTCATGAGTCAAAACAGGCCCGCATTTAGTTTCGGGCGGACAGCCGCAGGCCCGACTATCATGTTCATCCACGAAATGGGGAAAGAACGTTCAGAGATGAGACTGGCCACTGGAATTATCGTCTTGCTTGCCGCGCTGGTGGCGGCAGAACCGTGGACGTCCCGCGCGAATGTCGGTTGGGGAGTCACGTTGGTGGCAGGACTGGGAATTATTTTGGCCGTCTGGATTGTGCGAGCGTGGCTTCGCAATCGGCAGCGCAGGCGGTTGATGGACATGCGCGACTCTGCGCTTTGGTGAGACACCAAGCCGAAATCGGCCAGGTGCCGCTCGCCCGGACCGCTGCATTTCAAACTTGTGTTGAGTGTTGGTCGTTTGCCCCCTGAATCTTCAACCCACTGTGACCGTTTGAATGTCCCGCTCTGGTTGCATTGCCCGACTTTGCCTTGCCTGCCGTTGCACGGCTGGCGAATCTGGCAAGTGTTTTCATCAATGTCAAGGGACCCGGCATGTCTGCGCGTTTTTTGAGCAGCATCGGCATCACCATGGTGGACGCCACGTTCGCGAGTTGTGCATGCCCTTATCCACAGCTTAGACCACCATCCTGACGGGCAACTTTTGATGGAATAGTCCGCTTGCATCCAGTTTGGTGACTTCAAAATGAGTCTCGAGCCGCAGATGCGAGACTCTTCGATGAGGGACGATTGCCCTCATAAAAAATGCCGCCAACCCATCGGGTCAAGCGGCATCTACTTTTACTGACCGACGCAGTGCCGGCCAGCGGGACGAGGTGAGTTGTGCTGACTACTTGGCAGCTGCTTTAGCGGCCTTGCGCGCAGCGGCCTTGGGGTCAACGACCGCCTTGAACTTTGAGCCGGCGGTGAACTTCGGTACGGTGCCTGCTGGGATTTTGAGCGAAGCGCCGGTGCTCGGGTTTTTGCCGGTACGGGCAGCGCGCTTTGCCGACTTGAAGGTGCCAAATCCGACCAGGGTCACCGAGTCGCCCTTTTTGACGGCAATCTGGATGGTTTCAATGAGGGTGTCCAGGACGCGGCCAGCAAGTGCGTTGGAAATGTCGTTCTTGGAAACAAGCTTTTCGATGAGTTCGGAGCGGTTCATTTTTCTTTGACAGCAATTAAGTTGATGAAGCGGTAATCTTACTTCGTGGGCGGTTGGGGGTCGACGGCATCGCTTTGGCAAGTGGCCGGAATCGGATTTCAATGGCTTCGCGAGCGGTCGGGGCTCCTTCCGTTCTGACACATCCTGATGGACTCAATTGAGATTGATTTGCGCTATGCTCTGCGACTCTTCTCAAAAATTGGAATTAACAATGGCAAAAACCCTCGCTCAATTAAACGCCCAGATTGCCGAGCTGCAAAAGAAGGTCGATGCGGTAAAGGCCAAGGAAGCGGTCGGCGTTATTGCGCGCATCAAAGAGGCGATTGCACACTACGGACTGACGGCCGCTGACCTGGGCCTTTCGGGACCAGCTGCCAAGGCTGTCAAGGCTATTGGGGCGCCAGGGCAGGTCGTTGCAAGGAAGACGCGCAAGAAGGCGGTCAAGAAGCCTGGGGGCGTGATTCGCTATCGTGATGAAGCTGGCCATGCTTGGACTGGTCACGGCAAGCGACCGGGGTGGTTTCTCGCAGCTCTCGAGTCGGGCAAGACCGCGCAAGACCTTGAGGTCAAATAAGCGACCTCGCGTCGCGCAAGCGCGGGGGAACTCCTGTGAGGGCTCCGCCTGAAAACCGGGTCGCCGACTCCTGTGAAAGAGCTGACTCAAGCTATCCCCCTGAGCTGCCTCCCTCCTGTTGCGCTGGAGCGGCCGCTGTCGCTGTTCGGAGCATCGTTTGAGGTGCTTATCTCGACCGGCTTCACGCTGTCGCCGCATACCGTTCTGCAAAGTGCCCTTGACAAGAGCTTCATGCAGCTGGGTCGAGGTCACCCTGAGCGCCCGGACCGCATCATTCACGACTTTTGGCGAGGAGTCACGGGCAAGAATGTCTTGTCCGAGACTACACGCATACCCATTCGGCGAGTGCTGGGGAAAGCTTTTCCAGCCGACGTGCTAGAAGCGGCACTGGACGGGCAAGAGCCGCCACCCCTTCCACGACAATCCGACTGGCAGACTATGTTGGCGGGCCTCGGTGAACCGGGTTACGGCGTGTACCCGCTTGTGGAGCGATTGGCCCACCTGGACCGCGTAGCAGATTCAGTATGGCAACTGTTTGAGGATGGGTTGCCGTCCGAGGCCTTGGCATTGATGGAGCAGCATGTGGGCCTCCCGCTTCAACATTGGAGTCAGGAAAACCCGAGCCTTCCGCCTGCAGTGGTGCTCTTGGTGGATATCAGTTTGCAGACCCTGGCCTGGTTCGAGTGGCAGAGCGCGCTAGAGAGTGCCCTTGACAAGAAGGAGCCTCGCCCATCGAGAGCATTGCCCTTGCTGGCGCCGGCCAGAAAGCCGGTAGGGAATTGGCTTGGACGACTGGAGCGGGCCGCCGGCTGCGCCAACTTGAAGGAATTGGCGGACCTGATGCTGGCCAAGGGAATCAAGCGAAACGACAAGTACGTCAGTTACGACCTATTGAAGAAATGGTCGAGTGGGCTGATGCCTCCGCGGGTCAGCTGGGAGTTGTTAAAGGTCGCCAGCGGGCGGGTGGACGCGCAGCGCGAGCATGGCCTGCTTGTGGTCGCCCGGTTCCTGACTTTTCTATGCGACTTGGTGGTCGCGGGTACTCGCGGCGAGGCACGCTTGTGGAAAGCCACGCAAGGCCAGATTCGCAGCCGGTACGCTGAGCTCTATGCCTCGGAGGGTGCTCGTCGTGGGGCTCCTTGAAAAGACGCGCCCCACAGCGCATGCGCTGTAATGCAGCACTGCAGGGCGCGAGCCCGCCTTTGTCCGGCGGGTACCTGCGTTTACTCTTCGTCGTCGTCTCGTGGACCTTGGTACGCGTCGTTGTTGGGGTTCAGCTGATTGCTATGGTTGTCCATAGCGTCGTCGTATGCGTCGTTGTTCGGATTCATGCTATCGCTGCGGTCATCATTTGCGCTTCTGCCCATGGTCTTCTCCAATAGTAGTTATGCCGGAAAATTGAGGGTGCCATTTCTGCCGGCTCAGAAACTCACCAGCCGCTCGTGCGGTAAGGAGGAGTTTCTTGGATGCAGCGCGCAATCCGGTGCTGTTCTGTGAAAAAGTTGGTGCGCTGATTTCACCTGACGCTCGGACGCGGTCAGCGAGACCACCTGCTACTCAGGTTAGGCGACGGTCCTACCGAGCCTCGGCAGATTCACCATCCGGTACCAGTCAGGTTGCCCTTGCTCCACGACCTCAATGGACTCCTCGCCACTGGACAAGGTCACGATTTCCACGGGTATGGTTCCACCGCCCCATCCCGGCAAGCTCCAAAGCGTGACCACCTTGTCACCGCGCCTGATGCGCTCAATCACATCGTCGACAAAAGCATCTTCGCATTCGTTTTGATAAGGTCCCTGCGGCTCATCTATGCATTGAATGGCCACCTCGACGAGTTTGCCGTTTTCATGGCGGGCTGCGCCAATGACGTACGAGTTCATTCCAAGGTCCTTGCGTGTGAGGTGGAGTTATGGGAGGGGGGATTCAAAGTCCAGCGGGTTCTGGAGCGGCATCCAAGCTAGACCTGCAGTTGCCCAGGGGTCGAGTCAGCACGAGCCGGCGCTGCGGGCACCGGTCCCGCATCAAACTGGCCCTCGTCGAACAGCTGAAAGACCGACCGCGCCTGCTCATCCGTCTTCGCGTCAAGCCAGGTGTCGTACGCACTAGGCGTCAGCACCACAATGCTTCGCTTCTCCTTGCCAAGTTTATGAAAGCGGTTCATCAGCGGGTGTTGGTCCGAGTTGATGGTGGGAAGAGTGAACGACCAATATTTCTCACCCTCGGGTGAGGTCCAGCGGTCGTACAGGCCGGCCACGGCAAACGCCTCGCCATCGCGCCGGTAAACATCCCACCACTGGGATTTTCCGGATTCGTAGTTCGGCTCGGTGAACGTGTGCATGGGTATCAGGCAGAACTGGCGCCGCTTCCAGGGACCGCGGTAACTGGCGGCGGTGGCAATTGTTTCGGTGCGGGCATTCAGCGTGTCATACGACAGCTTAATGGCTTTGGCAAAGAACGGCACCAGGGCGAAGTGTCCTTCCTCGACCACCAGTCCCGTGCCGCCTTGGGGTCGCCGCAGCATCGGCGCCTTGTAGCCCTTGTAGGCCCTCGCTGGGTAGTCGAACGCGGGCTCCGGCACGTCAAAGAGGTCGGCGATGGCGCGGGGCTTGGCAGGGGTGTACTGATTGCACATGTCGGCATTGTGTCGCTGAGGGTGGGGGTGCACAACTGCGCTGGACCCGCAGCGTAATGCGCGCCGCCAAAAAACACATTTTCTGGACGTTCCCGGGTTTCTCGATATACTGGATAAATACACAGTTAAATGCTCAGTACACCATGTTTGCCCAGCCCCACTGGCACGAAGGCGCTTTGCCTTCGCCAGGCCCCTCCACGTCGCGACATTTCAATGTCGCCCAGTTGCCAGGTCGTGTCGCCAGCGCGATTTGGCGCGGGAGCGAGCTCGGGTCGGCGCAGGAGGAGGTCGTTGAATCCGGCTTTGCCGCACTGGATGCCGAATTGCCCGGTGGGGGCTGGCCGCTCCGCGCTCTGATTGAAGTGCTGCAACCCCAGCCCACGCTGTGTGAATGGCGCCTGCTCGGCGCCAGCCTGAGACGGGTGACGGAGGCTGGCGGCCAGCTCTTGCTGGTGAGCCCACCCAAGCATCCACATCTGCCCGGTCTTTTACAGCACGGCCTGCGCGCCAACCAGATGGTCAGGCTTGATGCTCGCGCACCCGCCGAGCGCCTGTGGGCGACCGAGCAGCTGGTGAAAGCCAACCCGGCCGGGGCCATCCTTGCCTGGTTGCCACAGGCGCGGCAGGAACAGCTCAGACGCCTTCAAGTGCACGCCCAGTCCTGCGATGCATTGGTCTTTCTTTTCCGCCCGGCGGCGGCGCAATTTGACGCGTCACCAGCACCCCTGCGGGTACTGGCAGAACTTGGTGCTGACTGGCAACTGAAGGTGGAAGTGTTCAAGCGCCGCGGGCCCCCGCAGGAACGCCCCATCTCGCTGTTTTCTATTCCGGACAGCCTGGCGGGCGTGTTGACGCCACGTCTGTTGCGGCCAAGCCAGTTTCTTCCATCGTCGGAGACCCCCCATGTCAGCGTGCTGGGCAGCTCTGCTCGCGAACCCACCCGCGTCCAGCTCGTGTCCCACTGACCTGAGGGGTGTGGCAGTGTGGGCACTCCAGTTCACGCCGCGGGTCGCCCATCTGGACGAGTCGGTGGTGATGGAACTCGAGGCGAGCCTGCGGCTCTTCGGCGGCGGCGACCTGTTGCGCGAGCGCGTGGTACAGGAGGCGCGGGAACAGGGCATTGCCATCGTGAGTTGGGCACCGACCAGTCTGGCCGCGTTGGCCCTGGCCCGCAGTGGGTTGGAAGACGGGTTTCGCAGGCCCCTGGGGCAGTTGCTGGACAGTCTGCCGCTCGAATCCTTGAGCGCCGTCGCCGCGCATCAACCCACCCTGGCGCGCTTGGGCTGCCAAACCCTGGGTGATGTGCGCCGGCTGCCACGCGGTGGCATCAGCCGGCGCTTCGACAAGCATGTTCTGGTGGCACTCGACGAAGCCTATGGACTGCGGCCCGCAGCGCATGACTGGGTGGTGCTGCCGGAGTCCTTCGACGCCAGGCTGGAGTTGCCCGGGCGAGTCGACTCGGCAGCATCCCTGATGTTCGGCGCTCACCGGCTGCTGCTGCAGATGTGCGGCTGGCTCGCGGCACGAAACGCCGGGGTGACGGCCTACGTGCTGCGCTGGTGCCACGATGCGATGCGGGCCAGGCCGGCCGGGGACGGTGGCGAGCTCATCATTCGCACCGCCGCACCAACGCGGGATATCAGTCACCTCGCTCGCCTGCTGGCCGAACACCTGGCGAAGGTCAAGCTGCTGGCGCCGGTCGGCGATATCGAGCTCGCTGCACTGGACGTCGTTGCCCTGGAGGAGGCCAGCAAGTCGCTGCTCCCCGACACGGTCCGCGCGGGCGACGAACTGGGCTTTGTACTGGAGCGCATTGCCGCTCGGCTGGGGCCCGAGCGGGTCCTGCGACCGTGCGTGGCGGAAGACCACCGTGTCGAATGGATGCAGACCTGGCAGCCGGCGGAAGAGGCAAAGAGGACGCGCGCCGCAAGCAGGGTCCCGCGGAGCGTCGACATTCCGCAGCCGTCGTGGGTGCTGGCGCAGCCGCTCAAGCTCGCCGTGGCCCAGCATCGCCCGCTGTACCAGGGGCCGCTGCAGCTCGTCGTCGGGCCGCACCGCGTGGAGGGAGGCTGGTGGCACCGTGCAGCGAGCCTTGACGAACGCCAGGTGGCTCATAACGTGCAGCGCGATTACTGGGTCGCGCTCAGCCAGCACGCCGGTGCCCTGTGGGTGTTCCAGGAGCGCCTGGCGCACGACGACATCAGCTGGTATCTGCACGGCGTATTTGCCTGAGGCGTCACCCCCATGGCCACCTTGCCGGCGTATGCCGAGCTGCACTGTCTCTCGAATTTCACCTTTCTGCGGGGTGCGTCGCACGCCGAGGAACTGGTCGAGCGGGCCACCGCGCTCGGCTATCACGCCCTGGCTATCACCGACGAGTGCTCGCTGGCGGGCGTTGTGCGAGCGCATGTGGCCGCCAAGAGCCACGGCCTCAAGCTGATTGTGGGCAGCGAGTTTCAGGTCGACGCGGCGGTGCCGTTCAAGCTCGTTGTGCTGGCCACGAACCGCAATGGCTATGGCAACCTGTCGCAGTTCATCACGGGCCTGCGCCGCTCATCGGAGAAGGGAACCTACGCGCTGAGTCTGGAGGCCGTTGACTCGCAGGCCCCGGCAGACTGCTTGATGCTGGTCCTGCCATCACGCCACGCCACGCCTTGCGAGCTGCTCGCACTGGGCCAGTGGATGCTGGGACAGTTCAGCGGGCGCTGCTGGCTGGCGGTGGAGTTGCTGCACCACCTGGGCGATGCGATGTGGCTGCACCGGCTTCGCGAACTCAGCGTTGCCACTGAAATTCCGCTGGTGGCCAGCGGCGATGTGCACATGCATGTGCGTTCCCGCAAGCCCTTGCAAGACGTTCTCACGTCCATCCGGCTGGGCCGGCCACTGACGGATTGCGGCCTGGACCTGCAGGCCAGCGCCGAGCGGCACCTGCGCTCACGCCTGCGGCTGGGTCACCTGTACCCCGCCGACCTGCTGGAGCAAACAATCGCAATCGCGGACCGTTGCCAGTTCTCCTTGGACGAGTTGCGCTACGAGTACCCCGCCGAGGTCGTGCCTTCCGGGGAAACGCCCACCAGCTACCTGCGGCGCATCACGTATGAGGGCGCGGGGCGGCGCTGGCCCGATGGCCTGCTGGCCAAGGTCCAGACCCAGATTGAGCATGAACTCGTGCTCATCCGCGACCTCGGTTACGAGCACTATTTCCTGACGGTGGCGGACATCGTCGCCTTCGCCAGAAGTCAACACATTCTTTGCCAGGGGCGGGGCAGCGCGGCCAACTCGGTTGTCTGCTACTGCCTGTACGTCACCGAGGTGGACCCGGCCCGCATGTCCGTCCTGTTTGAACGGTTCATCAGCAAGGAAAGAAATGAGCCTCCCGACATCGACGTCGACTTCGAGCACGAGCGCCGCGAGGAGGTGATTCAATACCTGTACCGAAAGTATGGCCGTGACCGCGCGGCCCTCACCGGGGCCGTCATCACATACCGGCCCCGAAGTGCCCTGCGCGACGTCGGCAAGGCGCTCGGATTCGAGCCGGAAGCCGTCGACCGCATGGCCAAGGGGCACCAGTGGTGGGATGGAAGGCAGGTTCAGCCCGAGCGACTGGCCGAACTCGGGCTCGATGTCTCCGACGAATTGCGGGTGCAGCAGTTGGTCCGGCTCACCGGGGAAATTCTGGGATTCCCACGCCATCTATCCCAGCACACGGGTGGATTCGTTTTGACCAAGGGGCCACTGTCCAGAATCGTCCCGATTGAAAACGCCTCGATGGTCGACCGCACCGTTATTGAGTGGGACAAGGACGACCTCGATGCAATGGGGTTACTCAAGGTGGACGTGCTGGCGCTGGGGATGCTGACCGCCATACGCAAAAGCCTGGAGTTCATCAGCCTGCGCAAGGGGTATGAGTTCGAAATGCAGGACATCCCGGCGGAGGACGACGCCACGTATGAGATGGCCTGCAAGGCGGACACGGTCGGCGTGTTCCAGATTGAGTCGAGGGCACAACAGGGGATGCTGCCGCGGTTGCAGCCGCGGTGTTTCTATGACTTGGTGGTTGAGGTAGCCATTGTGCGGCCCGGCCCGATTCAAGGCGGTATGGTGCATCCGTACCTTAACCGCAGGCAGGGCAAGGAGCCTGTGACCTACCCCAGCGAGGCACTGCGCGAGGCGCTCGGGCGCACCCTAGGTGTTCCGGTTTTTCAGGAACAGGTGATGCAAATATCCATCCTGGCGGCCGGCTTCACGCCGGGCGAGGCCGACGGGTTGCGCAGGGCGATGGCGGCGTGGAAGCGCAAGGGTGGCGTGGAAAAATATTACAACCGCATCGTCGATGGGATGACCTCGCGCGGGTATGAAAAGCCGTTTGCCGAGGCGATTTTTGAGCAAATCAAGGGGTTCAGCGAGTACGGATTCCCGGAGAGTCATGCTGCCTCATTTGCCTTGCTGGTCTATGCCAGTGCCTGGATTAAGCGTCACGAGCCTGCGGCGTTCCTGGCTGCGATGCTCAATTCTCAGCCATTGGGGTTTTACTCGCCGAGCCAGCTGGTCCAGGATGCCAAGCGGCACGGCGTGGAGGTGCGCGCGGTCGACGTGATGGCCAGCGAGGTCGACGCCACACTGGAGGATATGCCGCATGAGCCGGCGGTGCGACTGGGCCTGCGCCTAGTTTCCGGGCTCAGACGGGAATCGGCGCTGCGCATTGTGGCGGCGCGAACGCAAGGGCCGTTTGACAGCGCGGAGGACCTGTCGCGGCGCGCCAACCTGGAGCAGCACGAAATGAAGCTGCTGGCCGCAGCAGATGCCTTGGCGAGCGTGTCCGGTCACCGGCGGCAGCAGGTCTGGGATGCCGCAGCCCTGCACGCGCCACCCGAGTTGTTGCGGGAGGCGCCGGTGGACGAGGAAATCCTGGAGCTGCCCGAGGCGCCCGAGGGAGAGGAAATCGTCTGGGACTACGCCTCCACCGGACTCACGTTGCGGCGCCATCCCTTGGCGTTACTGCGGTCGAGACTGGCAGCAAAGCGGTTTTTGTCATCGAGCGAACTGCGGGACCTGCCAAACGGGCGGCTGGTGCGCGCCTGCGGCATGGTCACGTTGCGCCAGCAGCCTGAGACAGCCAATGGCACGATATTTGTGTCACTCGAAGACGAGGGTGGTGCGATTCAGGTCATTGTGTGGAAGCGGATTCGGGAGGTTCAGCGCAAGGAGTTGTTGGAGGCCAGGCTCATGGGGGTCTATGGGGTCTGGCAGAGGGAAGGGGAGGTCCGCAATCTGATTGCACGGCGTCTTGTCGATTTGACGCCGCTGCTAGGGAGGCTGGCAACGTCGAGCCGGGATTTCAGGTAAGCGTGGAGTGGCGCGCGCTGGAAAACGGTAGCGTCGTTATTTGGCGCACCCAGGCGCGCCGAATGCAGAGCCTCAGGAAGTCAAAATATTGGCCGCCACCAGGTCAAGCTTGGACGGCGCGTAGCAGCGGCGTCGTGACGGCAATGAACACCCCCACGTTCGCGACAACCGTCACCCAGAATGCGATTCGAAACAATACCTTGCTGGTTTTGTGGCGGAGCATCTGCTGCGCGACGATGGCACCCGGCCAGCCGCAGAGCAAGCCGAGCAGAAGCAGGGTGCCCTCAGAGGTTCGCCACTCGCCCGCCTGCGCTGCGGTCTTGTCATGGACATAAAACAGGCCACAAATCAGGCTAAGAGCCAAATATCCGAGCGCCAAAATTATCGACGTGCCCCAAACCAAAGTGACGACCAGATAGAGGAGGGCGAACGCGGCAAGCGCAAAGATGCTCGAAGTCCCCCACCGCGTTGGCGACTTTCCAACAGCTCGCGAGCTCGCACGCGCGGGTCGGACTATCAGGACGTTCTTTGCGCGTTTTTTGCCTTCAGCCGTCTGCTCAACCTCAAAGGTGAGTTTGGAATTCAGCTCGGGCCTACCGAACCCGGCGGGAAAGGCCTTGACGTGTACAAAAACTTGTTGGCCACCGGTGGCGGACTCGATGAAACCGAATCCGCGCTCGTCGTTCCAGATTTTGAGTTGACCTTCGAATCGCATTTTGTATATCGAAAAACGCCCGGTGGAGCGTAGGGTGGTTGGGGGAGAGACTTCAAACGAGCCAGGAAGGCACGGGCATTATCGAGGGCGCTGCAGGCAAGACTTTGTGTGGGCGCCAATGACAGCGGTGTTTGGGTCCGGCAGACGTCGGCATCAGCTGCATCCGCGACACGTTGCAGAACTCGGACTTTTGCGGATATCAGTGATGAGGCAGGTGAGGGCGCTGTCCTCGTATTTCCAGGTCTTGCTAAGAATGAAGGTGGCGCTTCAGTTGCCATTGCTGCGTGTGGAGAACGGGGCGACCAAGAGAACAAACCCGCGGTAGGCACTTCGAATCAGGCGGCGAGGCTGCTCAAATTTCCATTGCTTTCGAAAATGGATGGTCGTCAGTCAGCCCGTTGTAGACATCCATGCGTCGTGCGGCATCACTTGCAGTCTGCCTCTCTCCGTGAGCCAGGGCAATGATGTATTCAACGAAGTCTGCGGAGTCCAGGGGCCGAACCAAAATGTCAAAATCCTCCCCGTTGTGGTACCACACAAGGGAAGTCGCGACTCTAGACCCCAGCCAGGCCTTGGTGTTGATTTGTGTCTCAGGGGCGGCATCGGAGCGTATGCCCAGCGCAAACTTCTCGAAGAGCTGGTCGGTCGGCTCCCGGGTTTGAGGGGTAATCACCATCTTCCCGCGTTTCTTCACGAAGTCTGGCCATTCATGCCCTCTGGCGTATTGAGCCAACTCGAAAGCAGTTTGACGCGCCCGCTGCGCAACCTCTTGCGCGGTCAGGCGAAGTGCTGCCTCCGGCACGGGTAGTTTGGTCGCGATGTCGATGATGTTGGTCATGTACATCCTCTCAAAAAGCACCCCGCGGGAACGGGGTGTTTGGAATCAATGGTTAGCCATTCAGCTGACTGGTCTCAGTAGCGTATTCAACCAACGTGTCAGCAATTTCCTGGCTAGAAACAAACCCCTCTTCGTCGATTACCTCGGCCAAGGCAGCCAGGGCTTGCCACCAACGGTCCGTAATCCGGAAGCACTCATCGTAGTCTCCGACGTCACTGATAAAGTCCTCGAACGCTGCCTCGTTGGCAAAAAACTGCTTAACCCAGCCCTTTTGTTCGACGATTCCGGCCTCAACAGCCAAGGTAATGGTGTCAAGAATTTCGTGCAGATTTAGCGCCCCCGGCTGCTTTTTCATGGGGGTTATCGTCAGCGCTTTGGCATCAATGAGGTGCGGGTAAGCCTGCACGGCACGATATTCAAATTTGTAGCCTGCAATCTTCGTCATAAATTCCCTTGGTGTGTGTTGATGTCCTACGTCTTGTAGCGACCAAAATATAGAAAACCCCCTGCAGTAGGGGTCTGCTAAATGTATCAAATTGTCATTACTAAATTAGTAGCACCTTTTGCCTTGTCAGCAACATCACGCCCCAGCCAAGTCGCCTTCGATGAGTGTTGTCGCGTCATAAACGTTGGCTAGGACGTGGACCTCGGCCGCATCTTGCCGGCAGTCGATTCCGGATGGGCGGTAGTTCCCAGGCGAGCCGCTGAGTTCAAGGCCTCAAGTCATACGCCGCGTCGAATGCACGTTGGAGTTCAGCGCTGACGGCGGGTAGACCGTCAACAACCCGTTTGGCCCAGGCGAAGTACTCACGACGCCGCTCTAAGGGCCAGCCCGCCGGCGGCGCGTTGGCCATGTCCCATAGATTGCAGGTCTTGTCTGCAAGCTTCACTAACGCGGCTTCGCGGCTCATGTGAGGCGCATGCTCAACCTGAAGCTCCTTTCGCTTCGCCTTGGGCAGCGTTTTGTCGTCAGTGACCTCGGCGACCACTCGCGTCACCGCTTCGCCGAATCGGTCTAGCAATTCCTGGTATGTCGTTTTGGTGTCCTCAATCGTGTCGTGAAGGACGGCTGCCTGCAAGACGACGAGGTCCTCGATGCCGCCGGTGGTGGCCAGCAGTGTCGCCAGAGCGATGGGATGGTTAATGTAGGGGCTTGCGTCAGCGTCCTTGCGACGCTGGTTCCGGTGTCTTTCCGCCGCGAACGCAATGCATTCAAGGAGCGTGCTTAGATTGCTCATCTCGATTCTCCAAACCTTCTGACTGAAGCGTAACCTTCAGCGTCGAATCGCCGCGCCACCCTCCTGAAACTTCTTCCAAACCATCTTTGCCACCATTTTCTGGATAACGCCCATGATGCGCTCGTCCTTGAGCAACTGGTCAGCGATATGATTTTGGGCGTCCTTGGCCTCGATGACCACGTCCGTGAACTCATCCCTGACGTCACCCATCGCGAACTGTTCCTCGGAGTTATTCAGCGCCTGAGCGGCGAGCTTTTCGCTCGCCATCAGGCGACCCTGCCACGTCGTGACCAAGCCGATAAAGTTACCCTTCGTGGCGCCTAAGAGGCACATTTGTCGTTCTCGCTGAGGGTGACGGCTTGCGAAGGAGCATGCCGAGAAATGTCCATCGGATTCAGGTCTGTCGCAATGGCCTCCACGTTGCAGCCGTCGAGCGTTACTGCTAACGCATGTTGCGTCACCTCAAAGCCTCCAGCTTGACCGGGTAAACTGAAACAAAGGATTTGGGGAGCCATGAAGCACGTCACCATCATTTTTTCTGCGTCCACATGACGCGGTACAACGCAGAAATCTCTGCCGGTTCATTGCTGGCGCTCGAAGGCCGGCGCATTGCTAGGTTGCTCCTGTCCGACCCCGACCCGTCAGCATGGCGGCACGCCATCGAGACCGAAAACATCCTGCAGAAGAAAACACCGGCCACTGCTCGTCGGCAAGCCAAGCTCCTACGTCGACGCTTGACCACCTTGGATGCCCAGGCTTGGAAAATGGTGGCTGAGCGAGAAACTGATGCGGTCATCCAGTTACTCTTGGCTGCAGCCGTCAAACACAGCCAGTTGTTGGGCGACTTCATGCTTCGTGTCTATGCCGACCGTCAGCGCCGTCTGGAGCCAACCCTGGCACCTGCCGACTGGCAGGATTTTCTGGCTGAGTGCGCCCATCATGACGCAGCCGTGGCGGGCTGGTCCGAGTCCACCAAGGCCAAACTATTCCAGGTAATTGTCCGCATCCTGGCTGAAGCCAAGTACCTTGAAAGTGCTAGTTCAATGAGGTTGACACCCCAATCCCTGCACCCCGACGTGCGTCGCTATTTGAGCGCGCGTGGGGAAACCTATGCCCTTGACTGCCTGGAGCGAGTGAGATGACCCTGAGCTTTGATGAGCGACTCAACCAAATCCTTCCTCGACTCACTTCACGTGACTTTCTGGACAGCAAGGGCTTGGGCAACGAAATTGGTTTCTGGATTTTTGACTACCCTCCTGACCGGGAGCTGGATATGCGCAGCTTTCTTTCGGGCACCGTGTTGCCCGCCCTGACAAAGCAGGTGCCAGCCCTGCGCGCCGATACCGTTGATTTGCTGCAACTGGTGACGGGTTTGCTGGAGGAGCGCAATTTGCTCGACAAAGCCATGGAGATGCAGCTCAACAAGGGAGACGACAGCACCTTAGTCGCGCTCCGCTCGGTGCTCAAAGAAGACAAGATTGCCCAGAAGATTGCCTCCCAGCACGACATTGCCAATCTCGACCTGTTGATATTGACCGGTGTCGGCGCTGTCTATCCCATGCTGCGCACGCACACCTTGCTGTCAGCACTGCACCCCATCATGGGCGATACACCGTTGCTTGTGTTCTTTCCAGGTCGCTACGACGGACATTCGCTGCGCCTGTTCAACACATTAACCGAAGACCACTACTACCGTGCCTTTCGCCTCGTGCCGGAAACAACCTAGCGCTTCACCGCGGTCGCATATTTCAGATAGTCAGAGACAGATTAAAAAATGAACATCAAAGAGCTTTTCCTCAAGCCCATCGACCGCCCAATCAACGGTGTCGTCAAAGCCGACCAAATGGATGCCGCCAGCGTCTGGCAAGAGCTGGAGGAGTACGTCGTCACGAAACAGATTAGCGAGTACCTGCGCAAGTTCTTTGATGCCTACCTCGCCGCTATTGACCGTCCACACGACGCGGCCATCACCGACCGCATGGGCGTCTGGGTATCGGGCTTCTTCGGCTCGGGTAAGTCACATTTCATCAAGATTCTGTCGTACTTGCTCGAAAATATCGAAGCGAGCAACGGCCAGACTGGGGACAAGCGCAATGCGGCCCAGTTCTTTGACCACCAAAAAATCAAAGATGCGATGCTGCTGGCTGATATCCAGCGCGCCGTGCAGGGCACCGCCGATGTCATCCTGTTCAACATTGACGCCAAGGCGGACAGCAAGGCCGACCGCGATGCCATCCTGCAGGTGTTTTTGCGCGTCTTCAACGAAAAACTGGGCTTCTCGGGCGACGCGCCACACATTGCCGACATGGAGCGCCATCTGGTCGCCAAAGGCGTTTTCGACACATTCAAAACCGCTTTTGCAGCCTCCAACGGCAGTACCTGGGAGAAGGAACGCGATGCAGTTGACTTCCTGCGCGATGACGTGGTCGCCGCACTGGCCCCCGCCCTCAAGATGTCGCCCGCGTCCGCCGGCCAGTGGTTCGACAGCGCCCGAGATGACTACCGCATCAACATCGAAGGCTTTGCCAAGGTGGTCAAAGACCACCTGGCCACCCGGCCAGCCAACCACAAGGTTATCTTTCTCGTGGACGAAGTGGGCCAATTCATTGGCGCCAACTCCCAGCTCATGCTCAGCCTGCAGACTATCACCGAGCAACTGGGCACTCAGTGCAAGGGCCGCGCCTGGGTCATCGTCACCAGTCAAGGCGATATTGACGCCGCCATTGGGGACGCCAATCTGGCCCGAAGCCAGGACTTTTCGAAAATTCAAGGTCGCTTTCACACCCGCTTGTCGCTTGCCAGCAGCAATACGGACGAAGTTATCAGCGAACGTCTGCTGACCAAGACCGAAGGCGCCCATGTATTGCTCCGTGACACGTTTGCCAGCAAGAGTGACGTCATCAACAATCAGCTGAGCTTTGTTGGCAATGCGGTCAGTCTGCGCGGTTACAAAGATGCGGCGGAGTTCGTCGCGACTTACCCCTTTGCTCCGTACCAGTTCACGCTGCTGCAAAAGATATTCGAATCCATCCGCAAAGTCGGTGCCACCGGCAAGCACCTGTCGCAAGGCGAGCGCTCCTTGCTGGACGCGTTTCAGGCCGCAGCCGTCAGCAATGCGAATAAAAGCACTGACATCCTGGTTCCGTTGTACGACTTTTATTCCTCTATCGAGAGTTTCATTGATGGTGCGGCCAAGCGCTCCATCGACCAAGCACCAGAAAACCTCGGCTTGCAGCCCTATGACAGCCAGTTGCTCAAGGCGATGTTCCTCATTCGCTACATCTCGGATATCGTCAAGCCCACCATCGACAACCTGGCCACGCTTTGCATTGACCAGATTGACGCCGACAAGCTCGCCCTCAAGCGCAAGATTCAAGAGAGTCTGGCCCGCCTGGAGCAGCAGCGTTTAGTCAGCCGTAACGGCGACCTGTGGTTCTTCCTGACAAACGAAGAGCGCGATGTCGCCCGCGAAATCGGCCATGTCGACGTCTCCGCCGCTGAAAAATCTCGCGAGTTGGCCAAACTGATTTTTGAAGACATCTTCAAGGACCAAACCAAGGTGCGCCACCGCGATACCAAATCCGACTACGAATTCAATCGCCTTCTCGATGGTGCACCCTGGCGTCAAGCCAGCCACGCACTGAATTTTGAAGTCATCACCCCACTGGGCGATGACTACGACAAACTGCAACCCGCCAAATGCATTCTGCGCAGCAGTGAGGGCAATGGCCGCGCCCTGGTCCGTCTAGCTGAAGGTGAGCGCCTGGACATCGAACTGGCGCTCTACCTGCAAATAGAAAAATACATCGTCAGCCCGAAAGCCGACCAAGCCACCCCTTCGCTCAAACGCATCCTGGCCGACCGCAAAGACGAAAACCGCGAGCGTCGCTTGCGCTTGGTGCATCAGCTCTCCGAACTCATCACCACGGGCGATTTCTACGCCTTGGGCCAGTCCGTTCAATTCAAGGCGGCCAGCCCGGAGAAGGTGCTCGATGAACTGCTCAACTACCTCATCACCAACACCTACAGCAAGCTGCCATACCTGAAAGTGCGCCGGGCCGACCCGCAAGCCGAAATCAAAGCCGTGCTCAGTGCGGACGACCTAGGCCAGCACGCCCTGGGCCTGGATGGTGAAGATGGCAACGCCCAAGCCATTAAAGAGATGCGAGACTACCTGCACCTGGCCGCCGGCCAGAACCGGGTGCTGCTGTCTGACGTCGTGGACCGCTTTGCCGGCATCCCTTGGGGTTGGAAGCCCGAGTGGGAAACCGTGCTGCTCATCGCCCGCCTGTTCATGGCCGGTGAAATCAAGCTCATGCTGGAGGGCTCTGACCTCGGCCCGGCATCCGCTGCGGACCCGCTGACCAAGTCGGCCCGCTTCAAACAGGTGTCTATCCTCAAGCGCAAAACCGCGGATGCTAGCAGCCTCAAGCGTGCCCGCGAGCTGTACAAAGACCTGTTTCAAAAGATGGGCCGCGAAGAAGAAGACAGCCTGGTCGCTGACTTCCGTGCCCGCTTGACCGATTGGCAAGCTGAACTCAAAAGCTACGCTCACACCGCCGGCACGCCGCATCACCCCGGTAAGGCTGATATCGATGCCGCGCTCATCCGCATAAATCAGCAACTCAGCATTCGCGACAGCTTTGCCTTTATCGAAGCCCTGCTGCCAGCCAAAGACGTGTGGTTGGACGCTGCCGACGACATTCACGACCTGGTCAACTTTTACAACACTCAAATCACCGCCTGGCGCAAGCTGCTGGAAGGCTTGCGTGCCTTTGCCGATAATCGCGACGCCCTGAACAAAGTGGCACCGGCTGCCGCCGCACTGAATGACCTGGCCCTCATCCGCGACAACCCTAAGCCTTACAGCCAGGTCAACCGCATCGAATCACTGCTGGCCACGGTAGCCGCCGTCAATGAAGAGCTGACCCAGGTCCGGCGCGAGAAAGCGTTGCTGTCCATTGATAGCAAGTTGGCAGAGGTGCAGGCCAAGCTGAGTGCCGCAGGCGCTAACCCTAACCCTGACCTCAGCAACAAAGCCCTGCGCCCGTTGCAAGACTTGAAGGCCCGCGTCGCCAGCCAGACCAGCATTGCCCAGATATTGTTGTTGCAAGGGCAGGGCGGCGATGTCATGGACGAAGCCATCAACCTGGTTGAAGCCGCTGCCGCCAAGTCTGCGCACCAGGTCGCGACGCCGAGCGACACCAGCAAGCCGGTGCAGACCGGCCAGCCCAATGTGTCAGCGCCTGTGACCAAAACCACCCGCGTCATCCGCGCCGCCGAGCTTTCCAGCAAAACCTATCTTGAAACCGAAGCGGATGTGGAGGCCTTTGTCGTCAAGCTGAAGGCCGAGCTCATGGCCGCCGTCCGCGCCGGCCAAATTGCCCGGATTCAATAAACACCACCGCGTTGATTCACTCTTAATTCAATAGCCGCTAACGTACTATTTGCGGGACCTAGAGCCCTATTTGATACATGAACAAAGCCAAACTCAAGTCTTACGCCCCACAAGCGCGCAAAGACTTCATCGCCGCTGTCACCGCCCGTGCCAACCTGCTGGGCTTGTCTGACAAGGCGGGCAAGCTAGAGGTGGCTGCGAGTTTGCCCCAGGGTGACGTGACCGTGATTGCCGGACAAGCGTGGCCGGTCAAAGTCCATAGCCAGCGTGACCAGCTTGTCACCCGCATTAGAAAAGACGGCTTCTCCCAGACCATGGAAGCGGTGGCCTACACCTGGTTCAACCGCTTTGCGGCACTGAGGTACTTGGAACTGCACGACTACCTTAGTCACGGACACCGGGCGCTATCCAGCACTGCCGGCACGCTGCCCGACATCCTGACCCATGCTACTGACCTCGCACAAAGCGGCAGCCTACCTGGCTTGAACTTCGCATTGGTGACGGAGATGAAGTTGGCTGGCAACCGTGACGGCGAACTGTACAGCCTGCTGCTGGTCGCACAGTGCAATGTGCTGAGCGCCGTCATGCCATTCTTGTTCGAGCGCATCGATGACGAAACTGAGCTGCTGCTGCCCGACAACCTGCTGCGCACCGACTCCGTCATTGCCAAGCTTGTGACCGCCATTGACGAAGACGACTGGAAAGAGGTCGAAATTATCGGCTGGCTGTACCAGTTCTACATCAGCGAGAAAAAAGAGGACGTCATCGGCAAGGTGGTTAAAAGTGAAGACATTCCCGCTGCCACGCAGCTCTTTACCCCCAACTGGATTGTTCAGTACTTGGTGCAAAACAGCGTCGGCCGCCTGTGGCTGATGGCCAACCCGGCCAGCACCTTGAAGGCCCAATGGCCGTATTACATCGAGCCCGCGCAGCAAACCCCCGAGGTGCAAGCCCAACTCGACGCTTTGATTCAGACCCGCATGGATGAGGACGGCGGCAGCCTGGACCCCGAATCCATCACCCTGCTGGACCCGGCTTGCGGCAGCGGCCACATTCTGGTGGAAGCCTATGAGGTGCTCAAGGCCATCTATCTGGAGCGCGGCTATCAGCCCCGGACTATCCCGCGCCTGATTCTGGAAAAGAACTTGTACGGCCTAGACCTTGACGACCGTGCCGCGCAAATGGCGGGTTTTGCCCTGCTGATGAAAGCCCGCGCCGACGACCGGCGACTCTTCAATGAGCCTATCAAGCTGAACGTGCTGGCTTTGCAGGAAAGTAAAGGGCTGGAGCTTGAAGAGGTTGCTGCTCACCTCTCTCCATTTGGTATTCGGCGAGCGGCAATCAAAGTCTTAGTCGACACTTTTGCTCTCGGAAAGACGCTTGGGTCACTTATTCAGATTCCGCAGGAACTTAAGGGGCAACTGACGGCGATAGCCGATTGTTTGAAAAATGCCGCTGAGAGCGGTGACCTATATTCTCAGGCGACAGCCGTGGATTTGATTCCACTGGTGGCGCAGGCCAGAATAATGGGGATGCTGTTTGATACGGTCGCGGCGAATCCACCCTATATGGGAGGGAAAGGAATGAATCCTGTTTTAAAGGAATATGCTCGGTCTACTTTTACGGACAGCAAATCGGACTTGTTTGCGATGTTTATCGAGCAAGGCTTCGCCTGGTGCAAAGATACTGGTTTTACCAGTATGGTCACTATGCAAAATTGGATGTTTCTCTCGTCCTATGAGATGCTGCGAAACAAGCTACTTGCTGAACGTTCGCTCCTTTCTCTGGTACAACTGCCATACGATGGTAAAGGGCCCACTGCCATGGGTATAAACTTTGGCGTAGCAGTCGTCGATTTTCAGAAATGGAGGCTCAACGGTTATCGTGCCTCGTTTGATTGCCTTCGATACTTCGAACTAACCGCCGATGGCACGCCAAAGAAGTTTCCGAGTCGAAACGAGAGAAACGTCGAATCCGTTCCTGACTACTTTCAAAAATTACCTGGGTCTCCGGTTGCGTATTGGGTTTCTGATTCAATCAGAGAGGCTTTTGGAGCCTCTCGTCCGTTGTCCGAAACCCTCCATACCCGATTGGGTATGTCCACTGCAAGTAACGAAAGGTTCTTGCGATACTGGCATGAAGTCAGCATAGCGGGCATCGGTTTCAATATTTCCAATTCTGACGAAGCCTTTCAATCGCATTTGACTTGGTTTCCTTATCAGAAAGGCGGCGTATTTCGAAAGTGGTTTGGGAATTGTGAACATGTTGTCAACTGGAAAGACGATGGCGTAGACATAAGGGCAAACGTTGATGAGGTGGGTCGGGTTAGGTCGCACAACTACAACGCAGAATTTGGATTTCGCGAGGGGATAACTTGGTCTGATGTAACTTCTGGGTCAAATGCCTTCAGATATATGCCACCAGGTTTCATGTTTGATGGACGCGGCTCCTCTGGATTCTCGAATAATCGCTCGGAGTTGCTCGTTGCACTTGCGGTTCTGAACTCACGGGTTAGCTTCGAATGTATTGCAGCCATCAATCCAACTATCGCTGTCAACGTTGGTGAAATTGCCAAAATACCACTTCATCCTGCAGTCAGCTCCTTATCAAAGGACTTGGTTGATATTAGTGAAACTGCTATCGAAATAGCTAAGAGTGATTGGGATACTTTAGAGCAATCATGGGATTATTCTGGCGTCCTTATGATGGGCGAGCAAGGTTTGTCATTGAGTGACCATTGGCTTGCATGGTCAGCACTATCAAGAAAACGCATTGAGCGAATGCTTGAAGTGGAGAGAAGCTTAAATAGGCTCTTAGTCGGCGCATATAGAGTTTCGGACGTGGTGCGCGGAGATGTCCCTGAAGCTGAAATTACCCTGACCCGCGCGGACCGCGAAAAGGACTGCCAGCGACTGATGTCCTATGCCATCGGCTGCATGATGGGCCGCTACAGCCTGGACGCGCCCGGTCTGATTTGCGCCCATGCCGGAAACGTCGGCTTCGACGCCAGCAGCTACACCACATTCCCGGCGGATGCCGACGGTATCGTGCCTCTCAGCGACGAACTCTGGTTCGAAGATGACGCCGCCAGCCGCATCCGCGAATTCCTGCTAGCCGTTTGGAGTGCCGATACCCTGACTGAAAACATGGCTTGGTTGGCCGAAAGCTTGGGCACTAAGGCCAGCGAAACCCCGGATGAAACTATCCGCCGTTACCTTGCCGACAAGTTCTACAAAGACCACCTGCAGACCTACAAAAGGCGCCCCATCTACTGGCTCTTCAGCAGTGGCAAACAAGGCGCCTTCCAGGCGTTGGTCTATCTGCATCGCTACCATGAAGGCACACTCGCCCGCTTACGCGCCGAATACGTCGTGCCTCTCACTGGCAAAATCCAGTCTCGCATCGACATGCTGCAAAAAGACGCCGCATCCGCCACCAGCACCGCCGCCCGCAACAAACTGGCCAAAGAAGTCGAAAAGCTCAAAAAGAAACACGTCGAACTCTTGGCCTACGACGAACAACTCCGCCACTACGCCGACATGCGCATCACCCTCGACCTTGATGACGGGGTGAAAGTGAACTACGGTAAGTTTGGGGATTTGCTGGCGGAAGTGAAAGCGGTGACTGGTGGAGCTGGAGATGACTGAGATGACATCGCTCGCGACAACTCTTGGGGCATCACTGCGCGACCTCGAAGAAACGGTTTCTGATTTCCGCGATGCATCATTTCAATCCAGCGAAAGTGTTCTCAAGCGCTTTATTCATCACCTGGACGAGGAACCCTTAGCTGGTTTTCTGAAGGCCGTGCTTCCCGTGCCGGACTTTGATGGATGGCATGCAAAGGCTCGGAGCACCATTGGCTCAATGGTCGGCTCGGGCGCCCTCGAATGGCCTCCAAGCCGTCCGGAACGGGTTGCAATGCAAGTTGCGCTTTGCCGTGCCATCTCAAACAAGACCGTCCGGTTTCTGGAGTTCCTTCACAACTTCATGTACACCGGGAGTGACCTTGCGGGCCATGTAGATGGGTTCGCAACCAAACTGCTCAATCCCTTGGTGCGCGACATTACAAGGCTCACAGAGTTCCGGACAGTGCCACCAGTACTATTTGAAGCGATGGGAACATTACCACCAAGCGGGGACCACATTCTTGATGCACTGTTGGAAGACGCAAGCAAGAAATTCAAGGATGCCGCGCCGAAGTCGCGAGCCGAAGGGACAGAAAAGCTTTGGGACGCATGGGAGCGTCTGAAGTCTATCGAGGTTCTGGGGAACAAACGCATGTCCGTCGCCCGCCTGTTGGAGCGATGTTCTCCAGAACCGACGTTTCGTGCGTTACTTGAGGCCGAGGCGAGGGAGCTTACCCAAATCGGCAATTCGTTCCATATCCGCCACTTCGAAACTGACAAGGTCACTATCTCCGAGCCAGAGCAAAACGACTACCTGTTTCATCGACTCTTTGCACTGATGCACCTTCTTCTTTTCAGCCGAGGGCGGAATCAAGGGGCCGCTTAAACCTGCACTCAAATGGGAAAGTGCATCTTCAAGTAGAAAAAAAGTCAATCTGTGTGAACGAACCAATTCAGATGCTGAGTTGGGCAATTGGGCTGTGCAACATAGAGACATGAGTAATGGAAATTACTTACCTGTGCGCTAAAGGTGTTTTAGAGGTTGAGCAGGGGGCATCCGGAGGGATTGAGTAAGGGTTACCGGTGCATTGATTTGAATCTCCATAGGCACAAAACAAGTCATTGGATGTCGTTTATTTTCCCTTGGCTGAGGGAATTGGGCAGAAGCATAATTGGAAAGCACTCCAGCTTTTCTTCCCGCGAAGAGGCGCCAAGCGGGGCGGCTCGTATCGCGAAAATGAGGTCTTACTTCAATGAAATTGGGAAACGAAATTAATGAGCCAACAGCGTCTACTTGAGAGTTTGGGCACCCTCTTTAATGCCCACTCAGTTGTGTTTTGGCACGACGTGGAGGCCGAATTCACCTCTGTCGTGGATGGCTTGCAACTCGACGGTGTGCAATTGGTACGGCTGGACGATACCCCGGCGCTGCGCGTGAAACTCGACATCGAACGCTCACCCGACCAGCGCTGGCTGATTTACAGCGCTAAGCCCGAGCCAGAACCCACCAAGGACTGGCTGCTGGATGTGCGCATGCGCAGCAAGTCGTTCCGCGCAGATTCCACCTCCATCCTGCTGGAAGACCTGGGCCTGACCACCCAAGGGCTCCGGCAACACCTGAAAGAGCGCGCCAAGTTCCTACGCGCCAAGGACCGGGTAGACCGCCTCAAACGCCTAGTACTGCCGGGCGACAACGCACAGGACCTGGACCGCAAGATACTGGCGGTGCTGACCCGAGCCGACCAACCTGAGTGTTTCGCCATCTTGCAGCGCCTGTATGGCGCCATGGTAGTGGATGGCGTGGCAGACCTGTCAGCCCAACCTAAAGCCTGGCAAGACATCGCTGCCAATGATTTAACCCCGGCGTTCTGGGAGTTGGTGCAAACGCAACTCGGCTATTCCGACGCCGCCCCCAGCCTGCGCGACTTGCTGTTGCGCATTCTGGTGACGGACTTTTGCCGCGGCTTGCAGGGTGATGCACCGCGCCAGTTGACGCATTTTGTGTTGCCCGACCGCACCTTGGCTGCGAATGCTTCCGTGTTTGTCGGTCGTTGGCGCTCGGACATTGCGCAGTTTGGCAATTACAACGCCCTGGCGCAGGCGGTGGCCAATGAGTTGGACCTGGTGAGTTTGTTGTCGGGCCAGTCGGCCGAGCAACTGGTGGAGTGCATGACGTTTGAAGACGTCGAGTTGAGGGTGGTGCAAGACCTCAAAAAACGCATCGTCGCCGGAGCCGGTGCCAACATGGACGTGGTGCGTACCCTGATGGCGCGCCGCCGCGACGGGCATTGGGCCAACCCGCTGCTGGCCAGTGCCAATGAACGCACCCGTGCCCTGGCTGCGTGTTATGACGCCTTGACCGCGGCCGCCGACTTTTTCAGCTTGAAGGCGACCCACGCGGCAGGCTTCAGCTTTGCCGATGCGGGCACTGCCTTTGCCCAATACCGCGATGAACTGTTCCGCTTTGACCAGCTGTACCGGCACCTTCACACCGCAGCCGATGCAGTTGAGCCCACTGGCTGGGCCGTGCTGCACGAGTTGCGCGAGACGATTGAAGGCGTGTATTCGGGCTGGTTCATCCCGCACCTGAGCACGGCGTGGTCCAAGGTCATCGAGGGGCCACAGGGCTTGCTCACCCATTGGAAGTTGCCCGAGGTGACGCCGCAGCAGGCGTTTTACGAGCGCCGGGTGCTGCCCCTGTTTGACGGCGGCGTGAAACGAGTGTTCGTGCTAATTTCTGACGCGTTCCGCTTCGAGGTCGCCCAGGAACTGGTGCAGCACACCAACAGCAAGAGCCGTTTCAAGGCGTCGCTGGACGGCATGTTGGGCGTGTTGCCCAGCTACACCGCACTGGGCATGGCTGCACTGCTGCCGCACCAGACGCTGGCCTACAAGGAGAGCGCTAACCTGGATGTTCTGGCCGATGGCCATACCGTGGCCACACTGGAGCAGCGGAATGAACACCTGAAAAACTTTGGCGGCATTGCCGTCAAGGCTGAAGACCTGATGGCGCTGGGCAAGGACAAGGGCAGGGAGTTGGTACGCGACCAGCGCTTGATTTACATCTACCACGACCGCATCGACATGACGGGCGACAAGCAGGCGTCAGAGACCAAAACTTTTGAGGCTGCGGCGCAAACTGTGCTGGAGCTCTCCAACGTGCTGGGCTTCATCATCAACTCACTCAATGGCTCGACGGTGCTGGTCACTGCGGACCATGGCTTCATGTATCAGGAGTCGGCGCTGGAGGCATCGGACAAGTCCACGCTGGACGACAAACCGGCCGGCACCTTGAAGGCCAAGAAGCGCTACCTGATAGGACGTGACTTGGGCACGACACCCAAAGCTTGGTCGGGCAACACCGCGGTGACGGCCGGCACTACCTCGGATGGCAGTCTGGATTTCTGGGTGCCCAAAGGCGCCAGCCGGTTCCACTTTGCCGGCGGTGCACGCTTTGTTCATGGCAGCGCCATGCCGCAGGAAGTGGTGGTTCCCGTCATCACGGTGCGTGAGAGTGAGGCCGACCACGCCAAAACAAAATACGTCAGTGTCAGCCTGTTGGGCGCCGTGAACAAAGTAGTCACCAACACCCAGCGTTTCGAATTCATCCAGACAGACGCCGTGTCGGAACGGGTGCTGGCCCGCTCGGTGGTGGTCTCGTTGCGTGATGCCTCGGACCAAGACAAACCCATCAGCGACGTGCAGTCCCTCACCTTTGACAGCACCTCGCAATTGCTCGATGAGCGTAAGCGTTCGGTTTTCCTGACAGTTCTGGCAGGTGCGCATGACCCCCATAAACGCTATGACCTGGTCATGCGTGATGCCATGAGCAAGGTGGAAGTGCTTCGGCTGCCCGTCAAGGTGGACCTAGCCTTTGGCAATGACTTTTGAATATGGAAACAATGCAATCCCCGCCCACCGCTGAAACGCTGCCTGATACCAGCCTCGACACTCTGCTTAACACCCACTTTGCCGGCAAGGTGGTGCGCAAGGACCTGACCAAGCTGATTAAGGAAGGCGCGAACGTGCCGGTGTACGTGCTGGAGTACCTGCTGGGCATGTACTGTGCGAGCGATGATGAGGCGGTCATCCAGAGCGGTCTGGTCAACGTCAAACGCATCCTGACGGAAAACTACGTGCGCCCGGACGAGGCGGAAAAGGTGAAATCCAAGGTGCGCGAAAGCGGCACCTACAAGGTCATCGACAAGGTGACCGTCAAGCTCAATGAAAGGCGCGATGTGTACGAGGCCTTGTTGTCCAACCTGGGCGTCAAAAACGCCGAGATATCAGACACCTATGTGCGTCAGTTCGAAAAGCTGTTGGTGGGCGGAATTTGGTGCATCGTCACCCTGAAATACCACTTTGAGGAAGACCAGAAGGGCTCGCCTTTTGCGGTCACCGAGCTCAAACCGATTCAGATGCCCAATATGGACATGGCTGCGCTATTCGAGGCGCGCAAGGCGTTTACGGATGAAGAGTGGATTGATGCCCTGATTCGCTCGACCGGTATGGAGCCCAGCCATTTCAAGGAGCGGGTGAAGTGGCACTTGCTGGCGCGTATGGTGCCCCTGGTGGAAAACAACTACAACTTCTGTGAGCTCGGACCGCGCGGTACCGGCAAAAGCCACATCTACAAGGAAATCAGTCCGAACAGCATTCTGGTGTCGGGCGGGCAAACCACGGTGGCCAACCTGTTTTACAACATGGGCGCGCGTAAGGTGGGGCTGGTGGGTCTGTGGGACGT
Organism: Polaromonas sp. C04; assembly: GCF_002002705.1. Lineage (GTDB taxonomy): Bacteria > Pseudomonadota > Gammaproteobacteria > Burkholderiales > Burkholderiaceae_C > Rhodoferax_A. Next base: position 56,343 of record NZ_MUNS01000022.1, on the reverse strand, counting down.
GGTGGCGTTTGACGAGGTGGCCGGCATCAACTTCAAAGACCACGACGGCGTACAAATCATGAAGGACTACATGGCCTCGGGCTCATTCAGCCGGGGGCGGGAGTCGATTAACGCCAGCGCCGCCATGGTGTTTGTGGGCAACATCAACCAGAGCGTGGAGTCGCTGGTCAAGACCTCGCACCTGTTAGCGCCGTTTCCGGAGGCGATGATTGATTCAGCCTTTTTTGACCGCTTTCACGCTTATGTGCCGGGTTGGGAAATCCCCAAGATGCGGCCAGAGTTTTTCACCAACCAATACGGTTTGATTGTTGACTACCTGGCTGAATATCTGCGCGAGATGCGCAAGCAAAGCTTTTCGGACGCCATCGACAAGTGGTTCAAGCTGGGCAATAACCTGAACCAGCGCGACACCATCGCAGTTCGTCGCACGACTTCAGGCCTGCTCAAGCTGGTGTGCCCCAATGGCGAATACACCAAGGATTCGGTGCGTAAGTGCCTGGAATACGCGCTCGAAGTTCGTCGCCGCATCAAGGAGCAGCTCAAGAAAATTGGCGGTATGGAGTTTTACGACGTCCATTTCAGCTACATCGACCTGGAAGATGGCGTGGAGCGCTTTGTGACGGTGCCCGAGCAGTCGGGCGGAGCGCTGGTGCCCGAAGGTCGCCTGAATCCTGGCACGCTGCACACCATCAGCATGGGCTCAAGCGAGATGCCCGGCATCTACCGACTGGAGATTCAATCAATTCCCGGTTCAGGCAAGGCCAACGTCTCAGGCGTGGCCCCGCGTGAGGCTGTACGGGTGGCGTTTGACTATTTCAAAGCCAACTCATCCCGGGTCAGCGTATCCATCAAGCCTGGGGAGCGGGATTTTCACACCCACCTGGTTGAACTGCAAAACAGCGGTACCCCGCAGGCGCTGACGCTGGCTAGTTTCATCGCCCTGTGCTCGGCCGCGCTGGCCAAGCCGGTGCAGTCGCAGTTGGCGGTGCTGGGCGACATGAGCCTGGGCGGCACCATCGTGCAGGTGCGCAACCTGGCTGAGTGCATGCAGGTCGCGTTTGATGCCGGAGCCAAACGTATCCTGCTGCCGATGTCCAGCGTGACCGACATTGCTTCAGTGCCGGGGGAATTGTTTGCTAAGTTTCAGACGGGCTTTTATTCGGACCCAGTGGATGCGGTGTTTAAGGCGTTGGGGGTGGAGTGAGCCAGCGGCAATGAAATCTCACAGCAGATAGCATCCCCTTCGGCGTCTTGTCAGACGGGGAGGTCGTCGATGCTTGCTAGGTCGAGTGAGGGCTCGGCAGCAACTACAAATGTTCCAGGTGCAGGCAGCCGCTGATGGCAAAACAGGGCGAGATTCCAGTTGGCGGCTTCGGGCATATAGGAGCCAAGAGCTGACCAACCTGCGCTCTGCACGCATAAAAGCATGCCCATGAGGCGCGCCAGTAGCCAAGTTGACCGCGGGCGCTGGTAAGCTCGTGTTAGTTATTGCGTGGCTCTGAAGGGGGATTCAAATTGGCAGTCGGCTCAGCATTTTGCGCTTGTGGCGGCAAAAACAAGCACTGTTTCACCTGTCTGGTTGCTGGCATTGTGAAGCCGGCGAAGCCGACACACATCCTGCTCTCGCGAGCTGTTTACCAAAAGACGCAAGCCCGTAGCGAACAAGCCGATGGACAGGCCCAGTACGTTCGCGTGGAGGAGCCATATCTTGGCAAGGAAGTCGACCTGACCTGCACGGACTGCGGTGTCATTGTCAAGGATTTGGAGAAGCACCGAAGCAAAGTGCATGGAGTCCAGGCAGTCCAGGCAGTCGACGTGAGTGAGTCTCTGCCTGCGGCCGATTCAGTGGCTAGGATGCCCACCAATCCGCTGTTCACTCTGCAGAAATGTCCTGTCTGCGGCTCAATGGTTGGTGACCTTGCCAGGCACATGAAGAAGGCGAAGCATATCGACATGTCGAAAGTGCGCAGTGTCTTGGTGGCGGAGTCAGAATCCGGTGAACTGGTTTGCCCATTCTGTCCGTCACGATGGCCGAATCGCGACGAGGTTTCGTCCCATGTAGGGAGAGCCCACGGAAACCAGGCCAGGGCAACGCTTCGGTTTGCCACTGCCGGGATGCCAGCTCGCAGACCAACTCGCACATTACGTTAGGCGCGTTGGGAATCATTGCAAAGGCATTTGACAAAAAAGAGACACGCCCTCTTGTCAAAGCGGAAGACTTCGGTTACATTATGTCTCTTCAATCAATGACTGCCTTGCCTTCAAGGTAGCTCATCACACCGCGGCAATCCCCTGAGGGACTGCGTGCGTCTTAGTCCAAAGCAACTTGCTTGCTGCGGATGACAAGGTTCCCAAGTTCGGGAACTTTAGATTCTCTCTTTTGCTATTTTCCATGAGCCATCGCGCTCCAAATCGTCCCGATGTCGGGCCGACGAATCTGTTCTTTAACAACGACGGTGGAGTCAACCGAACGGGCAAGCGGCTATTAACCCGCCCTGAAAAGAATTGCAAACGCAATTTCGATATGACTCAAGAGGCCAAGGCCTCGGACAAAAAACAGAAATCAACCTTGCTAACAGAGCAGGGATGGTTGCGACTGAGCTGAGGGAGGTAGGGCCTCCGTAGTTGCAGTTCTCAGCAAATCAAAATTCAACTAAATATTCATGCCCCAAAATGCGGGCAAAGAAAGAAAAATATGAACGAAATCAATACTCTCCAGTCCCTCTTCGATGATGTCAAAGGCAACGAGTACCTCGGAGACGCGAGAAAACAGTCCGGGTACCTGAAGTCCATCAGTCTTCTCGCTGACGCGATGGCACGACGTTATTGGCAGCAGTTCGAACTGGACGTCGTTGACGAACTGAAGGAACTCAAGCCTGGAACTGAAATGGCCAAAGGGCTCGACGTCAAATTGCAACTGGCCCAGAGCGAGCTTGAACTCGCCGACCTGCAAGTCAGGCTCATGGAGTTTCACGGCTTCGCTGCTTCAGGCGCGTTTCTTTCCAAGGAAGACGCGGCTAACAGCCTTCGCGCAATTGCTGACGATATCGAGGCAAAAGACTCGGCCTTGTTTCCAAAGCCCTGGACTGAGGAAGATGCCAAAGCCTATGCCAAGAAAATCGGAGCCAACTATATCGGCAAATGCGACGACCTGGACGAGTTGCTGGCCAGAATGAAAGTCAAAGGCAATAAGGGCGCCAAGGTGCAGCTCAAGGTGACAAAGAGCAAACCGGCAAAGTAAGTCGACCGGTGCCCACCGAATTGCCGTTGTCGCGGCAAACAGTGAACGGGACGCGATTGATTGTCCCCGTCACCTCCGCAATAGTCGAGCACCGACGCATCAGCTCGTAAACGGTGGCCGTCCATGTTGAACTGCCTGTGACGTCAATTCGACACTTGCCTGCGCCATCCGGAGCGCATCCATTTTCATTGCTCGGCTTGAGTTGAGAGCCGAGCTTCACACGAGTAAAAAATGAACGAAAGATTTGAATTCAAAATCACTGGCAAGGTGCACTATGCCAAAGAGGGACTTATTGTCCTCCACGGCGATTGGCTCGGGGGACGGGTGGCCAGGGGAGATGTTGTAACCCTAGAGCATCGCAAAGAAAGTTTGCCGCTCTACATAAATGCCGTAGACCATGGCGTCGGACCCGGCAAGATAGCCTTGGCCTGTGGCCACGCCCAAGCGTCGCTAAGGGCCGCCAAGAAGGGCGACCGGCTAGTGTCACGGGATTTTGGAGGCCTTGAGACGACCACAACGTGGGTAGTCGGTCGGGCAGCAGAGAAACAGGAAGATGCACTTTCGGCGATTCAAGACGCCGCCCACCGCAGGGCTTGCGAAGTTCTCGCTCGTAGCGTTGAAGACATGGTACTCGCCCTGCCTTCCATGTCGGCGTAGCCCGGAGCTTTCGAAGGCATAGCACCGAGCTCAGCCCCGTTCCGGTATCGAAAACGATTTGCTCAAAACGAACCATGTTCGACTACCCACAACGGTGTAAATAGATTAAATACCGATGCGGCATCGCACAATCTTTACTGCCGTGTCGATATCCAGAAACACAGGAATAGAAATGATAACAACGTCTAATGCAAACCATTCAATCAACGCAACTCCTTCAAAACCGAAGCGAGTAAAGAGGGCCATGGGCAACTCCCGCAGCAATGCGCTTGTTGATTTGCTCTACGCCGAATGCCGCCGCCGCGGGACTAAGCTTACTGAAATGGCTGCTGAAATTGGTGTGACCTATTCATACATCGGTCATCTAAGGAGTGGCTTTCGCAGCACGGCAGCCATCAATCAAAAAACTGTAGAGGCATGCGCCAGATATCTACGAGTGCCACCTATTTGCATCAAACTGGTCACGGGTCAGATTCGAGTCGGCGATTTTCATCTCCACGCTTTGACTGAGGAGGAAGCGGTTGAGGATACGATTCGATATATGGACGCTGACCCGTCAGTTCGAAAATGCTTTCCAACTGGCGTGAGTAGTTTGTCGTTGGAGGCGAAAGGGGCGCTTGCCAAGATGTATGTGCAGACGTCAAATCAAGACGTGTTGGGATTGAATAGGCTGCCGGTTATCGCTCAAGGGCTGCAGCGAGCAGTAGAGGCTTTTGCTGAATCGATTTAGCGCGTCCCAATCTGCGAATTGCAATCGACGCCGGCAATCAACAGGCTCAAGCGCAGTCTGGACTTCTGAGTTTTCCATTTGCGTTTTAGTTTCAGAACATTATTTTTGACAAACACCCAATGCGGCCGTCCACAGGGGACGCCGCATCGGATTTCGCTAGCGCAGCCGATTTTGCCGCCTTGATGATGGCAAGTGAACGGTCGCTGAGCTCACACAATGGAAAGAAGAGCATGAGAAGCAATGACCACACAACTTTCAAGTTCCGCGCCGAGTGCGCCGCCGATGCGCAGGTCATTCGCGCGGTCCTGTTGCCATCGCTGTTGCACTGGCAAGAGACGCGTGACACGCTGGAGCATGATGGTGGCCTGCACGCATTGCCCGATGTGACGGTCGAATTCAGCATCCTTGCGGGAGGTCCTGCGCTCGACGAGATTTGGTGGCTGGTCGACTGTGTCTGCAACTGCCATGTTGCCGCTGAAAGCATTGAATTAATCGAGAATTACACGGGAGAACGTAAGACGCGACGCCGATTCGAAGCGCCGGCAAGGATGCCAAGCAGGGAACTGCTCCGTCAGGCAGTCGCAGCGGTCAAGCGGCGTCAAGAGGTCCTGCGCCTTGAGCTTGAGCGAGTGCAGCAGCTCTATCAAACATGCGAAACAGCCGCGCGGCTCGGCGACAAATGGCAACCGGTGAATCCGCAAATACCATCGCCGGGATGGGTGGTGCTTGTCGAACTCGAGGGGACAGGGCATACAGCGATGCGCCGAATCTCAGCGCCCCTTGGCTGCAAGCAGTGGCAGCGTCTTGAAAAGTCGCTCGTCAATGGGCGCATGTTCACCATCGGCAACTGAGGCAAAGGTAAGGCAGTCTCCGGCGCTGGCGCGCGTGCCCCGCGCCATGGTGCGCGGCCGCCACCCATTTCAAAGCGAACCAGCCCTGGAGCCGGTTCGCGCCACCTCGAATATTTCTTTTTCGCTGAAAGGAAAAAATGACAACGAGTTAATGCAAAAACAATCGCGCCAAGCTGGTAGCGGAATTCAGCATAACCAACGACAGTCCGCTTGAGGTGGTCGAGCTTCTGTCTCCCCGTTGGCTCAATTGGCCTCGAGAAATCTGATTGCAGCCATCACGGCCTGGTGTTTGGCAGAGCCGGTGCGCAAGCGGTCCAGGCGTTCATCGCTTTGCCCCCAAAGTTGCGTGCTGCGGCTGTAACAGACCGAAAACAGGTGCGGCCGACCGTGGGCGTGAACGCCTGACGGGCGGATGTTCAGACGCCCACAACGCGCTCTGCCACTCCAAAACCAATCGATGTCGAAATCCAACCCCTGCTCGTGCAGCATGACTTTGAGCAGGTCGGTGGATTTTCGGGCTGGCGGGAATTGAGATGCAGACACGCTGTTCGGGGAGTTGATATGTTTGCGAACCCATTGCAGACTACGATGGTCAGACAAGGCCAGTACTTGCGCGCAATGACGCAATTTCCTCTGGCGTTGGTACGCGGGGATAAAAGCCGTTTTCACATCGCACCGCTACTCGCCATTTGGTACCTTTGGGGCCACGTGCGGAGATGCGGTCAGCGCGGAGAAAAACTCTGGTGCCAGTCCTCACCATTGCGCGTTCCTCAGTGGTCATGAAGGTCACGCGCTTGTAGCGGTCCGAACCGTAGCCGGATTGTTGTGCTGTGGAGGATATCTTTAGTGCCGCGGTAGACCCGTTTGTCGGTGTGTGCGTCGCCTGCGGCTCGACGCCAGGGTTGATGGTCCCGAGCTTGGAGACGCCGTCGATGGGTTCTGCGGTTTGGGTATTCATGATTCGGTCCTATGAGGGGTGTTGAAGCCAGCCAATCTGTGCTTCTAGGTCGTATAGGCACCGGACTCCAGAAAACTCCATCCAACTCCAGCCTTTGCTTGCGTTATGGAGGGTTTTAGGAATTTATCGGCCGTACGCGGTTGATTTTTATAGAGAAAATTATTTTCTAAGTATTTACCCTTGATGTCCCTTTTTGCGGCAAAACGGGCGCGTTGGAGCCCGCTTCCAGGCGGAGCGGCAGCTCTTGTTGACACCGTCTTGACCCGGTTGCAGCTGCGGGGACGGCGTCGTTGAAGTGGCACTACGCAACCGCGATTTCGGGAGCCTGGTAGATGTGCTGACGGACAGAACTTTCAGCGTTGAAAGTTCGGGCGGGCCGGACCCGCACGGTTCGCCATCAGCGTTCTGGCTCACTTTCAACTGGCGACTTTCAGCGCTGAAAGTCGACCAGGGGCCACTGGATGGGCGGCTATGCTTGCGACATGACGCTCCCCCAAAAACGAATATTGCTGGCCCTCGCGCTTTGCCTTAGCGCCGGGCTGACGGTCGCCGCGACCATCGAGGGCCGGGTCGTTGGCGTAAGCGATGGCGACACCGTGACGGTTCTAGACGCGGCCAAGGTGCAGTACAAAGTCCGCCTGACCGGTATCGATGCCCCGGAAAAGGCGCAGCCGTTCGGGCAGCGCTCAAAGCGGAATTTGTCAAGCTGGGTGTTTGGCAAGCAGGTGCAGATTGAAACGAACAAGAGCGACCTTTATGGGCGCACCCTCGGCAAGGTCGTCGTCAATGGGATTGACGCCAATCTCGAACAAGTCAAGGCTGGCTTCGCCTGGCACTACAAGAAATATGCCGGCGAGCAGCCTGCAGCGGACCGGGAGGCCTATTCGCGCGCCGAGGCGTTTGCGTGCACGCAGCGAATCGGACTATGGCACGATGCGGCCCCCATGCCGCCCTGGGACTGGCGCAGCTGTCGACGGCATAAACCTGGCACTGAGGGCATGGATTGTGGGGTGACTCGGCGGTAGGGGTCGCCAAGCATGAGGTGGCCGTCAAGAAAAGTACTGGTGTCCGGTCGGCAATCGCAAGCAGTAACCCGCCGACATCAGCGGCGGCACATCTGAGATGGTGGTGGTACGCGCGCCGAAACCGTGTTTCTTTCCGAGATGAGGCCAGCTTAACTTAGGCGTCGTGAGTTTTCATGCGCGATTAGCTTCACGTAACCTCTGAATGTGGCCATGGTGTCATGGCCAGTCATCTCCATGATTTCCATTAACGACATCTTTCCAGATTCACATAGGCGGCTCGTTGCCTCATGTCGTAAATCATGGAAGGTCAGGTCATCGATTCCGGCCCGCTTCGTGAGCTTCATATACGAATTGCACATTGCCTTGGAATTCGGAAATTGGTGAAATATTCTCTTCCCCCCTTTGGGGCTGGTTGATTCTTGCATCTCGAGGATTTCTCGGGCCCGCGGCGACAAGAGGATATATCGGTCCTTCTTGGTCTTGGAGTTTTTCTTAGGGACGAATAGCTTGCTGCGGTCGCCTCGCAGGTCTTGCCATTTGGCCAATGCAAGCTCCTGCTGCCGCAAGGCAGTTTCCAGGGCGAAGCCGAGCAACATGCGCCAGTCTTCCTCGGTGTACGTGTAGCCGCCACGTTCAATTCCAGCTGCATAAAGTCGTTCTTCCTCGCCAGTGAATAGCCGACGGTCGCGCCGGCCGTTCCAGGCTGCGGGCATCACCTTGTTGTCGAAATCGAAGAGAAACTTGTTGTAATCCACGCCATTGTTTTTTGCCTGCCACTTGATGGCGGTTTTCATGGCCAGGATGTACTTGCGTACCGTCGCTTCGGCAAGCAACTTGGGCTCTCTCGGTGGCTTTTCGGCCTTGATTTTTGCCTTGTACCTTGCGTTGGCGCGGGCCTTGGCACTCAGCGGCGCTTTTGGAGGCGCTACCGCCTTCCGGACCTTGTCGACCTTTGGGTCGTCCCGCTTTCTTGGGGCGCTCAAAAGGTGCGAGATGTAGTTCACGATGTCCATGTTGACCAGATTGGCAATTCTGAGATTGCCTAAGTCGTCCCGCACGCGTTGGTATTCGGTCACCTGGTTGGGTTTGAGCTTAAGGTGCGATGCATTGCGGTGTGCGAGATAGCCATCGATAGCTTGCTCGACCGTCATGTCCACTTGAGCCACCGGCGCCACATCTCGAACGCCTGTCTCCGGGATGCTCAACGGCGGCGCTGTAGTTCGAGGCGGCGCCTTGGCAAGGTGCTCGCGCCGCTTGTTCTCTTCCAATTCGCGGGGGTCGATGCCACTTTCAATCAATGCATCCGTTCGTGTTTTCCAGGCCAGGGCTTTTTTGACCGTGGGCCAGTGTTTGGAGAACCTGATGCCGCGTCGGTTGATGCGGGCTTCGAACGTGAATGAACCGTCCTTGAGGGGAGGGGATTTGCGGATTCCTGGCGGCAGTGAGCGGTCTTTCATCGGTCTATCCTAGTGGTTTTTCAGTGGTTTTTTCCTCCAATTTGCGATTTATTTGGTGTAAGCTATTGATTTACAAGGAACCCGGCGGTAGCCTGCTAAGGGAGTATGGGGTGTAGAGCCTCATCGAGGGTTCGAATCCCTCCGTTTCCGCCAACAAGCCTTATTTCATGCGGTTTTTCAAGGTTTGTAGGTTTTTACCTAATTTTCTACCCCACTTTTAATTTGCATTGGCTTGGGTGCCTTTGCACCAGTTTGGCTGCGGGCCAAGCCCATGATGCTGTACTGCCGCCACTGCGCGGTAGGGACGTAAGGCAGTGTGCAGTCCCGGTTTTGGGCTTGCATTTCGCCATACCAGGGGTGGCCGAATCGCGGCCCGTGACGACCGGCCCTTGTTACGCTATGAGGGTGCGGCCTGGCTTGGCCTAATTTCAACGGGCGGGGACCCAACGGTAAATGTGCCTGGCGCGGCCCTATACAAGCACGGAATTAATCGCAGCCTTCAATCAAACCCGGGGCTGCCTCAAAGCCCGGCATTGCGCATCAACTTAGACACGGAAATGTCCAAGGCGTTGGTCAACCGGACCAAGGTCAGTATCGCGACATTGTTGTCACCGCGTTCAACTCGTCCCACACAGCTTCGATCCACCTCGGCCGTCAACGCCAGCCTATCCTGCGAAATAACCTTGGCTCGGCGGGCGCAAGCTCATCAATGTCAACGGCGGTCTGTTTTCAAGAGGACATCCAATTGGGGCTACAGGACTTGCGCAGGTGCGTGAAAAAGTCACCCAATTGCGTCATGAGGCTGCCTCACGGCAGGTGGCCGATGCGCGCTTTGCCATCGCCGAAAACGGCGGCGGCTTCAACGGCGTCGAAGAAGGCGTGAACTGCATCACCATCTGGGCAACTGAAGGCTCTCTTCCCCGGAGAAGGGGAGGCATGGCAGCCCGCAGCATGCCTGAAGCGCATCATAAGGTATTTGATGGTTACAGTTAGCGCATCTTTTCGGCGCGAAGAATTGGGTCTCGATACCACGGCAACTGGACATTCAGCTCACATATCGACGAGACTTCGTCGTACCGTTGATCTCTAAATATCCAGCACTAGCTCGGCACTGAGAGAGCCCGAGCAACAGATCATTATCTTCGAGTTTGAGCGCCTCTCGTCCTCGCTGAGAACGACATCGCGGTGGTCGGGGATGCCATCGAGCACCCGCGTCTCGCATGTGCCGCAGGTTGCTGCCAAGACCGAACGCATGAATGCCGAACAGCGCCAGTTGTTTGAAGAAACAATGGCAGCCGACCAGGCGGACCTGGAAGCCCAGCTCGCAGCGCTGAAGGCGGCATGCAAGGTGCCGGACACCACTGCAGACGCTGACACCCCTCGCAAGCCCAAACGCCAAAGCCTGGCCGGCGTGTCGTTCCACAGCGCCGACTTCGCATAAAAGCGGGCTTCGCCTTATTTCGTTTATGTGCAGCTGCACATAAACGAAAGGCATGGCTCTTCGCGGGCAGTGAACTGGCCGGCCAGCGTGCCGCCGTCGTAATGAGCCTGCTGCAGTCAGCAAAACTCCATGGCCATGACCCGTGGGCGTATCTGAAGGACGTGCTGACCAGACTGCCGAGCCACATGAACAGTGGCATCGAAGAATTACTACCGCATCGCTGGCAAAACGCCACAACAGTTTGATATCTTCGTGCCATGCCAATCGACATCACGAAATTCAGCGAGGCCCAGCTCTCTGAGCTCAATCGAAAAATTGTTGCACGCTTGCGCTACCTTCAAGAGGCGCGCATGCAGCAACAGATGCAGAGCTTCAGATCGGCGACCGGGTGTCCTTCCACGCTCCAGGGCATGATCCAAAGACAGGCATCGTCGCCAAGTGCAACCGAAAAACAGTCACCGTGATCACGGATGATGGACATCAGTGGAACGTGGCGCCCGTGTTTCTCAGCAGGGTTATCGTCACCGAAACTGATTCCCAGGCAGCACATTCCCAAATCATTCAATTGCCCACAAAACGATAGTGCCCGTGCGGACCCCTGGCGTTTGTCCGGGTGTCAAGGTGGCGTGACTGGTCGCTTACCACGCATCGGCAGCCATCAACTGAGCAAGCATGACGCATCATCAGCGGTGGCGGCAAAGGTCGCTGCGGTGGAATTTGTACAGTTGCCATTGCCCGCGGCCGCCGCCGAGCCCGAGCGTCAGCGCATTGAGGTCGAACTGCGCAAAGGCGCGCTCACCCTGCGTGTAACGTGGCCAGCGAGCCTGGCGGCGGACCTCGCCAGTTGGACGGCGGCGCTGCTGCGATGATCCGAATCGACGCGGCCTGGCTGGCCACTACCCCGCTGGACATGCGTGCGGGTACCTGAAGGATGTCCTCACACGGCTGCCAACGCACAAGGCCAGCCGCGTGGAAGAACTGCTGCCGCATCGCTGGCAACCTGCCACCATCTGAACAACATCAAGCATGGCCGCTGTGCGCGGTCAATATGGGGTCACCGCGCGCATACACCTGACCGCCCATTCTTCATACAGCTGTATAGACTTGGTCGCGTCAAGACGGGATCACCGGACGTTTACCGCCCACGCACGGAAATCGCCGAATGACCTTCCACTCGCCGCTGGCCGCTAGAGCATCCTTGTAGTTCACGCTCGCGTAGCGCACCCGCAGTGTGACGTCGCCTTCGATCATCTGCTCAGGCTTCAGCCGCGCGAAGCCCGCCCACACGCTGCCGCCGGATGCTTCGATCAAGTAGGCGTGAAATGCATCCATCAAATAACGCCTGCCTCGCGCAACGCTTGCTGTTGCTGTTCGTCGAGGCCCAGATGATCGTAGACCTCTCGGTTGTGTTGTCCGAGCGAAGGACCGGCGCTGTGCACCCTGCCCGGCGTGCGCGAGAAGGCAGGCACTACGCTCTGCATCTTCACGGCGCCCAGTTCCGGATCCTCCACGGTGACGATGGCATTGCGCGCTGCGAAGTGCGGATCGGCGAAGATGTCCTTAATGTCATAGATCGGGCTGAATCCCACTTGGTTCTCGGTCAGCACCTGGGTCAGCTCCGCCAGCGTACGCTTGCGCACTTCCATTGCAATTACCCCGTCCAGCTCCTGCCGGTTGCGCACGCGTTGCGGGTTCGTCCCAAACTGCGGAGCGCTGACCAGGTCCGGCCGGTCCAAGGCCGTACACAGCCGCTGATAGATACTTTGGGTCGAAGCAGCGATCGATGCCCAACGCCCATCGGAGGTTTCATAGATATTGCTTGGAACGGCGTACTGGCTGGTACTACCGGATCTCTGCCGAACTACACCGAGCTGGTCGTACTCAATGGGGAGGAAGTCCAGCACGCGGAACATCGCTTCCAGCATCGAGCAGTCGATCTCCTGGCCCTTCTTTTCCCCGGTGGAGAGACGATGGAAGAGCGCTGCCAGGATTCCGATGGAGCCGAAGAGGCCGCCTACGGCATCGGCGATCGGAAAACCCACGTGAAGTGGTGGACGGTCGGGTTCACCGCAAAGGTTGGTAAAGCCGCTCATGGCCTCGAACACGCGGGCGAAGCCAGACATGGAACTATAGGGACCCGTCTGGCCGAAGCCCGTCACGCGCAGAATCACCAGGCCGGGGTTGCGCTCGTACAGCCATTCGCTCGTCATGCCCCACTTGTCCAAGGTCCCCGGCCGGAAGTTCTCGACCAGTACATCGTAGTCAGGGAGCATCTTCGCGATGATGTCTTGACCTTCCGTACGCCGCAGGTCGAGAGTAATGCCGCGCTTGTTGCGGTTCGTCACCTTCCACCACAGCGGGACATCGTCCTTGTGAGGCGGTAGGGCGCGCAGCGAGTCGCCGTTGCCGGGGAGTTCAACCTTGAGAACATCGGCGCCCAAGTCAGCCAGCAGCGTCGATGCCCACGGCCCCGCGATCACCGTGGAGAGGTCAAGGATGCGGAGCCCGGAAAGCGGGCCAGTCGAATTAATCATGTAGGCAGCTCCAGTCATTCCAATCGCGAGCGAAGCTCCCGCTCCATCTTGCGGAACTCCACGTCGTCGACCAAGTCCTCGAGTTTTCGCGGGCGGTCGAACTGGACAATTGTTTCGCTCTCGATCCTGCCGGCTTTCACAACCATGATGCGGTCGGCAAGTAACAAGGCTTCCGTGAGGTCGTGCGTGACGAACACAACGCTTGGCCGGCTGCGCTCCCACATCTGCGCGAATTCGGCGCGCATCTTCACCTTGGTTTGCGCATCGAGCGCGGCGAATGGTTCGTCCATCAGGAGCAGCTGCGGCTCCAGGGCCCAGGTCCGCGCCAGCGCAACGCGCTGCCGCATGCCTTGCGACAACTGCCATGGATACATACTCGCACAAACTCCGAGACCAACGCGCTCCAACATGTCGCGCGCCCGCGCGCTGCGTTCGGCCCGCGGGACGCCATGCACATATAGGCCGTACTCGACGTTTCGCTGCGCGGTACGCCAGGGCATCAACGCATCGCGCGCGAACATGTAGGCCATGCGCTGCCTTGCCTTGATCGAAGTTTCGCCAAGCACCGAAATTTGTCCGGCACTGGGGGTGAGCAGCCCCGCCAGCAAGTTCAGGATGGTTGTCTTGCCGCAGCCACTCTGTCCGATGAGCACCAAGAACTCGCTGGGTGCGCAGTCGAGGCTGACGTTGTCAAGGACACGCGAAGAGCCGTACTGTACGGATACGTTTCGAAGCTTTACAACGGAGTCGGCAGTGCCGCGCAACTCCCGACGCATCGCGTCGGTTCCGCTACCTGCGCCCTTGCTTTCGGCACGTTCACTGGCCACTGCTTCAGCCGACTTCAGGCGATAGACGCTCATCATTTTATTCCTCTGGGTGAGGCTGCCACCGGAGAACCCTGTTCTCGAGTGCGCCTGTCAGGCTGTTCAGCACGCCGGCGACGATCGCCAGCACGATCAAGATCGCATACACACTGGCCATCTCGAACGTAGACGAATAATAGGCAACCAATTGGCCGAGGCCGTCGCGAGCGGCGATCAACTCGCTCGTCACGACACCCAGCAGCGAATAGATCAATCCAAGGCGAGTTGCGGCGAAGATGCTGGGCGTCGCCACGGGAAGGAGCAGCGTGAAGAACCGCTGCGTCTTCGTAGCGCCCATCACTGTGGCCATGCGGATGATGTCCGAATCCGCGCTCTTCACACCGGCACGTGCGTTCAATAGAAATACGAACACCACCACGCTGAACGCGAGGGCCACCTTGGCAGAGAGCGTGATCCCGAAGGCAACAACGAACACAGGCGCCAGCGCGACGCGTGGCATGCTGTTCAGTCCGCTGATCACCGGTTGCAAGGCAGCTTCCAGCCGAGGATGCAAGGCTAGCACCAAGCCAGCAGCTGTGCCGACGACTGCCGCGAGCAGCAGCGCGATCACGACCGCTTTCATCGTGGCCCAGAGATTGACCAAAATCTCTCCGCTTTCAAACAGTCGCTGAAGAGCCGCAAGTACCTGCAGCGGACTCTTCATGAGCGAGGGGCTGCCGATTCCCAGCTGGGAGACAGCTTGCCACATCAGCAACATGGCACACAATGCCGCTGCCTGCAGACCGAGCGTCGTCCACCACTTTTTGTTTTGTCGGCTCGACGACCCGAAAGAGGGTTGAGTTGCGACCGTTTCGTTCGACATCATTTCAGCCTCCTCACCTAGCTTCGTTCGTCAGAAGAAAAAGAAGTGCGCGCATCTCGCCTCCATGTCAGGACTTCTCGCAAGACAGCGTATACCGATCGAAGTCGGGTAACTTCTTGACGGCAGGATAGAACTTGAGCTGCGCGTTCCAGAGATCCCTTCGCATGGCCGGTCCCGCCGCGAAGGTTTTTCGATACTCGTCCCAGATTTCCTGGGCCATGTCCGCCGGTACGTTCATCAACGTCGAGACGAACGCAGCCATCTGCTTCGAGTTGCGCGAGTCGATGGCCCACCGGTAGGCCGCCGCGTAACCGCGACAAACCTTCTGCGTCGTCTCGGGATTTTTCTGGGCGTACGCGCAGTTCACGGAAGGCATGAGGAGCACCAGGTCTTTGAGCGCCGGCACGGAGCCGTCGTACAGGTTGGCCACAACCGTATATCGGACACCCTGCTTCTTGAGCGACTGTTCAACAGGAGGAAAAGACAACAGGACGTCGATCTGGTCATTCTCCAGCGCTACAAGCGCGGTTTGAGTCGCGCCAGTAGCGATGTACGTGACATCCTTCGGGTCGACGCCAACGGACTGGAGGACGAGATTGGTGTTTTGTTCGTTGGCGCCTCCGCGTGCCGCCACTCCAATCCTCAGTCCCTTCATCGCGCGCACAGACGCCGGATAGCCCGAAGCCAGCGCAGGAACTTTCGCTACGGCCTTCTGTGTCGCAATGAGGGAGAAGTAGCTCTGGGAGTCATTGCCGAACGCTTTGAAGCATTCACCCTGCTCCAGCGAATTCCAGAACCCGGGGCTCGTACTGGCGAACGGTGTGTCGCCCCCCAGGAAGGACGCCATCATGGTCGGCCCCGACGTGAATTTCACGGCCTTTGCCTTGACCCCTTCCTTTTCGAGGAACCCATTCTCAATAGCTAACACTTCGATAGCACTGGCTAGCGTCGCGCCGTAAACGCCGAAGCTCACTTCTGGCATGCCCGCAGAGCTCGCCGCAAAGGACGTCGCACCAGTTGTCGCAATCACCAGCGTCAGAAGGCCCCGCACAAGTGCGACGGCTAGAGATGGCAATAACTTGCAAAGGTTTTTCACGATGAGGTTCTCCTGTTTGAAGTAGGTGCCAGCAAAGGATTCACCTCGCTGACGGTCTGTGCTGCTCGCTGGCCCCCGCTTCGCGTCGCCGTTTCGCGACTGGCCAGCAAAAACAGATAACTAACGAATAGATAGTTTAGCGGAGCAAAATGGCGTGTCAAGTGAAGTAAGGGTATCCCCCGGGTTGCTGCTCCCGAGGTTCTAATCATTCGTTAGAATTGTCAGATGCCTGAGCGATAATCCATGATGGGGTAAGCGCTAATTCCTGGTCGGAGTAGCGCTACGTCAACATCAGGAGAAGTTAAGTCATGGAGGGTCAGACACTGTGGGGAAACAACGCAATAGAGCAATGACGGAGAGCCGGATGCTGGATGCCAGCGAGGCGATTCTCGAGCGGGACGGCGTGTTGGCAGGAGTCAACCTGGCCGAGGTGGCGGAGGCGGTAGGCGTCAATCGCAGCCTGATTTACCAGTACTTTGGGTCGCGGCAGGAATTGCTACGCAGGGCTTTGCAGCGACGTCTGGACGCGTCGAACAAATTACTGTACGCAGCGTACGAACCTTCTCACCATCCGTTACTGGACGCCAACGATCCTCCGTTTTGGCGCGCAATCGAAGATCCGCTGCACATCAGGTTGCTGGCGCTGATGCACCTGGACGGGGAACGTGGGGTCAAGAGCTTGCCTGGCCTGCGGCCATCGCTCCAACTCCTGGAATTGCGCCGCTCGACGGGCGAGTTACCCGCAGACACAGACCTGCTCGCCCTCCATATCTCCCTTGCATCGCTCTACTATGGCTACGGCCTCTTCCGCGAGAAGTTTGCGGATGAGGCCGGCTTGACGACTGAGATGCTGGACAAGCGCATGACTCGTTTTTACGGCCGCCTTGTCGAGGCGATACAGGCCCCGTCCGACAAGTCGAGCAACGCGAAAAGCGCCGGGCCGTCCGTAAAGAGGCGGGCCGTCATCCGCAAGAAGGCCGCTCCGAAGAATTCGGAGGTCCAGGCTCCAGACATGAAGCAAAAGCCGAGTCGAACGGTCAGTCGCAGCAAATGAGCGTACCGAGACGCTTCGAGCCTGCCCGGCGTCCCGGCGCAGTTGAGGTGTCAGGTTCGGCCGGAACCGATGGCCAGCCTCTTCGCAGGATGTCGCTGCGGGAGGCGTGGGTCGGCGCCTGTGAGCCGCTCACGAAATGTATCCCCCTCGTACTCGGTACGAAACAGGCCGCGCGCCTGTAATTCGGGAATCACGAGGTTCACGAGGTCCTCGTGCGATCCAGGAGTCGTGTACGGCTGCACCATGAAACCATCGACGCCCGCAACCCGCATCCATCGTTCGAGTTCGTCGGCGACTTCCTTGACGGAGCCGACGATGTCCGGCGCAAGCGTGCCGCCTTTCAGCCATTCGCCAAAGTCGCGTACGCGCCAGGCGCGTCCTGGATCCACATACGTGAAGTTCTTGATCACCGCCTGCATCCCGTCGGACTTGATCGTCTCGATGAGATCGTCGGGATCGTAGGCGGACAGATCCACCCCGGTCCAGCCCCCGAAGAGGGTGAACGCTGCATCCAGCGAGATGGCCTCGCGCGCAGCGCGGTACTTTTCGTCAGCCTCGGCGGTCGTTCTGCCGACGATGAGACAGACGCCTGCCAGCACCTTGACGTCTGATGGGTCGCGGCCGGCTGCGACTGCGGCTTGCCTTGCCTTGCGCACGCTCTCGGCAGCCTTCTCCGGCGTCGGGTTAATGGTGAAGAGTGCCTCGGCGTGCTTCCCTCCGAAGGCCAGCCCGCGAGGGGAGCCACCAGCCTGTAGAAGCACCGGCGTCCGTTGCCGCGACGGTTCGCACATATGCGGGCCCTTGACGGAGTAGTACTTGCCCTTGTGGTGAATCTCGTGCACCTTGCTCGGGTCGGCGTGCATCCGCCGAACCCTGTCGCGCAC
This sequence comes from Polaromonas sp. C04, assembly GCF_002002705.1. Lineage (GTDB taxonomy): Bacteria > Pseudomonadota > Gammaproteobacteria > Burkholderiales > Burkholderiaceae_C > Rhodoferax_A. Next base: position 38,729 of record NZ_MUNS01000022.1, on the reverse strand, counting down.
AACGGCATCGTCCTCCCAGCTGTGCTCCCAAAGCTTGTAGACGACGTCCATGAATTCGTCGGCCTGGGCGTAGCGTTCGTCGTGGGAAAGCAGCTGGCCCATGCCGTTGTCCTCGACGTTCTTGACGTAGCCGGTGACGATGTTCCACCCGATCCGGCCGTTCGTGAGGTGATCGAGGCTCGTGAACGTCCTGGCCGTGTTGTACGGCGACTGAAGGCTCGTGTTCCACGTAACGCCGAAACAGAGCTTGTCCGTTACGGCAGCCATGGTGGCGGCGACGAGGGTCGCGTCGTCGTGCGGGGCCTGCACCCCATGCTGCACGGCCGGTTGCCAACTCCCTTTGTAGCTGTCGTAGATCCCCATGATGTCCGCGATGAAGACTGCATCGAGGAGGCCGCGCTCGCACGTTCTCGCCAAGGACTTCCAGAACTCGGCCTGTGTATACCCGCGCGAGCTCTGGTCAAGCTCGTTGAGCCATCCCCTGGGACAGGGTTGCGTTAACGCCATGATGTGCATTGTGATCTCCGGTTCGAATTTGCGTTGAAGGACAGTCAATATAACGGAATGTGAGTTATGACGCAAGCCCCAGATCGATCGGGTTGACATGAAACTCTCACTTCGTTAGTATGACTTGGCCGAAGTTTTCGGCGTCAACGAACACAGAGGATCACGATGGAAGAGAAAGCAGAAGGAACCAGGCCCCTTGAGGTTGTGAGCCCGATCGACGGCTCGGTCGTGCGCACACTGCGGCAGGCGACCCTCGCCGACGTGGAACAGGCGGTGAGCACGGCCGTTGCCGCGCAAAAGGCGTGGGCGGCGTACGCCCCCGAGCGACGCAGCGAGGCCCTCTGGAAATTGGGCACGCTCCTCGAGCAGCACGCGGAAGAAGTTGCGCGCCTCGACGTGCGGTGCACCGGCAAGGTCCTGCGCGATGCGATCGCGGAAACCCGGCGCGCGGCGCGGCATGCGCGCTACTGGGCGGGCATGGCAGATAAGCTGTACGGACAGCAACTCGCCGACGTGCCCGGCAGGCTGTCCTACTCGAAGCGGGAGCCGCTCGGCGCATATGCCGTCGTGCTTCCGTGGAACGCTCCGGCACATGGGTTCATGGCGCGCACGATGCCTCCACTCGCCTGCGGGAATGCGGTGGTCGTGAAGCCGTCCGAACTGTCTCCCCTTTCGGCGCTGCGTATCGCCGAACTGGCGCTCGAAGCCGGGATTCCGCGGGGCGTGCTCCAGGTGCTGGTGGGTGATGGAGTCGTCGGAGGCATGCTCACCTCGCACCGTGACATCGCGGGCGTGTCGTTCACGGGTTCCCCCGGCACCGGCCGCAGGATCCTCATGGCAGCCATCGACACCTTCAAGAAAGTCACGCTGGAACTCGGCGGCAAGTCGCCGATCGTCGTGTTCCCCGATGCGGATCTCGATTCGGCCGCGCGCGCGGCGGTGATCGGAATCGTTACGAACGCAGGGCAGATCTGCGCGGCGAGCAGCCGTCTGTTGGTGCACCACGATATCGCCGACCGCTTCATCGATGACGTGGCTCGCCGCCTGGAGCGGGTCGTCGTTGGCGACCCGTTCGACGAGATGACGCAGGTCGGCCCCATCGTGTGCCGGCGCCAGTACGATGCCGTGAATGCGTACATTCGCAGCGGTGTCGAGGAAGGTGCGCGGCTGGTGGCAGGCGGCGGCCGACCCCGCGGCCTCGAGGACGGGCCGGGGCTGTACGTCGCTCCGACGCTGCTGGACGCTTCGGAAGGCGCGTTGCGTATCACACGCGAGGAGGTCTTCGGGCCGGTACTGGCGGTGTCGAGGTTCGGGTCTGAAGAAGAGGCCGTGCGAATGGCGAACGACGCCGACTATGGCTTGGCGGCATTTGTGTGGACGACGGGCGCCGCGCGCCTGATCCGGATGACCGATGCGATCGACGCCGGCGTCGTGCACGGCAATACGACGCTGGTGATGGACTCGGGCCTACCGTTCGGCGGATTCAAGGCGAGCGGACTCGGCGGAGCGTTCGGCTCGGATGCCGTGGAGGGCTGCACGCGGACCAAGCGGGTAACGATCCGCACCGCTGCGGGTCCGCTTGCTTCGCCCTGGCCGGGCATCTGAGGGGCCGGGGGGCGTTCCTCTTTGGATGCCCCCCCCCCCGATCAAATGAGTGGCATGTGAGCGCGTAGCGACGGCGACGCTTTCACTGCGCCCGCGAGCTCCACGAGTGCCTGGCCCGCGATGTTCAAGCGCCTGGACATCGGCTCGACCAGTGTCCCGTCGGAAGAGAAATCGTCCGGTGTAACGTAGATGCCGGGGCACAACAACTGGGTGCCAAAAAACGAATCCAGCACCGATCGTACCTTGTCGCCACCCATGAAGTGATGAGCAGATCCTCCCGACATCACGGTCGCGCAAACCTTTCGCAGCAAGGGGCCGGGGGAAGCAATATCACCCCTTCGCATCTCGTCGAGCAGCACCTTCAAGGGCCACGCTACGTCCGCGCGAAATGTTGGCGACGCAAGGACAACCGCGTCGGACCCCAAAACTGCTTCTTCCAATTCACTCGTCCATCGGCCATCGGCCACCTCGCGCAACTCGGTAGCCGAGCCTCCACTCGCGGCGCCTGCAAGCACTGCTTCGACAGCGGCCTTCGTGCGTTTGGAGGGATGGGGCGAACACAGGATAGCGAGGATTTTCATGGTGTGACACAAAACTAACGATAAGAGAGTTTGTAGGACGAGAGTCGAGATTTGTCAAGGTAACGATTTTCTTCGAGGAAAAAAACAGCTTGACCCTTAACTAACGTTACGTTAGACTTTATCACTTAGCTACGGAGACCCCCATGAGCGAGTTCGTCAAGAGCCTGGAAATTTCGTCAGACCAGTTGCGCCAAGTGATGGCCCAATATCCCACCGGCGTCGTTGCCATCACCTCGTTGTCCAGGGACGATCGACCACAGGGGATGCTCGTCGGCTCCTTCATGTCCCTTTCCCTCGAGCCGCCGCTGGTCACGTTCATGGTGGCACTGACGTCGAGTACATGGCCCGCGCTGAAGCAGTCGGAAAGGATTGGCATCAGCATACTGGCGCATGATCAGCAAGAGATCTGCAAGAAACTTAGTCGCTCGGCCGCGGAGAGATTCAGCGGAGTCGACTGGAAACTTTCGTCCCATGGCTCTCCAGTGATTGACGGCGCCGTTGCTTCGATCGATTGCGAGATCGCCGAAGTTCATCGCGGCGGGGACCACGAGATCGTCGTCTGCCGGATGCTGGGGCTCGAGATCCAGCGAGCTGTCCCCGCACTTCTGTTTTCGCATGGAAGCTACGGAAGGTTCAGCCAGCGGGACGAGGCAGGCGCTGCAGCAAGCTTGGGGGATCTACTCGCATGCCTTGATGCTGCCCGCCCCCACATGGCTCACCTCGCCGAGAAATTCGGGACCATCGTGACGGCGTTAGCACCCAGCGGTGATGACTTGGTTGTGGCCGGTGGCGCGTGTGCTGGCTCGTTGCCGGACAACAGGATACGGGTCGGCCATCGCTTACCGTCTCGGGCTCCCCTGGGCTCGATCTTCGCCGCGTGGGGCGGGCCCGAAGCGGTGGAAACGTGGATCCGCGCGGTGAACCCGCGCGACACCCAAGGGGAAATCGCCTGCCGAAAGCTGATCCAGCGAATACGCGAGCGCGGTCATGTGCTTTCTGTCGCGTCAAGTTCCTCCACGCACGTAGCGGTGCTGCGAGAACAGTACAGCGAGTGTCCCAAGCTGCCACTCGATATCCTTCGCTCCAGAATCAACGTCGTCCTCGAAGACTACAACCGCGACCTGCCTGCGGATGAACTCATCGATTTTCAGTTCGTGTCGGTGCCTGTCCTTGGAGATGCGCAAGAACCGCTGGTTTCGCTCTCGCTCTGGGGAGGGGAGCGTCCGTTCAGCGGTAAAGAGATCCGGGAGCGCGTGGATGCGATCACGGCGGCCGCGCAATCGATCCAGCGAGCCAGGCAGGATCGAGGGTCGGTCCAATAGTGCGCCCAGGAAACGGCTCGATTGAAGAATGAACGCGTTCACTCGACATCCCATAGCACTGATTGCCGCTGCGCAACTCTTCGGAACGTCCCTCTGGTTCAGCCCGAACAGTGCAGCGGAGAGCCTGGCTCGTGAGTGGTCGCTGACAGCTGCACAACTCGGACAGTTGACCAGCGCCGTCCAGGTCGGCTTCATTGTGGGGAGCCTGCTGCTCGCGACATCCGGCGTTGCGGATCGCTATTCGGCGAGCCGCGTGTTCGCACTGGCCAGCCTCTTGGGCGCAGCATTCAATGCGGCCTTTGCATTTCTGGCATCCAGCTTCACCGAGGCAATGGTGCTTCGTTTTCTCGTTGGTATTTGCCTCGGTGGAATTTACCCTCTCGGAATGAAGATGGTGATCGCCTGGACAAAGGGCAGTACGGGTTCCGCGCTGGGTCTTCTGGTGGGGATGCTGACGCTCGGTACTGCGCTGCCCCATGCAGTGAGGGCGGCAGGAGCTGACCTTCCATGGCAAGGGGTGGTCGTGACCTCGAGCATCCTTGCCCTGTTGGGCGGGGCGGCCGTACTTTTTCTCGGCGATGGACCCAATCTCTCTGGGGCGCGCGGTGAAAAATCCATGGGCTGGGGTGCGGCACTGCGCGTGTTCAGTGACCGGAACTTCCTGTCATGCGCGATGGGGTACTTTGGTCACATGTGGGAGCTATACGCGTTCTGGACGGTCGTGCCTTTCCTGGTGACTGAGGCGGTCCGAGGCTCGAAATTCGCCGCCCAAGATCGCATCGTGTCGAGTCTTTCGTTTGCTGTCATCGCGGCGGGGATGGTCGGCTGTGTCGTCGCGGGCCACTTAAGCAACAGGTTTGGCAGCGCCAGGACCGCGGCCGCTGCGCTCGGCACCTCAGGGTCGCTCTGCTTGATGTACCCCTTCCTTGCTCATTTGGGGTTCGTGCCCAGTGTGGCGCTCTTGTTGATTTGGGGATTTGCGGTGATTGCCGACTCCGCCCAGTTCTCGGCGATTGCATCTCGGGTGTGCCCCCCCGAGGTCATTGGCAGTGCTCTAGCGATCCAGAACAGTGTCGGTTTTCTGGTGACGGTAGGATCGATTACTCTGGTCACGTCCGTGGTGCAGGATCTGGGCAGCAAGGTAGGCTGGCTCCTCATACCCGGCCCCGTGATCGGATTGCTCTTCTTTCGCCGACTTGTCGCACTTCCCTCTGAATACTTTGGCCCTTCACCTGTCCGCATGCCTGCATCGCGCGGGAAGTGAGAAGTGAACTATTTCCCTGCCGACGTTGCAAACGAATCTAGGGTGCGCATTGGGGACACAAACGTCGTGGCGCGTGGGCGCCCAAGGGCCACACGCCCATCATCCAGGTTCACTTCAACTGGAACCATGTCTCGGTCATCGCTGGCCTGACGCGTACCAACTGTCTGTTCCGGCTGTACGAGGTCAGTATCAAGAAGCAGGAGATCATCGAATTCCTCAAGGCGCTCAAGGCCCACTTGAAGCAGCCGCTGCTGGTCATCTGGGATGGCTTGAAGGCGCACCGCAGTCGTTTGGTGCGAGAGTACCTGGACAGCCTGGCCGAACACATCCAGATCCCATTCCTGCCGCCGTGCGCGCCGGACCTCAATCCCGTGGAATACCTGTGGGCCTGGCTCAAACGACATGCGCTAGCGAACTACTGCCCCAACGACCTGAGCGAGCTGCACGCGACCGCGCGCAACAAGCTCAAGAGCGCGCAGAAGCGCCCCTCGATGATCGCCGCTTGCTGGATGCAGGCTACGCTTTGGTGATGTCATGAATTACGGAATTCTCAATAATCAGCAAGGTGCCTTGAACCTGGCAAGGGTCGACTTGGTGTCCATACGACTTGCGGTTCTGTGCGCGGAACTCGGCTCCCTTTCAGCCGCATCGAAACGTGTGCCCTGCTCGCTGTCTGCCGGCAGTCTCCGCCTGAGCGCGCTTGAGAAAAGTCTCGGCACTCAGCTTTTCACTCGCGATCACCGCGGACTGCAAACGACCCAGGCGGGTGATCTCTTCGTGCCGCACGGGAGGGCGATCCTCCAGCACGTCGCTTTGATGAACGGGTTGGTGCGTTCGGTGAAACCAATCTTGGGGTCTTGAGATTTCACAAACGTCGGAGTAACCCGCATGGCGAAGCAACGTAGCAAACACACGCTCGATGAGCTGACCTCGTAGCTCAATCATCAACTCAAAAGGAATCTCTATTACCATGAAGAAATCGCTACTGCTGCTCTCCGTTCTGGGCCTCTCCGGAGCGGCTTACGCCCAGTCCTCCGTCACCCTGTTCGGCATTGTTGACGCCACACTGGCGCGCGGAACCGGGTCCATCTCCGACCGCACCCAGATGCTGCGCGGCGGCCTGGCCCCTAGCAGGCTCGGCTTTCGTGGCGTCGAGGACCTGGGGGGGGCTGTCCGCAGGTTTTTGGCTTGAAGCGGGATTCAACGCCGACGACGGCTCAGGTCAACCCACCAATACGAACAACCAGGCTTCCGGTACGCCGGCTTCGATCGGCGGGGCCCAAGGTCTGACCTTCGCCCGGCGCTCGACCGTTTCGCTTGTCGGTGCCTGGGGTGAGGTCCGTGCGGGCCGTGACTTCACGCCCCAATACTGGGGCTACCTCGGCGGCGACCCGTTCGGCAACGTGGGTGTGGGTGCTTCCGTCAATTACACCGCGTCCATTACCGGCGTGACCAACACACGAGCCTCGAACGCGCTCGAGTACTTCTCTCCGACTTTCGCCGGCTTCAGTGCGAACGTGATGCACTATTTCGGAGAGAACGCGAGTGGTGCCGCGACGTCGAACGATGGCACCGGCAGCGGCATCCGCCTGGCGTACGCGAACGGTCCATTCTCCGGCGGTGTTGGCTACAGCCGTACGGCGTACGCTGCGGGAGACGCGGTGCAGCGCAACATCGACGCCCAGTGGGACTTCGGCGTGGCGAAGGTCTTTGGCGATCTGAACCGCGATCGTGTGGGAACTGTCTCGGCCAAGGGCGGGTCGCTTGGCGTGGTGGTGCCGGTTGGCGTCGGCCAATTGAAGGCGGCCTATTCGTTGCATCGAACCGACGCGGCCGGCAATCCGGAAGCGAAAAAGCTGGCGATCGGTTACGTCTACAACCTGTCGAAGCGCACCGCGTCGTATACGACTTTTGCACGAGTCAGCAACAACGGCGGTTCGGCAGTAGCCCTCAATGGTGCTGTGACCGCTCCGAACGGTTCGTCGGACGGTCTCGATCTGGGGATTCGCCACACCTTCTAAAAGGCGCTTTTCCGCGACCGGGGCGAATTCGAGTCTCTCCAACCGGTCATCTGCCTCATGGCTGAACGGCCATGAGGCTTTTTTTGATTGATTTGGGAGAGCTATTCGCAGCGCGGCGCCACGGTCCGAGCTGACTGGGCCGTTGCCGTTTTCATGGAGACCTTGTTGAGGTGGAAGCAGCGCGGTCTATGGAGTCGAGCAGCAGCCGCTTTGGTTCCTCGACGCGGCCGCGGACAATTACGAAAACTGACTGCGGCTGATGAAGTCCGCCAGTTGTTCGACCATGGATTGCGTCATGACAGGAAAGGAGTTCGAGTACGGTCGCCGAATCAATCCAAACCTAGCACCCTACGGCCTTTATCCGTAACCGGCTGGCTATCCCATCTTGAACAGAGGCTGTCTCGGCCCGAACTGTCGCGGGCCTTGCAGCCGCCTACCGTTTGCCGGGCAACTGAATGACTTGGGATTGACCCGCGTGGGGGTCAGACTCAGCGACGATCACCGTGCTGAGGAACACGGGCGCCACGTTCCACTGATGTCCATCATCCGTGATCACGGTGACTGTTTTTCGGTTGCACTTGGCGACGATGCCTGTCTTTGGATCATGCCCTGGAGCGTGGAAGCAGACCCGGTCGCCGAGCTTGAAGCTCTGCATCTGCTGGTGCATGCGCGCCTCTTGCAGGTAGTGCAGTCGTGCAACGATCCGGTGATTGAGCTCCGTGAGTTCAGCCTCGCTGAGCTTGGTGAGGTCGATGTTCATGACAAGAGGATAAGGTCGCGAAGGAGCCTGGCGCGACGCTGGAGTGACCGGCTTGGATAAGCCGAGATGGAAAGGTTCAAGCACCTATCGTAAATTGCGTATCCGGATCTGAGGAAACTGACTGATCCGGGCGGGTCGAAATTTGCCCCTCGCAGTGTTCGTAATTTTGCCCGCGTGTTTGCGTGGCACAACCGTGTGGTGACCGACGCTATTGATATCGGTGATCTGTGGCACATGGCAGACCCAGGATTCATTGCTCAACGCTTTGATGGTCGGGGGGATATCGCGTAGCCCGATAGAGTTCGAGAAGGTTAAAGAACCATAGGTCGGTGTCCACGAGACTGGCAGCAGCCCATGGGCCAACTCCCGTTCGCTGGCGCGTTCGGCCGGAGCACAGGTTGGATAACGGGAGCCGTATGACGCGAGAGTGTCACGTACGGTTCTGTGAGCGGCTGAGGGGGCAGTTCCCTCGGCCGACTCACCATTTCTGAATGAAACTTCACATCGGTGTGGATAGCCAAAGCGGACTGGCCCACAGCGCGGTCGTGATAGCGGCAAACGTGCATGACAAACATCCGCTGGCTGCTGCGCGCGATGGTGCGCCTGGGGCTCAGGGGCCGCCTGCTCGCGCTGCTCGCGCTGCTCGTGCAACTCGCCCCCGCGCCCTAGACGTCCACATTCCAGGGCAATCGCGGCGCTTCGCAGGTCGCCTGGGCGCAAGGATGAATTTTGCAGGGCCGACTATTTATGCCTCAAACACAAAATTCAGGACAGGCTCGATTCGGTGGCGCCATGAGTTGGGGTCGCGTTAGCGATCCCGTATAGCCGCTTTGAGCGGCTTACAATTTGAAAGCCCCCGGCTTTGCCGGGGGATGGTTACTTGTTGACTTGTGAGCAAGAGAGGGGAAAAGTTGCTCTTGCAAAGCGTCGCGTACCCCCATAAGCGGCTTCAGCAGTATTGCCTGGAATTCGTTCATGCCAACACGCTCCACGCGTGCTGCAATGCTCAGGCCTGCCATCGCGCGTCCTTTCAGGTCACGCACCGGAACCGCAAGGGCACGCACTCCTACCTCAATTTCGCCATCACTGCTCGACCAACCGCTTTCACGACAACGATCAAGGATGTCCAGTATTTGGTGAACGTCCGTGACTGTTTTTGAGGTCAGTGCAGGGCGTGGGATCGACTCAAGACGAGCGGCCACCGCTATCGGTGGGAGATCCGCAAGCAAAACGCGCCCGATCGCAGAGCAATAGCTCGGTAGACGTGAACCAACCCCTAAACCCGTTGAAAGACTACGACGCCCAGTAGCACGCGCTACAGTGATCACATCGTCTCCCATTAATTGGCCAAGAGAAACGGACTCTCGTGTACGGGCTGAGAACGAATCCAGTAGTGGCTGAGCCAACGAGGGCAGAGGGCCAGATGACAAGAAGGCATGGGCAATAAGCAGGCACTTCGGCAGCATCCAGAAGTATTTGCCATCTGCGCCAAGGTAACCGAGATCCACCAAAGTGAGGAGCGAGCGCCGAGCGGACGCGGGCGAGACACTGGTGAGCCTCGCCACATCGGACACGGTAAGTCGCACTTGTTGTCGCCCAAAGCAGGTCAAAACCTCAAGCCCTTTGCGCAGCGATGAAACGAAGTATGTGCTCATCCTATGCTAGCCTAACAGGTGATTTGGGGTTGTTTGAATTTCTGTGTGCGAGGTTCTGAGACTTGCCCACGGTGGCGGGCGTTGCCTGTGACGAGCGCACGCCGCCGTGGGCAAGTCGGTAATGGATTGTCATACAGACGTCTTCATGAATCGATCGCCGTAGGCGATTGCGAGCTGGTTATCGCGTTGCGCCACTCTTTGGCCGCGCGGCCCCAGTCGGCCGCGATGTTGCGCAGCGCCAGCCAGGTCAGCTTGGTGGCTGTATTGTCGCTGGGGAAGTGCCCACGTGCCTCGGTGATCTTGCGCAGCTGGCTGTGAATGCTCTCGATGGCATTGATCGTGTACACCACGCACCGTACGGCCGGCGGGAAGTCGCGCGTGCCATCGGGGAGAACCCCCCAGCGCCAGGTAGATCGCCTTATTGCGCACCGCCGCGTCCTCGCCGAATGTAGCTTATCGATTTTTACAGACTGCCTGACGCGCAGTGAGCAATTTCAGAGGCGCCCTTGGTGAAGTTTCGATCTTAAGGAACGATAAAAATGAGAAAATTTATCTACAATCCATCTCGAACTTCCATCGCAATACGCTCAACATCATAATCATAAAGTACTCTACGAAAAACTGCTGCGTCTGCAATTTCCCTGTCCCGTTGATTTAGATCAGTATACCTGGAATCATAGCGCATTCCATTTTGACGAGCTTCCGCTTGAACAAGATCGGTACGAGGGTGTCGTAGTGCTTCATATTGTTTCAAAATATCTACAATTGGATCATCCTTGCTTTTACCTTCCAGTAATACTGCAAGCGCAACTCCATCCTCAATTGCCTGATTTACACCTTGCCCCAAATGCGGAAGCATCGCATGTGCGGCATCACCAAGTAGTGTAAGCCTCCCATTCACCCATCGGTTTAACGGCTTGCGATCATAAAGCCCCCACCAAAAACAATTTTCAACTTTAGTTAACAGCTCTCCCACTTTAGGATCCCAGCCAGAAAAGGAAGCGGTAAGCTCGTCCTTATCTCCAATTGCAGACCAGGATTCAATTGTTTCATTTATAGTTGGCACGAAGCCAACATAATTTAATAGTTCTCCGCGGCGAACGGGGAATACCATGAAGTGCTTATTTTCACCCATCCAAACTTGATGCGTTCCTGGATACCAATCGGGTAATTTTTCTCTCGATATCAATCCTCTATATGCACGAAAACCAGAATATTCTGGAGGTAATTGATCAACCACGTATTTCTGCAACTTTGAATGTATGCCATCTGCTGCTATTACAATATCAGCTTGAGTTGTTTTTCCATTTTCAAATGTTATGTGTGTGCATTGATCATCTTGCATAAAATCAACACAACGATGATCGGTATAAATAGCGTTAGCTGGTATGTGTGCTGCAAGAACATTCAAAATGTCTGCGCGATGCATGCCGTACATTCCATTCCACCCTGTAGAGTCAGTGGTCAGAATGGAACCCACGACCGATCCATCCATTCGACGGTATTTAGAGCCATCACCAACTCTTGCGCCTACAGCAGCCAACGCATCCTTCAGCCCCATTCGTTCAAGCTGCCGCAAACTGTTGGGATAAATAAAAATTCCCGCCCCAACCTCACCTAGCGTCTTAGCTTGTTCATATACTGAAACATTGATATTTCGCCTAGACAGCGCGACTGCGGCAGCAAGCCCTCCGATGCCACCGCCAACGACCGCCACATGAATATCATTCCCCATAAACACCTCATCAAATATTTTCGAAAATTAATTACTACTTATTTATATGGTTGCGATTAAACAAATCTTGCACGATGCTGTACTCTCGTTGCATTTCATTGATCAGTATCGGTGCCGGAGTCCACTCTTGTATGATTCCCATCGGCCGTAACTTCTCCGCAATTTTAGAGTCCCGTGCAACGGCCTCAAGTGCCAAAATTATTTTTTTACTCACATTCTTCGGTACACCCTTTGGCATGAAGAAGGCAAACCAAACGCCTTGTAGCTCCTGCTTGTACCCCAACTGCCCCAAGGTGGGGATATCTGGAAAATCAGCAAATGGAGACGAAATTGCAAGGCCCCGCAATGTACCCGCCCTTATATGCGAACTTACCGCCCCGAGAGCAAGAATTACACCATTTATATGCCCTCCTAATAGGTCACCAATTGCGGGAGCTGCACCTTTATAATTTACAGATTCTATATCTACCTTAGTTATCGAACTGATGAGCTGTACACTAATGTCACCCGCCGAGCCTGGCCCTGCGTTACCTATACTGATTTTGCCAGACTTATTTTTTGCCTGCATCACCATTTCTTTGAAATTTTTGAAATTAGCATCGGTACGTGCTACTAAAACCGATGGTGAGCGTGTCGTCAACGCCAAAGGGGTTAAGTCTTTGGACGGGTCGTACGCGGCTATCTTAGGCTCTAGCACACGACGGATGGTCAGCGCACTGTTTTGCGCATAGAGAATCATGTAGCCGTCCTTCGGTGCTCTCATTACTAGTTCCGTACCAATTGATCCCCCTGCACCGGGCCGATTTGTCACGATTATGTTGACTCCCAGTAAATGGGATAACTCCTGCCCCATAAGACGTGCAGCGGAATCTGCTGCATCTCCTGGCGCAAGTGGTGTAACGATATCGATAGGGTGGGTCGGATAGTCGCCAGAAACAGCAATCGGGGGGATTGAAAATACGGTAATTGTGCCAATAAAATCTCGCCTATTGATCATTATTTATCCTTTAAAACATATTAGATATAAATAAATGTGCCCCAAATTCTCAATCAAGGTTAACGAGTTGAGACAAGTAGCGAAACGGATGAATTGTGCGTTGCGCGAAAGTGGAAAACAAGCCAAACAAGCCATAGCTTGCGCTATGCGCAAGAAACCACTACCGCGCACTACCGATCACTACCGACTGCCGCTGAGGAAAGGACGCGCGGCCACCATGACACACGACTACAAACGCAATGGCACCACCTTGTTCGCTGCGCTCAACGTACTGGATGGTCAGATCATCGGCCAGTGCAGCAGCGGCACACGCACGTCGAGTGGCTGAAATTCCTGCGGCAAGTCGACCGCGAGACGCCCACGGGCAAAACGCTGTACTTGATTGCCGACAACTACGCTACACGCAAGCACCCCGCTGTGCGGGCGTGGCTGGACAAGCATCCGCGAATCCACATGCATTTGACGCCGAGCACGGCCGCGATGGGGCCATTGTGCCCGGTGTGCGCTTCAGAAATGAAGCGGATGGCCAAGAAGGGCGTAAACGCGGGTGCGCAGTTTTGGGGATGCGCAAAGTACCTAAGTTGCCGAGGTACTCGACCGACCTAAAATAGCTAGTGCAGTGCGCGTGAAGTTATAGAACTTATCTGACCCGGCATACTCCAATCGCTCAGGAGGCTGGAGCGATGCGGGTTGCCAAGACAATTGAACTGGATGAGCACACCGAGCGGGAGCTTCGTGTGTTGGCCAAGGGCCGGCGAGTGCAGGCTCGGCTTCAGCAGCGAGCGGTCGTGGTCCTGATGGCCGCCGCGGGCCTTCAAAACAAGGACATCGCGGTCCAGGCGGGGCTCGATCGCCGGCAAGTGGCGCTGTGGCGTCAACGTTTTCTAGACGGCGGCATCGATGCGCTTCGCAAGGACGCGCCGCGCACGGGCCGACCTGCCACTGTCACGGCCGAGGTGGAGTCGCGGATCGTGCACGCCACGCTGCATGACAGGCCCGTCAACGCCACCCACTGGAGTACGCGCACGCTGGCCGAGCACCTGGGCCTGGGTGCCACGACCATCCGCCGTGTATGGCGCAGCAACGGCCTGAAGCCGCACCTGAGCTGCAGCTTCAAGCTCTCGCGCGACCCGCGCTTTGAGGACAAATTGCTGGACGTGGTGGGGCTGTACCTGAACCCGCCCGAGCATGCCCTGGTGCTCAGTTGTGACGAGAAGAGCCAGATTCAGGCGCTCAACCGCACGCAGCCGGGCCTGCCGATGAAGCGCGGACGGGCTGGCACCGTCACCCACGACTACAAGCGCCATGGCACGACCACGCTGTTTGCGGCGCTCAACACGCTGGACGGCAGCGTGATCTCGATGTGCCAGCCACGGCACCGCCACGGCGAGTGGCTCAAGTTCCTGCGACTCATCGAGCGGCGCACGCCCAAGCACCTGAGCCTGCATCTGATCGTGGACAACTACGCCACGCACAGCCACCCCGATGTGCAGCAGTGGCTGGCGCGGCACCCGCGCTTCGTCATGCACTTCACCCCGACCAGCGCCTCGTGGCTGAACATGGTCGAGCGCTTCTTTCGCGACATCACCGACAAGCGCATCCGGCGTGACAGCTTCACCAGCGTGGCAGAACTGGAGCTGGCCATCGATCTGTACGTCGCCCATCACAACATCGATCCCAAGCCGTTCATCTGGACCGCACGCGCCTCTGACATCCTGGCCAAGGTCACGCGAGCCAAGGCTGCTCTCGCAGCTACTTCGGGATAAGTACAGAACAGAGTGGCGCACTGCACTAGTCGAGTCCGGACCTCGAGCGCTTCGATAGTCCGTCCTGAATAATTCATTTTTTCAAGCTACCCCACCCCGTGGCGCTATTTCTTACATTCGTATCTTGTTCAGACTCCGTCACGCACAACAGTGCCAACGGGGCCTACTTACGGTAAGAGGGTGTTGTAGTAAGTTGGTAATTTGACCAGACTGCCGCTAACGCTGCGGTAGCGCCGCCGCGCAGGATTCCTGGTCTTCAAATAAACTGTTGCTGTCCAACAGGAGAAGCGACACATGCCCAAGAAAAGCCCAAAGCCAGAAGACATTAAGCCACCGCACTGGCCGCACTGGCAGCAACGGAAATACGTGCGCGCATGGTACGCCGTGCTTTTATCGATGAACATTGAACCGTCGAAAAAGGCCAGAGAGGCCCTAAAGAAGGCGGACCCCGCGCGCTACCAAGAGTACACAGAACGGCTCGCCATCACGCGCGCAAGGGTTGGCATCGATATCGACTACTTTCCGGATCACTTCAGCGAAGGCGCCAAGGCGGGAGAAAAGTACATTCCGTTGCAGGACTACTACTTTTTCGCCAAGGCGTTGGATTGGTCCGGACTTGATCCCATGCAGAAAGGCCTAGGCATATCTAGTGGCAAGCCCAAGGAGTTCATGCCGAAGCAGAAGAACAACTACCTGATGCTGATGCATGAACTGCTGCGGCACACAGTGGATGGCTTCGACTCTGAACACCCCCAAAAATCGGGAGCCCTTGTCGAGAAATGGCTAAAGCAGAAAGATGCGACCCTACCCGTTGAGGGGCGTAGCATAGTTAGCTGGATACAAGAAGTGGGCGACGTAGTGCGTGAGCGTAAAAGCGCCGGCTAGGAGTTCGGGCACACCGAATGGGTTCTTGTATCGAGCACCGGTCTTGGCCTTACCGTGTGGGCCTTGAGGCTTCTGGTCGTCGTCGTCGCTGCGCCCTCGTTCAATGTCCGCCTCGCGTTGGCGTTGCTCCAGTCGGGCACGCGCAGCAGCAATGGCATCCAGTCAGTCCTGGCGCCGGGCGATCTCGGCCGGGATGTCCAGTTCGGGCTCGCCCTTCTCGGCTTCATCGACCGTGCGCGCCTTGTTCAGCAACGCATCAATCTGCGCCTTCAGCTCGGCCTCGGCCTTGAGCATGCGGTCGTAGCTCAACGCCTTGTGTCGGCTCGCGTTGGCCTTGACCTTGGTGCCGTCCACCGCGATCGTGCCCAGCTTGACCAGTCCCATCTCACGCTAGGCGCACCACCTACACGAATAGCTCGCTGAGCTCCTTCAGGTGGAGCGCGCGGAAGTCGCGGAAGTCGCGGATCGTACGGTGCGCCGGGAAGTTACCGGCTGCCAGTACCCGCAACGCAACATCCTCGTGCAGCTCGCGCCCAATCTTGCGGGAGCTGAACACGCCGGTGGCGTACCCGTACACCAGCATCTTGACCATCATCGCCGGATGGAACGGCTGGTTGCGCGGACCGTCCTTGTCATAACGGGCGTGGAATGCGCTCAGATCCAGACCGTCCACCGTGTCGCTGATGAAGTGCGCCAGGTGACCATCGGGCAACCACTCCTGCATCGCCTCGGGCAACAGCAACATCTGGTTCGGGTCGTAGGGGAGGTAGTTCGCAGGCATAGCAACTCAACGATACAACCTCCTCCTACGTCGACAGGATCTCCTCTTCTGGCGCGCGGACTCCGAGCGCCAGAAAGCGCAGGCCGCATGGGCCGAGCTAGTCCTCATCACTTGTGATGTCCAGTAAAGAGCTCAGTCCAGTGCAATTGCACCCGTTGGCTTGCAATTGCCGTGGTTGAAAGCGGAATGATTTGACATAGTCGCACCATGTTTAACCACGCATAGAAAGGCGCAAAAAAACATGGCAGCAAAATCCCCCTCCACCCCTACCACTTTGTCCACCAAACGCGAGGTCGCCCAGCGGCTGCACCTGGCCCTGGGCAGCGTAAATACCCTCATCGCCGAGGGCGAACTCACCGCCATTAGAGTGGGGCGACGCTCCGTGCGCATCAGCGACGCTGACGTTGATGCGTTTCTTCAGCGTCGTATCGCCCAGGCAGTCGCTTCGGCTCCGGGCGCCGCGTAGCTCGGTCGAACGCTAACCCCAATCAAAACTTGTCCGCAGCAGGCCGGCCGTTTCGACCCGCGCCTGCCCATCTTATTCCAATCGGAGCAAAAAACCATGGCCACCGCACCCCAAACCTCGACCATTAAAAACAATTCGCACTTAGCAAAACCAGCCTCTAATCACCGAGCCCAGAAACAAAAGATCCTGCGTCAACTTCAAAAACTTCACGGCATAAGTGAGACCGATGACGATATCGTGGTCACGCTGGATGCCAAGCCTTGCAGGCTGACCGAGCGCTTCAATGTCAGAGGCTATGCCTATGCCCCTGACCGTACCCTCTTGGGCGTGCTGATCAGCCGCAAAGTTGGCGGCGTCCTGCGCCGCCAGTTGGTGAAAATGGCGGCGCTGCGTGAGCCGCGCAAGCTCGCTCCCGTCCTGGAGGGCCTGGGCTTAAAGACCCCGTTGGAACCCGCCGGCCTGAAAGCCATTGCCAAATACATCGCCGCCGTTGCCGAACTGAGCAGCGTGATCGTCATTGGCGTTGAGGGCCTGCACTGGCTAGGCGCCGGGGAGGAACGCAGGCCCATCGCCGTCTTGGGCGACACCGTATACGGCAATGGCGCCGAGCCTGTCGTGCCGGTGCTGTGCGGCCCCAGTGGCTACGCCGCCAAAGGAACCTTGCAGGCGTGGCAACAGCCGTTTAAGCGCTTGGCGCCGGGCAACCCCTTGCTCATTTTCGCCCTGTGCTTTGGGCTTGCGCCACCGCTGGCCACGTTGACCGGGCTGCCCATGCCTGGAGTATTGCTGTGCGGTCTGTCCAGCACCGACAAAATCACCCTGACCCACGTGATCCATTCGCTGTTCGGTCCGCCCCGTGACCCGCATCAATTGCCCCACACTAACATTAGCCTGGAAATGCTAGCCGCAAGAGCGCGCGACCTGCCACTGGTGCTGGACGAACTCGGCGCCCGGGGCGGTGCCGACGTGCTCAAGGCCATTTCCCGGCTCGGCGGAGGCATCACGAAGGCCGGCGCCACCGCGAGCGGCGAATTGCGGGAGTGGCAAGAACTGCGAGCCGCCATCTTCGCAACCGGCGAAGTTTCGGTCGCACAGCAGGCGCGCGCCACCGGCGATACCGCCCGCGCTGGCCACGAGGCCTTCCTGCCCACCATACGGGTGGGTGAGCATCTCGGCGTCTACACCGACCTCCATGGCGCAGCGGATGAGGCGGCGTTTACCGCCGACGTGAGCGAAGCCATCACCAACAACTTCGGCGTGGCCTACCCCGCCTTCGTGGAGCAGCTCATCGCCAAGTTCGCCGGCGCGCAGGAGGTGGTCCAACGGCATTGGTCTAGCTACGAGACCAAAGTCGCAGGCGACATTCCCTTGGCGAGCATGACCGAGTTGGAGCGTCGCGTCTTGGCGCAGTTCACGGTGGTGGCGCTCACGGGCCGGCTGGCTGTCAGACTTGAGATCCTCCCGCTTGAAGCCGATGCGCCCCTGGCTGCCGTGCGGCATGTGTTTGGCCAGTGGCTGGCCGGTTGGCGAGCCCGCAAGGAGGAGTTGCATGTCGCCCCCTTGGCGACGATGCGAGCCTTCTTCAAGCTGCAGGAACCGGCCGTGTTCGTGCCCTTTGAAGACTGGGAACAGCACCTCGGCGGCAGCGTGTATGTCAAGACCCATCAACCGCATGGGCTCCTGTATCTGCTGCGCCGTGAATACTTTGAGAATGAGCTCTGCCGTGAACACGGCATCGAGGCGACCGTGAAGGCGCTGCAGCACGCTGGCCTGCTAGTTTCGGATAAGAGGGCCCGCACCTTGCTGTGCCGCATGCCAGGCCGCAAGGACGGCGAGGCGGATGCACGCACGCCGTTTTACGCGATCAAGGAGGCAATCCGGTTCGATTGATCCGTCGGGCAATGTGCGTGCCGGACGCGACGTTGTCGGAATGTCGGAGTCGACATTTCAAAGCTCGCGTGGTGTCACGCACGCCCGGTCCGCCAGGGCCAAAGGCCCATCTTTTGACATGAAATCGAATTGGAAAACATATGCCAAAAACCGAAACCGTTGATCGTTATGACCGCGTGGCGTTTCGCCTGGACCGCGCCGAGTTGGGCGTGGATTTGAAAACGCTTCTGAAGCCGTGGTGCAGAGACACGACCCTCACCGTCTACTCCCCGAAATACCACCCGAGATGGAAATCGTCGGTGCTGGTGCTGCAACCGGAGTCGGAGTGGTTTCTTCGGTTTCTTGAACTACTTGGTGCCGACGTCGCCGTTGAGGTCGAGGAGGTGGAGATCGCGCGCGACTTCATTGTATGGACCCGCATAGAGGCCTATCGTCTGCATCGCCTGTTCTTGGGCTCGGTACTCGTGCCCTATCTCCGTCACAAGGTAGTGCACAACCGATCGGTGACCTATTTCGCGCCGCGCGGGCATCGCTCTGGCGTGCTTGCGGTGTATTCGGACGAGTGGTTTAAGCCAACGGCACCCACTCGGGAGCGTCCATGCCTGCATGTGGAAATGCGTCTGTCGAATACTGGGGCCGCGCGCCAGCATGAATTGATCAAGGTTCAAGACTTCATCGACTACGACTTTGACGCCTTCTGGGCCAAGCGCCTGCAGTTTGTGACGTTGCCGCATAAGAAGACGGATCTTGGCCGGCTGCTCGGCACGGCGGCCCAACGTCACGTGTCGGGAACGGCCCTGCGAAAACGTGCTGACAAACTGCTCACTCACTCGTCCAACCGCGTCGCCGGCCACTTTGTGCTGCAAAATGCCGCGCGCGAACACGCTGCGCCATTCCGAAAACTGCCCCGTATCGGCTTTCGCGCTTGGGAGCGAGATGCACGTGCTGCCGCACTGATGCCGTTGTCGATGCCGTGAACGGGGAGTGATTTCGACTCGCTGCCGTCCCACTGATATAGATGCCTAATTGTTGTAGATCTTCAGGACGTATCAGCAGTGATAACACGTCATTTCTCTGTCGAAATCACGTTGGATTCGCTGTTTTTGCGGGCATAGAACCGTGCAAAACCGCAACCAGAATTCCGGTTTACCAGTCGTGAATCACCAACCGGCTGTCAGCCGTCAGAAGTTACCAAGGTTGGATCGCCAATCAAGCGTCGCGTCGAGTCAGCCTGGCATCCGTTCAAGATCAATTCACGAATCAGACAGGTCAGGACGAGGCCGACTTGAGCGATTCAAGTGAGCCTGAAGCCTGATCCGCATTTACCTGTCCAGCCCAACTAATTCAGATAGTTAATGTTGTTATCCACCTCACTGCAGAAAACCTCTAAAAATACGGTTTAAGTATGTTTTCTCCAGTACTTTCGAGCTTTTCTGTGTTCAACACGACCCGCAAAACCGCAACCAGTTCGGAAATCGGCCATCAAATGGGCTCCCTTCTCATCGGAATTTCTGCGTATGTCAGGGGCTGACGGTATGACAGCTCCGACACCAATAGTCCTCTCGGCCGAGTCTCGAAAAATCGTCATAACCAAGGCTCGCCGCGTCGAAGTGCAGGCGTGTGCCGGCAGCGGAAAAACGACTACAGCGGGCGCGCGCATCGAGTATTTGCTGACTACCGGCGGCGTGACGCCCGAGCAGATTTTGGTGCTTACGTTCTCCATCGACGCCCAGTCGCACTTCGAGTCGCGGCTGCGCGAGCGTGGAATTAACGGCGTTCGCGTCTCCACCTGTCACGCGTTCGGGCTGGAGGTGATGCGACGACATTGGAGACTTTTGGGGTTTGATCGTGAACCGACCGTGGCCAAGGCAGGCCAAGCCACCGAAATGCTGACCACCGTGATTGCCGACTGGCGCCGAGAACTGAAACGGAAGGCGAAAAAGGAGGTGAAGAATGGGGACAGCAAGGGCAGGGCGGCGCGAAAAGGCCGAGCCATGGCCAACCGCAAATCTAAATTCGATGATCGAATCGCGTGGTTAGAGCGGATTGCCAAACCGAAGCGCCTTGGCTCACTCGCCTCGTTGTTATCTCTGGCATCGGTATCGCGCACACCGTTGGCCGAGCTCTTGCGTGAGTCTGACGCCTGCACACGGCTGCTGCAAGGGCGCCTCAAGTGGGCGGAGAAGCTGTGTGCCCGATACGAAAAGCGGCAGCTGCAGACGGGGAAAATTGATTTCGACAGCATGCCGCGCCTGGGTGCCGTGGCGCTGGCCAGTCCAGGTGCCGAAATTCCGCGATATCGGCACCTGATCGTCGACGAATATCAGGACTGCAGCCCGCAGCAGGTGCATTTAGTGGCTGCGCTGGCCCGGCGCATTCCAAACCTAATGGTGTTTGGTGATCGCCTGCAGGTGATTTACGGCTTCGGTGGTGCACGTTACACACCGCTTGCAAAATTGCTCGACGGCGTGCAGCGGCTCAAACTCTCAACGTCTTACCGATTGACTCAGCAAACCGCTGCCCTGGCTGGCGCCATTGTGGCCCCGTTAGACGGCACCCCGATTGCGACGCGTACGGTGGGGCGTAAGCCGCGCCTGATCGTGAACGAGAACAGCGCGCAGCAAACGCAGACAGCCGTGCGGCACATCCGCGCATTGCTGACCAATGGGGTGAACCCGTCACGCATCGCGGTGCTGGCGCGGCTGAACGCGGTGCTGCACCCCATCATGAAAACGCTGCGGGCCGCCGGCGTGGGAGCCCAGCAAAGCGGTGTAAGCGCGCATCAAGCCGATCTGCTGCACGTTTTGTGGCTCATTGCCCAGGTGGAGCGACGGGCCGAGGAAGGCGAGGAGATTAGCGAGCGCACGTTGCGCCACAGGCTGACGGTTGAGACGACCGATGATAAATGGCGCAAGCTGGCGCGGGAGATCAACGCGATCACCGTCAGGAATCTGGAAAGCCGTTACAGCCAGTGCGCCGCTGCCTACCTGCGATGGCGCGGTGGCATCAATGCCGACAAACCGCTGCGCAACTACCTGAACGAATTTGAGCCGCTATGCCGTAAGACCGATACCGCCAGGGCCATGAAGCGCCAGGTACTGGCATTGGGCAGCGGCACGCCCATCACCTTCTCGACCGTGCATCGAGCCAAAGGCCGAGAGTGGGACTATGTGTTTGTCGTCGGGGTGACCGATGGGCTATGGCCCATTTACCACTGCAAGACCGAGGCGCAGTTGGAGGAGGAGCGGCGCTTGTTGTACGTGGCCGTTACCCGGGCGCGCACGTGGGTGCGGCTGTACCACGCGCCGGTGCCGCATGCGCGTACGCGCCAGCGCTTTGTGGCGCAAAGCCGGTTCTTGTCGGAGGCTATTGGTGGCGACACGCTTGAGGTGATCAAGGGCAACGCCATTCGCTGATCGGTTGCAGAGCAGCGCACCCATCCTTGGCCATATCAAAGCTTGACGGGAACTGGTTCAACGCGGAACTGCAGCCGGCTTACCAAAGAGCCGAATCCTGCATCTCCAGGTATTTTCTTTGGGCATGCCTTTTTCGGCAGAGTAGGGCGACGAAAATCGCTGCGACCAGCACGACCGCTGCTGCAGCCAGTTCAGCGGCAGAAAGTACCCGCCCCAGCACCGCCGACGCGAGTTGCGACAAGCCCAGCAGGCACGCGCTGATCAACGCCAAAGCAAGGACGGTCGTCAGAATCGCTCGAAACATTCTTTGTGTCTTTCACACTGTCGAAACCCGGTGCTTTTGGGGGTAGCACCGCGCGGTGCAGGTCGCCTTCTGATTCTCGCATCAATGTACGGCGCAGATTCCTAACCCACTGAAATGCTGCTGACAGGGCAGGGGACACCCATCAAGATGACAGTGCCGCGAGCTTTAGGACTGAGGGTTTGATGTCATTCGTGGCGCCATTTTGGGCACAGCCGTCTCGCGCACCGCGCTGAATCTTGTGACTGGGACGATGATTTTTCCGCCCAAAAAGCGATGGACCATCGGCCCGGTAGTTTTTGAGCACATGCCCGGGGTCGAGGGCCTCCTTGTGGACCTGCAGCTTGTCAAGGCTAACGACGGCGGCACACTGCACCGATACGCAGGGGCCCCCTCGTCTTCGCTGACCGTGTCGTCATGGAAGTCCGGGGCATGGACCAGCCACCATCGACTGATTCCCAATATCTTTACTCGACGTCGGCAAGATTCGGTTGGGCCCAGTCCAACAACTCCGCCAGCCGGCGAATCACCCACTGCGCCTCATCTCCGGTCACAGCTGCTGCATCTACTTTCAAGCCTTGGAAGCAGCGCATGAGCACTTCTGTCTCAGTGTGGTCCAGACCGAATGACATATTTTTGGCAGGCTCTGTGAGCATGCTGGCCATATCTTCACAGAGTTCATAGCGGCTGGCTACGACCTCCCGCGGGGCGTTGGGTTTGAGACGCCCGGGGTCGGTGTACAGCGCCATGAACGACTGGGGAATCTCAATTTGATATTCGTCCGACGACACGATGAGGTTCCTTACGTCCGTTGCCAGGTAAACCGTGCCCGGGCACTACAGCCGGGCACCAACATTGTGGAGCGGCAGTGGACGGCAATTTTGACCACCAATGGATTTCGTCCTACTTGATTTCCAGGTCTTCCGGCGTCTTTCCCGACTCAATCGCTGCCAGGAACCACCGCGGTCGCTTGCCGTGCCCAGTCCAGGACTGTCCCGCTTCGTCGCGGTAGCGTATAACGCCCGCGGGCTTCTTTGCCGCTTTCTTGCGCGTTTTCCTTGCAACGAGGTTCCCTGTTGCCTTGATAGCCTTGACGGTTTGCCCCGAGAAACCGAGGTCGGCAGCCGTCAGCCCGTAGTGCGCAATCGCCTCCTTGATGCGCTCAATCACGCCGACCGCTTCCTTAGCCTTTACCGCGTCAGCCTTCTTTTGCAGTTCTGCAATCTGGGCATTCAATTGAGCGAGGGTTTTTGCCATTGTTAAGTCCTGTTTTTTTTGAGAAGAGGCGCAGAGCATAGCGCAAATCAATTGCGATTGAGTCCATCGAGTTAGAGTGGGACGTAATGAATGCCCGTCTCTCCCAACTCCAGCGAAGTTCGATTCCGGTCACCCCGCAGACGGATGCCTGCGACCCCCAACCGCTCATCCAGTAAGATTGCCGCTTCACCAATTCCATTGCTGTCGACCAAAAATGAACCGCTCCGAACTCATCGAAAAGCTCGTTTCCAAAAATGAAATCTCCAAAGCACTTGCTGGCAACGTCCTGGATACCCTCATTGAAACCATCCAGGTTGCGGTAAAAAAGGGCGACTCAGTCACCCTGGTCGGATTTGGCACCTTCAAATCCGCAAAGCGCGCAGCCCGCACAGGCAAGAACCCGAGCACTGGCGCTGCTCTCAAAATCCCAGCAGGCACAGTGCCGAAGTTCACTGCCGGGTCAAAGTTCAAGGCCATCGTTGATCCCAAGGCTGCTGCGCGCAAGGCCGCTAAAGCGGCTGCCAAGTAGTCGGCACAACTCACCTCCTCCCCCCGGCCGGCCCCGCGTCGGTCAATAAAAGTAGATGCCGCTTGATCCGAAGGGTCTGGCGGCAATTTTTATGAGCGGGCAATGGCCCCTCATCGAAGAGTCTCGTATCCGTGGCTCGAGACTCATCTTGAGGTCACCAAACTGGATGCAAGCGGAAAGTGCCATCAAAAGCCACGCCCGAAGACTGAGGCCTAAACTGTGGATAAAAGCATGCACAACTCGCGAACGTGGCGCCAACCATGGGCATGCCGATGGTGCTCAAAAGACAGGCACACACACTGGCGCTCCGTAAGCAATGGGCGAACGCCCCACCCATAACGGCATCAACGTGCCAAAGTGGAGAGGCTGATCAACCACTTGAACCGAGAAGGGGCGCCCACCATGAAGCCTACGACTGTTGGCATCGGCTTGGCGAAGAGCGTGTTCGAGGTCCATGGAGTCGATGAGCATGGCAAGGTACTGGTGAAGAAGCAGCTTCGCAGGGAACAGATGGCGACGTTCTTCGTGAATGTCCCGCCGTGCTTGATCGGCATGGAAGCTTGCGCCAGCGCACACCACTGGGCGGGCAAGCTCGTGGCGATAGGCCATACCGTGCGCCTGATGGCGCCTCAGTTCGTCGAGTCCTACGTCAAGACCAATAAACGCCGCCGCCGCCGACGCTGTTAAGCGAAGCGGAAGGCCACATCGGCGAGGACACTACGCGCGAGCCCTCGACGAGCCCCACGCGGTCGAAGACCCTGAGCATGCGCAGAAGCTCTCCGAACAGGAACTGTGAGATCGCATCAGCGCCCGCCGTGAAGTTAGCGGCGGGCGAGTCGGGGAAGGCCCTTGGCCGTACGCCCGACGTCCACACTGGCGAGAAGTCGGATGTTTGCTTAGTACCGATGAACGACCCGAACAAGGGCGCCGCCTCCAAACCGGCGCAGGCGGAGGGTCCGGAGGGGAGGCGAGAAGCCAAGAGGAGCACCGAAGTGCCCGCTGCGCCCCGGACGCGGAGCCGGACCCGCGCATCGATGGGGCTCGATGGTGTACGTGAAGCAGCCCGGGCCGCCAAGGCCGCGGGCAAGGAGTATGGTTCACGGCGCTGCTGCACCACATCACGCCCCAGCTGCTGCGCGACAGCTTCATGCAATTGAAGCGCGATGCGGTACCCATTCACCGCCATTCACATGGAGGTAACTTGAAGTCAAAGTGGTCAAGCACTGTGTCGCATGCCAAGAAGACATCCGAGTCATAGTATGGAAGCTCGATTCGGCGGGTCTGCGGCACGGCCGGCACCCGCTCCGATCGCCGGACCGGGCGGCCGCCCGATTCGACCTGAACCTTGTGGCCGTTGGCGGTGGACCAGGAAAAAAACTTCACTCATGAACTATCGCATGATTGGGATTGATTGAATAATGCGCTTTTAGGGGGGGCTAGGGCTTCATGTTTGAACGGGTTAAACGAGGGCTGTTTCGGGCGCCCTCCAAGCCAGGCCGCCGGTCGGCCCGCGCCGCGGTCTCCGAATGGGCACTGCGGCAGGGCCTAGCCTTTAGCGAACGGGGTGATGGATCAGGATTTTCACTGACCAGCACTATCGCCGGTAAGGCCTGGAAGATTGAATGTGGGACCCCGTCGCGCGATTTCGTCCGCGACGAGGAGTTGCGTGCCCGCGCGGAACTAGATCTTGATGGAGAGGTGTCGGTATTGGTCTTCAACCGTCCGCTGAAAGAGAGCCTCGAAAAGAAAGCCTATCGGATCTATACCAACATGCTGCAAACATCTGTCGACCCACTGCTGACCGAGGAGATGCGCTGGCTGGCCATGTACCAGGAAGTTGGATGGGGCAGCATGACTCCCGCGTTCTGGAGCCAATATTCGGTGCTGGCATCGCGGCGTGACGATGCCATCGTCTGGCTGGAGCCGGCACTATCCAACCTACTGTTGCATTGGCCTGAGCCCGCACCTCGGGTCACCACACCCTTCATGCTGATGCTGTTGCGCGGCAAGGTCTATTTGCGTATGGAATATGCGCCATCAGATCTACCGACACTGCAACATGCGGCTGCCATCTTCACACGCGCTTGCCAGTCGGCCCTGAACGGGCTGACCATCGACAAACGCAAGCTCGGTTCCCGTACGTAGTCGACATTTCCACATCGCTGGTTGATCGGATCCTTGTAAAGGCACTGTGTCATGCGCAAACGGCGCCCGACCTGAGGCCTTGGACGTGCGGTGGATGGTCGGGTTCAGGCTGAGGTTGTCTTGCTTGATGACGAGGTTGCTTCTGCGGCTGGCGATTCGGACCACCGGGAGCTGCTAGGCTTTTGGACGCATCCGTTGCGTTTTTGCGTTTCTCCCACGACCGCTCGTTTGTACGCTACCATACATCGAAACAACGTGTTAAACGTATGAGCGTATGAACGGATTGGTGGAGTTGGTCGGATTTTCACTGGAGGGCCAACGCCATGCGTTGCTGCTGTCCGTCGTCCGTCGCGTAGTATTTGCTGTACAGGTCATGCCGCTGCCGAATGCGCCGGGCATCGTCCTCGGTGTCATCGATTTTCAGGGCGATGTCATTCCAGTGTTGAATGTTCGGCGCCGGTTCCAGTTGCCGGAGCGGCCCATCAGGGTTTCGGATCAGTTTGTCATCGCGCGTAGCTGCCGACGAGTGGTGGCACTGGTCGTGGATGAAGCTTTGGGAGTGATCAGGTGCGAGCAAGCCACGATCGTCCCTGTGAGCCTGTTCATGCCAGGCCAGGACCAGCTCCAGGGAGTGATCAAGCTTGACGACGGGTTGATGCTGATCCACGACCTGGATAAATTCCTTTCGCTGCAAGATGCCAGCACCCTGGACGTGGCGCTGGATCGGGCTGGGCCATGCTGAGCCAGGTCTCGGCAGCCACGCGGTCGAAACTTAGCGCGCACATCGCCCGGACGATGGGCCTTAGCTTCCCGCCGGAACGGTGGGAGGAACTGAAGCGCGGCCTGGCAGGCGCGGCGCGGGAGTCCGGCTTCGAGGATGCTGCAAAGTACGTTGACTGGACACTGTCAGTGCCGCCCAGCACGGAGCAGATTCAGGTACTCGCAAGCCACCTCACGATCGGCGAGACGTACTTTTTCCGCGACCAGAAAACGCTGAATGCGCTCGCCCACACCATTCTGCCGGAACTGATCCGCTCCCGGCGCGGCCGCGATCAGCGGCTGCGCATCTGGAGCTCGGCGTGCAGTAGCGGCGAAGAGCCGTATACGCTGGCGATGCTGCTGCATCAGTTGTTGCCCGATCCGCGGGACTGGCAGGTGAGCATCATGGCGACAGATATCAATCCACACTTTCTGCGCAAGGCGACGGCCGGCAGTTACAGCGAGTGGTCATTCCGCAATGCGCCGCCCTGGCTCAAGCAACGCTATTTCAAGCGCACCGCAGAAGGTCGCTACGCGATCATCCCCGAAATCAGAAAGCTGGTCACCTTCACGCATTTGAACCTGGTGGAGAATGACAATCCCCTGCCGGCGATCAACACCAACGCACTGGACATCATCTTTTGCCGCAACGTGCTGATGTACTTCACACCCTCCCAGGTCGACAGAGTCATCTGCCGCCTGAGCCGCGCGCTGGTCGAAGGCGGATGGCTGGCGGTAGGTCCCAGCGAAACCTCGAAGGCCCTGTTTCCACGGTTCGTCAGCGTCAACTTTCCCGACGCAATCCTGTTCCGGAAAGGCAATGCGCCGGTGCTTCCCTCGATCAACGAGTCGTCGCCACGCACAGGGTCGGCAGCGCCGGCAGCCCATCGGGAGGCAGCGGCGCTGCAACCGGCACTGGCGAAGACACAGGCAACGCTCGACGTGCTGGCCACGGCACAAACGCTGTACCGGCAAGGCCACTATGCGCAAGCTGCAGACACGCTGCTGGCCACCTGTAGGGATCGTCAGACGGCGCCGGCGGCACTTTCGCTGCTGACGCGCGCCCTGGCCAACCAGGGCCGGCTGGCTGATGCACTGACGTGGTGCAAGCGCTGGATCGCGGCCGATAAAGTTGACCCCGCCGGCCACTACCTGCATGCCATGGTGGTGCTGGAGCAAGGCGATGCGCAGCGCGCGCGTGCATCGTTGCAACGGGCCGTCTATCTCGATTATGGCTTCGTGCTGGCACATTTTGCGCTGGGCAACCTCGCGCGTCGCTGCGGCAAGAACGCGGAGGCCGTCAAGCATTTTTCCAACGTGCAGCATTTGCTGCGCGCTTTCCGGGCGGACGATCCACTACCCGAAGCAGACGGCCTCACGGCCGGCCGTCTCGCCGAGACCCTCGCCTCGCTCACGAACTCAATGATGGCATCATGAAGAGCACTGGACTGATGCCGCCCCAACCTGACGTCTTGCGAATTTTGCGTGCCCGCGCGCAAGCACTGGCCCGTCCGCCAGAGAGAGAGCTGGCGCCACAGGCTTCAGTGGAGGTGCTGCAATTCCGCCTGGCCATGGAACGCTACGCGATCGAAACCCGCTACGTGCGCGAAGTCCATCCGCTGAAAAATCTGACGCCGCTGCCTTGCACGCCGCCGATTGTGTTAGGTATTGTGAATGTGCGTGGCCGCATCGTACCGGTGTTGGACCTCAGGAAATTCTTTGGCTTGCCCGAGCAGGGTTTGACCGACCTGCATCGCGTTATCGTTGTCAACGGCAACGGTCTCGAATTTGGCCTGCTGGCCGACATGCGCATGGGGGTGCGAAGCCTTGCACTGGAGAGCCTGCAGCCCGCGCCTGCGACGCTCAGCGAGATCGGTGCCGGATACCTGATGGGCGTTGCCGCCGAAGGCATTCTGGTGCTGGACCTGAGCCGCATTCTGGCGGACCCCGCCATACTGGTCCACGAGGAAGTGAAGAACTGAACATCAATACTCAAGGGAGAGCGGCGCAATGAAATGGAATGTAGGAACCAAAATTGCCACTGGCTTCGGTCTGGCGTTGACGATTTTTGTCGTTGTCGGTGCCGTTTCCTACCGTGGAACGATTCATCTGATCGAGGCGTCAAACTGGCGTGGACACTCTTATCGGGTGCTGGCTCAACTGGCGCAGCCACTGTCGTTGTTACGGGAGGTGGAGCTTGGCAATCGCAGCTACTACCTCAGTGACCAGGAGCGTTTTCTCGAAGAGTCGCGCGCCGCAGCCGACAAGGTCGCTCCGATCCTTGAGGAGCTGCGCAGCCTGACCCTCGACGATCCACGCCAGCAGCAGCGCCTGGGCGTCCTGGAATCGCTCATCAAAACTCGCCTGGACTATGCCAGGAAAACGGTTGAAATCTACCGGACCCAGGGACAGAAAGCCGCTATTGAGCGCGTCAGGAGCGGCAACGGCAAGGCAATGAACGACGAAATCGGAAGCCTCATCGGTCAGATGCAAAGCGAGGAGCAAGGTTTGCTCCAGCAACGAGTAGACGAGGCGAACGCCACTGCCCGGACGGCGAAATCGATCATTGCGCTGGGTACGCTCATCGCACTCGCGCTCGCCCTGCTGGCGGGCTTCCTGATCACGCGCAATATTGCGCGGCCGCTGCAGCGCCTTACCACCGTGGTCGAACGAATTACCGTTGGCGATCTGAGCGGGCAATTGCCGCCAAGCGATCGCAGTGACGAAGTGGGAGCGCTGGCGCGCGCGTTCGACCGCATGACACAGTCACTGCGGACCATGGCCGCCGCGGCGGGGCAGATTGCGACAGGTGACCTGCGTTCAACTGTCAAACCCCAATCCCCCGAGGATGTGCTTGGCAATGCGTTTGCTCGGATGACGGAAAACCTTCGTGCCCAAATTCACCAATTGGTGGAAGGTGCCAACGTTCTGGGTTCGGTCGCCAGCGAAATTGCCACCTCCACCAGCCAGCTGGCTGCGAGTGCCAGCCAATCCGCTGCGGCCGTGAGCGAGACCACCACCACGGTGGAAGAAGTACGGCAGACCGCACATGTCGCCAGCCAGAAAGCCAAGCTGATTTCCGACGACGCGCAGAAGGCGGTGCAGATATCCCAGGATCGACGCAAGTCGCTGGACGACGCCGCGGCCGGCATGAACCGCATTCGCCTGCAGATGGAACTGATCTCGGCGAGCATGGTGAGACTGTCCGAGCAAACCCAGGCGATCGGCCAGATCATTGCGACCGTCGAAGAGCTCGCTACACAGTCGAACCTGCTGGCTGTGAATGCGGCGATTGAGGCGGCGAGGGCGGGCGAGCACGGCAAGGGTTTCGGTGTGGTTGCGCAGGAGGTCAAGAGTCTGGCAGAGCAATCGCGCCAGGCGACCAACCAGGTGCGCACCATCCTGGGCGATATTCACAAGGCCAGCGTCGGCGCCGCCATGGCGACGGAAGAGGGCAGCAAATCGGTGGAAACCGGAGCCCGGCAGAATGAGGTGGTAGGCGCTGCAATCCAGGATTTGGCCGCCAGCGTGAACGAGGCCGCCCAATCAGCGATCCAGATCGCGGCCTCCAGCCAGCAGCAATTGGTGGGTGTGGACCAGGTCGCCGGTGCGATGGAGGATATCAAGCAAGCGAGCCTCCAGAACGTGGCCAGTGCGAAACAACTCGATAGTGCCGCGCGCAACCTCAATGAGCTCGGTCAGCGGATGAAGCAACTGACCACGCAATACCAGCTTTAGCCAAGCAGTAATGCACCGGCACCATGGACGACGAATTCCTACGGCAATTGCGGGCAACTTTCAAGGTCGAAGCGGATGAGCACCTGCAGTCCATTTCGAACGGCTTAATGGCGCTCGACAGGACATCTGCGCCACGGGCGCGGAGCGAAATCGTGGAGGCGATGTTCCGCGCCGCCCACAGCCTGAAGGGGGCCGCAAAGGCGGTCGACCTTACGGCGATTGAGATGCTGTGCCAGTCCATCGAAAGCGTGTTCGCCTCATGGCGCCGGCAGAACAGCACGCCGCCTCCCATGGCACGGGACACGCTGCACCGCACGCTGGACGCCATTGGTTCGAGCCTTGCGGCACCCGCCGAAGCGCGCGGCATGGTTGCCCCGGCCCTTGCGTCGTCGCTGCGGCAGTCACTGAGCCAACTCGAATTTTCTCCCTCTCTTGTTTCCCCTCCTGCTCCTGCTGCGCCGGGCGCTGTTTACGCAAGCCCGGCGCTATCGGGGGACTCCCCGGCCGAGCCTGTGTTCGTTGCCGCGCGTGAAGGTGGCGGGTCCGCTCCCAAGGAAACTGTCCGCGTCGCGGTGGCGAAACTGGAGTCGCAATTGCTCGAAGCCGAGGAAATGCTTACCGCAAAACTCGCGGCCAGTCAGCAGGAGGCGGAATTGCGCAAATTGGCCGGGCGATTTGAAGTCTGGCGCAAAACCTGGCTGGCGGTCGAGCCGGACGCGCGAGTGCTGCGTCACGCGCGAGAGGGCGGCGCTGGCGAGGCGAGCCTGCACGCGCATTCGGCGTTGCCGCGCCTGCTTGACTTTTTCGATGCCAGTCTGGACACGCTCAAATGGCTCGAGCGCAAGACGGGTGCGCTCGTCAGGGCGGCCGAGCAGGACCGGCATGCCGTCGGTAAGCTGGCGGATGATTTG
This sequence comes from Polaromonas sp. C04, assembly GCF_002002705.1. GTDB lineage: Bacteria > Pseudomonadota > Gammaproteobacteria > Burkholderiales > Burkholderiaceae_C > Rhodoferax_A. The sequence goes on along the minus strand of NZ_MUNS01000022.1, from coordinate 7,438 downwards.
CTTGAGCACGCGAAGGAATTGCTACTGCTGCCATTTGCCACGATCTCGGCCTCGTTCCCGAAACTGGTGCGCGATCTGTGCCGCGATCAGGGCAAGGAAGCCGATCTGACGATCCACGGCGAAGACGTCGAGATCGACAAACGCATTCTTGAGGAGATGAAAGATCCGCTCGTCCACCTGCTGCGCAACAGTATCGATCACGGCATCGAGTTACCGGGTGAGCGGACCCGGCTCGGCAAGCCGTCCAGGGCCGCCATCACGCTCATTGTGTCGCGGCTCGACGGCAACAAAGTGCAGCTATCTCTGTCCGATGACGGTGCAGGCATCGACCTTGCTAAAGTGAAGGAGTCGGCGCTGCGGCGCAGCCTGCTGTCCCCAGGCGAGGCCTGTCAACTCGACGATTCGGCCGCGCAGGCGCTGATTTTCCTGTCCGATGTGTCAACCAGTCCAACCGTCTCGCAATTGTCCGGTCGCGGACTCGGGTTGCCCATTGTGCGAGAGAAGGCCGAAAAACTGGGAGGGGAAGTCTCGGTTGAAAGCAGCGCGGGCCGGGGGACGACGTTCCGGATGCTCCTTCCGGCAACGCGGGCAGCGTTTCGGGGCATTGTCGTGGTGGTGGCAGGACGGTTGATGGTCGTGCCGACCGCCCAAGTGGAGCGCGCGATCCGCGTCAAACCCGTCGATATCCAAGCCATCGAGGGGCACGAGACCATTTCGTATGAGGGGCGCGCGGTGCCGCTGCTGCAAATGGCCGATGTACTGGAGCTGCCGTCCGTGGAGCGCGACCCGGCCGTTCATGCCGGCGGAGCATCCGTCCTGATTCTTGGCGCCGGCGACGCTCTCGTTGCATTCACTGTCGATGCCGTTCTTGACGAGCAGGAAGTCCTGGTCAAGCCACTGCGCAAGCCCCTGTCACGGGTGCGCAATATTGCCGCTGCCACGGTGCTCGGCAGTGGGCAGGTGGCGCCGATTCTCAACGTATCCGACCTGCTCATATCCGCCTCCAAACCGGGCTCCGCAAAAGTGCGCGCGGCCGCCGTGGCGAGCCGTCCCGGCATCGCGACCCGTTCGATTCTCATCGCCGAGGATTCGATCACTTCGAGGATGCTGCTCAAGGCCATATTGGAATCTGCAGGCCATATCGTCAAGACCGCGGTGGATGGGCTGGATGCGTTTTCCCGGTTGCGTACCGAGCACTTCGATCTGCTGGTGTCCGATGTGGAAATGCCGCGTCTGAATGGATTCGACCTGACGGCGCGGATCCGATCCGACCCGAAGCTCTCCGATCTGCCGGTGGTACTCGTGACGGCGCTGGACACCAGGGAGGACCGGGAACGCGGGGTCGACGTGGGGGCCAACGCATACATTGTCAAGAGCGGCTTCGAGCAGGGCAATCTCCTCGAAGCCGTCCAGCGGCTTGTTTGAAGGGCGAACCCACCATGGCTGAAGGCAAGATTGACGTGCTGCTGGTGGAGAACTCCGCGTCCACGCGCATGTTCCTCGCTCGCCTGCTCGAATCCGACCCAAAGATCCGTGTGATCCGCGCCGTCGCGGATGGCCAGTCTGCCATCGATTACCTTGACGGCAGCATGCCCGATGTCGTCCTGATGGACATTCACATGCCGGGGCTGGATGGTTTCGAGACGACAAAGCGCATCATGGAAACAAGGCCCGTACCGATCGTCATCTGCAGCGCGCTGGCAAGCGACACGGTATTTCGGTCACTGGCGGCGGGGGCGATCGCCTGCATAGAGAAGCCAACCGATCGCGGCCATTCCAATGTTGAAGCGGTGGCTGGCAAACTCCTGCAGACGGTGAAGCTGATGTCAGAAGTCAAGGTCGTGCGGCGCCGACCGAGGCCACGGGCCAGCGCTGCGCCGTCGCCGGCAGTGTCCTCTCAGGGACGCCCAGCGAAAGCCAGCGTGAACATCATCGGTATCGGCGCCTCCACGGGAGGACCGCCGGCGCTGCAAACCATCCTGTCGGGACTGCCGCACGACTTTCCCGTACCGATTCTCGTGGTGCAGCACATCGCACCGGGGTTCCTGTCCGGCATGGCCGCATGGCTGAAACAAAGCACCCGCTTGCCAGTGCAGGTCGGCTCGCACGGCACGCTGCCGATGCCCGGCCACGTCTATCTGGCGCCGGACGACTTCCATATGGGAATTGATGCCAGCGGCCGCATCATTCTTGCCAGCGAGCCGACCGAAAGCGGACTCAGGCCCGCGGTGGCGTTTTTGTTCCGATCGCTGGCTGAAGTGCGCGGTGCGAACGCGCTCGGCGTGCTGCTCACCGGGATGGGCAAGGACGGCGCAGCCGAACTCAAGCTCATGAAGGATCGGGGAGCCCGGACGATTGCACAGGACCGGGCCAGCTCGATCGTGCACGGCATGCCCGGTCAGGCCATTGCGCTGGGGGGCGCGACGCATGTGCTGCCCGCAGACCAGATTGCCCAGGCACTTGTTTCATCTGTCGGCAAATCGAGAGTAGCGAAGGAGGAGAAATCATGAGTTCGTCCGATCGCCAATCCATCGTTCTGGCAAAAATTCTAATTGCAGAAGACAGCCCGACGCAGGCCCAGCGACTACGGTATTTTCTTGAACAACAGGGATACGAAGTGCGAGTCGTCGGCAACGGCCGGCTGGCGCTGGCGGAGGCGGCGCAATTTCGGCCCGGGCTGCTCATCAGCGACGTGGTGATGCCGGAGATGGACGGCTACGATCTCACCCGGCGCTTCAAGGCCGACCCCGCTCTTGCCAGGATTCCGGTGATTCTCGTGACCACGATGTCCGACCCCGACGACGTGATCCGCGGACTGGCATGTGGTGCCGACGGTTTTATTCTCAAACCGTATGAGGAGCGGTATTTGCTCGGGCGCGTGCAGTACATGCTGCTCAATCACGAGTTCGGTGCGACTGAAAATTCAGGCATGGGGGTGGAGATCTTTTTCAATGGCCAGCGACACTACATCACGGCCGGCCGGCTGCAGATCCTCAACCTGCTGCTATCCACTTACGACGCAGCGATACAGCGCAACAAGGAACTCGGGCAAATCCGGGATACGCTGGAGCGGCGCTCGGCCGAGGTCGCGGCGGCGAATCTCTTTCTCGACTCCGTGATCGAGAACATGCCCAACCTGGTGTTCATCAAGGACGCCGTGGATTTGCGATATGTCCGCTGGAACCGCGCGGGCGAAGCCTTGCTCGGCCACGCGCGCGACGCCGTGGTGGGCAAACGCGACCGTGACATCTATCCAAGGGAACTGGCCGACCACTTCACCGCGCAGGACCGGGAAGTGCTGACGCACGGTACGGCTCTGGACATCCGCGAGGAAGCGGTGCAGACCCGTGACAAGGGCATACGAATGCTTCACACCAAGAAGGTCCTGGTGCCCGACGGCCTTGGGCGGCCAGGGCATCTGCTGGGAATCTCCGAGGATGTGACCGAGCAAAGGGAGATGGAACGGGAAATACGGAAACTGAACACCGAACTCCAGGAACGCGCGAAGCATCTTGAAGCCGTCAACAAGGATCTGGAGAGCTTCAGCTACTCTGCCTCACACGATCTTCGCTCACCGCTGAGCGTGATCGGTGGCTATGTCGGCCTGCTCGAGAAAAGGTATGCCGGCCAGCTGGACCAGACTGGGCTTGAGTATCTGTCCACGATCCGCAGCAACGTCAAGTTAATGAGCCAACTGATCTACGACCTGCTCGCCTTCTCCCGATGCTCCCAGCAGACCATCGCCAGCGCTGATCTGGACATGAATCAGCTGGTCCATGGCGTCGTCCAGGAAGTGCTCCAGGGGTATCCGGTGGGCAAAACACCCAGGCTTTCAGTGGGCCCGCTGCCACCGGCGAGCGCAGACCCCGGCTTGCTTCGGCAAGTGTGGATGAACCTGCTCTCCAATGCCGTCAAGTACAGTGGCAAATCTCCCAATCCCGAGATCGAGGTGAGTGGGCGCACAGAGGGCGGCGAGATCGTTTATTCAGTTCAGGACAACGGCGCGGGCTTCAGTATGGAGCATTACCCCAAGCTGTTTGAAGTGTTCGAGCGCCTGCACGGCGCCGGGGAATTCGAGGGGTCGGGCGTCGGTCTGGCCATTGTGCACCGAGTGGTGACACGCCATGGCGGTCGGGTGTGGGCGCAGAGCAAGCCCCATGCCGGCGCGGTGTTCCACTTTTCGCTACCCGCAGGGAGATCATGATGACCCATACGAAGCAGTTGGCATCGAACATAGTCACGGTTCTCGTCGTCGATGACGATGAAGTCGTTCGTAACGGCATCATTCGTTGCCTGACCCTCGAAGGCATTCACCTCGTGTCTGCAGCCAACGGGAGACTTGGCCTTGAAATGGCGATGCAAATCAAACCGGACGTCGTAATCTCCGATGTCAACATGCCCGAGATGGATGGCTTTCAGTTGCTGGAGGCCATTCGCAATGACACCGGCCTGGCTTCAACACAGGTCATGCTGTTGACCACACGGGGCACGCGCGACAGCATGCGTCTGGGCATGACGCTCGGAGCCGACGACTACTTGGTCAAACCCTTCACCGACGTCGAGTTGCTCAATGCACTCGAAGGCCTGATCAAGAAAAACTTTCGCATTCAAGGTGCCATCGCGGCGGCACAGACGGCGCAGGAAGAACGTTTGCGCCGAGCCTACAGCGACAGCCTCGGGGGCGGCAACTCGTTCGGCAAGTTCGAGCTTGCACCACCCGTTGGTGCGGTGGCGGAACCAGCGATTCAGGCAACCGTTCTGTTTTCGGGCATCCTCGGTTTTACCTCGTTGGCGGAGAAGCTCACGACGGCGGAAGTTGCGGAACTTCTTAGCGAATACTTTGAAAGAATTCACGAACCTGTACGGCGAAACGGGGGGCAGTACCTCAGGCAGCTTGGTGACGGTTTGATGGCCGTTTTCCCCGACAGCGCGGACGAAGCCGTACCCGCCGCCGGTCGGGCTGTGGCGGCGGCGCTGGGCATCGTGCTGGCCACCAGCGTGTTTCGATGGCAGCTCGAACGACGCTTTGCCGATCGTGGCCTGCCGCCCGTGGCGGTGGGAATAGGACTCCATGCGGGAGACGTCGCGATGTGCCGGCCGGACTCCCTGCAAAGCAAGGAGGCCATACCGACAGGCGATGCCGTCAATACAGCGGCAAGGCTTCAGTTCGCCAGCAAGCAATTGGGCTGGCTGATTGTCGCCAGCGCAACCGTGCTGCAGCAGGCCGGCCCCCACGTGCAGACTGGGGCCTCGACGTCGTTGGAGATTCAAGGCAAAAGTACGGGCGTGAAGGTGATCGAAGTGCGGGGCATGGATACTTCCATGGACGACACGATCAGTACGACGGGGAGTCTGGGACAGCAGACCAACGAAGTTCAAACTGCCCTCAAAAGAAACTCCGAGATGGTGGCACGCGCCGTCAAGGGAGCCCTTGAGTCAAAACTGGCGGCGCTCAAGCACCTCTCGTTTGCCGGGGCCGAAGCGCCGTTGCGCCTGGCGGGGTACCGGATCCTTCGGCGGATCGGGACCGGCGGGATGTCGGACGTCTATCTGGCCGTACATGAACTGGACGATACGCCGACCGTGTTGAAGGTGCTCAATACAGGCAGTCAATCGGCCGCCCGCATGGCGCGCTTTATCCAAGAATATACCTTGCTGTCAAAAATCGACCACCCCAATATCGTCAAGATATTCAAACAGGGATTTAGCGACACCCATGCCTACACCGCCATGGAGTACTTTGAACGTGGCAACCTGCGTTCCCGGATGGGTGGCGCAGTGGACCAACGAAGTGTCATCGCGCTGGTATCCCAGATCGCTGGCGCGTTGTCGGTGATACATGACCTGGGCGTGGTGCATCGCGACCTGAAGCCCGAGAACTTGTTGCTGCGCGCCGATGGCTCAATAGTCTTGACGGATTTCGGCATTGCCAAATCCATATTCCAATCCGACAACCCGGATCTGGCCCTGACCCGCCACGGGGACCTGATCGGTACGCCTTCCTACATGAGCCCGGAGCAGGTGAGTGGCCAGCGGATTACGCCACAGACGGATTTTTACAGTCTGGGGGTGGTGATGTTTGAATTACTGTCGGGTCAGCGGCCATTTCAAGCCGACACCCTGGTTTCGATGCTGGCACTTCATGCGCGTGAGCCAACGCCTATGCTACCCAAAGAACATGCCGTGCTGCAGCCTGTTGTCGACAAGCTGATGCTTAAAGATCCTGGCCTGCGCTACGCGCGCGCGCAAGATCTCCTGCGCGATCTGGCGCTGGTCCGACAGGGGGAATGACACAAGCAACCATGCATGCCACTGCGCGTTCTTCGAAGGCGCACAAGAAGCGTCGCGCTGCCCGCTCAAAACCGTTCATGCGGCGCCAGGTAGTGCCACTGGCCCACGGGCAGATTGGCGAGCAGTACGAGCCCGATGCGGATGCGCTTGAGGCCCACCACCTTGAGGCCGACCTGCTCGCATATGCGCCGGATCTGGCGCTTCTTGCACTCGGTCAGCACAAAGCGCAGCTGTTCGGGGTTTTGCCAGCCAACTTTTGCCGACTTGAGGAGCTGGCCGCCCAGGCTCAGGCCGTGGCGCAGGCCGTGGCGCAGGCCGTGGCGCAGGCCGTGGCGCAGGCCGTGGCGCAGGCGCGCGAGTTGTTCGGTGGAGGAAGCGAGCGCCTGAGGGCGAAGCGATGTTTCGCTTCAACCATCTTCATTGCCTTGGCTACATTGATGCAGCCGATGTCGGTTGGCGCGGAACAAGGCAGCACCAGCTTTCAGGTTTCCTTGAGGATTGTGGCGCGCCCGCCGGCGCCAAAAGTGAGCCAGAAAGTTATCTCCGCGGCGTCGCCCGGTTACCCACCGCACCCGATGTTCAAGGGCCAGGTGATGACCGAGAAGAAGTCCGGGGATAAATTCGTCGTCCTCAAGACTGAGTTCTAAGCCCGCATCCCCCGTCCCAAGCGTTGGCTCGAGCCGGCCTCCTCACAGTGTCCTGGGTGCGCTGCTAGGATTTACACGATTGAATTTCGTAACTCGGCGTCAAGTAATTGATAGATGGCGGGCGAGGAATTTCGGCGATGGCACGGTCGCTGGAGATATTGAGCAAGACGCTGGCCAACTGGGTGTACCGAGCCCGCAAGGGTCAGGCGCTGCTCATGTGTGTGCCGGCAAAGCCGGTTGCGGAAATTGAGGCGGAGTTGAGCCGCTTGAGACAGGAGAACGCCCGGTCGCGGCTGGAGAAGGAAATCCTAAAGAAAGCGGCGGCGTACTTTGCCAGGGAGTCGATGTGAAGTACACATGGATTGAACAACATCGACGGACCGACACGACGACGATGATGTGCGAGTTATTGTCGGTATCGCGCAGTGGCCTGAATGCAGCGCGTGGGTACCCACATTTACTGCCTACCTGCGGTAATTGGGGGTTGTAGTGGGTGGGGA
>NZ_MUNS01000010.1 GCF_002002705.1 Polaromonas sp. C04 | reverse complement strand
CTTGGGCAGCGGCGGCGCCGGCATGGTGGCCGGCGACCAGCACGTGCACCTCACCGCCGCACTGGGCGGCAGCGCTCACGGTGTTCAGGGTGGCGCCCTTGAGGTGGGCGTTGTCGTGTTCGGCAATAACAAGTGCGGTCATTTAGATCACCTTCGCTTCGTTTTTCAGTTTGTCCACCAGGGTGGCGACATCGGGCACCTTGATGCCGGCGCTGCGCTTGGGCGGCTCGGAGACTTTCAAGGTCTTCAGGCGCGGGGCAACGTCGACCCCCAGGTCTTCGGGCTTGAAGGTGTCGAGCTGCTTTTTCTTGGCCTTCATGATGTTGGGCAGCGTCACATAGCGCGGCTCGTTCAGGCGCAGGTCGGTGGTGACGATGGCGGGCAGGCCCATAGAAAGGGTTTCCAGGCCGCCGTCGACTTCACGCGTGACCTGGGCTTTGCCGTCCACGATTTCGACCTTGCTGGCGAAGGTGGCTTGCGGCAGGTCGGCGAGCGCGGCGAGCATCTGGCCGGTCTGGTTGCAGTCGTCGTCGATGGCCTGCTTGCCCAGGATCACCAGGCCGGGTTGTTCCTTGTCCATCAGGGCTTTGAGCAGTTTGGCCACCGCCAGGGGCTGCAGTTCGGCGTCGGTTTGCACCAGGATGGCGCGGTCCGCGCCGATGGCCATGGCGGTGCGCAGGGTCTCCTGGCACTGCTGCACGCCGCACGAGACGGCGATGACTTCCGTGGCAATGCCTTTTTCTTTCAAGCGCACGGCCT
>NZ_MUNS01000001.1 GCF_002002705.1 Polaromonas sp. C04 | reverse complement strand
GCCTTCACCAACTCCGGCACGGCAGTAAACAGATCGGCCACCAGCCCATAGTCGGCCACCGAGAAGATCGGCGCCTCCTCATCCTTGTTGATCGCCACGATCACCTTGGAATCCTTCATGCCCGCCAGGTGCTGGATCGCCCCCGAGATGCCCACAGCCACATACAGCTGCGGCGCCACGATCTTGCCGGTCTGCCCGACCTGCCAGTCGTTGGGCGCATAGCCCGCATCCACCGCGGCGCGGCTGGCCCCCATGGCCGCGCCCAGCTTGTCCGCCAGCGGGGTGATGACTTCGGTGAACTTCTCGGCACTGCCCAGCGCGCGCCCGCCCGAGACGATGATCTTGGCCGCGGTCAGCTCGGGGCGGTCGTTCTTGGCGATCTCGCTGCCCATGAAGCTGGACTTGCCGCTGTCGGGCGTGGCGCTGATGGTTTCCACGGTGGCGCTGCCACCGCTGCCGGGGGCCGGGTCAAAGCCCGTGGTGCGCACCGTGATGACCTTGGTGGCGTCACTGCTTTGCACGATGGCAATGGCGTTGCCGGCATAGATCGGGCGCTCGAAGGTGTCGGGGCTGTCCACCTTGCTGATGTCGCTGATCTGCGCCACATCGAGTTTGGCGGCCACGCGCGGGGCGATGTTCTTGCCGCTGGCGGTGGCCGGGAACAGGATATGGCTGTAATTGGCGGCAATGGCCAGCACCTGGGCGGCGAGGTTCTCGGCCAGGCCGTGCGCCAAGTACTCGCCCTCTGCGTGCAACACCTTGGTCACGCCGGTGATCTGGGAGGCTTGGGCAGCGGCGGCGCCGGCATGGTGGCCGGCGACCAGCACGTGCACCTCACCGCCGCACTGGGCGGCAGCGCTCACGGTGTTCAGGGTGGCGCCCTTGAGGTGGGCGTTGTCGTGTTCGGCAAT
>NZ_MUNS01000002.1 GCF_002002705.1 Polaromonas sp. C04 | reverse complement strand
CAGCAACCATCTTGAATGAAGACCTTAATTTGTCACTGCGATAGCGTTGTTCCAAGGCGACTTGGTGCGAGCGATGGCATTGAGGATGACCAGCAGCTTGTGCATGCAAGCCACCAGGGCGACCTTCTTGGGCTTGCCGGCGGCCAGCAGGTGGGCGTAGAAGGCCTTGAGCACAGGGTTAAAGCGCGTACCTACCAAGGCGGCCACGTAGAGCACGCGGCGCACATCGGTGCGTCCGCCGAAGATATGGCGCTGGCCGCGCAAGGTGCCCGAATCGCGGTTGATCGGGGCCAGCCCCACCAGCGAGGTGATCTGCTTGCGGTTGAGCTTTCCGAGCTCTGGCAGTTGCGCCAGCAGCGTGCTGGCTGTCGTGGGCCCCACGCCCTTGACCGAGGTCAGCAGCCGCGCCAAGTCCGCGTGATGGGCCTGCACGTGTTCGCGCAGTTGCCCATCCACATCCCCGAGTTGGGCGGCGATCGCATCCATGATGGCCAAAATGCTGGCCTTTGCCTTGGGGTGAGCCAGCCCCAGGCGCTGGCGCTCGGCCACCAGCATGGCCACGAGCTGGCGCCGGCGGGTGACCAAGGCTGTGAGCTCGCGTTGCTGCTCATCGGCCAGCGCACGTGGCTCGTGCCCCTGAGCGTCGAGCAGGGTGGCAAAGCCGCGCAAGGCCTGTGCGTCGATGCGATCGGTCTTGGCCAACTTGCCCATACAGCGTGCGAAGTCGCGTGCCTGGCGTGGATTGATGACCGAGACGCGAAGACCTGCTGCGGCCAGCGCCAGAGCCAACTCCTGCTCATAGCCGCCGGTGGCCTCCAGCAGCACCAGCCTGGGAGCCAATGGCACCAGCAACTGGCACAACTCGGTGTGGCCGGCCTCGTCGTTGCTCAGGCTCAGGGTTTGACTCTCGCTTGTGACAGCCACCTCAAAGCTGCTCTTGGCAACATCGATTCCTACATAAACGGGTTCACTCATAAAAGTCCTCCGGCTCCCAGCCTTATGAATACGAAATGTGTTCGGTCAACCATTCGGGATGCAGCAGAACAAAGAGACCACCAGCGCGCGCCCTGTGCTGAGATTCGAGCTCGGGCTCGCAGGAGACCCAGGCTGCGCGTTGGCGAGTCAACCCGCTCGGCAATCAAGGCGCTCACCGCCTTGACTACTGAAGTTTGAACTATTTGAAAGATATAAGG
>NZ_MUNS01000011.1 GCF_002002705.1 Polaromonas sp. C04 | reverse complement strand
AACAAATCGATTACGCGATAATTTTTGCCACCACGCCGGCGCCCACGGTCTTGCCGCCTTCGCGGATGGCAAAGCGCAGGCCTTCTTCCATGGCGATCGGGTTGATCAGCTTGACGGTGATCGTCACGTTGTCCCCGGGCATGACCATTTCCTTGTCCGCGGGCAGCTCGATGGCGCCGGTCACGTCGGTGGTGCGGAAGTAGAACTGCGGGCGGTAGTTGTTGAAGAAGGGCGTGTGGCGCCCGCCTTCGTCCTTGCTGAGCACATAAACTTCGGCGGTGAAGTGGGTGTGCGGCTTGATGGAGCCGGGCTTGCACAGCACCTGGCCGCGCTCGACTTCTTCGCGCTTGGTGCCGCGCAGCAAGATACCGACGTTGTCGCCAGCCTGGCCCTGGTCCAGCAGTTTGCGGAACATTTCCACGCCGGTGCAGATGGTCTTGAGGGTGGGCTTGATGCCCACGATCTCGATTTCTTCACCGACCTTGATGATGCCGCGCTCGACCCGGCCCGTGACCACGGTGCCGCGCCCGGAGATGGAGAACACGTCCTCCACCGGCATCAGGAAGGCGCCGTCGATGGCGCGCTCGGGCGTGGGGATGTAGGTGTCCAGCGCCTCGGCCAGCTTCATGATGGCCTGCTCACCGAGTTCGCCCTTGTCGCCTTCGATGGCGAGTTTGGCCGAGCCGTGGATGATGGGGGTGGTGTCGCCGGGGAAGTCGTATTTGTCGAGCAGCTCGCGCACTTCCATCTCGACGAGCTCGAGCAGTTCGGCGTCGTCGACCATGTCGCATTTGTTCAGGAACACGATGATGTAGGGCACGCCCACCTGGCGGGCCAAGAGGATGTGCTCGCGCGTCTGGGGCATGGGGCCGTCGGCGGCCGAGCACACCAGGATGGCGCCGTCCATCTGGGCCGCGCCGGTGATCATGTTTTTCACATAGTCGGCGTGGCCGGGGCAGTCGACGTGGGCATAGTGGCGGTTCGCGGTCTCGTACTCGACGTGCGAGGTGTTGATGGTGATGCCGCGCGCTTTCTCTTCGGGCGCGTTGTCAATCTGGTCGTAGCCTTTGGCTTCGCCGCCAAATTTGGCCGCCAGCACGGTGGCAATGGCCGCCGTCAGCGTGGTCTTGCCGTGGTCCACGTGTCCAATGGTGCCCACGTTCACGTGCGGCTTGGTGCGTGCATATTTCTCTTTTGCCATTTTCAATTCTCCA
>NZ_MUNS01000003.1 GCF_002002705.1 Polaromonas sp. C04 | reverse complement strand
GAGAACTTGCCCCTGTTGTCCGCACTCCATAGGCTGCCCGTTATGCGGACTTCCTGTCTTGCTGCTGGGCCGCGATCCAGCGTTGCTCAAACGTCATTGGGCTGACGTAGCCCAGCGTCGAGTGCAATCTTTTGTGGTTGTAGAAAGCGATCCAGGAAATCACCTCGTCCATGGCCTCGCGTCGTGTGGCAAATCTCCTGCCATACAGCCTGCCGACCTTCAAGCGACCCCACAGGCTCTCGGTGGGCGCGTTGTCCCAGCAGTCACCCTTGCGGCTCATCGAGGACTTCATCTCGTAGCCCGCCAGCGCCCTCTGAAACTCATGGCTGCAATACTGGCTACCCCGATCCGAGTGAAAGATCAGCCCCGGCGCAGGACGGCGCCGAAACCACGCCATGCGCAGCGTATCGGTGACCACGCTGGCCTGCATGTGCTCTCTCATGCTCCAGCCCACCACCTGGCGGCTGAACAGGTCAATGACCGCCGTCAGGTACAGCCAGCCCTCATCGGTGGCGATGTAGGTGATGTCGCTGCTCCACACCTGGTTCGGCGCCGCTGGCGTGAAGTTGCGCGCCAGCAGATTCGGCGCAATGGGCAAGTCGTGTTTGCTGTCGGTGGTGACGACAAACTTTCTCTTGCCCCTGGCCTTGATGCCGTGGCGCTGCATCAGCCGCCTGACACGCTCCTTGCCCACCCGAATGCCTCGGGCCAGCAACTCCTTCCACATCTTGGGCCAGCCGTATTCCTGCTTGACCTCGGCATGGATGGCCAAGATGTGCACCAGCAAGGCTTCGTCGCTGATGCGCCTGCTGGTCCCCGGCCCGCCGGGCTTGCCGGCATCCTTGCGTCGCCAGTGCTCGAAGTAGCCGCTGGCGCTGACTCCCAGCACCTCACAGGCCAACGTGATCGGCCAGCGGGCCCTGTGCTTGGCAATCCAGGCGTACTTCACAGCGATTCCTTGGCGAAGTACGCCGTCGCTTTTTTTAAGATGTCGCGCTCCATCTTCACCCGGGCCAACTCGGCACGCAGGCGCGCCAGCTCCATTTGCTCTGGCGACACCGGCTTGTCGCCGGCCCCTTTGAGTTGCCCTCTCTCACTGAGCCGCACCCAGTTGCCCAGCGTCTGCACCGGCATGCCCAGCACCTTGGCCGTCACCGGCACCGCCTGCCCGCCTTTGACCAGTCGCACCGCCTCCAGCTTGAATTCCAGCGTGTACTTGCCACGGGCTTGCCCGTCTTTCCTCTTGCTCATCTCTCATCTCCAATTGCTGAATTTAACCATCAGCTATGGAGTGCGTTTTTCGGGGGCAAGATCA
>NZ_MUNS01000004.1 GCF_002002705.1 Polaromonas sp. C04 | reverse complement strand
CGGGCCAGGTCGACACGCTGGGGCTGCAGGCCATCCACTTCAGCACCGACCGGCTGATGCTGGTGACCTCGCGCCAGCACCGTCTGGCGCGGCGCAAACGCGTTGCGTTCGCCGAGATTCTGGACGAGGACACCGTGGGGATGCACCACGGCAGCACCTTAATGACGTTTCTGGCACAAGTGACAGCGTCACTTGGCAAGCCGCTCAAGCTGCGCATCCAGCTCAATAGCTTTGACGCCATGTGTCGCATGATCGGCAGCGGTGTGGGGGTGGGCATCGTGCCCGAGTCGGCCGCGCAGCGCAACCGCGAGGCCATGGACCTCGCGCTGATAGCACTCACCGACGACTGGAGCGTGCGCGAGCGCTACATCCTGGTGCGCGACCGGAACGCCCTGCCCGGTTATATCCAGGCCTTGCTTGAGATGTTGATCGGCCATTACCGCGCGCCATGACAACCCGGCCACAGGCCGGACGCCAAGCCCACCTGTTGCCTAGAACCTCAGGCCTGTGGCTACATCCAGCAAGGCAGCATTCGACACTGGCCTATGTAAGTCCGATCCAGCAGGAAAGAAACTGGCTGGCAGCCCAGAGAACCATCCGTAATTGTTTTCCGGTTTTGGTGAAGGCTCGTTTTTCTGTACAGGTAGTGCGTCACAAAATGAGCTCACTGGCAGATCAACAATCCCTCAGACTAACCGTCGTGTGTGGTTCACGCCTTGCCAATCTTACTGCTCCCTTGGGCAATTGCTCTGCGCTATGCTCAACGTCTCATATTCTGATTGAGGATTCACGGATGGCAAAGTCCCTTGCTCAATTGAACATTAGGGCTACTACAAGGGTTTCCCCATTTGTCAACCAATTTCAGGCCTTGATGAATCGCTGCGCGATTCGTCAAGGGATACTTAATTTGGAGGCCACCGATACAGTGCGAGGTGCGCTGAATTCAGGTAAAGGGTGCGGACTGGAGAAACTACAACCGGTCATCTTGCAGCCAGCCTTGGACTGCGGACCCTGATGAAAGACGCGCGCAGGAGACCCTTTCGCTGATCGAGCTTGTTATACCGTTAACGGACGGCTTCTTTGGAAAAGAAGCGCCGAACCTGCTGGGGCTTGATCGCGGCGATGTCGATGGCGTCGCTGCCAAAACGCGAGGTCAGCAGGCGTCCAATGATGCGTAGCGCCACGTTGCGGGTCTTTGGCGCCAGGCCGCGCGCATGCTCCAGGTACTCGTCGTAACAGCGCAGTTCCTCATCCACCGCCGTCGCACGGAGCGTCACCGGTGGGATGACGCCCAGAGACCGTAGCACCACAAGCAGGTGACCGAGTGCCGCGCTGTGATCTCCCCGGTCGTGACGCACCGGAGCGACGCATTGGCAGTTCGGTAAGTGGTCGTCAAGAAATCAGCGATTGATGCCTCGTCGACCCTGTTCAAGCGCAGCCGTTTGGTGCGCGCCCATCGCGCGAAGTGCGTAATGCCAACGACATAGCTGGCAAAGGTGTGTGCAGCATATCCGCGCTCGGCCAGATGCTGCTTGAACGCATCAACGTATGGTCCGATCGGTACTTTGGCGAGCCAGTCGGTGTCGGTGTGACGAGGACGTTGAATGGTAAGCGGTCGACTAACCACGCCCCTTGCGCGCGTGGTGCTGATGTGCTGAGTGTTGCCGGCGGGGGGTTGCGGCGCCGGGCTGCGCGTTCAGGTGCTGGGAAGCGCGATGCGCCAGGGCAGCAAGG